>JAJTFA010000002.1 GCA_021299635.1 Sphingobacteriales bacterium
GTACTCAGGATTAGATTTTGTTGGCATTGAAATGATTACAAAACGTCTTAATATCACTGCAATGGATTCGTTCGAATTTGATTTATGGACTCCAAATTCTACAACATTTAAATTCAAGCTTGTGGATTTTGGTGCAGATACTTCTTATGGCGGAGGAGATGATAAGGAGCATGAACTTTCAATAACGCCATCACTAAACGGATGGAATCATATATCAGTACCAATATCTGCTTTCACAGGTCTTACCACTAAAGCCAATATAGCACAACTTATTTTTGCCAGTGTGCCATCCGGTTCATCGATTGTTTATATTGATAATGTTTTATTCAGTAAAAAAATGCAAACGTCTCTTTCTTCAGCTTTCCCTGAGCGTGTAGGTATTCATCCAAATCCTGTAAACAATATCTTAAACATCAATGCGGAACACAAAATTCAACGCATTGTAATTTACAATTCAATGGGTCAAGTTGTATTAAACAGCAGTCCTGAAACACTTCATCCGGTTATTCAGCTCACTGATCTGCCTAACGGAGTTTATTTCGTGCAAGTAACAGTTAATGGTGTTGATACATTTAGTAAAATAAGTAAAGAGTAAGTTTAGTTTTTTCAATTTGTACTTTATTGGGCAATTGGATTTTTCCGGTTGCCCAATTTTTTTAGCTACACTCATCGTAAACCTATTCCGCGATATACAGTGCTAACTTAGTATAGTAGTAGGTTTCTTTAATGTTTGTACCCTAGCGTAGTAGAGTATTGTTGGTTTAATATGTTGCAAAAATTATAGAACCGGCATCAATTATTAAGTAGCATATTTTGTACATGTATCATACAGATTTTCTTCTTCACTGTTTGTTGTACAACTACTTGAAGCTATTTATATATAAATAAATGGCATTTATTTTACTTGATTTTGATTATTGGAGATTCGATAAGAAAATTGCTTTATCTGCGTATACTATGGAATATAGGGAATAAGCTTTTGAGGGTTGTGTGCATATTTAAAACAGTAAAATTGGGAGATAGAGTTGCTAGATGTTTGTCCTAAAAAAGTTCAGCCTTTAAGTTTTAAACTTAAATATAAAGGTCATTGTGCCGTATTGTTCGTCAGGTCCATCCGTACGTGCAGAAAACTTGGCATCCAATGCGCCCTGTTTGGCTTTTCCCCACAATATATTGCTGGAGTTTGTAGTTCCTTTTTGTCCGGGCTCGGCTTTTAAAACAAAAGAAAGATAAGAGTAACGTGCTACTTCAATTGCTTAATGAACTGAAAGATGTTTAATACTTTTGTATATATCGAAGAAGATATTCTTACGCATCCCGGCACGTTGCAAATCTTAAGCAAACTAGGAAATCCGAAGGTGGTGCCTATTAAGCATTATAAAGATGTGTTTAATCAATCCGGCTGCTTTTTCATCCTTTTGAAAAAACAGATGAAACGGTTTCATACACTCCGCACGTAAAACAAAAGTTAATTGAAATAGTGGCTAATCGCATTGTTGATTATGAGCCACAGGCATCAATAGCCATACTTTAATTGTGCCTTTATTTACCGCTATTTATATCAGGGTATAATTTTTATATTCAAACAGTCTAACTCCGGTTAATTTCTCAATCGCTTTTAATATTTTTTCTTTAACCGATAACTTCTTTTTGTTGCTATCCCAATCAAAGTGCCAATTCATGCGCTTCAGCCGTTCATTCATAACCTGAGGATGTGTTCCGGTAAATTTTTGTAAGGAGTCAATAGCAGAGTAATCAAACGCATCGGCTTGTGTCACATTTTTTTTTACCCATTCGTCATCATGCCACATTCTATGAAAACTTTTCTGTTTTTCCTGTTGTGAGCGTGGGTCTTTTACCCAACCGTAATGATATACTTTTGCCGCAATGGCTTTAACCTGCAGCTTTCTGTCATTTATTCTAAACCCTTGTGCATCGCGGTAACTTTTTATGTTTTTAATGTTTCGAATAATGCGCACTTCATTGCGATACCATTTACGTGAATCTCCTACAAAATCATAGCTGCCATAAAAATGCACATAGCCGAATAACAATCCTTCAACCGCTTCATCATCTTTAAACCGTTTGCAAGATTCAATTATTTCATGGTGGTATTGCTCATGCACTACTTCATCACCTTGCAAGTAAAAGCACCAGTCGGCTTTAGGGTTAATAGCTGCAAAGGCTTTATTGGTTTCAACGGCCAGCACCCTTCCACCTTCGCGTAAACTATCGTCCCACACGGTTTCAATTATTTTTATTTTAGGAGACCCGATTAATTGAATAAGGCCTAACGTATCATCCTCACTCTTGCCAACTGCAACAATATATTCATCAACAACAGGAAGTATACTCAGTATGGATTCCACAATGGGGTAGTCATACTTAATGGCATTGCGCACAATGGTAAACCCGCTGATAAATGGCTTGGACATGGTGCTAATAACGCTGATTTTTATGAATTATTCATCAAAAGGAAAAATCCTTTACATTCGTAGCCTTAACTGTAGAGGCCCCGCAGGCTTTTCTGTTACTCAAAAAAAATGAAACTGTCTGAATTGCAATTTGGTCAAACCGCTGTGGTTTCTGAAGTGTTGGGAGAAGACCTTTCGCTTAAACTTTTTGAAATGGGTTTATTACCCGGTGAAGAGGTTGCGCTTGAAAACATTGCCCCTTTTGGCGACCCTATTGCCATTCGCGTAGGCGAGTATAAAATGTGCCTGCGCCTGCAGGATGCTGAAAATATTGAAATAAAACTGAATTAAGTAAAACGTGAAGCAGGAAATAACCGTAGCACTGGTAGGAAATCCCAACAGCGGCAAAACATCTTTGTTTAATGCCCTTACCGGTCTTAATCAAAAAGTAAGCAATTTTCCGGGCACCACGGTTGATAAGAAAACCGGCTATACCAGGCTTAATGCAGATACACGGGCGCAAATCATTGATTTACCCGGAACCTATAGCCTATATCCCAAATCAGCTGATGAATTGGTTACTTATGAAATTCTGCGCAATAAAGCAGAAACAGATTTTCCGGACCTCGTGCTTTTTATTGCCGATGCTTCTAACCTTAAACGCAACCTGCTGCTGCTTACTCAGGTGGCAGATTTAGGCGTGCCTGTAATACTTGCCCTAAACATGACAGATATTGCAGAGCGTAGGGGCGTTTTTTATGATGTTCAACTTTTATCAGATGCGTTACAGGTGCCTGTAGTGCCCATCAATGCCAGGCAAAGAAAAGGCATAGCTGAAATTAAAGCGCATTTGCTAAACGAGCAGAATTACAGCAAACACACCTACTATTCTTTAAGCGGAGTAAATGAACAGTTGCTAAATGAGGTATGTGAAATAACTGATAAAAGAAATACGTATGCAGCATTGCAATATGCGATTAACGCATCGGTATTGCTAAATACCAAAGCCAGGCAAATTCGTACCTGTTTTGAGAAATATGCTTTTGATACACGGGGTTTTCAGGAAAAAGAAATACTGGCGCGCTATCATATCATTGATGAGGCTGTGCGTAAAAGCCGCAGGGAAAAAGCAAATAGCAAGCTCAAATCAATAACTGCGCAGGCAGATAAAATACTTACCCATCGTATATGGGGCATTGCCATATTTTTAGGGTTATTATTTTTGGTTTTTCAGGCTATTTTTTCCTGGAGTACTTACCCAATGGATTGGGTTGAGAAAGGCTTTTTAGTCTCCTCTCAATGGGTAGAAGATACCCTGCCCGCAGGTGTGCTCAATGATTTGTTGGTGCATGGCATACTTGCAGGCCTTAGCGGGGTAATGGTGTTTTTGCCTCAAATCATCATCTTGTTTGCTTTTATTGCCATACTGGAAGATGTGGGCTATATGGCACGAGTGGGATTTATTATGGATCGCATCATGCGGCCTTTTGGCATGAACGGAAAATCCGTTGTACCACTTATTAGCGGCATGGCTTGCGCTGTTCCCAGCATAATGGCCTCTCGCAGTATAGAAAACAAAAAAGAACGATTGATAACCATTTTAGTTATTCCTTTAATGAGCTGCTCTGCACGTTTGCCGGTTTATACTTTGTTGATCGCTATGCTCGTGCCGGAAGAAGCCGAATGGGGCCCCTTTAACCTACATGGCATTGTTATGATGCTAATGTACCTGGTTGGCTTTGGTGCAGCGCTGTTTAGTGCCTTTTTATTTAAGCAATTTATTAAATCAGAAACAAAAAATTATTTCATGATGGAACTGCCTGGCTATAAGCTGCCGCTGGCCGGTAATATTCTGATTACCTTGTTTGATAAAGGAAAGGCCTTTGTTTGGGGTGCGGGCAAAATCATTGTTGCAGTTTCAGTGATCCTGTGGGCATTGGCCTCTTTTGGACCAAGAGATGACATGCGGGCCGTGGAAGCCAAGTATTTGCAAATGTCCATGGATGCAGGCTCCGGTAAGACGGCTGAAGAACTTGCAACCATGAAGGATGCAGAAAAACTGGAAGTATCTTATGCAGGCGTTTTTGGAAAGTGGATTGAGCCTGTAATAAAACCGCTTGGTTTCGACTGGAAAATTGGCATTGCCCTTATTACTTCACTAGCAGCCAGAGAGGTTTTTGTTGGCACCATGAGCACCATTTACAGCGTAGGCGGTGATATTGAAGACCTCAACAATATTCGTGCAAAAATGGGTAGTGAATTTGATAATCAGACGGGTAAGCCCAAATATTCCCTTGCAACAGTTTGGTCGCTGATGATATTTTATGCCTTTGCCCTGCAATGCATGAGTACCATATCAGTGGTGCAAACCGAAACACGCAGCTGGAAGTGGGCCTCCATACAGTTTGTGTATATGACCGCCCTGGCTTATCTGAGCAGCTTAGCTGTATTTCACCTGTTTAGCTAAACAAACTTTCTTTTTGGGGTGGTGCAACTTTTACCCTGCCAAAGCGTTTACATAAGAAATCTAAAAATCAGTTGCCGTTTAATGAAAATCTTTTATATTTCCCCTAAATTTGCAATCCTTTAGAAAAGAAGAGGCGATTAATACAATATGAGACAGCTTAAAATATCAAAACAATTTACCAACCGCGAAAGCAAATCGCTGGATAAATACTTGAACGAGATTTCCAAAGTTCCAATGATTGATGCACAGGAAGAAGTGGAATTGGCGCGCAGGATACGCGAAGGCGATCAGGTAGCTTTGGAGCGCTTGGTAAATGCCAATCTGCGTTTCGTGGTTTCGGTATCAAAACAATATCAGAATCAAGGTTTAACACTGGGCGATTTAATTAACGAAGGCAATTTGGGCCTTATAAAAGCAGCAAAAAGATTTGATGAAACCCGTGGTTTTAAATTCATTTCTTATGCCGTTTGGTGGATTCGTCAATCCATTCTTCAGGCATTGGCCGATCAAAGCCGTATAGTGCGTTTGCCTTTAAACAAAGTAGGTTCTATTGGTCGTATTGGTAGTGTAGCTGCTAAGTTAGAACAACGCTTAGAGCGTGAGCCAACGGTAGAAGAGATTGCTGTTGAAATGGATTTACCTTTGCAGGAAGTGGAAAACGCCCTGCGTTCAACCGGTCGTCATTTGTCTATTGATGCACCATTAACTGATGGAGAAGACAATACCTTATTGGGTATTTTGGATAGCAACGATGAGCCGCGTCCTGATGTGCAACTGATTAATGAATCATTACAAAAAGAAATTAACCGCGTTATTTCTACCCTTTCAGAAAAAGAGAGAGATGTATTGAAATACTATTATGGTTTAGATGGTGGCCCGGCTCATACTTTAGAGGATATCAGTGAGAAAATTGGCTTAACACGCGAGCGTGTACGTCAAATAAAAGAAAAGGCACTGAGAAGGTTGCGTAAATCATCAAAAAGTAAAATATTAAAAGCGTATTTGGGTTAATACATCCTGCGCAAATGGTTGAAACATCTGTCGATTGTCTTCGGCAGATGTTTTTTATTTTTGAAACATACAGGTCGCATAAAATAATAGCACATGAGTAATCACAGATTGTCTGATTTTTCTATTTTACCTGCGGTGGTCAAAAACTTGCTCATCATAAACGGCCTCTGCTTTTTGGCTTATGTGGTTTTGGCCGATAGGGGCATTATCAACCTCAATGAAACCTTGGGCCTGTATTATCCAGAATCTAAATTTTTTAAACCCTATCAGCTCATCAGCCATGTGTTTATGCATGGTTCATTCATGCATTTGTTCTTCAACATGTTTTCCTTGTGGATGTTTGGCAATGTGCTGGAAAACTATTGGGGGCCAAAACGTTTTTTCATTTATTATTTTGTTACTGCATTCGGTTCAGCAGCCTTGCATATTGGTGTAAATGCATTTGAGGTAATGCAAATAAAGCAGGCCATTGCCGGATATATTTCTTCTCCCGGATATGATTCGTTTTTAGCGCTTCAGGAAAAAATTGATCCAACATTGATTGATAATGACTATTTTCAATCGTTTATGCGTGAGTGGCAAACGCAGAAACAGAATCCTCAACTTATACAAGGCTCAATAGAATTAACCGATGCCATGGTACAGCGCAAGATTAATGTGCCTACGGTTGGGGCTTCGGGGGCTGTTTTTGGACTATTGCTTGCCTTTGGCATGCTATTTCCCAACACCCAATTAATGATGTTGTTTTTCCCTTTTCCCATTAAAGCCAAATATTTTGTAATGATTTATGGTGCATTGGAGTTATATCAGGGAGTAGCCAATAACCCTACAGATCATGTAGCTCACTTTGCACATTTGGGTGGAATGTTATTTGGTTTTATATTGATTAAAATATGGAATAAAACCAATAGGCATACGTTTTATTAGCGGTTAACATGAATTTAATTAATGAAATAAAATACACATTCAGTAATAATGATCATGCCATTAAGCGCATCATCATCATTAATGTGGCGGTATTTCTAACCTTTGCCATCTTTCATGTATTTGCCTTTTTATTCAGGCTAGATGCAATGGCTGTTCATCATTTTAAAACGCATTTAATGCTGCCTGCTTCCTTTACTACTTTTATTAGCCAACCATGGAGCCTGTTAACCTGCATGTTTTTACATGATGGCTTTTTTCATATCCTGTTTAATATGTTGTGGCTGTTTTGGATTGGTAGCTTGTTGCATGAGTACTTAGGAAACCGCAAGGTATACGAAGCCTATTTTGCCGGAGGTGTTTTTGGCGGTCTGGTTTTTATGTTGTGTTATCAATTGTTGCCGGTTTTTCAAAACCAACTTAGTACCACTTATGCTTTGGGAGCCTCTGCAGGAGTATTGAGCGTAGTTGTTGCTGCAGCAACTTTATTGCCCAATTATCCTTTTCAATTATTATTTTTTGGTACGGTTCGGCTTAAATACATTGCTTTAATAAGTGTGTTACTCGATTTTATTAGTATACCTTCAGGCAATGCAGGTGGACATATTGCGCATATTGGCGGTGCTTTGTTTGGATATTTATACATCAAATACATTTATAAGTATGGAACACTGCTGCCCGATAAATGGTGGAGCATTTTCAGGGGTAAGTCAAAAGTAAAGATTCACTACCAGCAAACACAGTCTAAAACATGGAAGGCAAAGCCTTCACAAGATGAGATTGATCGTATTCTGGATAAAATTTCTAAATCCGGATATGACAGCCTTACCAAAAATGAAAAGGATATGTTATTTAAAGCCAGTAAAGAATAATGTTTATTGTTCATCGCATTGTATTTGCCTTTAATGGGATTGCATTATTGCTGCTGCTATTATCTTATGCAGCACCTTATATCAGCCCGGCTGTGTTTTGGCCGATTGCATTTTTAGGATTGGCCTACCCGGTATTGCTTATTATCAATATTCTTTTCAGTATTTACTGGATTTTATTTTTTAAGGTTAAGTTTTTAATGTCTCTAATGGTTATTGCCATGGGTTATTCATACATCCCTAAATATGTTCAACTCAATGCCAAAAAGCTTAGTGAAAAAGATGGTGCCCTGGAAGTAGTTAGTTTTAATATGAAATATTTTGGCGCATATGAAGGAAAGAAACCGGAAGATGCAGATCACTTTTTTGAAGTATTGGATAAGGTGGCTCCGGATATTTTGTGTTTGCAGGAATGTGAGAATTTTAACACAAAAGCCGAAGGAGCTGCATTTAAAAAATTATATAAGAAAATAGGGGCTTTTTATACGTATAATCTTAGTCAGAAAGATGGTTATAAAAGCGCAGACGGACTTATGATTGCAACCAGGTTCCCAATCATTGATTCCGGCATAGTAGAGCGCGATGAACACAGCGATAACTATACCATATTTGTAGATATAAAGGTGGGCGAGCAAACGTATCGCATCATTAATACCCATTTGCAATCAATCAGGTTTGAAGAAAAGGAATACAAGGCTGTAAAGGAATTTGATTTCGAAAATGATACTGTGGTATCCGGTTATAAGAGTATTACGTACAAACTAAAAACAGCATTTTTAAAAAGAGCCAAACAAGCAGAAACTATTCAGCTGTTTATTGAGCGATCGCCATATCCGGTTATTGTTTGCGGAGATTTTAACGACTCCCCTACCTCCTACGCGTATCATCATGTAAGGGGAAATTTAAAAGATGCATTTATAGAAGCAGCCAGTGGCTTGGGTAGAACATATACCGGAAATGCTCCTTCTTTGAGAATAGATTATATTTTATTTGACGCTTCGCTAGATGCTTTTAATTATTATGCAAAGCCTTTTGAATTTAGCGACCACAAGATGGTAACCTGCACTTTAAAATCAAAATAGCCAAACAGTTTTTATACTTCTGTTTTACTCATCAACTGCTCACGGTACTTGCTTAGCAGGCTCGACTTGGAAATAAACCCTACATAACGATTCTCATGCAAAATGGGAATATTCCATATTTGATGGTCTTCAAACTTTTTTATTAGCTGTAATACTGTTTCCTGCTGATAAGCTATTGCAGGTGGTGCGTTCATCAAGTCCTTCACTCTAACCTTGTCATACTTGTCACGCTCAAACATAATGCTTCGGATATCATCAAGCATAATGATACCCTCTAATTCTTCATCTGCAGAAACTACAGGAAAAATATTCCGCTTGGATGAGGCAACTATCTGAACCAGCTCACTAAGGGTTTGATTGGGTCTTAGCTTGGAAAAATCGTTTTCAATAAGTGCACTCAAGTTCATTTGATTAAGCAACTCCTCATCCTTGTCTTTAATGAGAAGCCCTTTATCCGCAAGTACTTTATAGTAAATAGAGTTGGGCTCAAAATAGCGGGTAGTAAAATATGATATAGAAGATACTAGCATAAGCGGCACAAACAAGACATAACCGCCTGTAATTTCAGCAATTAAAAAGATGCCTGTGAGAGGGGCATGCAATACACCGCTAACGAGTCCGCACATGGCAACTGCAATAAAGTTAGCCTCATTCAATGTAACAATATTCAGGCTATTCATAAAATGGACGAAAACAAAACCCAGTGTAGCGCCTGTAAATAATGAGGGTCCAAAAATCCCTCCGTTACCCCCTGCACCAATGGTTATGGCAGAGGCAACAACTTTTATGAGTGCAACAGCCAAAGCAAACAACAAAATAAAAGTGTCGTTGCTTTGCTGTTTATAAAACAAGCTTCGCTCCAACAAAGATTCATAATTACCGGCCATCAATTCGTTTATCACCCCATATCCCTCTCCATAAAGTGGCGGAAAAATAAAAAGAAATAATCCCAGCCCAATTGCGCCTAGAATAGCTTTATGCCAACTATTTTTTCTGCGATGAAAAAAGTTCTCAATCTTAACAGCTGCACGAATCATGTATGCTGAAGTAAGACCACAAACACCTCCTAGTAGCAAATAAAAGGGCACTGCATTTAATGCCCAACTATTGGTGGTAAGGAAAAAAAGTTGCTGCTCACCAAACAATTTAGAAACCAACGCACCGCAGGCTGATGCGATTAGAATTGGGACGAATGCAGGGATGGACAATTCACTCAGTAAAACCTCAAAAGAAAAAATAACGCCTGCGATTGGGCTGTTAAATACTGCTGCAATGCCGGCAGCTGCGCCACCGGCCAATAATAACGTGCGGTCTTGCCGACTCATCCATAAATTTTTTGCAGTGTTTGATCCGAGCGCAGAACCTGTAACAGCAATAGGAGCTTCTAGTCCTGCTGAACCACCAAAACCTATTGTTAGCGCACTGGTAATTAAATGTGAATACGTTTTGTGTAGTTCTACACGAGAAGCTTTGTGTGTAATGGCATAGATAATACTGCTCAGTCCTTTATCAAAATTAAGTTTGTAATGAAACAAACGCAGGTAGAGCATGGTAAGCAAAATGCCTACTAGCGGATACATCAGATAAAGGTAGTTTTCATATTTAATATCAAAACCACTTTGACAAACCCACTGAAAAAAATGAACAAGATATTTAAGCAATACTGCTGCCAATCCCGATAAAATACCGGTTATGCCGCTTGCAACCAGTAAAAAGTTTTTGTCGCTGATGTATTTTCCCCGTTGCTTAATAAATTCATGAAATAGGATATTAGCTCTTATGCGGAGTATTTTAAACATGGGCTGCTATTCCTTTTCCTGTCTCCACTCCTCCACACGTATTCCGGTACTTTTAATATGCATGAGTGTATCTTCTCGCATATTTTGTTCTATTTCAAATCTGTAAAAGCCGCTTTTGGGAAATTTAATACGATTGTAAATAGGGAATTGGTAATCATATAAATCACCCAGTCCGTTTCCAAGCCATTTACCGCGCTCATCGGCCAGTTTCATTTCAATTCTCCGCTTGTCTGTTTGCTTATCAGGACTGGTTGTATGCACCCATAAAAAAATATTGCTGTACTTATAATCAGAAGCAACCCTTAGGTTTACCAATACATTGTAGAATTTAACCGTGTCCGTAATCTGCACATCAAATGGGATACGATTTTGGTAATGCCATCCGGTAGGCTCCAGATTTTTATTTACCTCATATAACCTGCCGGGGTCGCAGGAAGCAAGTGCCAACATTAGGCATATAACTAACCATGCTTGTATGCCGCAGTTTTTCAATTCTTAGGTTTATTTGGGTTGTTATTATTATTGCGAATCTTGTTACGGTTATTGCGGTTTTTATTTTTGTTCTTATTCTTATTGCGGGCATCCAATCTGTTAAGGTCACCTGTGCCCATATCATTTTTAAACTCAAACTCAACCACTTTCTTTTGTTCTTTTTTAGGAGCCGCTATTTCCGGTTTTTCACCATTTCTATTTTGCGCCTGTATACTTTTAACCTGATCCGTGGAAAGGGATAACCAGTCGCCACCAAATTCAAACTCGGGCACAAACCACATCAAACGTTTAAGAATATCGGTTTTAATTAGTTTATAAACACCATTTGCTAGTTCAATCTTAATGTGGTCTCCTTCCGGAAAATCCTTCATGGCTTCCAAATAGTTATCGAGCTCAAAATTGAGACAGCATTTTAGCCTTCCGCATTGTCCGGAAAGTTTCAATGGATTTAAAGACAGATTTTGATAACGTGCGGCACTGGTGTGCACCATTTTAAAGTCGGTTAGCCAGGTTGAGCAGCATAGTTCTCGCCCGCATGATCCAATGGCACCAAGCCTGCCGGCTTCTTGACGGTATCCGATTTGGCGCATCTCTATTCTCACTTTAAATGCATCCGCCAGTTTTTTAATTAACTCCCTGAAATCTACACGTTCTTCTGCAGTATAGAAAAAAGTAGCTTTACGCCTATCGCCTTGGTACTCCACATCACTTAGCTTCATGCTCAGTCCCAATTGCAATGCTATGGTACGTGCCTTATACATGGTTGGAACCTCCAGTTCCTGGTTTTCTTTCCAGCGCTGAACATCTGAATCGTTGGCACGTCTGATTATTTTTCTGAACTCTTCATCCTCTCTAAGGCCATTTTTTTTGAGTTGAAGCTTAACCAGTTCTCCTTTCATGGAAACCTTACCAATATCGTAACCATTTTCCAGCTCAACCACAACAACATCATTCAGAGTAATATCAAGTTTATGGCTATTTCTGTAGTATTCTTTGCGTGTGCCTTTAAAACGAACCTCAATTACATCAAAAGGTTTCATATAGGCAGGCAACTCCATCATGCCCAGCCAGTCGTAAGTATTTAATTTATTGCACCCTCCGGTACTACACCCTCCGGAAGAGCATCCGCCAGTTCCACATCCCATGTATTGTTTTATAATTAAACGTGTAAGTAAATGAATATCAATTACAGATTAAGCCTGTTTGGTCTTTATCATGCGTTGGGCAATATACAAAGAAAGATTCAAAAAGGTGATGCGCAGGTCGGCATTCCTTTCCAGATGAAAGGTGCTTTGGTTCAACGCTTTGGTAATGTGTTCAATATTGTCATTATTAAAGGCAATGGAAAATTTCTCAATAAACTGCCTTTCCTGTTCGCTTAGCTTAATAAGTCGGTGATCGGCATTTTGATATAAAAATACTGCCCTAAGCATATGCAAGCTGTATCCGGTAAAGCTTTTAATAAACTCTCGTCCGGTTCCGATTATTTTTTCTATGGCTATATTCATGCCATCAATCTTTCGTCCGTAGCAGGCACGCATCCAGTCAACAAACAGGTCATGATAATCAGACCTGCCTGCACCCGTTAAGCTGTTTGCCAGCGACAGATTGCCTTCGCTCACGCGGGCAATTGTTTCTGCCTCAGCAAGCTCAATTCCAGCATTTTTAATAAGCGTTTCCGTAATTTCTTCGTCTTTTAGACTTGGTATTTTAAGTGTTTGTGCCCTAGATAGTATGGTTGCAATTACCTTGTCAGCATCCTGAGCAACTAGAATAATCAAGGTTTTTTCTGGTGGCTCTTCAAGTAATTTTAAGAGAATATTGCCTTCCTGCTTTAAATACTCCGGTAGCCATATAATTACTGTTTTGTATTTGGCCTCATAAGATTTGAGTCCTAATTTTCTTATAATATCCCTGCACTCCTCTGCCGTTATGTTGCCCTGCTTTTTTCCCTCCTCGTCCAATTGCAGCAGCCATTGCAGTTCGCTGATGTAAGGGTTAGTTGTAAATACTTTTCTCCATTCCTCAATAAAATCATTACTCAGCCTTTTCTTTTCAGGATTGGTTATGGTAGGAAAAGTAAAATGTAAGTCGGGGTGAATGAGTTTTTGTATTTTGATGCAAGAAGCGCATTGTCCGCAACTATCTGTATCTGTTGGTTGCTGGCAGTTTATATATTGGGCATAGGCAACAGCTAAGGCCAAAGCACCACTGCCTTCAGGACCCAAGAAAATTTGGGTGTGGCTGATACGACCGGTTTGAACACTCTGAATAAGGCGTTGTTTTATTTCTGCCTGTCCAACAATATCAATAAACTGCATAAAGATTCAAATAAACGAAAAATACAAGAACTTAGGATTATTCAATTGGCGATTACTGCTGTTGCACAGTATCAGCAACTAAAACTAATTCATCTTTGCTGTGCAGTGCCCACATGGCTAGTAACTCAATTTCATCAGGGTTTAAGCGGGCACTGCTATGTGCAAACGTATAGGAAAATAGTGGCATTTCTTTCTCCCTCACCATTTCGGCAATTTCATCCAGTTTATGTTTTTGACTTTTGAGCGAATACTCTTTAAATGCAGAAAAATTCAATTCATCCTTACCCTCCTGAACGTGGTTGTCTAACCACCAAGCAAGCGGCTGTATATTGCTATACCATGGATATGTTGTGTGGTTGCTGTGGCAATCATAGCAAGCGGTTTCAAGCAACTCCTTTACTTCCAAAGGAACACTAACTACCTTGGCAATATGAGAATCAGTGTAAATTTCACCTTCGTTCTTTTCAGGTTTTATCGCTTGTATCACAATCAATGCAAGCACTAAAGTGATGATGATTCTGTTTTTCATGGGGTTGTAAGAATTGGTATTTAATCAGATTGTGATAAAATGAATTAAACTGTTTTATTCTGCCTCAACCCAAACCGGACAGTGATCACTGTGAACTACTTGTTGCAAAATTCCTGCTGCCTTAACCGTTACCTGAGGAGTGGTAACACAATAATCAATTCGCCAACCTTTGTTACGTTCTCGTGCAGCTGCCCGATAGGTCCACCAGCTGTATTGATGGGGTTCAGGATGAAACAAACGGAAAGTGTCAATAAATCCGCTGTCAAGGAACTTGCTCATCCACTCACGCTCCTCAGGTAAAAAACCTGAGCTGTTCTTATTTCCAACAGGGTCATGTATATCTATAGGCTTGTGGCAAATATTGTAATCACCGCATATCACCAACTTTTTGTTTTGCTTCTTAAGGTTATGTATGTAATCATAAAAAAAATCAAGCCATTGCATTTTATATCCTTGCCTGGTTTCTCCGCTTGATCCTGAAGGTATATAAACACTGATTACCGACAAATCGCCAAAGTCAGCCCTTACTATTCTTCCCTCTTCATCATACACCTCATTCCCGAAACCATAAGTAACTAAATCAGGTTTATGTCTTGTAAAAATAGCTACACCGCTATATCCTTTTTTTTGAGCCGAAAACCAGTAGCTCTTGTAGCCAAGCAAATCAAAAGTGCTGTGATCCACTTGTTCTCGGAGGGCTTTGGTTTCTTGGAAACAATAGACATCCGCTTTGCGTTGCTCCATCCAGTTAAGCAAGCCCTTATTCAATGCAGAGCGTATACCATTGATATTATAAGAAACAATTTGCATGCTGGTTATTTATTTCTCAACTCTTCAAATACTGCTGCTGCCTTAAACTTTTTTGCAGGGCGCCCTTTGCGAATAATTTTTACCTTAATAATTTTATCGCCTTGCTGTATGGCGTTAACCACTTCCTGCCCGCTAATGAGATGGCCGAAAATGGTGTGTCTATTGTCTAGCCAGGGGGTTGCTACGTGGGTAATAAAAAACTGGCTTCCGTTTGTTGCAGGGCCTGCATTAGCCATAGCCAATATACCGGGTCCGGTAAACCTGAATTCAGGAACAAACTCATCCTTAAATGAATAACCCGGCCCTCCAGTTCCGTTGCCCAGCGGATCACCACCTTGAATCATGAAATTGGAGATCACCCGGTGAAATGTGAGTCCATCAAAATATGGAACCCCCGCCCCTTTAGCCGAATTCTTTATTTTTCCTTCAGCAAGCCCAACGAAATTGGCTACTGTAAGAGGCGTTTTATCAAACGAAAGTTTAATTAGCATTGAACCTTTTGATGTTTCTATCTCGGCATACAGGCCTTTTTCCAACTTTGGTTTGGCAGCATAAATCTGAATAATTAACAGGAATGAAGAAATTAAAACGGATATTTTTTTCATAATAGTTTAAGATTTGTAACACGCAAAATAAAGAAAGTTATATTATTGATTTAACTGAATTATGTTATAAATAATTAAAATAGAATACGAATAAAATGAGTAATAGGAATAAGCCCTCCTTGAGTAAAAATCGTTTATCGCTAATGAAAAAGTACCCGAAAATAATGGCAAGTGGCACATTCAGATAATATAGGGCATATACAAAATTGTTATTCTCTACAAATAATCCTGCTACTCCAAAAAGCAGCATCAGGGCAAGGGTTTGAATAATTCTTCGGGTTTTAACTTTATTTCTGAAAAAATTTTGCTGAAGGTTAAATCCTGAAACTACACTTACAGGAAAAATAATGGCAAAAGGAACCAGATAATCAAACCTTTTTATGGCTGCACGAAGTATGTCCTTTTCAAAACTCTGTTTAACATATCCCATTAGCTCATTGAGATGATCGGTTAAGTAAAAAACACCAACGGTTAAATAAATGGGCAAGGCAATACCAAGCACCGAAACAATTAGATAGCGTAAATTAAATGAAGTGAAAATAATAACACTGATTAGTATGAATGGAAGAAAAATAATTAAATCATAATTAAACAAAAGACCTACGCCAAGATAAAATCCCGAATCTAACATGAGCAATAAAGGATTAGCCGACTCATAAAGATAGCAAAGCCTAAGAAGAAGAACCATTATGAAAAAATTGGAAACCAATTGAGGCGTTAGCTCGGATTGCTCTGGAAAGATGCTGCTTAACAATACAAACATGAGCCCCGGCATGTATGTTTCTTTATATAATATATTATGCCTTGAACTGATATAATTAATAAGAATTGCCTGCGTTGATACAAGAAAAATATTCCCTGTTATTGCCCAGAAAGTTGGATTGCCTAAGTTTTCAATAAAATTAAATACCCATGCAGAGAATGGTGCGCTTTTAATAAAACTATAGTTGTGTGGGCTTAAAATCTCAGGGATACGCAAAGCTGCTGCCAATAAAACAGTAAGAATGCCTGCAAACAGAGTATTTTGCCTGAATAAATTTAACAAGTTCTAAATTTTAATTGGTGATACGCAACAAAGAAAAGCGTTTATCTTTTAAAGTAGAAATGATTACTGTATTTGAAGATACTTGCTTGGACTCAGGTGGCATTATACTAACATAGTAGCTAAGTGCTTTAATTAAAATTCGTGTATTCATTTCGCCTTTTGGATTCAATGTAGTTATCATTACATCACTCTCTTCACCGGTATCACTATTATAAATAAATGAAATCCGCTCATTAGCATTTAGCAATACAAATGAAGAGTAGTAGCCGGCATCACCAACTGAGCTCTGTTTCTTTTTAATAAAATCTCTGAACTGTGTGGTTCCATCAGCATTTTTTGATATGAAGATTACCTCATCATAATTAAACACCATGCGCGATTGTGTTTGAGGTATACCATTAACAAAATAAGTATACATCTGGCGCGACTCATAATACTTCTCTCCAACTATTAGACATCCACCATCGCTTCTTGGAATTATCCGTTTTATGTGCAAATCTGTAATGTTTGCTGCATTTTCATTCTGCATGCTGCCTGCAACTTTGGCAATAAAATATTTATCGAAATCTTCAAAAGTAACCGTGCTCAATTTCGCTGTTTGCATGTTTAAAACATACTGAAAATGACCTGAAATCTTATTGCCTTCCTTTTCTTTGGAATAAAAACCGGCAACACATATGCTCTTATGGTAATTATTTACTGCCAAAGCAAGATCGTATATATATAAAGAATCCTTAACTATTTCTTGAGTAAGCGGCTTCTGTTCTGAAGGTAAAAAACTATAGAGAAAAAAAGCGCGTAACTCTTTCTCTTTGCTTCTTCTAATAACATTCTTCGGATAATCTATCAGCATATGAGTACTACCTAGATTATCTGTCTCAACTGCTGATATATAAATATCATCTACATCATAACTAAGTAAATATTCTTTCTTATAGGTTTGCACCAACTGGTCGTTAAAGCCATATGCATTAATCAGACTGGTGTATTTATCTGTTCCATTTAGCGAAATAAATGCAATTGAAAAAAATTTCCTGTCGGCAGATACACGCACATAGAACTCAGGTTCTTCTTTAAATAAACCAGAAGACACTTGCAGCAAAACACCAGAACCTGTGGGATTAAAATTATCGTCAAGCAAGTAGTAAATAATCTCTATTTTATCTTGCTCATAATTTTTTTTGCTGGCAAACATAATAAGTCCGCTTTCCTTTAGCATCATCTTTTCAAGATAAACGCCACTGTTTACGGGCAAATCACGTGTTATCTCAAGGGTTAAATTTGGCTTGTATCGCTCAATGGTTAGTTCCTTACTAAAATCATTTGATCTTGAGCGCAGTAAAAATATGCCGGCACTATTTTGCCCCAAAACCTGTGAGTAGTAGGTTTTTGATTTTACCTTTTGCTGGTTAGACCACTCGATTATTTGCGCCCGGCCATGAACATTGAGGCACAAAAAAAGGAAGAGGAATATGTGGTGTTTAGAATTTGACATTTACTTTGCAGCACAAAATAAGTAAGAGTGCGCTAATTTTAACATCAATCGTGGTTAAATTATTGCATGATAAAATATGGCCAAGTTAACGGAAACCGCTAAAAAGCAGGAAAAAGTAGTATTGGTTGGTGTGATTAATCAGCACCAGCGGGCAGAGCAGGCAGAAGAATACTTGGACGAGTTGTCTTTCTTGGCTTATACTGCAGGCGGACGTGTGGTAAAAAGGTTTTTACAAAGGTTGCCTTATCCTAATCCCCGAACATTTATTGGCGAAGGAAAACTGAATGAAATTGCTGCTTACGTAAAAGAATATGAGGTTGATATTGTTGTTTTTGATGATGAATTGTCGCCTTCTCAAATACGCAATTTGGAACAAAGCCTTAAGAGCAAAATACTGGACCGTAGCAATTTAATACTGGACATTTTTGCAACGCGGGCGCGAACCGCTCAAGCAAAATTTCAGGTGGAACTGGCCCAAGCACAATACTTGCTGCCCAGGCTAACCCGCATGTGGACACACCTTTCCAAACAAAAAGGCGGAATTGGCATGAAAGGACCCGGTGAAACAGAAATAGAAACCGATCGAAGAGCGCTAAGAAATAAAATAAGCAAATTGGAGGATAGGCTTAAAGTAATTGATAAACAAAACTTTACGCGCAGACAAAACCGCAGCGATAAGATAAGGGTAGCTTTGGTTGGATATACCAATGTCGGCAAATCAACCATACTTAATTTACTTAGCAAATCTGACGTGCTTGCAGAAGATAAGCTTTTTGCTACCCTTGACTCAACTGTTCGAAAAATTGTGATTCAGGACATACCCATGCTGCTTACTGATACCGTTGGCTTTATACGCAAATTGCCCCATCAATTGGTAGAGTGCTTCAAATCTACCCTAGATGAAATAAGAGAGGCAGATTTGCTGCTGCATGTGGTGGATGTTTCACACCCTAATTTTGAAGAGCAAATAGAGGTCGTTAATAAAACCCTTGAAGAAATAGGTGCCCATAAAACCCCGAGGCTTCTCGTTTTCAATAAAATAGATAAGGCTACAGAGAAACTCATTCCTGAACAGCCAGAAGAATTGCCTTATCTGGAGCAGCTAAAAAATACCTGGCTCGCCAAAGAAAATGCCCCTGTGATTTTCATATCAGCAGTTCAGAAACAAAATATTAGCGAACTCAAAAATCGCCTACTTGAAATGGCCATAAAACTAAAAAGGGAGGCACCCCCAAAAGCGTAGGTTATGTAACAGAATTTTATATTTTTGCGCTTCATCAAAAAAACAGGCTAGGCTAGCCATCTTGGCTGCTACTTCCTGATATACTTTATACATAATTAGATAAACCGTTTGATAAAATGAAAAAGATAGGAATCATTCTTTCAATGCTTAATGTAGTAAGTTTTAATACCTATGCTCAAAAAAGCAAAGTGCCGGTAAAACAATTGGTTAAACCTGCACCAGCACCTGTCAATCCATGGGTATTTAGCTATGGGCAAGACACCGTTTACAAAAAAGAATTTGAGCGCCTGCTTAGTAAAAACAGAAATGAAAAAGAGGCTCCAACTGAGGCTGATGTAAGAGAATACCTGGATCTTTATCAGAACTTTAAAATGAAGGTAAAGGAAGCACATCTGATGCAACTGGATACGCTAAATTCCTTTAAAACTGAATTGGCAGGATACAGAAAACAACTTGCCAACCCTTACCTTACTGATAAAAAAGTAAGTGAGGCATTGATAAAGGAAGCATATGACCGTATGAAAGAGGAAGTAAATGCCAGCCATATCCTTATCAATTGTGCAGAAAATGCAATGCCTAAAGACACACTCGAGGCTTATAATAAATTGATGGAGATAAGAAAGCGTATTCTTAAAGGGGAATCGTTTGATAGCCTGGCACTGCAGTTTTCACAAGATCCTTCTGCACAGAAAAATATGGGCCTGCTTGGTTGGTTTACCGCTTTTCATATGATTTATCCTTTCGAAAATCAAGCCTATAAAACACCTAAGGGTCAGGTAAGCCTACCATTCCGCACGCGTTATGGCTACCACCTCATAAAAGTTAACGACCGCAGGTCTGCACGCGGTGAAGTAAGAGTAGCGCATATTATGATTCAAACAGGCCCGAGCGCATCAGATGAAACCAAAATTGAAGCACGGCTCAAGGCAGATACGGTGTATATGAAACTGCAAAAAGGAGAATCGTTTGAAAGCCTTGTAGCAGCATATTCTGCAGATCAGTCAAGCAAAGCAAATGGCGGATTAATGAATTGGTTCAGCAGCTTCAGCAATTTTCCTGATGAGTTTAAAGCAGTTGCCTTTTCATTATCAAAAGGTGAATATTCTAGACCGTTTAAAACGGATTATGGATACCATATCATAAAGCTTGCAGATAAAAGGCCAGTTGCAGAATTAAAAGAACTGGAAGAAAATATTAAATCAAAAATTGGTCGCGATTCTCGTGCAGAAAGCAGCAGACTGGTGGTTGCTCAGCGCATCAAGAAAGAAAGCAAGTATATGGAGCACGTGGCTGTGCTAAAAGAATTTATTGCAGGTATCGATTCATCCTTCTTAAAAGGCACTTGGACACCGGATGAAAGTAAGATTAATGACAAGTCAATTGTAACGATTAACGCAAAATCTTTCACCGTGCGTCAATTTGCGGATTTCGTTAAACTTATGCAGGAACCAAGAGAAAAAGAATCTATTTCTATGATAGTAAATGGCTTGTTTAAAAAGTTTACAGACGAAAAAGCGTTAGAATACGAGGAGTCGGTGTTGGAAGAAAAGTATGAAGATTTTCGTAATCTGATGCAGGAATATCATGATGGTATTTTGCTTTTTGATTTAACCGATAAAAAAGTATGGACCAAAGCCGTTACTGATACTGCAGGCTTACAACAGTTTTATGAAGCCAACAAAGCAAAATATATGTGGAAAGATCGCGTACTTGTGCATACCTACAACTGTTTAAATGAAAAAGCAAAAAAAGAGGCAATTAAAATGGCTGCAGCCGGAAAAACCGGAGATGAAATTAAAACCAAGCTCAATAAAAAATTAGTTGGAACTGTTATTATCACTGAATCTAAGCATGAGAAAGGTGAGAATCCCGAAAAAGATAAATATTGGGACAAAAAAGGTGTCGTTGATGCACCCAATGAAGGAGGAGCATTTAAGTTTTATGTAGTTTCAGGAATAATTACTCCGGAACCTAAGGCACTTAAAGAAGCAAGAGGGGTCGTTACCAGCGATTATCAAAATCAGTTGGAAAAAGATTGGATCCAATCCTTAAGAAGCAAATATCCGGTTATAGTTAATGAGGAGGTTGTAAAAACACTTTTCAAATAACAAGACTTGTGCGAAATGCTTTCCTGATTTGCGCAACAACAGTAATGCTTGGGTTAGCATGTAGCAAAAAATCTGCTACGAATGAAGAGCCACTTGCCAGGGTAAATAACAAATACCTTAACCCATCGGATGTGCAGGATTTATTCTATGCAAATACTGGAGAAGCGGACAGTGCGCGTATTTTGCAAGTCTATATAGATAACTGGATTAAAAACCAACTGCTGGCTGATATTGCAGAAAAACAGTTGAATGAAAAGGAAAAGAATGTAGCCCGCGAGTTGGATGAATATCGTAATTCCCTGCTCATTCATCGATATCAGTCACGTTTGCTGCAAGAAAGATTAGACACCCTGGTTACAGAAGAGGAATTGCTTGCATACTTTGAAAAGAATAAAAACAACTTTGAGTTGGCAAAAAATATTGTACAGCTTAAGTTTATTAAGATAGATCGCAAGGCAAGTATCCTTCCTGAGCTGAGGCGCCTTTTTTTATCGCCCGATCTTAAAAGCAAAAAAGAGTTGGCCTCATTATGCGAAAAACATGCAGCCAACTTTTTTCTGGATGATGAGGCATGGCTTGATTTTAGTGAGGTGCAGAAAGAGCTTCCAATCAAGCAATATGATGAAGAACATTTTCTGAGAAATAATAAATTTCTTGAAATAAATGAGGGCAGGTATATTTACCTCATTCTAATTATTGCCTACCGAACTAAAAATACGCTTTCATCGTTTGAGTTTGAAAAGGAGCGAATAAAGAGCGTGGTTATTAATCAGCGAAAGAGTGATTTATTAAAGCGGTTTGAGCAAAGTATGATAGAAAAAGCAAAGGAAAAAAAGGAGATTCAAAACTATACCATTCAATGAAAAAATTAGCCGGCCTCTTATTCTTTTTTATGGCTTCGTTACCTGCTATCCTTGCTCAGCAGGCAGGGAAAGTTGTAGATCAAATTGTGGCGGTGGTGGGAGATAATATAATCCTACAATCAGAAATTGAAATGGAGTTTGAACAACTCAAACGGCAGGCCGATGAAGGGCTCAGTGATACACTGAAATGTGAGCTGCTGAGGCAAAAACTTATTGAACGTATTTTTCTTAACAAAGCTCAAATGGATAGTATTCCTGTGTCAGAAGAACGAGTGGATACAGAACTTGAAAAGCGAATTAGATACTTTGCTGCACAATTTGGCGGGGTAAAACCCATGGAAGAGTTTTACGGAAAAACCGTTTCGCAAATTAAAGCCGATAACCGTGAGAAGATTAAAAATGGCATGTTGGTTAATGAAATGCAAGGTAAGGTGCTGAAAGATGTGAAAGTTTCGCCTATCGATATTAAGAAGTATTACAATGAAATGGCTGCCGAAGACAGTTTGCCTTTTTATAGTGCAGAGGTTGAAGTGGCCCAGTTGGTTATTGAACCCAAAGTGTCTAAGGAGGCTAAACAACTTGCCTATGAAAAAATAACTGAACTGAGAGAACGCATTATTAATGGCGATAATTTTAACTCACTGGCAACATTATACTCTGATGACGGATCGGCAGCGAAGGGTGGCGAACTTGGATTTTTTACACGCGGGCAGATGGTACCCGAATTTGAAGCAGCTGCATTTAAACTGAAGCCCGATACAATCTCTAAAGTTATTGAAACAAAATATGGTTACCATATTCTTAAATTAATAGATAGAAAAGGAGATAATATTAATGTAAGGCATATTTTGGTGAGACCTAAAATTTTTAAATCAGACGTTGCTGCTGCTCGTGAGAGGATGGATAGCATTATTTGGCAGGTTAAAGTAGACAGTATTTCTTTTGAGAAAGCAGTGAAGCGCTTTTCAGATGATAATTTTACCAAAGGCAACGGTGGCTTTATTACTGCGGAGCAAACCGGCTCAACCAAAATTGCGATTGATGAGTTGGACAAGGAAATTTATTACAAACTGGAGGGGCTAAAACCTGGCGATATGACCGAACCGGAACTGATAACCCTTCCCGGACCCGATAGGCAGCAAGTGTGGAGGGTTTTCTATCTTAAATCTGAAAGCAAACCACATCGTGCTAACCTTAAAGACGATTACCAAAAATTTCAGGCAATGGCTATGCAGCGAAAGCAGCAACGTGCCATGGAAACGTTCATGAACAAAACCAAAAAAGACTTATATATTCAGGTAAACCCACCATATAAAAGTTGTAACCAGGTTGTAGAATTTTTAAAAAAATAACACATGCAATTTGCTAATGATGTAGAAGCAGCTAACATGCTGCATCAGAAATATCAAACCCTTAAGCAGGAAATAGGAAAAGTTATAGTTGGCCAGCATGAGGTGGTTGATGCAGTGCTCAACGCCATATTTTCAAATGGCCACGTATTGCTGGTGGGCGTTCCGGGTTTGGCAAAAACATTGCTTGTACGCACCATTTCTGAAGTGCTGGATTTAAAATTTAGTCGTATTCAATTCACACCTGATTTAATGCCGAGTGATATAACAGGCTCTGAAATTTTAGATGAAAAAAGAGAGTTCAAATTTATTCGCGGTCCGCTGTTTGCCAATATCGTATTGGCTGATGAGATAAACCGAACGCCACCAAAAACGCAGGCAGCCTTGCTTGAAGCCATGCAGGAAAAAAATGTAACCGTTGGTGGTCGTGAACACAAATTGGAAGCACCATTTTTTGTTTTGGCCACACAAAATCCAATTGAACAGGAAGGAACCTATCCTTTACCTGAAGCCCAACTCGATCGTTTTATGTTTAATGTGGTGCTTACTTATCCGAAATACGAAGAGGAGTTGCAGGTAATAAAAAATACAACAGGTAATATGAATGTTACCTTAAAACCTGTTATTTCAGCTGCAGAAATTTTAGCCTTCCAGCAATTGGTGCGTAAGGTTCCGGTAGCAGATAATGTATTGGAATATGCAGTAAAACTAGTTAGCAAGACTAGGCCGAATTCTGCCAATGCCACAACAAAAGTTAATGAGTATATTGGCTTTGGTGCAGGCCCGCGTGCAGGACAATTTTTAATACTCGGAGCAAAAGTACATGCCTTGCTAAATGGAAGCTACTCTCCAGATATAGATGATGTGAAGGCTGTAGCAAAAGATGTATTGCGTCACCGACTAATAAAAAATTACAAGGCGGAGGCAGAAGGGATAAGTGTAGAGGAGATCATTGAAAGTTTGCTGTAATTAAAAATAGTAACTGCTGCCATTTCATCTAAATCAGGAACTTTTTTAAGCTTAGGGTACTAGTCAGCAGATTGCCTTTTTACCAATTTGTTGTACATTTATAAAAAAACAGCAATTGGTTGCTTCATTATTTTTTCTCTGTGCTGCACTTTTATGCGAAATCTTAGGCACAATAGGAGGTTTCGGCTCATCAGTTTTTTTTGTTCCGATTGCCCAATTTTTTTACCCCTTTCAAGTTGTGCTCGGTTTAACGGGCATTCTCCATGTTTTCAGCAATATCAGCAAGTTGTATTTGTTCAGACAACATGTAAACTACAAGCTGCTATTTTATTATGGTATTCCCAGTGTTGGTTTTGTTGTCTTGGGTGCATACCTTAACACCTTTGTTGAGCTTAAATGGGCGCAGCTAACATTGGGTATTTTTCTTGTCTGCTTTAGCATTTTTATGCTGTGGTTCCCAACATTCACCTTGCCTGCTACCAAAACCAATGCAGTGGCTTCTGGTGCGGGTGCAGGATTTATAGCCGGTTTCAACGGAACCGGAGGAGCCATCAGAGGAATGAGCATGGCCGCATTCGGGCTAAGTAAAAATACATTTGTAGCCACATCTGCTGCTATCGATTTTGGCGTAGACCTTAGTCGCAGCGCCATTTATCTCGATCATGGTTACCTGCACCGCGAGCAACTTTATCTTATTCCCGGACTCATCATCATTTCATTTGTAGGCTCTTTAATAGGTAAAATTTTGCTTAATAAAATTAATGAACTCTGGTTTAAAAAGATTATGCTAACTTTGGTTCTCATCATTGGTGTTATAATTGTTTATAAGGAAATACTGACATTTAGTTCATGAAACCAGTAACATTTTCGTCTTTAAAAGAATTCTTCTCACATGATATCTGGTATGTTAAGATAGACAAGTTTCCCCGCTGGCAGCGTGGAGCTATTAAACTGCTGCGAATTGTATTGCTTGCCATACATGATTATACGCAAAAGCAACTGGCATTAAGAGCAACGGCACTTACCTTATACACCCTACTTTCCATAGTTCCTGTGATAGCCATGGTATTTGGTATTGCGCAGGGATTTGGGCTTCAGCAATACCTTACCGATGAATTGAATAAGGCATTTGCCACACAACCTGAAATTTTAAATAACCTGCTGGTATATGTGCAAAATTTATTGGGTAATACCAAAGGTGGTATAATTGCCGGATTTGGTTTTGTATTGTTGCTTTGGTCTGTTCTGCAGGTATTGGCAAACATTGAGGATGCTTTTAATTTTATCTGGCATGTGCAAACTCCTCGCACCTGGGCCCGTAAATTTACTGATTATCTTAGTATCATTCTGGTTGCCCCGTTGTTCATTGCTTTTTCAGGAGTAGCCACCATTTTTATCAGCACGCAGATTAAATGGGTTGCCCAGGAAATTTCCTTTCTGGGCTCAACCATATCGCAACTCATTATTATTTCCATTCAATTTTTACCTTATCTCACCACTTCATTGTTGTTTTTTCTGCTTTATCTGGTTATGCCCAATACGCGCGTTAAGCCCGCCTCTGCAGCTTATGCCGGCATTCTTTCGGGTATTGTTTTTCAGGTGTTTGAGTGGGCCTATATTGCTTTTCAGATAGGTGTTTCAAATTATAATACCATTTATGGCAGCTTTGCCTCTATCCCGTTGTTTATTACCTTTCTTCAATTCAGCTGGATCATTGTGCTAATTGGTGCTGAAATATCTTATTCTGTTCAGCATGTAGTAGAGTATGAAAGTCGCGTTCAGATGGCAAATCTCAGTCATGAAATGAAAATGGTGTATTCTCTATACCTGCTACATCATATTGCCAATAAATTTAAAGCAGGCGATAAAGCACCATCAGTAAGCGAAATGAGCGGAAGGCTTGGATTACAAGCTACCATATGTAAAACATTGCTTCATCAATTGGTTATGGCCAAGCTTATTGCCGAAAGTGTTGAGGGGAAAAACAAGGATGCTGTATATTTACCCGCAATAGATATTGCCCGTTTAAATATTGCCTTTGTGGTAAATAAATTAGAGAGTACAGGCGAGTTGAGAGTATCAGATTCAGATACGCTTACCAAAATTAAACACCTCTACAACGATTTAGAGCTGGCCACTTTTAACAGCGCCTCAAATAAAAATATCACTGAAATATAATGCTGCATGCTCAGTGCCGATGAATTGATTTTCGGTTATATGTGTGGGGTTTTCCCAATGGCCGATTCCAGCGAAGAAAATGCCATTTACTGGTATGATCCACAACAAAGAGGCATTATCCCATTGGATGGACTCATCATCAGCAAATCGCTTGGTCAAACCCTGCGTAACAAAAAGTTTAACGTTACCATGAATACTGCTTTTGAGGAGGTGATTCGTGCATGTGCCAATAGAACAAAAACCTGGATTTCGGAAGAGATTATTGAGGCTTACACTAGCCTTCATGAAATGGGTTTTGCCTACAGTTTTGAAACGCGCAATAAAGAAAATAAGTTAGTTGGTGGACTTTACGGTGTTGCGATTGGCAAGGCTTTTTTTGGTGAATCAATGTTTCACACAGAAAGAGATGCCTCCAAAGTGGCATTGGTACATCTGGTTAGGTGGCTAAGTCAAAGCAATTTTCTGTTACTGGACACACAATATATTACCGAGCACTTAAAATCATTGGGAGGTATTGAAATTAGCCGGGAAGAATACCGTAAGCTATTGGCAGCTGCTTTAGGTAAAGCAATAACTAACGACAGAAAGGATTAAGCTGATAAATTTGTATTCAGCTTTTCTTGCATATACGATTGGCGCCAATTATAATAACCTACTATTGAAAGCAAAAAATAGATGGCAGCAAGTGAGGCCATTCCTTTTAAATCGGCATTTATATAAAGCCAAATAGAAAAACCATTTAAAGCAATCCAGTAGAGCCAACCTGACAAAATTTTTCTGGATTCTTTATAGGTAGCAATAAAACTGAATATGGTAATAAATATATCCAAGGTTTTTATTTGTAGTTGAGGGAGCATCAAGCCGGCAGCAAACCATATAATTGCGCATGACAAAAAGCCGCCTGTCAACACGCGTAGTTGCATAGAAAAATGCCATTTAACAATAGGTCTTTTATGATTAGTGCCTGCATACCAATACCACCAGCCGTAAGCACCCATTGCTGCATAAAATAAATATAAAATAAGTTGACCCCAAAGCCCATTTTCTGCAAATAAGAAACAACCGGCAACTGAAGAAACAATCCCAAAAAACCAGCAACTTATTTTTTCGCGTGAGAGGAGATAATTATACAGGAGTGTGGTTATGATAGCAAACCATTCCAATAAGGAAAAATTAAATACACTTATTAAAGATTTCATTATATCCCGCAAATAAATACAATATCTATAAACTTCTCATCGTAGTTATGATACTTGGGAATTAGGTGCTGATTTTCTGCTATTAGTTGCTATAATTAGCATTTTTAGACTGTTAGTTTTCCCTTTCCGAAATTTCAAAAGAAAAGCTAATTGCCCTTTAATTATACTCACTCCCCATGCGCAGCCTAAATAAGCCAGCTATTAAACTTTTAACCGGATTTGAATGCAATAAAATTTAATCAATTCAATGATTACATTTGAGGCAATGAGCACTCGCAAAAAATTATTTTTATTAGACGGAATGGCTTTGGTTTACCGTGCCTATTTTGCATTTAGTCAAAACCCAAGAATCACCTCATATGGCTTTAATACATCAGCCATTTTTGGATATGTAAATACGGTATTAGATATTCTAAAAAAGGAGAAGCCTACACATATTGGTGTTTCGTTTGATAC
Source organism: Sphingobacteriales bacterium (assembly GCA_021299635.1). GTDB lineage: Bacteria > Bacteroidota > Bacteroidia > UKL13-3 > UKL13-3 > JAJTFA01. Next base: position 28,229 of record JAJTFA010000002.1, read on the forward strand.
CGCAGCCCCCACTGCCAGACATGAAGAGTACGAACATTACAAAGCACATAGACAAGAGCAGCCTGAGGATATAACTAAGTCTTTGCCCTATATCATGAATATTACAAAGGCTATGCGAATACCGCTTTTATTAAAAGATGGTTATGAAGCTGATGATATAATAGGAACGCTTGCTAAAAAAGCCGAAAAGCAAGGATTTGATGTTTATATGATGACTCCTGATAAAGATTTTGGTCAATTGGTAAGTGAGCATATTTTTATTTATAAACCCGGAAGGCAAGGCAATGAATATGAAATTTTAGGTGTGCCGGAAGTGCTAAAAAAATGGGAGATAACAGACATAAAACAAGTAATTGATATTTTAGGTATGTGGGGCGATGCAGTAGATAATATTCCCGGCATACCGGGTATTGGCGAAAAAACAGCCAAAGCCCTTGTTCAAAAATACGGAAGCATGGAGGGATTATATGAAAACCTGCATGAGCTTAAAGGCAAACAGAAAGAGAACGTTGAAAATAACCGCGAGCAGGCTTTTCTTAGCAAGCGCCTTGCAACTATTGATACAAATGTACCTATTGAGTTAATTGAGGAAGATCTGATTCTTGAAAAACCGGATAAAGAAGAAGTAGAAAAGATTTTTACCGAGCTTGAATTTAAAACGCTGGCTAAAAGATTATTTGGCACCGAGCCTCAAAATAGCACTATTGAAAATAAAGTGGCAGGATCTGCACCGGGTGCTTTTGATTTATTTAACCAAGGGGAATCTGCCGAAAAAACAATTGTGCAAGAGGAACCTGCCGCAGCAATGCTTACTATAGAGCAAGTGCCGCATGAATATATTTTACTCGCTACAACAGAACAAATGAAACAGGCATTACACATTTTACTTCAGCAAAAAGAAGTGTGTTTTGATACCGAAACAACCAGCCTTGATAAAATTGATAACGATATTGTAGGGTTTAGTTTCAGCTACAAGCCACATCACGGCTACTATATTGCGTGCCCTGCAGATTTTGATGAAGCCAAAAGCATACTGCAAGTATTTAAACCCCTGTTCGATGATCAGAATATCATTAAAATTGGTCAGAATATAAAATATGATTTGAGCATCCTGAAAAGGTACGAAATAGACTTAAAGGGTCCGTGGTTTGATACCATGTTGGCACATTACCTGATTGAACCTGACTTAAGACACGGCATGGATTACTTATCTGCCATATACCTGAATTATGAGCCGGTAAGCATTGAAACGCTTATTGGCAAAAAAGGTAAAAACCAGTTGAGTATGCGTGATGTGGAAACAACAAAAATTAAAGAATATGCCGTTGAAGATACAGACATAACCCTGCAACTTAAACACAAATTAGAGCCGGAGTTAAAAGCAAGAGAGGCTGAAAAATTGCTGCATGATTTGGAAGAGCCTTTAGTGCCGGTGCTGGCCGATATGGAGGCAGAAGGTGTGCGCATTAACAAACACTTTTTAAATGAATACTCAAAGGGGCTTGAAGGAGAAATAGTTGCGCTGGAGAAAAGAATTATTGAGCTTGCAGGTATTCCTTTTAATATAGCCTCGCCAAAACAATTAGGAGAAGTATTGTTTGAATTACTTAAGCTAGATCCCAAAGCCAAGAAAACCAAAACCGGCCAGTATCAAACAGGTGAAGATGTGTTGCAAGGCTTGAGTGAACATGAAATTGTGCGGTGCATTCTGGAAGTTAGGCAGCTTCAAAAATTAAAATCAACTTATGTTGATGCATTGCCTGAATTGATACATCCCTCAACAGGAAGGGTGCATACCTCGTTTAATCAAGCAGTGGCAGCAACAGGCAGATTAAGCTCTACCAATCCTAACTTGCAAAATATACCTATCAAAACAGACAAAGGCAGAGAGGTAAGAAAAGCTTTCATAGCAAGAAATGAAGATTATGTATTGCTCAGTGCCGACTACTCACAAATTGAACTGCGCATTGTTGCTTCCATTGCCAATGAGCAAAATATGATTGATGCATTTAGGCAAGGCATAGATATTCATTCCGCAACTGCTGCTAAGGTTTATGGTGTAAGTGTTGCGGATGTTACATCCGAACAAAGAAGAAATGCCAAAGCTGTTAATTTTGGTATTATATACGGACAATCTGCATTTGGTTTGTCTCAAAGTTTGGGAATACCGCGTAAAGAAGCAGGAGCCATCATAGAAGAATATTTTAAGCAATATCCCAGCATTAAACAGTATATGAATGATACCATACAGTTTGCAAAAGAAAATGGCTTCGTGCAAACACTCATGGGCAGGCGCAGGTATCTGCGAGATATTAATTCAGCAAACTTTACGGTGCGTGGTTTTGCCGAACGCAACGCCATTAATGCTCCTATACAAGGCAGTGCTGCCGATATGATAAAAGTGGCTATGATTCGCATACACCAACGTATGAAAAAGGAAGCGTCATTCAAGTCAAAAATGATTCTGCAGGTACATGATGAGTTACTGTTTGATGTGCACAAATCAGAAATTGAATTAATGAAAAAACTGGTTAAAGAAGAGATGGAGAAAGCCATGCCACTAAATGTTCCGGTAATTGCAGAAGCCGGTACCGGAGAAAACTGGCTGGAAGCACATTAAACTTTTTATCCATTAAAGTGTTTGCCCATAGTAATCAATTTCTAATTTTCAACTTATGAAAAAATTAATATCATTTTTGTTTGTTCTGGCACTGCTTGCTACAGCTTCGCAAATTGCTTATACCAGTTCAAACTCTGCACCCCCCGTAGGATATACCAATGCACCGGGCAATGGCAATTGCGCAGGGTGCCATGGTGGTTCATCATTGGTAACCTCCGGCAGCATCTGGAATAATATTAGCCTTACATCATCTGTGCCGCTTGGCTCGTTTCAGCCCAATACCACATACACCATGACCCTCACATTTGCAGACCCTTCACGCACCAAGTATGGCTTTCAGCTGCTTGTGTTGCCTGTTGCTGCAACAGCATCCAGTGCAAGCGTAGGTACACTAACAGCTACCAATCCATCAGTGAGTGTAAATACTTCCGGCAATCGTTCTTATGTAAGCCACTCCAACAGTGGAACAGCGGCACCTGCCAATAGCAGAACATGGGAATTTGACTGGACCACACCGGCAGCATTTAATGGCGGTGCTACTTTTTATGTGGTCATAAATTCTTCTAATAATAATTTTAGCAGTAGTGGAGATATTATTTATGCCAGAACTTTTGGTGCTACAGTTTTACCCGTTAAATGGCTTCATACCAAAGTAAATACAACCAATGATGAAAACATTATTGAATGGGCTACTGCATCAGAAACCAATAACAGCCATTTTGATATTGAGAAAAGTGATAACCTGAAAGAATGGAGAAGCATTGGCCGATTAGACGGAAAAGGAAACAGCGATGACATAAATCATTACATGTTTGCTGATGAAGAAAAAACAGCTGCATATTACAGGATTAAGCAAACAGACTTTGATGGTTCATATGCCTATTCAAGTGTGGTATTTGCTGCTGTAAATAATGGCATGCGTCAACTTTTATATAAGCCGGAATCAAAACTTATTGAGGTTACCGGCATGCACCATTCACAAACGCTGCAAGTATTGAAACACAACGGAACCTTGGTTAAAACTATTATTGGTGAAGATAAAATTGATGTAGGTGATTTTAATCCGGGCGTGTATTTTATACAAACCCCTTCAGGATCATTTGAAAAAATATTTATTTATTGATTTACCTGAGCCATTTGCCTTGCTTTTGCAGCAGGGTAAAGAGCAGCCACAAAACCAATAGATATAATAGTTGCCATTACCAAAATTAAATCTGAGAGCCTTAATTGCACAGGATAAGCCATGGAAATAAAATCAGCCGATTTGCTGAGTTTTACAAAACCATAAACTTCCTGAAGTTTAGTAATACAAATGCCAGCTAGCATGCCCAAGCCCCCTCCGGAAATTGCAATAAATAGGCTATTCCATTTATAAACAGATGCAATCTCGCTATTTGTTAAACCTAATGCTGAAAGCATTTTAATGTCCTTCTTTTTTTCCATTACCAGTATATACAAAGAGCCTATGGCATTGGAAGAAGCAATGAGCAGAATAAAGAATAAAATTATGTAGCTCATCAGTTTTTCCGACTTCAATACTTTATAAAAGCCTTCTCGCTGCTCATATCTGCCAAGCACTTTTAGTTCACTACCTGCAAATTCTTTTATTGCCTGCACAACCTTATCCTGTGAGACATTTGGTTTTAATTTAATTTCAATTGCGCTAACAGCAGTTTGGCGCTCCAATAAAGGACGTAAAAACTGTAAAGACACCAGTACCATCTTATTGTCTATTTCTTCCTGAATACTAAAGACCCCTGCAAGCCTTACAGGCGTTTTGGTAAAAGAGCCTTCCGGATTTAACACATCTGTTTCACTGCGCCTGGGCACATAAACTACCATCTGCTGAAAAATATCCTGCGGATCTGCAGCGAGCTGCCATGCAATGCCCTGACCCAATAGTGCATAAGAAATATCCTGCGATTGCAATAATAAATTACCTGCAACGATGCAGCTATCCAAATCGGTCATTTTTAAATACTGCTCATCAACACCTTTTATGGTTGCAATATTTTGCCTGTCGGCATACTTAAGCAATACATTCTCTTCTAAAACCAATGAAAATATTTCAATTCCATCTAACGTTTTCAGTTGTTTAATGATGGCGTCTGGTTCAAAAACTTTACCCACTGCCGGTGCTATTTTCACCTGCGGATCAAAACGGTTGTACATGCTCTGAAACATGTTTTCAAAACCGTTGAAAACAGAAAGCACAACAACCAATGCTGCAGCTCCTATAAAATATCCCAATAAAGAAATGCCGGAAATAATACTGATTAGATTAAAAGAGCCCCCGCTCTTGCGGGAGAAAAAATAACGCTTTGCTATGCCTAGTGATAGCATCATATTTTGGCAGACTGCATGCTTTTCATTCCCTCGTTAAAACAGTGGCGACAACGCGCTTCATAGGTTTCTTTTTCCCCTAGCATTATCAAGTCCATATCATCAGCTTTTCTAAAAGAGTGCGTGGCCAAATCGCCACAAACCATGCAGATGGCATTCACCTTTGTTACATATTCTGCAACTGCCATTAAGGCTGGCATGGGGCCAAAAGGTTTCCCCAGATAATCCATATCAAGACCGGCAACAACCACACGCACTCCTTTTTCAGCGAGCGTTTGACATACATAAACTATTTCATCATCAAAAAATTGGGCTTCATCTATACCCATCACATCGGCCTCGCAATTCATCAATAAAATATTTAATGACGACTGAACAGGGGTTGAGGGTATTGAATTTGAATTGTGCGAAACAATCTCCGTATTGTGATAGCGCGTATCAACTGCTGGCTTGTAAATCTCTACATTTAAGTTGGCAATGCGCGCACGGTTAAGCCTGCGTATGAGCTCCTCTGTTTTTCCTGAAAACATCGAGCCGCATATCACCTCTATCCAACCCTTTTTGTGTGTATTTTGAAATCTTGGTTCTAAAAACATGTAAATTTACTTGCGGCAGTAAAATAAAACAGAAATTTGTACAAATTTGAATAATTAATTTAAACCCATGCAGGAAAAAGATATCACTACACAAATTTTAGAAAAACTGGCTGCTATGGAGCACCTCACACACAGCATGTCGGCACAACATCGAATTGGCACCTTAGACTCAGCTTTGCTTCGTAAAACATGTGTTGACCTTTATGAATTGATTTTACAAATTGATCATTCAACGGTAACCCTTTCATCAAAATCAGCAACAGCAGAAACTACGCAAATGATCAAGCCTACAAACGAAGAAACAGATACCCAGGAAGCCCTGCAGCTTTTTGCAGATGAGCAGGTGCATGAATCTCCTGTGAGTTTAATCAATGATATTCCTCCATTCACAGAAGAAGCAAAAACTGAAGTATCCTTACCACCTGCTCAAGAAAAAACAATCATAAACCATTCCGTTGAAAAAGCAGAAGAAATAACACCTCCGTTGGTGCAGGAATTAAACCTGAATAAAGGAGAAGACGAGTTGCTTCATGAAAAAATTGCAAAAACGGTGAGCACACAAACAGACCTTTCGAAAAAATTTCAGTCGAAGGTAGAAAGCCTTAAGTCTGCTATTACACTTAACAGAAAAATTGCATTCGTAAATGAGTTGTTTAAGGAAAATACGGTGGATTATGCATCAGCTATTGAAGCACTGAATAATGCGACTGATTTATCAGACGCTCATCGCATTTTCAGTGATTTAAAATATAATTTTAACTGGGATGAAAACAATGCGCTGGTAAAAGAACTGGAGGCATTGGTTGTGAAACGCTACCAGGCTTTTTAAATTTCTTTACGCATGCGAGCTACCGGAATATTCATTTGTTCACGGTATTTGGCAACCGTTCTGCGCGCTATGGAATAGCCTTTGTCCTTTAGTATTTCCATCAACCTCTCATCAGGCAAAGGTTTTCTTTTGTCCTCAGCTTCAATAGCATCTTTCAGAATTTTCTTTACTTCCCTGCTGCTCACCTCTTCTCCATCTTCAGTTTGTATGCCCTCGCTAAAGAAAAATTTAAGTGGTATGACGCCATACTCTGTTTGTACATACTTGCTGTTTGCTACACGCGAAATAGTTGATATATCCAAACCTACCTGCTCAGCAATATCTTTTAAAATCATGGGCCGCAAACGGGTTTCATCTCCTGTTTCAAAATAGGCATATTGGTATCGCAAAATTGCATTCATGGTTAGCAGCAATGTTTGCTGACGCTGTCTGATGGAATCTATAAACCAGCGGGCACTATCCAGTTTCTGCTTAATAAACTGAACTGTTTCTTTTAATTCCTTTGATGGCTTAGCGGCCTCATCATAACTCTTCAGGGTTTCCATGTAATTTCTGCTAATACGCAAATCAGGAGCATTACGAGAGTTAAGCTGCACCTCTAACTTACCATCGTGTTCAACCAGAATAAAATCGGGTATGATATATTGTGGTTTAGAATCCGACATGCTTTCGCCCGGTTTGGGATTTAAATGTGTAATTACCTGTATAGCCTCCTTCAGTTCGTCATCTGAAATTTTTAGTTGCTTACACAACTTGTCATAGTGTTTTTTGGTAAAGTCGTCAAAGTAATCCCTAAGCATATCTTCTGCCAACCTCACCCATTTTTTCTGATGGTCTTTACGTTTAAGCTGAAGGAGCAAACACTCCTGCAATGACGTGGCTGCTATACCAGCAGGATCAAGATTTTGTATTTTATGTAAACAACCCCTCATTTCCTCAAGTTCTGCTTCAATGTTCATAGAAAAAGCCAGGTCATTTTGAATGGCCTCCAGCGGCCTGCGCAGATAACCATCATCATCAATGGTACCAATTATTTGTTTGCCAATCATTTCCTCCCGCTCATCATCGGCAATGGCATTAAACTGTTCCAGCAACGATTCGTGAAAAGTAGCTGTTTCGGCCAATGGTGTTTCTTTGCGCTCTTCATCTCCTTCATCGCTCAGATGAAAACCCTCTGCATCATAATCATCATTCACATATTCTTTAACATCCAGTGTTTCGTCTACCAGATAATCCTCTACCGAAACATTTTCTTCCGGCTCTGAATCTTCATTGATTTCATTGTCTTTAAGCGCCTCTGTTTTAGAAATATCTTCATGGGCATCAATATCATCTGCCTTTACCAAAGCAGGATTTTCCATCAATTCTTCCTCAACCCGCTGCACCAAATCAATGGAATTAAGTTGCAATAACTTAATAAACTGAATCTGCTGCGGAGACAGTTTCTGAAGAAGTTTCTGCTGTAGTCCCTGTTTTAACATAACCCTGCTACACTAAAAATAATGCCAAATACCTTTTTCAGCACACTTGCCTTGCTAAATATTTGTATTTTCGCACTTTAAAATTCAAACAAACATACAAAATGTATATCAAAGATTTGGGTTTATATGAGGGGAAAGAGGTTACCCTGAAAGGCTGGGCAGCTAATAAAAGAGAAAGCAAGGGTCTGGTTTTTATTATTGTACGAGATGGCTCAGGGTTATGCCAAACTGTAGTAGATGCAAGTAAGGTAGCTGAAGATATTTTTGAGGCTGCACGAAAAGTAACACTGGAAACATCACTGATAATTAGCGGAATAGTGGTTAAAGATGAGCGCCAGGTTGGCGGATTTGAGCTGCAGGCAAGTCATGTTGAAATTATTCAAACCGCTGTAGATTACCCGATAGCAAAAAAAGAACATGGTGTTGATTTTTTAATGGATCATCGCCACCTATGGCTGCGCAGCCAGCGGCAATGGTCCATAATGCGCATACGCAACAGAATTATTTTTTCCATTCACCAATTTTTTCAGGAAGATGGATTTGTACAAATGGATGCCCCTATTTTTACCGGTAATGCCTGCGAAGGAACTACCAATTTATTTGAAACAGAATATTATGGCGAGCAAGCATACCTTTCTCAATCAGGCCAGCTCTATGGAGAAGCAATGGCTATGGCCATGGGAAAAATTTACACTTTCGGACCAACGTTTCGGGCAGAAAAATCTAAAACACGCAGGCATCTTTCTGAATTTTGGATGATTGAACCCGAGATGGCGTTTTATGACATATTTGACAATATGGATTTGATTGAACGTTTCCTTAGGAGAGTGGTGAGTGATGTGTTACAAACATGCAAAACAGAACTGGAAATCATTGGCAGAAACACCTCCGTTTTAGAAAATATTATTAAACCGTTTCCACGTTTAACATACGATGAGGCCGTTAGTATTATAAAAGGAGAAAAAGAGGTAAACGGCAAAAATGCCATTACGTCACTTGAAACGGAGTTGGAAGTGGTGAAGAAACGCATTGATGAAATACATGCAGAGATAAAAGAACGTGAAGAAAAAATAAAAACCCCCGGCATGAAAAAGGGTGAAATAGGATTTAATCAGGCTAAAATTGATAAGTTAAAGCAGGAGTTGGATGATATGGAGGAACAGGCACGCAATATTCCGCAATGGCTAAACAGCGCTAAAACATTTGAATACGGAAATGATTTCGGAGGCAGTGACGAAACCGTGCTAACACGATTGTTTGATGTACCCATTATGGTATACAACTGGCCACATGCCGTTAAGGCCTTTTATTTAAAGCGCGATCCGAACGATAGCCGCTTTGCCCGAGGCGTAGATACACTTGCTCCTGAAGGCTATGGTGAAATTGTTGGTGGTGGAGAGCGTGAAACAGACGAACAATTGCTTATTGAAAAAATTAACGAGCATGAGCTACCTATGCAAGCTTTTGAATGGTATCTTGATTTGAGAAGATATGGTGCCGTGCCGCATGCAGGCTTTGGCTTAGGTCTTGAGCGCTTGGTAACTTGGATCTGTAAATTGCCTCATGTGCGTGAAAGTATTCCTTTCCCGCGCATGTACGGAAGACTACTGCCTTGATAAAGCATTACCTAATACCGGTTTTTCTTTTTACTGCAATGGCAGCCGCTGCGCAAACAGCCGGCAACGCTGATACATTGTATATCAAACAGTTTCAAAAACAGAATAATATTCAGGTAAATGCCTGGAATACCGATGTCGACTTTATTCTTAATCCTCAACTAAAAAATAAAGATTTTTCTGTTCGCATTTCTCCAAATGTGCGCAACCAAATTGGATTCTCATTTGGGTTAAAGAAGGTAACATTATTCATAGGTGGTCAAATTCCAGGAACCGATTTAAATACCAATCCATACGGCAAAACGCGTTTTATAGATCTCTCATTTGGTTATTTTAAAAACCGCTGGGGTGGTGAAATTTATTATCGCAATTTTGATGGACTATACAGAGCAGCTACTGATGCTTCTCCCATACAAGCATTGCCCAATACACGACTCACAAATTATGGTTTAAGCTTATTTTATGCGCTTAACAAACGCTTCTCTTATCGCTCTGCCATTTCTCAGCAAGAACAACAACGCATTTCGTCCGGCTCATTTGTGCTGCTTGGCAATATGCACCACCGTAGCCTGGTTTCCGGCAGTTCTGTTATTCCTTCTTCAATCGATTCAATAGATAACTTTGGTAGTCTTACCAGCTTAATTGATATTCGGTTTTTTACACTCAACATTCGTCCTGGATATGGACATAATTTTGTGTTTAATAACGGCCTGTACTTTATTTCACCTTCTGTATTTGCAGGTGCCGGCATCGGTACATACGAGTATCTGGCAAAAGCAGGCCGCTTTGATGGCTTTAGTGCAGATTTTGATTTTCATGCCAAACTAACTGCAGGTATTAACCACCATAAATGGTTTGCCAGTATGTTTGTAGTATATGACCGAAGCCTGAATGTGTTTAATACCAAACAGGTATCTTTACAAACCATTAGTTATGGCATCAATCTAGGCGTTCGCTTGAATAGTTTTTTCCGCATTAAATGGCTGTAAACACAAAATATTCCCTTGCATTTTTTCTGCTCATTTTATGCAGCAGTAAAATGTTTGCTCAAAAGCAATATTTCATTAGGCGCACATTGGATTGGGGATATAAGATTGTTCAGGGCGATTCAACCAAACCGCATAAAAAATATTTCCTTGTTATTCCCTTGTTCTCATATAGGCCCGAAACACGATGGAATATGGGGGTTTCCACCTCATATATTTTCAGGTCAAAAAATAATGATACAGTCACGCGGCCTTCTGCAATAAGGGTTAATATGGCCTACACACAAAACAATCAGTATTCGGTTAGGCCGCAAGTTGAGTATTTTTCAAAGGCAAATAAAATCAATATCAGAGCCCAATATTTATTTACCGATTTTACAGAATATTTCTGGGGTGTTGGCAACAATATGCCATTAGACGATAGAGAACAATACAGTTTCAGGCTTCACCGTTTAAATATAAGAGTAGGATATTTGCTTACCCCTTCATTTTATGCAGGCCTGCAATACCACTATGAACAGATGTTTGACATTAACGCACCCATGGCAGGTATCTTACGTTCAGGTAATTTTGAAGGTGCAGGCGGTTACTTGGCTTCCGGCATTGGCCCTACCATTTATTATGATAGCAGAGACAATATCTTTTTTCCGTTTAAGGGCAGTTTTATTGAGTTATCGGCCTGTTTTTATAATTCGGCCTTAGGCAGCAATTACAAATTCACAGGACTAGCACTTGATGCACGCAAATACATTCGCCTGTGGAATGAAAATGTGCTGGCAGCACAGCTGATTTGGCAAAGCACGGTCGGAAATGTTCCTTTCAGAATGCTTCCTGCCGTAGGCAATGAAAATTTTATGCGCGGGTATTACAACGGCAGATTTCGGGATAATAACCTACTGACCGCTCAGGCTGAACTTCGTAAAACCGTTTGGGGGCCTTTTTCTATTGCAGCTTTTGGTGGATTGGGAGGAGTAAACGCAAGTGCTAAAAATATTTTTAATAATCAACAACTTAATCTGGGGCTTGGACTGCGCATGAAAGCCATACCCAGAGAACGGATGAATATGCGCTTTGATATGAGCTGGATGGGTGATGGCAGCCGAGCAATATATATCACTATGAATGAGGCTTTTTAAGATTTTGAAATGTGTAGATTTTATCGACATTTGCACCCGCTAAATTTTTACACCGCTGAATAATATAATTGATATTAAGCCGCTCCTGCTGGCATCTAAAGCTCCAAACGTGGTTATTACAACACACCATAAACCGGATGCCGATGCATTGGGCTCATCTTTGGGCTTATATAACTTTTTGCTTCAACTCAATATCCGCGCCACAGTTTTAACGCCTACAGATTATGGCAGCTTTTTAAAATGGCTACCAGGAGAAAATACGGTTATTAATTTTGAAGATGAAAGAATACGGGGAGCTGAGTTAGTAGAGAAAGCAAACATCGTTTTTTGCCTTGATTTTAATGCCCTTAAACGTATTAACGAGTTGGGAGATTTAGTGCGTGCATCTGCTGCAAAAAAGGTGATGATAGATCACCATCTGGAACCGGAAACATTTGCAGATTTTGGTTTGCACACCACTCAGGCAAGCTCTACATGCGAACTTGTTTTTCATTTCATTGAGCAACTGGGAGAGGTTAAAAAAATAACCCCTGATGTAGCTTCCTGCCTCTATGCAGGGATAATGACAGATACTGCCTCATTTAAACACAGCAGCACTTATCCAAGCACACATCGTGTGGCTGCGGTCTTACTTGAAAAAGGTGCTGTTCCCAATAAAATATTTGAATCTATTTATGATAATTACTCGGCAAACAGAACCCGCTTTATTGGTTATTGCCTGAGTGAAAAACTTCAAATACTTGAAGAATATAATACAGCCTTAATTTGCGTAAATGCCGGTGAATTAAAAAAATTTGAAATAATTACCGGAGATACCGAAGGATTGGTTAATTATGGTTTAAGTATAAAAGGAATTAAACTATCAGCGTTGATCATTGATCGCACCGTGCTGCGCAAGATGTCTTTCAGAGCCAAGGGCAGTTTTCCTGCAAACGAGTTTGCAAGACAATATTTTAATGGTGGTGGTCATTTCAGCGCTGCCGGTGGCGAAAGCCCCGCCGCACTTGAAGAAGTTGAAAACCAATTTAAATCTGCATTAAAAGCATACAAACACCTGCTTGTTTAATTAACTTGCAGCCATTAATATTAAAACACGACTAACAAATACATGAAAAAATCAATTTATCTTTTTGCTGCTGTTGCAGCTTTTTTTGCCTCTTGCGGCAACAAACTGGAAAATACTGAGTCTGGTGTACAATATCAGATTTTTGACCATAATGAAAATGAGCGCATGCCACAAGCAGGTGAGATGCTGTTGCTTAATTTCAAAATGGCTATTGAATCCAATGATTCTCTGATGATGGAAACCTTTACCGATAATCAGCCACGTTATATTCCTGCAGATGAAGCTTCGCTTAAAGAGGTTTTTGCAAAACTAGCCAAAGGTGATAGTGCTGTTGCATTTATAAATGCCGATACACTTTATCAAAGAAGTTTTGGAATGCCTAAGCCGGAAAACCTGAAAGCTGGTGAACGCGTGAAAATGATTATGAAGTTGGTTGATATATTTAATCAGGGTGAGATGGAAAAGAAACGCATGGAGCAAATTAATGAGCTTAAAACAAAAGACTCTTTGGCACTATCAGGCTACGTCTCAACTTTGCAAAATGTTCAGCAAACTACAAGTGGTTTGCGTTATGTTGCAGAAAAAGAAGGAACGGGAAAACAAGCAAAAAAAGGTAGCAGAGTTAATGTAAAGTACAAAGGTTATTTTATGAATGGCGAAGTATTTGATCAGAATATGGATAAAGATGAACCGTTTGAATTTGTAGTAGGACTAGGCCAGGTTATTCCAGGTTGGGATGAAGGCTTATCATTAATGAAAGAAGGTGCACGTTACAAAATGATTATCCCTTGGCCATTGGCATATGGCGAAAGAGGAATGGGCCCGATTTTACCATGCACCAGTCTTATTTTTGATGTAGAATTGGTTAAAGTAAACTAATAAGCATATGAAAAAAGTTGGCTTATTCTTAATGCTTTTTGCTGCCGTTGGTGTTCAGGCTCAGAAAAAGGCATCACCCGCTAAAACAAAAATTTTTAATCCAGAACTGAACAAGGAATATACCACCACATCGGGCCTTAAGTATAAAATTGTTCAAAAAGGAAACGGCCCTAGAGCCGAAAACGGTGCAATGGTTTTTGTACATTACGTGGGTACGCTTACCAATGGAACTAAATTCGACAGCTCTCGCGATAGGGGTCAGCCTTTTTCCTTTAAACTTGGAACGGGCGGGGTAATAAAAGGATGGGATGAAGGAATTGCCCTGCTTAAAGTAGGTGATAAAGCCATACTAACAGTGCCTCCGCAACTGGGATACGGGGAAATGAACATGGGAACAATTCCGCCAAATTCAACCCTGATTTTTGAAGTGGAATTAATGGATATAAAATTGCCCACTCAACCCTGGAAACTTTCCAATACAGATACCGTTTCCACGCCAAGTGGTCTTAAATACATTGTAGTGAGCCGCAATACCGATGCCACAGCTGTACAGGCAGAATCAGGCAAAACGGTTAGTGTGCATTATACCGGCTTCTTGCTTAATGGCAAAGTGTTTGATTCTTCATACGATAGAGGACAACCCATTGCTTTCCCTTTAGGTCAGGGCAATGTAATTAAAGGCTGGGAAGAGGGTATAAAACTTATGAAAACAGGTGACAAAATACGCCTGATTATTCCTGCTGAGTTGGGCTACGGTGCGGCAGGAAGGCCTCCTGTTATTCCTCAAAATGCAACCCTGCTTTTTGATTGTGAGCTTATAAGCATTCAATAATCAGCGAAAGTTTGCCTTAACATAAGCTGTTGCAGATGAGCGATTGTCCATTTACTGATCAGGTAATAGCAAGCCTAGACAATGACTGGAAAATCGCAGCTGGAACACCCTTTAACTCAAACTTTCCCTGCATTAATCTGCCTTCAAAAAATATTTTTGTGGAGTGTATTGATCTCGTGGAGATAAATAAATCACTTCCCGATTCTGCATGCTTTAAAAGTTCAGCAGATACAAATTATACCAGAATAAAATTATGGAGCGATGTGTGGCAAAACCATCGCTCCATTGTTATTTCAAGGCTGCAAGCATATTCAGGAAAAGGCAGGCATATTCACGGAAGAGATACAGATTGTGTGAGGCTTGACAAACAAACATCACAAACCTTTTTGAAAATGCACCACCTGCAGGGAAGTACATCGGCCTATTATAAATACGGACTTGTTTGTAATGATGCTTTGGTTGCCGTTGCCACTTTTAGCAAAAGCAGGGTAATGGCAAACGGGCCGGTATATTATCGCTCCTATGAATTGGAAAGATTTTGTGCAGCAACAGGGCTGCGCATAGTAGGAGGACTCAGTAAACTTGTTTCGCATTTCTTACAACAACACCAAGCCAAGCATCTGATGACCTATGCTGATGCCGATTGGGGAACCGGTCATAGCTATGCCAAACTTGGCTTTACCTTTGAAGGCTATGTCGAACCTCAATTATTTTACTGCACCAATAACATTCGTTATGCTGCAAACCGCCTGCCAGTTCATATCAATAAAAACAATTGTCTTATTGCATACAATAGTGGTGCATTTAAATATATCCTGAACAGATTGTAGGGGTGCTTTTCACAATATGGCATGTACCCAATACCTTTGTGTTTACATTAATTGCTAAAAATTGCAATCAGCATCTCCTTTAATTGTTGTACTAGGGCCTACCGCAGCAGGTAAAACAGCCTTTGCTGCACAAGCGGCCCATCAGGTAAACGGTGAAATCATCAGTGCCGATTCCAGACAAGTATATAAGAACCTGAACATTGGCACAGGAAAAGATTATCATGCATATGTGGTAAACGGAAAAACTATACCCTATCACTTAATAGACATTGCAGAACCCACAGAGCGGTATCATGTGCATCGATTTATAAAAGATTGCAAAGAAGCTATTGACCAGATTGCCGCTAAAGGATGCATTCCCATCATGTGCGGAGGTAGCGGCCTATATTTACAAGCTGTTTTAAAAGACTATCAATATACCGCCATCCCTGTAAACCTGGATATCAGAGAGGAATTAACGGATAAATCGTTGCCTCAACTGCAGGCTTATTTTAGTCAATTGCCCAAAACAACCTATGCTCAAATAGCCGATTTAAGCACCACTAAACGCTGCATAAGGGCAATTGAAATTGCAACTTGGCTTGGGCGCAATTCATTACCCGAGCCACAAAAGGTTTTAAAAACACCTCTGATTATAGGACTAAAAAACAGCATAGAAGAGCGTAGAAAAAATATTGCCAACAGGCTAGATCAGCGTTTGCAAAACGGATTAATTGATGAGGTACAGTTATTGCTAGCTAAAGGCATAAGTGCAAATCAACTCATCTATTTCGGGCTGGAATATAAATTTGTAACATATTATTTGCAGGGCCAATTTAGTATAGCTGAACTGAAAGAAAAACTTACAATAGCCATACAGCAATTTGCTAAAAGACAAATGACCTATTTTAGAAAAATGGAACGAGAGGGTTGTAATATCATTTGGCTCGATGCATCCTTACCTATGGAAGATATGCTGAATTCCTTCCGGCATCACTTTGCTGTTTTAATTAAAAACAAATTTTGATTCTTATGTCAGGTTGTGGTTATGTCTGTCCAATTTGTGAAGGTAAGGGATATGATGAGTATGGAAAGTCTTGTGAATACTGCGCTTCAGAGACAACCTCAACTATAAGTACAGAAGAGTGGATTAAGCAAGAACGTGAAAACCGTTCTTGCAGCAGTTAAAGCGCATGCTTTAAATTACAGAGATATTTTCTATATTCGACTAACTATTCATTTTTCTTATGAAAAAAATACTTGTGTTGTTAACCTTTGTCTTAGCAATAGATTGCGGTTTGTGGGCACAACCTTGCACGCCTAATCCTGCAATAGGTAGCAACCTCATGCACCCCGATACGCTTCCGTTTGCAATGGTTGGTTATCCATATAATCAGGTGCTTACTTTTAGGGTTCCTAAAGACTCAACACTGGTATATAATGGCTTTCCCGTACTTGCAACCGTAGACTCTGCAAGACTTATTTTTATGGGGGGCATACCTCCGGGTTTTAGCTACGAGTGCACCCCTTCAAACTGCACATGGAAAGGCGGAACACTTGGTTGTGCTACTTTTTTTGGCCGCACTGATAGTCCTTCTGTTGCAGGTAAATATCCAATAAAAACTTATATCCAGTCATGGATTAAAGCTGCCGGAACTGATTTTATTAGGGTTGACTCCAGCTCTAATTATAACTTCAGGGTATTGGCATTTAACGGTGGCATAGAGATTGAAAAAGCGCAAACGCTAAGGGTTTATCCAAACCCTGCTAGAAATTATATTAAAGTTGAACTGGAAAATCTGCAATCAGAGCTAAACGTTTTGGAAATGCTAGATATAAAGGGAAAAACAGTTTATAAAAAAGGATTTGATAAGCCATCTGATTACTATATCACAGAAGAAATAGCTACCAGCTCATTATCTCCGGGCCTATATATTATCAGACTAAGCAGTGGTGATAAAATTGCTTTGCGCAAAATTCAGATCGAGTAAAAATCTGAATGGCAATACTCAGATGCTTTTATAAACTAATTCGAACCTGCAGGCTAACACTTCTTGGCGGATCAAGTCGTGCTGGCCTCGTGCCAAACTCACGGTTTGCAATATTGTTTACTAACAACGCAATGGTAATTTGCTGGCCAGCCTGATAGGAGGTTCTGATATTGTGTATCCAGTCTCCTGCACCAACATTATTTAAAAAATTTCCTATGCCGGGAATAAGCGAATACAATGGCGCATCTATTTTTTCATAAACACTGTAGTACTGAGAATTATAACCAATACTCAGTTTTTTATACCTTACTTCAATATCTGCCTTTACCAAATGCCTGTTTCGATAGGTGAGTATAGATGTTCTTTCCTCGGCAGAAAGGCCGTCAAGGCCATTAAAGAATGCGCGCATATAAGATCCAAAAGATTTTAGGTTAGATGCGGAATCCAAATCAACCGGAAAAGTGTAGGTATAGCCACAAAGGGTGCTGATATAAAACTCACCGATACTGCCCTCGCCATCTATTGCAAACTCAATTCCTGCTGCGCGGGTGTTGGGGAAGTTAGTAGCTTTAAACCCTATTTTTCCGGGGAAAGAATAAAACTGTGGAGGTATTACACTATAATCAATATAAAAGCTGTCTCTAACCCATTGCTTAAACTGAAACTGAATCAAGTTTTGATATTCCTGCCAGAAAAAACAAGCATCTAATGCGCCATTAAAATTACCAATTTTAAACCCCCGCTTAATCCCTATTTCTGTATACCATCCTCTTTCACTTTGCAATGCCGGATTGGGAAGAATTTCAAGTGAAGCAACTCGATCCTGAACCAGCCGCTCGGCTATGGTTGCAAACCTAAAGCCTTCGCCATAGGAAGCCCTTAAAAAGGTATTCTTGCTTGCTTGATAGTTTAAACCGGCTCTGAACAAGGGGCGTTGTGTCTCTTCAATTGGTCCTTGTGCATTAAACTCATAGCGCAAACCTGCTGACGTGTTCCATCGGCCACGCTGATATTCCAGCTGAGTAAAGCCTGCAGCCGAGTAAGCCGACTGATTGCCTGGATAAACGTTACCAACGGCCCAAACCCGGTTTATATAAACTCCGCTAATGGTATTAAAACCTTTAAACCACCTGCGGTTAAAATTCACATCATACGCCTGCAGGTTAGCTACTGCATCGTTCTGGCCCGGAAAAGCTACAGTATCAACAAATCGGGTAATATTGTAATGCCGCATTTTTAACGAAAGGGTATATTTATTGCCGTGTGTGTAGGTAAGATGCGGGTCTAATGACCAGATGCGGTAAAAATCCTGACCGGTTGAACCTGCAAATGGTCTAAGTATATTGCTGTCTGCATCTTCCCAAAGAAAAAACCTTCCACCTTTCTTTAGCATAAATGTGCCATTTACACCGGTAGCCAAACCTGGAATTTTTTGTGACCTGTAGCGGGTTTTAAAATATGTTCGGGCCCTGTATTGGTCGTTTTGCTCAATATAGCTTCGCTCTGCATTTAAGTTGGTACTCAACACCAAATCAAACTGACCGAATTTTTGCTTGTGCACCAAGAAGGCGCCTGTTGTGAATGGCTGAGAGGTGTGCTCCCACCAAATGGTTGTTTTACGCCTGGGGTTATCAAAAATACCCTGATACGTTTGTATATAAGTTTGCGGCTTGTTGGTGGGCCATCCAGTTTGCAATGCAATGGTTCCGCTGGAAGCAGAGTTGCCATATAAAACAGAGCTTGGACCTTTAATAACTTCTATTTGCTCGGCTGCTTCAATTGGCATTAAATCCCATTGCACATCACCAACGTCCCCTCCCATCATTGGCATATCATCCAATAAAACCATTACCCTGCTACCCACATTGTAGGACCATCCAACACCTCCTCTGATAAGCGCCTGACCCTCCACTACGCTTACGCCCGGCACACGGTTCATTACATCAGAAAGCGTATTGGCATTGGTATTGCGAATCAGTGATGGCTTAATAATGTTTATTGAAACTGCTTCTCTGGCCACCTCCTTTTCGTGCTTGCTGGCGGTAATAACCGTTCTGCTTAATTCACTCACAAAGGGCTCCATGTATATAACAACAGTTATCTGATCATCTTCTGCAAGGCGCACCGCTTGTTCGGTGGTGATATATCCTACTGAGTTTAGTTTTAGCAAACGCTTACCAGGCAAAACCCTTATTTTAAAATATCCGTTAGTGTCGCCAATGGCGGCCTTACCATCGTCAGATTTAACAGAAACCATTTTAACCGGCTCACTTGTTCTGATATTTTTTACAAGTCCGGTAATAAAGGCCTGCTGCGCCTGCAGTGCATTCGAAATGGCGAAAAGAAATAAAATTATGAGCCTTAAACGCATGGTTTAGAAACCGAAAATACACAAAATCCTTTTATTAGCGCAAATTCAGCGAAAGCGCTTCATTTCATTATTAAGCAAAGAATATTGCATATTGCAATGGTAAATGAAAAATATCAGGCAATATGAGAACCTGCACATTATCCTATGGTTGCTAAAGGATGCCTGTTGGTTGATGAAATTTAAGGAGGGTGCGGTTTTAATGGTGTTACCAACCATCTTGGTTGCGTTATATTTGGCCTGGAAAACACGCAACAACAAAAAGCATTTTTTACCCAATATTGCCGTCTGTTTATGGATTTGCGCCAATGCCACCTGGATGCTTGGAGAGTTTTTTCTATTTCGTTTTGAAACACCAGCATTGCTCTTCTTTACTGCAGGCGTGTTGGTGATTATTTCTTTCTTTTTCTACCGCTTGTATAGAAAAGCAAAGCACCAAATAAATCATAACTATAAAAGACTATGAATATTTTCACTTGTATGTCATTTTCTTAAAAACAAATAC
Organism: Sphingobacteriales bacterium; assembly: GCA_021299635.1. Lineage (GTDB taxonomy): Bacteria > Bacteroidota > Bacteroidia > UKL13-3 > UKL13-3 > JAJTFA01. Next base: position 48,286 of record JAJTFA010000002.1, read on the forward strand.
TAATTTTGGGCGGTTTTAAAGTAAAATTTTTATCTAAATAATTAACAAACATATTTTCTCAATCAAGCATGGATCATATTAAAAATAAATTTGCAGAAGTTGCCCTGCCAAAAGCACAGGAAATTAAAGCGTTCTTAAAAGAAAATGCAGCACACCCGCTGGGCTCATACACAATGGATTCTGTGGCTTCCGGCATGAAAGGAATGATTGGGCTCATTACCGAAACCTCTTTACTGGATGCAGAAGAAGGCATTCGTTTCAGGGGTTACAGCATTCCTGAGTTGAAAGAAAAATTACCTCGCTTGGAAGGAACGGATGAACCATTGCCTGAAGGCCTTTTTTACCTAATGCTAATGGGAGAATTGCCTACCTATGATGAAATGTATGAAGTAGGCAGTAACTGGACCAAAAGGGCAATAGTACCAAAGCATGTTTTTAATGTGATTGATGCCTTCCCAATAAATACCCATCCCATGACTCAGTTCTCGGCTGCTATCATGGCTATGCAAACAGAATCTGAGTTTGCTGCAGCATATCGCAAAGGAGTAAATAAAAAAGACTATTGGGTGTATACATTCGAGGATTCGATGAATTTAATAGCTCGCCTGCCGCGCGTTGCAGCCTATATCTACAGAAGGATGTATAAAAACAACGAGCATATAGAACCAAATCCTAAACTGGATTGGGCAGCAAACTTTGCTCACATGCTCGGTTACGGAGATAATGATGGATTCAAAGAATTAATGCGCTTATACATGGTTATTCATGCCGACCATGAAGGCGGCAATGTATCTGCACACACCACGCACCTTGTTGGCTCAGCATTAAGTGATCCTTATCTCGCTTTCTCTGCTGCCATGAATGGTCTTGCCGGACCTTTGCATGGTTTAGCTAATCAGGAAGTAATTCGCTGGGTATTGGAATTGCAAAATGAGTTGGGTGGCGGAAAACCAAGCAAAAAAGATATAGAAGATTATCTCAATAAAACAATTGCTGATGGCAAGGTTGTTCCGGGATATGGGCATGCCGTTTTGCGCAAAACCGACCCTCGCTTTACCGCACAAATGGAGTTTGCCAAAAAGCATATGCCAACTGATGAGTTGGTAAATATTGTTTGGGATATTTATGATGTTACCCCGGGTATACTTGGTAATATTAAAAAAATTAAAAACCCTTGGCCTAATGTTGATGCCCACTCCGGTGCATTGTTAGTTCACTATGGAATGAAAGAATATGATTTTTATACCGTATTGTTTGGCGTGTCAAGAGCATTGGGTGTTTTAGCCTCACTCATTTGGGACCGTGCTTTAGGCTTCCCACTGGAAAGACCAAAATCGGTAACTACAGATTGGCTCAAGGCACAAATTGCCAAATCAAAAGCATCTGCTTAAAAGTATGTTACGTAATTTCTATTACTTCATTTTAATATTTTGCGCTGCAGCCGGATTGTCTATAACACTTTCCGGCTGTGGCTTTTATTCACATACGGGCGCATCCGTTCCGCCTGATGCCAAGACATTCTCCGTTAGCTACATCTCAAACACGGCTAGCATTGTGGCGCCTGCGCTAAGTCAGGTACTTACAGAAAAGCTAAAAACAAAGTTTATTAACGAAACACAGCTAAAGTTGGCACAATCTGACGGAGACTTACAGTTTAGCGGTAAAATAACAGACTACCGAACCGCTCCCGTTGCTGTTCAGGGCAATCTAACAAATGCCGTTAACAGACTTACTTTGACCGCTGAAATTACGTTTGAGAACAAGAAAGATGAAACAAAGAATTTCACTCAAACATTTACTAATTTTGTTGACTTTCCTGCTTCACAAAATTTTGCAGCCGTAGAAAACGAATTAATTGTAAAGGTTACTGATATGATGGTAACCGATGTTTTTAACAAGGCTTTTATTAATTGGTAAGGCTACCTGTATTCACAAATTTTTGTTTAATTCGTGGGTTGAAGCAGGACAAAAGTGAACAAGTCAGAATTCATTACCTTAATTGAGCATCCCGAAAATCTGGAGAAAGTGCATGTACAAGCACTGAAAGGTATTATTGCAGATTTTCCTTACCTGCAGCAAGCACATAGTATTTTAACCAAAGCGCTTTACTCTCAAAAGCATTATGAGTTTGAAAAGCAACTCAAAAGTACCGCTTTAATGGTACCCGACAGAGAGGTGCTGTATGCTTATATTCATGATATCAAGGCTGAGAAAAATGCACCCGCAGTTTCTGTTTTGCAGGAGGTAAATATCCCCGTTATAACAGAAGAAATCGCTGTGATTGAGGTACCTGCTGGAGAACTTCCTACAATTGAGAAGGACGAAAGGGCCAGCACTGTAACTGAAACCCCTAAGCTAATAGTTGAGCCTGATCAGGAGTTAACCTTTTTAGAATGGTTACAGCGCAGCAAACAACCTGTTCTGGTTATACCAGAAAATGACTCAGCTAAAGTTGAGGGTACACTCCAAAGTCTTCCCAATATAGAAACAGCCGATTTTATAGTTGATGCAAAGGAAGAAAAAGATGCAAAAGGGAATACGGCAAAACCTGCCTCCAATATTCACGATTTTGAAAATATTTTAGATAGATTTATACGGGAAAACCCAAGTATAAGTAGGCCCAAGGCTGAGTTTTATAACCCGGTTAATGTAGCCAAGCAAAGTGTTGAAGAGGATGAAGACCTTGTAACAGAAACACTTGCAAATATTTATTACAAACAGGGGCACTACAAAAAAGCTATTCGTACCTACGAAAAATTATGCTTGATTTATCCTCATAAAATGGCTTACTTTGCCTCCCTTATTCAAAAAATAAAAACAGAAAATAAAGATTAATATGTTCGTATTTGTATCTATAGTAATTATTGTAGCATGTATATTGCTAACACTTATTGTTTTAATTCAAAACCCAAAAGGTGGAGGAATAGCTGCCAATTTTGTTTCACCCAATCAAATAATGGGTGTTAAAAGAAGCACGGATGTGGTTGAAAAAGCCACATGGATTTTAGCAGCAACGCTTATTGTATTAGCTCTGGGAAGCAATTTCTTTCGCCCATACGGTGAGGCAACCACCAACACAGTTGACAGTAGAATTAAAGAAAATATTGAAAACACAGTTGTTCCTGCAGCCCCACAACAACAAGCTCCTGCAGTAGCGCCTGCCCAACAGGATGCCCAACCCGACCCGAATTCAGCACCTGCCCAATAAAAGATTATAAAATCCCGATAGTGTCTATCGGGATTTTTTTTGCCTTTACCAAAATTGCGCAAGGCAAGGCAATCCAATGGGTTGCTTACACAATAATATTTCCTTATTTGTTTTTTTCAGTACTGCTCATACTTTTGCGGCTGTCTTTAGGGGTGGCTGTAACAAGTCTGAGATAATACCCTTGGAACCTGATCGGGATAATGCCTGCGAAGGGATAAGACGGAAAGCATAGCTTTTCGGTGCGTACATCAAACCGTGTATTCACATCCAAGTGGTAAACAAATATCTGCAGCAACCTGCCCCGGTTGCTGTTTTTGTTTAACTATTTAGTTCTATTTTATGTTACGTTTTTCTTTGTTAGTATGTATGGGCTACCTGCTTATGATGACCGGCTATGCTCAACCTGTTGCCGATACCTTAATCAACAAAACCATTCAGGAAGTTGTGCTGGTTGGTATTAGAGCCGGAAAAAATATACCGGTTACCTATACCAATATTACAGCTGCACAATTAAAGCAAATTTACTATGGGGCCGATTTGCCTACCGTATTGCAAAATACGCCCGCCATACATGCATATAGTGATAATGGCACCGGTGTAGGCTACAGTTATTTCAGGCTACGGGGCATGGACCAAAGCCGCATTAACCTTACCGTTAACGGAGTGCCTGTGAACGACCCCGAAAATCAGGGAACCTTTTTTAACAACTTTGCTGATTTGGCCAGCAGTGCTCATTCCATTCAAATTCAGCGGGGCGTGGGCACATCTACCAACGGTACGGCAGCTTTCGGAGGCAGTATTAATATTTTAACCCGTACCTTAAGCGATAAAGCCGGTGGAGAAATAAACCTGGGATATGGGTCATTTAATACACGCAGAATAACAGCCGAGGCACAGAGCGGAAGACTAAATAATAAATACGCCATGTATGTGCGTCTATCCAATCTGGCAACTGATGGTTTCCGAGAGCGCTCGGGTAGTGAAATTACATCTTATATGTTTAGCGCTGCGCGTTTTGGCACCAAGTCGGTTCTTAAAATAAATGCATGGGGTGGTGATGCACAATCGCAACTCGCCTACATCGGAGCGGATGAAGCAACCTTAAAAACCAACCGAAGAGCCAACCCACTTGCGCAAGGCGAGCGTGATCGCTTTCAACAGCATTTTTTCCAGTTGCAATATCAGCGCAGTTTCTCATCCAATTCAGGAATCAATGCCTCGGCCTATTATGTGAGAGGCAGTGCTCCACAATTTCAGGTGTATTTTCCGGCATCATCGTTTTTCCCCTACTCGTTTTACAATATGCCTGAGCCCATTGTTGGTGCAGATACCATACGCGAAACCAATGCAATGGTGTCTTACCGGCTTGACCAACAATTTTATGGCGGTTTTGCCAACTACTACTATCATGTCGAAAAACTGAAAGTAGATGCAGGAATTCATGTAAACAGTTTTACTGCAGATCATTTTATGGAGGCGCAGCGTATGGATGCATTTCCGACAGGTTTTTCAGAAGGCCATCGTGTATATTTTAATACCGGTTATAAGCAAGAGGCTTCTGCATTTGTAAAAGCAAATTATAACCTTACGGCCCGTGCATCAGTTTTCGGAGATGTGCAGGTGCGTTCGGCCTTTTTCCGTTATAGCGCACAAACCATGCAATACGCGGCACCACCTTTTACTTCTGAAAATATGCAGTGGACCTTTATAAATCCGAAAGTGGGTGGTAAATTCAGTGTGAATGAATGCGCAGACATCTATGCAATGGCTGGAATATCCGGACGTGAACCCACCCGATTTGATTATTTTCAGGATGATTATGCCACACGTAACGTAAAGCAGGATGACATAAAACCGGAGTATGTAACCGATATTGAAACAGGTGTGCGCATGAATACGCGTTCACTGCAACTGAATGCGAATGTTTACTACATGGATTTTACCAATGCCATTATCAATACCGGTCAGGTTAATGCTTTTGGTTATCCGATAACCACAAACGTTGCGGCCAGCACGCGCAGCGGATTGGAGCTAGATGTGACATGGAAAATAAATAAGTATATTTCGTTAACTCATGCTGGCAGCTATAGTCATAACAGCATACAGAAGATTACACAATTTTATACAGACAGTACGTTTAGCAGTATCGGTTTTGCTTATAAACAAACCTCGCCTGCACTTACACCTGCAGTCATTGTGAACCAAGGCATACGAGTTAACCCATTTGACTGGTTATATACCGAAATCAATGCACGGTATGTATCACAACAGTTTGTAGACAACAGCTCAACAAAAACGGCAGCAGTTGCGGAATACACGGTTACAGATTTGCGCCTGGGATTACAGCTTAAACAATGGCTAAAGCAACAAGTAGCGCTTACGTTTCATGTCAACAACCTCTTCAATCAATCTTACAATGCGTGGGGTAATGCAGGCATGTTCAGCAATGTAGTGGACTACCGCCCGGACGGAACCACAGCCGGCACAATTACTCCTGTATTTTTTGTGGCACCACCACGTAATTTCTTTATTACCCTAAGCTGGAAATTATAATTACGCATAAAAAATAAGGCATATTTGCATAGCCGAATAGGCGCATGTACATTTGCAATAACAGCCTGTCGGGGGGTAGACGAAAGTTGGGTAGGGAAGTTCTAATTTTAAATTGCGCGGGTGGCGAAATTGGTAGACGCGCTGGTCTCAGAAGCCAGTGGGGTAACACCTGTAGGAGTTCGACTCTCCTCTCGCGCACGCAGTAAGCGAGAGAAACCTGTGCGGAAACGTACAGGTTTTTTTGTGCAACAAAAAAAGAGTAGAAGTTTACCCCGATGCTGAAGATGTGCGAGGAACGAGCAACAGCTCCGCAATCGGGGACTCTCCTCTCGCACGGCCGAGCGTAAAGAAATGACCCCGATGGGTTATTTTAGCGAGGAGCGAGACTGCAGGGGGAGCGTAAGCGAGAGAAACCTGTGCGGCAACGTACAGGTTTTTTTGTGCAACAAATGGCGTAGAAAAAATAAACAGGCCACCTCTTTCGAGATGGCCTGTTAAAACATTTATCCATTCCTTATTTGCCCGGGGCAGGAGAAGGCTCAGGAGTAGTTGTAATATTTAATTTCTTTTTTACTGCAGCCATCAAATTATCACCCTCTGGTTTATAAAGAATAGGTGTGCCGGGGCTGCTATCAAAAACGTAAGCAATGCCCTGTGCCTTTGCTACCTCTGTTATGGCTGTTTTTGCTTTATCAACAATAGGCTTTAGCAAATCCTGTTCTTTCTTGCGAACATTTTCTTGCGCTGTTTCCTGAAACTCTTGCAAACGGGCTTGAATATCTCTCAGTTCTTTTTGCTTATACTCTTTAATGGCATCATTCATCTTGGCTTCGCCCTTTTGGTATTCATCATACTTCTTCTCCAGTTCTGAGCTCATTTTTTTCATTTCTTCCTGTAGCTGTTTTCCAAAAGCTTCCATTTCACCGGTTGCTTTTTTATACTCAGGCATCTGGGTCATCAAATCCTGAAACTCAATATAGCCGAATTTTTGTGCATGTACCTTACCTGGTGTAATTGCTACTGCCAGTAGCAATACAAATGCAATTGTTGTGATTCTTTTCATTGTTTTACTATTACTTATTTTTTCTTGTTAGTGTCTTTATCTGTTTTGTTTATGGCAACACCCAATTCGGCTAAAACTTCATCGCTTTTATCGTATTTGGCATTGGAGTATAACATTATAAACTCACCCGATTTGGCAAATATAAAGTCAAGAGCGCTTTGTTTGGCAACTTTTTGTATGGCATCAAAGACCCGATCCTGGATTGGCTTTATTAATTCCTGCCTTTTTTTAAATAATTCGCCCTCATAACCAAACTTTTGGTTTCGGTAATCACGAAGCTCCTTCTCCTTTAATTTAATTTCTTCTTCTCGCTTTTTTCTTAAGTCCTCTGTGAGCAAAACCTGTTCTGCTTGAAAATCGCGATACATTTTATCAATGTTTTGTTGTTTTCTTTCTACTTCCTTTTGCCAATCCTCACTCAACTGATCCAGCTGTTTTTGGGACGATTTATATTCAGGCATCAAATCAAGTATATATTCGGTATCTACGTAGCCAAATCGTTGTGCTTGCGCAAAACAAGTAAGGGCAAGTGCCAATATAATGAATACTATTTTTTTCATTTAAGCCTTTTTAAAATTGCTGCCCTAACAGAAAATGAATATTTCCCTTATTGGCAGAACCCTGAAACGGAACATCATCAAACCCGTATCCGTAATCTAGTCCAATCATGCCAAACATAGGCAAAAATATCCGAACACCAACTCCGGTAGAACGATATACAGAGAACGGTGAAAAATCTTCATACCTTGACCATGCTTTGCCTGCTTCAAAAAACACCAGTGGGTATACCGTGGCAGACGGATTAAGAGAAACGGGGTATCTTAACTCCATCGTATATCGGTTATAAATAAGTCCGCCCTGCTGCACCACCCTGCCCGCTTGTGGATTAAACACCAAAGGTGTAAGTGAATTATCTGAATAGCCACGCAGCGCAATCAATTCACGACCATCGAGGCTAAAGCCCATTAAACCGGAGCCACCTAGCCAAAAACGCTCAAATGGCGTATAGCCCACATCTTTATTATATTGACCAATGAAACCAAAATTAGCCCGAGACATAAAAACCAGATTGCCTACCAGTTTCGCATACCAGGTGGCATCAAATTTCCACTTATGAAACTCCAGCCACCTCATTTTTTCAGAAGCATCAATGGTTTTGTAATCGCGTCCGTTAATTAAAGAATATGGAGGGGTGAATTGAACTGAAAATGTAATATTGGACCCTTGCCTTGGATAAATTGGCTGATCAACTGAGTTCCTTGAGAGTACAACTCTAAAATTGAGGTTATTTGAAGCCCCGGGAGGTATAAAGTTTAAAAAGCTCTCGCCTGTTGTGCTCACTTCATTAAAGTATCTCTGATAGGTTAATGAGTATTGAAGGGTGAACCAATCGTCAGGAAACTTTAAACGTTTACCCAAACCAATGGTTGCTCCACTTGTCCAAAGTGCTGTTCTTCTTGAATCGCCAATGCTAAGTCCGTTTGATTGAATAGATAGGAATACCGAGGCTGAAAAAGAGTTTGGTTTTTTACCTCCTAGCCATGGTTCTGTGAAGGAAGCATTATAAGACTGAAAAAATGTTCCATTTGTTTGTGCGCGCAAAGAAAGCCTTTGTCCGTCTCCACTTGGAATGGGGTTCCAAGCTCTTTTGGTAAACATGCGCTTGGTAGAAAAGTTATTGAGAGAAAGGCCGAGTGTTCCCACAACCGTACTTGCCCCCCAGCCGGCTGAAAGTTCTATCTGGTCATTAGGCTTTTCCTCTACTTTGTATTCAATATCAACAGTTCCGGCCTCAGGGTTTGGCACAGGGTTTACATTTAATGCCTCAGGATTAAAATATCCAACCTGCGCAAGCTCTCGCAAGGATCGTGTTACATCTGATCTGCTAAATAGTTGTCCGGGTTTGGTTCTAAGTTCTCTTAAAATAACATGATCACTTGTTTTGGTATTTCCTGATACGGTAACTTTATTAATTCTAGCCTGAGCGCCTTCATTTATCCTAATTTCAAGATCTATTGAATCGTTTTCAACCAATACCTCAACAGGCTGTACATTAAAAAAGAGGTAGCCATCATCCATATAAAGAGTGCTAATATCCAAGCCATTCTGATTCATGTGCAATCTGGTATCTAAAGTTGATTGGTCATACACATCTCCTTTGTTAATTTTAAGGATACTCATCAACTCTTCAGTGTTGTATTTGCTGTTACCAATAAACCTTATATCCCTGAAATAATATTTGTGTCCTTCACTCAAAACGATTTTAATATTAAGATTCTTGGGGTCGTGGCGATAAACAGAGTCTGAAACAATTTCTATATCTCGAAAGCCAAGAGAAAGATATTTTTCAATGATACGCTGTTTATCCTCCTGAAACTTATCATCCTCATACCTGGATTTGGCAAACAAACGGTGGCGAGATTTGGTATCTTTAAATAGCTTTCTGATCTTTTTATCGGTAAGAGCTGCGTTGCCTACAATATCAATTTCATTTATTTTAATTTTGAAGCCCCTATTTACAGTAATTTTAAGCCTTGCTGTATTTTTTATCGGGTCATCTGTTTCCTGCTCAAATATTGCATCTGCATCTAAAAATCCTTTTTCTCTAAAGTGGCCTTTTATTTCGGCACGCGTTGCGGCAAGCATATTGTCTGTAATAATTTGGCCTGACTTAAGCGATAGCTCTTCTCTTAAAGTATTTGCCTTGCCTTTTTTAAGCCCTTTAATTGAAAAAGTGGAAAGCCTTGGTTTTTCCTGCAAAAATATTTCGAGTGCTATTTTATCATTCTGTATTTCAAAAATTCTGATTTGAACATCATCAAACAGCTTTTGTTTCCATAAATTGGAAATGGCTTTTGAAATGTCATCAGAGGGAATTTTTATTTTTTGCCCTACTGTTAGCCCAGATAAAATTTGCAACACGCTTTTGTCGTAAAAATTGGTACCGGTAATAACAATATTTACAAGCTCATACGTTTGGGGTCTTGAATAATCTACTATGAATAGTGCCGGGGATTTTGAGGTGCTATCGGCCTGAGCAAATACGTTTATTGGCGCGGAGAATGCCGCACAAATAAAAAGCAGATAAAGAAAACCTTTATACCTACTGGGCCATTTGTTCGCTGGTTTTTCCAAATCTTCTTTCGCGGTTTTGATAATTAATAATTGCTTCAAACAAATCTTCTTTGGTAAAATCCGGCCAAAGCTTTGGGCTGAAATACAATTCACTGTAGGCAATTTCCCAAAGTAAAAAATTGCTAATTCGTTGCTCTCCGCTAGTTCTAATCATCAGTTCCGGATGCGGGTAAGCCGAGGTGGAAAGGTGTGTATTAATTATATTTTCATCAATCGCTTCGGGTTTAATTAAGCCCTCGTTAACCTGTTTGGCTATTTCCTTAACCGAATTCACTATGTCCCACTTTGCACTGTAGCTTAACGCTAAAACGAGGGTCATTCGTGTGTTTTTTTCGGTTTCTCTGATTGATTCTTCTAATTCTGCTCTGCATTTAACTGGAAGGTCTTCTCTGTTTCCGATACTTTGCAGCCTAATGCCATTTTTCATTAGGGTAGGCGTTTCCTTTCTGATGGTTGAAACAAGCAGTTCCATCAAGGCGTTTATTTCCTCCTTGGGTCTGCTCCAATTTTCGGTTGAAAAAGCATAAAGTGTAAGGTATTGAACACCGAGCTCAGCGCAGGCTTCAGCTGTTTCTCTTACTGCTTTTACCCCATTTTGATGGCCAAAAATTCGAAACTTACCCTTACCCTTGGCCCAACGGCCATTGCCGTCCATAATGATGGCAATGTGTTTAGGAAGTTTATCTAAAAGTATATTCTGCTTTTGACTCATTTAAAAGGGCAAGGTGCGAAATTAATAAAATCTTGCACACTTAATCCTACTATAAAATCTGTAGGTTAAACTAATGCCGCCCATTATATACCAGTCATCAAAATCGCTATTGCCCCTTCTAAATCCTTCTTTGCTGGTAAATGGTTGCCCTGAAATCTCAACCGATCGATCACTTAATAAAGCAGCCAACTGCCCATTTTTCTCTAAGATAGATAGTACATTAGGGTAGGTACCGCTCACGTCATCCAGATAGTCTGAGTAAAGCCTCCTAAAGCCCACATTCCCTTCAAGTGCAATATGTTTAGTCATACGCCACTTAAAACCCATTCCAAAAGGAACAGAAACAGCTAGTGTGCTATATTTTTTCCCTTCAGTTTGAATATTGGATAAATCAATCCAAAGCCCATTAGCATTGGCCTGCGGGTTAAATCCCGTTGCTGCAACACCTGCAAAAATATAAGTCGTATATGGCTTGTCAAGCACGCCTACGCCATACTTAAGAAAATTGAACTCGACAAGCGTAGCCATTTCATAAATGCTTGAACGGAAACTAAGGTTTCTGTATTGATTCTCTTTAAAATTCTGATCGCTTCCTGATACCATCCCAACCGAAAAAGAACCTGTAAAAGCAAATGATGATGAGATATTGTATCGTCCGAAAATCGCTCCTGCAGGTTTTGTTTCAGTTAAAACGGGGGTTGGTGCAAGGTCTCCAAAATAATTGCTAAAGCCAATAGTTGTTCCAATCTCAACTTCCTGACCAAAGGCCGAAGATAGAGCTACCAAAGAAAAACATAAGCAGAAGAAGGATTTATGCACGTTAATAAAACGTTAGAACTTAGGGCATTTCATTCCTTGAGGGACAAATCTATACGTTATCGTAATGCCACCCAAAATATAAATATCATTAAGCGGCATCCATTTTTTGGACCTACTCCTGCCTTCTGCAAAAGTTGGAAAACCTAAAGGGTTAACTTCGGCACTGCGGTCGGCCAAAGCACCTGCAACTTCACCACTCGCCCTTCTTACCACATTGTTATTGGCAAACTTTCCGCCTATATCATCCAAGTAATTTGTAAATGTATATCGCAAACCCGCTTCAATTCCGAATGTAAGATGCTTACCGAACCTTTTCTTGAGGCCAATACCTAATGGTATTGAAATCTGTGTTAATGCATACTTTTCACGGTCATTATATTCAGTGGTGCCTTGTCCTTCGGTTCCAAGCGGCTGTAACTCGTACTCTCTTCCTTTATACGTGGTTCTTGGATTAAAGTTAAAAATTGCCAAGCCTGTAAACAAATAAGGGATGACCCTATTGGTGCTATTGTACCCCAACTTGTTTTTAATCAAGTTTAATTCAAACTGGGCTGAGACTTCAAAAATATCGCTTATAAAACTCAGATTGCGTAACTTGTCTCTACTGCTCGTGCTAATGGAATCTGCTCCGGAAATTCTTCCATATCCGATAAAACCTTTAACAGCCCATCGTTCATTAATATTATATCTGCCAATTATAGCTGCTGAAGGATAAATGTGAGAAGCAGATAATTGCTGACCGTTTAAATCACCATAATATGTTGAAGCTCCCAATAAAACACCAAACTCAATACTTGTTTGTGCACGAATTGCTCCGGGGAGAATAAGTAACGCAAATATTTTTAGCAGACTGATTTTAACCTTCATTAGACAATCTAAGGATTAGAGTAACTGATTAGCTAGCCACATTATTATTATTCTGATTAATAAAACCTAGGACATCTAATCGCTTTTCCAAAACTGCGACCTCTAGCCCCTCCTACTTGTTTGCCTAGTCTATATGCAATGGTTAAGGAGCCAATAACATATATGTCGTTAATATTAAATGATGAGCCCCCCATTTTTCCTCGTAAATCTCCGGGATTTTTATTTGCTAATGTTGAACTGTAGGCGTCTTTTGTAAGTTCTGGGAAGGGGGTATTGTCCGGATCCTGATATACATCCGTGCCACCAATATCATCTATATAGGAAGTTGAGGTATATCTTAAACCAAAGTCAAAACCAACCATATAATTTCTGTATATATAATACCTGAATCCTACACCCATAGGTATACAAATAGCTATATCACTATAATCCACTCCAGATAATCTAAGAGCCCTTAAACTCTGTACCTGTCCACTCGGAAGTATTGTCTGAGGCTTGTAATAAAAAGCCCCAACCCCTAAATAAATATAAGGGATCAGTGGATTTTTTAATATTCTTCCTGAATTCCTATCTTCAATCAGGTTAAACTCTAATACGCCTGAAGCTTCTAGAATATCTGTGAAGAAATTCCAATTCCGTTGGTTTTGCCAGGTACTTTTTGTACTTAAAGCATCATCACCGGATACCCTTGCATACACACCATTGGCACTTATTGCGAACCTATCTCCTAAATGATACCTTAAGAAGGCCCCAGCACTATATCTAGCCGTAGAAGGGCTGAACTCGTTTACAACATCCCCATAGTAATAAGTCCCTCCAATGGAAACACCAATATCTACCTTTTGAGCAAAAAGGAAATTCACGCTGTTAATCAACAAGATAAACGACAGATAAGGCTTTTTAAAAGTCATTTTAAGTAAGTTCTTATTTACATCAAAAGTAGCCTAAATATCTGAAAACTCAATGGTTTTTTTGCATCTGAAAGAATCAGGCTCTAAATATTTCGATTATCCAATCCCCACATAAGCTTTTTTCTTAGGGTTTTAAGATAATTTTCCTGATTGAGCCTTGCAATCTTAAAGTTGAAATCCGCCTTTTTTATGGCCAACTGTGTACTTGTGTTTATCGTTTCAGATCTGGAATCTAATGAGATCAGGAAGGAAGTGCTTCTACCCTCAACTTCAAAGGTAATAACCTGATTATCTGGTATTACCATTGGTCTTACATTCAAGTTATGTGGGGCAATTGGCGTTATAAGAACGCTTGATGAACCAGGATATAAAATTGGCCCTCCACAACTCAAAGAATAACCGGTAGATCCTGTTGGTGTTGAAATAATTAATCCATCTGACCAATAAGAATTTAAAAACTCTCCGTTAAGATAGGTATGTATGGTAATCATAGCGGAGCTATCCTTCTTATGAATTACAAAATCATTCAGTGCGTAGTTGGCTCCTCCAAACATTGCTTCGCCTGATACGAGTTGAAGACATGACCGCTCTTCAATTGCATAATGTCCCTTCAGAACCTGATCAACCAAGATATCAATTGGAACCTCTGCGTCTGCGGCCAAAAAGCCGAGACGGCCAGTATTTATTCCAAGCACCGGAATGGGCTGCTTGTGAACATAAGCCATTGTATCCAGTATGGTGCCGTCACCACCAAAAACAATGAGCATATCCAAATCAAGTTTTTTAACCTCGCTGGCATCTGCAAAAGTTTGTGTTTGAGTTACCTTTATACCATTGGCTACGCATTGGGCCAGAAACAACTCCTCTGTTGCGTAATCAACCTCACGCAGATGCAGGGAATTATAGAGTTGCTGAATCTTTTCTGCAAATTCTTTTTTATAAATTCTGCCATATATACCAATTTTCATAATTTAGGTATTAAGGTATTTAAGCAACCAATCAAGCCTGCCAGACATATCAGATGGTGAATCAGAAAACTGATGTACAGAAGTAATAACATAACCGTATCTTTCCAGAGCGGAAAGAACACTCTTTACCTCGGTTGTATTAAGCTTTAAGGAGGCCGTTATCTTGCTGCTTTCCTTATCTACCGGAAATAAAAATAAGCCAATTATTTTTTGATCATTGTATTCAATAATCCTGGAAAGCTCTGCCAGAGAATAATCTCTTGGGTTAAACTCCAGATTAATTATCGATCCGGGCTGAGCAAGTGATGATTCGCCTAATATGCTTAATAAATGGGTGGAAGTGACAATGCCTTCATACTTGCCTTCATCTGATTGTATTACCGGCAAACAAGAAAGCCCTGAAACTGAAAACAGTTTAATCAATTCAAAAATATGATCGCGGGATTGCGGCAGCTTTATCTGATAAGGCTTAATATATTCATCAACTTTATCCGATTCCTCTTGCTGCATGATGTCATCTATTAAAACCATTCCCAAAACCTTATTCTCACTTACAACAGGCAGTTGCTGCTGCTTCCAGTCTTCAAAAAATATTTTTGCTGCAGAAATTTTATCCTCCTTTTTCAGAGAAAACACTTCGTTAGATAATAAATCAGATACTAGCATTGTTTATTAGGCAGAAAATACTGTTGCCAGAAATGTATCAACGATATGGTTAAACTCAGACGGCTTTTCCATCATTGGTGCATGCCCGCATTGTTCTAAAAAATGCAGTTCTGAGCGTGGGAGCAACTCATGGAACTCTTCAGCCACTTCCGGAGGGGTAATGGTATCCTGTTTACCCCATATTAAGCAGGTTGGTTGTGTAAAGCCCGGTAAATCTTTACGCATGTTATGGCGTATTGCTGATTTTGCCATCGTTAATATGCGTAAAACCTTTCCTTTGTCCTGAAGCGTATCATATACTTCATCAACCAATTCATCAGTTGTTGAAGCTGGATTGTAAAAGGTTAATTGAATGCGCTCTCTTAAATAAGCTTTATCCCCTTTCTTGGGGTAAGATGCCCCAAATGCACTTTCATATAAACCCGAACTGCCGGTTAGCACCAATGAATTTACTTTTTGCGGGTATTTTTTAATAAACACCAACCCCACATGGCCACCCAATGAATTGCCCAGAAAATTGACTCGCTTGAACCCTTTATAATCAATAAATTCATTGATAAAATTGGCTAAACCCTCCACGCTTAATGAAAGAATATTCATCTCAAAAATCGGCATGAGTGGTATAACTACCTTGTATTTTGGGGAAAAATGATTTAGAACATCTTTCCAGTTGCTTAACGCCCCAAATAATCCATGAAGCAGCAAAAGAACCTCTCCCTCTCCTTCCTCAATATATTTAAACTTGCCTTCTTGTTTTAAGTTAACTTCCATCAATAATTATTACGCGTGAAACAAAGATATAAAAATTAAACACTAGCAAGTGTTTTAACTTCTTTTAAAAAATTCTGAATTATCTTCATTCCATCTTTGGTTAAGCACGATTCTGGATGAAACTGGATACCCCAAACCGGCAAGTTTTTATGCTTAATTGCCATTGCCTCATTATCTCGGGTCCATGCTTGCAATTCCAATGAATCACCCAATTGTGTTAGAATCAAAGAATGATAGCGGGTGGCAGAAAATTCCTTCATGCCATCAAACAATTGTCTGCTAGAACAATAAATAGTATCTACCTTACCATGTTTGGGTGCTGTTGCTAAGCCAAGCTCCGCTCCCCAAAACTCACCAATTGCCTGATGCCCCAAACAAACACCCAAAACAGGATAACTTTGAACAATAAATGGCAAAACCTTCATGAGCAATCCGGCATCAGCCGGCCTGCCCGGGCCCGGAGAGATCACCACAGCATCAGGCTTTATCGCCTCAATTTCTTTCTCTGTCAGAACATCGTTTCTCACAACAACGCAAATCGCCCCAGCCTGCAATAAATAATCACGCAGCATGTATGTGAAAGAGTCGAAGTTATCTATAAGTAAAATTTTCACGTTTATAAGAAATTTGATTCCTGAATATAGAGGGTTTATTTACTATTAAGAAAATCTATAAATTGCGAACCTATTATAAATAATTAAAATGCCTACCATTAACTGGTTAAGAAAAGAATTTTATTACGGATACGATAGCGGAGACGTATTATCTGTAATACCAAATTGGAGAAGATTTAATGAAGAGCGCATCATTGGCGGCTCATATAGAAATGTTTTCTTAAAGGGTGCTGTACCCTATCTAAAACCTGATTCTAAGGTAATGGAATTGGGCCCCGGAAGAGGCTCTTGGAGCCGTGCCATTATGCAGAATATTCCCAACGGAAAGCTTACCACATTAGATTTTCAGGATGTAAGACAATGGCTTCACCCGGAGAGATACAACATGCGGATGGATAATATTCAGGTTACTGATAATTCATTTAGTGCTGTACCAGATCATTCATTTGATTTTTTTTGGTCTTTTGGGGTATTATGCCACAATAATTTAACGGATATCAAAGAAATCCTGAAAAACGCATTGCCTAAAATGAAAAAAGGCGCCTATGCCGTGCATATGTATGGTGATTGGGAAAAACTGGAACAATGGGGATGGAAAAAAGGTAAAGTTCCTGCTGAATTTAAAAACAAACCAGACGATGAAATCTGGTGGCCCAGAAACAACAGCAAGGAAATGGCTGCTGCTGCTGCTGCTGCAGGATGGGATGTAGTTTCACCAGACCTTGGACTTGTAAAAAGAGACTCGATTATTTTACTAAGAGCTAAATAGTTTGCTGGCACTTTTAACCAAATTTTGGAAACTCATACCTATACAGCGCCTAAAAAATCAATGGAATAGGGCCTGGCATGCAAATGATGCCCTTTTTGAGTCAACAACTCATTTGCACAAGGGTGCTCAAATATTAAATCTGCAAAAAAACAAAGGGCAGGTAAGGATTGGCCATAACACACACATAAGGGGCGAGCTCCTTGTATTTGCTCATGGAGGCGAAATAAATATAGGCAATTATTGCTATGTGGGTGAAGGGACAAAAATTTGGTCTGCAAAAAATATAAGGATCGGAAACTATGTGCTTATTGCACATGGGGTAAACATCCATGATAATATTTCCCATCCAATAAATGCTGAGTTAAGGAGAAAACATACCGAGCAGATTATTCATCAAGGTCACCCTAAAAAGGATATTGAGTTGAAAGAAAAAGAAGTTTTAATTATGGACGATGCATGGATTGGTTTTAACGCAACGGTGCTTAGGGGTGTTACCATTGGTCGCGGAGCAGTAATTGGGGCATGCAGCGTGGTAACAGAAAATGTGCCCGATTATGCAATCGTTGTTGGAAACCCCGCCCGTATTATTGGATACGCAAATAAACAGGCATGATAAAAAAACTTAAACATACGCTTGTTCCTTTTAGAAAGCTGGTTTATATGCTTAGCGGCAGAAAGCCATGGAGCTATGGATACAATGATACACGCTGGGCAAAAATTGCTCAAAGCATCCGTAACAATAATCTATTGACAGCATTTAATAAGGGGGCTATTCCACTGGAATTTGGTATTGGGTTTGACGAACGTATAGTGGAATACCCGTGGATTTTCAGTAAAATCAAAAAAAATACAGCTGCATTTTTAGATGCCGGTTCTACTTTTAATTTTCCTGAAATCATCTCTCATCCGGATTTATCTGACGAGGCATTAACCATATTTACTTATTATCCTGAGCACAATAACTATTGCCACAAACGTATTTCTTATGTTTATGGTGATTTAAGAGAGATGCCTTTCCGGTCTGACTATTTCAGCCAGGTGGTTTGCCAATCTACAATTGAGCATGTAGATATGGATAATGCCATTTACGGTTATGAGTTGAAAAAAAATGAGAATGAAGCCGTAAAAAGCTATGAATACCTAAAAGTAATTCACGAGTTAATTAGGGTAATAAAACCCGGAGGCCAATTGTTGCTTACGTTTCCATATGGCAAATTTGAAAACCATGGGTTTTTTCAGCAATTCGATACAGAAATGGTAAATCGCATGAAAGAGATGATGCATAAAGCCGGAACCGTTACTGATGAATATATGGCTTACCACACGAACGGCTGGAAGTTTGAAACTGCTGAAGCATGTAAAAACATTGTTTCCTTTAATCCTCATACAGGCAAAGGCAAAGGAACCGATGGCGCAGCTCACTGCCGTTGTGTATGCTGCATAACATTTATAAAAAATTGATGCCATGACCTGGGAAGAGGCTGTTAAAGAACTGCGAAGCAACCCGGCTAACCACCAAAGTATTTTAGATAACTACTTTGATGAAGATATCTTTGCTTCGGCTGAACGCTTTTTTCAAAGCGATGAGTTTAATGCACTTGCTCAACTGCTTCCATCCCATGCTAAAACACTTTTGGATATAGGTGCAGGCCGCGGAATTGCATCCTATGCATTTGCCAGAAAAGGCCTACAAGTTACAGCATTAGAGCCTGATACCAGCAATGATGTAGGTTCAGGGGCCATTAAAGCAATTGCATCTACATACAACTTGCCTATTAAAGTAGAAGAATCGTTTGGCGAGCAACTACCTTTTGCGTCTGATTTTTTTGATGTGGTGTATGCAAGGCAGGTGCTCCATCATGCGCATAACCTTGAGCAATTTTGCAAGGAGGCTGCACGTGTATTAAAACCGGGAGGTTTGTTTATTGCTACCCGTGAGCATGTAATTAGCAAAGAATCAGATTTGGCCCTTTTTCTGGCGCAACATCCGTTACATAAACAATATGGCGGGGAGCATGCATTTACATTAAAACAATACTTGGATTCGATAAAAAGTGCCGGTCTTCAGATAAAAAAAGTTTTACATCCATATGCAACTGTTATCAATTATGCACCCCTTACAGAGAATCAGCTGAAGAATCTCTTTAGAGAATCACTTGCAGGTATTACCGGAAACTTTTTGGCTAATTGCATCATAGAAAATAAAAATATATTTACCTTTCTTACTCATTTAAAAGCATCTCGGTTTAATCAGCCCGGGCGCCTTTATTCATTTATAGCAACAAAATAAATATGCAAAAAATAATTGTAACCGGTGGTGCAGGCTTTATTGGCTCACATCTTGTGGATTTATTGCTGGCAGATGGCCATAAAGTGCTGGTAATGGATAATTTTTCATATGGTAAAAAACAATTTTTACCGGCTGATAACAATTTGCTAATGGTTGCAGAAGGTGATATAACAGACAGAGACTTTGTGCATGAAAATATAACCTCATTTGAGGCTGAATTAATTTTTCATTTAGCAGCACTGCATCACATACCAACCTGCGAAAACAAGCCCGATGAAGCTTTGAAAATTAATATTGAGGGCACCCAACATGTTTTAAATGCAGCGGCAACCTGCACTAGCTTAAAAAAGATTGTATTTGCATCAAGTGGTGCAGTTTATGATATTGTTGATACACCGCTGCTTGAAGATCAAACGCCAACAATACCTTATGATATTTACAGCGTATCAAAGCTGAGTGGTGAATACCTGATGAGACTTTGGGCAAATAAATATAAAAAGCAAGCCGTAGTGGCAAGGATATTTAATACCATTGGCGGCCGCGAAACCAATGCGCACCTTGTACCTGAAATTGTTGATCAACTGCTTGGCGGAAAAAGTGCCATAGAATTGGGCAATCTTGAGCCAAAAAGAAGTTATATAGACGCAAGAGATACTTCTGCAGGTTTATATGCTTTAAGCACTATTGCGTCTGATAAACCATTTGATGTATTTAATATGGGAAGAGAGGATGAATACAACGTAAAAGAAATTGTGCAAATGCTGGGTATTGCGCAAGGTAAGCCCATAGATATCATTCAATCTGCTGCACGCATGAGAAAAGTTGATCGGCTAAAACAACAGGCATCTATGCAAAAAACAAAAGCAGCAACCGGTTGGGAACCAAAATTCAGCGTACAAGAGGGCCTTGAATATGCTTTTGCTTTTGATCAGGAAAAAAGGACAAGATAATGCCCAACAAAAAAATACATATCTGCTTAAACCTCATTGCGGATCCAAACTGGCATGCAGGCAATATTTATATTTTTAACATGATTCATGCCCTCTCCAAATTACCAAAGGCTGAGCGCACAAAAATAAAATTGAGCATTGCCACACGTAACCTGCAGGATATCCCGGATGAAATAAAACACAAGGTTGATTATATTTATAAAGAAACCTTCTATCATCTGGCATTTTATAAATTATTAAAAACAATCCCTTCTTTCTTCAGATTAAGGATATTTAATTTCAGAAAGATTGACTTTTACTACCCTGGTGGCAACCTGCCGCGCAAATGGATTTTTAACTGGGGCGGATGGATTCCTGATTTCCAATATCGTTACCTTCCTCAGTTATTCTCAACTGAAGAATACGATAGTAGAGAAAGGCGAAACGCTTATTTGGCAGCCCAGTCGCCTGTGCTCGCTTTTAGCAGTAAAAATGCTATGGAAGATTACATCAGATTTTTTCCGCAGTTTAAGGAAAATGCATTTTTGCTTCGTTTTGTTAGCAATGCCAATGAGGAATGGCTTAAAGACAACGCTGTTGATACTCAAAAAAAATTTAACTTACCGGATTCTTTCTTCATCGTTTGTAACCAGTTTTGGAAACACAAAGATCATCCTACGATTATTAATGCTATTTATGCATTAAAACAAAAGGGCATCATTATTCATGTGGTTTGCACAGGCGCCACTGAAGATTTCAGGAATCCGGATTATTATCCTAGCCTGCTTCAAAAAGCTAAAGAGTTAGGAGTAAGCGAACAATTTATCGTACTTGGTTTCATCTCTCGCAAAGATCAGATTCAACTTATCAGACGCAGTGTTGCCATTATACAGCCTTCATTGTTTGAAGGTTGGAGCACAGTGGTAGAAGATGGCCGCTCATTGGGTAAGCCCATCTTTTTAAGCGACTTTCCTGTGCATGTAGAGCAAAACCCTCCGTATACATGGTATTTTAAACAGCAAGACGCAAACGGGCTGGCTAAGCTAATTGAGACGCATCTGAAGGAGCTTAAACCAGGTCCGGATGTACAGAAAGAAAGGGCAGCATTTGAAGAAAATCAATTGATGATGGCCGAGTTTGGCAGGCGTATCATCAAAATGGCTGAACTACATCAATAATACGGGTAGCATATCCGCTAAACGCTTTTCATAAGTATAATCGTTTAATGTTCGCCTCTGTCCGGCTAGCGCTATAGCGTTCATTTTATCGGGGTTATTTAATAAATATTGTACTTTATCCGCACATTCTTGCGGTGTTTTGTAAACCACCACCTCTTCATCCGGAACAAATAATGAATCCATATTCTGTTTCCAATCAGTAACAAGACAGGCTCCAACACCGGTGGCTTCCCATAGTCTGATATTTCCTCCGTAATTCAAGGCGGTATCAATATGCGAATTCAGGGTAATATTTGAATATGCAAGTGCCTGATACATCTCTAAGCCAAATAAATTACCTTTATTGATGCGCCAAAGATGAAAGATGTCTTGAACATCTTGCCACTTACCCTGCTTTAATTTCAATAGTATGTTTTTAATAAGATAAGGCTTATTGTCATCAAATGATGCCAACCAATAATCAACCTTATGCTTGCGTGCTACTTCGCCCAAAACCCTTAGTCTGTTATGATGGCCGTTGTTTCTAAGGGTTAACGAGCCAACAAAGCTGATATCATATTTTTTAAACGCAGTATCAATCTTACTTAAAATTGTTTGCTCAAATGCAAACTGAAACAAATGAGTTTTAAATCCATTTGCAGCATAATATTTCAAGAAATGTTCTCCCCCTGATAACATTAGGTCACACCCTTCAAAACGTTTGGCATCGCACATGCCAATGCCATCCCAGCCTATTACTTTTTTAATGGCAGGGCATTGTTTCTTAACCTTTTTTCTAAGTGCTGCATTTACATATACATAATCGTTTGCAAAAAATATCTCCGGATCAAAAGCACTTACCTGTGCTAAGAAAATTTCTTCCAGCCAGTTCTGATTATTGTAAGAAACATTGTTTTCATGTGCCCATTTTTTCTGTGCAAACTCATTATTAATTATAACCAGCTCAACCAAAAACTGACCTGTTTTCTCCAAATTAATTTTCCAGTAATCTGCCCAGCCTATGCCTTGCTCCATCATCTTCTCATACTGCTGAACGTATGGTTTATCAGATAAACCCGGATCTAGCTTATATAATCTATCCAAGTATTCTGGATAAAAAGATGCAACTTTAAAAAGCCTAACCTTGCTCACCTTTAATAAAATTATTTTCGAACCAGAGATAATGTATATACTTCCAGAAATTGCCGGTACTATTCCAATCCCACGTTTTATTTTTATACCTTTTTTCTGCCTCTTGTTTAAGGGTCTGATGGTTGATTAGTGCACTTGGTTTATCCAGCTGTTCCATCAGCCATGGAAAAACAGGTCCGTTAAACCACTCCGGCATAGGCGCATTAAACCCAATTTTTACGCGAGAAGAGCGTATGCTTTCCGGCATATATCCTTTCATTGCTTCACGGGCAACCAGTTTGGTATAGCCATTCTGAATTTTGCTGCTGCCGGGCAAGGAAAAAGCATATGCCACCAGCCGCCAATCCATAAAAGGCATTCTAACTTCTATCCCATTTGCCATACTCATTCTGTCAAAGTTTCGCAGAATGGTTGGCAAAACATCGGCATGAAATAATTGATATAGTTTACGATTGGTTTCATCCATTTCTAATGGTGCCTCATCAAAAACCACAAAACCATCGTTCTGTAAATGATAGGCATCTTTATGAATAAATGATTGCCAAAAAGAAGGCGCCCAGCGGTCTTTCCATGATTTAAACGTCTTGAGTGTATGCCTGTAATGCTCAAAATCCGGGTGATGATTTAGTTGTGCCGGTAGGCTATCTTTAAATGCATGCATAAAGCCCGTGTATGGGTTTTTACCTGTATACTGCCGGTAAGCGTTTAGCAGCTTCATGTTTAGTTGTACTCCGCCAATCCAGGATGGTGCATTAGTCAAAAACGCTCCATCCGCATGCAGATAGCCCCCAAGCAGTTCATCTGCCCCATGCCCATCTAATGAAACCACAATATTGTTTCTTCTAAGCTCTCGGTATATTAGCCATGGGGCTATCGGTATTCCAACATATACATCATCAAAATCATACAACACCTGATCCATCATTTGAAGTGATTCTTCTTCCTTCACCTCAAAAAAATGTCCCTTTACTTTATTGTAGGTAATTACCTCTTCAGCCTGTGGTCGCTCATCGTTACTTTTGCCGGGGAAAGTTGCAACAAAAGTTTGCTGCCAGTCTGATGCCATTCGTTCATTGCCCTGCTGATTTCCCATTCTTGCCAAGGCAGAAACTACTGCACTAGAATCAAACCCACCACTTAAGCTAGATCCAACCGATACATCGCTACGCATACGTAACCTTACTGCATCAAAAAATAGCTCTCTGAAACGATTGGCTTGTGAATCCAGGTCTGCCGGAACAGCCTGCAAATGATCTGTTGTATTCCACCAGCGCTTAATTTTAATGGTTCCGTTGGTTATCCAAGCGCAGTGACCGGCTTGCAGTTTATGCACGTTTCTGAACATGCTTTTTGCAGATGATTCTACGCCAAAACCTGTTTTAAGAAATTGCACAGCGCTTTCATTATCTACAGCAGGTACATAGCCGTCCAGGTGTTTAAATGATTTTAGTTCGGATGCAAATGCAAAACGTTCTTTGTTCAGCAGGTAATGCAGCGGCTTTATTCCAAAGCGATCTCTGGCAATAAAACAAGTATGCTGTTGGCTATCAAAAATACAGATTGCCCACATGCCATTAAACCTGTCCAACATCCCCTCTCTCCATTCATGGTAAGCAGCCATAATCACCTCTGTATCGCCATTGGTCTTAAACGAATACCCTTTGCCTTTGAGTTCTTCTTTTATTTCAATGAAGTTAAAAATTTCACCATTGTAAACAATATGATACCTGTTATCGGCATAATGCATGGGCTGATTGCCCTCTTTGCTCAAATCAATTATGGCCAGGCGCCTGTGGCCTAATGCAAGGTTTTGTGTTTCATTGAACCAAATGCCCCTGCCATCCGGACCACGATGCTTTAAGCTGTCAGTAAATCGCGTGATGCTTTGCTCTGCAATTTGCTCCCCGGTAAAATTCCATATGCCCGCAATACCACACATATTACTTTGCTTGTTTTATTTTATTGGTTAAATGCGCAAAAAGCTTAATCAGCAGCTCCTCATGTGCTTTGCCATAAGGCAAAATTCGTGTTGCTAAATAAATAAGTATAATAGTTGAAAGAAGCATGATTATATAAGCCACACCTAAAACAAGCCATCCTTCAATTACAAACGGGTTGAACCATACAACAAATAGGGCCCAGCAGGTGCCTGTTAATATAGGCGTATATACAGCATTAAGCGTTGCCGCTAAAGGGATGGTGTTTTTTAAAGCGGTATTCATTACCCTGCTTATGGCTAATGATTGCACAACAGCCGCAGCCAAGGCGCTTATACCTGCTCCCTTTAAACCATAAATGGGTAATACAATAAGCGAAACAACCACGGTAACCGCACCGGTTAATACAGATATGTAAGTTATTTTTTGTGTTTTACCCACGCCTAATAAGAAAAAATATCCGGCTGTGGTGGCAGATCCAAACGCACCTGCAATGCATAATACTTGTAATACGAAGGAGCCGCTGTTGGCAATATCTGCATTCTTCATCCACAGTGTAATGAGTTCTTTGGTAAATGGCACTACCGAAACAAGTAACCCAACCGCTGCTGTTGTAGTTACCCAGGTTGATTTGATTAATATATTCGCTTTCCTCTCATCCGTATCGTTGCTAATGGCACTAAACATAGGAAAAAGAACCTCTGCCAACTTATGCACTACAGTATATACTTTTTGCTCAATATTTAATGCAACATGATATATACCAACAGATGCTGTAGATAGCAGCACACCCATCACATATTTTTCTGCTTGTTGTGCTAGTATGCCTCCTAATTGAGAGATGGTTTGCCAACCTCCATAATGAAACGATTTTTTCCACGCATCCTTATCCGGAGCTGGAGAGAGGCTTATGTTTGGCATGAGTTTTTTTGCTGTAACAAACCAATAAATCAAACCAAATAGTTGACCTGTTACTGTAGCAATAGTGAATCCGAGTAAACCCCATTGTTGTTTTAGCAAAACATAAGTGGCCATTGCGGTAACCAACACTTGTAAGATGTTGCCAATGGCCACCCTTTTAAAATGTTGTAAAGCCACGGGTACACCCATAAAAGTTGCAGCACATTGATTTATGATCCAACCACAAGCAATCACTTTCATGCAATCATAAATTGTTTGATTAAATGTTGGATTTATTTTAGCAGAAAATGCCCATAAGGTCACATTTCCTCCAAATAAAAACACCAAAATTGCACCTAATAAGCCAACCATTAAATTCATAAAAAATGTGGTGCGTATATAAGCTCCTGCCTTTTGATATTGCGAAGCATGAACAAATTCAGCAACATATTTGGTTGTGGCTTCTCCAAAACCCAAATTGGTTAGTGAGAGTGGTGCAATGATTACAAACAGCAATGCCGATATTCCATAGGCATCAATACCAATTTGTGCCACTACAAATCGCAATAAATAAAAATTAATTCCCAGCCCAAGTATAAAACTGGCAATGTTTAACACTGAATTTTTTAAGGTTGTAACGGCTAGCGTTTGCTGCGACATGGGCGGAAAGATAATACAATTGGCCATTTATAAATACCAATTGCTTAAGTATGCGTTGTGCTATTTAATAGCTGAGATTAATTTCTCGCACACAAAATCAATTTGATCAGCGGTTAATTCCGCATACATTGGCAAAGAAAGTAGTTTATCCATTTGGCCTGCAGCAACAGGAAAATCATTAGGCTGGTGTTCCATGTATGCATATGCCTTAAGCAAAGGCAAGGCAATAGGATAATGAATACCTGTTTCTATCCCATGTTCTTTTAGCTGCTGCTGAACCTTTTCTCTGTGGGGAACCTGCACTACAAATAAATGAAACACATGCCTGAAGCCATCCGGAATTACGGGCAACTGAATGCCTGCATGTTGCAGGTTTGAAAGGTAACGCTGCGCGTGTTGCATGCGTGCTTGTGTCCATTGCTCTAAATAAGGAAGTTTAGCAGTAAGTATAGCCGCCTGTATTCCGTCCATTCGGCTATTTCTGCCTTCCACACCATGGTCATGTTTCCCTAAACGACCATGATTTGCAATCATCCGCGCTTTGGTTGCAATGGCCTCATCATTGGTAGCCATGCCACCGGCATCGCCATATGCACCAAGATTTTTTCCTGGATAAAAACTAAATGATGCTGCATGACCAATAGTACCAATTGTTTTGCCTTTATAGGTTGCTGCATGGGCCTGAGCACAATCCTCAATAACAATTAAATTGTGCCTGGCTGCTATTTGCATGATTGCATCCATATCTGCAGCACATCCATACAAGTGCACTGGTATAATGGCTTTTGTTTGTGGGGTAATCTTTTCTTCTATTTTGCTTACATCAATGGTGTAATGAACCGGGTGCGAATCTGCAAACACTACCTTGGCTCCAACTGTGGATACGCACTCAGAGGTTGAAATCCAACTGTTGGCGGGAACAATTACCTCGTCTCCTGCGCCAATTTGATAGGCCTTAAGCAATATCTCCAGCGAATCTGTGCCATTGGCACATGCAATTACATGATTAATACCAAGGTATTGGGCAAAGGCCTCTTCAAATGCTGTGGCATACTTACCACTGATAAAAGCGGTTTCATTGATTACAGATTGAATGCCTTTATCAATTTGGGATTGAATATTTTGGTATTGTAGTTTTAAATCAACAAAAGGTATGTGCATGTTATTCTTCCAATAAAATTTCTATATGTGCTCTTTTACTTAGTTTATTAAAAAGCTCCAGTTGTTGTTTAACATATTCCGTTAAGTCCGCTGCTGCCTTTTGGGTATAATGGCATATTATGCCGTGAATGGCATTCTCATGGCCATATCTTTTTAATCCCCATTCATTAATCTTATTTGCGCTCTTTACAGGCGTGCCATACGCTGTAAGAAACGGTGGAATATCTTTGTTTATGATAGACCCCATGCCAATCATTGCAAAACTGCCAATGGTGCTTCTTTGGTGTATAATGCTCGAAAGACCAATATTGGCATGAGGCAAAATATTTGTGTGTCCGCCTATCTGTGTATTATTGGATAAGATTACGTTATCATGAATAATTGTATCATGGGAAATATGGTTATAAGCCATAATATAACAATGATCGGCAATCTTAGTAAAAGCAGTAGATGTTGGCATGTGAATAGTTGTAAACTCTCTAATTACATTATTGGAGCCAATAATAACCTCCCTTTTGTGCGACTCCTCTTCAGAAAAGCCATTTAGTTCGTGTTTCTTAAAACTATGCTGGCAGAGTTCGCCAATTACAGTGTGGGAGCCAATAAAGTTATTATTACCAATGGTTGTTCCTTTTTTAATTACAGCATAATGGCCAATATAATTATTGTCTCCCATCTCAACCCCGCTGTCAATAAATGCTGTTTTCTCAATGCGATTCATGCCCTGTGGTAAATTTTTTCAATGGCCTCAATCGTTTTCATTCCCTCATCACCCTCTACCACATTATGTCTTTCATTCAATAATTCCGCAACCACATCATGTACCACTTTATCATGGTTGGAACTTGTGCCCTGGTATTTGCCATAGGCATTAGGCTTATCATTAAACTCTATTTCCTCCGGAAGCGGATATGATTTGACATCCCAGAATTCAATTTTATTTAAGTATTGGCCTCCAATTTTAATGGTTCCGTTTTCACCAATAATGGTTATGCTGCCTTCATAATTTTTGTTATAGACACAGGTAGTCCATATAATTGAGCCCATAACTCCAGAGTTGAAGGTAACCAAAGATTGACCGCAGTCTTCAATCTCAATATCATGGTTCTTGGTTTCAATTTGTGTTTTTGCATTCACAATATCACCAAACCACCAAATCAATAAGTCTATAAAATGGCTAACCTGGGTGTGTAATGCACCTCCTTCTAATTTTTTGCTACCCCTCCAATTAGAATCTTTATAGTAACCCTGATGGCGGTTCCATAGCACATTGCACTGCACCATAAAAATTTGCCCCAAAAAGCCGCTGTCAAGCGCTTGTTTGGTTAAGGCAATAGGCACATTATAGCGGTTTTGTTTCACAACCATCAGCTTCATATTGTTCAGCTTTGCAGCTTCTATCATTCGATGACAATCGGCAACATTTAATGCCATTGGTTTTTCTACTAGAATATTCTTTTTTGCATTTGCTGCTTTAATTGCCATCTCTGCATGCAATCCATGAGGAGTACAAATGTTAACCACATCGGCATCGCATTTAGCCAGCATGGCTTCATAGTCGGTATAATAGGGAATACCGCCATAGGTTTCGGATAAGGCTTTAACCTTTTGCTCATCTGTATCACATAGTGCAACAATCTCTGCACGCTCCTCGGCATCTGTCACTGCAATATGGCGAGACCCTATGCTACCACAGCCTACAATGGCAAATTTTATCTTATTACTCATCGGCTCAATATTCGAATTTTTAACTTGTTTAATCAAGCTATTTTATTAATAATTAAAAAGTATTAAGTATTTTACGTAATGCTATTTGAATAATGCTCGCAAAAATACACTTATTCAAATTTTACTTGTTCAACTAATATCTTCTTTAACACATCCAACGTCTCTTGGGTAACCAACTCGTGCTTTTTTCTAACCAAAAACACCCTGTGCTTTTCAAATAGATTGCGCACATATTTAATCATTTTGTAGGGTGGAGCCAGGGCATCGTTTTTACCGGCAATCATTATCAGTTCTATTTTATGCTTGTTTGCCAAACGGGCAATTTGGGCAAGGTTTGTTCTGAGCCTGCGCTGTGCAATCCATGTTTTATAAACCTTTGTCATGCGTTGTTTTTCGCCAATATTTTTTGAAGAATAAAGATATACCGATCTGTTCAATACTTTCCATCTGTGCAGGCGTTGCAACCAAACAACTAACATGCTATGGTTAGTTGCAACATATTTGAAAACCGATAAGCCCAATACGGTGCCTGTTGTAAAATTAACAAGCTGATTGAATTCTATTGTCGGGGGAGATAGCAATATCAGTCGTGCTATACTTTCAGGTATAGTTTGCACCAATACGCGCGCCATTCTGGCCCCCATACTAAAGCCACAAACCGTTATCTTTTTCATCGATTGCTGTTCTTGTGCAATAATTGCTAATACAAGCTCACACAAGTTTGTTTCCGTAAAATCATGTGGCTCCTGCCACTCCGATTTACCGTGCCAGAAAAAATCAATGGCAATGAAGGTGTATTTATGCTGCAGCACTTCTGCAATGGGTGCAAAATCTGCTCCTGTCTGATTGTATCCGTGAAATGCTATGATTACCTCTTTACCGCAGCCATAGCGGTAATAGGAAACCGGAGAGTTCTTGTACTGATAGATCTGTTGCTTCAAATCGACTATAAATATACAACCTGTTGCCGAATCTTTTATGCACAACTCTTTTCCGTTTGAATTATTCGTTTATTTTTGCCCAATTTTCAGACATAGGTAACTTGGCCTGTCGGGGAAGGTTTTAATTTAAATACCATTTGCTCATGCCCAAAGACCCCAGCATCAAATCAGTACTTATTATAGGCAGCGGACCCATCATCATCGGACAAGCTTGTGAGTTCGATTATTCAGGCAGCCAGGCGGCCCGTTCGCTGAAAGAAGAAGGAATTGAAGTAACGCTTATTAACAGCAATCCTGCTACCATCATGACGGATCCGGTTACTGCTGATAATGTTTATTTGCTTCCGTTAACTTCAGAATCTATTGATAAAATTCTTACCGAAAGAAAAATTGATGCCGTGCTGCCTACCATGGGTGGACAAACCGCACTCAATTTATGTATTGAATGCGAGGAATTGGGTATCTGGCAAAAACACGGGGTTAGATTGATTGGTGTTGACACTAAAGCCATTGATACGGTAGAAAACCGTGAGCTCTTCAGACAAAAAATGATTGAACTGGGTATTGCGGTTGCTCCTTCTCGCACGGCCAATTCTTTTCTGGAAGGAAAAGAAATAGCACAAGAACTGGGCTTGCCTATTGTTATCAGGCCATCCTATACATTGGGGGGAACAGGTGGGGGGTTTGTTCTGAAAAAAGAGGAGCTGGATGCTGCTTTGCAAAAAGGTTTATCTGCTTCACCTACACATGAAGTGCTGGTAGAAAAAGCAGTATTTGGCTGGAAAGAATATGAGCTGGAGTTATTAAGAGACAAAGCAGATAATGTAGCCGTTATTTGTGTGATAGAAAACTTTGACCCAATGGGCATTCATACGGGTGATTCAATAACCGTAGCGCCCGCAATGACCCTGAGCGATACCTGCTACCAGCGCATGCGCGATATGGCCATTCACATGATGCGCAGTATTGGCAATTTTCATGGTGGTTGCAATGTGCAATTTGCGGTAAACCCGGCTAATGAAGATATTATTGCCATAGAAATTAATCCACGTGTATCACGCTCTTCTGCACTGGCATCTAAAGCAACAGGGTATCCTATTGCAAAAATTGCTTCAAAACTTGCTATCGGTTACACGCTGGATGAATTAAAAAATCCGGTTACAAAAACCACATCGGCCTACTTTGAACCTGCATTGGATTATGTAATTGTAAAAGTGCCTCGCTGGAATTTTGATAAGTTCAAAGGGGCTGATAAGCGTTTGGGGCTTCAAATGAAATCGGTTGGAGAAACCATGGGTATAGGCCGCACATTTATTGAAGCGTTACAAAAAGCCATACAATCTCTTGAGATTAAGCGCAGCGGCTTGGGCGCAGATGGGTACCAAAGCCGTAACCTGGAGCAAATTGTAGAAAAACTGAAGAACCCATCGTGGGATAGAATATTTGCCGTAAAAGATGCGCTGAGTTTGGGAATGCCCATTTCATCCATTGAAAAAATTACCGGCATTGACCGCTGGTTCTTAAACCAAATAAATGATCTGGCCCTTATTGAAGCGCAAACCAGAAGGTTTAATTTAAAAAATTTGCCCAAACAGTTACTTATTGACCTGAAGCAAAAAGGCTATACCGATGTGCAAATTGCCCACTTGCTTGGTGGCGATACAACAGAGGATGATGTTTGGAACCTGCGCAAGGAAATGGGCATACACCGCGTTTACAAAATGGTTGATACCTGCGCTGCTGAGTTCCCCTCTCCTACCAACTACTTTTATTCTTCATTTGATGGAGAAAATGAAAGTGTGGTTTCTAACAGAAAAAAAATTGTGGTATTGGGCTCGGGCCCCAACAGAATTGGGCAGGGAATTGAGTTTGATTACTGTTGCGTTCATGGTTTACTTGCCGCTAAAGAATGCGGTTATGAGGCCATTATGATTAACTGCAATCCCGAAACCGTGAGCACCGATTTTGATATGGCCGATAAGCTATATTTTGAACCGGTATTCTGGGAGCACTTGCGTGAAATTATTGACCTTGAAAAGCCGGAAGGTGTAATTGTGCAACTAGGCGGTCAAACAGCGTTAAAGTTGGCAAAAAAGCTGCATGAAGCCGGCATAAAAATTATTGGTACCAGTTTCCCTGATATGGATCTGTCAGAAGATCGCGGATCATTCTCTGATTTGTTAAAAGAACTGGGCATTCCTTACCCTGATTATGGCGTGGCAGAAGACGCAGAAGAAGCCATTCAGGTTGCCAATAAAGTTGGTTATCCCGTATTGGTTAGGCCTTCCTATGTTTTGGGCGGACAAGGAATGAAAATTGTAATTAATGATGAAGACCTGGAAAAAGCAGTTATCGAATTACTTGGCGATTTACCCGGAAACCGCGTATTGATTGATCATTTTTTAGATAGAGCCGAAGAAGCCGAAATAGATTTGATTTGCGATGGTACCGATGTGCATGTTGTTGGCATGATGGAGCATATTGAGCCTGCTGGTATCCACTCCGGTGATTCAAGCGCAGTGTTGCCACCTTTTAGCCTAAGCAAAACTGTGCAGGAACAAATGGAGGCCTATGCCATTAAACTGGCTCACAAAATGAATATCCGTGGTCTGCTGAATATTCAGTTTGCCATCAAAAATGATAAAGTGTATGTGATTGAGGCCAATCCTCGCGGCTCACGCACTGTGCCATTTATTGCAAAAGCCTACCAGATTCCATATGTAAATATTGCGGCCAAGGTAATGATGGGCACACATAAACTTAAAGACTTTACTTTTGAAAGAAAGCTCACAGGTTATGCCATTAAAGAACCCGTTTTTTCATTCAATAAGTTTGAAGGCGTGAATAAAGAGTTAGGGCCTGAGATGAAATCAACAGGTGAAGCCATTCGTTTCATCAAAGACCTGCAAGACCCCATTTTCCGTCAGTGGACCAAAGAAAAGAGTATGTATCTGAGCAGGTAGATTTACTGCTCATGTCATTATGACTATAAAAGGCTCAATAGGTGTTTTTGATTCCGGCTATGGCGGACTCACTGTTTTGCGTGAATTTGTAAAACATCTGCCACAATACGATTATTTATACCTGGGCGATAATGCGCGTGCACCTTATGGCAACCGGTCTTTTGATACCGTACATCAATATACCCTTCAATGCGTGAGACAGTTGTTTGATATGGGATGCCCGATTGTGATACTGGCATGCAATACAGCATCTGCAAAAGCCCTGCGCACCATACAACAAAAAGACCTGCCGCTAATAGACCCTGCCAAGCGGGTGCTGGGTGTCATCAGACCTACTACCGAAATAGTTGGCAAATACTCCAAAACCGGACATATTGGTGTGTTTGCTACAGCAGGAACCGTAGCATCAGATTCATATGTGGTTGAGATAAAAAAGTTTTATCCGCACATGCAGGTGGTGCAAGAGGCTTGCCCCATGTGGGTGCCGCTGGTTGAAAACAATGAATTTGATAACCCCGGTGCAGATTATTACATAAAACAGCATATACAAAACCTGCTTCATAAAGACACGCAAATTGATACCATTGTATTGGGCTGCACACACTATCCATTACTTGCCCCTAAGATAAAATCGTTTTTGCCGGAACATATTACCTTGCTTTCGCAAGGAGAATTGGTTTCAAACAGCCTCAAAGATTATTTGCACCGGCATACGGAAATAAAAGAAAAACTTACGGTAAATAATACCTGCCGGTTTTATACCACAGACGATGCCGATACCTTTAACAAAAACGGCTCTTTGTTTTTTGGGCACGAAATTAGCGCAACACACCTGGCTTTGCAGATGTAGCGGAATTGCTAACTTTGCAAACTCAACAGCCATAGTAGTATCATGTTTAAATTTTTATTATACCTGTTTGTATTTTATGTGGTTTTCCGTTTCATCTTCGGAAAGCTATTTGGCGTTACCGTTAAATCAAAAGTGTTTACCTACCAAGCGGGCAAACCGCAATACACAAATAAAAAAGAGGGCGAAATACATATAGACACCCATAACGCAAAACGTGGCGACAACACTAAAAATATTGGCGAGTACGTAGATTACGAGGAAATAAAGTGAAAAAGCTAAACATATTAGCCATTGTTCCTTACCCGTTTTTGCCGCCCACCTGTGGCGGAGATTACTCCTCCATGCGCTTGTTTAATTCTTTAGGAAAACAGCACCGTGTAACGCTTTTTACATGCGAACCCTTTAGTTCCGTTGATCACCTTCGTTTTGATTTTGAAATGATATCGTATGTGAAATTTAAACCACAGCGATACTTAAATCTGTTTTTGGTATATGATTTACTGCGGCTAATTAAAAGCAAAAAAATTGATGCAGTATTTATGGAACAACCTTGGTTTTGGGCAATGGCGTTTTTCCTAAAAATGCTTAGCGGCAAACCCATGGTAATGCGCTCCAATAATATTGAGTTTTTACGATTTAAATCGGTAAACAAATGGTGGTGGTGGTTCTTATTTGTTTATGAGCGCTGGTGCCTGCGCAGCATGGATTATGTATTTTTTGTTACGGAAGAGGATCGAGAACGGGCCATTAAATACTTTGGTATTGATAAACATAAAACATTGGTAACACCTTATGGTGTAGATATGCAGGAACCACCGGCCGATAATGGTGCAGCTGAACAAATCAGGATCCGATACAATATTAAGCCTCATCAGCAAATATTGCTTTTTTTTGGTTCGCTGGATTATCCGCCCAACCGCGAGGCGCTGGATGTTATGCTGTCCAACGTATTGCCATTACTTAATGCCGACAAATATGTATTTATTGTTTGCGGCCGCAGAGCGCAACCGGATTTTCTTGCTGCCATTGCAGGAAACAATCAAATAATACATGCAGGGTTTGTAGAAAACATTGACGATTATGTTTTGGCTGCCGATGTAGTGGTAAATCCCATTTTAAATGGTGGAGGAATTAAAACCAAAGCAGTTGATGCGCTGGCCTTAAATAAAATAGTAGTTTCTACTTATACCGGGGCCGAGGGTATTGACCGGCAGATTTGCGGAGAGAATTTGATTGTGGTACCAGATTTTGAGTGGCAGGCATTTGCAAACGCCATAAAGCAAAGCGAAGGAAAAAAACCTGTAATACCTGCAGCTTTTTATGCACGCTTTAGCTGGAGCGGCATAGCTGCACAAATGGGAGAGAAAATAGATACACTAATAAAATGAGATTATTGGTCGCCTACCAATCTTCCTCATCAACAAAAACGGGATCTTTCATGGCCTTTACAAAGCCATTAATCATCTTGTTCAGCTCTTTATCGGCATAACGCAATGTTTGGTCGCTGCCTTTAATATTAATGGTGGTCGTATAGTAATATTCAAAATAATTTCTGGTTGCCTCGCCCGCATTGCCCTTAATACCCTCATGAACCAGATTGGTGATGGAATAGCGATAACGTCCCTCTTTAATCCAAACCGTCATTTTAAAATTGTAGCGACCTATTGATTTTTTTGTGTATTTATTTGAGTAAGAATACGCATCTAAATACCCATTAATTACCAATTTCTGATTTCTCTTATCTGATTGATAAGAAGGTTTGCCTCCAAACTGTTTCTCTGCCCATTTTTTTGCACGCGAGTATAGAGAGTCAGAAGGACTTTCTTCTTGCTCAATAACCCCCGTGTAGGTGATAAGGTTGGTTACAGAATCAACACTAAGCTTAATTCTTTCATAGGGCTTTGCAATGGGTGCTGCCGGTTGCTGCTCTGATTCAACACCTTCGGCACCTTGGTTAGAGGTTGAATCGGTTGCTCCAATATCAAATCCAGGTGAAGCGGGGTCTTGAACCTGGGCCATTGCACAAAAGGAAAATATGCTACACAATAACAACAGTACTCTTTTCATTTATTCAAATTGATAAGTTAATGCTAATCGGTTTTATTTAGGAGCCCCAAAAATAGAAAATCATTTTATTTTTCATAACGCAATAGTATCGATATTTTTGACACTTTATAACATTTGCGCATGCCGCTTGTTTAAGAAATAGTGCAGAAACACGTTTATATTACTTCTGAAGTATGCCGAAAGGCAAAAATCAATCATGTGGTTGTATCACCGGGGTCGCGCTCTGCACCGCTAACACTGGCTTTTGCCTCTGATGTGCATTTTACCTGCCACAGTGCTGCAGATGAAAGAAGCGCTGCTTATATGGCACTTGGAATGGCGCGGCAATTGCAGCAGCCTGTAGTACTCATCTGCACATCAGGCACTGCGGCATTAAATTATTTTCCTGCCATTGCAGAAGCATTTTTTCAGCAGGTACCCTTACTGATACTAACTGCAGATAGACCCCCAGAGTTGCTCCATCAGCAAGACGGTCAAATGATTGTGCAAAAAAACGTTTATGGCAACCATGTGCTTGCATCGTTTGAAATGCCTTGCTATGCGCATGGCAAAGAGAACCTAAAACAAACAGCAAGCATTGTTACACAAGCCATCTTTAAAGCAAATAATCCATTACGCAAAGGACCCGTGCACATAAATGTTCCGTTAACCGAACCTCTTTATGAGCCAATTAAAAAAAGAGCGGCACATGTTGAGTTGCCTACCCTTGTATACCCAAAAATAAAGGATGCACAAATTAGTGCTGATATCAAAAAACGCTGGCAAAACAGCTCACGCATATTGGTGCTGGCCGGATCTATGGAGCCGGATACTGCGCTCTTTACTGCATTAAGAGAACTAGGCAAGTTGCCGCAGGTGGTTGTGTTAACCGATTTGCTATCAAACCAGCATGCAACAGCTACGGTAAATTGTTTTGATTTTTTATTGAGCCATGCTTCAAAGGATTTGCTGCACAACCTTAGGCCAGATTTTATCATTTCATTTGGCGGTCCTGTTTTATCTAAAGCACTAAAGCTTTGGCTAAAAGAACAAAAGCCGCGCACACACATACGCATTCAAACGCATGAGCCAACAGTAAACACTTATCAAAATGTTACACATACCATTTTTACAAAAGCCTCTACATATCTGCTCGCGCTTTCAAAAATAGCAGGAGCAAAAAAAGTAAATACAATATGGAAAAACTTGTGGCAACAAACTGCCGAAATTTCCCTTATTCATATAAACCGCTTTGTTAATAAAGATAAAAATAATGAGCTTGGTATTACGCACACCATTCTGCAGCATTTGCCAGATGCGATTGATCTGCACATGGCCAACAGCAGTGTTATCAGATATATGAGCTTGCTGGGCACATACCATCAAAGCTGGATTATGCATGGCAATCGGGGCACCAGCGGTATAGATGGTTGTTCATCAACAGCAGTGGGCGCAGCAATGGTAAACAACAGGCCAACTGTTTTAATTACCGGAGATTTGGCATTTCTTTATGATAGCCATGCCTGGTGGATTGATAAAATTCCTGATAATATTAGAGTAGTTGTAATTAATAATGGTGGTGGTGGTATTTTTAGCCTTATTCCCGGCCCACATATCAATAAAAAACAAACCCGTTTTTTTACTACACCACACAAACAAAACATTGAGCAAATAACTTTACAATACGGAATGGAATACTACTTTTGCCGCGACTTGTCCAGTTTGGAGCAAATGCTAAATCGCTTTTTTGACCCAAGAGGTAAAGCGGCAGTGCTCGAAATAAAGACGAGTATGAAGGACAATG
Organism: Sphingobacteriales bacterium; assembly: GCA_021299635.1. GTDB lineage: Bacteria > Bacteroidota > Bacteroidia > UKL13-3 > UKL13-3 > JAJTFA01. Next base: position 85,860 of record JAJTFA010000002.1, read on the forward strand.
CAAAAGCATTTGAGGCATTCAGAAAAATAAAATTACCATAACATGGAAAGCAAATACGCATGGCAAAGCATTAAAGAATACAAGGAGATTAAGTTTTCTTTTTTTGAAGGCATTGCCAAAATAAGCATTAACAGACCGGAAAAACACAATGCATTTACTCCGCTAACGGTAAAGGAAATGAGCGAAGCAATGGAACTTGCCCGCCAAGATGAAAACGTGTATTGCGTAATACTAACCGGTGAAGGCGGCAATGCTTTTTGCAGCGGTGGCGACCAAAGCGTGAGGGGCCATGGTGGCTATGTTGGAGATGATGGTGTGCCAAGGCTCAATGTGCTTGATTTACAAATGCAGATACGCAGAATACCCAAACCGGTAGTGGCGATGGTGGCTGGCTGGGCTATTGGCGGAGGCCATGTGTTGCATGTAATTTGTGATTTGAGTATAGCTGCCGAGAATGCGCGTTTTGGACAAACCGGACCCAAGGTAGGGAGTTTTGATGGTGGCTTTGGGGCTAGCTATCTGGCAAGAATTGTGGGCCAGAAAAAAGCCAGAGAAATTTGGTATTTGTGCGACCAATATAACGCACAGGAAGCTCTTGAAATGGGTTTGGTTAACAAAGTGGTGCCGCTAGAAATGCTAGAAGATACAACCATTGAATGGTGCAGAAAAATGATGGATAAAAGCCCCATAGCTTTGCGCATGCTTAAATCTGCTTTTAATGCCGAGTTGGATGGGCAGGCGGGTATACAGGAACTTGCCGGAAATGCCACACTGCTATATTACCTGAGTGATGAAGCCAAAGAAGGCAAAAACTCATTTTTAGAGAAACGTAAACCCGATTTTAAAAAGTTTCCTAAATTTCCTTAATTTTTTGAACTGGTTATTTAAAACCAATGGATGATGGCCCTTTTTCAACCCTGGCTGCTTTCTCCAACACCTCTTCTTTTAATTTATCTTTATATTTCTGCATTTCATGTGCCAGGTGCACATCGTGGGTGGCGAGTATCTGAACCGCAAGCAAGCCTGCATTTTTAGCGTTATTAATTGCAACGGCTGCTACAGGAACACCTGCAGGCATTTGTACAATAGACAATAATGAATCCATACCGTCTAGCGCTTTTAATTTTACAGGTACACCAATAACGGGTAGAGAGGTAACGGAGGCCACCATGCCCGGTAAATGGGCGGCACCGCCTGCACCGGCAATAATTACTTTAAGGCCTCGCTCTCTGGCTGTTTTAGCATACTCCATCATGCGCTCTGGTGTGCGGTGCGCAGATACCACAGTTATTTCATAAGCCACGTTAAATGCCTCCAGCACTTTTGCAGCCTCCTGCATCACTTCCAGATCACTATCACTGCCCATTATAATGCCAACTGTTTTGCTCATGGTGTGTTGCAATTAATTTGTACTGCGAAATAAGGGTTTTAATTTGAAAAAGGATATGCTATTCAAGGCCACGATATCTTTGGTGACTTTTTTATGATGATAAAAAGTCACTTGGAGGTTGTTGGGGTGAAGCCCCAACCAGTTAGTCAGAAATTCAGAAGTTAGCGCTTTAGTAGTTGAAAGCTCATGTAATTTCTTTAACACTGTTGAAGGGCCATAAGCGCTGCAAAACCGGCTTAGGGATGGCAGTGAAAAGCCCGCAGACACAACTTGTTGTGGCGAGGACTTGCAACGCACAGCCCGACCCTGATGTTGCTGATATGGCCTGTGCGCAAGTGCATGCATCAGGGGAAGCCCAAAAAAACTTTAATAATTAAACAGCCGATGCAAACACAAGTGTTTGGTGCACTTGTTTTGCCGTTTGCCTGGCTTTGGCCAGTGTAGGCGCAATAATGGTTACATGCCCCATTTTGCGCATGGGCTTGCTTTCTTTTTTTCCATATAAATGCACGTATACTCCCTGCATGGCACTTACCTCTTTAAGCCCCTGAAGCAGGTAGGGGCCATTTACACCTGGGCTGCCCAACAAATTCATCATTACTGCGGGCTGAATTAAATCTGTGCTGCCGAGGGGCAAGTCTGCCAGTATTCTTACCAACTGTTCAAACTGTGATGTATAGCAGGCCTCAATGGTGTGGTGGCCGGAATTGTGGGGCCTTGGCGCCACTTCATTAACCAAAATATCTCCACTTTGCGTTAAAAACATTTCTACGGCAAAAACACCTGCACTGTTAAACGCCTGAATGGTTTGGTGTGCAATGGCTCTTGCTTTTTGTGCTGTAGTTTCATTGATTGATGCAGGGCAATCTAAAAAGGTAACCAGGTTTGCCTTGGCATCAAACACCATTTCCACCACAGGCCAGGTTACAACATTGCCACTTCTATCAACTGCTACCATTACCGATAGCTCCTTTTGGCATGGAATAAATTGCTCCAATACACACGGTTCGGTAAACGGAATATGATTGCTTGGGTTAAGTATATCTGCTGTATTAAAAATTTGCACCCCTTTACCATCATACCCTTCTGTACGCGTTTTGGCCACCATTTTTTCGCCCCCCAGTTGTTGTATGGCCTGCTGCCACTCTTCCGGATTGTTTACCAATAGATAAGGCGCAGTTGGTATTTGATGATTAATAAAAAACTCTTTTTGCAGCCCCTTATCTTGTATTACCTGAAGCACTTTGGGAGATGGGATAATCTCCTTACCTTGTTGCTCCAGCTCCAGCAGGGCCCGCACATTTACATGTTCAATTTCATACGTAAGCACATCGGAAATAGCAGCCAGCTCTTTAATTTGTGATGCATCGGTTAGTTTGCCATGCAAATGTTTTTGTGCAAGTGTTGCACAGGGACAATCAGGTGCATCCAATACATTAAACGCAATGTTAAGTCTGAGTGATTCTTCAATCATCATGCGGCCAAGCTGGCCGCCACCAATAATACCTATGGTTTTTTTTAGGGGGTTGGATGCATCCACGGTGCGAAAGTAACAAAATTTGGTGGTTGGTGGACGGGTGTTTGTTTTAGCTACTTTTTAAACCTGTCAAGTTGCAATTGCAGAAGATCGAAGTAAGGCACGCTGCCCGTAATCATTATGAAGCGTACAACTAATAAACAGCTAAAGATTGCTTAGGTATTCTTTTAAAATAATTTTAAACCACGAAGTAAAGTGGTTGGGGTGGTGGTATACTTCATTAATCAAGTCGTCTATTTTAAGCCAGCGGTAAGATGCCACCTCTTCCGGATTTATTTGTGGTGTGCCGTCAAATTCTCCTGTATATACAAAGTCAAGCTCATGTTCAGTTAATCCGTTTTCAAAAGGTGTGCGGTAAATAAAATGGAACTTCTCTTTTAGTTCGCAATCAAAGCCCATTTCTTCCATTAGCCTTCGGTGTGCTGCATCCAGCGTACGTTCATTGGCTCTGGGATGGCTGCAGCAAGTATTGGTCCACAAGCCACCTGAGTGGTACTTATTAAATGCACGTTGCTGCAACAAAAGCTCTCCGTTTTTATTAAAAACAAAGACTGAAAATGCACGATGCAGTAGCGCCTTTTCATGAGCCTCTTGCTTGGCCATTAGACCAAGCTCATTATCTTGCTCATCTACCAATATTACGAATTCATCTGTTTTCATTAGGCTTGAAGTTTTTGCTTTTCTGCAGGACTCAGCGCTTCGCTTGTTAACAGATAATTTATAATTTTATCCTTTAGCGTTTTGTCTTTAAGCGAAGCAACATTGTTTAGCAAAAACGTTTTATCTTTAGAAAGATGCTGATTGTATTGCAAAAATGTTGGTGAGTTAGATTGAATGCTGAAGCGCAGAAAAACCAATTCGATAACCTCCGGTTGGAGTGTGAGTGCTTTTTCTAGCAATTCCTTTCCCTGATTAAACGAATTTAACTTTGACCATGGGTTTATATAATGCTTGGCCATAATCATCTTTACCGCACCCACATAACCCATAAGCAGGGGGTCGGATGGTTTTACCTTTTCTGCCTGCACAAGAAACGTTTTGCCTGCGGCAGCTTTATAAACCACCTCATCATAGGCCTTGCGTGCATCTTGTATTGAAAACGCCTCTGTATCCGCAAGCATAATGCTTAAAAAAAACATAAATGCGGCAGCTCTTTTCATAACAAGTTAAAACTATGCCTAAGATATGAACCGAAAAACAATGCTATTTTCTTCTTATCATCAATTCTTACACGCTCATTCATGATGCGCTGAGGTGGCATATTCATTATTTTTTTAAGTAAATTTGAATAGTAAATATAGGCCACATATACGCCAAAGCGCGCATCTTTAGGTAAGCGTTTAATGCCCTCCAGGCCTAATTGAAAATCGTGCTGTATATCTGCTTCTATTTCTTTTTTTGTTTCTTCATTAAATGTGTTGTGTTGCAACTGAGGAAAATAAGCGCGACCCAGCTGCTGCACATCATCATTAAAATCGCGGAGGAAATTTATTTTCTGAAAAGCAGAACCCAGCTTCATAGCATAAGGAGTAAGTTCTTTGTATGCTTTCTCATCACCCTCAACAAAAACTTTTAGACACATTAAACCAACCACCTCCGCAGAGCCCAAAATATATTCTTCATAACCTTTTTGATCGTAGGCCTGCTTATTCAAATCCATTTCCATGCTGTGCAGAAATGTTTGAATTAACCAAGGGTCAATATGGTATTGCCTTACCACCTGCTGAAAACTATTAAGCACCGGGTTTATGCTAATGCCCCTTTCTATGGCAGTCCATGTTTCGTTTTTAAATTCTTCCAATAAAAGCCCTTTGTCATAATCATGAAAAGTATCTACAATCTCATCAGCAAATCTTACAAAACCATATATGGCATAAATGGGGTTGTGCAATTTCTTGGCTAAAAATTTAATGCCCAAAGAAAAGGATGTGCTATAGGCATTGGTTACCATTTTGCTGGTGCGTATTGAAACGGAATCGAATAATGCTTTCATGGTTTTAATAAGTTTGGTTGGCAACCATGCTTGTCGCATGTGCCTTTGTTAAAAATTCTTTTTCTATTTGCGCTGCCACCACTTTGCCGCTTATAATGCTTGGCGGCAATCCGGGGCCGGGCACGGTAAGCTGACCTGCAAAAAACAGGTTGCTAACTTTTTTACTTTTAAGGCTGGGTTTTAATATCGCTGTTTGGCTCAGTGTATTGGCAAGGCCATATGCATTGCCTTTAAAGGAATGATAATCGTTTACAAAATCTCTGAAAGCATAAGATCTTTTATACACCACATGCTGTTTTATTGCATTGCCTGTTAGTTTTTCAAGCCTGTTCATTAGCATATCAAAATATTTATCTCTTACCTCATCGGTATCTTCAAGCCCGGGCGCTACAGGTATTAATAAAAACAAGTTTTCTTGTCCATTGGGTGCAACCGTGGCATCAGTAATAGAGGGCACAGATGCATAAAACAATGGATTGGCCGGCCAGCGCGGGTTTTCATAAATCTCCTTGGCGTGGGTGTTAAAATCTGCATCAAAAAACAAATTGTGGTGCCTGAGATTGGTTAATTTTTTGTTGAGTCCAACATAATACAAGAGGCACGAAGGTGCCATTTTTCTTGAATTCCAGTATTGCTCGGTATAATTTCTTTTCTCGGCCGGAAGCAGGTGCTGGTCTATATGGCGGTAATCTCCTGCGCCTACAATTACATCGGCCTCAAAAACACCCTGAGCAGTAATAACCCTTTTGGCGGTCATTCCCTCGGTTTCTATTTTCGTTACCTCGTGGTTTAACTTTATTGAAACACCCTGTTCCGTGGCTATACTTTCAAAAGCTTTAATTATCTGGTGCATGCCACCCATAGGATACCAGGTTCCCAAGCTCATATCGGCATAGTTCATTAGGCTATATAGCGCAGGCGTGTTGCCGGGCATGGCACCCAAAAACAATACAGGAAACTCCAATAACTCAACCAGGAAGGGGTGCGAAACAAATTGCCGGATATGCTTTTTCATGCTTGTAAGCACATCCATTTTTAGCAGCCCTTTAAGCAGCCGCATATCGGCAAACTCCATGAGGCTCAAGCTGGGTTTATAAACCAAATCATTAATGCCAACCTGATATTTATACGCTGCTTCTTTTAAAAACTGCCTTAGGCGCAGGCTGCTGCCTTTTTCAAAACGCTCAAACAACTGCTCTAACTCCTGCATATTGGCAGGTATATCTACTGCTTCTCCGTTTTTAGAAAAAACCCGGTAAGACGGGTCAAGCCGTTTTAGGTTATAAAAGTCAGACGTAGTATGACCAAAGTCATTGTAAAATTTTTCAAAAACATCGGGCATCCAGTACCAACTGGGGCCCATATCAAACAAAAAGCCGTTTGCATTAAAGACCCTTGCCCTGCCTCCGGCCTGATTATTTTTTTCAAGCACGGTAACCTGCATCCCCTTTTTAGCCAGATATGACGCGGCAGAGAGGCCTGCTACTCCTGATCCTATGACAATAGCTTTTTTCACAAACGGTGGTTTGTTTAATTTTTAGAACATACAAGTTAGACAAAAGTTTGGCTATTTGCTAAAACTCCACAATGAAGCCAAAGGTAGGTAGAAAAGTATCGTTCACATTATTTAACACAAGCGGAATGGCATTGCTGCCGTTTTGCTGAACCTGTTTTCCATCGGTGGTGGCCCAACCACTATTATCTGCCGTGCGCTGAAAGGTGTATTGGGGCGTTGCCGGGTTTGAGTTACGGGTTACATTTTGAATATCAAGGAATATATCCAGCGTAATGCGTTTAAAATTAAACTTCTTATCAACCCGGATATCGGTTTGGTTAAAACCTCCAAGCCTCAAAGTATTTAAATCGCCATCACTTAAAGTCCCTGCTCCTGTTAGCAAATAGTTCTGTTGTGAGGCAGCCATATCAAACGGTGTATAGGGCGATCCGCCCGCAAACCGATGCTTAAGGCCTATTTCCCAGCCACGCGGCAGTTTATAGCCGGCAATGGCAGAAAGCAGGTGCCTGTTATCCCAGGCTGATGCAACAAAACGGCCATCTGCTCCACTAAAGCTGCTCACAAATAAGGTATAAGAAACGGTGGTATAAAAATTTTTGGTGAGCTTTTGCTGAAAAAAAACCTCGGCACCATAAGCGCGGCCTTTTCCGGAACCAATTGTTTTTTCATTGCCAATAGCGCCAAACTCTGTGCCTTGGTTTGCTAAGGATATACCGGTAGCGGCCGACACTGCATACTGGCTATACTGCTTATAAAAACCTTCTACCGTTATGCGTGTGGCGTTTGTTGGCAAAAATTCTATGCCAGCCACATAATGGTTTACTGCCAGGTAATCATTGTCTTTATTTACCAGATTGCCCGTGGCATCTCTAAAACCCAATACGGTATATATTGGCAACTTGTAATAGCGCCCAACAGTTGCATTAATATTCCATTGCTCTGTTAGGGCATAACTTGCAGAAAAGCGGGGAGAAAAGGTGCGCCAAAACTCGTTACCGGTTTGCGTAAAGGTGTTTCCATCTGCACGTAAACCTATGGTTAGGGAAAGTCTGTTGTCCATTAATTTGCGGTTTACTTCGCCAAAAAAACCGTACCTAAAAAACTCAATGGCCGAGTTAAGTCCAACACTTACAGCCGGTATGCTATCTACACCGCTTACGCCTTTAACAGCATTTCTAATACGTGTAAAGCCTTCGTTACTAAACTTAACATATTGAAAAACCCCACCATAACTATATTTCCATTTGCCCAAATATTTGTTTATATCCAGTCTGAATTTGTTTTCTATTTCGCGTGACCGGATTTTCAATACACGAAAAGCCTCTTCATTATGCCTGCCATCTTCAAACCTATCAAGCCTGTTTTCGAACATGTTTCTGCTGGCCGATATATTGAGCACGCCATTATTCATACGCCTTTTTACCAATGCGCCAACCGTATAGTTCCACTGGTTTATAATGGGGTTTGAACGAATGGCATATTCTTTTTCAGGTGTTGACTCTTTAGGTACAGCAAAACTAAACTCATCTATGGCGCCTACACCCAAGGTGGTAAGTGTTGTTTTGTCATTAATGCGTGTGGTTGTTTTGTATTGAAAATCCCAGTAGTTGGGCCTGATGGGCAAATCAATTGCCTGAAATAAAAATTGCAAATAACTTCTGCGGGCCGATGCAAGAAAGGTGGTGTTTTTAGTAAGCGGCCCGTCAAGTGTTAGGCCAAACTCAGATGCACTTAACCTGGCATTGCCCTGTAACCGCTCCCTGTTTCCTTCCTTTTGTTTAAATGCAATTACCGAAGAAAGTGCGTTATCATACCGGGCACCAAAACTGCTTGAACTTAGTGTTACATCTTCTATAAAACTAACGTTTAAGATGCCCTGTGGCCCGCCAGTGCTGCCTTGTGTAGTAAAGTGGTTAATAACAGGTATTTCTATCCCATCAATGTAAAAGACGTTCTCGTTGGGTCCGCCACCACGTATAATGATATCGTTTCTGAACGCGGCACCACCTGTGCTACCCCCCACACCTGGCAAAGCTTGAATAACGCGCGATATATCAAAATTACCACCGGGGTTGCTTCTTATTTCTTCGGCAGTAAGGCTCTGAACCGACAGGGGTGTTTCAGTTTTTTTGCCAAAGGTGCGCCCCCGCACCACCACTTCATTCAAATTTTTAGATTCAGGATCCAACTCTACATTAAAATTAAGAATATTGCCCGTGGTAACCACGGCATTAAAAATGGTTTTTGGCTTATACCCCACGTACTGAACCAGCACGTTGTATGATTTTGGAGGTATGCCACTTATTTTAAATCGCCCATCGGCATCTGTTTGTGCACCAAGACCTGTGCCCTCAAGCAGCACCGTTGCCCCAATAAGCAGCTCCTGCGTATTGCGGTCTTTAACCTGGCCGGTAATGATGCCGCTTTTTTGGGCAAACACTTTTGCATGTAACAAGGTTATAATTAAAAACAGCTTAATTGTTTTCATTGGTTGATGGTGGTTACAACCTATAAAAAGATTTTATCAGGAAATTGTTTAATAAAAAATATAAAGTTGAACTTTGATGGCCCTTAAACACGCATATCAATTATAAAGTTACCGCTTTAATTATATGAAACAAATCCTCATCATCGGTTCGGGCATAGCAGGCATTGCCACCTCCATTAGGCTGGCATGCGCAGGCTATCGTGTTTCCGTTTATGAAGCCAATGCATATCCGGGGGGAAAATTATCTGAGATAACCGGCAGTGGTTTTCGTTTTGATGCCGGCCCCTCCCTGTTTACTTTGCCCCATCAGGTTGATGAGTTGTTTACACTTGCCGGAAAAAACCCTGTTGATTATTTTAATTACTTACAACTCGAAAAAACATGCTGCTATTTTTTTGATGATGGTGTGTGTTTCTCCGCCTATCATAATCAGGAGTTAATGGCGGCCGAATTAAAATCGGCATTGGGCATAAGCGATGTTTCACCTTTTTTTAATTACCTGAAAAAGGCAAAGTTCAGGTATGAGCTTACTGCACCTATTTTTATAAGGCACAGTCTGCATCGGTTAAACAACTACACCAACCGTCAAACCCTAAAGGGTATTGCAAACGCATGGCGAATTGGGCTTTGGGACAGTATGAATGACGAAAACAAACAGGCACTAAAAAACCCTTATCTGGTGCAATACTTTAACCGGTTTGCTACCTACAATGGCAGCAGCCCATACAAAGCGCCCGCCCTGCTTAATATGATACCCCACCTGGAGCATGGCATAGGCTCTTTTTTTCCTGTTGGTGGCATGCACCAAATTACACAAAGCCTTTATAGGCTGGCAAAAGAGCTTGGCATAACCTTTTATTTTAATGCACGCGTGCAGCAAATACTTACTAATAAAAGCGGGGCTTCAGGTATTGTGGCGAACAACAAAGAAATAGCTGCCGATTATGTGGTGAGCAATGCCGATGTTCATCAAACCTATCGCAGGTTATTGCCCGGACATAGGGCGCCCGAAAAAATTCTGAAGCAGGAAAAATCATCCTCTGCACTTATATTTTACTGGGGCATTAACCGCACATTTGCGCAACTGGATTTGCACAATGTGTTTTTTTCATCGGACTATGAAGCAGAGTTTGATTGCCTGTTTAATAAAAAAAGTATTTACCATGACCCAACGGTTTATATAAATATTACCTCTAAATACAACCAAGCAGACGCACCGGCAGGTTGCGAAAACTGGTTTGTGATGATTAATGTGCCAAACAACAGCAGACAAGATTGGGATGCCGAAATAAAAAAAGCAAAAACGCAGATTATAAAAAAGCTATCTCGCTTGCTTCATACAGAAATTGAGCCATTGATTGTATATGAATCTGTGCTGGATCCACGGAGCATTGAGCAAAAAACCGGAAGTTTTGCAGGAGCACTTTATGGCAATACCAGCAATAATATGTTTGCTGCATTCTTGCGTCATAAAAATTTTAGCAGCAAAATAAATGGTTTATATTTTTGCGGGGGCAGCGTGCACCCGGGTGGCGGCATACCGCTTTGCCTAAACAGCGCACGCATTGTAGCTCAACTCATAAACGAAGATGATACATGAATAAAAAACAAGCTGCTGCTGTCCTGATTTTATTAATACTTTATGCAGTTGGCGCAGTTGGCGCCATTACAGGCCAGTGGCAGGTTATGCACCTATCACCCATAAACCTGCTTATTAGCGCAGGCATTTTATTTGCGTTTCATCCGGTAAACGAAAGAGCTTTGCTCGTTTATGCGCTGGTGGTTTTTGTTTGCGGCTTTATAATTGAGTGGGCAGGGGTTGAAACGGGTCGCATTTTTGGCCATTATTTTTATGGAAACAATCTGGGAATAAAGTTGCTCGATGTACCCGTTATTATCGGCATAAACTGGTTATTGTTAAGCTACTGCTCCTCTGTTGTTGCTACCAAAATTGCTGGTGGCCAACAAAACAACCCGGTATTGCTCTCCGGCATAGGCGCAGGCTTAATGGTTGTAGTAGATTTTTTTATAGAACAGGTGGCTCCTGCTTTTGATTTCTGGTATTGGCAAAACAATGCGGTGCCCTTACAAAATTATACTGCATGGTTTGCATTTTCATTTGCATTTAATTTCTTGTTTTTTAAGCTTCATATACACACCAAAAACCCAATTGCGCCCATACTTTATTTGTTGCAATTGCTATTTTTTGTAGCATTATTTTTTCTTCATTAATCAGGTTACTACTTTCGTTATGGATGAGTGAAGAGTCGAAACTATTTGGTATTAAGCAATGGGCCGAAGATGACAGGCCACGCGAAAAACTGTTGATGAAAGGCAAGGCATCTTTAAGCGATGCCGAGCTACTGGCCATACTTATTGCCACGGGCACACGTGAGTTGACTGCACTTGATTTGGGGCAACAGGTACTTAAACTTTCCAACAACAACCTTAATGAGTTAGGAAAACTTGGCATAAAGGATTTGCAAAAAATTAGAGGTGTAGGAAAAGCAAAAGCCATCACTATTGCAGCTGCGCTGGAGCTTGGCCGAAGAAGAAAAGAAACCGAACCGTTGCATCGCGATGCTTTTACCTCTAGCAGAGTTGCATACCAATACTTTGAGCCCATGCTGGCTGATCTGAAACACGAAGAGTTTTGGGTAATGCTGCTCAATCGTTCAAACAAATTTATTGGCGCCAAACGGATTAGCGAAGGCGGAGTAAGCGGTACCGTAGCCGATCCTAAAATAATTATGCGTTACGCTATTGATGAGCTGGCCTCCTGCATTATTCTGTGCCACAACCACCCATCCGGATCGGTTAAGCCCAGCGAGGCAGATGTGAGGCTAACGGATAAAATCAAGCAAGCTGCAATCTTGCTTGATATTCATTTAATAGACCATATTATTATAGGGGAAAAAACCTATTACAGTTTTGCGGACGAAGGCCGCCTGTAAACTTGGGTTTGATATGAGCAACATTCCCCTATTTTTGCTGCTGCATGACGGGCATATTACACAACATACGTAAACAAATAAGAAAGCATCCTTTTCTGCATAAGTTCATCAAGTTTTGTTTTGTTGGTGCGGCAAGTGCCATGGTGAGTTTATTTGTGTTTTGGGTGTTTTCTATGCAGTTTCCGCAATACAATCTTTTAGGCAAGGCCATTGGATATGTAATAGGTTTTTTTGTGGGCTTTACCCTTAATAAATTCTGGACGTATGTAGATCGTGCAGATGACGGAGAAAAATACCTGATGAAGTATGTGATTGTTTATGCGGCCACTTTTTTGGTTTACCTTGTTTTTAATTACACCTGTGATCATCTTTTGCGCTTACACCAACCCGTTTATTGGGCGCTTGATTGGTTTCAATTACATGAGGTTGCAGATTGGGCCTACAAGTATGATACAACCGTATCAAACGCAGCATCAATTGTGGTTAATGCCGTCTTAAATTTTTTAGGAACCAATTTTTTGGTGTTTAGGGTACCAAAACCCGAAGAGCTTTTTGATTAGTCTTTCTTTTTCAATTTCTTTTTTTGTTGGGTGCTCATGCTATTAATTCTCTTGTAATAGCCTGTTTTGCTATGCTTAACCCAAATGGTTATTTTCTGACCCCTCTTCAGCTTATCTGATTTCAGCTTATTCCAGGATTTTATTTCTTTCGGGGTTACATCAAACCAATCTGCTACATCTGATAAAATATCTCCCTTTTTTACGGTGTAGCTAACCCTTTTCTTGTCAAACTTGGTTGTTTCATTAGGCGCTTGTTGGGTGGCTGTTTCTGTTGGTGTTGGGGTTTTGGTTGTATCTGTTTGCGCCTGTTGAATAGCAACCGGGGCAAACTCTGTTGGTTTGGGTAGCGGATTATAAACAGTATCTTTTAACAGCTCAAATAACCTGCCTTTGGTTTTAGGTAAATAAATCCAGTAGCCATCTACATTGTAAGGTATAATATCCTTTTTAAATACGGGGTTGAGTTTACGAAGCTGTTCCAGCGGAATATCTATGGTGGCAGATATTTGCTGAAATGAAAGCCACTTGTTTACCAAAACACTGTCGTTCTCATTAAACAAGTCCGGATAAACTGGTTTTATGCCGTGTTCCTTATAATAATTCATGATGTATGCTGCGGCAACAAAACGCGGATACGCCTCTCGGGTATTTTCAGGGATAAAGGGGTATACATCCCAAAAATAAAGGCTATTGCCTGCCATGCGAATGCATTTATTTAACATTACCGGTGAGCATGCATAAGATGCAATTACCAGAGGCCACTGTTTGTAAATGCTGAATAGATCTTTGAAATGCGTTACAGCAGTAGCTGTAGATTTTCTAATGTCTTTTCTTTCGTCAACAAAAGAGTTTACCTTCAGCTTATACATTTTTGAAACATTATACATCATCATCCACATGCCTGTTGCGCCATAAGGATTTTGTGAAAGCGGATCGAGCTCTGAAAGAGCAACGGCAAAATATTTTAAATCGGTTGGAAGATTTTTTACGCGGAGCGCCTTTTCAATCATTGGAAAATAAACCTTACTCATACCTATAATCTCTCTGGTTTTTTCAGGATTTTCCAGATAGGCATCAATGTGTTTTTTTACTTGTGGATTATAACTTAAATCAACTGGCGATTTTAAAACCGAAAGCCGGGTTTGGTATTGCTCTTCTGTGCCGGGTTTTATCTGCGCATTGCCGTTAAAGGGAAAAAGCAGGCCTATTAAATTTAGTAATAATAAAAGTTTTTTCATCACAGCTTTGCCTTCAGAATTATAGCGTTTGTGCAAGAGCAAGAAGTTCGTCCTCGCAAAAATTATTGCCCATTAATTGCACGCCTATTGGCATTCCGTTGCTATGCGTACCGCAAGGTACAGATATCGCAGGATGGCCCGATATGTTGGCATGAACGGTAAAAATATCTGCTAAATACATTGCAATCGGATCGGCTGATTTTTCTCCGGCTTTAAATGCGGGCGTTGGTGTGGTGGGCAAAAGAATAAAGTCAAATGTTTCAAATAGTTCGTTGGTTTTTTGTTGAACCAGTTTTCTCACTTGTTGTGCCTTGCTGTAGTATGCATCAAAAAAACCTGCCGACAATACAAAGGTTCCCAACATAATCCTTCTTTTCACTTCAGGGCCAAAACCTTCGCTACGCGATTTTTTGAATGTTTCTTCCAGGTCTTTTGCTTTTGGGCTTCTGTAGCCATACATCAATCCGGAAAAACGTGATAGGTTGGAAGAAGCCTCTGCGGTAGTAAGCACATAGTAAATTGGTACCAATACATCTAAAAGCGGAAAGCTTATTTCTTCAATATGATGCCCTTGTAATTTTAGTTTTTCTATGGTTGCCTCTACTGCCTTTTTTACTTCAGGATCAATTCCTTCAAGGTATAACCCTTCCTTCATTACCGCAATCTTTGCGACTGCCTTTGTTGTGGTTTGTTTAAAATGCGGAACCGTCTTGGCAGAGGTAGTTGCATCATGCGGGTCAATTCCGGCAATTACCTCCATAATATTTTGCATGTCTGAAACGCTTGAGGTGAGTGGCCCAATCTGATCAAATGATGAAGCATATGCAATAAGACCATAACGCGATACACGCCCATAGGTTGGTTTAAGCCCATAAACACCACAAAAAGCTGCTGGCTGCCTAACAGAACCTCCCGTATCAGAGCCCAATGTGGCTAAGCACAAATCGGCTTGTACAGCAACAGCAGCGCCACCTGAAGAGCCTCCGGAAACATGTTCGTGGCTGGCGGCATTAAGCACCCTGCCAAAGGCTGAATTTTCGTTTGATGCGCCCATAGCAAATTCATCACAATTGAGTCTGCCAATAATAATTGCGTCTTCGGCCAATAACCTTTCTACAACAGTAGCTGAATAAACAGACTCGAACCCTTCAAGAATTTTAGAAGAGGCAGAAACCTTATGTCCTTTATAACAAATATTGTCTTTAAGACCAATTACCATTCCGGCAAGTTTGCCCGCTATGCCGTTTTTTATTTTTTGCTCGATAAGATCTGCGGCATGCAATGCTTCTTCTGCCCAAACCTCCAAAAACGCATTAAGTGATTTGTTTTTTTCAATATTCTCCAAATAATACGAAACAAGACCACGCATAGTGATCTTGCCTGCCAATAAATCGGCATTTATTTCTTCAAGACTGCTAAATCTTTTCACCGGTTATTTGGTTTCTTCCTTGGCTTTGTCTTTTTCTTTCATGCCCTCCTCTATCTGTGATTTCACATTTTTCTTTGCATCATTAAATTCTCTGATGCCTTGGCCTACGCCACGCATTAATTCAGGAATTTTTTTGCCACCAAACAATAGTAATATAGCAAGGATAATCAGTATCCATTCGCCACCGCCAAGGTTTCCCAGAAAAAGTAATGTCTTCATTTGTTAAAATTAAATTAGCGTACGAAATTAATTTTTTATTTGAAATATGTAAATGTGACTAGAGCTGCACTTGTTTTTTTAGCTGCGCCACTTCACGGGCATTTAACTCGCGCCATTCTCCGCGTTTCATTCCTTTTTTGTTAAAGCCTGCATAAACCACTCTATCCAGTTTATCTAGCGAATAACCGAGGGCTTCAAAAAGGCGGTGCACAATTCTGTTTCTTCCACTATGTAACTCCACCATTACTTCGTTTTTATGCGCAGGGTCGGGCATAACAACCGCATCGGGCTTCATAAAACCATCTTCTAACTCCAGGCCATTAGCCAACTCCCACAAATGCTCACCTTTAAAGTTTTTATTAAGTGTTGCTTTATATACTTTCTGCACTCCGTATTTTGGATGCATCAGGCGCTGAGAAAGCTCGCCATCGTTGGTTAAAATTAACACGCCCGTTGTATTCCTGTCCAACCTTCCGATGGGGTAAACCCTTGGCAAATCATGCCCAATCAGCAAGTCAGTTACAATTCTTCTCTTATCAGGATCTTCTAAAGATGTGATCGTATCTTTAGGTTTATTCATAATGATGTATGCTTTTCTTTCGGTTGATAAGCGCTCGTTGTTAAACTTCACTTCATCTCCCGGCCTCACCTTTGTGCCAAGCTCTGTTACTATATTGCCATTTACGCTTACCAATCCTGCAGCAATCAACTCATCGGCTTCCCTTCTGGAGCAAACGCCCGCATTGGAAAGATATCTGTTAAGCCTTATTTCACCATCAAAAGATTCGGGCTGATTATCATTTTCATTGCGCTTTTTTTCATATGATTTTTGATAGCCCTTTTTATAGCCAAACTTTTTATCGGTATTCTTTTTTGAAAAGCCTCGTTTTTCTGAACCCCTTTTTTCGCCTTGCTTATCTCTGCCGGACTCAAACTTTGGCTTACGGCTATCTGTTTGTTTATTTGTGCGGTTGCGTCTAAAAGGCGTTTCTTTCTCGTTTTTGGGAGATGTTCTTTTATCGGCCAAACGTGCTTTGGCTTTATCTATGGTGTTGGTGCGGCCTGTTTTTTCTGCAGGCTTTCCAAATCTGCTTTTTACTCCTTCGCGTTCTGGCTTATTCTTTGAAGAAAATGATGCCCTGGTTTTTTTAAATGGGCCGCTTTTTTCTTCTGTAAATCGGTTAATGCTTTTCTTGGGCCGACTGCCGCGTTTTGCCTGACCAAATTTTCCGGAAGGTTTTTTTGCTCCCTGCGTTTGTTTACTGTTTTTCATCTGCTGAGCAAAGGTAGGTTATTTTTTATGCATGCCTTGTTTAACTTAACACCTATGCGCTTGTGGTTAATCACATTTTTCAACGCATGTGCACAGCAAAGGCTTTTGTTATACACTAAAGTGACTGCTAATGAGTGTTTTAAACTAGGCCCTTTTATTTTGTGTCTATTAAATTATTTCGGTCGTGGGTATCATTTGGGTTTTCCGCCTTAGTGAAGCGCTCTAATGCAAAAAAACAGGGTAAATTTGCCTTATAGTAATAAACACCCAAGAAATTGATCAACTATCAGCGTTTTTTTCTTACAAACGGGCTTACCGTAATTCACCACCACGACCCCAACACCAAACTTTGCGTACTTAACATTCTTTATAAGGTTGGCTCAAAAAATGAGCTGCCCAACAAAACGGGATTTGCCCATTTGTTTGAACACCTCATGTTCGGAGGTTCAGTAAATATTTCTGACTATGATGATGAGCTTCAAAAAGCGGGCGGTGAAAACAATGCTTTTACAAGCAACGATATTACCAACTATTACCTTACACTGCCACAGCAAAATATTGAAACGGGGTTTTGGCTGGAAAGCGACCGCATGCTTAGCCTTGATTTCAGTGAGCAATCGCTTGATGTACAACGCAATGTGGTAATTGAAGAGTTTAAAGAGCGTTACCTGAACCAACCATATGGAGATATTTGGTTAAAGCTATTGCCCCTGGCCTACAAGATTCACCCCTATAACTGGCCAACCATAGGCAAAGAAATAAGCCACATTGAATCGGCATCTTTAGATGATGTAAAAAACTTCTTCTTTTCTTTCTATGCTCCTAACAATGCTATTTTGGTTGTGGCTGGTAACATAGATCTTGATCAAACAAAAGCGCTTTGCCAAAAGTGGTTTGCAGAAATTCCGTCCAGAGAAGTGCGCAAGCCTGATTATGAGCAAGAACCAAAGCAAACAGAGGCCCGTTTTCTGAGCATTGAGGCCGATGTGCCGCTGCATGCCATTGTTAAAGCATACCACATGCCCGCTCGCATGGAAAACGGTTATTATGAATCCGATTTATTGTCGGACATGCTGGGGTCGGGCCGCTCAGCAATCCTATATCAGGAGCTGGTTAAAAATCAGCGGTTATTCTCTGAGCTTGATTGTTACATTACGGGCGATATTGACCGCGGCCTGTTTGTTATTGAAGGCAAGTTAATGAAAAACATTACGCACGAAAAAGCAAACGAAGAAATAGAAAAAACCCTGCGCTTGGCATTAGAAAGTATTGAAGAAAAGGATTTGCAGAAAGTGAAAAACAAAACAGAAACCACCATACGCTTTAATGAAGTTAACGTGCTAAACAGGGCCATGAAACTGGCATACTGTGAGATGCTGGGGGATATTGACCTGGCAAACTCAGAGGCGGATCAATACCTGAAAGTGAATTTACAAACACTTAAGGCCATGGGTAAAGATATGCTCAGGGCCGAAAATTGCTCAACACTTTTTTATATAAGTAAAAATGCCAAGTAACAGAAAACTGGCCCCGGCCGTAAGAGAAATTAATAAGGTAATTATTAAACCGGCCGATTGCTTAACACTTCCAAGCGGAATCAAAATGTATTCGGTTAACGACCCAAGTGTTGATGTGCTAAAAATTGAATTTGTGTTTGATGCAGGTGCCCGATTACAGCCCTCACCTTATGTGGCTAGCGCCACAAATGCTATGCTGGTTGA
Organism: Sphingobacteriales bacterium; assembly: GCA_021299635.1. Classification (GTDB taxonomy): domain Bacteria; phylum Bacteroidota; class Bacteroidia; order UKL13-3; family UKL13-3; genus JAJTFA01. Next base: position 104,178 of record JAJTFA010000002.1, read on the forward strand.
AGGAACCACAAAATACACCTCCAAAGAACTGGCCGAAAACCTTGATTTTTTTGGTGCTTACCTACAAAACCGTTCTGGTAGTGACGATGCAACACTTACGTTATTTTGCCTACCCAGGCATCTGGAATCTTGTCTGCCTTTTGTGGTTGATATTTTAACAAATGCCAGTTACAGCGAACATGAACTTATTACACAAAAGGAAAATGCCATACAGCGTTTGATGGTGAACGAAGGCAAAACCTCTTATCTGGCAAGAAGATCGTTTTATGAATCGGTTTTTGGATATAATAATCCATACGGAACACCTGTTTATCAACAAGATATAAATAATATTTCACGTGAAACACTTGTTTCATACTATGAAAATAAATATAGGGCCAAACTAAAATACCTGATGATTTCCGGGTCGGTTGGAAGCATGGTTATTGATAAATTGGCCTCAGCGCTTTCAGGCTTTACAGAGCAAAACCAAACCAAATATGTATATGCCACTACGCAAGAAAGGGCAAAGAAGATTGCAATTCACAAAGACGGTTCGGTACAATCTACAATTAGAATAGGGCGCAAATTATTTGGCCGAAACCACCCGGATTTCAGAAAAATGCAGCTGCTTAACTTGGTTCTGGGCGGGTATTTTGGTTCTAGGCTTATGTCTAATATCAGAGAAGAAAAAGGCCTTACCTATGGCATTTATTCCTCGCTGGAATCATATCTTTATGATGGGGCGTTTTACATAGAAACAGACATTAATAATGATCTGGTTGAGCTTGGCGTTTCAGAAATATACAAAGAGTTGCACCTCCTTAGCACGCAGCCTATAGGGGAGGAAGAGCTGAATACCGCGAAGAGTTATATGTTGGGCTCATTTCTGAGAAGCCTGGATGGTGTGTTTGAACAAGCAAATCGCCAAAGGATTTTAATTGATTATGGCCTAAGCGCTGAATACTATGAGGAATTTATTGAAATAATTAAAAACACCAACTCGTTATCACTTTTGGAACTGGCAAATAAATATTTAAAACAAGAAGATCTTTATGAGGTTGTTGCAGGGAAATAGAGCCTGTGTTTTTGTGTGCTTGCTCCTTCATACATTGGGTGTTTGGGGTATAATACCCCCGAAAATGAGGCGGGTGTGTAGGCTGGGGCCCAATAATTCCTTGTTTTTCTATTCATCCACAGATACCTGCCAGCGTTTTAAGGGCTATTATATTTGGGGCAGAAATGGAAATAGCGGCCCCTTTACGCTAATTGATTCCTTGGGCGCCAAATCGGCTGTTTCTTACTTACATAGTGGTGCCAACCCTACTGGTACTACTACCAACTGGAGCTATTTTATCCAGTTTCTGGATTCTTGCACAGCAACCGGTTCTTTTTCAGATACCATGGGGGTAGATGATACCCCGCCCGATACACTGTTTTTAGACTCCGTAAGTGTGGATATTGCAACAAATATGGTTAAGTTAGGGTGGAGAAAGAGCCCAACACCAGATTTCTTTAGATACCTGCTGTTTTATGATAGCCTAGGTATTAAATGGGTTGAGGTTGTTCCGGGTGTGCTCAGAGATACATTTGCGACAGATAACAACTCTTTTTCAGACCCCAGGTTAAGGCCCCTAAAATATGATATTACTTCTATAGACAGCTGCAACACCAGGCCACAGGTTTTTAATATTAAACCACACATTACCATATATTTAAGCGGAAATGTTGATACTTGTAAAAAAATAGCAAGCCTGCAATGGACTCATTATGTAGGGTGGCCTAAAATTAGAAATTACTATATTTTTAGACAAATTAATGCTGGCGGATTTAAGCTAATAGATTCATTATCAGGCATTTTAAACAACTATCAATTGCCTGTCGAATTGGGAGAGGTAAATGACTTTTTCGTACGGGCCAACAAAGACACCAGCCTTGCTGTTAGCTCCACTTCCGCCCAACTTACACTACAAACAAGAAGCAGAAAAGAACCAGAAAACACCAGATTAATTAATATAAGCGCTGTAAACCCGGATGCTAATGAAATTAAAGCCGATTTGCTTATTGTAAACGATGAAGAAGCAAAACAGATCAATATTTGGTACAACACTTCTTTAAATCGAGATGCTTATTCAAATATTGCAGCCTTTTCAAGCCTTGGCCAATCCGGCAGCATTTCAGATGTGTTTGTCTCCCCCGATAAGAAAGATGCGCTGTACTTCCGCCTGGAAAGCGTTAATTTATGCAATGTTCTTTATGAAAACATCGTGGTAATGCCACAAATGGCACTTAAGGTTGTTTCCATGGGAAACGAAAACATGCTTTCATGGAACCGATATTTTGGTTGGCCTAACGGTGTTTCTCGGTACCGTATTTATAGAGGAACTGATGATGGCTTTGGCAAAAGATCCTATATTTTAATAGATTCAGTGCCTTACACCGATAGCACATACACCGATAGCGCGCCCCCTGATAATGTAGGCAGTTTTGGGCTTTGTTACTTTGTAGAGGCGGTGCAGGCCCTACCGTCACCTGAAGATCCGGGTTCTGCTAAAAGTTTTTCCGATTGTATTATTGAAGAAATGGTGGTTTTTGTGCCAAACGCCTTTAGGCCAGAGGGGGTAAACAAAACCTTTAGGCCCGAAGGGAGCTTTATAGACTACACAAGCTCATCAATGGAAATATTTGACCGCTGGGGAGGCCTGCTCATCTCTAAAAAAGATATTAGAGGCGGGTGGGACGGAAAAGACGCCTCAGGAAATACCTGTATTGGTGGTGTTTACTATTATAAGTTTAATATAATTAGCCCCGATGGCAAAAAACAAACAAAAACAGGATTCGTTACCCTGCTCAACTAGTCAGATCTCCTTCAACTTTATTGATATGGGTCCTTTTCTTCGCAACAGAAAAGAAATCAGAAGGTGGATTATCTTATGCATTAATAAAGAGAATAAAACGCCAGGAGAAATCACTTTTAATTTTTGCAGTGATAAGCGCCTGCTAAAAATGAACAAAAACTATCTTAAGCACGATTTCTACACGGATATTATAACCTTTGACTTTTCCGAAAACAATCTAATCTCTGGAGATATTTATATCAGCAAAGAGCGTGTTAAAGAAAACGCGGCAGAACTAAACGATGCGTTCCACGTGGAACTAAAGCGCGTAATGGTTCATGGCGTGTTGCATCTTTGTGGCTATAAAGATAAAACCAGGGCAGAAAAGGAAAAAATGAGGAAGAAAGAAGACGAGTGCTTATCTTTGCTGAGGTAGTTTTCCATGTTTCACGTGGAACCGATAAAACTTAATTTGCTGACTTTCAAATGTTTAGAGAATACGATATCGTGGTAATTGGGGCTGGCCACGCTGGTTGTGAAGCAGCGGCAGCGGCAGCCAATCTTGGCTCCAGTGTGCTCCTCATTACCATGGATATGAACAAAATAGCCCAGATGAGTTGCAACCCGGCCATGGGGGGAATAGCTAAGGGGCAGATTGTTAGAGAAATAGACGCGCTTGGGGGTTATTCGGGTATAGTTTCGGATAAATCAACCATTCAATTTCGCATGTTAAATCGCTCTAAAGGTCCTGCCATGTGGAGCCCCAGAAGCCAAAATGATAGGATGCAATTTAGCCAATACTGGAGAGAAATTCTTGAAGCCACACCAAATGTAGACTTTTGGCAAGATGTTGTTAAAGAATTGGTGCTTGATAACGGTAAGGTTTGTGGCGTAATTACCGGAATGGGTCAAAAAATCGGCTGCAAAGCCGTGGTGCTTACAAGTGGTACATTTCTTAATGGCATCATTCATATCGGAACCAAACAGTTTGGCGGGGGCAGAATAGGGGAGAAGGCCTCAACAGGATTAACCGAGCAGCTCGTTTCTTTGGGTTTTGAGAGCGGAAGAATGAAAACAGGGACGCCACCACGGGTAGACGGAAGATCATTGAATTACGATAGAATGGAGCGGCAAGATGGGGATGAAAATCCAAGTAAGTTTTCTTACAGCAATTCAACTTCTCCTGTTTCCAACCAACGCTGCTGCTGGATTACCTACACCAATGAAGCGGTTCATGAGGTGTTGCGAACCGGCTTTGATGAATCGCCAATGTATGCTGGTAGAATTCAGGGGTTGGGTCCAAGATATTGCCCATCAATAGAGGACAAGATAAACCGTTTTGCTGAAAGAAACCGTCACCAAATTTTTGTTGAGCCGGAGGGTTGGAATACAGTTGAAATATATGTGAATGGTTTTTCAACCTCCTTGCCCGATCATGTTCAGATGAAAGCACTGAGGCTTATAGCCGGATTTGAAGATGCAAAAATATTTAGACCGGGCTATGCCATTGAATATGATTATTTCCCACCAACCCAACTAAAGCTTACCCTTGAAACCCGATTAATAGAAAACCTGTTTTTTGCCGGGCAAATAAATGGTACAACCGGCTATGAAGAAGCTGCTTGCCAAGGGTTAGTGGCCGGAATAAATGCACATTGTAAATTGGCCGAGAAGGAAGAATTTATTCTTAAACGCTCTGAAGCATATATTGGTGTGTTAATTGACGATCTGGTAAACAAGGGTACTGATGAGCCCTATCGTATGTTTACCTCCAGGGCCGAATACAGAATAATGCTAAGGCAAGATAATGCTGATATCAGATTAACCGAAAAAGGCTATAGGCTTGGTTTGGCTGGTGATTTGCGCATGCGGGCTGTAGAAGAAAAAGAAAAACAGACCGCTGAAATAATTTCTTACTTTAAAAAAACATCTGTTGTGCCCGCTGACATAAACCCAATTCTTGAGGAGTTGGAGACTGCGCCCATACCCCAAAACTATAAGCTTGATGCCATTTTAAGTAGGCCGCAGGTTAATATGGCAAGCCTGCAAAGGCTACCCCTTGTTGGTTCGCTTCTTGACAACTATTCAGATGAGGCCGCTTTACAGGCTGAGGTGTTAATGAAGTATGAGGGTTATCTTGAAAAGGAAAAACAAATGGTTGATAAAATGAATCGGTTAGAAGAAATAAGAATCAATGATGGTTTTAACTATAATATGGTTAAATCTATTTCTCTTGAGGCTCGAGAAAAGTTGATTAAGCAAAGGCCCGCAACCCTTGGACAGGCTGCCAGAATAAGCGGCATATCGCCAGCTGATATTTCTGTTTTATTGGTTCATTTGGGTCGTTAAGCGCATAACTGCCGATTATTTTATTTCTTTGCTGCAATGGAACATCTTTCCTTTTGTCTTGTTTGTGGCGGAAACCATATTTCTAAAGAGCTTTCTTGCAAAGATTTTGTGGCTAGTACAGAAGCTTTTGATTTGCACAGGTGTGCCGATTGCAGCTTTCTGTTTACCAACCCCAGGCCTTCTGTGCAGGAAATAGGCCCTTATTATCAAAGCGACAGGTATGTTTCTCATGCCGGCAGTAAAGATGGTTTTAGTTTTGTGTACAAAGTATATGATTTGGTCAGAGACTATAGTATTGGCCGCAAAATAAAGCTAATCAAATCGTTTCATTCCTCAGGCGATATCATGGATTTGGGTTGCGGTTTGGGGTATTTCTTAAACGCACTGCACAAAGACGGTTCGTTTAGGCCTGTAGGTGTAGATGTTAGTGAAGACGCTGTTAACTATGTGAGGGAAAATTTTGGGTTAACGGTGAAAGGCGAAACCGAATTAGACGCGTTTGCGCCCAAATCCTTTGATGTAATAACACAATGGCACGTATTGGAACATGTGCATGCGCTTAACGAAAGAATGCAACAGTTAAAGCGTTTGCTAAAAAAGGACGGCACGCTTTTTATAGCGGTGCCCAATAGCAACAGTTGGGACGCTAAACATTATGGTGCATATTGGGATGGCTATGATGTGCCAAGACATCTATATCATTTCAATAAAAAAAGTTTTGGTTTGCTTATGCAGAACCATGGTTTTAGAATAGTGCAAACACGAGCTATGGTTTTTGACGCACCATATATAAGCATGCGAAGCGAGGTTCACAAGGGTGGCTCTGCAGCGTTTTTGCGTGGTGCGGCAAGCGGTATTTTGTCTACCATGAACGCTTGGGTAAGCGGCAATTACTCTAGCTTATTATTTGTGGTTAAAAATATTTTATAAATCCTTGATTAGGCGTTTTAAAATACCGGTTTTTTTGTTGTTTACTGGCGTGGTTCTTGTTTCCGGATGCGCACAAATTGTGACACCAACAGGCGGCCAAAAAGATATGCAGCCCCCGGCTGTTATAATAGAGGTGCCAGATAATGCACGGGCGGGGTTTAATGCAAACAAAATCGTGATTGGCTTTGATGAGTACATCCAACTGCTTAGCCCCGAAGAGCAAATCGTTATTTCTCCCCCGCTGGAAGAAAAGCCCGAGTATGAAATAAGCGGCAAAAGCCTCATTATACGATTTGGGTCGGCACCAAAAGCAAACACCACTTATACTATTAATTTTGGGAACGCTATTGCCGATAACCACGAGGGTAATGTTTTGGGCGATTATAGATATGTTTTTTCAACCGGTAACAGCATAGACACCCTGAGCGTTCCGGGTAAAGTTATTTGGGCAGAAAACAATGAAGCTAAAAAAAATATAAGTGTTTGTTTGTACCAGTATGAGGGTTTTACGGATTCTTCCATCTACCTGAACAAGCCGGCCTATTTTGCTAAAAGCAAAGATGGTGGTGCCTTTAGGTTATATAATCTACCCGGTAATACATTTAGACTCGTAGCGTTTAATGATGATAATAAAAACCTGAAGTATGATAAAAATGAGGCAATAGCCTTCGTAAATAATCCGGTTTTAACCAACGACACTTCCGCTGTTTATGAATTAAAAATGTATCAACCCGATATATATGATTCAGGAAAAATAATCGATGCTTTCAGTAGAGAAGAAAACAGGTTTACTTTTCTTATATATAAACCCACAGGGGATCTGCCAATCCCTGCAAACAAATCGAATTACTACTTGCGTAAATCTATTGGTAAATCAGATATAGATACCTTTTTCGTATATACAAAGCCTGATGAGAAGGATAGTTTATGTTTTAATTATAAAGCTGATATTATTTGTGTTAATACAAAAAAATCTACTAAGAAGCCCTTGTTTTATTCAGATATACAAAAGATTGTAGAGTTAAATGATACCATGATTATTTCCTTATCTAATCCATTATCTGTTATAGATACCAATAGGTTAATATTAATAGAAGACACTATACCGCAACTATATAAGTATGTAGTAGACACAAACCATTTTGTTGTAAAAATCTTGTTTAACTGGAAAGAGAATATGAAATATACTCTACTGATAAAAGACTCCTGTTTTAAAGATATATACAGCCAATACAGTAAAAAACAAAGTATAAACTGGGTTTCTAAAAATATAAAAAGCTATAGCACATTAATGGCTAATTTTATATATACCGGAACCAATCATAACCTTCTTATTCAACTAATTAGTGCGGATGAGAAAAAAGTATTTAAATCGTTTTATTTGAATAAACAGTCGAGTTATTTTTTTGATTATCTGCTACCCGGATCTTACAAGATTAAAATAATTGATGATAGAAATAGAAATGGAAAATGGGATAATGGTAATTATATAACCAAAAAACAACCAGAGGCTGCTTTTTATTATCCTGAAACCTTTGATTTAAGGGCTTTTTGGGATTTAGAGCAGCGTTTTGATTTAAATAGTGTTATTAAATAATGTGAATAAGATGGAATTTTATACCTGAATTGTTAATTATAAATGTGGGTATATAAATATTGGTTAATAAACCCCAGGTTACCCACTTGGTAAAAGACAAGTATCTACATTTATAATAGGTTTATTTTTTCCATATTTTACCGTGGGTTGTATTATTAACATTGTTTATAAAACAGAGTAAGTACTTGATATTTAAATTACATTGATGTTGGTAAACTGTTAATGTGATTAGAGTATCATAAAATACAAAGATTTTTAAAATGAGATTTCAACCAATTCACATCACTTATTATAAATACAATCTTTTAAAGGTTTATTGTTTTAATGTGTGTGTGTTTAGGTATAATTTATAATTGTATTAGTTTTGTTGATTAGAATAATAGCAGAACCATTCTGTTAAAATAATGATTGAAAAGTTAAAGAAGGTAATTCAGGAAATAAAGGATCTAAGCATTAATAGTGCCGAGGAGTTAGAAGTTTTTAGAATTAAATATTTATCGCGAAAAGGCATAATTAACGACTTGTTTGAGGAATTTAAAGCTATTCCTAACGAACAAAAAAAGGATACAGGAAAAGTGATGAACGAGTTAAAACAAATAACTGAGTTTAAATTCAATGAGTTACAGGTTGTATTCGGTAAAAAACAAAAAGAAGAGCAAATAGAAACAGATATAAGTTTACCTGGTGAACCTATTAATATTGGGGCACGTCACCCAATTTATATATTTCAAAATAAAGTGTTGGATGTTTTTAGGAAATTGGGTTTTACTATTGCAGAAGGACCAGAAATAGAGGATGACTGGCATAATTTTTCAGGATTAAATTTTCCGCAAAACCATCCTGCCAGAGATATGCAGGATACATTTTTTGTTAATGAAGTTTTTTCTCTGCGCACTCATTGCACCAGTGTACAGGTAAGAATAATGGAAAAACAAAAACCACCAATAAGAGTGGTAATGCCTGGTAGGGTATATAGAAATGAAGCAATCTCTGCCAGATCACATTGTTTTTTTCACCAGATTGATGGTGTTTATATTGATAAAAATGTATCATTCGCTGATTTAAAGCAAACCTTATATTTTTTTGTAAAAGAGTTGTTTGGTGCAGATTATGGAATACGTTTTAGGCCAAGTTATTTTCCATTTACTGAACCATCTGCCGAGATGGATATTGCATGTATTATATGTAAAGGTTCCGGATGTAATGTTTGTAAACACACCGGCTGGCTTGAAATTTTAGGCTGTGGTATGATAGACCCAAATGTTTTGAAAGTAAATGGAATTGATCCGGATGAATATTCCGGCTTTGCTTTTGGTATGGGCGTGGAGCGAACCACTATGATGTTATACGGAATAAAAGATATTAGGGTGTTTAGTCAAAACGATATACGTTTTCTTAGCCAGTTTGCATCACAATAAGTAAAAATAAGCTAAATAGTATCTGTACTGTTTATTTGCGCCCGAATAGTTTTTTCTAATGAATCCATAGCAGCCTCGTCTTTATTCAATTGTTGCTCTACAGCCGCTTTTTCAGCTCGGTTTAATTCAGGATTATTATTGGTGTTGGATTGCCCACAAGATATAAATAATATAAATATACAGACAAAACCTGATAATGATATTTTATACATTTTAGTTAAATTAATTATCTCAAAACAAAATTTTGACCCAAGTAAACCTTTCTTACTATCTCATCTTCTGCCAGCTCTCGTGCGGTACCAGCCTTAAGCAGTTTACCTTCAAAAAGTAAATAAGCCCTATCTACAATTGATAAGGTTTCATGCACATTATGATCAGTTATTAATATTCCTATATTTCTATGTTTAAGCTTAGCCACAATATGCTGTATATCTTCAACCGCTATCGGATCCACCCCGGCAAAAGGCTCATCCAATAAAATAAATTTAGGATTTACAGCCAGCGCGCGTGCAATTTCACAACGCCTTCTTTCGCCACCACTCAGCACATTGCCTAAAATTTTTCTTACCCTGTTTAAACCAAATTCTTCCAGCAATTCCTCTAGTTTGTGGTTTTGCTCTTGTTTAGTAAGTTTGGTCATTTCAAGCACCGCTTTCAGGTTGTCTTCAACGCTCAATGTTCTAAAAACAGACGCCTCCTGCGGCAAATAACCAATTCCTTTCTGCGCGCGTTTATACATTGCAAGATGTGTAATATTCTCATCACCCAACCAAACACTACCTTCGTCAGGCTTAACAATACCAACTGTCATGTAAAAAGAAGTAGTTTTGCCTGCACCATTAGGTCCAAGCAGTCCTACACACTCGCCCTGATTAACATTAAATGAAACACAATTAACAACTGTGCGTTTTTTATATCTTTTAACCAAGTTTTCTGTTTTTAATAACATTAGTTGTGCTTATTAATAAGCCCGGGCAGCAACACCCTCCATAAAATTAATAAATGCCCTGTTTACTACTTTGTTGCCGCCAGGCGTTGGATAGTCGCCACTAAAATACCAGTCGCCCCTGTGTTCCGGGCAAGCCAGGTGAACATTTTCAATACTTTGATAAATTACCCCAACCTCAGCCTCAACATCATCTGGCGTAATAATTTGTGCCACCTTATTGCTTATCTCCTCATCGGTAAAAAGCGCATATAAATCCTTTAAGTAATTTACCATTTGTTCCTTGGGAATACCATCCTGTGCCTTACACTTTTTATAAACCTCCTCAAGCAACTGCTCTCTGCCGGTCTCCTTTAATAATGCTAGCATGGCCTGAAATGCCACGAAATCCTTCAGACGGCTCATATCAATGCCATAACAATCCGGATATCTGATTTGGGGCGCACTGGAAACAACAACAATTTTTTTAGGATGCAAACGATCCAAAATGCGCAAAATACTCGTGCGAAGCGTAGTGCCACGCACAATGGAGTCATCCATTACAACAAGCGTATCTGTGTTGTTGTTGATGATTCCGTAAGTCACATCGTAAACGTGGGCCACCATATCCTCGCGGTGCTGGTCGTCTGTAATAAAAGTGCGCAGCTTAGCATCTTTAACCGCAATTTTCTCCCTTCGCGGCTTAAGCGCCAGCAATTTTTTTAGCTTATCCTTATCAGGGTTTGGCCCCATTTTAAAAATCTCATCTGCTTTGTATTGGCTTAAATAATCCAGCACACCATCAATCATACCATAAAAAGCGGTAGCTGCAGTATTGGGTATGTAAGAGAAAACCGTATTGGTAATATCATGGTTGATGGACGCAAGCACTTTGGGCGTAAGCAGATAGCCCAGTTTTTTGCGTTCTTTATAAATATCTCTATCGTTACCGCGCGAGAAATAAATTCTTTCAAAGGTGCACTGTTTTTTATCTCCGGCAGGAATGATGTTGGTTTCGGCCACGGTGCCATCTTTTTTTATAATCAGAGCGTTGCCCGCCCCCAACTCTTTTATGTTACCTATGCGCACATTAAAACCGGTTTGTATAGCCGGCCTTTCAGAAGTTACCACAACCACCTCATCATCCTGATAATAAAAGCATGGTCTTATCCCGTTAGGGTCGCGCACAATAAAAGCATCTCCATGACCAAAAAGCCCCGCAAGCACATAACCACCATCCACCTCTTTCAACGAACGCTTTAATATATTTTCAATACTCAAGTTGGCCGCAATATGTCGGGTAATTTCTTTGTTGTTTAATCCTTCTGCTTTGTAATGCTCAAAAAGCTCCTGATTTTCTTCGTCCAGAAAATGCCCAATTTTTTCCAGCATGGTAATAGTATCTGCTTTTTCGCTGGGGTGTTGCCCAAGCTGCATCAGCAAATCAAACAACTCATCAACATTGGTCATATTAAAATTACCCGCAAGCATCAGGTTTCTGGTCATCCAGTTGTTTTCTCTAATAAAGGGGTGGCAAAGATTACTTTCGCTTCCACCATAGGTGCCATAGCGCAAATGGCCAAGCAGCACCTCGCCCCCAAATGGAGAGCGATGCTTAAAGTAATCGGCATTCTGAAGCTCTTTTTTACTCCCCGACTCGTTAATTTTCTTGCTTATTTTACCAAAAATTTCAGCAATAGCGTTACTACCACTGGCCCGCCTTCTGAATATGTAGGGGCTTCCCGGATCGGGGTTTAATTTAATAACGCCAACACCAGCACCATCCTGGCCCCGGTTGTGTTGTTTTTCCATTAGCAGGTAGAGCTTTTTAAGGCCATAAAGCGATGACCCGTATTTCTGCTGATAATAATCAAGCGGTTTAAGCAGCCTGATGAACGCTATGCCGCATTCGTGTTTTATTGCATCACTCATAATGGAGAGGCGAAGGTAAGGATATGCGGGTTATTTTTTATTTTCTTCAATGGCTGATCGTAAAATCTTTATAAAGTCTTCAGGCCCTTTGTAGCCCGGGTCAATAATGATTCTCATTTTACGCGGAAACAAATAATAAGTTGTTGGGAAACCGGTTGATTTACCCTGCGATAGCATGCCATGAAGCTGCGGCCCGCTAACGGTGTCGGCTTCTACGTAATAAGCCAAATTCTCAATTTCAGGGTTAAACTTAATGGGCACAAAATAGGCATTGAGCAAAGCGATAACATCAGGGTTGCTGTAGGTGTCTCTGTCCATTCTTTTGCACCACCCACACCAATCGGTGTAGGCGTCTACAAGTGCAATTTTTCCTGTTAGTTTAGCCTGCTCATATCCCTTATTCCACTCATTCCAAATAAGTTTTTGTGGTTCGGCCGGTTTGTTCTCAGCAGAGCTTGTGTTTTTGCTTTTTTGAGCATGAGCAACAGGTGGGTAAAATGAAATTAAAAATAGTGCTAAACGAACAAATTTTATCATGATTCAAATGTATAATCAATAATCATACCTCAAAATACTATTTTAAGCCTTCAAATTTAAAAATACCTCAGCAAGGTTTTCGTTATTCTCTTAATTTCGCCCATTGGCAATGTTAGCAGCAGGAGACATATTATTACAAAAACTCGATTTGTTTATCAGAAGGTATTACAAAAACCAATTGATAAGAGGCGTTAGTTACACAACAATAGCCGTTTTGATAACTTTTCTGCTGGCCGTGGTAATGGAATTTTATGGCCACTTCGGCACAACGGTAAGGGCTCTTCTGTTTTATGCTGTTCTGTGTACATCCATTTACTTTATTGTACGGTTTGTTTTACTGCCACTCGCACATATGTATAGGCTGGGAAAAACGATTAACCACATACAAGCAGCACAAATTATTGGAAAACACTTTCCGGAAGTAAAGGATAAGCTTCTTAACACACTGCAGCTGCAACAGGAACAGAAAAGCAGCCAAGATGCCGGATTATTGAAAGCAGCAATTGAACAAAAAACAAACCAGCTTAAACCCATCCCCTTTACTGCCGCTATTGATATAAAAAAGAATGTTCGATATGCACGATATGTGTTGTTGCCTGTTATGCTCTACGTTGCACTATATATAATGGCCCCCGGCATGATTAGCGATGGCGGAAAACGTGTAATTGGCTACAACCAGCCGTTTAAGCGCATGGCCCCATTTCGTTTTACCATAACCAACCAAAACCTTAGAGCAGAACAATTCTCCGATTTTAATTTGGAGTTAAAACTTGACGGTAGCAAGCTTCCGGATGAGGTTTATCTGGTAAGGGGCGATCATAAAATAAAAATGCAGAAGATAGACAACACGCGCTTTAGCTACTTGTTTAATACGCTTAAGCGTTCTGAAGATTTTTATTTTGAGGCTAATGGGTTTTCCTCAGAAATATATAAGCTGGAAGTGGCTTTACGGCCCAAAATTATTGGATATAAGCTGCGGCTGCTCTACCCAAAATATTTAAATAAAAAAAATGAAACCCTTAGCAACCCGGGTGATATAACCATTCCTGCCGGTACTGTGTTAACCTGGCAATTTGCCGTTCAGCAGACCAACCAGGTGGTTTTGGGTTTTAATGGCATTACCGCCAAAGCACAGCAGCAGGAGGCAGAGATATTTACGTTCAGTAAAAAAGTATTTTTATCCACCGCGTACTATATAAAAACAGCCAATAACAGCATTAGCACCGGAGACTCCTTAAGTTATCAGATCAGCGTTTTGAACGATGCTTATCCAACAATTTCGGCTCAAGAAAAATCAGATACGTTAAGCGGCAAGCAGATTTATTTTATTGGAGATGCGGCAGATGATTATGGAATAAGCCGAATGGTGTTTTGTTATAGATTTATTAAATCAGATGCGAATGATAAAATTAAGAGAGGCACAACAAAAAAACCCATTGCGGTTGATAAAAACGCAACCACATACCGGTTTTATTACCAAATTAATTTAGAAGAAATGGGTGTTGCCCCTTCAGACGAGATAGAATATAATTTCGAAGTGTGGGACAATGATGGCGTGCATGGACCAAAATCGTCAAAGAGTAAAATTATGATGCGCAGAGCCCCCTCTGTAAAAGAGTTGGAGCAAATAGCAGAATTGGGCAGCAGTGTGCTGAAAGAGAAAATGGAAGAAGCCATTAAAGAATCAAAACTTATGCAGCGTGAACTGAAGGATTTGGAGCGCAAAATGCTTGAAAAGCGCGAATTGACGTGGGAAGAAAAAAAGAAATTGGACCAACTGATGGAGCGTCAAAAGAAATTGGCCGAAAAAATTGATCAGATAAAGCAAGAACAAAAACAACTCTCTCAGCAAGAAGAGGAATTCAAAAAGAAGAGCGAAGAGCTTTTTCAGAAACAGCAACAGATAGAAAAAATGTTTAATGAGGTGATGAACAACGAAATGAAAAAACTCATTAAACAGCTTGAGCAAATGATGCAATTACAAAACAAAGATTTGATTAAGCAGGAGATGGAAAAAATACAAATTAATAACAAGGATGTTGAGAAAGAACTGGATAGAATGTTGGAACAATTTAAAAGGCTGGAGGTAGAGAAAAAGCAAGAAGAGATTCTTGAAAAACTTGGCCAACTGCAAAAAAAGCAAGAGGAGCTGGCAAAGAAAAGCGAGACGTTAAGCAAAGAATCAAATCCGGGTAAAGAAGAAAAGCAACAGCAACTGGAGCAACTAAAGTTGGAGCAAAAAGGAAACAAAGAAGCTTTTGATGACTTAAAAAAGGAGCTGAAAGAGTTGGAGCAAAAGAACAAAACACTGGAAGACCCAAAAGAAATGGAGAATACAGAGGAGGAGCAGAGGCAGGCAGATGAGCAGATGAATGAGAGCGAAAATGAGCTAGAGAAAAAAAACAGCAAGAAAGCTGCAGAGAAACAGAAGCAGGCCTCAGATACCATGAAGAAAATGGAGGAGAAAATGAAAAGCGCAGCAGAGAAGGAAAATGAAAAAGAAATAGAACTTAATGCCGAAGCGCTCCGCGAAATATTGGAAAACACCATACAACTTTCCAAAGACCAGGAAAAGCTAATGGAGGGGCTTAAACAAATAAATGGCTATAGCCCACAATTTGTAGAGATGGCAAAGGAACAAAAACGAATTAATGACAATGCAAAAATCATTGAAGACAGTTTATTGGCCTTAAGTAAGCGGGTGCCGGAAATAGGTTCTTTTATAAATCGTGAGGTAACCAAATTAAATGATAACCTTGATAGAAGTGTAGCGGGTTTTGGCAAACGTTTTTTTGGCGAAATACGCACGCGCCAGCAATATGCCATGACTCACGCCAACAATCTGGCAGTGATGTTAAGTGAGGTGCTAAAGCAAATGCAGGATCAAATGAGTGGTGAGGGCCAGAAGGGTGGGAAATCTAAACCCAAATCGGGTAAAAGCAAAGGCAAGCAAAAGGGCAAGTCAATGAGTGAACTTAAGAAGATGCAGGAAGAGCTAAACAAGCAATTACGTGAAGGATTAAACAATCAACAACAACGCAATGGTCAAAAGCCCGGAGGGCAGCAGGGAATGGGCAGTGAGGGGTTTGCAAGAATGGCGGCACAGCAACAGGCCATTAGGCAGCAAATGCAAAAACTGATGCAGGAAATGGGGGCAAAAGAAAAAGAGGGAATAGGCGGCAACAAGGCTGTACAGGAAATGCAAAAATTGATGGAGCAATCTGAAAAAGAGCTTTTCAACAAACAGCTTACGACCGAAATGTTGCAGCGTCAGCAGGAAATATTAACCCGCATGTTGGAAAGTGAAAAAGCCGAGAAGAAACAGGAGCAGGAACAAAAACGTGAGGCCGAGCAGGCTAAAGAAAAACCAAAGCCCATACCACCAGATTTTGAGCAATATATTAAGCAGAAAAACAAAGAAAAAGAACTGCAACAAACAATTCCTCTTCAGCTTCAGCCTTATTATAAGGAAAAGGCCAAGGCCTACTTTAATAAAATCGGAAGCAAATAGATCTCGCCCCACATATAAGAAACCCGAGCATTATCGCAACAGGCTTTTAACAGCACAACTAAATTATTAGAAGCGCTCAAATGCGCTGAAAAAGAAGGAAGCCTCACGTGCTGCATTCTCATCGCTATCGCTGCCATGTATGGCGTTTGCGTCTATTGATTTGGCATACAGGTTTCGGATAGTGCCCGCTTCTGCTTTTTGAGGGTCGGTTGCGCCAATTACATTTCTGAAATCAGCAACTGCGTTTTCTTTCTCAAGCACTGCCGCTACAATAGGGCCAGAGGTCATAAACGATACAAGGTCCTTAAAGAAAGGACGCTCGCGGTGAATATCATAAAACTCTCCGGCTTTTTCATCAGAAAGGCGTGTATACTTCATGGCTACAATTTTGAAGCCCTTTTGAATGATGTGGTCAATAATTTTTCCGGTGTGTCCGTTGTCTACGGCATCCGGCTTAATCATGGTAAAAGTGATTTTTCCGCTCATGTTGTGTTTATAAATTTCTGGCGCGCAAAAATAAAATAAATGTGCGTATAAACAGTAAAAAGTCTTTAATAAATAAGATTGGGCCTATTTATTTAACCTTTGAGCTAAGCGGGTTTCTTATGCCCTTCATCTCAATCAAATCAGCCTTGAGTGAGCCTACCCAAATTTCTGATTGAACGCGCAGCGGTATTTTATTTTCATCATCGGTTACCCACATGGTAATGGCTTCCTGGTCTTTAAACACACGCCCTTCTATTACCTGTGGCTTAACCTTAAGTGCATTAAAGCGGCCCATTTCGGTGTCTATGGTTTCGCGACCTAAAAACTTGAATCTAAATTCATAGTTTTTATGATCAAGATAAAAAGTAACCGGAAATACATCACCCGGCCTGGCGTTGACCATATCCATCGTGCGCGCGAAGTAGATTGACGAAACCAGGTCTTTGGTTCCTTCTGGTATGGTCAATTGGCCCCTGCGGCTACTGGCAATGCGCCTGCGGTGGTCAAACATAATAAAATCAGTATCGCGGTACCCGCCCTCGCGCACGTTTTTAGTCGCCTTCCAAGGTACCAGTGCATCCACATCCATATACGATTCATACTCATCTCTAACTTTGAACATCACATCTACCAGGCCGGCTGATTTTCCATAAACTTTAATGCGATAGGTTTGCCTGTCGTTCACTACATGGGCTTTATCATCAACTTCAAAGTATGCATTGCCTCCATTAAGCATTCCATAATGTATACGATATGTTAAGCGCTCGCCAAAGGTAAATGCTTTGTTTGGCAGGGGTTTAATTTCATATAAAACCTCATCGGTTGGGGCATTTTGGTTTTTACCAATATGTCCAGTTGCCAGCAGTGCGGCTATAAATATTACCTTTTTCATCTGTTGCAGATTATGGTAGACATATCTAAAACAATATGTGTTCCAAAAATAGTAAAACCACCTTTGTGATTAAATATTAAACTCAATTCCTTGTGCTAGCGGCAACTCTTTGCCATAATTGATGGTGTTGGTTTGCCTGCGCATATAAGCTTTCCAAGAGTCGCTTCCGGATTCCCTGCCACCACCCGTTTCTTTTTCGCCACCAAAAGCACCACCAATTTCCGCACCGGATGTACCTATGTTCACATTGGCTATACCGCAATCAGATCCTGCGGCCGAAAGAAAGCGCTCTGCCTCTTGCAAATTATCGGTAAATACGGCCGAGCTGAGACCCTGTTTAACGCCATTTTGTAAGGCGATGGCTTCTTCTATGGTTTGGTATTTCATAATATACAAAATTGGAGCAAAGGTTTCTTCCTGCACTATATGAAAATGGTTTTCTGCTTCGCAAATGGTTGGTTTTACATAGCACCCTGATTCATATCCGGTGCCACTGAGCACCTCAGCACCATACAATACTTTTCCACCTTCTTTTTTTAGATTTTCTATGGCATTCAAATACGCCTTCACTGCATCTTTATCAATTAGAGGACCTACTAATACCCCTTTTTCCAATGGATTGCCAATGGTAAGTTGCCCAAAAATGGACACCAGTTTGTTTTTTACGGTTTCATACAAGCTTTCATGAACAATCAACCTCCGCGTTGTGGTGCAGCGTTGGCCTGCGGTTCCGGCGGCACCAAAGGTAACGGCCCTCAAAGCTAAATCAAGATTGGCATTTGGGGTAACAATGATGGCGTTGTTGCCGCCCAGCTCAAGCAACGAACGGCCTAAGCGCTTGGCAACCTCAGCACCAACGATTTTACCCATTCTGATGGAGCCTGTTGCCGAAACCAATGGAACGCGCGAGTCACGAGTCATTAGCTCACCAATGGTATAATCGCCATTAATAAGGCAGAAAACACCCTCGGGTATATTATTTTCTTTAAGCACCTGCCGCAACAAGTTTTGGCAGGCTATTGCAGACAGTGGTGTTTTTTCTGAAGGCTTCCAAACACAAACATCTCCGCAAACCGCTGCTATCATTGCGTTCCAGCTCCACACGGCTACCGGAAAATTAAAAGCTGCGATTATACCAACTACGCCCAGCGGATGCCATTGTTCATACATACGGTGATTGGCCCGCTCAGAGTGCATGGTTAAGCCGGTAAGCTGACGCGAAAGCCCAACGGCAAAATCACATATATCAATCATTTCCTGAACCTCCCCTAGGCCTTCCTGTAGGCTTTTTCCCATTTCATAACTTACCAGTGTGCCCAACTCCGATTTGTATTCGCGTAGCACATTTCCATATTGTCTGATAATTTCTCCCCGTTTGGGCGCAGGAACAAGGCGCCAGGCCTCAAATGCCTTAGAAGCGGCCAGAATCACCTTTTCGTATTCAGCAGGTGTTGTATGGTTTACAGCAGCTATAAGCTTGCCATCAACCGGTGAAAAGATTTCTTTTTGAATGGCGAGTTTCTCTGAAAAATGTAAAGATCCTGTGGAGGTGCCATGGTTTACTGGCAAAATGCCGAGTTTGTTAAGAATGGGACTAATCATTTGTTTGTATTTGTGAGCAAAAGTAGGGTTTGGCTGTCAAACTGTATACATTTTTCACAAGGCACCTTGATATGTTAATTAGGACTTTATCCAAAAAACTTATCTTGGTACAAAAATTCACTCCATTGAAAATTTATAAATCTGTACTCCTGTTAATTTTAATTAACGTAACATGTGGTGCTTTTGCACAGGAACTCGACCTAGACTCCATACGCACGGGAGTGCTTGCCTACATGAACCAGCAGCGCGCCTCTGCACAGATGGAAGAAGTTATTTCAACGCAGGTTCTTGAAAATGCATCCCAAGACCAGGCCAATTACTGTAGTGAAATTAAACAAGAAACCAATGTGCAGAAGGAGCTTAAAAAAAGCACTACAGCACTTCGGGTGTCTTTTCATGGAGGCGTTCAAGATGGCCTGCCTCACGAAATAATTCTTGCCGAGCCAACAACTGGCAAAGGCAAAACCATGAGCGAATCTGAAATATTGGATAAGGTTTTTAAGAAAATGGGTAAATATCGTAAAATATTTATTCGTGCTGACCTTTATTATGCAGGCGTTGGGGCTGCGTTTGACCCCCTAACTAATAAAATCTTTATCTCAATTGTGCTGGGTGATATTAATATAGTAAACAATACAATCGCACATAGCAAAGATCTTGATAAAAATTATAAAGCTAGCCTACATGGTACCCATTGGTGGTTTAGAAGGCTGGGGTGCAGGCTAAGTTGTTTATTTGGCAAGTGTGATGATGGCAACGTTTGTCCTAATACAGACGAATATAAAACATGGTATAGCACATTTGATATGGACAAAGCCTTTTACATAAAAGAAAGTAAGCTGTATATGAAGGCAGATTACAAGAAATATTTTATAGGTGATGAAAACAACCGGACCTCCCCTAGGCTTATTACAGATGGAAATGACCGCTTGCTTGTTTACATCATTGAGCTTTCTCAGTTTCCCTGCGGAACCTCATATAATATATCTGCCGGAGGTTCTTCACAAGCTGATTTATCAATAGGGCTTAAACCCATTACGCTAGCTCAACTTAAGACAAAAGGAGATGTGCAAATTGATAAGCTGCCTATAGGATTTTCAGAGAACTTTGAAATAGGAATTAAGGTAGTAAAATATTGCGATGAAAAAGTGAAGTGTAATGTTTGGGGTTTTTATGATAAACTAAATAGGCTACAGCCATATTTTACAGCTCCGAGGTATGAGGATTTGCCGCTCTTGCTGGATACACAAACAGCTAAAACCCCCGAACCCTATGTTGAACAAAAAAATCTGTCGTTTAAAATACCCTTTGAAAGAAACAAGTCTGAGTTTAAACAGGAGGACATTTCTCCATTTATTGATAGTTTGAATGAGCCGAGATTTACAATAAGCAATATTCAGATTGTTGCGTTTTCATCTGTTGAAGGCGACTCGTTAAAAAATCAGCAATTGCAGGAAAAGAGAGCAGCCAGTATTATTAAAGTATTGGAGCAACAGCAAAGCGGCACAAAGATAAAATATACAGTAAAGCAAGGCAGTGCTTGGGATATTTTTAAGAAACAGATAGTATTAACAAATTGGTATTACCTGGCCGATAGCTCACAAAATTATGTGCGCAAACGTTTGGATGCCGATACAACCCTGCTTCGCAAACTTGAGCCTCTTTTGAAAGAAGAGCGCTTTGCTACCATTGAAATGAAGGTGGTATTTGATTTGAAAAAACTTCCGCCCGATGAATACTGGACTTATAGATTTAATAAAGCGCTGGAAAGAAAAGATATAAAACGTGCACTAAGCAATCAAACCGCCCTCATAAAACTAGTGCAAGAGGGAAAAATGGATTATAACAAGTTTATGGCTATACAAATTCCGCAGGAGCCTAAGTATATTAATATGCTCAATAACCAATATGTAATGGTAAAAAACGAGAATGAAAAAATAGGCAAGTTTGAAGAGCTAAGAAAAATTGACCCCAATTACCCATTGGCCAAATACAACTTTTTAGCACTTAAAATAAACGCAGCTGAAAAAATGACACAGGAACAAAGAAGAGAGGAGCTGTTTACCCAAGCTTCATTGTTTGCGTCAATTAATGCAACAGCAATTCCACCTAACATCAGAAACACCCTTGTATCTCGCTTTTATCCGGTATTAAATGAAAACAAAAAACAAAAAAAACCTGATACATATACTACTGTAAAAGAAATTTCAAAAAATAGTCCGGTAATTGAAGCACTTGCAATTGCAGATTTCTATGCCGGACAAAAACGTTTTGATATTGCTGCTCAGATTTTGTTTGATCATTATAACGATGTTCAGGACGCTGCTATGTTAAAAGAATATAGCCTACGCCTTTTATATTTTTCCAAAGCATCAGGCAATGCCGAGTTTGACAAACAAATGCTTCCGATATTCAAGCGCCTACAAAAAACAGAGCCCGAATTGTTTTGCAAGATTTTTAACGAGAAACAGGTATCGTCAAAGTTTTTTGAAAACCTTCATATTAAAAAACTCTATTGTGACCAGTGTGGCTCTAAATAGCAATTAATTCACTTTCGGCTTAAGTTTTTCTTCACCTATTTTATATTCCCATAAAAGGGTGTTGTTTTTATTAAAGCAACTAAACAGTACGTGCCGATTTTTTCTTTCGCCACCAATCTTTATTAAGCAATAATTATTTTCTGTTACCAGAGTGTTTGAAATGCGCATTGGGTTGGTTGCTTCGATTGTTTCTTTTGCATTTCCCGGCCTGCTGCTTATGGCAGATGAGGTGAGTTCGATAAGCGCATAACCCAAATCGTTTTCACTTTTATTATAAGTAAGTAATTCTGTGTGGTGTCTGTCTCCGGTTAAAAATATTACACCGCTTATTTTGTTTTCAATTATGTAGTCAAGTATCTTTTTTCTTTCAGCCTTGTATTGGTTAAACGATTCTTTATCGGTATTCTCATTCAAGAACTGACCACCAACACAAATAAATTTGAACGTGGCTCTGCTATGGGAAAGTTGATAAAAAAGCCATTCCAGCTGTTTGGTGCCCAGTTGGGTTTTATTGTTATGCAGGGTTTCGTCCAGGTCGCTTTCGTCTCGCCACCAGCGGTTATCAAGTAAGATAAAATCTGCATCAGCGTGGCTAAAAGAGCTATAAACCCCTTCGTTGTTTTGGCCATATTGTTTATTGCCCCAGTAATCTGTAAAACATTGTCTGCTGCTTTCTTTCAAGGCAAACCCTTTTCCGCTGTTGTTATCTCCAAAATCATGATCATCCCATATCGCGTAATGATTACGGCTGCGCAGCAGGGTTTGCAGATTTTTATCTGCACGTGTATGGGCGTATCGATACTTTATGCCACTCTCAGAGGAGTAGTCTACCTCCCTTAAATATACATTATCGCCCAACCAAAGCATAAAGTCTGTTGGCTGCTGAACCATTTGTAAGAAAATATCTGTACTCTGTCCATATGGTTTACCGGGACGGTCGTAGGCCGAATCGTTTACATAGTTGCAAGATGCTGCAATAAACGAAAAATCGGGAGCAGGGGCGCGCCATTCCCACAATGGTTTGGTTTTAAAAAACAGGTCAACCCCACTTGTAGCCGGCTTTTCGTCTAACAGCAACGTATATTTATAAGTACACCCGGGCTCAAGGTTTTGGGGAATAAACTTAACGATGCTACCATTGTTACAGTTGGGATCTGAGATATGGCGGTTTATGCGTCCGCCTGAAACATTTAAATTTAAAGGAGTATAAATTAGTGTAATTGTTTTGGCGCAGGACACTTGTACCCAAATAAGTGCTTCACGGTGCTCGGCATAGCCAAGCATGGGGCCCGAAATAATTTTGGAACTACCGGGCTTTTGTGCAAGTAATGGCACGCAGTAAAACAATAATGTGAAAAGACAAAAACGTGTCATGTTACGAAAAGTAATTAGTGTTTTCAAATAAACACAACAAATTACAACATTATCAAGTATGAACCTAATAATTTGATGAGATGCGGAATGCTTTTTATACATCCGCAACAAGCTCCAATCCGTTTGTTAAATTAATGGACATCCATAAATAAGTGAACTCAATATGTTTTATTGTTAAGGCTATTGGGTTTCCGGTTTACAAGAAAAAATTTTCTAACAAATGGGCCCCATTTAATTACTGAATTACGGCAGAATGCGGCTGGCATATTCCGGTTTAAGAAAATATGCCATTAGCCTAATGGGTATATTTAATTCAACAGTAGCGTAAGCATATCGACTATGTTGGGCCAGGAGATGAAGAACAAGTGCATCGGGTTTAATGTAGAATTTGGTATCAAGTTGGTTTCCGTATGTTACTTCATTACCCGGTGTGGAGCTACCGTTTGATGAGTTTACCACAACAGGTGTTGTTGATGAATAGGAGCATGAAGGTATGGTTTTAATACGGTAACGATTGGCAATCATAATTACAAAATTTACCAACGAATCATACTTTGCCGGAGCAATGATATCTTTTAGCACGAGCAGCTTTCCTTTGGTGCTATCCAGCACGACCATTACCGTTTCCATTTCAGATTGTGGCTTTTTGTCGCACGCATTGTAGGGGCAGCCTGTAAAACTGTAAATCCCTTTTCGGGCAAACGTACAACCGGCCATAATGGTAAAACCCAAAACAGAGTCACCTTTATATTGGCGCTCTTCATAAAATGCTGTTAGATTTACCAGCTGCTGTTCAAATAAAAAATGATGTTTGGTAAGTGCGTTTATCAATAATTTATTTAGCGCATCTTTTTTTGTTTCTTTTGGAAACAGGGGTAACATAATATAAGTTGAGCAGTCTTCTCTCAGGTAAGAGCTAACGGTGTAATTTTTTAGGTCATACTGTGCGTAAGTAAAAAGAGCCTTCAAGAGCAAACAGGCAAGCAATAACTTTCTCATGGCAAAAAGCTCAGCTGTTTTTTGATTAAATCCCTTTTGGCATTATCTGCAACCTGTTTATAGGATTGTATAAAAAGGTTGCGATAAGTGGTTTGCAGAGCAAAGTGTTCTATCAGCTGAGTGGCAGGGCCGGATAACCTTCCGTTGGTGCTTGTAACGGCATCTAGCAAATGGGCCGCTAATTTTGGATTACAGTGATTAAGCGCCTTAAGAGAAGCAAATGCATTGTTTCTTGTTCTAAACTCCCACGCGTTGCTGCTTAGCCAAACCAGCGCATCTAGATTTTTATCTTTCTCAATATTATATGAAGCAGTCAGTTCGTGCCACTTTACCCTTAGATTATTGGTGGTACCATCTAAACCTTTTGTTTGATTTAAAAAGCTTTCTGCTTCTGCGGGATATCCTTTACACAACTTTTCAAGTGCAGCACCCACCACGTCATAGCTTGAATCGGAAAGACATTTTATAAGTCTTTCTTTCCAGAAAATATCATCAGGCGCATGTTTAATGGCTGCTAGTTTTGGGCTACTATGGTATAGTTCAAAAACTTTCGCCACAATGGATGCTGTTTCGTTATCCCCGCTAAGCTGATTAATAGCTTCTGTTTTCATGGCATGAAATGTTTCCTTGCTTAGTACTTCTATTAACAGGGTTCTTTTTTTATCAAGCGGAAAATCTTTTAGCGCCACCAATGCATCATATCTGTCTAGCATATTGGTGGCTTTTAAAAGTTGCGCTTTCAGCTGATTAAAGCCCTTTTTAAATGTTACAGATTTTAGTACCATGCTATTGGGATCAAACAGCACATAGGCAATTTCTTTTTTATTCTTGTTCTGAATTTTTACCACCTCAAAAGCTTCTTCAATCCACTCTGTTATTTTATCGGATGAACCATCGGTATAATGTACTTCTATGGCAATAGGCATTTTAAATAAGCCCACCACTTCATCACGCAAGTGGGTCTGTTCTACAGCCACCTCAGTGGCTCTGGAACCATCATTATAAATTAAATCTTCATAGTGAATTGTGTAGTGCGGTTCTCCGCCACGTAAAATCCACTGATCAAAGAACCAGCTCAGGTCTATTCCCAATTTATCCTGTATAGCTTGTTGCAAATCATTGGTTTCAACGTTGGCATAAGCATGTGTTTTCAGATAATGATTCAGTGCACGCTTCCACTGTTCATCTCCCAGCACATAGCTGAGCATGCTAATTACAGCAGAACCTTTGGGGTATACCCTTGCTGTTCCTGCTTGTGTGTGTCTTATAGGATTTCTGTCTTTTTTGCTTGCTTCAAGCGCAGTGTTGTGCTCGCCTCTGCGCTGCCAGTTGTAATCATCTTCTCCAAGTATTTCCCGGTTAAACATTTTAGGATAATAAGTGGCATAACTTTCCTGCAGCCAAGTATCTCGACCATCTCGGGCGGTAATAAAATCTCCAAACCACTGGTGTGTTAGTTCATGACAGTTTACGCCTACATAGTTTCTATCTTTGAATGCACGTGCATCCACATTAAAAAAATCTCCGAAAATGGTAGCAGTTGTATTTTCCATCGCGCCATACAAAAAGTCCTGTACCATTATTTGCGAGTAACTTTCCCATGGATACAGGATACCGGTTTCCTTTTCCAGAAAATCAACCATGCGCTCAGAGTATCGGTAAGTAGGCTCCAAACGGCTGGCAAACTCAGGGTAGTAATAAAACTTCATGGGCACCCCCCGCGCACTTTTGGATTCTTTGATTGCATACTTGCCTATGCCCAGCATAAGCAAATAGCCTGCATGCGGCCGGGTCATGCTATAATGCCAGGTAATGGTTTGGTCTTTATTAGCTGTTTTTTTAAGCAAGGTGCCGTTAGATAATACCTCGTAATCTTTGTTAAACGTGATTACGGTTTCGGTGATGAATTTATCATTCATGTCATCATACATCGGAATCCAGTAGCGGTTATCAATACCTTGCCCTTGGGTCCATATTTGTTTGCGCACCGCCCACGGACTTTGCTCAGGATTATCTGTTGCATTCCAGCCTATGAAATAAATTCCTTTACGCGGGTTGGCTTCATACTCAAAAACAATTTGACCGTTTTGGTCCCAGATTAACGGTGTTGCCGGCTTCACCCAAACGCCTTTGCCGTTGGTTTGGAAGGCAAGCGTCTTGCCATTTAAGGAAGCATTTTTAATGCGAATGCCGGGTGCATCAAAAAAAACAGAATCAACCTGTTTTTGCAACACCAAAAAGCTATGTGTAACCTTTCCTTTTACCAAACCAGCATTGGGATCAAATGCAACCTCCACTTTCATCCTGGTAATATCCAATGGGTGTTCGCGATAGGCCGTTTGGTCCTTTAAATAGCTGCGATAGGTATTTTGTGCAAATACACCATTACAGGTAATAGCTAATGCGAAAAGAATTCTTTTATACATGGTTATGCAATTTAATACGTAGTTTCTTAATCAATACTTAAAACAGAGAGGGTTAATTTTGGCCGAGGCAAATCCAAATATGCGCTTAAAATTTGATATTTCTTACAGCCTTTATGGGGTTAAGTTTATTTAGGTCAAGAGAAAAGGATATTCGCTCTCCATAGGATTTTCCGGGGTTAACGGCATTGCCTTTAAAGTACTCAACAATTTCATTGGAGGCAATCATTGGGAAATTAATGCGTAAAATTTCTTTAAGTATAACCACGCTTATACCGCCAGTATATAAAAACTTATACTCAAGAGAGGAAGTTGTTGTTGTTCCCGAAGCAGAGCCCACATTTGTTATCAATTCATAATTAATAAAAGCAAAATCAGCATAAACACGTAAAGGCAAAATTCCGGGAAGGGTTGTTTCTAAATTGCTTGCCAGCGCCCATCGGTTGGTTTGTGCCAATGGATAGAGCTCCTTAAATGATAGTTCGCCAAACATAAGTTGCTGTGCAAAGAGGCTGTTGCTGTTTACTAACGGGTTTCCTTCGCCTCTTCCAAATTGTGATTGATTATATAAATAATCTGTATACCCTGTTTGGTTTCCTGCTCGGTAAAGTACACGGGAATCATCGCCCTTGTAGGGCCCCATAAAGGCTCCTGCAAATGCCCTGATACTAAAACCTTTTTTAGGCTTTTCGTAGCTAATTGTGTAATTGGCTTCTGCCTGAATTTTCTGAAACGTTTCATCCATGCTGCCCCATTGGTAAGCAATGTTTGCTCCGCAGGGGTTAATGGATCGAGCGAATTCATAACGGTAGGAGGCGGTCAAAAATGAATTTGCATCATTTACATAACGCAGCAACTGCGGAGTAAATTTATCTTCAGTAGTGAATGTGTAGCACAGGCGTAAAAATTGTGAAACACCCTTTAATGCGTTTTTACTGGAGAGTTTGATAAGTGCAGAAGGCTCAATTTTTTCATAAACTTCAGTGCCGATAAAAGTGCTATTATTTATGGAACCATCTGCGTCAATATCAGGTCTTACATAATCACCATATGTACCAAAACGAGCTGCTTTTAGTGTAAAGGTTATATCTTTAATGCCCAACTTGTTTACAACAGAAAAGTGATTTACTTCGGCATATCCTACCAAATCACGCGTGCCAAAGGCATACATGGGCACCAGCGTAAAATCTGTTTTTTTTGACGGAACCAGGCCATTGTAAAAAGCCATCCCCAGCATGGTTTTGTTATATAAATTCATACCCAAAATAGGGCTTACAAAAATTCGTTGTTCGTTGGGCTTTTCAATATTGGCAATCCACTGCAATGCAGGTTTGCGCCATGTTTTAAATAAACCCCTCGTTCTTGTTGCGTTATTGTACCGGTAAAAGTCGGGGGTGTGCTCATAGGCATCAAGTACAATATAATCAAAACCGTTACCGGGCAATAAAATGCTGGTATCCTTGCCGGCAAAACCATCATACCATTTTGTTTCAGTAGCAATATCATTATTGAATAAGGTAACGGGAAAAGGTATTCCTGCAGCATGATAAGCTTCAATAAAAAGTTTATTGGTTTTTGCATCGAACTTTTTTACGCGCCAGTCCGGTATTCTTGTCTTGCCCATCAACTCCTCAAAAAACCAGCTCAGATTTTTTCCTGTAAAGCTTTCAGCATGTTCTCTAAAATCATCCGGAAGCGGGTGCTTAAACTTCCATTTTTCAAAATAGGCTTTCATCATCTGATCAAAAAGCGAATCGCCTAAATACTGATTGAGATGCATCATGTTAAGTGTACCTTTGGCATAAACCATGGAACCATAGTTTTCGCTTGTGAAGGAATCGCTTTTAATATTCACCGGTTGATCATCATTCAGCCGGGCATGTACAGCATGATGTAGTTGATAAAAATTTAATCCGCTGAATTCTTCTTGAATATTATTTCCTTTCAAATTGCTAAGCGTTATGCCCCCATGTGCAGGCACTTTTTTTAGGTAGGCACTTCGCGTTTCATAATAATTGTTAAAGCTCTCGTCCATCCATGGATATAAGCGTTCGTTGTTTCCCAAAATCCCATAAAACCAGTTATGTCCAACCTCATGCACAATTACCTGCTGTTCTGCTGTGCTCATATTGGTTATTGTAGGATACTCCATGCCACCGCCTGCCAGCAGCGGGGTATAAACACCTGTTGCCTGCTTAAACGGATATTCGCCTACATGGGCAGAATAAAATAGAATGGCAGAATCTATCCAGTGTACCACACTCTTTTTAGGATTGTTGCTGTAAAACCAGGTTGTGATTTTTCTGCCGCTTTGCGGCAAAATCACTTCACTTCTTTCTACTTTAAATCGCTTATCGCAGAACCATGCAAAATCATGAATGCTGTCTTGTAGATACCTGAGAGTTTTGTAGTTTGCTGCAGAGGTCGGGTTTTTTGGTGTTGCAGTTTGACCTTCAATCGATGTAAATTTCTTTTTGCTTAGTTCAAAAAGTTTTTGAAGTTCATCTGCATTCGTAAGGTATCCGGTGGCAGCAACAATATAATTTTCGGGTACAGAAATGCGAACATCAAACGAGCCAAACTCACTGTAAAACTCTCCTTGGTCCAGATACGGCATGGGGTTCCATCCATTCACGTCATATACTGCCGGTTTAGGATACCATTGGGTAATACAATACAATTGATTTTCGTGACCCATACGAGAAAAAACCTTCGGTAATTTGACTTTAAATGGTGTTGAAATGGTTATGGATTCTCCCGGCTTAACTGGCTTATTGGGGATCAGAATAGCAATATCTATATCACCGGTAAGCTGCCATTTTATGGTTTCTCCATTAATTTCAAAACTCAGCGAATCAATGTATCCTCTGTCTGCTTCCTCTGCAAAATAAAAATCAGTTTTACCGTTTCTTATCTGTTGTTTGGCAAAAGCCGTTTCATTGTTTTTATATGCGTTGGGCCATAAGTGCATATAAATGGTATCGAGTTTATTGGGTGAGCCATTGGTATATTGAATGATTTCGGCACCTGAAAGTTCGTTGCGCATATCATCCAAACGAACGTTTATTTCATAATCTACGCGTTGTTGCCAGGTAGCCTGTTTTAAAAAGCTGGTTTGCTGTCCTGATGCAGTATATGTCGCGTAATAAATAAAAACGAGTAAAAGGGCTTGGTTTCGCATTTTTATAAAGCTATGCAGACGAATATCCGTGCGCGATATTACTTTTTATTGTCATTATTTTGGTCAAATATTTTTTTATTGACCTTACGCTTCTTTTCTATAATCAGAAAAGAAAGATAAAGCCCATCTGACTCTTTGGTTATGCTAAGTTCATAATTGTTTTTGGCAAGTTTAAAACGACTTCCCAGTACAGCTTCGTCCATACTGATATTATAGTCGCCATAAGGCAGAAAAAATTCGAATGAACCATCAATAGCAGTTAGCGAGCTGATGGTTTTATTGTGATTTACTGCAGTTATTTTAATAGATGACAAATCAAATAATTCGTCTTTATCAGCAGCAATTGCTTCACGATCTATTGATACTTTCCCCTTAACCGTAACGCCTCTTACATAGGGAATGAGCGCTGTTTTATTTTTAGTTACAATTAGGGTATCTGTGATGTTGGGAAACCATCCCGGTACGGGTTCCAAGGCAAAAACCCGCCATTTATTAATCCCCATAACTGCTCCCATAATGGAAGCCTCTCCTTCTGTATTGGTTAGCACCTCTTCATCCCCAATAATTACTACTACATTTTCAACAGGGCGCTCTCTCTTATCTAGCACCCCATTGCCGTTTACGTCATAAAAAGCCGCTACCCGGCAATTGGTGAATTTTGATTTTTTAAAGGGTATGGGTGCAGTAAATTCTTTACGAACCCCAAGCGTTAGAAAAAAGCTCTGATTGGTTATTTTTTCTTCGTCACCTGATCCCGAAAGCGATGAGGTATAGAAATTTGAAAGTGCCATACTAGAGGTTATTCCAATTGTGGCGCCAATCCTAAAGCGCCAACCATCACGTGTAAACATGTAGATATCTGGATTCAAACTGGCATTATGTTGTTTAAAAACATTATTGTAAAAATAATTGGCCCCAGTTTGCAGCATAAATTTTGTATTTGCAAAAACATATTGGTGTTGTAAGCTTGTTGTAAGTGTTTGCGGTGTAACACGATCTGTCATTGCAGCACTTTGCTCTGATATGCCAAAGTTGCCTATTACATAGCGACAATTCATGGTGAGAGTTCGGTAAAAAAACAAGGTGTTCCACATTAAAAACTGCGTTGATTTGAATCTTGAATTGGTTAAAGGAACATTATTGCCCGCCTCAACGGTGGTAGATAAACGAGTATTATCTGAGGGCTCAAAAAAGTTATAATTCACACCACCCCCTATCACCTCATAATTAAGCACAAAAGTATTCATGCGATTAAAGAACAAAACAGGCTGAATACTTCGGGTTTTGTATGCACGAATGAAAGAAAAGCGATTAATGAAGCTTAAATTGTTCATTTTCGCCACCATTGTGCTTGTTTGGTTATAATTGTTTGAAAGCATCACACTCCATTTATTGTTTATGAAGTATCTTGATCTATGGTTATAAAACAATCTGGAAACGCCTGAGTTGGCATAATCACGCGTGTTTTGGCCAAAGCTATGCTCCATGCCAAGTTTATTCTTTAAGAAAGTAGCATTATAATTGACCAATAGAAAATAACCGTAATTATTTATTTTTCCTTGAGTCTTATTGTCAATATTGTTCCAGCTATTTGAAAACATTGTATTTATAGTGTGTGTTCTGAGAAATGAATAGGTTATTCTTGCGTTTAATACAGTTGATATAGTTCCATTAAACTTATTATCAGCATTACCATATTCCAGGTGTATCAGATTGTTTTTATAATATTTTAAACTATGACCAACACCGTATGAACTAAGGATAACTGTGCCATTGCGATCCTGATTTATTACATAAAAACTATTAATGGCGTTTCTAGAGTTAATGTTATAGGAGCCTTTAATACCCCTTCCAAAACTCTGGAGTCCAATATATGCGCCATTAAGAAAGCCGGCTTGTAAATTTCCTTTTGGATGGAAATATCCGATATAGTAGTTATTGTTCTTGAATAATTCAGAGTAATTATTGCCAATAGCATTAGCCTGCATATTGTAAATAAGTGATTGGTCTGGTCCGATATTGGATTGTCCCCGTATATTAATGTTTGTAAAAGAAATCTGATCAAGCAGGTTGCTCACGTTGTAGTCGATAATAAATGGCAGATCTGAATAGGTTTGCCGCTCTGCTCTCTTTTCGTCACTGAGTTTTTTAAATTGTAATCTTGTTGAAGTGCTAAAGGATCCGGGTTGTCCAAAGTTCGGCTCTTCAGAGTTTATAATAAGGTTATATGATTTTTCTTCTCTTGAATTATCCGGACGGTAGTTCTCAATATCTATCATTGCAAAATTCCTTTTGCCCTGCATATGCTTAAATGAGTAATAAAACGTAGTGTCTTCGAAAGAATTTAAAAGCAGAACATGTGAGGTTTTCTTTACGGGTTTTCCGGTCGAGTCAATTATTGCTGATTGCAGGCTCATATTGTTTATAGCATACATAATGGGCTGAGCATCTGTTCCTGTATTGATAATATTTACGCTGAACCTAGCCTCATCCTCCCTGTTTTTAAAATAAACAACACCCGCGGGCTCGGTACTAATTTTCCAGCTAACGCTCTTTTTGGTATATGCCCAGAACATATCGTGCCCCAAATCCATATCGTCTGTAGAAACTGCAAAAGCAGACACCATATATCTGCTATTGCCTGCACCTTTTCCAAGCGGAACTATTCTCACTGGCAAATAAAGGGTGTCACCGGCTTTACATTCATATTGATTTCCAGAGAAAAAAAGCAATTTCCAGCCGGCCGGATAGTCAATATTCAGCGTAAAACTTTCAGAAGACTCTCCAATATTTACAATCCTTAACACATTCGAAATTACATCTCCTTTCTTCAGTTCAAATTCTTTGGTTTGCCAAAAAACTTCTAGTTTACGGGATTGCGCATTTGAGCTGATAAAAAGCAGCAAAAGCAGCATTGTATGCAAAAGGGCATTGGCAATATGTTTACTTCTACTTCGCATTTTTAGAATACTTCGGTAAGCAAGAATCTTACACGCAGCTCATAAATACCGCTTTTAAGGCTGCCTCCCGGCACAATTCGGTAATCAATATCAAATAAATACTCATCCGGATTGGTGTTTGCATTTCCCGGACCATTTACATTCGTTATGCAAGAGCCAGCCGGAGTAGTAATTCCATTATTGGTAATTACCATGATTGGGGTACCGGTAACCAGCGGCACACTGAAAAACTGTGAGCCTGTTTGAGATGTATTGCAGAGATTTTTTATGCGCAGCTGAAGTATATCTATTTTTGGAGGCGTACCTGATACAGATTGGCTAAAAACCGTTTCCCATTCATTATTGGGTGTAGCCCCCCCACCATTATCAACTAAAACTACTAAGTTCCAACGGCAGCTTGGGTTATTGTTAATGGAGTTGTCTACTTTTACCTTTAACCGCGTAGCTCCGTTAAAGGTTAATCCGGAAAGGTATTTGCCAAATGTATCAAAGGCCATGTTGAGATTTGACTGGCCGGTATTTGTTAGCACAACTTCATCACAGGCTTGTGCACTGCAGAGTTGGGCAAATAAAATAAGGATTATAGAGCAAAAGGCTTTAATCGGGTCCACCTGTCTATAATGTCTGGATTAAATTTATTAATAAAGGGAAGGCTTTTTTAAGATTAAAACAGCCTTCCCTTTAGACTTGGTGAAAAAACTTATTGATCTTCTAATAAAATATATTGAACATACATGGTGTAAACACCTGGCTGAGCAAAAGAACCTGCGCCATTAATGGTTACAAGGTCTTGTGCAGTTGTTCCGTCTGCTGCAAATGCCATTGGGAAAATTGCTGGCAAACCAGGCAGAATGCGATAGTCAATTGAATAAAAGTAGTTTGAGGTTAATCCGTTAGAAGTTAAATACGATCCACCTGCAATACCGTCAGTTCCTACTGC
Organism: Sphingobacteriales bacterium; assembly: GCA_021299635.1. Taxonomy (GTDB): domain Bacteria; phylum Bacteroidota; class Bacteroidia; order UKL13-3; family UKL13-3; genus JAJTFA01. The sequence continues at coordinate 137,590 of JAJTFA010000002.1, forward strand.
AGTTGTTCCTTTGTGGCCAGCTATATACTTGTGTGTAATAAGTGGGGGCGTATTTGAATTTGCAGGATCAACATATAAACTGTTGGCACCACTTGGCGAAGCAACTGCAGGAAAGGCAGCACTATAGTCTTCAAAAGTACCTGTACCGCCAGTAGCTGCGTTAGGAGTATTTTGACGCAGCTCAAGTGCGCTTAGAGGCAATTGGTTGGTTTCACCACCTGCAGCAGCTGTACCATATCTGATCTGCTGATCCCAGAAGCCTGCACCTGTATTCCCGTTAGAACGGCCTACTGCATATAAGTCCCAGTTAACGGTTGAACTTACTTTCAGAATAGTGGCACCATATCTGGTAATACCTGCATAGTAAGAATTGATATCGTCAAAAGTAAAATCAATTTGACTAGGAGTGGTCATGTTCAACTGCAGTATGGGTTGAAGATCCATGGTAAAAGTTACATCTTTTTGGTCTTGTAACTGACCGAATGCAACGGTTGAGGTTAGCCCTAACATCGACAAGGCAACTAATAATTTTTTAGCTTTCATATTTTTGTGGATTAAATGTTATTAAATGTCTATTACAATAATGCTTGTAAATTGACACAAATCAAAGAATTAGGGTTATTAAGTTCACATTCAATATTCAAAGCGTTGTAAACCAGCTATTAAAGAATAATTTGCTTATCAATAGTATTATATTTTGTCGTTTACATTTGTAATCAGGCTATCTAGAACCAAAGACAGTACCGATAGATTTAAAACAAATCCGTTTTTATCAAATACTTAAAAACGAGCACATAAGGACATCTACAAGCGATTATTCAACTTCAAAAGTAAGTTCAGCTGCTTCTACCTCATCATTGCTGCCAAAATCAAGAACACCTACAGCCGAGTATTTTCCAGGCTCGAGGTTTGTGGGCAGAGGGAAAAGGTAATTTCGTTTATTTCCGGGTAAAATAGTAAAGCGCTTAACCATTAGCTTTTGCTGTTTCCCTGTTTTAAGGTTGGTGAGTTCAACATAGGCAATGCAAAATGCAATGCCATCGCCAACATTTTCCAATGCAAACTCAATGTTTCTTGATTTCTTATTAGCAGGCAGGCTGCTCACAAAGTTCTTAATTTCAACTTTATTGTTTTGAACAGTTGGCGGGTTTTGGTAAATATATACCCCAAAGGCAAAGGTGGGTATTACACCCAAAGAGATTTTTTTATCACTGCTTTTATTATCAATTGTTTCACGCTTTTTTCTTTCTTCAACCATCATCAGGCACCATCCCGCACGATTGCTGAAACCCGTGTCGGGTATATTAAGCGTTACTTTAATTTTTTGAAATCCACCGGGAGCCACTTCAAAAAAAGTTGGAGCAATTGTTAACCACTGCGATATGCCGTATTTTGATTTACCGGCTTCGGCAAATGCCGTTTTACCCGCTTGGTCTACATCATAATCATTCAGCACAATAGAAAAAGAACGCCTTATTTGAGTTTCATTTGTTACTTTCACTTCAAAGGTCTTACTTTCTCCGGGCTTAAGATTGAAATTGATATGAGAGGGCGATACAGCTACCCCCACATCTTTTAATGCTGAATCACTTTGTGCTTTAGCGGCATAAATACCAAACAGAAAAAATAGTGTTAAAGTTAATTTTCTTTTCATGGGTTGAGAAATAATGAAAGCAAAGGTATTGTGTTGGCGGTTTGTTTTAGCTGAACCAACAGGATGTTTATATAATAAATAAGCACAACAGGATGTTTATAACCCACTTCTAAAGATGAAGGTATCCCCAATCTGTTTGTTATATTTGTTAGGTCAATGTTATAAATTATGGACGCGGATGATTTTTTAGACGAGGATACGCTTTCTCATGCAGCGCGGTTTGAAAAGATGATTAGAAATAAATCAAAAGATTATTTTGATGCCGAGACCCTAGAATCAATTAGCGAATATTATATCAATCAGGATAAGTTAAAACAAGCATTGGAGGTTTTATATTATGGAGAGGAGTTATACCCTTATTTCAATGGTTTTGCTTTAAAGAAGGCAGAAGTATTTGGATTGATGGGCAAGTTTGAAGACGCTTTAGAAGTACTAGAGAAATGCGAATTGTATGAGCCGTTTAATCCTGATTTATTTTTACTGAAAGGTGAAAATCTTCTCAACCTTCAGCATTTTGAAGAAGCGGAAGCATCTTTTGCCAATGCAATTCTGCATGCAGATGACCGAATAGACATGCTCTTCGAAATAGCTTATGTTTATGAAGACTGTAATTTACAGGGCAAAGCCATTGAGTATTTTGAGGAGATACTAAAATCTCAGCCGGATAATCAACAGGCCCGCTATGAAATAGCCAATTGTTACGATTTACAGGGAAGATTCGATAAGGCTGCCGATGTTTATCAGGAATTAATTGAGGTCAACCCTTTTTCATGCCCTGCATGGTATAGCCTGGGTGTAGTTTGCAGCAAAATGGGTAATTTTGAAAAAGCCATTGAAGCCTATGACTATTGTCTGGCTATAGATGAGGATTTCATGCCCGCCTCTTTTAATAAAGCGAATGATTTGGTGGAGATGGAGAGATATGAAGAGGCTGTTAAAGAATTTCTATCCGTAATTGAAAAAGATGGCCAGGATGCCATAACTTTCTGCAACCTGGCAAGCTGCCTGGAGAGATTAAACCGAGATAAGGAGGCCATTGATTACTATAAGAAAGCAACGAATCTTAATCCAAATATCGGAGAGGCTTGGTTTGGTATGGGCATTATCTATGACAAATTAACCCAAAGCAAACAAGCGCTTAACCACTTTAAACGTGCGTTGCTTCTTGAGCCGGAAAATGAGGAATACGCCTTGGCCTTGGCTGATGCCGAGTACAGGAGTGGAAACCTACATCAGGCAGAGGAAATTTTGCGTTCTTTGATTGATGAAGACCCCATGATGGTAGAAGCCTGGCTGGATCTTTCATACATCATACACATAGAGGGTGATACCGAAGCCGCCATTGATTTGCTGCAGCAGGCACTTACCCATGAGGACCATTATTTATATTATTACAGGCTAGCCTGTTATGAATTTGAAATTGGACGAAGAAAGGAAGCCTTGTATCATCTGGAAACTGCTCTGGCAATGAATTTTGAAGAACATTTTTTGATTTTCGAATTTTCGCCACATTTGCAGAAAGATGCCGATGTGCTGCATGCCATCGGACTTTTCCGAAACAACTAACAAATGAAGAATTTTAAACTGAAGCAAATTCCCGATAGAACAACCAAACCCCGGGATAACGGAATTACCATGGTGATGGATAAAGGTTTGGGGCTACATGAAATAGAAAACTTTTTATCGGTTTGCGATAATTCTGTCGACATCGTAAAACTTGGTTTTGGCACAGCGTATGTAACGCAAAACCTGCAGCAAAAAATAAAGTTGTACAAAGAGGCAAACATAAAGGTTTACTTTGGAGGCACACTCTTTGAAGCCTTTATTGTGCGCAACCAATTTGATGATTACTTAAAAATGCTTGAAAAATTTGGTCTTGAGCATGCCGAAGTATCAGATGGATCCATTGAAATGCCGCACGAAATAAAACTATCCTATATCAATAAGCTTAGCAAATATGCAACGGTATTAAGTGAAGTTGGAAGTAAGGATGTGGAGAAAATAATTCCACCATATCAATGGATAGAATTGATGAAGAGTGAACTAAAAGCGGGTGCATGGAAAGTGATTGCAGAAGCACGCGAAGCAGGAAATGTAGGCGTTTACCGAAGCAGCGGTGAGGTGCGCGAGGGGTTGGTGCAGGAAATTTTAACTAAAATACCCGAGGAAAAAATTATTTGGGAAGCACCGCAAAAAGCACAGCAAACCTATTTTATTAAACTTGTTGGAGCCAATGTAAACTTAGGCAATATTGCGCCAAATGAAGTAATACCATTGGAAACCCTCAGGCTTGGATTAAGAAGCGATACCTTTACCTTCTTTCTTAATAAAGGCGCTAAGTTTATTTCAAAAAAGAAGTAATCAGAATCAATAAATAACATGACACTACAAGAACAAATCAATGCCGATATTATTACAGCCATGAAGGCAAAAGATGAAGCCTCACTGCGTGCGCTGCGTGCGCTCAAGTCTGCATTATTATTAGCTGCAACTGCAGAAGGAGCTACCGGAGATAAAATATCCGATGAGCAGGCCATAAAGATTTTTCAGAAACTGGCTAAACAGCGTAAAGAGAGCATGGAAATTTTTTTACAAAACGGCAGAACAGAGTTGGCATCAAAAGAAAAAGAAGAATTGGATGTGATTGAAAAATATTTGCCAAAACAAATGAGTGAAGAGGAAATAAAAGTTGCCCTTTCAGCAGTAATTCAGGAGGCCGGAGCTAATTCTGCGGCTGATTTCGGAAAAGTGATGCCACTCGCCATGAAAGCCTTAGCAGGCAAAGCCGATGGTAAAATAATTTCAGCACTGCTAAAACAACTTTTAGGCTAACACCAATTGAATATGTTTGCAAAAAGGGGCGCACCATGTTGTGCCCCTTATGTATGTTAAATGAAGTATACGTATGACAGATGAAGAGAGAATAAAGAAGGCTTTTGAGAAAAAGAATTGGCCGGAAATTAAAGTAACCGATAGCTGGGCCACTTTTAAAATTATGGCCGAGTTTGTTGAGGGTTTTGAGAAGATGAGCCGCATTGGCCCTTGTGTTTCCATATTTGGTTCGGCCAGAACAAAGGCTGAGCACCCATATTATAAGCTTGCCGAAGAAATTGCGGGTAAATTGGTAAATGCAGGTTTTGGCGTAATTACAGGAGGCGGACCCGGTATAATGGAGGCAGGAAATAAAGGAGCCTTTGAAGCCAATGGAAAATCTGTGGGACTTGGAATAGAATTACCTTTTGAGCAATTTGTAAATAAATTTGTTGATCGGGATAAGATGATCAATTTTGATTATTTCTTTGTGCGCAAGGTAATGTTTATGAAGTATGCCCAGGGTTTTATTGCCATGCCAGGTGGCTTTGGCACGCTGGATGAATTGTTTGAAGCTTTAACCCTTATACAAACACATAAGGTTGCTCGTTTTCCTGTAGTGCTGGTAGGCACCGAATTCTGGAGCGGACTATTAGACTGGATTAAAGCCGTAATGCTGCAGAAAGAAAAAAATATCAATCCGGAGGATCTGTTTTTGTTTAAGCTGGTAGATACCGCAGATGATGCAGTAAACTATATTTTGGATTATTATGCCGACATGGCCATTTCACCCAATTTTTAATATTTATTTGTTATGTCAACACTGAAAGAAGACGCATTAAAATACCACAGCAAGGGTCGCCCCGGCAAAATAGCTGTTATACCCACAAAACCCACCAACACCAAACGCGATTTAAGTTTGGCCTATTCTCCCGGAGTAGCAGAGCCATGCCTGGCAATTGCCGAAAACCCCGAAGATGTATATAAATACACATCTAAAGGCAATCTGGTGGCTGTTATTTCCAACGGCACAGCAGTTCTTGGGCTTGGTGATATTGGTGCCGAAGCATCAAAGCCTGTTATGGAAGGTAAAGGGGTGTTGTTTAAAATATTTGCCGATATAGATGTATTTGATATTGAAATAAACACCAAAGACACAGAGGAGTTTATAAAAACCGTTAAGGCCATCAGTCCCACATTTGGCGGCATTAATTTGGAAGATATCAAAGCACCTGAGTGTTTTGAAATTGAACGAAGGCTTAAAGAAGAGCTCGACATACCCATCATGCACGATGACCAGCATGGCACTGCTATAATTACGGGCGCAGCCCTGCTCAATTCATTAGAGTTGGTAAAAAAGAAAATAGATCGTGTGCAGGTAGTGTTTAACGGGGCAGGCGCCTCTGCTGTTTCCTGCGCAAAGGTGTTTCTAAGTTTGGGCGTAAAGAAAGAAAACCTGATTATGTGCGATAGCAAAGGGGTTATCAGAAAAGACAGCCCCAATCTGGATGAAACCAAACAATTTTTTGCCACAGAAAGAAATATACACACCCTAACAGATGCAATGAAAGATGCAGATGTTTTTGTTGGTTTATCTAAAGGAAATGTAGTGAGCCAAGATATGGTGCGCAGTATGGCTAAAGATTGCGTGGTTTTTGCGTTGGCTAATCCGGATCCGGAAATTTCTTATGCTGATGCTATCGCATCACGCCCTGATATTATTTTAGCCACAGGCCGCAGTGATTTCCCAAATCAGGTAAACAATGTGCTTGGATTTCCTTTCATTTTCCGCGGTGCATTGGATGTGCGTGCCACCAAAATAAATGAAGAAATGAAACTGGCAGCTGTGCATGCATTGGCCCAATTGGCCAAAGAGCCTGTTCCGGAAATAGTGAATATGGCCTATAATGAAAAGAGCATTCAGTTTGGCAGAAATTATATTATTCCAAAACCACTCGACCCGCGTTTAATTACTACTGTGTCGCCTGCAGTGGCAAAAGCAGCTATGGAGTCCGGTGTGGCCAAAAAACAAATTACCGATTGGGAGGCATATAAATCAGAATTGCTTACTCGTTTGGGAAAGGAAAGTAATTTTATTCGTGTGATTGGAAGCAAGGCGCGCAAAAACCCTAAACGCGTGGTGTTTGCCGAAGCCGATAATTATAAAATATTACGAGCCGCACAAATTGTAAAAGACGAAGGTATTGCCCATCCTATTTTGTTGGGTGATAAAGTTAAAATTGAACAAATTATTCAAGAGAATAATATCAACCTTTCCGGTGTGGCTATTATTAATCCGCTGGAGGAAGAAGAGAAAAGAAATGCATATGCCGAAGTTTTTTATAAACGTAGACAAAGAAAAGGAACCACCCTGCATGAGGCAAAGAAACTCATGCGCGATAGAAATCATTTTGCGCCCATGATGGTTGAGCTGGGAGAAGCAGATGCCATGATATCGGGATTAACAAAAAATTACCCAAGCACCATTAAACCGGCATTGCAAATTCTGGGCAAAGAAGAAGGCACAAAAAAAGTGGCCGGTATGTATATCATGCTCACACAAAAGGGCACGTTGTTTTTCTCAGATGCTACCGTAAATATTAATCCGCATGTTGATGAAATTGTAGACATAACCAAACTCACTTATGATGCAGTAAAAAAATTCAATATTAACCCACGCATTGCATTGCTTTCCTATTCCAACTTTGGTTCGGCAGAAGGAGAAACACCTAATACAATGGCAGAGGCACGCAGGATATTAAAAGAAAAATATCCGTATATGGTTGTTGATGGTGATTTGCAGGCCAATATTGCATTAAATCAGAAATTGCTTCAGGAAAATTTTCCTTTTAGTGAGTTGTGTGGTGAGCCGGTTAATACCTTTATTTTTCCAAAACTTTCTGCAGGTAATATTTCTTACAAAATGCTACAGGAGCTGGGCGCAGCAGAGGCAATTGGTCCGGTTCTGCTGGGGCTCAAAAAATCAGCGCACATCCTTCAGTTGGGAAGCAGCGTTAGAGAAATTGTAAATATGGTAATTATTGCCGTTGTAGACGCTCAGAGCAAAGAAAATTAAAAGATTCAAAAACGCTGGCGCTCAAAGTCTGGGTTTTCTTATGCCACTATTCTTTTCCTTATCAATGCTTCCATTACTGTAATAGGAAGCAACAAGCAGGTTAATGCATAAATGGTATCTTCAACAGGAATGGTGTGTAGGCGCAAGCCAAGTATTTCCTCCTGATTGTACCAAACAACCGGTTGTGGTGTAGCAGCTCCTGTAAGGATACCATTGACAATACAAAAAGGCGCCAGGTGTAACAAATATGCAAGCCAGAAGTAGCCCATCCAAGGGGTTTTAAGAAAAAGATAATGTATGAGCAACAATATCGAAGCGATAAGGGCATTATAAAAAGTATAGGTTTTTTGTGTACTAAATAAAGCAATAACAAACGTAAGTACCAGAAAAAATAAGGTAATATGATGCTTGCTATTTTTAAATGGCTCCTTTTTGATGTATGCTTTAATACAGGCATAAATAAAAACGGAAGCATATGGCACCACCACAAAAAAACTCCATTCTTCCAAAGGCAAATCGTTTACGCGAATACTCCACACGTAGTCCGTATTAAAGCCCCAAACACCTGTGCGCGCAAACCAGCCATCCCAAAGGATAAAAAGAATTCCGTTTAAGGCAATACCTGTAAACAAAGGCCCCCAGCTTTTGTAAAAAGCAACTTTTTTGTCAAAACTTAACAAAAAAGGAAAAATAAAAGAAGCCAGCATTAACCAGGCGTAGAGCGACATGGGCTATTTGGTGGAGTTAGGATCTTTCCAGTATTTAAGAGGCACTACAAGCATGCCAAAATTTTCACCTTGCTCTTTTCCAAGGTGTTTGTGGTGCAGTTTATGCGCCCTTCTGATAGCGCGCACATAACGGTTGTTCCAGTGGGTCCAGATTTTAAAACGCTGATGTATGATGATATCATGCACCAGGAAATAAGCAAAACCATAAAGAGAGATGCCAATGCCAATAAATAACCGAAAATCATGATGCATGATGCCTGTTATATAACAGTAAGCGCTTGGCACGGCAAATATGAGGAAGAAACTATCGTTCTTCTCAAAGAAGCCTGGTTCTACCTGATGGTGGTCTTTATGCAAATACCATAGCAGGCCATGCATAACAAACTTATGCGTAAACCAGGCCATAAATTCCATGAACCAAAAGGTAGCAAATACAATAAGAATATTTAACCACATAACTAATTAACCAAAGTAGGTAAAAATGGTTTCATAAAAAAGCTGTTTCAAATCAGTTAATTGCAAATGGACATTACTGCCCCTGAGCAAGCGAATAGCCTTTTTTCTCGCCATACACCCTGAGTACTTCATGAGAAGGGATGTAAAAATCTTTGCTAACAGAAGATAACAAAATATAAATTTCTTGCTGGCTCATTTCACCTTCCACGCGAACCCTGTAATGGTTTACACACTCTGTGAAAACGGATCCGGTAGGCCAAACCATTGTTCCACGGTTTGAAATCATGGTTAATTCTTGATTGGTACCTAAATGCAGTTTCAGTTTATCTGCAATTTCAGGTCCAAGCAAGGCCGTTTCAATAAAGAAATCAACCCCGGCAATTTTTTTGGCAGTGGCATCTTTGGTTGTCTCCATCATTTTTTGCTTGGCGGGCTTAGCAGGTTTCACAAATAGTTTCACATCATTTTTTGCATCACGGGGTTTAGAAAACTCCGGCTTTTGACCAAGATTTTTGATAATGGCATCAGCAAACTCGTTGGTATTGGATGGGGCAATGGTGCGATCTCCGAAATCTGCCGTGTGGGTTCCTTGTTCTAGGGTATAGCGCAATGCATTCTCAATTTCGGCTGCTTGTTTTACATAACCAAGGTGGCGCAGCATCATTAAACCACTAAGCAATAAAGATGTTGGGTTTGCCAGCAGTTTTCCTGCAATATCAGGTGCGGTTCCGTGCACAGCCTCAAAGATGGAAATATTATCTCCAATGTTTGCAGAAGGAGCAAACCCTAAACCGCCAACCAGCCCAGCACATAAATCACTCATAATGTCTCCCTGCAGGTTGGTAAGTACCACCACCTGAAACTCATGCGGGCGTGCCACCAGTTTCATAGCAAGGTCGTCCACAATAATATCATTGCTGTTTATTTCAGGGTATTCTTTTGCTACCTCCTGAAAGGTTTCCAGAAAGAGGCCATCGGTAAGTTTCATGATATTGGCTTTGTGCGCGCAGGTTACTTTGGTAAAACCTTCTTTGCGGGCCATTTCAAAAGCAAAACGCACAACCTGTTCAGAGCCGGGTCTTGATATAATTCTGCGGCAAATGGCCACATCATTGGTGTTTAAATGCTCAATTCCACCATAAGTGCCCTCAATATTTTCTCGCACAATTGTTATATCTATCGGAATGCCGGCCTTACTAAAAACGGTATCTACGCCCGGCAATGATTGAAAATGCCTGCGGTTGGCATAAGTGCTCCAGGTTTTGCGTGCAGTTACATTAATGCTCTTCATGCCTTTTCCCTTAGGGGTTTCCATCGGACCTTTAAATAAAATACCTAGCGACTCTACAACTTCTTTTGCCTGCGGTGTCATGCCTGTACTATGCCCTTGCTCAAAATAGGTTTTGCCCATTTCTATAAACTCATATTGCAGCGGAACACTTGCTGCATTAAATATACCCAATACGGCATCCATAATTTCCGGTCCAATGCCATCACCCTTTGCAACTGCTATTTTCATATGATTAATAATGTTTTGCTGGTTTTAAAATTGGCGCAAATGTAATTCCGACATATCTTGCCTCAAAATGAAAAATAGAATAGTTTCATAATTATTCACCAAAGATGCCGCTGCACCCCATTTTACTGCTGATTGCCAAAGGCGAAAGTGAATCGCTCGATTTTAAAAAAACCATCTCGAGTGCCGCAAAAATTGCCAAAACCATGGTTGCATTTGCTAACCATAAGGGGGGCGTGTTGCTGGTGGGCGTTAATGACAACAGAACCATTTCGGGTGTTAAAAGTGAAGACGAGAAGTACATGCTGGATTTGGCTGCCTCCTTTTACTGCAAACCTGAAGTAAAACTGGAGCTAACAGAATGGGAACTAGGAAATAAAACAGTAATAGAGGCAAAAATTAATGAAGGTAAAAATAAGCCTTACTATGCAAAGGATGAAGACGGAAAGTGGTGGGTATACGTGCGGGTAAAGGACCAATCATTGCTTGCCAGCAAGGTTGTGGTTGATGTGCTTAAGCGCCAATCAGCTAAACAAAACACGCTGATTACCTATACCAAACATGAGCAGTCCTTGCTGCATTATCTGGATAAACATAATAAAATTACACTTAAGCAATTGTGTAAACTCCTAAATATTTCGAGGTGGCGCGCACAGCGCATGCTCATTAATCTGGTTAGTGCCGGTGTCATCAGAAATCATACTACAGAAAAGGAAGAATTTTTTACACTCAGCTAATCCAATTATTAGCGGTGATACTTTCTGTTTTTGTATTAGCTTATTCCTTTTTATTACTACTTTCGCCCTACATTATTACAAGCTTTATGAAAGTTGGCGTAGTTATTTTTCCGGGCTCTAACTGTGATCAGGACGCAGTTTATGCCTTTCAAAATCAATTTGGTTGCGAAACGGTAACACTTTGGCACAAGGATCAAGATTTGCAAGGTTGCAATTTAATTTTTCTTCCGGGCGGATTTAGCTATGGAGACTACCTGCGCAGCGGTGCCATTGCGCGTTTTTCGCCAATTATGCAGCATGTAATTGAGTTTGCATCAAAAGGAGGGCTCGTTTTTGGCGTATGCAATGGCTTTCAGATTTTGTGCGAATCGCATTTGTTGCCTGGAGCATTGCTGCACAATGCCCATCAGAAGTTTAATTGTAAAAATGTTTTTATCAGTGCGCAAACAAGCAATAGCGCAATTACCTCCGCTATGATGCCTGGCACAGCACTTAAGATACCCATAGCCCACGGTGAGGGTAAATATTATTGTGATGAGCCAACGCTGGCATCACTTAAAGCCAATGATCAGATATTGTTTAGGTATTGTGATGAGCAAGGCAATATAACTGATGAGGCCAACCCCAACGGTTCATTAGAGAATATTGCAGGTATTTGTAATGATAAAAGAAACGTATTTGGCATGATGCCCCACCCGGAACGAGCAGTTGACGCTGATTTATATAATACCGATGGTCGCCTGCTGTTTGAAAGCCTGCTCTCAATGGCTTTTTCGCGCTAAAAGCTCCCGGCTGCAGCCAAGCGGTTGCCGCTGCACTTTGCATTATATTCTTATCTTTGCCGCCTCATATGGAAGACAGAAGAGTTCGTGTTCGCTTTGCTCCCAGCCCAACAGGGCCGCTGCATATTGGCGGTGTAAGAACCGCATTGTATAATTATCTCTTGGCTAAAAAGCATGGTGGAGATTTTATTCTGCGCATTGAAGATACAGATCAAACGCGCTTTGTTCCCGGTGCAGAAGAGTATATTATTGAATCATTAAAATGGCTTGGCATTACACCCAACGAAGGGTTGGGTTTTGGGGATGGCCCCCATGCACCATACCGCCAGAGTGAGCGAAAGCCTATGTACCGGCAGTATGCAGAACATCTCATTGCAAGCGGGCATGCATATTATGCCTTTGATACTGCAGAAGAACTGGAATCGATGCGTGAGCGCCTGAAGGCCTCCAATGTAGATGCCAAATATGATGCGATTACACGAGCTGCAATGAAAAACTCACTTACCCTGCCTGAAGATGAAGTTAAACGCAGGCTGGAAAGTGGTGACCCCTACGTGGTACGCATTAAACTTCCGCGCAAAGACGAAGTAAAATTTCATGATGAAATACGAGGCTGGGTTAGCTTTAATACATCCCAGATGGATGATAAAGTGCTGTTTAAAAGTGATGGTATGCCTACTTATCATTTGGCCAACGTAGTAGACGATTATTTGATGCAAATATCTCATGTGATACGTGGCGAAGAGTGGTTGCCCTCTGCGCCCTTACATGTTTTATTGTACCGCTATCTGGGATGGGAAGCAGTGATGCCGAAATTTGCGCATTTGCCCCTGTTGCTTAAACCGGAGGGCAATGGTAAATTGAGCAAACGAGACGGTGACCGCCTGGGTTTTCCTGTTTTTCCTCTGGAGTGGAAAGACCCTGCAAGCGGAGAAATTTCAAGTGGTTATAGAGAAACTGGCTATCTACCCGATGCGGTTGTAAACCTGCTAGCTTTTCTTGGCTGGAACCCGGGTACACAGCAGGAGTTGTTTAGTGTAAATGAATTGGTGGGAGCCTTTGGTTTAGATCGTGTAAGCAAATCAGGCGCTAAGTTCGACCTGAACAAAGCCAAGTGGTTTAATCAGCAATACATCAGAAAAACAGATGAAGTGCTATTGGCATCCGCATTGAACAAAACGCTGCAACAAAATTCAATACAAGCAGGCAATGAATACGTGCTGGCAGTTTGCAGGTTGGTTAAAGAAAAAATCACATTCATAAGTGAACTATGGACCTATAGCCATTACTTTTTTAAATTACCTGAAAGTTATGATGAAGGTGTGGTTGCAAAAAGGTGGAACGAAAAATCAGCTCCCGTTACGCAAAATCTTATAACTACTTTCGGTAATTTGCCGGCCTTTGATGCAACAGCTGTGGAAGCTGCTTATAACGAAACACTGGCAAAGAATGAGGTTGCCAATAAAGATTTTCTTCAGTTGTTTCGGGTTATGCTTTCAGGTGTAGGTTCGGGGCCTCCGGTTTTTGAAATGGCTGCCCTGTTTGGCAAAGAAAATACCATTGAGCGCTTACAAACAGCGTTGAATATACTGTCATCAACCAAACAGCCATAATCGCATGAATATAAACGCCCGTCTTTTTATAATATTAATCGCCATCCTAACCGGATGCGCAGCACATTTTGATCGATATCCCGGAGAAAGACTTAGCAGTATCCCAGTAGAACTACATGGTGAATATTACTTCCACGAAAAGCCATCCTTTCTTTACATGTTTAAAAAAGATAGCGCAGCGGTAAGGATTATGGCCGACCGCATCATGCCCATTCCCGGATCAAAGGCCGGAGGCGAGCCACTTATACTTGGTGACACAGTTGTATTTTCTAAGTTTGGTAAATATTATGCAATGAGCCAGAGGGATGAAAATATACCAAACGCATGGACCGTTTCTGTGGTGAGAGCGGATAAGAATAATCTGTATATTTATAGTATAGAAGAAAATGCAGACTACACTGAAAAACTAGTTAAGCTTTTTGTTAGTGAGACATTCGCCAGGCAATCCGATGGCTCTTATAAAAGAATTGTGGTGACTAATGAGGTGAAGATGCGCAACCTGAAACATTCTTCATCAGATACGGCTGTTGTGTTTAAAATGGGAGAGGAAAGCCTTAATTTCCTGTTTGAAAAATATGTTTCAAAAGAAAAGCCGCTACATTTGCGTAGGGTAAAATAAATAATAAACATGAACAGACCCATACGTGTATTGGTTGCTAAGGTAGGATTAGACGGGCACGATAGAGGAGCAAAAGTAATTGCCACCGCATTAAGAGATGCTGGCATGGAAGTAATTTATACCGGCCTGCGCCAAACTCCCGAAATGGTTGTGCAGGCAGCCCTGCAGGAAGATGTGGATGTAATTGGCGTGAGTATACTTTCTGGCGCACATAATACGGTGTTTCCAAAGATGATTGCCTTGATGAAAAAGGAGGGATTGCATGATGTATTGCTAACCGGAGGTGGCATCATTCCTGATGATGATATGCAGGTATTGCAGCAGATGGGTGTTGGCAAATTATTTGCTCCAGGAGCCCACACGCATGAGATAGCCGATTACATTAAGACCTGGGTGAAAACCAATCGTGCCAACTGATTTTAATTGTCCTTTTTTGTGCAAAAAAAAGGCATTCCCAAATCTGTTTTTTTAAAAAATACACCTAACGTTGCATTGCTTTATATCAAATAGCAAGAGGTAATTCTATAGTTTTAATAAATTGAAAAATGAGTGTATCACCTATGTATCAAACTATTTTAACCAAAACAGAAAACGAAATATTTTACATTACAATAAATCGTGAAAGCAAACTTAACGCATTAAATATTCAAACACTAGCTGATATTAAAAGTGCAATACTTAGCACCTACGAAGACAATGCTATTAATGGCATCATCATTACCGGTGCAGGAACAAAGGCTTTTGCTGCAGGAGCAGATATTGAAGAGTTTGCCAACTTTAGTGTGGAAGAAGGCACACGTATGAGTGCAGAAGGTCATGCCGTGCTCAATGCAATTGAATCCTGCCCCAAGCCTGTGCTTGCTGCGGTTAATGGTTTTGCCTTGGGAGGCGGAAATGAATTGGCAATGGCATGTCATCTCCGTGTTGCTTCAGAAAATGCCAAATTCGGACAGCCCGAGGTTAATCTGGGTTTGATTCCGGGTTATGCAGGCACGCAACGTTTGGCTCAACTAATAGGACGCGGCCGCGCTTTGGAATTACTGATGACAGCAGACGTTATCAACGCACAAGAGGCGCATCGCCTGGGATTGGTAAACCATGTTGTTACATTGGATCAGCTAATTCCTAAATGCGAAGAGATTCTGAACAAGATAAAAACCAAGTCCCCTCTGGCCATATCATCAGTTATCCGATGTGTTAATGCATACTATGAGAAGAAGCTTGACGGAAACAATGTGGAAATAAATGAATTCGGTAATTTCTTTGGCAGCGAAGATTTTAAAGAAGGCACAGAGGCCTTTTTAAATAAGCGCCCTGCTGCTTTTAAAGGAAAATAATAAAGATATCCAACCAATCCAAAGGCTGCATTAAAGGCGGCCTTTTTTATGATGCATAGGCCTCCTGTAAAAAAGCCATCAGAGGCTGCATGGCTTTAAACCCCTGTGTGATGGTTTTTATGGTAGCTTTATCTCCCAAACTCTTTTCATCTAATTTCATTTCGGCTAAAATGCTTTTGTGTTTTAAATACGCAATTGCAGGGTTGTTTGCATCATAACCTTTTGGTGGCCTGGCAAGTTTATCGCCACTTATGGTACCAAAAAGTTTTTTAAAGGTTTTATCTGAAATAATTTTTTCAAAAGCAGCAGTGTTGTAGTCAATTTCCTGCCTAATGGCCGACAGCATTGCCGGTTCCGGCATATACGCCCCACCTGCAATAAAGCAATTGCCTGGCTCTACATGCAGATAGTATCCGCAAAAGGGAGCCTTTTTGCCGCCTTTGTTGATGGCAATACCAAAGTTGGTTTTATAGGGCGACTTATCTTTTGAAAATCTAACATCCCGGTTAATTTTAAATATGCAATCTTTTGGCGAAAGTCCGCTCACATTTGCATCGAAGCCGGAAACTACATCTATTAATGATTGTGCAAAGCCAATCCATTCTTTGCGTAGCAACTCATATTCGGCCCTGTTGGCATCAAACCAGGCTTTGTTGTTATTTTTTCGTAAGCGACCAAGAAACCCAACTACTTTTTTCAACTCCATGATGTTTAATTTTAGGGCAAGTTAAGGAAATGTTTATTTTTGTTTGCCCTTGTGCAACCGTTATCCTTAAACGGTTTAACCCAATAAATATGTTCGACAGAGAAAGACCCAGTTTTGAAGATAGCAATAACGTAACGGTGCAACGTTGTTTTTTTGCTTATGAGTTTGCACGTGAATATGTAAAAGGAAAACATACTGCAGATATTGGCTGTGCAGATGGCTATGGCACACAATACCTTGCAGATTATACCTTAAGTACGGTTGGCGTGGATTACAGTGAAGCCACAATCGCTATTGCGCGCGAGAAACATAAGGCCAAACATAATTTATCCTTTAAATCGGGCAGCGTACCACCCATTCCGCTGGATAGCGAAAGTGTGGAGGTGGTAACCGCATTTCAGTTCATTGAGCACATACAAGATCGGGTGGGTTTTATGAAAGAAGTATATCGGGTGCTCAAACCCGGAGGTGTTTTTTTATGTACCACGCCCAATATAAAAATGAGTATTGCGCGTAATCCTTTCCATGTGCATGAGTATACCTTTGACGAAATGCGGAAGGAAATCACTGCGGTTTTTAAACAGGCAGCATTAAACGGGCTGCAGGGAAATGAAAAGGTAAATAAGTACTATGAAGAAAATGCACGCTGGGCCAAAAAAATACTGCGTTTAGACCCATTGGGTTTACACAAAATGGTGCCGTCATCCTGGCTTGTTAAGCCATATAATTTCTTAACCACTTTGATGCGCAAGGATTTGAAGGTGCAAAACAATGATACCCTGCAGATAAGCACGGCCGATTTTTATCTTACATCGGAAAAGCTGGATTTTACCTGGGATATTTATTTGATTGCAACCAAGTAGGCCTTCTTCACTTGTAATACAACAGCGGTCATGAAAATAAGAACAAACACACACGCAATTTTAATTCCGCAGCTCTTTCTGTTCATATGCATATTGCTTTTTAATAAGGCATCAGCACAGCTGGTTTTTTCTGTTAATTATGCTTCACAAGCTGATATAAAGGTTTTTGTGGTAGACTATGAAAGTCAGGCCGACCTAGTGATTTTCAAAACCAAATACAGGAGCGAAGTAAGCGGAAACGAAGGCTTGTGGCATTTTGTGGAGTATGCCTCCCAATCGCAGAAGAAGATATTCTTTGTAAAGTATGCCTCCCAGGCCGATTTGCTGATATTTTTTACACCCAATAAAAGCAAAGCAGGGTGGCGCAAGAATGAAAAGAAGCATTTGATGTATTGAACAAAAGAAATCAAGCGAATGGACCGCTATAATTGCTAAGATTCCTTAAACAAGTTTTACCTCAACCTTTGGTAAACCCGCCAAATTGATTTGATGCGGACGCTTTTTTAATAAGGGTATTTGATTGTTTTCGATGAATGACTAAATTTGTCATGTCAAAATTTAACATTCCATGAAAAACCTGATTAAGGCAGCCCGCGAAAAGAAAGGATTGATGGTGCGCGAAGTAGCACAGGAGCTGGGTATTGACCAGGCTTTGGTGAGTAAATTTGAAAGTGGAGTGCGCAAGCCTACACGTCAGCAGGTAATTAAATTGGCTGAAGTGTTGAACATAGATGCCAATGAACTGCTGGTGCAATGGCTCAAAGAAAAAATCATTTACGAAATTGGAGATGATGAGTTAGCCCTGCAAGCCATGATGGCTGCCGAAGCCGAAATTAAAATGAAGGTACTAGGCACGGCTAAGTTAAAAACACCTAAGGCTATTAAGGCAATAATAAAGGAAATTGAAAACTGCAAAAAGAAACTGAACAAACTGCGCAGTTACGACAGTTACCGCATTGCTCAGGCATTGGAATTGGAGTACACCTTTGAAAGCAACCGCATAGAAGGAAATACCCTTACGCTGAAAGAAACCGATTTGGTTATTAACGAAGGTCTAACCATTAGCGGAAAAAGTATGCGTGAACATCTGGAGGCCATTAACCACAGCGAAGCCATTGCTTATGTAAAGCACCTGATGGATAAAAAAACCGATATCAGTGAGCGGGAGGTACTGGCTATACATAACCTCATTTTGCGTGGAATTGATCAGGCTAATGCGGGCAAGTACCGACATGTGCAAGTGATGATTAAAGGTAGTGGCCATGAGCCACCGGCACCATATATCGTACCTAAGCAAATGGAGGATTTGTTTATCTGGTACAACAGCCATAAACAAAGTATGCACCCTGTTGTGCTGGCAGCCGAGATGCACCAACGATTGGTTACCATTCATCCCTTTGTAGATGGCAATGGCCGCACTTCACGCCTGGTGATGAACCTGATATTGCTGAAGCACGGGTATGTAATTGCCAATATAAAAGGCGATAGCAAAAGCCGCATGGCTTATTACCAGGCATTGGAAACCGTGCAAACGGGTGGTGGCAATAATCAATTCATTGAACTGGTAGCCCGCTATGAGCTGGAAGCTATTCAGCGATATATTGACATTTTAAGCAAATAAAAAATCCCGCACATGTGCGGGATTTTTTTACGCTGTTTATAATGAAGAGCTTTACACCACCGGCTTAAATTGTTCAAAGGCTTGCAAGCAATTGTTACAATAATGCAAGGAGCGGCAAAGGGTAGGCCCAAAGGGTGATTTGGTTTCCGTGTTTTTGCTTCCGCAAAAAGGACAAGCTACATGTTCCAATAACTCTTGCGTAATTTCTCCCTTGTGTTTAGGCGGTGGAGCTAATCCATGCTTTTTCAAGCACATCAATCCGCGCTCGGTAAGTTTATTGCTGTCCCAGGGTTTATCAAATGTGGTAACTACCTCTACCTTTTCAATACCTATTTCTTTTAACCGTTCAGCCACCATTCCTTCCATCATTTTAATGGCGGGGCAACCTGAAAATGTTGGAGTCATTTCTACAAACACATCGCTCTCGCCACGTATCTCTACTTTGGTGATAATACCCATATCTACCATACTTAATGTAGGAATTTCAGGGTCTTTTACCACCTCAAGGGCTTGCCATATTTGCGCTTCGCTTAGCATTGTTTATTGCGGGTTTTTTATTGCGGGTTTGTTATTTACCACTCGGCAGTTGGGTCTATTTTAAACACTTCACTCATTTCATCCAATAAAGGCTGTAAGTGTTCGGTGTGTATGCCTTTTCTGCCTCCAGTATGTGGTTGCCAGGTCGACTCATCCGGAATGGTTAATGTAGCTTTTGTAAGGATAGGTGAGATGGCGCCTAACCAACGTTGTTTCAGTTCGGCTTCACCTTCAAATATTTTTTCGCTGATGAGTTGCTGTTCAAATTCACTTGCTTCAAACATACCCAACGCATAATTCCAGCATTCGTTTAATGCGGTTTGCATACGGGCATGGCTTTCTTCTGTAGCTGCGCCTAATTTAGTAATCCACGTATTGGCATGAAATACATGGTACTTTAACTCACCTTTTACTTTGCGTGAAACTTTTGCTAAAGGTTCATATGATGAATTGGCCAGCATTTCAAAACGCAATTGATCGGCTACATCATATAAAAAATGACGCATGGTGCTGAATGCATAATCACCATTGGGTAACTCGGTAAATACTGCATTATGAAACTGATTGGCATTTCGGGTAAAGGCAACTGTATCGGGCTCCTGTTCGCCTAATTCATGCAGCAATTGGAATATAGCCTGCGACTGACCAATCTTATCCTGCGCCATGGAAGAAAATGCAATGTCTTCTTCCAGAATCGGTCCCAGTCCGGTCCATTCGCTGTTGCGGTGACCAATGATTAATAAATCATCAGCCATTTTATATAATAATTCTTTGATGTGGTTCATTCGATATTGCGAGTTAGTTATTACGGGTTTTCTATTTCGAGTTAGTTATTGCGAGTTGAGGATTAGGATTTTTGTTCCTTTTTGTACTTATTAATTTTCTCCATCACTTTGTAGCCTCCGGCTTCGCGGTATTGTTTTTCGGGCACAGTTTCAAAGATGTCCTGGTCTTCGTATTCGCTGGCAAACACATTGGCCGTTTTTACCACCCAAATATTAGCAGTGATTCCTCTGCGGCCATATTGTTCTTTACCAAACAACAGCGCCATTTCAGGGTTAGGTGCGTGAACAATGCCTACGTGCATATGCTGGTCGCCACGTTTTTTCTGATGGAATACTTCATATGTTTCCCATTGGTCCAGTTCCTGTAACGGAGCAATCTGGTTGTCCAATTCTATTTGTTCGCGTGTTACGCGGGGGTCGAGGGATTTGATCATTGCGGGTATTTATTACAGGTTGGCGGGTTGTTTATTAGGGTTATTTATTACGGGTTGGCGGGTTTGTTATTGCGGGTTTTGGTTGTTGTTTTTCTTAAATATGACATAAAGCTGCCAATTTGTGCACCAAGGTTTTTTAGTGATGTATAAAATTCATCATGATCTTCCTTAGATATCCATTTTCTGCGCTTCATGAATCCAATCATACTTCTGCATTCTCCACAAGAGCCTTTAGCATACCTTAGAAATTTTATGAAATCTGCATTGTTATTGTATTCAAATCCTTCAGCTATGTTATTTGAAATTGATATAGCCGCCCGCTTGAGTTGGTCTTGTAATGAAAAGTCTTTTTTTACTTGGTCATTCATGCAAAAATCGTAAAGTTGGTCTGCTATATCAATAGCCTTTTGCCAAATCTCTAAATCTTCAAAGTTTTTAATTGTTGCCATACTAAATCCAAAACTCGCAATATCAAACCCGTAATATTAAATTCTTTTAAGCTAACGGAACAACATATTTAGATTGAGCTGTATTTAGCGCTTCACGCACCCAGCGACCGCGTTCTTCGGCATTTCTGCGCACGGCTAAACGCTCGGCATTGCAAGGACCATCGCCATTGATTACACGTTTAAATTCATCCCAATCCGGTTCGGTGTATTCCCACTTGCCTGTTTCTTCATTCTTTTTCAGATTTGCATCCGGAACGGTTAATCCCAGATCCCAGATTTTAGGCACATACATGTTTAAGAATTGCTGACGCATATCATCATTGGTTGCCATTTTCACTTTCCAGCGCATTAAAATTTCTGTATGATTTGAAATTTTGTCGCTTGGTCCGAAGAAGTGCATAATGGGAGGCCACCAGCGGTTTAATGCTTCCTGCACCATTTTGCGTTGTGTAGGTGTTCCGGTAGCCAGTGTTACCACATTATCGTGTCCGTATTTTAAATGGAAACTCTCTTCCGTACAAATGCGATCGAGTGCGCGGCAATAAGGCCCGTAACTGCCTTTGGCATTAGCCACCTGATTGATGATGGCGCCCGCATCAATTAACCATGCGATGACACACGCATCGGCCCAGGTAAAGGCAGGGTAGTTAAATACGTTGGAGTATTTTGATTTGCCGGTGATTAAATCATTAATCATCGCTTCACGGCTTTTACCTAGGGTTTCAGCCGCACTGTATAATAATTGTGCGTGACCAACTTCATCTTGCACCTTGGCCATTAAAGCCAACTTGCGTTTAAAGCCCGGAGCACGTGTAATCCATGTTCCTTCTGGCAATGCACCAATAATTTCAGAGTGAGCGTGTTGCTCTATCATGCGGATAAGTTGCTTTCGGTACTCGCGCGGCATCCAGTCTTTGGGTTCAATTTTTTCGCCACGTGCAATGCGTGCTTCAAATTCGGCTAATTTAATTGGATCCTCACCGTCAATAATTGACTTTGGTTTTTCATTAGGATCGATGTAAGCATTTCCGTACATAGTATTTATTATTACGAGTTGTTTATTACGAGTTGTTTATTACGAGTTGTTTATTGCGGGTTTGTTATTATGGGTTTGATATTAAGGTTTGTAGTGAGGGTCGGTGATTAATTTTTTTCGAATGCCTCCAATGATGATGTCGGCTAGTTTTTTCGCGATCTGAGAAGGGTTCATGCTGCCATCTGGATTGTACCATTGATGAATCCAGTTTACTGATGAAAGAATGGTAAGGGCAGCAAATTTCTCATCCACATTATCAAAAATATCTTCCGTTTCACCATCTTTCACAATAACTCTGAAATGCTTTTCATAATTGTCGCGCATTTTTCTGAATGCACTCAAACTGGGTTCGGGCAGGCTTTTCCACTCGTTTAAGAAAACGGCTGTTTCATCCAGGTAATCGCAAGAAATTTGCACATGAAATTGAATGGCCATGCGCAGGCGTTCTTCAGCACTAAAGTAAATATCGTTCACTTCTTTTAAAGCCGTTACAAACCGATTGGCCATATCGAAGCAAATGGCAGTTAAAATTTCTTCTTTTGATTTGATGTGGTGGTATAGGCTGGCTGCTTCAATGCCCAGTTCGGCAGCAATATCGCGCATGCTGGTTGCCTCGTAGCCCTTGTTTTTAAAAAACCGGGCCGCCACCTGCATGATCTGCTCTTTTCTATTGATAGTCAACGTTTCTGCCATTTTACCTAACGTTTGTTAGGCAAATATAGACAAAGTTTTCAAATTGCCAATTTTTTACCTAAAGTCAGCACCAACGGTTTTCATCCAATCAGAAAAAGGCAGGGTTTTTTATGTAAATCGGGTAACGTTGTTTGTTTCCATTCGGCAGCTGTTTTTGTTATTATCAATTCATCTGCAGAACTGATATTGCATGCAATGCCAAGTCTTGTATTATTTTTTAACAGGCTAATCAGGTCTTTAAACATAGGGTTGTTTCGGTAAGGAGCTTCCATAAAAATTTGGGTATAGCCTTTTTTAAGCGCATGCTCTTCCAGCTCTTTTATCATTCTAGCACGCGCAGCTTTATCAATGGGCAAGTAGCCATGAAAAACAAATTGCTGACCACCCAGGCCTCCCGCCATCAATGCCATCATGATACTTGATGAGCCCGGAAGTGGTACCACTTTTATTCCCTTACGGTGGCAAGCCATCACCACTTCGTAACCCGGGTCGGCTATGCAAGGTGTACCAGCGTCTGACATAAGTCCCACATCAAAACCTTGTAGTAAGGGAGCAATAAGGTTTGGTAAATTTTGTTGTAAGGTATGTTCATTGCATAGTTGTATCTGAATATCAGATTGAGGTGTGTGCAGGTTTAATTTTTTAACCAGTGCCCTGCCAGCTTTTTCACTTTCCATTATAAAATGAATAAGGTGATGCGCCTGCTGCTTAGTTGTTTCAGGTATAAAACCGCTGTCGGCTTCGTCATCCAACACATTGGGAATTAAAAAAAGTGTACCTGTTTTGATCATGGATCAAAATTACGGATATACGATTTGGCAAGGTGTGTTTTCAGGGCTTTGGATAAAGAAAATTGTTAAGTGCCTGAAATAAAGAGTATTGCTTTTGGGGTGGAATTTGACTTATATGGCTTATGCGCGTATTTTTGTCGACTTTTCAAAAACTATACTCATGTCGATATTAGAGAGAATCAGAACAAAATCAGGACTTGCTATTGCGGTAGTAGGAGGTGCATTGGCACTATTTGTAATTTCAGATGCGTTGCAAAGCAACTCAAGTCTGTTTGGTGGCAATAACAATACAGATGTAGGCGAGGTTGACGGAGACCCGATTTCCTACAAACAGTTTGAAGCCAAAGTTGAGCAGAATGCCGGCTTTTATAAACAGCGCTCGCAGCAAGAGGCTCTTGATCAAGCAACGATGGATATGTTGCGCGAGCAAACCTGGAACCAGGTTATACAGGAAAATATTTATGCAAAAGAATTTGAGCAACTTGGTATTAAAGTAACCAATGACGAGTTATTTGAAATGATACAGGGCGAAAATCCCCATGAACAAATTAAATCGGCACCCATTTTTCAAAATCCGCAAACCGGCCAGTTTGATCGTTCGCTCGTGATTCGTTTTCTAAAAAACATCACTGAGTCTACAGACGAAGCCGCCAAAGCACAATGGGTAGCTTTTGAAGATGGACTTGTAAAAGAAGCAGAAGCCAAGAAGTATGCTGTTCTATTTAGAAAAGGTATTTACGCAACATCACTTGAAGCTAAGGTTGCTTACCAGAATAGAATGAAATCTGCCGATGCAGAGATTGTTGCATTAAATTATTTTTCGGTGCCAGATACTGCAATTGTTGCAGGCGATGCGGAGCTAAAATCATATTTCAAAAAGAACTATGATAAGTACAAGGAAAAAGACAATATGCGCAAGCTGGATTTTGTTTTGTTTGATGTAGTTCCAACAGCGCAGGATAGTGCCGATATTAAAAAGTGGGTAGATGAAAAAACCGTTGAGTTTGCCAATACCACTAATGATACATTATTTGTTGATGCCAATAGCGAAACACCTTTTGATACACTGGCTCATCCTTTTTCCTTTTATCCTGAAGAAGCGCAGGGGCGTTTGTTCCGCGATTCGGTTGGAAGTATTATAGGCCCTGTGTTTAAAGATGGAAAATATAAAGTGTATAAAGTTGCAGGGGTAAAAAGAGACAGCACTTTCCAGATGCGCGCTAGCCATATTTTATTTAAAACAGAAGGCCCTACAAAAGAAGATACTTTGAAAACCTTAAAGAAGGCTCAGGATGTTATGGCTGAAATAAAACGTGGTGCCGATTTTGGTGAAAAAGCAGCCATGTACGGAACAGACGGAACTTCCTCTCGCGGTGGCGATTTAGGATGGTTTGCCGAAGGCCAAATGGTTAAAGAATTTAATGATTATGTGAAGCGTGGTAAAAAGGGTGACATGGGTATTGTGAAAACCCAATTTGGAATTCACATTGTTAAAATCACAGAAGATAAAACCAATAAAACAGTTTGTGCAGGTGTTTTAGAGCGTGCGGTAAAACCAAGCCAAAATACTCAAAACAGTGCTTACAATGATGCAAGCCAGTTTGCTGCGTCAGCTCAAAACCCTGAAGCATTTGAAAAATTTATAACGGATAAAGGATTGGCTAAACGCAATGCAGAGGTAAAAGAAAATGATAAAACCCTGGCAGGCTTACCGGAGGCCAGAGAAGTTATCAGATGGGCATTTAGCGCGAAGAAAGGAAATGTATCAGATGTGTACGCTATCGGTGATAAATTTGTTGTTGCAGTGCTTACCGGTATTAAAGAAAAGAATAATGCAAATTATGATGATGTGAAAGAGCGTGTGCTGGCTGATTACAGAAAAGAAAAGAAGGCTGAGCAACTGATAGAAAAAGCAAAAGCGGCTATGGTGGGTGCTTCCAACCTAAATGATATTGCTACCAAATTGCAGGCAGCTATAACGCCTCTTACCAGTCAAACATTTGAGAATGCAAATATTGCCTACATTGGTCCGGATAATTCTTTTGTTGGAACCTTGATGGGTACAAAAACCACTGGAAAAATTGCAGGACCTGTTAAGGGAGATAACGCAGTTTATGTTTACACTGTTTCAAAATTTAATGATGCTCCTGCAACAACCGATTATATGCAATATAAGTCAGAGGTACAGCAGGCCATGTCATCGAGAGTAGAGTATGCTTCTTTTGAAACACTAAAGGACCTTATGAAGGTTAAGGATAATCGTTTTATGTTTTATTAATATGATGGCCTATCAGGTTTTTGGTACAGGCCCCCAAACAATTGTATTACTCCACGGATTTTGTGAAAACAGCACCTGCTTTAACGAGCAGGTGTTTTTGTTAAAAGACCGCTTTAGGTTGGTGTGCATAGATTTGCCGGGCTTTGGTTATTCTGCCAATGCTGAAGCAAACAGCATGGAAGAGATGGCCGATGCTGTTTATGAGATCATGACCGAACTTCAACTAACCAAACCTGTTTTATTTGGACACTCTATGGGAGGCTACGTTGCGCTTGCACTTGCCCAAAAATATGAGGATGCATTATCCGGCTTAGGTCTTATTCACTCTACTGCATTGCCTGATAGCGAAGAGAGAAAGCAAAAACGTAATCAGGCTATTGCATTTATAAAAACATATGGCACCGAAGCCTATGTAACATCGTTTATTCCTCCACTCTTTCATCTGCAATATGCAAATCAAAAAAGAGTAGATATGTTGACCCAAGAAGCGGAAAAAATTTTACCTGAAGCCCTGACAAGTGCATTAGAAGCTATGCGCAGCAGGTCGGATTCAACACACTGGCTCAGCAAAACACTTTTGCCTGTTTGTTTTATTGCCGGAGTATATGATGCACTCATTCCTTTTACAGACATTGCTTCTCAGGCAGCATTGTGCAATCAAGCTTCTTTTTATCTTTTGCAAAACAGTGCACATATGGGCATGATTGAAGAGGCAGAACAATGCAGCCAAGGCATAGCGGATTTTTGTGCAGGCATAGCAATTGCTGAGCATTAAAAAGGCTGCCCTGAATCAGAACAGCCATTTAACAGATGGGGTAAAAATTATTTTAGCCTGAATGCTTTCTTTACCTTGTCTACGTAATCTAGTTTTTCCCAGGTAAACAGTTCAACTTTTTTGCTGATTTTCTTTCCATCAGGACTGGTAAAAGTTTTGGTTACTACTTCGTTTTTGCGGCCCATGTGCCCGTATGCAGCAGTTTCACTGTAAATAGGGTTGCGTAATTTTAAGCGAGTTTCAATACCATAAGGAGTCATATCAAATATTTTCTCTACCAACTTGGCTATTTCGCCATCACTCATTTTAACTTTAGCTGTTCCATTGGTATTGATATAAATACCCATTGGATCTTTTACGCCAATAGCGTAGGATACCTGCACAAGTACTTCTGAGCATACACCCGCAGCCACCAAATTTTTAGCTATATGACGTGTAGCATAAGCAGCACTGCGGTCAACTTTGGAAGGGTCTTTCCCGGAGAAAGCACCACCGCCATGCGCACCTTTACCGCCATAAGTATCAACAATAATTTTACGACCTGTGAGGCCGGTATCTCCGTGAGGTCCGCCAATTACAAATTTGCCTGTTGGATTGATATGGTATTTAATATTGTTATTAAACAGCTTTGCAAATTTTTTGTATTTAGCCTTTACGCGTGGAATCAATACATTAATGATATCGGTTTTTATTTTCGCTTGCATTTGAGCTTCGGTAGCAAAATCATCATGTTGGGTAGAAACCACGATAGAGTCAATGCGTACAGGTTGGTTTTTGTCATTATACTCAAGTGTAACTTGTGATTTGGCATCGGGGCGCAGGTATTTAATTTGTTTGTTTTCTCTGCGCAGGGCTGCAAGTTCTATCAGTATTTTGTGCGCCAGATCTAGCGCAAGCGGCATGTAATCATCAGTTTCTGCAGTGGCATAGCCGAACATCATACCCTGATCACCGGCACCCTGGTCTTGTTTTTTCTTACGATCAACACCCTGATTTATATCGGCACTTTGCTCGTGAATAGCAGAAAGTACGCCACAGGAGTTTGCCTCAAACATATACTCACTTTTGGTATAGCCAATTTTCTTGATTACCTCGCGTGCAATGCTTTGCACATCAAGATATGCTTTGGATTTAACTTCGCCTGCCAATACCACCTGACCTGTAGTTACCAGCGTTTCGCAAGCAACTTTTGAATCGGGGTCGAAAGCAAGAAAATGATCAATAAGGGCATCCGAAATCTGATCGGCAACTTTGTCGGGGTGGCCTTCACTTACCGACTCTGATGTAAATAAATACGACATTTTATTATAGCGTTTTTTAAAGTTTAAATAGGATATAAGTTCGGCAAAAATACATTTTTCAAGGAAGTATCAAAGTGTTTGGAAATTAATGCATCACTGCAATGAAAACCCGCTTCCTATATGTAACTTTGAGCCATGCAGGATATTGAGCCACATTTCAGGTGGAGAGATTTTTACCGCTCCGAAGACGATCGCTTCTCGCCTTTTTACCAAAAGGAATACAGTGAGTTTGAATACACCAATCAGGTATATAATTATTTACTGCATCCGCAATGGGATTACTTTGGTTCGCCTACTCTTTACATTAAAATCATTTATGCCGATTATCAGCAAGGCTATGCCATTATTGAAATGATTGGTGAGTGGAATGATGCCATTACCAATGATATCATGTATTTAAAACGGGATGTACTGGAAGTACTTATGGAAAACGGAATTAATAAGTTTGTTTTGATAGGCGAAAATGTATTGAATTTTCATGCAAGCGATGACAGCTATTATGAAGAGTGGTTTCAGGATATTGAAGACGGCTGGATTATTGCACTCAATTTTCAAGAGCATGTGCGAGCTGAATTTACAAAGGCCAATATTGACTACTTTATGATATTTGGCGGAGAGCTGGACCAGATGATATGGAGAAAGCTAAATCCGCTTCAATTATATGCACAAGTGCAACATACCATGCAACGCAGGTTGGGATAAGGTATGTATATCATTGAATGTCCGGATCAAATTTTTTCACTCACAATCAGCAACAAATACTTTTTTGTAAACAATAAATGCTGCTTTGAGTTCAGTAAGTAAAACTCTATCATTGTTTCAAAGCTTCCTAAACGGTAGTAAAGGTTAATATGGCAAAGGCAAAACAGGTAGTAAATTCAGTTTTACAAAAAACCGAAGAGGAATATATTGATGTATTGGGTGCGCGTGAGCATAACCTGAAAAATATTGATGTACGCATTCCAAGAAATAAACTGGTTACCATAACCGGCCTAAGTGGTAGCGGCAAATCTTCTTTAGCCTTTGATACCATTTTTGCCGAAGGTCAGCGGAGGTATATGGAAAGTTTTAGTGCCTACGCACGCCAATTTATTGGCAATATGGAGCGGCCCGATGTAGATAAAATTAACGGCCTGTCGCCTGTAATTTCTATCGAGCAAAAAACGGTTAATAAAAACCCTCGCTCAACTGTTGGCACCATAACAGAGATTTATGATTTTATGCGCCTGCTTTTTGCACGTGTTGCCGATGCATATAGTTATGTGAGCGGAGAGAAGATGATTAAAATGACCGAGGAGCAAATTATAGGCAGCATTATTCAGCAATTTGAAAACAAAAAAATTTCCATACTTGCTCCGCTTATTAAAGGTAGAAAAGGGCATTACCGCGAGCTGTTTGAACAAATACGCAAACAGGGTTTTACCAAGGTTCGTTTGGATGGTGAGTTGAAAGATTTGGTGCCTAAAATGCAGGCCGACCGCTACAAAATTCATGATATTGAGGTGCTGATTGACCGCATAGAGCCAAGGAAAGATGCGCGTTTCAGAATTGGTGAGAGTGTACGCAGTGCTTTAAAAGCAGGCAAAGGCACAATGGTTTTGCTGGAGGGTGAAGGCAAATCAGAGAAAGCATTTCATTTCAGCAAGTTTTTAATGGATCCCAAAAGCGGCATCAGTTATGATGAGCCGCAACCCAATACATTTTCCTTTAACTCACCTTACGGAGCTTGTATAAAATGCGATGGCTTGGGTGTGGTGAGTGCGTTGGATGAACACAATATTATCCCGGATAAAACTTTAAGCATAAACAAAGGTGCTATCGTTCCTCTTGGTGAACCACGTGATAACTGGACGTTTTTGCAACTGCGCGAGCTGGCAAAAAAATATAAATTCAGTTTTGCCGATCCGGTTGAAAAAATAAAACGTGAAGCGCTGGATGTGATTTTACATGGCAGCGAAGAACCTATTGTAGTACCCTACACTTATAACAGTGGCTACACACAAAATTTTAGTTCAAACTGGGAAGGGTTGATTCCTTTTATAACGCGCCATTATCATGCCCGCAGTTCAGATAGTGTGGTGCGTTGGGCCGAGGAATTTATGACTATAGATACCTGTCCGGATTGCGGTGGTGCGCGTTTAAAAAAAGAAGCACTGCACTATAAAATAGGGGATAAAAATATAGCAGAGCTGGCCGCATTGGAAATAACTGCACTGGCCGATTGGTTTAATGATGCCGAGAAATACCTGGATGAAAAACAGCAGAAAATTGCAGCAGAAATTTTAAAAGAAATACGAAGCCGAATAAAATTTTTACTGGGTGTGGGCATAGATTATCTTACCCTAAACTCTCCTGCACGCACTTTAAGCGGTGGAGAAGCACAACGTATTCGGTTGGCTACACAAATAGGCTCACAACTGGTGGGAGTGCTTTATATACTTGATGAGCCCAGTATAGGTCTTCATCAGAGAGACAACAATAGATTAATCGATTCTTTGAAAGAATTGCGGGATGTAGGCAACAGCGTAATTGTAGTAGAGCATGATAAGGATATGATGGCTGAGAGCGATTTTATTCTGGATTTAGGTTATGGTGCAGGTATACATGGCGGACATATTGCTGCACAAGGAACTTTGGCCGAAGTAATGAAAGCAGATTCTCTTACTGCAAAATACCTAAATGGAAAAAAAGAAATTCAAGTCCCTGCTACACGCAGAAAGGGCAATGGAAAAAAGCTGAACATAACAGGAGCAAAGGGTAATAATTTAAAAAACCTATCGGCAGAGTTTCCGTTGCGTAAATTTATTTGTGTTAGCGGTGTTAGTGGTAGTGGTAAATCAACCCTTATTAACGAAACGTTATACCCTATTTTGAGGCAACATTTTTACGGATCGCATCAGAAACCGCTAGCATATAAAGAAATAAAAGGGTTGGAGTATATTGATAAAGTGATTGAAATTGATCAGAGCCCAATTGGCCGCACACCGAGAAGCAACCCTGCCACATACGTTGAAGTATTCAGTGAAATTAGAAATTTGTTTGCCAACTTGCCTGAAGCAAAAATACGAGGCTACAAACCCGGAAGATTTTCATTCAATGTTAAGGGGGGCCGCTGTGAAACATGCCAGGGTGCAGGCATGCGCACTATTGAGATGAATTTTTTACCTGATGTGTATGTTACCTGTGAAACTTGCAACGGCAAACGTTACAACAGAGAAACACTGGAGGTGCGATATAAAGGTAAAAGCATAAATGATGTGTTGGATATGCCCATTGAAGAAGCGGTTGTGTTTTTTGAAAACACGCCCCATATACTCAGAAAAATTGAAACCCTGCATCAAGTAGGTTTGGGATATGTAACGCTTGGGCAGCAAAGCACCACACTAAGCGGAGGAGAGGCTCAGCGGGTAAAGCTGGCTACCGAATTGAGTAAGCGCGATACAGGAAATACTTTTTATATTCTAGATGAGCCAACCACCGGCTTGCATTTTGAGGATGTACGTGTGTTGCTTGAGGTATTGCAAAAACTGGTTGAAAAAGGCAATACCGTTTTGGTAATTGAGCATAATATGGATGTGATAAAAGTTGCAGACCATGTTATTGATCTTGGGCCTGAAGGAGGAAAATATGGTGGTGAAATTTTATGCGAAGGAACACCGGAAGATATTTGCAAAAACAAGCGCAGCCATACCGGTAAATTTTTAAAGAAAGAACTGGGAATGGTTTAATTAATTTATGTACTAAGAATTACGCGCACATAAGCACTCCCATCGCACGGATAAATATAAGAGCCGCCATAGCATACAAAGCCCGCTTCAGGATAATGATCTTTATGGGTTTAGAAAAAAAGTTTATGTTTGCAAACTTAATTTAAACTACCGTTATGAGCAAAACAGTTGAATTACTGGGAGATAAGGCCGACAGCCTTTTGAAACATGAATGTAAAACCATCATCAAAAACAATATCCATGCACCGGGACCAGATTTTGTAGAACGTATTTTTGGTCCGTCTAATCGTAATCCTCAAGTATTGCGCAGCCTTCAGGCTTTATACGGAACAGGTCGTTTGGCAAATACGGGTTATTTATCCATTCTTCCGGTAGATCAGGGTATTGAGCATTCAGCAGGAGCCTCTTTTGCTCCGGCACCAGCCTATTTCGATCCTGAAAATATTGTGAAACTGGCTATTGAAGGTGGTTGTAATGCGGTAGCCTCTACCTATGGAGTATTGGCAACTTGCTCCCGTAAATATGCTCATAAAATTCCATTCATCGTTAAAATAAACCACAACGAATTTCTTTCATACCCAAATAAATTTGACCAGATTATGTTTGGTTCGGTGGATGAAGCATGGAATTTAGGTGCTGTTGCTGTTGGTGCCACCATTTATTTTGGTTCAGATGAGTCAGCACGCCAAATCCAGGAAGTTGCGGCCGCGTTTGAACGTGCACATGAGTTAGGTATGGCTACCATTTTATGGTGTTATTTGCGCAATGGTTCATTCAAGAAAGACGGGGTAGATTATCACACCTCAGCTGATTTGACTGGCCAAGCAAATCATTTGGGTGTAACTATTCAGGCCGACATCATCAAACAAAAACTACCAAGCAACAATGGTGGTTATACAGCCCTCAATTTTGGTAAAACCCATGATAAGGTTTATACAGAGCTTTCATCCAACCATCCCATTGATTTAACGCGCTATCAGGTAGCCAATTGCTATATGGGTCGTCAGGGTTTAATCAATTCAGGTGGCGAAAGCAAAGGAGCAAGCGATATGGCTGAAGCCGTTTTCACAGCTGTAGTAAACAAACGTGCCGGTGGCCAGGGTTTAATATCAGGTCGCAAGGCATTTCAGAAGCCGGTAAAAGATGGTGTGGCGCTGCTCAATGCCATTCAGGATGTATATTTAGATAATTCTATTACCTTAGCGTAATAAAATACAAATGGCTTGTGGTTGATTAGGTTAACTTGGTTCACTTAATCAACCATTTTGCTTTTAAATCAGAACACTAATTAGCAAAGAAATGAGTTGGTTCAAACGTGTAAAAGAAGGCATCATCACCCCAACCGATGAGAAAAAATCAGTACCTGATGGCTTGTGGCACAAATGCCCGCGCTGCAAAAAAGCGGTGGTTGCCAAGGATCATGAAGCCAATTGCTATGTTTGCCCATCATGCAATTATCATGACAAGATCGGATCAGCAGAATACTTTAGTTTGTTGTTTGATGATGGTGAATTTACGGAGCTATTTGCTAATATCAAGCCAACCGATCCCTTAAGTTTTTTAGATACCAAGGATTATAAATCCAGATTAATAGAATCACAGAAAAAATCCGGACTAACTGACGCAATGCGCGTGGGTGTTGGCAAGGTAGAAGAAATGCCTTTGGTAGTAGCATGCATGGATTTTAATTTTATCGGAGGCTCAATGGGTAGTGTGGTGGGAGAAAAAATTGCCCGCGCCATAGATTATGCCCGTGAGAACAGAATACCTGTAATGGTTATTTCCAAATCAGGGGGTGCACGTATGATGGAGGCGGCATTTTCTTTAATGCAAATGGCCAAAACATCGGCTAAACTCGCATTGCTGGCCAAAGAAGGCATTCCCTATATTTCCTTATTAACAGATCCAACTACAGGAGGTGTTACCGCATCATTTGCCATGCTGGGAGATTTTAACATAGCTGAGCCAGAGGCCCTGATAGGATTTGCAGGTCCTCGTGTAATCCGCGAAACTATAGGAAAAGACTTGCCAAAAGGTTTTCAAAGTTCTGAATTTTTGCTGGAACATGGCTTTGTTGATATGATAGTGAACCGAACTGAACTTAAGAGCAGGTTAGGTAAGTTGCTCAAAATGTTGGCCTAAACATACAGAGACCCTGCAAGCAAACTAATTTGGCAAAACCACAAATTTGCCTATCTTCGCTGCCCAATTATTTATTTTTAAACAATTAATTACTTTCAACAATGCATTTGACCACTGAAACGAAGCAAGGAATCTTCGAAAAGTACGGTAAAGCCAAGTCTAAAGCAGACACAGGCTCAGCTGAGAGTCAGATCGCGCTGTTTACTCACCGCATCAACCACATTTCTGATCACCTGAAAACCAACAAAAAGGATTTTTCGGCTGAATTGAGTTTGGTGAAACTGGTAGGTAAAAGGCGTGCACTACTCGATTATTTAATGAAAACTGATATTTTCCGCTATAGGGCGATTATCAAAGAACTAGATATCCGTAAGTAAAAAATGGGTATTACAGGAAGTAGGATACAGTATCGGATTAATAATCCCATCAATACCTTATTCCAAAAACATTAAACATTAAAAGCAGGGCCTTAAAAGCTCTGCTTTCTTTTTATAAAAGGCACACTTTGGCCGGCCGCACCGGAAGTGTGCTGATGTAAAACGCGGCAAGATGTAAATTATATGCAAGCAACAACAAAAACATTTGATCTGGGGGATGGAAGGTCCATCTCTATCGAGACAGGAAAATTGGCCAAACAGGCCGATGGTTCAGTGGTGGTTCGTATGGGCGACACTATGATTCTGGCAACAGCCGTTTCGGCTAAAGAAGCCAAAGAAGATGTGGATTTTATGCCACTTACCGTAGATTATCAGGAAAAATTTGCTGCCGTAGGCCGCATTCCGGGAAGCTTTCACAAGCGCGAAGCCAAGCTAAGCGATTATGAGGTGCTGGTTAGCCGTTTGGTAGACCGTGCACTGCGCCCGCTTTTCCCTGAAGATTATCATGCCGATACACAAATTATGCTGCAGCTTATTTCTGCAGATAAAAATTTATTACCTGATTGCTTGGTGGGATTGGCCGCATCATCTGCACTGATGGTAAGCGATATTCCTTTTAACGGACCGATATCTGAGGTGCGCGTAGCACGTATCAACGGGCAGTTTAAACTTAACCCTACTATTAGTGAACTGGCGCAGGCCGATATGGATCTGATAGTAGCAGGAACCGAGCACGACCTGAACATGGTTGAAGGAGAGTGCGCTGAGGTGAGCGAAACAGATATGCTTGAAGCTCTTAAGGTGGCGCACGATGCCATTAAAATGCAGTGTAAAATGCAGTGGGAACTTTGCGAAATGCTTGGCGGACGCAAGCCTGCGCGTGTATACAATCATGAGCGTCATGATGAAGAGCTGGAAAAGAAAATTCGTGATTTTTCTTACGATAAAGTATATGCTGCAGCCAAATCGAGGTTAGGAAAATCTGAACGAAGTGCAGCATTTAAAACCATACGTGAGGAATTTGTAGCAGTAAATTATCCTGAAGGAAGCGAAACGGGTCCTGATAAGTTTTTAATTAATAAATATTTTCACCATGTAGAGTATGATGCAGTGCGTGCTATGATTTTAAACGAGAGAACTCGTTTGGATGGTCGTAACCTGGATCAGATACGCCCTATTTGGAGTGAGGTAAATTACCTTCCTGCTGCGCATGGTTCAGCTGTATTTACCCGTGGCGAAACCCAATCGCTAACAACCGTTACGTTGGGAACGAAACTTGATGAGCAATTATTGGATGCACCAATGAATGCAGGCTATTCAAAATTCCTGCTGCATTATAACTTTCCTTCATTCTCCACCGGAGAGGTAAAACCCAACAGGGGTCCTGGAAGAAGAGAAATTGGTCATGGAAATCTGGCACTTCGTGGATTAAAAAGGGTGTTGCCCGGTTTAGAGGAAAGCCCTTATACCATTCGTATTGTTTCTGATATTTTAGAATCCAATGGCTCATCTTCAATGGCTACGGTTTGCGCAGGGTCTCTTGCATTAATGGATGCCGGTATTAAAATTAAAGATGCTGTTAGCGGAATAGCGATGGGTTTAATAACCGATGAGAAAACAGGAAAATACGCTGTATTGTCTGACATTTTAGGAGATGAAGACCATTTGGGCGATATGGACTTTAAAGTTGTAGGTACTAGCAAAGGTATTGTGGCTTGCCAAATGGATATTAAAATCAACGGATTAAAATGGGAGATGGTTAATGAGGCATTAAATCAGGCTAAGGCCGGTCGTTTGCATATCATGGGCGAAATGAACAAAACTATTGCCAAGCCAAATGCAGATTACAAACCACACGCACCACGCATACAAACCATTATTATTGATAAAGAGTTTATTGGCGCAGTAATTGGGCCAGGAGGCAAAGTAATTCAAGGCATACAAAAAGACACGGGTACAACCATTTCCATTACCGAAGTGGATAATAACGGTATTGTTGAAGTTGCCGCTACCAATGGTGAGAGCATGCAAAAAGCAGTAAACATCATTAAGGGCATTGTGGCAGTGCCTGTTGTTGGTGATGAGTATGTAGGTAAAGTAAAAACCATTGTAGACTTTGGTGCTTTTGTTGAAATATTGCCGGGTAAGGATGGCTTGTTGCACATCAGTGAAATTAGCTGGAAACGTTTGCCTAGCATGGAAGGGGTATTGCAGGTAGGTGAAGAAGTAAAGGTGAAGTTGATTGAGATAGATAAGAAAACGGGTAAGCTCAAATTATCACGTAAGGCATTGTTGCCAAAACCGGAAGGCTTTACAGAGGCTCCTAGAAGAGAGCGCAGGGAAAGACCGGAAGGAGATAGCAATTCGACACAACCGGAAACCAATGCTTAACACATAAAAAAGCCGCCCCGAGAAATCGGGGCGGCTTTTTTGTTTAGTAGTGTAATTAATTAATGCATCTGTTGATTCACTTTGCTATACATGATAGGTTCTGTTTTTCCACTTAAAATTAAAAGGCAGGAAATAAAACATCTGTGTGCACACAGTAATACAAATGCTGTACACCTCATAGGTGAGGAGGTAATCAAAATTTTTATGTAAATCTATTTTGCTCTTTAGCAGATAAACCGATAAGGATTGCAGCAGCAGTTTGATGCCGTAAAAAATCAGACCCAGTTTAAGATTGTATATAAAAAGTATGATGATGGCCGGACCAAATAATCCGAAAATGCCAAAAAACACCCACCAATACAAAGGCAATTCTCTTGCACCTACCAGCCAGCGCTTTCGCTGATGCATCAGCAATTGAAAATCATCAACCGGAGCCGAACGATTGATTACGTTCTTGTTCATAACGTTTAAGGTATCAAAACCACGGGCACGTACTTCTTTAAAAAGTTTAAAATCTTCTGTTACAGAAAAATCTATATGCTCATAACCGCCCGTGCTCCAGTATGCGTCCTTGGTAATAGCCATATTATTTCCAACGGCTGTGCATTTTAAGCCATAATTGTCAAAACTGCGCAGCAAGCCCATAAAGTACATCCAGTCTATCTCTTGCATACGGCCCATTCTTGTACCATTGTCTTCAACAATAGTAGTACCGGAAACAATGCCAATATTGTTACCGAAAAAACCAACCATTTCACGCGCCCACTTTTCATGAACAGCCACATCGGCATCGGTTATCAGATAAATATCACCAGTTGCCAGATGTGCCAAATGTGCCAGCACATTGGCTTTGCCTTTGGCCTTGCCTAGGTTGTCTGATATCGGCACCATTTTAAATGATGGCTTATCGGCAACAAATGCAGCTATTAATTCTGCAGTATTGTCTTCTGACTGATCTTCACCAATCAAGAATTGAATTTTGCCCTTCGGATAATCAAGTTTATTTAATGCATCTAAACAGCGGATAATATGCTTTGATTCATTTCTTGCAGCTACCAAAACACTAATTAAAGGCAATTCATGATCCGCTGGTTTTTTGGGCGCCTCATCTGCTTTATACCACAGCATGGCCGACATATTCAATAGCTGAAGGCTTATGTATAAACAAAGCAAGATAACTGATATGTTAACCAACCACAGACTCACAGGGCATCAAAGGTAAATCCCTTTTCAGAAAAATGGCTGAGCATGGAAGGCAGCATCCGCATCATATTTTCAGCAGCCTTTTCGCTATCATGAAAAACAACGATTGACCCTGATTCTGCTAGTCTTAAGCATTTATCAAGGGCAACATCCACATTTAGGCCTTTATCAAAATCACAGGTAAGCACATCCCACATTACAATCTGATAATTCTTTTTTAAGACACGTGTTTGTGCAGCGGTGATGCGCCCGTATGGCGGCCGGAATAAATCAGATTTAACAAAGGAGGCTGCCATTTCAATATTATCGTAATACAACCGGTTTTTTGTATGCCAACCATTTAAATGATTAAAGGTGTGATTGCCTGTGCGATGGCCCTCTGCGAGTATTTGTTTATATGTTTCAGGAAATTTGCGCACATTATCTCCTACACAAAAAAACGTAGCCTTTGCATTAAATTGTTTCAGGGTTTGCAACACCCATGGTGTAATGGTTGGATGGGGCCCGTCATCAAAAGTAATAAACAGCTTTTTATCAGCCGTATCAACCTTCCAAGTAAGAGAAGGCATTAACTTCATGAAAAAAGAAGGTATTCTGTGTTTTAGGGTTATTTTTGCTGCAAACATGCTCCTACGAAAATATATTTCTGTTACCACATTTCTGCTATGTGCATTCATGAATCAGGCATTATATGCGCAGCAAATATGGACACTGCAGCAATGCATTGATCAGGCACTGCAAAACAATATAGCCATTAAGCAAAGAATGTATAACCTAAAAAGCAGCGAAGCAGATTTGCTTCAGAGTAAAATAAATATACTGCCCTCAATCAATGGGCAGCTAACCAATAACTTTAATACAGGTTTTTCCATCAATCCTGTTACCAATCAAACTTTATCTGACGCTACATTTAGAAGCAATAATTTTATACTATCGGGCTCCATGACGCTCTTCAGTGGTTTTCAAAACACCAATGCCATCAGACAACAGCAGGTAACTGTTAAAGCAGCAGAGGAAGATGTGCAGGCAACAAAAAACAATATAGTACTGGCAGTTGCCAATGCATTTATGGCTGTGTTGATGAATGAAGAGGTACTTAAAGCAAGAGAATTGCAAATGGCTTCAACCAAAGAGCAATTGCAGAGGCAGCAAAAATTATTTGAGCTGGGAGGCTCTAATAAAGTACGCTTGCTTCAAATAAAAGCGCAATTGGCCAACGAGGAGTTACAACTGGTAACCGCACAAAACCAATTGCAGCAGTCATACTTAACACTATGGCAAGCCATGAATATTAATCCGGACAGCAGCAATAAAATTGTGTGGCAACAAAACATGGATAATAAAGTTGAGGATGAGATACGTAATGCCAATCAGATTTATGAAGTGTTTAAGCAAAACAGCCCTGAGCTAAAAGCTGCCCATTACCGCACACGTGCAGCAGAAATAAATCAGTTTATTGCACAGGGAGGACGTAGTTTTAGAATTAATATGAATGGTGGCCTCAATTCATTTTACACCACCCAAAGCTTGCGTGGCAAAGGCGATCCTGTTTTATCCTCATCCATTATTGGTGTTGATGGCTCAGGAAATTTGATTTATTCAATTCCTTTTCCTCGATATACCGAAACAGAGATTACGCCATTTAATACTCAATTTGACCGTAATTTGGGAAAGAGTCTTGGCTTTAATGTGAGTATACCCATATTAAACGGATGGCAAACAAATAATGCCATACAAAAAGCGCGTATCAACCAGGAAATTACCAAGCTTTCCGAAAAACAAACCCAGTTGGATGTGTATCGTAATATCAATCAGGCATACCTTGATTTCAAAGCAGCGCAAAAGCAGTATGAGGCAAGCAAGCTGAGTTATGACGCAAATAAGGAAGCATATGATTTGGCCAACAGCCAGTTTACGCTGGGCGCCATCAATGCCAACGATTATATTGCTTCTAAAAATCAGTTTCTTTCAGCAGAAACGTCACTACTCCAGGCAAAATATCAACTGATGTTTCGCAGAAAAGTGCTCGATTTTTATTTAGGTAAACCATTAAACTGATATTTCTTACATTTGAATACTACGAACTATGTCTAAGAAAAGCAATAAACTGATTTGGTATCTCATTGGCGCAATTGTGTTGCTAATTGTACTTATTGTAATAGGTAAAAGTGTAGGATGGTTAGGTAAGGACGAGGGAGTAAAAGTGAGCGCAGACAAAGTGAGCCTTAAAACCATTATAGAAACTGTTTCGGCCAATGGGAAAGTGCAGCCTGAGGTAGAAGTAAAAATCAGCTCAGACGTATCTGGTGAGGTGCGCGAGTTAAATGTTAGGGAGGGCGACTCTGTGCAGGCAGGTCAATTGCTTGCCATTATTGATCCTGAATTGTATCAGTCTGCGCTTGATCGTGCAGAGGCATCATTAAATAACTCAAGAGCAAATTTGGCAAACGCAAAAGCACGTTTGGTGCAGGCCGAGGCCAGGTTTAATGAAATTGAATTGCAGCATCAGCGCAATATTAAACTCCATGAGCAAAAGCTGATTTCCGATCAGGAATTTGAAAACTCACGCTCTAACTACAACACCAACAAAGCGGAGGTTGAAGCTTCCAAACAAACAGTACTTGCCTCTCAGTATGGAGTGCAAAGCATGGAAGCCACCTTAAAAGAAGCTAGAAAAAATTTAACACGTACCGAGATATTTTCACCGGTAAATGGTATTGTATCCAAGCTGAATATTGAAAAGGGAGAGCGCGTAGTTGGAACCTCTCAGATGGCAGGAACAGAAATGATGCGCATTGCCAATTTAAATGATATGGAGGTAAGTGTGGATGTGAACGAAAACGATATTGTGAAAGTTAGTTTAAACGATACAACCTTGATTGAAGTAGATGCATACAACAACCGCAAGTTTAAAGGCATTGTTACAGAGGTTGCCAACTCTGCTTCTACAACAGCACAAACCACATCCGACCAGGTAACAAATTTTGTAGTAAAGATTCGCATTCTTCGCAGTTCATATGAAGATTTGCTTTTAAGGGCAGGAAAAAAGCGTGCCGTTTTCAGGCCGGGCATGTCGGCATCAGTGGATATACAAACGGCAATCACTTCAAACGTAACTTCGGTGCCAATTGAGGCAGTAACCATCAGAAGTAAATCAGAGTTAGACACTACGGCACACACAAGCAAGAAACCTCAAACAAAGAATGGCGAAGCAGTATCGAAAAAAGATGAAGCAGAAGTTGTTTTTATATTAAAGGATAACAAGGTTTCCTTACGACAAGTAAAAACCGGCATACAGGATGATAAATACATTCAAATAACAGAAGGT
Source organism: Sphingobacteriales bacterium (assembly GCA_021299635.1). Classification (GTDB taxonomy): domain Bacteria; phylum Bacteroidota; class Bacteroidia; order UKL13-3; family UKL13-3; genus JAJTFA01. The sequence goes on from JAJTFA010000002.1 coordinate 178,357, forward strand.
GTAAGTGCGGATGAGGAAATTGTAACCGGACCATACAGTGCCATATCACGCACCTTAAAAAATGGTGATGAAGTAACCAAGGTAAGAAAAGAGGAGTTGTTTGAAATAAGCAAATCCGGTGGATCCAATGAATAAATTCAATGATTAACGACAGGCCTAAACGTATTGCTGTAATTGGTGGTGGAAGCTGGGGAACGGCTATTACCAAAATTCTGAGTGAAAACAAAAAAGCAGCCGGGAGCAACATAGAAGCTTTGCAGTGGTGGATAAGAAACGAAGAAACAGCAGCCTATATTCGTGCAAACAGGCACAATCCAAAGTACATAAGTTCTGTTGAAATTCATCCGGAGATTGTGAGTGTTTCCAGTAATTTACAGGAAATAATCAACACCTCTGATTTAATTGTGATGGCTGTGCCCAGCGCATTTTTAAAAGAAGCTTTAGATAGTATCAATGCTAAAACAATAAAGAATAAATTCATTGTATCGGCAATAAAAGGGTTGCTACCACATAGCCGGCAGATTGTGGCAGATTTTCTGATGACCGAATATGGTTTGCCTCATGAGCAACTGATCGTTATTTCGGGTCCGTGCCATGCAGAAGAAGTAGCCTCAGAGAAGTTATCCTACCTTACCATTGCCGGATTAAATGAGTCAGTTACCGCACACTTTGCGTCCCTGCTTGCTTGTCGCTATATACGCACCATTATTTCTAAGGATATTACGGGCACCGAATATGGTGCAGTACTTAAAAATATTTATGCAGTGGCAAGTGGTATTTGTCATGGTCTTGGTTTTGGAGATAATTTTCAGGCAGTGCTTATCTCTAACGCCATCCGAGAGATGGAACGTTTTTTATATGCAATGCATGCACACCCGCGTGAAATTAATCACTCTGCATACTTGGGAGATTTATTGGTAACGGCATACTCGCAGCACTCGCGCAACCGCACATTTGGTAATATGCTGGGCAAGGGATACTCGGTTAAATCTGCCCAACTGGAAATGAATATGATTGCCGAAGGGTATTATGCAACCAAAAGTATGCATGAATTGAACAACAGTAAACTCAAAGTAGATATGCCAATTATGGAAGCTGTATATGGTATTATTTATGAAAATAAATCAGCACAGCAGGAAATTAACAGGCTTTGCGAAAAGCTTATTTAGTAAATTTCATTAGCGCCTACCAAATATCAGATTCAAATGCACCGGATTAAAATTACCGCCATATTTTTTCTGTTATTGTTTATTTGGCAAGCAAATAAGGCTTGGTCTCAGCCTATACAATTTACATTAGGAACAGGAACTTCCTATAATTCTACAACAGGATACCCTGCTCCATATGGCAACTTCTACTGGGGTGCCAGACATCAGTTTCTGATTCGCGCAAGTGAGTTGCAGGCGTTGGGAGCAACGGGACAACGAATCATTACTGCACTTGGGTTTAATGTTTTTGCCCCTATTAGCGGAGCGCTTGTTGATTTTCAGATTAAATTAAAGCAAACAACACTTACTGCATTTCCAACAAGTGGTTTTGTATTTGAAACAGGAAGCACTGCTGTTTTTGGTCCAACAGCTATCCCCACAACAGCAGGTTGGAATATGCACAACTTTCAAACGCCTTTTATCTGGAATGGAACATCCAATATTTTGGTAGAGGTTTGTTTTAATAACAATAATTATACAACCAACGCACAATCCTATTTTTCTACTACCTCTTTCGGCAGCAGCATTTACATCAGAGATGATGCCGCAGGCGTATGTTCACGCACATCGGTTACGCGCTCTACCAATAGGCCCAATATACGCCTAACTATGAGTTTGCCGCTGCCTCCGGTGGCGCGCATAACTGCACCGGACACTGTGTATGTAAACAGACCGGTAACCATCACTTCTCAAAGCGAAAATGCCATGCGTTATTACTGGAGGGTTGAACCATCAACCGGTAATACCTTGTGTAATACTGTCGGCTGTTTTACCGATACGATATCAACCAACTTTAATACTACTTTCATTCAGCAGGGGTTATATAAAATTACATTGGTTAATCGGGGATACTTGGGCGATACGAATAGCACAGTAAAATTTATTTATGCCGATACTACAAGAAGAAAACCAAAAGCCAACTTTTTTGCCTCAACCCGATCTGCAGGCATTTTTGATCAGATCTTTTTTTATGATTCAAGCTTGTTTGGCGCATTCGGATGGGAATGGAGAATTAACCCGCCTTGTGTTACCTGCGGGCAATTCCCCAACGTGTTTACACCATCGGTAAATGTGCAGCAGCCCATACTAAACACCTTTGATCCGGGAGTATATGACATCTGCCTGATTGCATGGAATGATAAAGGATTTGATACCATATGTAAACCCCAATACATTAATATCCTTCCTTCATTTTTTATGTGTAATGGAACCGACTCTTTTACCAAAGAAAATATTGGACTGGTAACCGATGCCGGTGGCGCTGCATCAAATTATCAAATAGGGCAGATTGGTCAGTGTAATGCAGGATTTGTAATTAACCCTGCAACATGCGCTGATACATTGTTTCTTTATATCGATCAGTTTAGATTAAGAGATCTAGATACACTTGAAATCAGAAGTGGCACATCCAAAACAGGTCCCATCATTGCCAGATATAGTGGAGGTAATTTGCCTGCTGCACAAAAGACACTTAAAATACCTGAAGGAAGCGCTTTCATGCGAATGAAAACCGGAACAGGCACAACTACTGCAGGGGATAGTGGCTTTGCCATCAGATGGAGCATCGCACCGGCAGCACAAATTTTTCAATCCTCAACTTCGCTATGTCCCAATGACTCAATTGTCCTAAAAACACCTAAACGAAGCAATAGGAGTTATCAATGGGCCTATGGCACTCAACCAATGGGTATTGATACATTTGCTTTTGCACGAGATGAAGGAACTTATGTGTTAACCATTGCACAGCCGGGATGCATAGCATCCAACCAAGCAACCCTTACATTAAAGGAGGCGCCTCAGGCCATTGCAATTGTCGATTCCAATATGCTTCAGTGTGCAGGCACCAATGCATTTACATTTATTAATCGCTCAACCATTTCTAAGGGTAATTTAATAAACACCTGGTTTATAAGCGATGGTACGCAACAAAAAACAGATACGCTTAAGAAATCATTTACTAAGTCTGGACTATATCAGATTACACAAAGTGTGGTTTCAGACTCAGGTTGTGTTTCTACCAACGGTTATATCATCCGTGTAAAAGAAAAACCTGATGCTGCCATTATCTACAACCAAACACCTGAGATATGCAGTTACGATAGTTTGTTACTGCTTGCATCTTCTACACAGGCAATAAAGTATCAATGGTTATTGAATAGCCAAATGCTAACTACAGCAAATAGTTATTACGCCAAGGCAACAGATAGCATACGCTTGCAGGTAACCGATATGTTTGGGTGTGATAGTTTAACAGCACCTTTGGTTATTAAAGAAAGAGCATCGCCAAGCAAGCCGATAATTGTGCGCAATGGAGCATACCTCCAGGCCATTACGGGCAACAGCCGTATTACCTGGTATTTGGGCATTACACCATTGCCTGATACGGCCAAACAAATTATACCTGCGCAGGATGGTTTGTATGTAGTGGTTTCTGATAGCAATGGTTGCTTAGCCGTATCCAATAAATTTTTTGTTACGTTTACCAGCGTGCCTGTTACCTTAAAGGAAAACCAGATTCAGGTATATCCCAATCCTTTCGTAGCAAGCATATTTGTGCACACTCAGGGAGCAACCAGGTGGGTTCTTAGCGACATAACCGGCAGAATTTGCAAAAGCGGACAAATGCAAGCAGGGTTGAATGAAATTGGAACCACTGAGCTACTTTCCGGCATGTATGTGTTGCAAATAGATAATACCTATATTCGACTGGTAAAACCATAATACATGAATGCTGTAGAAGAATTTAATGCGTATCGTTCAAAAATGAATGAACGATTAATGGTTGCAGATAACCTGGTATTAAAAAGACTATTTAATTTAGACACCAATACTTATGAGGATGGCGCATTGCCGGCTGTTACCAAAGAAATGCTGGGGTTGGTAGCCTCTATGGTATTGCGTTGTGATGATTGTATAAAATACCATTTGGGTAAATGCTATGAGTTGGGAGTAAACACACCGCAGATGTATGAAATTTTTGCTGTAGCCAATATTGTTGGTGGCACCATTGTTATTCCGCATACCCGCAGGGCAGCAGAATATTGGGATGTGCTGACCAGTTGAAGTGGTCTTTTGAATTAAAAAAATATAATTCTACTTTTGTAGTGTTGAATAAACTATTTACATACCTGCTGTCTCTACATTTTTTGCTTGCCGGATTATTGCCGGAACAAAACCTGCAGGAACTAAATAAGATACCAGTATTGGTTCAGCATTATTTTCATCATACGCAGGAGGAAAACCAATCACTTTCGTTTGCCGAGTTTCTGCTCATGCACTATGGCAACTCAGAACACCGCAATCAGGAAAACCATGAAGACCTTCCCTTATTTACCCACCATTGTGGTTGTCAGTTTTTTGTTCATCAGGAAGTTTATTTTAACGAACCTCAAGGTGTGCTGATTGCCTCAGCCATTCAACCTTATCAGCCTAAATCTTACGATGTGTTGCATGATAAAGGCATATTTCAGCCTCCGCGTGCATAAAATCAGTTTGCACTTTTTCTGCAGATAATACAATCTGCTGTTTTATCATCATTAATTTAAAAATTTTAATTATGCTTGAGCGTATCATAGCGTTCAGCATCAAGCAGAAGTTGCTTGTAGGTGTAATGATAGTGGCCTTAATTGGCTCCGGCATTTACTCACTCACACGTTTACCTATTGATGCTGTTCCGGATATAACCAATAATCAGGTACAGGTAATTACACAAAGTCCAAACCTGGCACCCCTTGAAATAGAACAATACATCACTGCACCGCTTGAGTTGGCTACGGCCAATATACCAGGCTTGGTTGAGACACGTTCTATCTCACGATTCGGATTGTCTGTTATTACACTTGTGTTTAATGATGATGTGGATGTGTATTGGGCACGTGCACAGGTATCAGAGCGTTTAACAGATGCAAAGGAATTAATTCCTTCAGGAATGGGTTCTCCTTCACTCGCGCCTGTAAGTACGGGACTTAGTGAAATATTTCAATACACACTCAGTGTTGATCGCGGTTTTGAAAATAAATATAACCTCATGGATTTACGCACGCTTCAGGATTGGAATGTGCGAAGGGAATTGCTTCGAGTGCCGGGAGTGGCTGATGTAAGTAGCTTTGGCGGCTATCTCAAACAATATGAAGTAAAAGTAAACCCGGAGTTACTCAAATCAACCGGTGTAACGCTGGATGAGTTGTTTGCTGCATTGGAAAAAAGCAGTAGCAATACCGGTGCCGCCTATCTTGAAAAAGCTGATAAGGTGTTTTTTATACGCGGTTTGGGAATGGCTGCCGGTAAAAAAGATGTAGAACAAACTGTGATACATAATGCACAGGGAGTGCCGGTGCTGGTGAAAGATATTGCAGTAGTCGAGGATGGCAGCAACATACGCTATGGTGCCATGAGCATGGATGGTAAAGGAGAAGTGGTGGGCGGCATTTTACTCATGCTTAAAGGAGAAAATTCTTCACAAGTAATCAGAAGGGTAAAGGATAAAATAGCAGACATTCAAAATTCATTACCGAAGGGAGTGCGCATAGAGCCTTTTCTTGATAGAGAAGTTCTGGTAACGCGCGCCATTAACACGGTTTCTAAAAACTTAATTGAAGGCGGACTCATTGTAATATTTGTTCTTGTTTTGCTTCTGGGCAATTTTAGAGCAGGTCTAATTGTGGCATCTGTTATTCCGCTCTCAATGCTTTTTGCATTGTGTATGATGGTATTATTTGGCGTAAGCGGTAATTTGATGAGCTTAGGTGCTATTGATTTTGGATTAATTGTTGATGGTGCCGTTATTATTGTTGAGATTGTGGTACGCAAGCTCTCTGAAAAAGTAAAGGAAACAAAAGCAAGCCTCACTACCGAGCAATTTGAACAAACTGTTTTTACTGGTGCCAAGGAAATTATGAGCAGCGCCTCTTTTGGGCAGTTTATTATTCTTATTGTTTACATACCTATTTTGGTGCTTGCAGGCATTGAAGGAAAAATGTTTAGGCCAATGGCTCTCACTGTTATTTTTGCCATGGCTGGTGCTTTCATCTTATGTTTAACTTATGTACCTATGATGAGCGCATGGGTGCTCAGCAGAAACTTGCAGGAGAAAGAAACCTTTGCAGATCGAATTATTCATCGCTTAAAAGCAATATATCATCCTGCATTAAATTGGGTTTTGCAGCATACCCGAATAGTAATGATTTCTTCACTTATGCTTTTAACCGGAGCATGGTTATTGTTTTCACAGCTGGGAGGGGAGTTTATTCCTGAATTAAATGAAGGTGACTATGCCATTGAAACAAGGATGCTTCCCGGTGTTTCGCTCACACAATCTCTTGCGGTTGCAAAGCAGGTTGAAAGCATGCTTATGGACAGCTTTCCGAATGAAATAAAAAAATGTGTATCAAAAATAGGCACATCAGAAATTCCAACAGATCCAATGCCGTTGGAGGCAATGGATATTATTGTGGTATTAAAAGATAGGGATGAATGGAAGCGTGCTTCTGATAAGGAAGAATTAGATATGCTGCTGGCTAATGCTTTGAGTCAGTTTCCGGGAGTTATGTTTTCGCTACAACAGCCAATACAAATGCGGTTTAATGAATTGATGACATCTGCTAAAACCGATGTGGTAGTTAAACTGTATGGCAATGATTTATCTACCCTTACAAAAAAGGCAGATGAAATTGCTGCAATTGCATTGCGAATTGATGGCACAGGTGATGTACAAGTGCAGAAGGTGGAGGGGTTGCCACAAATACAGATAGAATATAATCGGTCTCAGTTAGCCAATTATGGTATAACCGTGCAGGAGGTTAATGATGCAATTCAAACTTCTTATGCGGGCAAAAAAGCAGGGGTAATTTTTGAAGATGATCGCAGGTTTGATTTGATGGTGCGTTTTGCAGAGCCTTATCGCAGCAGGATTGAAAGCCTCAACGATTTGATGATTACAACCCAAAACGGTCAGCAAATACCTCTTAAGGAAGTAGCAACAATAGAAATCAAGAATGGTCCGGCAGAAATTGCAAGAGACAATACCAAGCGCAGAATAAATATTGGTTTTAATGCCAGAGGAAGAGATGTGGCAGGTATTGTATATGAATTGCAAAGCAAAGTAAACGCTCAGGTAACATTACCGGCCGGTTACAGTCTGCACTATGGCGGACAGTTTGAAAATTTGGCTCATGCTACCAAAAGACTCAGCATTGTGTTGCCTATTGCGTTAATAGTTATTTTCTTTTTACTATACCTTAGTTTTCATTCACTCAAACAATGTTTACTTATTTTTTCTGCTATTCCATTGGCAGCAGTAGGCGGGGTGGTTTCGCTGTGGCTGCGTGATATGCCTTTTAGTATTTCTGCCGGTGTTGGTTTCATCGCACTTTTTGGAGTAGCAGTGCTTAATGGTATTGTTCTTATTGGCTATCTAAACCAATTGCAAATGCAGGGCTATGATGATGTGATGACTCGAATACATAAGGCGCTTGATGAGCGTTTCCGCCCGGTGATTATGACGGCCCTGGTAGCCTCACTTGGTTTCTTGCCAATGGCCTTATCTCATGGTGCCGGTGCCGAAGTGCAAAAGCCACTTGCTACGGTAGTTGTTGGAGGTCTCATCACCTCCACACTTCTTACTTTACTAGTGCTGCCGGTATTGTATTATATCACCCATCGTTCCAGAAAACTAAAAGTAAGCAAAGCAATACTTGTGCTATTTTTATTCATTATTCCTGCTCTTACGCAAGCTCAAAACGAGTCGCCAACTATCGATTTTTGTGTTAAACGGGCGCTGCAGTACCATCCTTCATTGAAGGCTGCAGTAAAGTTTATTGAAGAACAGAAAGGTGCAAAGAAAGCAGCATTTAATCCGCCCACATTAGATATTCTGATACAATCTCCTACCGGAAAGGATTACAGACCTTCAATACTTCAAACCATTGATTTTCCTTTGGTTTATGCAAGACAAATACAAGCAGCCGGTGCTGCTGTTGAGGCAGCTGTTATACAGCAACAGTTGGCAGAGATAATTTTAATTAGGGCAGTGAAAGAGGCATACAATGAGTGGCTGTATGAATATGAAAGAGTGCAGGATTTGCAATTGCAAGACAGTCTATTCTTTATGATGAGTGCAGCATCAGCCAAGCGATATACGGGAGGCGATATTGCATTGCTTGAGCGTATGAATGCTGAAGCAGCTTATGCCATCATCCATCAAGAACTTATTGTTTCTGAAACACTCATGAAAAATGCAGGTATACGGTTACAGGCCATTACAGGATTAACGCAATTGGCTAGGCCTCCTGTAAGTCAATCAAAGTCACAAACTGACAGCTCATGGCTATACTCAGCAAACGATAAACATCCGGTTATTCAATTGCAGGATGCACTCATTCGTTCTAATGAGAAGGAACATAGTGCAGCGTGCTGGCGCATGGCCCCCGGATTATCTTTTGGATATTTTAATCAGGCAGATGGCAATTTGCCCAATACTTATCGCTGGCAATTTGGTTTGCGTGTACCTGTTTTGTTTTGGGGATATAGCGGGAAAATTGCCGAATCAAAAGCCCGACTGGAAAAGAATCGTATCGAAAGGTCTTACTTGCTCATAAAACAAAATACAGAAGTAACAGAAGCAATGAACCAACTGCACGCTTCTGAGAAAACATTGCAGTATTATGAAACAACTGGATTGAAGCAAGCTGAGGAGTTGAGGCGCATAGCGGCTAAAAGTCTCGCTTCTGGCGAAATTGGTTTTACTGTTTATGCAAATGGGATGGAGCGTGCAGGTCGAATAAGAATAGCCTATCTGGAGGCACTTAAAAACTATAATCAATCCGTATATCAGTTAGAATTTTTAAAAGCATTAGTAAAATGAAAAACATAATTTATATCTCCATATGTATCTTCCTCTTGGTAGCCTGCAACAATGCAGAAAAGCCCACCGATGTTGGTCAAAGCGATTCGATAGCGCCAAAAATTACCATCGAAGAGGATCGTTTAAAATTGTTGGGTATTGAAAGTTGCCCTGTTATGATGTCTGAAGTAAATACTACAGTTAACTCTCCCGGAAAGGTTGTAATCCTCTCTCAGTATCAATCTTCCGTTACGCCCCGCATTAACGGAACAGTTGAAAAAATTATGGTACTCGAAGGACAAAAAATACAGAAAGGCCAATTGCTGCTCACCATTAGCAGCAATGAATTTATACAGTTGCAGGAAACTTTTCTAACCACGCGCAGTGAGTTAGAATTTATCAAGGCTGATTTTGATCGTCAAAGAAAACTTCGTGAAGAGAATGTTATTGGCGAAAAGGATTTTCAATTGATAAAAGCCAAGTATCAAACATTACAGGCGCGCATGCGTGCTGCCGAGGCAAACCTCCGAATGCTCAATATGGATATGAAAAAACTTGCAGACGAAGGTGAAATTTCTCCTTATCTAGAGATTTATGCACCCATCAGCGGATATTTGCTCACGCTTCCTTCTACTATTGGTATGAGCGCCACAGCTACAACAGAGTTGGCACACATTATCAGCTTGGATAAACTACATGCCGATATTTTTGTGTATGAAAAAGATATTGACCAAGTGTTAGAAGAGCAGGAAGTAGATATTGAATTTGTAAATCAATCTATTCCAAAAACCAAGGGAAGGGTTGAATTTATTGGCAGAGGAATTGATCCGGTAAAGAGAACGATTGTTGTGCATGCAGTTTTTCTTTCGCCTAAAGGAAATGTACTTCCGGATATGACCTTAAAGGCAACTTTTAAAGGCGCCAGAAGTATGCAGCTCACCATTCCATCTGCAGCCGTGATAAGGGATGGAAATGCAGAGTACGTTTACGTAAAGCAGGCAAATAATGCATTTATGCGTGCGGATATAACCATTAAAGGAGGCGATGATGATACGGTATTTATTGAGCCAACTGCACAACTGAAAGAAGGAACAAACGTAGTTTGTAAAGGGAGTTTACTGATTGATGGAGCGATGAAAAAAGATGGAATGGAAGAATAAAGTAAAACTCTGTAGTAGCGTCAGGCTGTTGGCATAATCGTTTTATGAGATATATATAATGGGAGTTTTAAACCATTATATTCACTCAATTGAATGATATATACCTCCACAATGCAACTTTAGAGTCTTTCGGTTTTCAATCTGTTTTTACAGCTAACAAAAGAGATGGACCTAAGGCTAATCGATTTATTTATTTTTATAGAAAGGAAAATTCAGCCTATATCCAAATCAATTCATCCTAAAAGGCGCGATTAGGGCAAAGCGGGGAATACGCACCTCAAAAAGTTTACCATCTATTTGTCTTTCCATCAGGTAAGTTCCATGCATGGTGCCAATATCAGAAATTAAATTGCATCCCGACACATAAGAATGGCTTTCTCCGGGTTCAAGAACGGGTTGCTGGCCTACAACTCCTTCGCCTTCTACTTCGCTTTTTTCAAAAGCAATATCATTTATATACCAATGTCTGCGAAGCAACTTTACCGTAAAATCTCCATGGTTCTCAATGGTTATGCGATAGGCAAACATATGACCCTCTGACGAGCCTGATAGGCGGTCGTTCTGATAGGCTGTTTCAACCGTAATTTTTACGTCATGGGTTATTGCTGTAGGCATAATCTTCATAAAAGCGAATCGAATTACGACAAACTTTGCCCCAATTCCAAAGTTATTGTAAGGAAAATTTCCTTCGCGTTATTGCAAATTCAGCTCGGACTAAGCACACCTAAGTTTGTTTAACATTCCCTTCACAATCAGATAGCATTGTGCTAACCTGTTGCTAACACGGGCTTTATAAGCCGAACAGAATTTTGTGAAACCCAATAAAAGAATGAGCAAACGCAAGTTAAAGCTGGCCGTATTATCTGATATACACCTGGGCACCATAGGGTGCAGAGCTACAGCAGTTAATCAGTATCTTAAATCAATCGATCCTGAAATTCTTGTTTTAAATGGCGATATAATTGATATGTGGCAGTTTAAAAAGCGATACTGGCCAGAGTCTCATATGAAAGTGGTGCAGCGCATATTTAAAATGATGGCCAATGGTACACGGGTATTTTATCTTACTGGAAATCATGACGAGATGCTGCGAAAATTCACTGATTTTAAATTAGGGAATCTGGAGTTGCGCGATAAACTGGTGTTGAATCTTGATGGAAAAAAAGCATGGATTTTTCATGGCGATGTATTTGATATTACCATGAAGAGAAGCAAGTGGCTGGCTAAACTTGGTGCAGTGGGGTATGATACTCTTATTTGGATTAATACCATTGTAAATGGTGTTTCTGAAAAGATGGGAAAGGGTAGAGTTTCGCTTTCAAAAAAAGTGAAAAATAGTGTCAAGCAAGCCATTAAGTTTATTGATGATTTTGAGCAAACTGCTATTGATATGGCTATTTACCATGAATATGATTATGTAGTATGCGGGCATATCCATCAACCTGCCAAGCGTTTATATGTGAATGAAAATGCTCAGACGCTCTATCTGAATTCCGGAGATTGGATTGAAAATCTAACGGCACTTGAATATCATAATGGAGAATGGGTAATTTATCATCATCCGGAGAAGCACGAAGAATATGTTATGGAAGAGGATGAATTGATGGTGAAACTTCCATCCATGCAGCGCATGTATGAGTTAATCACTACTCGCCAAGTTGCATTCAATACCTGATTTATTTTATGACATCATGAAAATACTATTCGCCATACAGGCTACAGGTAATGGACACATCAGCAGGGCAAGAGAGGTATTGCCATACTTGCTCAGGCACGGAGATGTTGATGTATTAACCAGCGGAAGGCAAGCTGAAGTGACGCTGCCTGTTCTTATTAAATATAAGCACAGGGGTGTTGGCTATACTTTTGGCAAAAACGGAGGCGTTGATATCATTGATTCTATAAAGCATTTTAGGCCATTCCATTTTATCAAAGATGTTTTTAGCTTTCCTATTCAACAATATGATTTGGTTATAAATGATTTTGAACCGGTAACAGCATGGGCGTGCATGTTAAAAGGTAAACCATGTATTGCTTTAAGTCATCAGTCAGCATTTTTATCAGCGAAAACGCCAAGGCCTGCAAAAAAAGACGCATTTGCAGAAACGGTCTTTAAGCATTACGCACCTTCAACTATGCAATACGGATTTCATTTTAAGCCATATGATCATTTCATTTTTACTCCTATTATAAGAAAAGATATAAGAAGACTGGAGCCTTCAAATCAAAACCATATCACCGTTTATCTGCCCGCACACGAGGATGCTTGCTTAATTCCTCACTTTGTTAAGCAAAAAGACGTAATGTGGCATGTTTTTTCAAAGCATAGTAAACGTGCATATACGATGGAGAATGTTCAAGTGAAACCCATAACGAGTGAAGCTTTTACCGAAAGTTTAGCAGCTGGTAGCGGGTTACTAACAGCAGGAGGTTTTGAGAGTCCGGCAGAAGCTATTTATCTGCGTAAAAAAGTGTTGGCCGTACCTATGCATAATCAGTATGAGCAATTATGCAATGCAGAAGCTATGAAAGATATAGGTGTAACGGTGGTTAAGAAAATCGACAACTCATTTGGCTCACACCTCAATAGTTGGTTAAAATACGCCACAGCACCGGCTATTCAATATGCCGATCATACAGAAAGAATTATTGAGCAACTGATTTCTGATTATTCGCGCAAATGGATATTTGCTGTTTAATTTCCCAGATTTGCTATGCCGTTCAGAATAATTGAAAGGTCTTTCCCTGTATTATAATCCCTGGCATACATAAAGTTTATTTTATTTAGTGCCGCCTCATTTATATCGCGGTTGTGATAAGCATCCATTGGCGTAAGCACATTTTTTTTCAGTTTAGGAAGCGTGGTATTGGCTGAATGGCTTACGTATCCCACCCATGTTTTGTCTCCTATAAGCACAGATAAGATATTGCTTAGAAAGTTTAAGCGTTTTTTTACAACAGGTAGTAATACAGGTAAAAGTGGAAGAAAACATAAAGACAGTAATACATCCAATATTCTTTTTTTGCGCAATTGTAAAGAGTTGTTGAGCGCAAGGCTAATCTCAAGGGTATAAAAATCTCCCTGAGTATTTTTGCTGTTACTGCCAATGATAAACAAACTTTCTTCCGGTACAATTTTAAACTGAATATCAGGCCTGCGTATTTGCCCCATCCAGTTAATAATTTGATGTGCAGAAATATCGCGAGAACAAAAGATGATTTCCTCTACCTTAAATAAATCAACCACATCTGCAAGGTTTTCTGTTGTTCCTAAATAATAGGCATCAAATGTTTGTGGCTTACTTATGCTAATATATCCTGCAAAGTCACAGGATGCTTTTACCTTCATCAGCAAGTCGTGTACACGTGCCACCTCCTCACTGCTTCCCACAATAATGGTTTTAGTGGCAGTTTCCATGGTGAGGCTAAGCTTTTTATATTGAATAGCATACCACCACAATCGGTTTAGATAAGCTGCAATAGCACCCCAGGCAGCACCAAATAAAATGAGTGCTCTAGAGAAACGATATCCTTCAGGTACAAATGCGTAAAAAACAGCAATGCTAATTGTGCCATAAAATACGCCACGTAGTACGGATGAAAAAGAGGGTGTTTTATCATAAGCACCACTTATGTATAAACCTGCAAGCCAAAGCAGGGTATATACAATGCCATTCACTTTCATAAATGCATGCGGATATTGTATGCCTTCACCAAACCTTACCTGCTGTGCCCAGTATAATTGTATCACATACATACCTGCATAAATCAACAAGGCATCGGCAAGTGGTTTAAGCATATTTTTAGTAAACCGCATAAGCAATGAAAGCGCAGCTCTGATATAAATAGCGAGATTAATAAGAAAACCAAAAGTGGCTGCATGTTTTTGAGAATAGTGTTTGCGGGCAAACGTTATCATGGCGCGGTAAAACACAAATACATAATTGATACTTGATTTTTTTGTGCTTTCGCCCTTATAATGGATAATGGTGGTATGCGGATAATAGTAGTTTTTAAAACCACCCAACGTTATACGGTAACTCAAATCAATGTCTTCGCCATACATAAAATAATCCTCATCTAGCAGGCCTATTTTATCCAGAACCGATTTTCGAAGCATCATGAATGCTCCTGCAAGCACATCTACACTGTTTATCGCATCATTATTTAAGTAACCCAAGTGATAACGGCCAAATCGCTTGGACTTAGGAAAAACCGAAGACAAGCCAAACATTTTGTAAAATGCAACTTCTGGTGTTGGCAAACCTCTTTTAGATTCAGGCAGAAAATGCCCTTTTCCATCTATCATTTTTACTCCTGCGGCTCCGGCATCAGGAGTTTGATCCATAAATTGAAGCACCTTTCTGAAACAGTCTTCCTCCACAACCGTGTCCGGATTTAATAGCAACACATATTCGCCCTTACTTTCTCGTATGGCTTGATTATTGGCTTTAGAAAAACCAACATTCTCTTTGTTTTCAATTAATCTTACTTCCGCAAATGTGCGTCTTACCATTTCGCAGCTGCCATCGGCAGAATGATTATCTACCACAAGAATTTCTGATTCAATTCCTATAGACGCTTTTCTCACGGCATATAGCGCCTGCTCTAAAAAATAGCGCACATTGTAATTTACTATAACAACAGAAAGTTTCATGCAATAATCGAACGAATATATAAATAGTTAGGCGTTTTGTTATTAGTTCAGGCGTGAAGGGGGTATCAGCCGATACGCGTGTAAAAGCATTTTTGGCAGGACTTTTGTATTTTATCTTACTGAACGGATAAACTTATAATTAATGCTGATAGGGTACTCTCAGTGCAATGCTTCGGCCAAGCGTAATTTCATCCGCATATTCCAGTTCTCCGCCAATGGCAATTCCTCTGGAGATTGTGCTTAGCGAAACCCCCAGATCTTTTAGTTTTTTTGATAAGTAGAACACAGTGGTATCACCTTCCATGGTTGCGCTTAAGGCCATAATGACTTCCGTGGTATTTTCTTTCTTAATGCGTTCGGTGAGTTTATCAATATGCAGACTATCTGGCCCAACTCCGTTTGCTGGCGAAATAAGGCCGCCAAGAATATGATAAGTGCCATTAAACTGATTGGTATTTTCAATAGCTATAACATCCCTCAAATCTTCTACTACACAAATAAGCTGCTGATTGCGTTTGGCATTATTACAAATATTGCAAACCTCAGTATCGCTAACATTACCGCACCTGCTGCAGTATTTTATTTCTGTTCTTAGGCGCATAATGGCCTCACCCATTTTTATGGCATCTTGCTCTTGTTGTTTAAGTATAAACAACACCATTCGCATAGCTGACTTTTTGCCAATGCCGGGAAATTTGGAGAGCTCATTAACGGCTTCTTCTATAAGATGCGAAGGATAATTCATTTACTGCAAATGTATTTTTTAATGTCCTATTTTTTAGCGTATGTGCAAGGGTTGTGGTTAACTATTTTTTATCAAGCAGGCCTTTACTTTAGTTTTGTTTGTATGTCGCCATTGCTATTATTTTCCTTTATTGTCATTTACTTTCTTGTGCTTTTGGGTGTGGCATTTTACACATCCCGTAATTCCAATAACGAAACCTTTTTTATAGGGAACAAAAGCAGTAATTGGATGCTGGTTGCTTTTGGAATGATAGGCACATCGCTAAGCGGTGTTACTTTTATCTCTGTTCCCGGAACGGTAGGAGTAGCAGGCTTCAGCTACTTTCAGGTGGTGCTGGGGTATTTCCTCGGCTATCTGGCTGTAGCTTATGTGCTATTGCCTTTGTATTATAAGCTAAACCTTACTTCTATTTATCATTATCTCGACCATAGGTTTGGTAAGCGTAGCTATAAAATAGGAGCTTTATTTTTTATTATTTCCAGAACGATGGGTGCTACCCTGCGCCTATATTTGGTTATTAATGTAATGCAGCTCTTTATACTCGATCAATTGGGCGTGCCATTTATGGCCACCACGCTTATTATTCTTTTAATGATTCTTTTATACACTTTTAAGGGTGGCGTAAAAACAATTGTATGGACCGATACGCTTCAAACATTTTTTATGTTGCTGGCTTTGGTGGTTTGTGTGGGTTATATCATACAAGACTTGGATTTAAGCCTTAGCAGTGCATGGACGCAATTGAGTGATTCCGGCTATACAGGAATATTCGGGATGAACGCAATGGATAAAAAATTCTTTTTGAAGCAAATTATAGGTGGGGCTTTTATTACCATAAGCATGACGGGCCTTGATCAGGAAATGATGCAAAAAAATATCAGTGTGAAAACTCTGGGCGATTCTCAAAAAAATATGATCACCTTTAGCACTATCATGGTTCTGGTAAACTTCTTGTTTCTTTTTTTGGGCGGACTTTTATATTTGTATGCAAGTCATAACAGAATATCTGTAAGCGGAGATGATTTGTTTCCAACGATTGCCTTGCAATATTTGCCACCGGCTATTTCTATTATTTTCATCATTGGGCTCATTTCAGCATTATTTCCCTCAGCTGATGGTGCCATAACTGCCTTAACTTCTTCATTCTGTATTGATATATTAGGTATTCAGCGCAATGAAAGATTAAGTGAAACTCAAAAATCAACCACCAGAAAAACAGTTCACTTAACATTTGCTGCCATATTTGTTGCGTGTGTTTTTGTTTTTAAATTCATTAATAACAAATCTATTATTACTATTTTATTAGATGTTGCCGGATATACCTACGGCCCATTGCTGGGCTTATTCGCATTTGGTATTTTAACCAAGCGTAGGCTTAACGATAAACTTGCGCCCGTAATTTGTTTACTGGCACCGGCAATTTGTTATGCATTACAAATAAATGCGTCATCTGTTTTTGGTAATTATCAGATTGGTATTGAAATGCTGATTTTAAATGGTGCGATGACCTTTGGCGGGTTATGGATGGTAAGTGCAAAGCAACAGTAGAAAAATTTTGCTCTAAGGTTGCTTCATGAGTGCTGCACGCTGCAAAAAACGCATGGCATAACTGTTAACCCCATTAGCGCCATTTTTGGTTTTGGTATTTGATACCGGTTTGGATGGGCCTGATACAATTTCATAAAACAGTATCCCTTCTTTTATCTCATAGGTGCAGGATAAGATGCTTCCTTCTACATCGAATAAGGCATATAGCTTTTCTCCCAATCTGTTCATATGAATCAGGATACCATCACCTTCATCTAGCATGTATTTTCCTTCTTCTTCACTTTGCAGGCGCATAGTGTAATCTTTAATCACGGGTTTTTCCGAAACATATGTTGTTTTCCAAAACCATAAACTATCTGATAGTTTTTTAATCTCCAAGTGCATCGGTACCCGCTGCACTTGTCTGCGCGACCCAACTATTTCAAGTTCGCCTTTCCAGTTGCCCTCGAAGGGCTGAAGGAATGAACTTTGTGCCTGACTGATAGTACCGAGAAGCAGCAATAATATCAGGATAAAAAATTTACCCGGAGCAGATAGAGCTGATGTTGCTGCTATCTTGTTAAGAAGCTTTGTCTTTGGATGCATCAATAAAACGTGTGCCGTTTAGTATTTCAAAATATAATTTAAAATCTGCCATCAGACTAAATAGGGGATATTGAAAAGTAGCAGGCTTATTTTTCTCAAAGTAGAAATGTCCTGCCCATGCAAAACCATATCCGCTTAGCGGACAAAAAATCAGCCAGAAAAAATCAGCCGACCACATGGCCACCAATAAAAAGTAAAAAAACAAGGAAGTGCCAATTACATGTAGTAATCTGCAATTTTTATTTTGGTGCTCCGCGAGGTAGTGCGGATAGAATTCGTTAAAATGTTCAAACCTATTTTTCATGTTACAAAATAAAGTACATCAAACAAAAACCCAAGGCAAATCCTGAAAGCAATTGCTGCGGGGTGTGAGCATTCAGCCACAAACGTGCCGAAGCAGTAATGCCGGCAGCTAGAATAACAGGAATAAGAAACAGGCGCACATCTGCGCTTCCGGCTTGGGCAGCAGCGCTGATAACGGCTGTAAGCAAACCAAAGGAGGCCATATGGATGCTTATTTTATTGAAGTGATTAATGACGAGCATTCCCACCACTACTGATGCTGATGCCAGCAGAAAAGCATTAATAAGTGCAGGTGAATGTAAGCGCTGAAACAAATAAAAATTAAGCAGATACATGGCTGCTGTAAGCATATATGGGCCCCTGCGCTCATCACCTGAATGAAGCATCACAGATTTAATCTGGCCAAACCATTTCATAAAAAAAATATATACCACAGGTACTATGGCTGTGCTTGTAAACACAAAACCAAGATAAAATAAGCGAGCCGGTGCTGATAGTACATAGTCTAAGTAAGGGAAAAGCCGAATGAGCGCATAGAACGAAAGGAGGTTTACAAAAATGGGATGGAAGAGAATAGAAAGAAAGAGCGCAAACCTTGAATTCATTTTTAATGCAGATATATGATTAGTTGCTATTTGCAAGGTTATGCGTCATAACCAAGGTTAGGAGCCAGCCACCTTTCAACCGTAGCTAAATCCATTCCTTTGCGTTTAGCATAATCTTCTACCTGATCTTTGCTGATTTTGCCTAAACCAAAATATTTGCTTTCCGGATGGGCAAAGTAGTAACCACTTACACTCGCAGCTGGATACATGGCAAAGTTTTCAGTAAGTTTAATATTTACTTTTTCTTCGGCCTGCAGCAAATTAAACAACAAACGTTTCTCGGTATGATCAGGACAGGCAGGATAACCCGGTGCGGGCCTTATGCCGGTATAACTTTCTTTAATCAAGTCTTCATTACTCAGGGCTTCATCTTTTGCATAGCCCCAAAATTCCTTGCGCACACGTTCATGCATTCTTTCTGCAAATGCCTCTGCTAATCTATCGGCCACGGCTTTAATCATGATGCTGTGGTAATCGTCATGGTCTTTCTCGTATTGCTCTACGAGTTTTTCAATACCAATACCGGCTGTTACCGCAAATCCTCCCATGTAGTCATTTTCATCGGCTACAAAATCGGCTAAGCAATTGTAGGATTGTCCTTCTGCTTTTTCACTCTGCTGGCGAAGAAAATGAAATACCGCTTCACCATTTTCAGTTTGCAACACAACATCATCACCTGTTTTTTTAGCCGGCCAAAAACCAATTACAGCTCTGGCTTTCAATAGTTTTTTTGCAATCACTTCATCCAGCATTTTATTGGCATCAGCAAATAATTTGCGTGCCTCGGTTCCGATAATTTCATCATCCAATATTTTCGGATAACGTCCGGCCAGTTCCCAAGTCATAAAAAACGGAGTCCAGTCAATGTAAGCGCGTAAATCTTCGAGCGGGTAATCATCAAAAATTTGTATACCTGTAAATGTTGGTTTCACAATATTTTTTGTTGAAACTGAAATGGCTTTGCTGCGCGCTTTATCTATGCTTACAAAATTCTTTTCACGCTTACGGTTTTTATAATCTTCTCTAAACTGTGTGTACTCGTTTTTTAGTTGTTGTTGTACAACCGGCCTCTGCTCTTTGCTAATCAAGCTTTGAGCCATGGGCACGCTTTTACTGGCATCGAGCACATGCACCACAGGGCCGCTGTAATTGGGATCTATTTTAACGGCTGTGTGCACACGAGAGGTGGTAGCACCTCCAATAAGCAGGGGTATATTCATTCCTAAACGTTCCATTTCCTTCGCTACATATACCATCTCATCCAGACTTGGGGTAATGAGTCCGCTTAGGCCAATTACATCTACGTTTTCCTGTTTTGCTTTTTCAAGAATTTTATCGGCAGGAACCATCACACCCATGTCAATTATTTCAAAACTGTTACAAGCCAGCACCACACCAACAATATTTTTTCCAATATCATGTACATCTCCTTTTACGGTTGCAAGCAATATTTTTCCCTGCCCACCGCCTTGCGCTGCTCCTGAAAGTCTTTTCTCTTCTTCTAGATAAGGCGTAAGGAAAGCAACAGCTTTTTTCATTACCCTCGCACTTTTAACGACCTGCGGCAAAAACATTTTACCCTGACCAAACAAATCACCTACCACATTCATGCCGGCCATTAGCGGACCTTCAATTACATGCAGTGGTTTACCATATTTCTGCCGGGCTTCTTCCGTGTCAGTATCAATATAATCTATAATGCCTTTAACCAAAGCATGGCTCAATCTTTCTTCAACAGTAGCTTTGCGCCATTCTTCATCAACAACTTTTTCTTTACCTTTACCTTTTACCTTTTCGGCATATTCAAGCAAGCGCTCTGTGGCATCATCCTTCCTGTCAAGCAGCACATCCTCCACATAAGTAAGCAACTCTTTATCTATCTCATCATACACCTCCAGCTGGCTTGGATTTACAATGCCCATATCCATACCATTTTTTATGGCATGATAAAGAAATGCAGAGTGCATGGCTTCACGCACCTTATCGTTGCCTCTGAAAGAAAAAGACACATTGCTTACGCCACCACTAATTTTTGCCCCCGGTAAATTTTCTTTAATCCATTTGGTTGCATTAAAAAAGTCGAGCGCGTTTTTTCTATGCTCATCCATTCCTGTAGCTACAGGAAAAATATTGGGATCAAAAATGATATCTCCTGCGGGGAAGTGAACCTTTTGTGTTAAGATTTTATATGCACGCTCAGCTATTTCAATACGTCTTTCATAATTATCGGCCTGTCCTTTTTCATCAAATAACATCACAATTACGGCAGCACCAAATCGCTTAATAGTTTTGGCTTCACGTATAAATTCTTCTTCGCCTCCCTTGAGTGAGATGGAGTTAACTACACATTTACCCTGTACGCATTTTAATCCGGCTTCAATAATTTCCCATTTAGAGGAGTCAATCATTACAGGCACACGAGCAATATCAGGTTCTGACATAACCAGATTTAAAAAATGGGTCATTGCATCAGCGCCATCAATCATGCCTTCATCCATGTTCACATCAATTATTTGCGCACCGCCCTGCACTTGTTCACGTGCAACTTCTAGGGCGTCTTCGTACTGCCCTTCTTTAATCAGGCGTAAAAACTTTTTTGAACCGGTAACATTGGTTCGTTCACCAACATTAATAAAGTTGGAACCCTCAAAAATGGTGAGGGGCTCTAATCCGGAAAGGCGGAGTGTATAATCGGTTTTAGCCATTAAGTACTATAAAAAACGCGGCAAGATAACAAATAGCGCTTAGAGTGCATAGCCTAAGGAATCTTATCTGATTTCTTCATTTTTAATGAAGAGAATGCCCCTCCTATAAGCTTGAAACAGCCAATTAACAGTCAATTGAATGAGTTATGGTTAGCGAATAACCCATTCTTGCCCATTACCTGTTTGGCTGTAGTGCAATTTGCCTTCTGAAACCACCAAAGGAGAAGCAAAGTTATTGGTAAAAAGTCCGCCTGTGCCTAAGCCTTGAGGCATAGGATTATTTTTGGCAGATACCCATTGGGCAATGATATTAAGGCCAATTGCAGATTCGAGTGCAGAGGTAGCCCACCAGCCTATTTGCATTTTTCTGGCTATGTTTATCCATTCATCGGCAGCGCGTAAACCACCGATAAGTGTGGGCTTGAGAATGAGATAATGGGGCCGAATTTTATTCAGGAGTTTTTCTCCAGCCTCATGTGAAAGGCCAATAAGCTCCTCATCCAATGCTATCGGTATTTGTGTTTTTTTAACCAACTCTTCAAGCAACTCTGCCTGGCCGGGTTTAACTGGCTGCTCAATCGAATGAATTTCAAAACGAGACAGGTCTTGTAGTTTTTCAGACACATCATCTTTAGAAAAGGCACCGTTGGCATCCAATCTTATTTCGCAAGTAAATGCGTTGAAACGTTTACGGAACTTCTCAAGCATACGGCATTCTTCATCAAAATCTAGCGCGCCAACCTTAAACTTGATGCAATTAAAACCTGATTCTATTTTTTCAACCGCTTGATTAAGCATAGCTTCTGCATCATCCATCCAAACCAAGCCATTAATGGCAATGGGTAAACCTTTATAGAAAGGATTCTTTCCATAACAAAAAGGAGCGTTATTTAACAAACCCAGCTGAGCAGCCTCAAAGGCAAAGCGCAAGGAAGGTAAATCATCTATTGGCAGCATATTGGCAGGAAGACCATCGTTTAAAAGATTGCAGCAATTTTGTAACTGCGTTTCAAAGTTGCTGCAATCATCAACACTTAAACCTGGAAGGGGCGAGGCTTCACCATAAGCTGTTTTATTGTTTTTTTTTAGTGATACAATCCATGCTGTGTGAGTTTGCATTTCGCCCCTTGAGGTGCGGGCAGGTTTCTTAAACTGCAATTGATGTTTAAAGTATTTTGCCTGCATATTTATTTTAATAGCTGAATGGCTTGCACAAGCTGAAAAGCTTTGATAAGACCGAGTGAAAAATAAAAAGCGGCAGCTAGCAGGAGTGTTGCCACCGAAAGCTGTTTAAGAAATCTGTTGTAAACTACAGATGGGGGTGTTTGCCATAGTTGATAAACATGTATGATTAATATAAATGCAGGAATAAGCATCAGCGCATGAGGCAGGTAAAAATCAAATCGGAAATAGATAAGCCAGCAAATAGCAGAAGCCGCAAGCAACAGCAGATGGTATAGTTTTGCTGCGTGCTCTCCCCATATTACAGGCAAGGTAAATTTACCACTGTTTTTATCGTTCTCAATATCGCGTATGTTATTTACATTTAGTACGGCTGAGCAAAGTAATCCTATTGCAGTTGCAGGTAGCAGAATTGGCCAGTTATCTGCCCAGGTAAAGCGCATGCCAGAGTTTAGTAAAAACGTACCTATCACGGCAACCGGACCAAAGAATATAAACACAAAAATATCTCCTAATCCTGCATAACCATATGCGTTTTTACCAATGGTGTATTTGATAGCTGAAGCAATGGCGGCCAAACCTAATGCAAAAAACGCAGCAAAGGCGTAATTGATTTGCCCATGAGTAGCTTGCCAGAGTAAAGTTGTTCCAAGGCAAAGACTAAGCAGTACAAAAAATATAACCATTCTAAGCATGGCTGCAGGCTTAATGATACCGCTTTGCAGCGCACGCATATTACCAATGCGTTTATCATTATCGGTGCCTTTCATAAAATCTCCGTAATCGTTTGCCAGATTAGACAAAACCTGTAGACTTACTGCTGTAAGCCAACATAACAAGGTAATGGACCAATTGGCGCTGTAAAAGGTATCAGCTAAAGCCAGGCCTGTCAATACAGCTGCAGATGCCAGCGGGAGTGTTCTAAGCCTGAAAGCCGATATCCATGTTTTGATGAGTGCCATGTGGGTGGCGAAAGTACAGAAAACAGATTAGTTTTTGAGCCAAGTTTCCGGATCGAGTTTTTGACTCATATTCCAAATTTCAAGATGCACTTCCGTTACATCTTCTTCTTCATTGGTAAGAACAGTGCCAATAGTATCCCGTGTATCTACTTCCTGCCCTTCTTTAACTAATACGCTTGATAATTTTGCATACGCAGTAAAATATTTACCATGACTGATAAGTACAATTTTACCCATGCCCGGAATAGAGAAAATGGATTTAACCTTGCCTTTAAAAATGGCTCTGACACTTGCACCAGGCTGTGTTGAAATATCTACACCATTATTATTTATCACCACTCCTTTTATAGTAGGGTGTGCATGTGTGCCAAATTGCTCGGAAATATATCCCTTCTCCACGGGCCAGGGCAGGCTATTGCGGTTGCTTTCAAAATCATTGGATAGTTTAAGCGCCTCCGGTGTTAGGTACATCTCTTTTGATACAGTTTTAGGAGCTTCTTTCTTAACTGCGCCTGCCGTTTCCTCTTTTTTGCGTGCTTCCTCTTCTCGCTTGCGTGCCAGTTCTATTTCGCGGGCAATTAAATCGCCAATTGCTTTGTTTAATTTTCTGGCTGATTTTTCATTCTCTGCAAGAATTTTACGCAACTCGCCTTCACGCGCCTTGAGCTTAGCCAAAACCTGACTCTCTTCCTGCTTATCTTTTTCCAGTTCTTTCTTCTCTTCTTCTTTCAAGCCTAAAATGGCCATTTTCTCATTTTTAATAGCAATCATTTTGGTAAGCTCTGCCACAATAAGTTGTTGGGTTTGCAAAATTACTTTTGCCTGATTTTTTCGGTAATCACTATATTGATTGAGGTATGAAATGCGCTTAAGTGCCTGATTGAAACTCTTGGCCGAAAATACAAACAGCATTTTATCGTATACGTTTCTTGTTTTATAAGAGGCTCTTATACTTTTTGCATACTCTTCCTTGAGGCGAACCATATCTCTTTTTAGGGAATCAAGCACGGCCTGCTGTTCAAGTATTTGAATGGATACGGCCTGTAGTTGTTCTTGAACATTGTTGATTATTTTCTCGCGGGTCCGAATCTGATTGTTGATTGTTTTAAGCTGAGAAAGCGTGGTTTTTTGTCTGGTACGGGTTTCTTCCAGAACCTTTTTAGTCTCCTTAATTTTATCGGTCAGTTCCTTACGCTTATTTTCCAGTTCCTTGCGCTGTTGTTGTATATTCTGAGCCAATGCAGGAAAACCCGCCAAAAGCAGCAACGCAAAAACAAGTGAGAACGTAATATGAAATCGAAATGGCCTCAAGGCAAATAATTTATTTACCGCAAAGTTGCCTGCTCTAATAATATGATGCCTGTTTTTTTCTGCCGATATGTTGATAAGCTATATTTTACAGTTGATGAGAATACGGCTGGTAAACAATAGAAAAAACGCATGGAAAAGTGATTAGAACTTAACCCGTTCAAACGATTTGGGGATACTGAATACCAATTCTTTTTTCTTCTCAAATATAAACTGAGTTGCCTCCAACTCACACTGAATGTTTTTTTCTGATTGTATATTCAAATTCCATCTGGCTGGGAATGCAGATGATTTGTAAACATACAGATTGCTGTATTCAATTATGATTTCTTTGGTACCGTTTCTCTCCCACAATTTGGTTCTAGTGGGTTTAAGTGTGTTCATGTCATAGGTAACTGCCTGAGCTCGGTTGCCTGCTAACGGCTGTGTGATAGTAACCTGCGGCATAACTGTATCTGCAAGGCTTACTGCAGTATCATGAAAATATAAGGCATTACCTGCAATCAGGTTTTGCAGTTGTGCAAATGATAAAGGCAATTGGGTTAATTTTTGCAAATAGTCATAACCTGCAATAATGGCTTTTCTATGCAGCAAATCAAGCACTACAACAGAATCGGGCGTGGCCAGAACGCGTGCTACGTTCAATCCTAAAACTGCAGAAACAGAAAACAGCACATAACGACCTTTTTCCATGGTGATGATTGCATCCAGTTCCTGTTTTTGTTCGCCTTCAGTATAAATCAATTTACTTCTGCATTGGTAATATTCAAACGTATTTTCATTGGCCTGAATATTCTTAAGCAGATTCTGCAGCGCATCGTTCCCCGTTCTGGTAATATGTGCACCAGTGGTTTTAACATTAATTGTTTTTAAGGATTTACAGCCTAAAGAAAATAAGAAGAATATCGCTGCTGCAATAACCGTTGCATGCTTATTCCACATACTTTTTATCTTTTATTTTTTTATCCAGCATTTCACTATCTGAGCCTAATTCTCTGGCTTTATTCCATAACTCAATTGCTTTTTCATATTTATTTAATTTAAAAAAGACATCACCCATATGTTCCACCACTTCTGCGCTGTTAGGTGAAGCCGCCAGTGATTTTTCTATGTATTCTTTTGCCAGCTCATATCTCTTTTGTTGAAACAAGATCCAGCCGTATGTGTCAAGATAGGAGGAGTTTCCAGGATCAAGGTCAAGGCTGCGTTTAGACATTTCTTCTGCTTTTTCTAACTGTGTTTTCCCCAGACTTAGGAAATAGGCATAATTGTTTAATGCATAAGAATTGTTTTTATCTATGGCCAGTGCTTTTTCATAAGCAGCATAGCATGCTGAATCATTTTGCAGATAGTGATTGGCATCTCCAAGATTGGAATACAATTGTATGAGTACTTCATCATTTCCTTCAGCAAGTTCTATTCCTTTGGCTGCGCTCTTCACCGCTTTTTCATATTCTTTCAACTGTATACTGGCAATCGAATGATAGGCAAAAAACAATACCTCCATCGGAAAATATTCTATCGCCTTTTCACAATCGGATTGCAACAGTTTATTGTCACGCATCTCACCACTACAATAAATCATTTGTTGCCAGGCCACCAGCGTATTGGGCTCCAGCTCAACGGCTCGCTGATATTTATTTCTTGCTTCTTTAAATAGTTTGTCCTGCACATACAAATCGCCCATAACCATATGCACTGTAGCTTCCTGCGGATTTCCCTTGGCAAATGCATCGGCCAATTCATAACACTTTAGGCGGTGGCCATCTACTTTTCCGTTGGCAATAAAATTTACTAAAATCGCCAGTTTTGTTTTTACTTCAACATTGGTTGATTGCATGCCTAAAAGGGTATGTTTATACCAATTCGCTTCATCATTTTTGACATTATAATAATCAGCATAAGCAAAATGAGCGTAGCCATTTCCGGGTTCCAGTTCAAGTATTTTATCATACAACTTAAGCGCCTCTGCCATTTTGTTGCTGTTCATGTATAAATCAGCAAGCATCCCCAGGTATCGTGTTTCATTTGGCTTAAGCGCAATGAGCTTTTGTACTTCTTTAATGGCTTTGGCTATTTTATTCTGCACCATATAAATCTGCTCTTTTTGTCGGATTACGTCCTCATTTACGCCAATTACTTGTTCCAGTTTATCTAGCGTTTGTATGGCGGATTTATATTCTCTGCCGCGTGCAAATAGAGAAGCAGCTTCTGTTAAATGTCCTGCTTCGTTTTTGCGCTTACTTAAAAGTAAATGCTGCTTCCCAGCTTCATTGTATTTTTTTCTTGCTTGGTAAATTTCGGCAAGCAGTATTTGATACCAAATATTTTGGCCATCAAGTTGAATCGCTTTTTGGGCAAACATCTCCGCATCAATCATCAGACCTTTGGAATAATAGACATCAGCCAACATATAAAACACGGCTGCTTTGGTATCATCTAAGTATAAACAGGCTTTAAAATGATTGATAGCTTCATCATAATTACCCAGTATTTTTTCCTTGTTGCCATTAAAAAAGGCAGCATCAAATTGTATTTGTTGCTGCTCGCTGAGGGCTTGTTTCGTTTGGCCCCATCCTTCTTTCAGATGAAGCAACAGGGCCAAAGTAAGCAGGATATGTAGTGTGTATCTTTTCAAATTCAGGGCATCACGGTGGTGTAGTCGCCAATGCTCAGATCTTTACTCTCGCCATGGTATTCAACATGGTTACCTATCATTGCATTGTTTATCACGGCATTCATAATGCTGCTGTTATTTTGAACAATACAATTTCCAATAACTGAGTTTTCAATAACGCAGCCATCACCAATAGATACATAAGGCCCTACAACAGAGCGCGTGAGCTTCACATTTTTCCCTATAAATGAAGGCTGAATAACCGTAGATTGATTTATTTCAGCACTGTCGTCAACCATTTTAGCACCATCATTATGCATATGATGCAGGATGCGGCCATTGGTATAAACCGTTGAGTTTTTGTTTCCGCAATCCAACCATTCTTGCACTTTACCGGGTTCAAACTTCAGGCCTTTTTGTTTCATATTCTCCAGCGCATTGGTAAGCTGGTACTCGCCCTTCTCCATGATTTTATGATCGAGCAGGTATTGTAACTCTTTGCGCAGATTAGCACCATCTTTGAAATAATATATACCAATAATGGCTAAATCACTTACAAAGGTTTGAGGCTTCTCTACAAAGTCAGTAATGATGCCATTCCCGTCAAGTTTTACTACGCCAAACTGACGCGGGTCTTCAATTTGCTGAACCCAAATGATGCCGTCCTTATTTCGGTCAAGTTTAAACCCGGCTTTAAACAAGGTATCCGCAAACACCACCAAAACATTGCCATCTAAAGATTCCTTGGCACACATAATGGCATGTGCAGTTCCCAGAGCCTCGTGTTGATAATAGATACTTCCTTTGGCACCTAATTTTTCGGCAACGGAAATCAGGCTTTGCTCAACGGACTTGCCAAAACTTGGATGAATAATATATGCCACTTCTTCAATGCCTTCGCCACAAACCTCTTCCAGATCTTCAATAATTTTTTGAACGATGGGTTTTCCTGCAACAGGAATTAGCGGTTTGGGAATAGTTAAGGTATGCGGCCTCATTCTTTTGCCCATACCTGCCATAGGTACAATAATCTTCATTTTACTTTACTTATACTTCTTTGAGCCAACTTATCTGTCAGTATTTACTTTCCTGTACTTCCGTAACCCCCTGCGCCACGCGTGGTTTCAGAGAGTGAGTGTGCTTTATCCCAATGCACATTTGCATGAGATGCAACAATCATCTGGGCTATGCGCTCGCCATTTGCAACGGTAAAATCTGCCTCGCCAAAGTTAATGAGCAACACTTTTATTTCACCACGATAATCGGCATCAATCGTACCGGGTGCGTTGAGAACGGTAACCCCATGTTTTAATGCCAAACCGCTTCTTGGTCTAATTTGTGCTTCAAACCCTGGAGGGATCTCAATATACAACCCTGTGGGAATAAGTGCTCTGGCACCTGGTTTAATAATAATAGGCTCAGCAACAAATGCCCTTATATCCATGCCGGCAGCATGGGCTGTTTCATAAGCCGGTAAGGCATGGTTTGATTGATTGATGATGCTTATTTGCATAGGAATAACCAAGCGAAAATAGCTTTTTTATTTAAATAATTTTGTGGTTACACAAAACCCGGAATGCATATCCTTACAGTCACATTCATGTAAATCTGATGTAATTCAGGTTTTGAAACGAAGATTTTTCAAATCGATTCTTATAAATTTGCCAAACTAATTGCTTAAACACATGAAAAAACTATTTACTACTGCATTATCACTAGCGCTTTTAACACCTGTTTTTGCTCAAATTCAAATTGTAAGAACTGATTTTGGAGACACAGGTGATAAGATTTATGTTGGTGGCCAGGTATCATTCACTGCCCCTCTAAGTGCGGGCCCTGCAGGTGCAAATAAAACATGGGATTTCAGTGCATCAGAGCCAGATTATTTCGATAGCACCACTTTTATTTCCGCTACAGGTCTCCCCAATGCACCTGAAGAAGCCACCCACGGTGTTATAACGGGAGAAGACACCGCATACTTTATTGTAAATAACGATGCAGTTACAACTATAATTCAACCACAGGAATTACCCGGATTTGAAGGCAAACTGCGAGTATTGGCTTTCCCACTGGATTATTTGGATAGCTTTAGCGATACCGTTAAAATAGCCATCTTTGGCACACCTGCAGAATTTGGCATTCCATTTCCTGCCGATTCAGTTCGCATTATCGGGGATGTAATTTCAGAAAGTGTAGCAGATGGTTACGGCACTTTGAAAACGCCTACCAATAACTATGAAGCGCTGCGTGTAAAGGCAGAAACTAGAACCAACGTAGCTATTGGATTTAAACTATTGGGTAGCTGGAGTAATTTTGGCAACCAGATTGATACGACCAAAACCATTTCCTGGTATGCAAAAAATGGTGTTTATGCCATAGCTACAGCTAATTTAGACTCTACTGGTTTTATTAGTGATTTTGAATGGCAGGTTGATTCTATTTATGAAATTATACCAACCGGATTATCTGCAGTGTTAGGCAATGTGGTAGATTTTTATATGTATCCAAATCCTGCATCATCTATTCTTAATATTGAAATGGCTGATTTGGTAAAAGAGGGTGTAATACTTGATTTGAACGGAAGAGAAGTAATGCAATTTACCGGCAACACCGTTAATACAGCACAGCTGGGCAATGGTTTGTATCAGGTATTAATAAAAACAGAATACGGATTAGGGCGTAAACGCCTGCTGATACAACATTAAGACATTGTAAAAGGGCTCACAAGAGCCCTTTTTTATTGAATAAACTCGATGGTAAAAGTTAGGCCTGCAGACTGATGTTTAGTTCCTTCAATTGCTTTTCATCAATACTGCTTGGTGCATCAATCATCACATCGCGGCCACTGTTATTTTTTGGGAAGGCAATGAAATCGCGTATGGTATCAGATCCGCCAAATAATGAGCATAACCTGTCAAACCCAAAAGCTATACCGGCATGTGGTGGTGCTCCGTATTGAAAGGCATCCATTAAAAAGCCAAACTGTTTCTGCGCTTCTTCTTGCGAAAAGCCCAGCAGTTCAAACATTTTAGACTGCAGCTCTTTGTTGTATATACGCACACTGCCACCACCCACTTCCACTCCGTTTATGACCATATCGTAAGCATTTGCACGTGGTAACTTTATTTGACCGGGGCTTCTGTCTGTTAATATTTCCTCTCTATGCTCTCTGAGCATTTGGTTGATCAGATATAAATCTTCGGGTTTAGGCGAAGTGAAAGGGTGGTGCATGGCAAAATATCGGCCCTCCTCTCCATTAAATTCCAGCAGCGGAAAATCTACCACCCACAAGCAGGAAAATTTATTTTTATCTCTTAACCCAAGTCGGGTGCCCATTTCAAGCCGTAATTCACTTAACGCTTTTCTGGTTTTTTCTTTTTCTCCTGCCAACACAAGTATCAGATCTCCGGGTTGGGCTTGGCATTTTTCGGTCCATAATTTCAATGCAGCTTCATCGTAAAATTTATCAACCGATGATTTAATGCTGCCATCATTGTTTACCCTTGCATATACCAAACCACTGGCACCAATTTGCGGACGTTTTACAAAATCAGTTAGCTCATCTAATTGTTTGCGGGTATAATCGGCACATCCTTTTACACAAATGCCCACCACCAAATCCGCATCATCAAACACTTTAAAGTTTTTACCTTTTACCACCTCATTCAATTTCACAAATTTCATATCAAAACGTGTATCGGGTTTATCGCTGCCATAATATCGCATGGCATCTGCGTAAGGCATTCGTGGTAAAGATTCAATATCAACCCCTTTTACTGTCTTGAATAAATGCTTCACCAAGCCTTCAAACATGTGTAGCACATCCTCCTGTTCTACAAAGCTCATTTCGCAATCTATCTGTGTAAATTCCGGCTGACGGTCGGCACGCAGGTCTTCATCCCTGAAGCATTTTACAATCTGGTAGTATTTATCAAATCCACTAACCATGAGCAGTTGCTTAAATGTTTGCGGTGATTGAGGCAAGGCATAGAACTCTCCCGGATTCATGCGGCTTGGCACCACAAAATCCCGCGCGCCTTCAGGGGTTGATTTGATTAAAACCGGAGTTTCAACTTCTATAAATTCTTTTGCATCCAGGTATGCTCGTGTTTGTTTGGCCACCTGATGGCGCAGTTGCAGGTTAGCTCTAACAGAAGCTCTTCTTAAATCAAGGTAGCGGTATTTCATCCGCAAATCATCACCACCATCTGTATTTTCTTCAATGGTAAAGGGTGGCGTTACCGATTCATTCAACACCTCAAAGCTGCTAACCACTATTTCTATTTCGCCTGTTGGTATCTGCATGTTCTTACTTTCACGTTCTTTCACCAACCCTGTAACTTTTAACACAAACTCTCTACCCAGTTTTCTTGCCGCTAAGCAGAGAGATTCATCACTATCCATATTAAATGCCAGCTGCGTTATTCCATAGCGGTCTCGCAAGTCAATAAAAGTCATTCCGCCCAAGTCGCGACTTTTTTGTACCCAGCCGCAAAGGGTTACCGTTTTTCCGGCATCATTTAATCTAAGCTCCCCGCAGGTATGTGTTCTAAGCATATTGAGTTTGTATTCTTAATTGCAGTTGGCGAAAATACTAAAAAGCAAAGGTTTATTGTATGCCAAATATGCAGCTATATCTTAAAAAATAGTAAGTTGCATCGTTATACCCCATGAGCGAAATATTTTCAGATGCGTATTTTATGAAACTGGCACTTGCCGAGGGGCAGAAAGCGTTTGATGCAGGAGAGGTACCCGTTGGTGCCATTGTGGTAGCTAACAATAAAATTATCGGTAAGGGGCATAACCTCACTGAGAAACTGAATGATGTTACTGCACATGCGGAAATGCAGGCTATAACCGCTGCTGCAAATTTTATTGGTGCCAAATATTTAATTGATTGTACACTGTATGTTACTCTTGAGCCTTGTGTAATGTGTGCCGGTGCACTTTTCTGGAGCCAGGTTTCAAAAGTGGTATACGGTGCAGCTGACGAAAAAAGAGGGTATGGTAAATACGGGCTATTGCTGCATCCCCAAACTAAAATTGTTTCCGGAGTAATGGCTGATGAGTGTAGTCTATTATTGAAGGAATTTTTCAAGCAACTGAGACAAACTTAATGTGCGCGTGCTTGTTTTAATTATATTCGCAACGCTAAAAACTAAACTAAATTTTTATGGCATTTGAATTACCTAAAATTACTTATGCGTATAACGCATTAGAACCGCACATTGATGCTCGTACCATGGAAATACACCATACCAAGCATCATCAGGCTTATATCACCAATCTGAATAATGCCATTGCAGGAACAGATGCAGAGCAACTGAGCATTGAGGATATTTGTAAAAACATAAGCAAATACCCGATGCCAGTTCGAAACAATGGGGGCGGGCATTATAATCATACCTTGTTCTGGTCAATTATGGGTCCGGGTAAAGGTGGCAATCCTTCAGGGAAACTGGCTGAAGCTATAAACAACGATTTGGGCGGATTAGATAAATTTAAAGAAGAGTTTAACAAAGCAGCAACCACTCGTTTTGGCTCGGGTTGGGCCTGGTTAATCGTAAAAGAAGCGAAACTGGCTGTTTGCTCCACACCTAATCAGGATAATCCGTTGATGGATATTGTTGAAGTTAAAGGTACCCCTGTGCTGGGCATAGACGTATGGGAACATGCTTACTATCTGCATTATCAAAACCGCAGACCTGATTATTGCACCGCTTTCTGGAATGTAATTAATTGGGATGAAGTGAGCCGCAGATACGAGGCAGCCTTATAAATTTACCTAAATGGATAAAGTACTAAACCTTAGAGAGATTAAGGAAATCGCCCTTGATGAATTGTTTCATGCCAACTACGGTGCAGTTGATGCATTGGAAGCAGAAACAGATAAGCGGGTGAGGAGAGTTAACTTGGATAAAGCTATGACCCTTGGCCGCAGTGTTAAGATAAAAACCAGATTGGTAATAAAAACGGCAGAGGGCTATGTTCAGGTTAAAGGAATTGTACATTTTGTGGCCGATAAAGGTATAACACTGGAGAAGGATCATTTTATACCCATGCATGCCATTCACAGTGTAGATTTGTATTGAGCTAGTAAACAATAAAAAAAGGGGCTTAGCCCCTTTTTTTATTGGACAATATTTATTTTGCCCTTCTTCATTTTTTCTGCTATTAAAGTACAGTAAATAAAATTTGCTAATGATTATTTAAGGGTGCGTTTTACCTCAACTTCTTCGTAGGCTTCTACCATATCACCTACTTTAATATCATTAAAATTGTGGATGTTTAATCCGCATTCAAAACCTTGGGCCACTTCTTTCATATCATCTTTAAAACGCTTGAGTGAAGCCAATTCACCGGAGTGAACCACTACGCCATCTCTTATTATACGAATCTTAGAGTTTCTGAAAATTTTTCCATCGGTAACCATACATCCGGCAACTGTGCCAACTTTGGAGATTTTAAATACCTCACGTATTTCAACATTACCGGTAATTTTTTCTTCCATGGTGGGTTCAAGCATCCCTTCAATGGCAGCCTTAATTTCTTCAATAGCTTTATAGATAATAGAATACAACCTGATATCTATAGATTCCTGTTCGGCAAGTTTGCGTGCCTGAGCAGAAGGGCGCACCTGAAAACCAATAACAATCGCATCAGATGCAGAGGCAAGCAATACATCGCTCTCTGATATTTGTCCTACGCCTTTATAAATTACGCTTACGGCAACCTCTTCAGTAGAAAGTTTAATCAATGAATCGCTCAATGCTTCAACAGATCCATCTACGTCACCTTTAACGATTACTTTCAGTTCTTTGAAATTACCTATAGCCAAACGTCTTCCAATTTCATCAAGTGTGATGTGTTTGTGTGTACGTATGCCTTGCTCACGCTGCAACTGAGCGCGTTTATTGGCAATTTCTTTTGACTCTTGCTCGGTTTTACAAACAATAAATTTATCTCCGGCCTGAGGAGCACCATCAAATCCAAGAATAACAACAGGAGCAGAAGGTCCTGCAATGGTCATTTTCTTACCGCGCTCGTCAAACATTGCTTTCACTTTACCATTATGCACACCTGCTAAAATAGGATCGCCTATTTTTAAAGTGCCTGCCTGAACCATTACCGTTGTTGTAATGCCTCGTCCTTTATCAAGAGTTGCTTCAATTACACTGCCCACTGCACGCTTATTTGGATTTGCTTTCAGATCCAGAATTTCGGCTTCAAGTAATACTTTTTCCAAAAGTGCGTCAATATTCAACCCTTTTTTGGCAGAAATTTCCTGGCACTGGTATTTGCCTCCCCACTCTTCAACCAAGATATTCATGGCAGCCAATTGCTCCCTTATTTTATCCGGATTTGCCCCTTCACGGTCAATTTTATTAATAGCAAAAATGATAGGAACACCTGCAGCCTGCGCGTGGCTTATAGCCTCGCGTGTTTGCGGCATAACGCTATCATCAGCTGCAATCACAATAATTACAATATCAGTTATTTTGGCTCCGCGTGCACGCATAGCAGTAAACGCTTCGTGGCCTGGAGTATCTAGGAAGGTAACATGCTTGCCATTTGCCAGCGTAACCTCATAAGCACCTATATGCTGTGTTATGCCACCTGCTTCGCCTGCAATTACGTTTGCTTTGCGCACGTAATCCAGTAATGATGTTTTGCCATGGTCAACGTGACCCATAACCGTAACGATAGGCGGACGAGGTTTTAGGTCTTCCGGAGCATCGGTATCTTCTTCAACCTCCTCAACAGCTTCTGCAGATACAAATTCAACTTCAAAACCAAATTCCTCTGCAACAATTGCAATGGTTTCAGCGTCCAGTCTCTGATTTATAGAAACCATCATCCCTAATGTCATACAGGCGCTGATAACATTGGTTACCGAAACATCCATCATTTTTGCCAGCTCATTGGCTGTAACAAATTCGGTTACCTTTAATTTTTTTGAAGCCAGCTCTTCTTCCATTGCAGCTTCTTCGCGCTCGGCAGCAGCTGCATCGCGTTTTTGTTTGCGGAGTTTAGAGCGTATGGATCCTATGTTGGGGTTTTTACTGCCTGGATTTAGCCTTGCCAGCGTTTCCTTCAGTTTATCCTGGATCTCTTTTTCAGTAATTTCTGCTTTTTCTTCCGGAGGTGAAAACCTGTCTTTGCCTTTATTAAACTTGCCTTTCTCAAATCGCTGACCGGGTTTAAAATCACGCTTCGGTCCTGTTCCCTGTGCGGCAGGCTTGTCTTTTCCTAACTGATCAATCTTTTTGGAATCTATGTTATCACTTCCCCCAACAAAGTTCTTTCTGCGTCTTTTCTTTTTTATCAGATTATTATCCGAGGAGGCAACGGGCTGCTTTTTCGGAGGTTCGGTAGGCAATTCGATTTTACCCATAACCTTAAGACCGGAAAGTTTTTCGTAATTAGGCTCAAGCATTGGAGCCTCTGTTTCTTCGGGTGTTACTTTCTCAATGGTTTCAATTTTTTGTTCGCTTACTGCAGGTACCTCCTCCACTGGTTTAACCTCCTCTTCCTGCTTAGCCTTTTTTGACTTGGTGGTAGTGGTTTTGGTTTCAGCGGATTTCTTGCCTTTTTTCTCTGGCTTCGTTTTGCTGCTAATGCTATCTAAATCAACTTTACCTAAAACGGTTAAACCTGGTTTATCTTCTCCAGATTCTAATTCTGTTGCTTTTACGAGCTTTCCTTTTGCAGGCGTTTCATCTTTTTTAACATCTGTTTTTGAGATAACCTCAGGAACCAAGCCGCTTTTAATCAATATGCCATCATCTTCTTCCTCATCCGTAACAGGAGCTTTAGCTTTTGGAGCAGCAATTCCTGTTTCCTCTTTTTTAACAAGTTTAGCCTTGCCCAGGCTTTTGGCGTCTTCTTTTGTCTTTTTATCGCTCTGAAAATCGCTTAGCAGGATGGCATATTGCTCATCTGTTATTTTGGAGTTTGGGTTTGATTCAATTTTATGCCCCTTTTTACCCAAATGCTCCACGATGGTGCTAATGCCCACCCCAATTTCCTTGGCAGCCTTACTTAATCTTATAGTTCCTGTGTTTTCGCTCATTGCGTTGTTGTACTCCTCGTGTAATCACCTGCGAATATCGGTTATTTAATTTAAAGTTTAAGTGATATTAGACAAAGGGGGAAGTACAAATAAAAACCCCTTCGTCTAATAACTTAATAACCAAATAGTCTTACTCAAACTCGGATTGTAAAATCTTGCGTATTTCCTTAACGGTTTCTTCCTCCAGTTCTGTTCTGCGCACCAGATCTTCAACTGTTAGCGCCAATACGCTTTTAGCGGTATCACAGCCTATTCCTTTGAGTTCATCCAAGATCCAGCTATCTATTTCATCTGCAAATTCTTCCAGATCAATATCGCCTTCATCTTCATCATCTTCACGGTATACGTCTATTTCCACACCGGCAAGCTTACCTGCCAGTTTAATATTGTGGCCGCCTTTGCCTATAGCCAGCGAAACCTGATCGGGTTTAAGATAAACCTCTGCGCGTTTTTTCTCTTCATTAATTTTAATGGAAGAAATTTTAGCAGGACTCAGGGCACGCTGAATAAGAAGTTGCAGATTAGCGGTAAAGTTAATTACGTCTATATTTTCGTTTCTAAGTTCGCGCACAATTCCATGTATACGTGAACCTTTCATACCCACGCATGCACCAACGGGATCAATTCTATCGTCATATGATTCAACCGCCACTTTGGCTCTTTCACCCGGTTCGCGCACGATTTTCTTAATGGTAATAAGACCATCCAGAATTTCAGGTACTTCTTGTTCAAACAGGCGTTCTAAAAACATTGGTGAAGTGCGTGATAACAGGATACGCGGAGAACCGTTATACATTTCAACTTTCAGCACCACCGCTCTGATGGAGTCACCTTTTTTGTAATGATCAGCCGGTATCATTTCTACTTTTGGGAGCAATAGTTCATTTCCTTCATCATCCAGAATCATCAGTTCTTTTTTCCAAACCTGATATACCTCACCGGCAATAATTTCTCCAACGCGATCTTTGTATTTCTTGTATAACTCATCTTTTTCAAGCTCCAGAACTTTGCTCATAAGGGTTTGACGGGCAGATAAAATGGCCCTGCGCCCAAATACTTCCAGCTTAACCTCATTGGTTAAATCTTCTCCAACCTCAAAGTCAGGCTCAATATTTCTGGCATCTGATATAGAAATTTGGCTACGCTCATTCTCAACCTCACCATCATGCACGATGGTTCTATTTTGCCAGATTTCAAGGTCACCATTGCTATCGTTAATAATTACGTCAAAATTTTCATCTGTTCCGTAACGTTTACGCAGCATGCTACGAAATACATCTTCCAACACGCGCTGCATAGTAACGCGGTCGATGTTTTTGAACTCTTTAAACTCGCTAAACGAGTCAATTAATCCTACACTGTGCATATTCTTCTTTTTTTATATGTTGTTTAAATTATTGGCTGATTGGTTATTTAAAGCTAATCAGCACGTTAGATTCTTTTATTTCATGAAATGATATGGCTTTTTCTGTAGCTTGTTTGTATCCTTTTTTAATGTCCTTAAGCAACAACACAATACCATCTTTAATAACTTCCTGCAATTTGCCTGTTATTTCATTATTACCTACCAATTTCACTTGCAGCTCTCTGCCAATGTGCTTGGGGTATTGCCTCGGCTGCAATAAAGGCCTGTCTGCCCCCGGGGAAGAAACTTCCAGATAGTATGCCCCATCTCCATAATCCATTTCATCCAATTTTTCAGAGAGCACCTTGGAAATGAGCCTGCAGGTTTCAATATTCACACCTTTATCACCATCAATAAAAACTGATATTTTTTTGCTGCCGGCCTTCTGCTCTGCCTCAACAAGAAAGTAGCCTTCTTGCAGCGCTGCTTCTGTCCATTGTTTTATTGATGATATGATATCCATATGTAAAAAGAGAGGGGACTTGCGGTCCCCTCTAATAACATTAAGTAATACGCCACAAATATAGGCCTATTTTTTATAATCACAAATTTTAATACCTGATTTCCAGCGTTGGGTTAGTACCTTTATGCATCGGAAACTGCATGTTATATTTTTTACGTAGCGGCAGGCCTAATGTATCTTTGGTTATATAATACTCAAAAATAAATGGGTTACGAGCTGTTACTTTGCAATCAATATATTCATCGATAGCTGTTCCTGTAAAATAATAAGCATCATTGGCCTGATTATAGGTGTAAAGGTCGTATTTGGGAACTTGCAGTTTGCCATTTGTTTTTTTAACGATTTCCAGCCGGTCTGAGCTGTTTACGGGCCTGATATTTTTTAGGTAAATCTTTACCTTCCCGCTTCTTTCCAGATAAACAGTAGTATCTAACCCTGATTTTGGAACAGGAATTACCATGTTGCCCTCATCGGCATAATTTTCAAAAGTTGGCCCTGCAGGCACCAAATAATACTCATATTTGGCCGATGTTTTAAGGTTTTCGGAAAAGGATAAGATGCCCGAAAAAGATGAGGTAGACCTATTTACAATGGCGGTTCCATTAAAAGTTACCTCAACAAGCTGGTAGGTAATAGGATTAAAGGCTGGAACCGTATCGCTAACCCCTTTAAAAACTACCCGAATGGATGCATTATTTACGTCCTCATCTGCATCATCACATGAACTTAGGTTTAATGTAAAAATTAAGAAACATGCACATAACAAAATTTTTGAAGCTATCGTTTGGCTCTTTATTTTATCTTTCATTTTATTGAATCAATTTTTAAAATTAAGCACAGTGTATATATTTGTCTCCTTACAATAGTAGTAATATAATACCATTTACACATGAATAATAAGTATAATCTGTTTAACAACATTTTGGGATGGGTAACTTTTGTAGTTGCACTTGTAACCTACACCTTAACACTTGAACCAACCGTAAGCTTTTGGGATTGCGGTGAGTTTATCTCTGCATCTTATAAATTGCAAATCTGTCATCCTCCGGGTGCTCCCTTGTTTCTTATTTTCGGTAGGTTGTTCTCCCTTATGGCAGGAAGCGACTTAACTAAAGTTGCATTTTGGGTAAATATGGTTTCGGCTGTTACCAGTGCACTTGCTGTAATGTTCTTCTTTTGGACAATTACTCATCTGGCTAAAAAGATATTGGTAAAAGCAGGTGAAGCTACTATGCAGCAAACACTTTCTATTATGGTAAGCGGTTTGGTTGGCGCCCTTACATTAACCTGGAGCGACACATTCTGGTTTTCGGCTGTTGAAGCAGAAGTATATGCATCTTCCAGCTTTTTTACCACCCTAACATTTTGGTGTATCCTAAAATGGGAAAATGTAGCCAATGAAAAACATTCCGATAGATGGCTGGTGCTAATCGCCTACTTCATTGGCCTTGCAATTGGCGTGCATCTGCTAAACCTATTGGTTATTCCTGCAATTGTCTATGTGTATTATTACAAGAAATATACGTTCTCAAATATTGGTTTTATCAAGGCTACAGGTGTTGCTATATTTGCTATTGGCATTGTTCAGTTTGGAATTATTCCCGGCCTCCCATGGTTAATGACCCGGATGGATTTAATACTTGTTAATTCGATGGGAATGGGCTTTAACAGCGGTGCGTATGCATTGTTATTGCTTCTTTTAGTTGGTGTGGGTTACGGTCTTTATTACACGGTAAAAAACAATAAGGTTTTACTTAATACTGCATTGTTATGTGTTTCTTTTATCATCATCGGATATTCATCTTATGCCATGATCTTAATTCGTTCGGCCGCCAATCCGCCAATCGATATGAACGATCCTGAGCATCCTTTTACCTTGCTATCGTACCTTAACCGTGAGCAGTATGGTGAAAACCCGCTTCTTTACGGACAGTATTTTTATGCTAAAGTAATTGATGTTCAAAAAGGTGCTATGCAATACCGCAAAGGAGAAGATGGCAAATACCAGGAAGCAGGGCCTAAACTAAGTCGTGTATATGATCCTAAAGATTGTACCATTTTACCACGCATGTGGGCCGACAGACCTGATTATGTGCAGGCCTACCGCCAATGGGAAAATATTCCTGAAGGCAAGCGGGCTACCTTTGGCAAGAACCTACATTTTTTCTGGACCTATCAGATGAGCTTTATGTATTTCAGATACTTTGCCTGGAACTTTGTAGGTCGCCAAAATGATGAACAAGGTTTTGGAGATGTTACCCGCGGTAACTGGAAAACGGGCATTGCATTTATTGATGAAATGTTTCTGGGTCCTCAATCAAATATTCCTGATTCAATTTCTAAGAATAAAGCAAACAACAGCTATTTCGGATTGCCTTTATTGCTCGGTATTATTGGATTGATTTGGCACTTCAAAAGAAAGCGTGAAGATGCACTTGTGGTTACAACCTTGTTTTTATTTACCGGAGCATTCATCATTTTATATTTGAATTTCCCTGCCCATCAGCCACGTGAGCGAGATTATGCTTATGTGGGTTCGTATCAAACATTTATCATTTGGATAGGTTTGGGTGTTCTTGCCTTAATTGATTGGCTTTCTAAAAAGATGAATCTGATGCTGGCAACTGGTTTGGTTAGTGTTGCAACAATTTTGGGAGTTCCTGTATTAATGGCAAACCAAAACTGGGATGATCATAACAGAAGTAACCGTTATACTGCGCTCGATTTTGCCAGCAATTATCTAAACTCATGCCCGCCAAACGCAATACTTTTTACAAATGGAGACAACGATACTTATCCGTTGTGGTATGCACAAAATGTTGAGGGCATTCGTTCAGATATACGCGTTATTAACCTGAGTTTGTTAAATACTGACTGGTATGCCAATATGCTAAAGCGTAAGGTATATGATTCAGAACAGGTGCCTTTCAGCATGACACCGGATAAATATATTCAAGGTGTAAGAGATTATGTGATGTATTATAACAGACCTGAAATTGAAGAGAGATATGGCATCAACCAAACAGATTATTATCCTTTAAAGAATATCATGGCGTTTATTAATGATGATAATGATCCGCTTGCCAAGCTTACTTCGCAAGGCGGTGAAACATACAATTACTATCCAACAAAGAAATTCTTTGTTCCTGTAAATAAAGAGCAGGCAATTAAGGCTGGTGCCGTAAGGCCTGAAGATGCTTCTTTAATTGTCGACAGTATTAAATGGGAGATAGGCAACAACAATTTAATGAAGGCTGATTTAATCACGCTGGATATTGTTGCCTCAACCGATTGGACACGGCCTATCTGTTTTGCCATAACAACAGGCAGTGATGTATATCTGAATATGCAGAATTATTTTCAGATCAACGGATTGGTTTATCAATTGGTGCCAATACTTAATACACAAGGAACTGACGGAACCATGGGGCGCATCAACACAAATATTTTGTATGATAACGTTATGAATAAATTTAAATGGGGCAATATGGACAAGCCTGGTGTTTATCTGGACGAAACCATTTTGCGACAAACCAAAAACCTGCGTAACTTATTTTACAGATTGGCTATGCGTTTAATTGAGGAAGGCAAAAAAGATACTGCAGTTAAAGTTCTTGATCGTTGTTTGGAAGTAATGCCTGAAGAAAATGTTCCTTATGATGTATTTGTAATTAGGTTAGCTGAGGCTTATTATGCTGCAGGCAAGCCGGAAAAAGCCAATGAGCTGGTTAAAGAGGTAGCAAAAATATCTGAAGAGAAATACGTTTATTACAATTCATTCAGAGGCACAAAAAAATTAAGTAGTGTAAAACAGGACATTCAGGAAAACGTTCAGATATTTGGTTATTGTCAGCAAGTGGCTGAGATTAACCAGCAAAAAACCTTGGCGGATGAGTTGCGTAATAAGATGACGCAACTGCAAATGCCACTGGAATAAAATAAAGCATTGTATATTTGAAGCCCTTCCATACTTAGGAAGGGCTTCATTTTTTATGAACGAGCGCAAAAAAGAACATACCCATATTTACGGCATTCACGCTGTGAACGAAGCATTGAGCAGTGGCACAGAGCTAAATAAAATAATAATACAAAAGGGTTTAAGAAACCCTGCCATTGATGATACCATAAAAACGGCCCGCAAGCGTGGCATACCGGTTCAGTTTGTGCCAAAAGAATCGGCAGTATTTCCTGCTAGCAGAAATCATCAGGGAATTATTGCCACTATTTCACCTATTATTTATCAAAAGCTAGAAGACATCATACCTCAGTTATATGAGGAAGGAAAAACACCATTTATTTTGGTACTTGATCATATAACAGATGTAAGAAATTTTGGAGCCATAGCACGCACCGCCTATTGCGGAGGTGTTCATGCTATTGTTATACCTGAACAGGGAGGCGCTCCGGTAAATGAAGATGCCATAAAAACATCTGCAGGCGCTTTGATGAAAATTGCTGTATGCAGGGAAAAAAACTATAAAACCGTTATGGAATTGCTTAACCAAAGCGGTATACAAACAGTAGGATGCACAGAAAAAGCAAACAAAGATTTACCTTTTGTTGATTTAACTGAACCATTGGCTATTATTATGGGCAATGAGGAAACAGGAATCAGCAATGAGGTGTTGCGCAAATGTGCTGTATTGGCAAAAATACCTTTAGAGATGGGCGTTTCCTCACTCAATGTTTCGGTTGCTGCAGGTATTGCTGTTTATGAAACGGTAAGGCAGCGAATGTCTTAGTTTAATCCATACTCACTTAACAACCACACAAGCGCAGCCATTGAGGCTGCACCTAACTCAAGTTCTCGTTTGTTTACTTTGTCAAAGGTATCAATGGAGGTATGATGATAATCAAAATACCTCTGAGAATCGGGAACAAGGCCAATGGTAACAGCGCCTTGTTTGCTAAGCGGACCAATATCTGCGCCTCCTCCGGGCCATGTAATTTTTTCAATGCCGTAAGGTTTTAACAAGGGCAGCCAGTTTTGAAAAAGTGTCATGGTATTGCCAAGGGCGCTGCAGTTAAAACCTCTGGGCGTAAATCCGCCTGCATCGCTCTCAATTGCAGCAAGGTGTTTTTCTTTATTGGCGGCAGCCAACTCGGCATATCTTAATCCACCGCGAAGTCCGTTTTCTTCATTCATAAACAGCACACACCTAATGGTTCTTTTAGGCTTTATTCCAAGAGATTTAAACAGGCGTAACACTTCTACGCTTTGCACGCAGCCTGCACCATCATCGTGGGCTCCGTCTCCGTTGTCCCATGAATCCAGATGCCCTCCCACCACTATAATTTCATTTGGTTTTGCAGTACCTTTTATTTCACCAATTACATTGAATGATTTTTCATCAGCCATCATACGGCAATTTTGTTTAAAATAAAATTTTACACTGCCGGCCACATCCAGATGTAGGGTTTTACTTAGCTCTTCTGCACCTTTTGTGCTTATG
Organism: Sphingobacteriales bacterium; assembly: GCA_021299635.1. Lineage (GTDB taxonomy): Bacteria > Bacteroidota > Bacteroidia > UKL13-3 > UKL13-3 > JAJTFA01. The sequence continues at coordinate 222,176 of JAJTFA010000002.1, forward strand.
GCACAAGCCGGTATTTTAGGGAAGGAGTCATTATAATTCATGGCACCGGTATGCGGATGCTCATCTAATGCAAGTGTCATAGAGCGCACCACCACTCCAATTGCACCGTATTTGGCAGCCATACTTGCACCCCTTGAGCGCTGATCTACTGCACCTCCGTAGGCAGTGCCGGTATGAATATGAATGGGGTCCATTGGTCTGTTAAAGAATACAATTTTACCCTGAATTTTTTCACGGCCTAATTTTTCTACCTCTTCTAAGCTCTTTACTTCTATTAATTGTGCTTCAATTCCTGCCTCAGGGGTACCAACAGAGTTGCCCAGTGCGCAAATATTCACCGGAATTCTTTCTTTGCCGGTTATCATTGCAGCCTGCTCTTTTTCTCCACGCACCCAATGCGGTACCATAACCTCTTGCAGCCATACAGAATCAAATCCATAATTGGCCATAGTCTGCTTCATATAGTTTACAGCAGCAGCTGCTTCAGGTGAGCCGCTTAGCCTTCCTCCAATGCGGTTGCTCAGGTAATCAAGTGTTTGATAGCATTGACCTCTTGTAAGCACTTCAGCAAAAAAATTTCTTATCAGCAGCGAGTCGTTTGTTTGTGCTGAAGTTTGTAACTGCATTGACAGGATGAAAGCGAAAAAGATAATTAGTGACTTCACGATTATGGTTGTTTAATAAATTTTAGTAAATACATAGGGCTCTTCTCTTCAGTATATAACTCAATAAGATATTGACCAGCTTTTAGTGGAGCAATATCAATGCGGTTATTTAACAGCAGCTCAGACTTTACTTCTCTACCCAAATAATCCAGAATTCTTATTTGCCACCTATACTTGGGTAGGCCATCCAGCTGAAGGCTTGTTTGAGCCGGGTTTGGAAAAATAGTAGGGTTAGGGGACGCAGGGTTTTCTTTCTGGCCAACCCAACCGGTTTCTTTATTCAAACTATCAACCCACTTCAATATCCAGTTATCAGGATCTAACGCAATATTACTAATAGCCCTGACCACATTTACCTTGTAGTTTTCTATGCGTTTAAAGTGATTAAGGTAAATTGTGGTATCACCTCCTCCAACAAAATATAATCGGTAAGGAACAGGAAGGGTAAAAAGGGTGGTATCAGAATTTGAGCTGTTCTTTTGTTTAGATTCAAGAAAAAATGAATTGCCTATTTGGTTCCACTTTAAGGTGAATATGGGAATGCCTTTTGCATAATACCATTGGTTAAAAAAGTAGGTAAAGTCCTTACCTGAAAGTTCTTCGGTTAGTGCCTTAAACTGCACGGTATTTGCTGTGCCATATTTAAAACGATTGATATAAGTGGTAAGCAGATTAAAAAATAAACTGTCGTTCTGCAAAAGATAGCGAAGCGTGTGCAGCACGGCCGCCCCTTTTCTGTAGGTGGTGCGGTAATCAAAAATGCGCTCCACATCCGTGGTGTCATCAACCCATAAACTCAATTGTGTGTTGTAGCGTGAATTGGTGTGAATATTGCTCATGATTTGTGCGGCCTGAGATGGCTTTAAAAATTCATAAGCCAAGTATTCGCAATACGAAGCAAAGCCTTCGTTGAGCCAGATATCCTGCCAGTTGCTACAGGTTACTGCATCTCCAAACCACTGGTGCCCCAGTTCATGTGCTACAATATCAAAATTAAATATACCTTGGGTGGTAAGGGTTTGGTGTTCCATTCCTCCTGAGAAAGGAGCCATTGCATGGCCATATTTTTCTTTGTAAAACGGATATAAGCCAAATTTTGCAGAGAATGCTTCGAGCATTGGCCCGGTAGAAAAAATTATATCCTTGTTATTATTAAAAGCAGCAGGGTTGCTGTAAATAAAATTCTGAATAAATAATGAGTCGCTGCGGCCTGCGGGCTTTGCATACTGGTTGTATTGCCTGTAATTACCAACTGCAACAGATACCAAGTAATAGGCTATAGGGTATGACGAACGCCAATGATAGCGAACCTTGCCTCCAGGTAAATTTTCAGTATTGATAAGCTTGCCATGAGAGGCACCGGTATTGGGTGTACTGGTAATGATGGTTACCCAAACCGAATCTAGTTTGTCTTGCAACGATTGTTTGCAGGGCCACCACTCATAGGCAGAATAGGGTTGACTCAGCGACCAAGTGATTCGGTTTCCGTAAGTTGGTGAGGCCCGATTATTAAAGCCTGCAACACCTGCTGCCGATTTTGCACCTTTTGTTGGCGTGCCATGATAATAGATAACAAATGTTATTTGCTCATCAGGCTGCAATTGCCTTTTGGGTTTTATGTTAATTAAATGACCGTTTCTGAAGTATGTGCTAATGTCAACACCGGTTATGGAATCAACTATCAGGGTATCGTGTAATTCAATAAAAATAGTATCTAAGACTTGCTTTATCTGAATAGTGGTTTGTGCGGTTCCATGCAGATATGTGCTCGCTGTATCAATCTCAAGTTGCAGATGAACAAATCGCATGTCATATTTTTCCATTTGTGCGGTTTGCTCAGCTGTTGCGTTTACTTCAACGGATAAGAATTGCTTAATTTTACCTTCAAAACAAGCATGTTGGGCATAAGCATAGTTTTGAAGCAGCAACAAAATAAGCAGCACTCTCATGAATAAAAGTTTTCTCCTTTCAGGTATTTTGTTTTGAGCAATGGACATACTTTATAGCGTTCGTCATGAGTGTCCAAATAGAGGGCTTCCAATGTTTCGTATACATGTTTAATACCAACCTTATCTGCCCACTCAAATGGTCCCATAGGGTAATTGGTTCCCAGTTTCATTGCCGTATCAATATCCCGAATCTCAGCCGTACCCTCCTGAACGGTATAGCATGCCTCATTCATTATCATAAATAAAATACGAGGTGTAACCATGCCGGTTCTATCCTCAACAAGCTGATATGGGCTGCCCAAAGAGGCCATGCAAGCAACCAGGGCATTTTCATCAGATTTCTGATAAGCGGATATCTCCAGCATATTTCGGTTTATAAATCCGGGTAGAGCGTTTATGCCAAAAAGCAAACACTCCGGCTTGCGGCCAAATGCATGCACAGCAGCAGCAAGTTGTATCTTAACTGCAGAAAGAAAAACGGGCTTATTGCTTAGACCTACATAGTATTTTAACTGGGCCGCGTGCTCATCAAAATCAAGATCAAAAATGATATCAAAGCCCTGCAAATCAAAATTTGATAGATTTGTGTCATCTATAATCGTCCACTCACATGAAACGTTTGCCAATTTATTTTTTAGCTCTGCTGTGCGTATTTTTTCTCCACGTACAAAAATCTTCATTTGCGCAAGTTAAATTTGTTTCCTCAAACAAAGATAAAAAACCAAAAACCATGGAAAAGAAAATCATAACCAGCGCCAATGCACCGGCACCTATTGGCCCTTATAGCCATGCCAATTTAATTGGCAATACTCTTTACGTTTCAGGTCAGGTTGCCAAGGATGCTGTTACAGGTGAAATGGTTCAATCCGATATTAAGGCCGAAACCCGTAAGGTAATGGAAAACATTGTGGCCATCTTAAAAGAGGCGGGTATGGACCAGACCCATATTGTAAAAACCACTATTTTTTGCACCGATTTGGGCGATTTTACCCAAATAAATGAGGTTTACGGAAGCTTTTTTAATGGGAATTACCCTGCCAGAGAAACTGTTCAGGTGGTAAAACTGCCGCTAAATGCCAATGTTGAGATATCGGTAATTGCGGTTAAATAGTCAAAAAATCAACTACAGAAAAAAATTCACTTTCAAAAAACAATATGATAGTTATGACGTTATTGTGATTATAACTCATCAGAGTTTTTTTCATAGTGTGGTGAAAAATGGCAGAACGTAAGTTCTGCCTTTTTTTAGAAATCCATACTAAGAGATAAATAGTATACAGGTTTCTTGTTAACCTCTCTGTCCTGAATACCCCAAGCCGTATCAAATCTCACAAAGTAGCCGAATAACTTGGTACGCAAGCCACCACCCATTCCGGCAACAATAGGCTCTCGTACATTAATTACCGTTACGCGTATATATTTTTTCTCAACTATTTTAAGGTTATTGGTATTTTCTTCTGAATAAGGATCGCTGCCTACCCAAGCTGTGCCTATATCAAAGAATGGCACCAACTGAAAATTATTTATAAACTCTGAACGTATAGGCCTGTTAAACATATAGGAGAATATTGGAAAACGAAACTCATTGCTGATGCATGCAAACGAGTTCCCGTTTCTAATATTTTGCTTAAATCCACGCATATTGGTTGCCAATGCCTGGAAAGCATAATTCTCAGTGGCAATAGTGCCTTGTGAATTATCATACTGGGCAAAAAGCCAATTGTCTATGCCACCCATTACATATTTTACCTTGGCGGGGCCAAATGAGGTATTGTAGGTTATACGGGTAGCAAAAATCAACTGGCGGTGTATGGGCTCATAATGTCTGAAATCAAATCCCAGGGCATTTAGCTGTACATCTTTATTATCCCAATTCTGATAACGCTCGTAAAAAACCTTGAAACGTGTTCCATTCCATAAGTTTAAACCTTTGGGTACGGTATTATCAAAAACAAATTCTGCCTTGGTGCCATACCAATAGTTTAAATTATCTGGTCGTTCAAGAGAGGGTCTTGAGGTGGCAAGGAATATGTCACGGTCGGCTCTTCCAAAAACACTCAGCCTGAAACTCGATACCGGATTAATAGGGTATTTAATCTGATATCTTATCTCATTGGAGATGCTATTTACTGCGGTATTTTCTGCTGTGCCTTCTCTCACCTGACGATAAAAAAACAATCTATGATCTAGTTTTTTCTTTAGATTTTCATAGGAAAGAAAATAGTCTGCTCCTGTAAAATCAAGCGTAAATCTGAAGCCTCCTGTAATTCTGTAATCTTCAAACAAATCAATTATTCCCACTTTAAACATGCCGTTTAAACCTGGGTTAAACATATTTTGTCCACTGGGTACAATGGGTTGATAGTAGGTATTGATAATTGAGTTGTCGAGTTGAGTTACTAAAAAGTCAGAGAAGAAGGTTACATCATAAAAACGAGGGGCAGCCAGTTTGAAACTTTTACCTAAACCCGGACCGGTTAATTTAACTTCAGATTGTAATTTGATGTCAGCTGGTTTTGTTGTGGGCTCAGTAAACTCATTAACAAAGAAATAGGCATATTTTTCTGCTATCACTTCTTTTTCTGCAACCGGAATTTGCGGTTCTGCTTTTTTTCTACGCTTACTGTATGTTATGGGGCCCGAAATAAAGGATTTATTTACTGGGCCTAATTTGAGCCGAAACATATTTGGATATGTTTCAATTCTTTTACTATCCATTTCAATAGTTTTAGAAACAGGAACATTTTTGATATGATACTTTTGTTCATCAAAAATAACTTCATATAACTGCTGTGTTTGCCTTGCTGCATCATGAGAAAGGATACTTCTTTTATAGTTGGTAAGAGGGTAGGTGTACACAATATCTTTATTATGGATAATGGTATCAATTTTAACCACATTGCTATCAATCATAAAATACTTTCCATCATATTCAATCACTTTGCCCGATTCTTTAAGCTCATCAAAAAATAAGGTATCAGGGGCAATTTCAGAGTTACGGTAATGAATATTTAATTCTGTAAAGTCGTATTCTGTTTCTATTCGGGCGGCATATCTGTTTTTTATTCCATTGTAGTCAGTTAGGTAGGCAAAAAAGTTATTTCCATATTCAATTGGGTGTGTTTCATTGATTCCACTTGTATAGGTTAATCTTTTAAGCTCTGTTCCGGGATTTTCAAAATCATATAGATAGATATCAAGATTGTTTTCTTGGTCAATAGTTGGAAAAGAAGGCGCACCAATAAGACTACTGTTTCGATTAGATGAGAAAATTAGCTTCGAAGAGCCATCTACAAAACGCGGATACAAATCATCATGCATATCATTGGTCAGTTGTCTTTCTCTCCGGCTCTGTATGTCATAGGCATATAAATCAGACTGCCCTTTTCTAACAGCTGAAAGAACTAGTGTTCGCTGATTTTCGGAATAATCGAAAGACAAGATTTTATCAAACTTTAGAAATGGTGTATGAATTTTTTTCTTCGTTATTAAATCAACTGTAGTGAGCATAACCTTAGCCTTCTTTTCGTGTATGTATGCAAATTTCTCACCTCCCGGATGCCATGCGGCCACTGGATAAGAGTGGTCAAGTTCTTTCTGGTGATATTTTAAGCCGCCCTTATGAATCTTTTTGCTTTTACCTGTTTGTGTATTTAGCATCCACATTTTGTATTTGCCGTTGCGGTTTGTTTTGTAAATCATCCGGTCACCTTTTGGGCTCACGCTCAAATCGGGCTCTATATAAGGCATCAGACGTTTCTTAATTTTAAAACCGTTATTAGGCAAGGTTCTGCCATTGTCTTCTTTTGCGTATTGGTCTCTGTAGTATTGTAGCCAGTCTTTACTGCTTTGCTTAAGCGATGTTCCGGTAACATAAATGAGTGCAGTTTCAAAATTTCGACTGATTCTGGTTACGTAAAGCATTTGGGCTACTACTTCTAAGCCATATTTTTCTATCAAAAATCGCCAGTATGAGCTGCCGGCCAGCAGATAATCTTGTTGAATGAGGCGGTTGAACTTTTTAAACTTCGGCTTTGCTATGATATCTTTTAGCATATTATCTTTCTCAACATCCCATGGGTTTCCTACATATTCGGAGAGGCCAAACAAATACCAGTCTGGCAGATTTAGCAATGCTGCATTTTGAATCCGCTCCTGAATATTTCCGCCAAAAAGCAGTTCATTAATAAGCACCAATGCAATGCCTGAGCGTATTTGCTTTTTAAAGTCGGCATGATTGCCTGTGAAATAAACAAATACCTTATTGCTGTTAACCTGAGATGTACCACCTGTGTTTACAGGCTCGTCTGTAAGACTAAAGTTACCTTGCTTAAAATCACTAAGGTTATTATAACAAATAATCTCCACTCGACCACTTAATCTATGATCAAGAATATTTTCAACGCTATTTAGCTCTGCTTCCGCGGTGCGTGCTGCAAAGGTTGCAAGCTCACGGCCTCCAGCATAAAAGTAGGCATCATAGTTTTCAGATCTCAGGTATGACCATTCAAAGCGGCCATATTGTACCCTGTTTTGGCCAAAATTTGTGTACATACCCTGTCCATGGGTATTATTTGTGCCTAAAAGCAGGATACCCAATAGCAGTAATGTTATATGTTTTAAAGAGGTAATTTGCAAAGATTGATTAACTACCAAAGTTTAATAATCTATCACATTTAAACAAGTAAATACCGTAAAGTTTGCATCATTAGTATCCATCACAATTTATAAAAAGTAAAAATTTACTTTTTTATATGGATTCATTTTTTAAATTTTGATTTTCAGGGATTTTTGACTTATAGCAAAATTCACTGAGAAGTATAATCCACTTACACTATGAAAAACCTCAATCCTGCTCTTAAAGTTGTTGCTCTATTATTATTTTATGCTGCTGTAACGTTGCCCGTTAAAACCTATGCAGCGCTTGCCGGAGTATACACCATTGATTCGTCTCAGGCGGCTACGTTAACCAATTACCGCGATTTTGTTTCTGCCATCAGTGACATGCGACTTGGCACCCGTTCTGATGGTGGTACACCAAATGGGGCTGGTGTTACAGGCCCTGTTGTTTTTAATGTTGCTGCCGGCACATGGGTTGGGCAATTGGATATTACCGGAATAACCGGTGTAAGTGCAACTAACCAAATAACTTTTGATGGCGGAACAGGCAATGCAGCTACACGCATTATTCAGTTTAACGCTACCTCTTTGGCCACAGCATTTACGGTACGTATCAATAATCAGCAGTTTATTAACCTGAGGAATTTAAGCATTGTAGGCACCGGAACCAGCTTTGCCTGGCCGTTACATATTTTCAACACCTCAAGCAACGTCAAGGTTAAGAATTGTATTATTCAATTTACATCAGCATTTTCTGCACACACAAGTACCAATTTTGCCGCATTGGTTCTTAATAACAGCACAGCCAGTCCAACTTCTGCAGGCTCTGCAGCAATTAATGTAGAGATTGACAGTAATCGGATAGTTGGGGGAAATGGTAATTATTTAATAGGCAATGGTTTAAATACCGGAATATTTTTTAGGCGCAATCAGGTAGACAGCTCTTTTCTTTATGGCGTATTTGCGCAGTCGGTTGGTGCACTTAGCATTAATAATAACAATATTAATATGCTCAGTGCAGGTAATTTGAGCTCGGCAGGCATATACCTAAACAGCAACCCTCCAACTACATCCAGTTTTCATCAAATTAATGGCAACAGTATTATTCAGGCAGGTTTATATGGAATTTATATTTCAAGTACCAATGCACTGGCTACTCCTCGTTGCCAGCTCATTAATAATGCAATAGGAGGTGGCTTCAGGAATACAGGCAATCCTGCAGGAATTTATTTTACCTCTACATATGGTTGGGATGTGTTTCATAATAGTGTTAATCTGGATAATGTGGCAACAGGGACTCAGGCTGCTGCTTTTTACTTTAATAATTGTTGTACAACTGGCTCAACATTGCTCGATATTCGAAACAATATTTTTGCAGTAACAGCTGTAGGAAGTTCGGCATATACTTTCTATTACTCAAGTATCAGTTCATTCCAATATGTGGTAACAACAACGGCAGCATTAAATTTTAATAATTATTTCAAGGCCGGCATTCAATCAACCCAACCTACGGTTTATTATGGCGGAAGCGTACTAACACCTGCAAACCTCATTGGTAATGGGGGTTACAATACCAATTCAATCATTACTGATCCTACGTTTACCAGCAGGTTCAACCTCAGGCCACTCAATCCTTGCAACAATGGAACGGCTATCGCTGGTATTGCTACTGATCTTGCGGGAGCAACAAGGAACACGCCTCCTGATATTGGTGCCTATGAAGTTACACCTGTTAACAATGATATAGGAGTTGAGCGCATTACCTCGCCTGCTTTGCCATTTAGTGCCGGTAATCAAAACATAACAGTTGTGCTCAGGAACTACGGGTCAAACACCATCACCAGTGCCAATGTAAGTTATTCAGTTAACGGTGGATTCCCAGTTACACTTCCGTTTACAGGAAGCATAGCTCCTTGTGGTACAGCGAATTTTACTTTTTCAGGTGGCAGCCAGTTTAACTTTTCCCCTAACACGCCATATCAAATAAAGGTTTATACTGATAATCCAAATAATAATGCAGATGCAGTACCCGCAAATGATACTGCAAGCATTCCTTTAATTTATTCAGGTTTATCAGGAAATTATACCATTGACCAATCACAGCCTGCAAGCCCAACTAACTTTACCTCGTTTACATCAGCAGCACTTGCCTTGAATAACGGAGGTGTATCAGGTCCGGTTTTCTTTTCAGTTCAAGGCTCAACACCTTATGTTGAACAAATAAAGTTAGTAAATATATCGGGCACTTCGGCTACCAATACCATTACTTTTGATGGTGGTGCAGGTAATGCCGCAAATAGAATCATCACTTTTGCCGCAACCTTACAGGCCGAGAGTCATACCATTCGTATTGAGAATACGCCTTGGGTTAATATTAGAAACCTTACTATCCGAGGCACAGGTGCATCATTTGCCTGGCCAATGCACATATTTGGTAATAACTCATCCAATATCAAGGTAAAAAATTGTATGATTAACTTTACTGGTGGTAATGGTGTTACCGGAACTAGCGATAATTTCACAGGTATAGTGTTGAATGGTTCAACCACGAGTCTTTATAGCAATAGTTCTGCCATTAATGTAGAGTTAGATAGCAATACCATAGATGGGGGTAATAGCGGGATGTTTATATATACCCAAAACAGCAATAACATCACCATGATTAATAACCGTATTAATAATGCGAATTTGTATGGCATTTATTTTTACTATACCACGGCCTTTCGTTGTAACAATAATATCATCAATATGAGGCCTACCGGGGCTTCTAACTCAATGGGTATTTATGCAAATTTCCCAGCTAACTCCGGCACTTATGCAAAAGAAATAATAGGCAATGTTATTACAGATGCCGGTCAGTATGGCTTGAATCTCTATTATCTCCAAGGCACCACCTCTCAGCGGGCAAGAGTGGTAAATAATATGGTTGGAGGAAATTTCAGAAATACAGACCCTGCCGGTATTTATATGAACCAAAACTGCACGAACGTAGATGTTTGGTTTAATAGTGTAAATGTAGATAATGTTGCAACAACAGCTCAGGCAGCAGCGTTAAGGATATTATTTAATTGTTCAGGTTTGGATGTACGCAATAATAATTTGGCTGTTACTAATTCAACGTCAACAGCATTTGCATTATTCTGCGACAATCAGAGCAGTTTCAATCAACTGGATTATAATAATTATTTTAAAGCGGGTAGTCCATTGCGCTTAATTGGTATCGGCACCAATATTTATTCGCCTGGAAATATGAGAGGAGCTCTAGGATTTAACAGCAACGCAGTTAGCATTAACCCTTCATATATTTCAGCAAAAAATCTGTCAACAAACTTAGTTTGTAATCATGGCATAGCTATTCCCGGAATTTCCAGAGACTTTGAGGATAATATCAGAAATAATCCACCAGATATAGGCGCAGATGAAAGTATTAATCAGGCAGCATTAGACCTGAGCTTACAACAAATTCTTTCACCGCAGATTCCAATCCCTGTTGGAGCACAAAATATCAGAGTGGTTGTGCGCAACAATGGAAGTACCCCAGTTACATCTGCGTCAGTAAACTATAGTGTAAATGGCGGGGCGCTCCAGACTGTTAATTGGGCCGGAACGCTTGCGCCTTGCGACAGTGTTAGTGTTGAGTTTAATGCCACCAGTGGTCCGGGGGCATCAGACCAGCGCTTTACGTTTTTACCAGGCGTAAGCTATACCATTCTTGCCTTTGTTGCGAATCCAAATGGTTCACCTGATTTACTCACAGCAAATGATTCATTAATAATGGGTCCCCTTTGTGCGGCCTTAGCAGGTAATTACACCATTGACAGTGCAGCCTCAGTGCAGACTTCAACTACCTTTACCAGTGTGGCTGCAGCAGCCAACGCATTAAGTTGCGGTGGTGTTGCGGGCCCGGTGAGTTTTGATGTGCTTCAGGGATCATATATCGGCCAGATAGATATTGCGAATGTATCCGGAGTTTCAGCTACCAATACAATAGAGTTTAATGGCGGAGCAGGTAATGCCGCAACCCGTATTATCAGTTTTGGTGCAACCGCAACCAATTCACTACACACGCTACGTATTAACAATACGCAGTTTGTTACACTGCGTAATCTTACCATTAGAGGAACAGGTGCAAGCTTTGGTTGGCCACTTCATTTACTTAATAATACGAGCAATACAAGAGTAAAGAACTGTATAATAGACTTCACCGGTAATGGTTTAAATGGAACGTCAGATAATTATGTAGGTATTGTGATGAATAACTGGAGTGCGTCTGCTTCTCCAACCAATTCCTCGTCACCTTCAGTAAACGTTGAAATTGACAGCAATAATATCCGTGGTGCCAACTCATCAGTTTATTTGGTTGGAAACGGTAACAACACCAATATCTTTTTCAGAAATAATGCACTGGATAGTGCCAATTTATATGGTTTGTATGCGCAAAGCTTAATTGGTGCGAAGATGAATAATAATGCTGTAAACATGCGTGCAAATGGAAGCACAGCAAGTTATGGCTTTTTCCTCTCAAGTGTGAGTGGAACAGCAAGTTCATTCCCGGAGCTAAACAGAAATAAGATAATTAACGCAGGGCAATATGGCATCTATGTTGCAAGTTCAACAGCAAACGCAGCCAACCGTGCACAAATGATAAATAATGCTATTGGAGGTGGGTTCAGAAATAGCACACCATATGGTATATTCCTAACATCTAGCAGCAACTGGAATATTTGGTTTAACTCTGTGAATATTGATAATGCTGCAACTGGCACTGCAGGGGCTTTGTTTATTCAGTCAACATCTACATTGAATGATGTGAGAAATAACAATCTGGCATTAACTCAGCCTTCAGTAGGTATAAATATGCTGCCACTCAGATCAGCAGCGGGCTGCACGTTTACTGCACTTAATTTTAATAACTATTTCAGGCCTTCTACAACCAACCAGCTAATCAATGTTAACGGTATCAATTTTGATACCCTAAATTACAATACATTGGCTGCAGGTGGTGTAAACTCGATTAGAAACAATCCGCAGTTCGCAGGGTCAAGAGATTTAACTATCAATACCGGTGCTAATAATGGAGTATTTATTCCGTCCGTTACAACAGACATAAATAATAGTATTCGCAACAACCCGCCAGATATTGGAGCTTATGAAACAAGTTCAGGCCTAGCGGTTGATTTAGGAATTGTAAACCTCATCTCCCCTGATACGTTTCTTTCTTCAGGATTAAGAGATGTTTCTGTATTGATTAGAAACTTTGGAACTACACCCATAACATCATTTAATCTAAGGCATACGATAAACGGTACTGCTATGCAAGACAGTTTATTTACAGGGTTAAACCTTGCTATAAATGATACATTCCGTGTAACGCTTAGCGGATCCAAAAGGGCAAATTTCCTAACGGGCATATTAAATACGTTCAGGGTATATATTCATCAGCCTAATGGAGGCACTGACAATAATAATATCAATGATACCATTACTGTTGGTCCTAAATTTTCAGCACTCAATGGCAACTATACTATCAATCCTTCCGGCTCAGGTGCTACAAACTTTACAACTTTCCGTGCAGCAACAAACGCACTAGGTTTCGCTGGGGTTGCTGGTCCTGTTGTATTCACAGTTTCACCAGCAACGTATAATGAGCAGGTAAATATTGGCATAGTTTCAGGAGCATCCGTAACTAATACGGTTACGTTTAATGGAACAAATGTGGCAACATGTATCATTGATACGGCAGCCAATACTACTACAAATTATCATACAGTCAGACTTACAAACGCTTCATTTGTTACTCTAAGAAATTTAACCATACGTTCTTCGGGTGCCTCATTTGGTGTTGGTTTACAAATTAGCGGTAACAGTAACTTTAGCCGAATAAAAAATTGTGTAATTGAAATTTCTGGTGCAGCAGCAAGTAGTACCAGTTCGAATTTTATTGCCGTGCTTATGAGCAATGCAACTAATGTGTCTTCCCCAGGTGTTAGCGGACAACAGATTACCGGTTTTGAACTCGATAGTAATATCATTAATAACGGATATTATGGAATTTATACTTATGGTAATACGGGTACTCCTTATGCAAATGACAATAGAATCAGGTTTAATCAGATATTAAATGCGTTCTATTATGGCGTATATACCGCCTATTATGAAGCACTGAATTTCAGCAATAACACAGTAAATATGCGTACTCCCGGTACAGTGAATGCATATGGGTTCTATATGCAAAGTGCGCAAAATACGCTGGAACGCATTCACCGCATAAATGCCAACAGATTTTTTAATAGCGGCAATTATGGTATTTATATCACAAGCAGTGGGTCAGGAACAACCGGCAGAAATCAACTGAACAATAATATGGTTGCAGGTGGATTCCGCACGCCAAATTCGTATGGTATTTATTTAACTTCCGTTACCAATTTCGATGTACTTCATAACTCAGTAAATATTGATATTTCTACCAACAACATACAATATGCTTCACTATACCTGAGTAGCGGAACGAATATCGATATCCGTAACAATATTTTTGCCCATTCAGGCGCTACCGGAAGTGTAGGTATTCCTGTTTATGTTGCCAATCTGCCAGGAGGTTTGTTCAGGCTTGATTTTAATAACTACTTTAAGACATCTACCACCAATACTAATCTTGTGTATCTGGCAGGCCCTACTTATACAAATTCAAATTATAAGGGTGCTCTGGGTTATAATATGAACTCAATTAATGTAAATCCGCAGTTTGTATCATCAACTGATTTACGCATAGGAAATGGTTGTAATAATGGATTTAACACGGGATTAGTAAGTACAGATATTGATGGGGATCTTAGAAATAACCCGCCTGATATTGGTTGTGATGAATATGTGGGTCTTAATAATGACATAGGTGTAGTTTCTGTTGCACCATTTGGTGCAGGCGCACAAAATGTGCGTGTGGTTATCAGAAATTTTGGAGGCAATACGGTTACTTCTGCTTTAGTTGGCTATTCGGTTAATGGCGGACTTGCAAGGGTTGTTACTTTTTCTGGCTCACTCGCACCATGCGATACGGCATCGGTTATATTCAGTGGAGCCAATCAATTTACTTTCAATTTTGGCGTAAGCTATACGATAGCTGCTTATACATCAGCTCCAAACGGATTGATAGACAGCCGCCAATCAAACGATACCACTATACTTGGTCCAACCTGCGTTTTCCTTAATGGTATATATACCATTAATCCGGCAGGAAGTGGATCAAATAATTTCACATCATTCACCTCAGCTGTTGCTGCTTTGAATTGCGGAGGTGTATCTTCTCCTATTGTGTTCAACGTAGCCTCAGGAACATATAATGAGCAATTATCCCTGCTACCAACCATTGTAGGAAGCCCTGCCAATAGCATTACATTCCAGTCGGCAAGCGGAAATCCTACAGCTGTTACATTAACATTTAACGCAACCTCTACAAGTAATAATTATACGGTAAATCTTGCAGGTGCTTCCAATATCAGGTTCAGGAATATGACTATCTCTGCCACCAATGCCTCTTTTGGAACAGCACTTCTCATTAACAATAATGCATCGAATGATTCTTTCTTTAATGTGGTATTTAATAGTCCGATTACAACTTCAAATAGTACCAATTTGGCAGTAATCAATTGTCCTACTCCAACCATATCTAATTTTATTTCATTTGATACGTGCCGAATCAATAATGGAGCGTATGGTTCATTTTTCTCTTCTTCAGGAAGCACCACATTAGGCCAGAGTTCCCAAACACCAACATTTAATAATTGTGATTTCATCAATCAATATGCTTATGGCATATACAATTCAAATATTGAAGGAGTGCAAATTACCAAAAACAGAATCACCACCAATTCAACACTCACTTCATATAATGCAATTTATAATTATTGGATTACCATTCAGGCAGACATTAGCAGACCTTTAATTACACAAAACTTTATTTCAGGAGGCCTTGGCGGTTTTGGTATATATAATAATTATCTGGGTGTAAATTCATCTATTACTGCAGCGAGGAGGCCTCTTATAGCAAATAATATGGTTACGATAGGAGTAGGTGCAAATGCCACATATGGTATTTACGATGCAAACAGCAATTGGGCGGACTACTTCCATAATTCGGTTAATATTGGATGTAATCAAACGGCCAATACTTCTGCAGCAGGTTGCTTTGTTTCTACATCATATGGCAACTCTGCCATCTTAAATAATGTTTTTGCTGCTTTTAATGGGGCACCTGCTTTTAGAATGGATAATAATACTTTTTATCCAACCTGTAACTTTAATAATTTCTATACCAACGGTCCAAATCTGGCATTTTTCTCTTCAGCACCTTACTCATCTATGTCAGCATGGAGAGTAGCCTCATCACGTGATGCCAATTCGGTTAATCTTCCACCTAACTTTATTTCACAAACTGACTTACGCCTTACATCAGGCTGTATTAATGGAACGCCAATAGCAGGTCTTAATACAGATATTGATGGGAAGACAAGAGCAAATCCACCTGATATGGGTGCTGCTGAGTTCACCGGTTCTATATTAAATGATATTGGATTATCAATGCTTCAGTCTCCAGTTATACCATTCTCACCGGGTTTACAGGATATAAGAGTGGTAATTAATAACTATGGCTCCAATGCAGTGGCATCAGCAACAGTGAAGTATCGGGTAAACGGTGGAGCACCTGTTTCTGCATCTTTCAGTGGTGCGCTTTTAGCATGTGATACTTCAGGCGTATTATTTACCGGTGCCAACAGGGTTAATTTTGTATTAGGCACAAGTTATTTGTTGCAGGTATGGACAGAGCAACCCAATGGTTTATCTGATAATAACCGCACAAATGATACCATCACGGTTACAATTTGTCCTTCACTAAATGGCGCTTATACCATTAACCCGGCAGGAAGTGGACCAACTAATTTTACTTCATTTACTGCAGCAGCTGCAGCACTTAATTGTGGCGGTGTAAACGGACCGGTAAACATTACAGTAGCGCCCGGGGTATATAATGAGCAATTTACGCTTAGTGGCGTTCAAGGTCTCTCGTCTGTTAACAGACTTGCCATTAACGGGGTTAGTGCAGCAAGCAGAACCATTACATTCAATCCAACTGTAAATACACTGGGGCACACAGTGAGGATACAAAATTCACCATTTGTTGCTATAAGAAACCTAACAATTCTTTCTTCAGGAACCAACTTCGGAGCACCTGTTCATATACTTGGTTCAAGCAGCAATACTTCTGTTAAAAATTGTATAATTAGTTTTACAGGTAGTGCAGCAAGTAGCAATTCTTCTGCATTTAACGGAGTAATCATTAATAATACTGCAGATGTTACTAATCCAACCGGCAGCGGTTCCATGGGTTCTGGCATTGAGATTGACAGCAATAACATCAGATTTGGTTTCTACGGTATTTGTGTCAGTGGACAAACCAATACCCCATATTTAAACTCCATCTTCCTTCGTAACAATAATATTGATAGCGCATTTTCGGCAGGTATTTATACATACTATACCGAGGCATTTAAAATATTGAATAATACCATTCGAATGCGCATCAGCGGCACCAATAACTCGTTTGGTATGAGCCTTAACTTTGGATTCTCATCAAACAGCGCCTTGTTTCATGAAATTATAGGGAACAGCATTTACAATGCAGGCCAATATGGTATTTATAACTATTATAATAATAATCCATCTTCAGCAAGGGGACGTTTTTATAATAATGTGATTGGTGGCGGTTTCAGGTCCACCAATGCTTGTGGTGTATACTGGCAGTATGCTGATTTCTGGGATATTTACCATAATAGTATCATTCTGGGTATTAATACAGCTTCAGCTCAGAATGCGGCAATATTCCTGGATCACTTTAGTACCTTTAATCTTGATATCAGAAACAATCATTTTGTATATGCAGCAACAGGAGGGGCAGGCCTACCTCTTTACACCAACAGTGCAATTAGTACAATTAATTATAACAATTACTTTAACCAGTCTAGCGCCAACCTTTTATTCAGGGCGGGTATCACCTATACAGCATCAACTTATCAGACCGCAGCAGGTGGTGGGCTCAATGCTCTCAACGTGAATCCTTCATTTGCCTCTAATTTCAACCTTCGTAACGGTGGTTGTATTAAAGGCATAGCTATTCCCGCAGTAACTACAGACAACGAAGGAGTAATTAGAAATTCGCCACCGGATATTGGTGCCTATGAAGCAAGAAATAATGATGCAGGAGTGGTTGCTGTTCTTTCCCCAATTCCTCCTATATCGCCAGGGCTTCAGAATGTAAATGTGCAGATTAAAAACTTTGGTGCTAACGTAATTAATACCATAAGTGTATCTTACTCCGTTAATGGAAGTGCTCCTGTTACACAGAACTTAACTGCACTTAATTTACAGCCTTGTAGCACGGCAACTGTCGTGTTTAGCGGGGCGCAACAATTTAATTTTACGGCAGGCAGCTCTAATATTATAGCCTATAGTGCGCAGCCAAATGGTGCAGCAGATGTAAACAGAAATAATGATACAATCAATATTAACCTATGTGGGCCACTTAATGGTTCTTACACCATTAATCCATCTGGATCGGGAGCGTCTAATTTCACATCATTTAATGCTGCTATTGCAGCCATGCAGTGCGCAGGAATAACCGGTCCGGTTGTGTTTGATGTTGCTGCGGCAACATATAATGAGCAGGTAGATATTCCTGCCATCAGCGGAGCTAGCCCAACTAACACTATTACCTTTGATGGTGGTAATGGTAATGTGGCATCACGCATACTTACTTTTGCTGCCAGTATTAATAACCTACGCCATACAGTACGTTTTAACAACTGTCAGTTTGTTACCATACGAAATTTAACAATACAAACAACAGGTCCTGGCTTGGGATGGGGTGTTCATTATTTTGGTAATGCACATAATAACAGAATAGCTAACTGTCGTATTGATATTGCAGGAGTAAATGCCCCAACCAGCACAAGTAATGCATTTATCGGGATTGTAGGAAGCAACTCAGCAACAAGTGAGAATAGTACGGTTCAAATTAATAACGCTGTTATTGATTCGAGCGTTATATCCAATGGCTATTATTCAATCATTTTCAGAGGAAGTTCTGCAGCCACATCAACCGGACTTACCATACGTGCTAATGCATTAAATGGCTCGTATTTTTATGGTGTTTATAATGAGTATCATGACAGTATAGCAATTATAAATAATACCATAACAGGTAGAGTTATATCGCCACTCAATACCAATGCTTATGGCATATACATTGCCAACATGAATTCCTCAAACGGCCGGATACTAAACATTAGTGGTAATGCGATATTTGATATTAGCGCCTATGGCATTAGCATCAATAGTTCTTCAAATAGTGCAGCACGCAACAGGTTATGGAATAACATGATAGGCGGAGGGTTTAGTTCGCCAAATGCAACCGGCATCTCGTTTAGCAGTTCAAACAACTGGGATATATTTCACAATACCGTTAATCTGGATTTTTCAACATCCAATCAATCTTCCTCGGCATTGTACATCGCTTTCGGTAGTAATATGAGCACAAGAAATAATATTCTTGCTTATACAGCATCATCTGGAGCGGGATTACCATATTATGGCCTGGTTACCTCATCATATGGAGTATCAAGTGCATTCAACTATAACATGTTTTTCAAACAGGGAATTAATGCAACTGCTCCACTTATTTATCATGGTGGAACATACACATCAACCAATTTTGTTGGAGGAAATGGCTCTAACTTTAATTCAATACTTAATGCACCGGTATTCTTCGGCAACAGAAATCTTCGCGTATATGATGGTTGTTATAATGGTGATAGTCTAGGAGTAACCACTGATATTGATGGAAATATACGTGCCAACTTTGGTGATATGGGGGCAGATGAAGTCCCTTCTGGCATCAATGATATTGGCGTAAAAGCCTTATTAAATCCAGCAATACCACTTACCTCAGGACTTCAGGATATAAGGGTGATTATTAAAAACTATGGGAATAATCTAATAACAGGTGGCACTGTTAAATACAGCATTAATAATGGTGCGCCTGTTTCATTAGTATTTACTGATACTCTTACACCTTGTGATACAGCAATAATTAGGTTCACAGGTTCCAATCAGTTTAATTTTATTGGTGGTAACATATATACCATTCGCGTATATACAGAATCACCAAATGGTAATCCTGATACATATAATCAGAATGATACCTTTAGTACTGGAACTTTGTGTACAGCTATTTCAGGCGTGTATACCATTAATCCTGCAGGATCAGGCTCAACTAATTTTACCACTTTTGATGCGGCTATCAGTGCTTTGCAGTGTTCAGGGGTTAGCGGACCGGTTACTTTTAACGTAGCAGCAGGAACATATAATACACAGGTTGTAATACCTGTTATCGCAGGAGCATCCGTTGCAAATACCATTACATTTAATGGTGCAGGCAGAAATAATACAACGGTAACTTTTGCTGCAACTTCTAATGCAGCATCACACACCATCCGTTTGCTAAATACAGGGTTCATCAATCTTCAGAATATGACAATTGCCGGAACAGGCAATAGCAATGCTTGGCCATTACATATCATGAACTCGTCTAACATAAAGGTAAAAAACTGCCGTATAGAAATAACGGGTAATGGCGCTGCTGGAACAAACAATGCATTTGTTCCGGTGATGGTAAACGGTTCAACCACATCAGCAACGACTCAAACACTTACCGATAGCGTTGAGATCGACTCAAACATCATTAACGGTGGCTTTGCGAGTGTTTGGGTTTACAACAACAATGGTGCTAATAATCGAATTAGATGGAACACATTAAATAATCCATTCTATTATGGGGTTTATGGTTTTATTATAACCGAGTTAAAGGTGATTGGCAATACCATTAACATGCTGCCAACAGGAAATATTAACAGCACTGGTGTTTACATGCAAAGCTGTAATGCTTCAACAGGGCAAGTGCATGAAATTTCAGGCAACCAAATTTTTGACATGGGTCAGTATGGAATTTACTGTGGGTTCTCATATGGCATATTTGGCACACCATCACGCATATCGAATAATATGATTACCGGTTTCCGAAATACAAGTGCACATTATGGAATTTTTGCTGAGTATTGCGGTAGTTGGGGTATCTGGTTTAATTCCATTCTTTCGGATACCATAAGCACAAATCCAAATGGAGTGCTGCACATTACCAATTCAAATCAGATGGATGTTCGTAACAATATTCTTGCTGTAAGTTCATCAGCATCTGCACAAATTCCATTTTATGCTGCAACTGCGGGAAATATTTCTGTACTTAATTTTAATAATTACTTTAAACCCGGCAATTCCAACCCGCTCATATTTGCTGGTGTGAATTACAGCAGCAGCAATTTTATCGGAGGCGGAGGGTTAAACCAGAATTCTATAAGCCGTGATCCTTTCTTTACGTCAAGAAGAGACTTGCATATAAATAACACCTGTAACAATGGTGTGCAGGTTGCAGTTGTTACAAATGATATTGATGGTCAAGTTCGCCTAAACCCTCCTGATATGGGAGCAGATGAGTTGACGGGAGGTATTTCAAACAATGCGGGTGTGAGTGTTATGCTTTCACCTACTATACCTCTTAATTCAGGTTTGCAGAATATTTCACTCATTGTATCTAACTTAGGTAATAACATGATTGCCGGAGTAAATGTGCACTACTCTGTAAATAATGCAGCTCCGGTTAGCTTGTTTATACCGGATACCATTTTGCCATGCGATACCCAGCTGGTGGTATTCTCAGGAGCAAACCAATATAATTTTGCTCCGGGAATTTCATATACAATAAAAGCGTATACTTCTTTGCCAAATGGCGTTGCAGATAATAATAATCTGGATGATACTTTAACAGTAGGGCCTATCTGTCCTGCCATGAGTGGTAACTATACAATTGATCCTGCAGGCAGCGGACCAAATAACTTTATCACCTTTGGGGCAGCCGCTGCTGCAATGCAATGTGCGGGTATCAGTGATGATGTTTATTTTACAGTTGCAAACGGCACCTACAATGAGCAGGTAAATATTGGTGCAGTTACAGGTGTTAATGATACCACCAGAGTTTGGTTTACAGGAAACTCCCAAAGCGGCACTATATTAACATTTGGTCCGACCACAGCCAATGCCGCTCATACTTTGCGTATCAATAATTCACCTTATGTTTCTTTCCGAAATATGACCATTCAAAGCACCGGAGCAATAGTTGGTGTGCCGGTACATATCTTAGGTTCTTCGCACGAAGCACGCATTAAGAATTGTAATATCCGGATTACGGGCAGCGGAGCTACTTCAGGTAATACCGGATATATAGGTGTTTTAATCAATGGCGGAACGGATGTAAACAACCCGCTTAGTGGAACAGCCACTACCTTTATTAATAATGTGGAAATTGATAGTAACCGCATTACGGCTGGTTATTATTCTATTCTAATAAATGGCAGAACCAGCACCCCTTACGCAAATAATATCCGCATCAGAAGAAATAATATTGACAGTGCTTTTTATTATGGGGTGTATGTAAATTATATAGACGCGATTAAGTTTATAAATAATAACCTGAATATGCGCGTTAACGGAAATGCAAATAGCCAGGGATTGTATTTAAATAATTTATATACAACGGGTACCAATTTTCATGAGATATCAAACAACCGTATACACGGAGCAGGTCAAAACGGTATTTATAGTTGGTTTTGCAGCAATACTTCAACCGCACGAGGCAAGATGATTAATAACATGATTGGCGGAAGTTTTAGAACAAGCAATGCAATGGCTGTAAACTGGAACTACTCTGATTTCTGGGATATTTGGAATAATACCATGCAAACAGATATTGCCACATCATCTGCCCAGAGTGCTGTTATGTATATAAACGGATTTACCAATCAAAACAATCTTGATATCAGAAACAATGTGTTCTATTATGCAGCTGCAAGCGGAACCGGCCTTCCTTTTTATGTAAACGGGCCTACCTCGTTCACGGCTTTCAACTTTAATAATTTCTACAAAGCCGGTACAGCCCCTGTTAACTTAATTTTTATAAACGGAACAACTTATACCAGCGCAAATTATCAGGGTGGTGGAGGCTTTAATGCCAGCTCTGTATCATCAGCAAATAATTACTTGGGGGTACGTGATTTTCATCTTACATCGGCAGGAGCTAAGGGTACTACCATTGCGCAGGTTACCACGGATATAGATGGAGAAAGCAGGCAAACGCCTCCGGATTTGGGAGCAGATGAATACTACAGCTCCATGGATATAGGTGTATTAAGTATTGATTCTCCTGCATCAGCAGGCTTTTGCAGCGGGCCAAGAAATGTTGTGGTGCGATTAAGAAATTATGGCAACCAAAACATCATTTCGGCAAATATACAGGTACTGGTTGATGGCGTATTGCAGCTTATTACGCCATGGTCGGGTAGTTTGGGCCTTGGTGCAACATCCGGGCCAATCAATGTTGGCCAAGTAAACTTTAGCTCAGGCAATCCTGTAATTACTGCATTTACTTCTAATCCAAATGGCGGCACAGATATTAATGCAAGTAACGACACCGCCTCACGTGCTTATACAATAACACAAACGGTTGTTCCTACTATTTCAATCAACGCTTCTAATACCGCGATATGCAGCGGAACAAGTGTTACCCTCCGGGCTACCTACACCAATGGCGGTAGCACACCGCTTATTCAATGGCGTAGAAATGGCATTACATATGGCAACACAGATTCAATAGTTACCAGTGCACTGGCAAACAATGACTCTATTATTTGTATACTCTCCTCCTCTGCAACTTGTGCAACGCCTTCTTCAGTCACTTCAAATTCTATTATCATGAATGTGAATACTACCCAACCTGCTGTTGTAACAATTGCTGCGAGTTCAACCAATATTTGTACCGGTCAAAATGTAACATTTACAGCAACTCCAACCAATGGCGGAACAAGGCCTTCTTATCAGTGGAAACGCAACGGAATAAATGTGGGAGCGGATACAGCCATCTATCAGTCAAATGGCTTAAGCAATGGAGATAGTATAACACTTGTGATGACATCTAATCTCTCTTGTGCCAGCCCAAATATTGATACCTCTAACTTTATTAAGATGACTGTAAATAATTTTGTTACACCATCCGTTAGTATTGTAGCATCCGCAACAGCTATATGTTCAGGCGTTGTAGATACGTTTACAGCAACACCTGTAAATGGCGGAGCAGCACCAGTGTATCAATGGAAGCGAAATGGAGTGAACGTTGGAACCAATAATAATCGTTATATTACATCAACGCTTGCCAATAATGATACCATACAGGTAGTGATGACATCTAACGCAGCCTGTGCCCTGCCTGCTCAGGTTAATTCAAATAAAATTGGTTTAACTGTTACACCTTCAGTTACACCAACTATTGTCATGACACCTACCTCCACCAGTATTTGTAGCGGGACACTTGTTACTTTTACTAGTGCCATTACCCACGGAGGAGGCACACCGAGCTACCAATGGAGGAAAAATAATCTGAATGTAGGAACGGATACCAATGTTTACACCGATAATAATCTGCAAAATAATGACAGTATTTTTGTTGTGTTAACTTCAAATGCAGTTTGTGCAACATCTGCTAACGTAAACTCAAATAAGGTTCGCATTACTGTGAATCCTGTATCAACGCCTGACGTAACCATAAATGCATCTGCTAATAATATCTGTAGCAGCACTCCTGTTCAGTTTAACGCCACACCGGTAAACGGAGGAACGGCACCAAGCTATCAGTGGAGGCGAAATGGTATAATAGTTGGCTCAGATAGTATACGTTTTACTTCAGCATCATTGAGTAATGGAGATACCATTAGGGTTATCATGACCAGCAATGCGTTATGTCGTACCAAAAACAGCGATACTTCTAACTTTATTGTTATGCAAATTACACCAACCGTTACCCCAAGCATTAATGTATCTGGAACCGCCACAACCATTTGTGCGGGTACAGTAGTTAAGTTTTCTGCCAATATTACGGGTGGTGGCACAATACCGGTATATCAATGGAAACGTAATGGTGTGAATATTGGTACTGATAGTTCAGGATTTACCACTGCTACCGTTAACAATAATGATACGTTTTATGCTGTACTCACTTCTAACGCGTTATGTGCTACTACCAATACAGTAGTATCTAATAAGTTGTTGATGCGAGTAAATAATGTTATCCCGGTTTCAGTTAGCATAACTTCAACAGGAAATAATATTTGCCAGGGTACGCCCATTACATTCAGCGCAACCTATTCCAATGGCGGATTCACACCATCATTCCAATGGCAAAGAAACGGAGTAAATGTTGGGTCTGATAGTATGTCATTTACTACTGCTTCTCTAAATAATGGAGATTCCGTAAGAGTTGTTTTCCGCTCAAGTCTCAATTGCCCTTCTAATCCCGCTCTTCCATCGGGATCAATAACGGTAGCTGTAACACCATCCGTTACACCTGACATTACTGTGAGTTCTTCATCAAGTACCATTTGTAAAGGGGGCATCGTTACGTTTACCGCGTCACCTGTAAATGCCGGAACGGCTCCTTCTTATGCATGGTTTAGAAATGGAATTCAGGTTGGAACAGATAGCACAGGATATACAACAGGTGCCATTAACTCAGGTGATCAATTCTTGTGTATACTCACCTCTAATGCAACTTGTGCAACTAAGTCCACGGATACATCTAACGTTTTAACCACAAGCGTTAAGCCTTTACCAACAAAACCTGTAATAAGCAGAAGCAATGATACACTCACAGCCTCCTCAGTAGGTGTAACCTATCAGTGGTTTAAAGATGGTATTGCTATTTCAGGTGCTTCAGCCCGCAAATACAGATTCACACAGAATGGTACATATACCGTTTCAGTGGATAGCAATGGTTGCCCGAATATTTCTAATTTATTTATTGTTAGCAATGTTGGTATGGATGATTTAAGTGAGATTGGAAGTATTGGTATCTATCCAAATCCGACATCAGCAAAGGTTAACATAGAGGTGCTCTTTAATTCTACTGAACCAACTCAGTTAATCGTTCTGGATATGTTTGGCAAAATAATTTATCAAACGAATAAAGGTCTTGTAGATAAAATTTATGACGAAAGTGTAGCGCTCGATTCGTTTGCAGATGGAATATATTTCATACAAATTGTGCATGGAAATGCAGTAGCTACCAAGAAAATAGTGAAAGTAACGAGGTAGGAGGTGTGCTCTTACAAAGTAAAAGGGTCGCCCCAAAAGGGTGGCCCTTTTATTTTATGGATGTCAGTTGTATAATGCAGAAAAATTTAATCATGATTCAGGTTAAACAATTCGTGTTTAATGAGTTTGAAGAAAACACTTATGTATTGTTTGATGAAACCAAAGAATGTATCATCATAGATCCGGGGTGTTATAAGGTGCAAGAGCAAGAAGTCCTGAGTAAGTTTATATTAACCAATAATCTTAAACCTGTTAAGCTAATCAATACGCACTGCCATATTGATCATGTGTTGGGAAATACTTTTGTTGCAGGCAAATGGAATTTGGAGCTTTATTTACATCGAGAGGAATTGTTTACCTATAACAGCACATCTGCTTGGGCTTCTATGTTTGGAATGGTGTTGGATTCAATACCCGAAAAACAAATTTATATTACAGAAGCCGATGAAATTAGTTTTGGTATCAGCAAACTTCGAATTGCTTTTACTCCGGGCCACTCTGTTGCATCTTTGTGTTTTTATAACCTAGAGCAAAATTTGTGTATAGCAGGTGATGTGTTGTTTGCAGGCAGCATTGGAAGAACAGACTTGCCCGGGGGTGATTATGATACCCTTGTCAGAAGTATTAAAACCAAATTATTGGTTTGGCCTGATGAAATGCGCATTTATCCCGGCCATGGCCCCGAAACGACTATTGGGGTAGAAAGGACTGCTAATCCTTTTTTACAGTAAACTGATTTTGATGAGATAAAAGCAATTTATGAAATATGATTAAACTAGAATGGCGTGTTGCTTATATAGACGATATTTCCATCTCTTCGTGTGAAATATTGTTTGAGCCCTCGCCTGGCAGGTCCAACTGATACCATGCCTGTATTTGTATCAAATTTAGAATCGCAGCAGGGAGTCCAGTTTGGATTGTATTGTCCGCAGCGGTAATAGAAACCGGTGCTATCTACTGTAACATAAGCACACGTATTATTTGTATTGTAAGGACATGTTCTGTCAAAGGCTACAAACTCATCTGTAACAGTTCGATAAAGAATAATACCTCTATACCCATCAGGTAAATACACATAACCCTGAATCAAACTGAGTGCACTGAACTGAGGAAATAATAGATTAACGCTTGTATTTACCTGTACTTCAGGAAAAAATGCTGTATTGTTTCCGTCAGAGTCATCTTTGCAAGAAGAAAGGGCAGAAGCAAAGAATAAAAAAAGAATATAGATGCTTTTATTACTCATAATCATAAAACCCTTTTCCTGTTTTGCGCCCGTGATGCCCTGCATCTACTTTTTGCTGCTGAATGCGGCTGGGCCTGAACTTCGTATCCTGATGAAATAACTGATAAATAGATGAGGTTACTGAGAAGTTGGTATCAACGCCTATCAAATCCATTAATCGAAAGGGCCCCATTTTAAAACCGGTACTTTCCATCAATTGATCTATGGCTCCAACTGAGGCCACCTTTTCTTCAGCAATTTTTAAGCCTTCAACATAATAATGTCTGGCTACTCTGTTTACAATAAATCCAGGCGCATCGGCTACCATTACGCACGTTTTACCCATTCCCTCGATAAGTTGTTTACAATAATTTGTTAAGTCCGGATTGGTTTCTGCACCTGAAATAATTTCAACTAGTTTCATTACGGGTGCAGGATTAAAAAAATGAATGCCAAGCACTCTAGAAGGATTTGGAATTTTAGCCGCAATTTGAGTTACCGGAATTGAAGAAGTATTGGTAGCCAAGATGCAGTTGTTACCATTTAATTCGGCCATTTTCTGAAAGAAGGCCTGCTTTACATCAAGCTTTTCAATTATTGCTTCTATAATTAAATCTGCTTTCAGCTCATCAGGGTTTGAAGTGTAAGCAATAAGCTTTAGTGTATCATCTTTTCCGGAAGCAGTTATTTTTTGTTTATCAACCAGAGTCTGTAAACTTTTTTCAATAGAGGATTTTGCTTTTAGCAACATGCTTTCACTTATGTCATATATAATGGTAGTGTAGCCTGCCTGCGCAGTAACCTGTGCCATGCCTGCGCCCATTGTGCCTGCTCCTGCAATGCCAATTCTTTTAACAACGTTTTGCATTTAGCAAATGTACATTTTTAAATGATTATGTGTTGCCACTTCCAATTGCACTGGCTATAGCTTTTTGATTAACCATTTCATATAACGTATTTCAATCCGCTTTCATCATTTAATCCAATATTCTCTTTCTGAATAAAAGAGGAAGATTCAGGATAAAAATCAACACACCAATTACGCCTATATAATCGCCATAAGTTGCATAAAAAGTTTGTGACTGCATAATATAAAGGTCTGCCTTCAGAGCATCAGGTACCCACCAGCTACTGCTGCTTATGGTTTGTCCTTTATCATCAATAAATCCGCTGATACCGGTATTGGCGGCTCTTGCTATATATTTTCTCATTTCTATGGCTCTGAGTTTAGCATAGTTAAAATGTTGCTGATAACCGGGTGTATTACCCCACCACCCATCATTGGTTACCACACAAATTAATCCTGCTCCTTTTTTTACATAACTGCCTACATATTCACCATAAACAGATTCATAACAAATAACAGGAGCAAGCAAATTACCCCTACCCATATCAAATACTTTTGCCCCATTGTCGCGTCCTAAACTTCCGCTGGTGCCTCCAAGTTCAAGGGTTAGGTTTTCAAGAAATTTAAATAAAGCAGGATAGGGCATACGTTCAACACCGGGAACCAATTTTGATTTATGGTAAATGCTTATACGATCTGTTTGATTAAAAAATATGGCACTATTATAAGCATCATAATAAAACATGTCATTATATCTTCTTGCTGTTTCAGAAAGTGTTTCACCTGATTTGTAAAAGGAATAGGTATCTGCGCCACTCAAGATTTGCACTTGTGGATGTTTTTCAAGAAAATCCCTAACTTGTCTGATAACTGTGTTAAAGGCGAGATGATCTTCATCAAGGCCTCCAAGTAATGCCGTTTCCGGAAAGCAAATTAACTGTACACTGCTATCCATATTTGCCTCTGCAAGTTGCAGCATTTTGCCTACCTGCTCTTCTGGGCTCATGCCCTCAAACTTATCTGTATATGGATCTATATTGGGCTGCACCACCATTACCCGCATTGGCTTCCCCTTCTGCTTATAATCAGCTAGCACATGCCAAGAGAGTAAAGTGGGCACAAGCAAATAAAAGAAAGCCAGATTAAAACCTTTTGAAAAGCGCATAGGCTTACTTCTTTCAGGTAAACTTTTTAGGTAGCGAAACATTTTAATATTGACCAACAAAACCCAGAAGCTGCCGCCTAGTGCACCCGTATATTCATACCATTGTACAATATCAGGAGCAGTAGAAAAAACATTCCCAAGTGTTAGCCACGGCCATGATATTTCCCAGTTGAGATGAAGGTATTCAAATGCCAACCATGCCGCAATAAAAAAGGTGTAGGCCTTAGAAGGCCCTGCCTTATGCATCATACGGTGCATGAGCATAAAAGGCAAACACATAAGCAGTGTATTAATTAAAAAAGCCGCAACACCACCAACGGCTGATGCATTGCATACCCAGTAGGTTACACCTATATTCCAAAGCAACAATGAAAGAAATAGCAACAAAAAGAAAAAACCTGTACGATTTCTTAGCTTTTCTTCCAAATATAAGAGCGGAACAAAACCGCCAAATACCAGAATAAAAAATCCGGAAGGCTGCCATGACAAGGTGAGCATGAGCGCACTGCATAAAACCCAAAATATTGGCTGCTTTAAAAACTTTTGATTCATAACCTTAGCTGCAACATGCGCTAAAAATAAATGTTTTCCAAACCATATGAATGTGAAGATTTTATAAACTATAGTTAGCATAGTTTTTCATAAAAAATGGGTTTATTTTGCCCCCTCATGCGTTTGTATAGGTATCTGTATATTTTTTATTGTTTAGGCGTTTCCTCAGCTTATGCCCAAATACTTCCTTCCTTTGGTAATTCAAGAACGGGAGGTACCGGCATGCAATTTCTCAAGATTTCCCCGGATGCAAGGTCTATGTCGCTTGCAGGTGCTGCCGTTGCAGTAGCCAATGACGCATCAGCAATGTACTGGAATCCGGCAGGCATAACAGGCGTAGATACGGGCAAAGTAAATCTCATGATTTCACATAGCCGCTACTTTGGTGATATCAACGCTAATTATGCAGGGGCTGTGATTAGAGCAGGACGCCATTCATTTGTTGGTGTTCAGGTTTTTTCCATGGATTATGGAGATATGAAGGAAACAACTGAGTTTGATCCCAGCGGCACAGGCAGAACATTCGGCATCAACAATTATTTTATCGGCCTTACATACGCCAAGGTATTAACCAATAATTTTAGTTTTGGACTCAATGGCAAATATACCAATGAAAGTTTTGCAGGCATTAATGTACATAATGTACTGTTTGATTTAGGCCTTAAATATGACGTGGGCGTAAAGCATACCCGCTTTGGTGTTAACTTCAGTAATTTTGGCTTAAATGTTAAACCTTCAGGCGGTGTGCAGGTGTTAAAATTTGATGGCATGCAAAACATCAGCAATTTCAGCGATATCTCAGTTCCTGCATTGTTTCGTTTGGGTATTGCATTTGATCCTGTGCATACCAATGAGCATGTGCTTACTTTAGCCGGACAACTCAATCATCCTACGGATAATAATGAAACCTATGTGTTGGCTGCCGAATATAGCTATCTTAAAATTGGTTACCTGAGAACAGGATACGAGTTTGGCTCTGATGAAAATTACATCGGCCCATCAGCAGGAATTGGAATGAAAATTCTTCGCAGATTTGGTGGTTTAACCCTTGATTATGGCTTTGTAGCAAAAAACCGTTTAGGATACAACCAACGTATAACCTTAGCAATATTGGTCAGATAAATGAACGTAAAAGCAATTCATATATTTTTTGGCATCGCGATTTCTCTCTTGTTCACGTCTTGTTCAGCGCTGTTTGGCAATAAGGAAGATGAACAGGTGAATGAAATTTTTGTTCAGGGCGCTATAGACCCCAATCTTATTCCTCAAACCGTAGGATACGTTCCTGTTTATCCTTTTTTTCAGGGCTTCTCAAATCCCATTGATGTTTTTGTAGGATATGATGAATTGGTTTATGTAGTAGATGATAACGGACTAAATATTTTGGACCAAAAAGGTACGAAGTATCAGAATATTCCAATCCCCGGGGCAACAGATGTTACTCAGGACAGAAGATTGCATACATATGTTTGTGGCAGGGTTGAACTTCCAAGAGGAGCAGGTGGCGCCCTGGTAAACTTACCTGCAGTTTACCACCTGATGAATACGGCAACGGGAAACTACGTTATTGTAGATACACTCATTCACCCCGATTGCGATGCATCCAGAGGCGCAACCGCTTTCCGTGGAACCGATGATGAAAAAGTGCAATTCACTGGGCTGGCTACCTTACATGATAATACATTGTATGTAAGTCGAACCGGTCCGCGTAATGATCCCAATGCATTTTTCAGACCTGATAATGGGATATTATTATTTGATGCCGATGGATTAAATGTGGGTTTTGCAAACGGCCTAACACCCAATTCCCCTAGTTTAAAATCTGCCATGGGTATATCTGCTATTGCAACGCTGGCAGCACCTCCGCAGCGTCAGCAAGGCATCAATACAGGAAAAAGTTTTATGCTTACTCAGGCCGATGCAACACTAAATATTGAATACCGTACCTTACACATAACGGTTTCAGACGATCCGGATGCCGGTACATCATACAACGAAACATCTTCGCTGCTCAATTACGACTATAGTAAAGGAGATAGATTTTTGTATCAACCTTTTCGGTTTAAAAATCCCGAAGATTGTTTTATTGCACCTGATGCGTTGCAATATAGTTTTATTGTTGACAGCGGCACCGACTCTCTTTATATTTTTACGAATCAGGGAATAGAAGGGGTGAATCCGCCTGCAAACTCCGGCCTTAAAAAACAAGTGGCTGTTTCCTTTGGAGGGCCCGGTATAGATGGTAATTCCGGAGGTCCTTTCAGTTTCAAAGATCCAAGCGGTGTATGTTATTTCCGCAGAATGATTTTTGTTGCAGACAAAGGCAACAACCGCATTTGTCGTTATATGCTAAGCACCGATCTACAATAATAAATTCATGCCAGGTGAAATTATTTCGTTCACGCATAGCTCCTACTCCTAGTGGTTATTTGCATCGCGGAAATTTATTTAACTTTTTACTTACAGCACTGATTACTCGCAGCAATAGCGGTGAATTGCGTTTGCGTATTGATGACATGGATGCGCAACGATCCCGGCCGCAATACTTACATGATATTTTTGACACATTAAATTGGCTTGAAATTTCATGGCAACAAGGACCTAAAAATGTTTCAGAGCATATCCAGTTTTTTACGCAGTCTAACCGCCTGCAATTGTATGAATCCTTCCTACGGCAATTAATAGAGCGAGCTGAAGTATATGCATGTACCTGCTCAAGAAAAGAGCTTAGCGAGGAAGGTCATGCCTTGTATCCTGGCACTTGCAGATTAAAGCAAATACCGCTGAATACCCCACAGGCAGCGTGGCGTATACATTTGCCTGAAGGCACAATTGTTCGTTGGTTAGATAAAGCGCAAGGAAAAGTTGAGCTGAATCTTTCTCAACTCATGGGTGATTTCATCATCAGGCGAAAAGACGGTTTGCCCGCTTACCAGGTGGTTTCATTGGTTGACGATTTATTGTATGGAACTACGTTCATTGTTAGAGGTGTTGATTTGCTGCAAAGCACAGCTGCACAATTATGGCTCTCGCAAGTTGTACAAAACCCTGACTTTGTGCACACAGGCTTCTATCATCACCCATTGCTGATGCATGCTGATGGAGAGAAATTATCAAAATCAGTTTCTGCTAATTATTCCAAACCATTGCATGCAACCGAGGCCTCAACTCAAGCAATCATCAGTAGCTTTTGTAGCTGGCTGGGCCACACAACAAAAGCAAAAAGTATAGATGAGCTTTTGGGAAAGCAGTCCTCTTTGTTTAGGGTATAATACTGATTCCTCATCTCATTGGCTTTTAACAGTTTCATCCTTCATACTTTTTGCTACTTTTGCGCACTCTATGCCGCTAGACCAATTACCTGAAGATAACACGGAAGATATTAAGGAAATGAGTTTCTTTGATCATATAGATGAGTTCAGGGGCCATATTGTGCGTTCTGTGCTTGCTGTTCTGGTGCTAAGTATTGTCGCTTTTTTTAATAAATACCTGCTATTTGATGTAATAATTTTTGGTCCGCTGCATCTTGATTTCTGGACCTATCGGGCTTTGTGTGAACTATCATACACCTTTACCGGAACTGATTTGTATTGCATAAATGAAATGGGTTTCGTGCTTTCCAACATAACCATGTCTGGGCAGTTTACGGAGCATTTATTTGTTTCATTTGTTAGTGGTCTTATTTTAGCATTCCCTTTTATTTTATGGGAGCTGTGGCGCTTTATTAAGCCTGCACTTAGCCACAAGGAAATACGATATGCGCGTGGCCTGGTCTTCTTTAGCTCTATGTTATTTTTTGCGGGTATTTTATTTGGATATTTTTTCCTCTCACCACTCTCCATTAATTTTTTAGGTTCGTATAAAGTAAGCGAGTTGGTAAGTAATGAAATCAACCTTGATTCGTATGTTTCATTTATTGCCACACTTACTTTTGCTACAGGTCTTATTTTTGAAATGCCCATTTTGGTCTATTTTCTCAGTAAAATTGGTCTTTTAGGTAGTGGTTGGATGTCAAAAAATCGGAGATATGCAATTGTGGTAATTTTAATTCTAGCAGGCTTACTCACACCATCACCTGATATTGCCAGCATGATTCTGATGTTTATACCTTTATATGGCTTGTATGAGGCAAGCATACTTGTTGCCAAAGCCGTAGAGCGCAAGAAAGTTTAGCCGGATCAAAACGATTCTCCTGTGCTAGATAAAATAGAATTGTTTTAGATTATATTCGACCAAAAATTAGTTTATGAAAATTGCTTTAGGAGGTGATCATGCCGGATTTTTTTACAAGGAAGAAATAAAAACAATGCTTATAACGCTTGGTCATCAGGTGCACGATTTTGGTCCCTTTTCTGACGCCTCTGCTGACTATCCTGATTTTGCTCATCCACTTGCATTATCGGTTGAAAAGGGCGAATCGGATTTTGGTATTCTTATTTGTGGTAGCGGCAATGGAGTTGCCATTACTGCCAATAAGCATCAAGGAGTAAGAGCAGCACTATGCTGGTTGGTGGAGCTGGGAGCCCTTGCCAGGCAACATAATAATGCCAATGTTCTGTGTTTGCCGGCACGTTTTATTACACTCGAACTTGCTAAACAAATTACCCAAGCGTTTATCGAAACTGCTTTTGAGGGCGGAAGGCATGACACCAGGGTAAATAAAATTGCCTGCACTTAACTCATGAATAATACCGTTGATAATTTGATACCATTGCTGCTGCAAGGAGATAAACGTACCCTAGCACGTTGCATTTCTATGGTTGAAAATGGCTATGAAGGTTATGAGGAGTTGCTCAGAAAACTTACGTTTAATAAATCAACGCCCGTTATAGGAATTACCGGTCCTCCGGGAGCAGGCAAAAGTTCACTTATTGCAGCTTTGGCAAGGCATATTGTGGCAAAACAGAAAACGCTAGGCATTATAGCCATTGATCCAAGCTCTCCCTTTAATCAAGGCTCTCTTATGGGCGATCGTTTGCGCATGACAGAGCATTTTCTGCATCCATCTGTTTTTATTAGAAGCATGGCGGGTAGAGGAAGTTTGGGCGGACTTGCTCCTAAAATCTTTGAAGTGGCAGATGTAATAAAAGCAGCAGGATTCGATTATATCATCATTGAAACCATAGGTGTTGGCCAAAGCGAAGTTGAAATTGCGGCATTGGCTGATACAACAGTTTTGGTGCTGGTTCCGGAGGCAGGTGATGAAATTCAAACCATTAAAAGCGGAGTGATGGAAATTGCAGATATATACGTGCTGAACAAAGCAGACCGAGATGGTGCAGACGGTTTTTTTAAAAATCTTTTTGTGCTTTCGCATGCTCACACAAGATTGGGTTGGGAAGCTCCGGTTATTAAAACTATTGCCACCAAAGATCAAGGCGTAGATTTATTGTTTGATGCTATACTTAAACATGCGGAGCATGGCACCGATCAGGATAAAAAGTTGCATCTCCTTGCTGAAAAGGTTTTGCTGATGATTAAAAATCAACGAACAAAAGATATTTCAATCAAACAAATACAGTCAGATTTGAAGCAACATGTATCTGAAAAAAACTTTAACCTGTACAGGTATGTTACCAAATATAATAAGTAAACAAACCAGCCTCGCTACAACCTTCACAGAGGTGTTAAAAACAGAAGATTAATGAATATTTGTATCCTTTCAGGCTCGGCAAGAGAAAACAACAATACCATCCGCGTAGCACTTGCCATAAAAAACCTACTGTTATCACGTCATCAGGTAACACTGGTAGATTTTAGACAGTATGATATACCTTTTATCAATCAGGCTCAGATTATTCCTCAGCAGCTTTCCTCATTTCAGCAACAATTGGCAAATGGCATGAGAGAGGCGCAATTGGTCATTATCATTTCTCCTGAATACAATTGGAGTACAACACCGGAAATACTCAACTTTCTGCATCGTTTTGGCGAAAAGGAATTTGCGTACTTATTTCAAAATAAAGTTTTTTCAATGGTTGGAGTTTCCACAGGAAAGGGGGGTAAAACACCTGCCTTGCATTTAACATCTATTCTCAATAAAATCATCAGTTTTTTAAATCTTGATTCAGTGGTTTGTTCGGGAATTTTTGAATCACACTTCACCAAAGAGGTACTGAATGAAAATGGAGAACAGCTGGGCAATGCCCCATATGAGAATGGCATGAAAAATTATTTGGAATACACCCTGCGTATTGCAGAGCGCTGGTGCCGCTTAGGCTCGTAAGATAATTCTGAAGGTGGTTCCTTTGCCGGTCTCTGATTCTTTAACAAATATTTTCCCTTTGTGGTACTCTTCAATAATGCGTTTAGCAAGCGAAAGACCGAGTCCCCAGCCCCTTTTTTTAGTGGTGTATCCCGGCTTGAAAACCGTTTTAAATTTTGCTTTAACAATACCCTTACCGGTATCTTTCAAATCAATGAGCACTTGCGTTTTTTCGTGCTTTACGGCTATGCAAATTTTCCCGCTTCCTTCCATGGCATCAATTGCGTTTTTACACAGGTTTTCAATAACCCACTCAAACAGGGGTTTGTTCAGCAACGCAATTTCCTCAGGTTGTGCATCAAGTTCAAAGGAAACAGTTCGGCCTGAACGCGATTGTAAATAATCTATGCAGTGTTGTAAAACTTCAGAAACATTTACTGCTTCAAGCACAGGTGCAGAACCTATTTTAGAAAACCTTTCAGTAATTAATTCTAATCGCTGTACATCTTTTCCTAGTTCGCTTAATATCTCTTCCTGTTGTTCTTTTGGTGTTTCTCTAATCAGGTTTATCCATCCCATGAGCGAGGAAACAGGGGTTCCCAATTGATGCGCAGTTTCTTTACTCATCCCAACCCAAACCCGGTTCTGCTCAGCCCTGCGCGAACTGCTAAATGCTATGTATGATATGAGAATGAAAACAGCAATAATGGTTAATTGATAATACGGATATTGCCTTAAACGGGTTAGCTGATAAGAATTTTTATAATATACGTAGTGGTAAAGTTGCTCCCGAGTATTTTCATCAAGCAGATACTCAACCTTAATTGGGTCTCGCTGGGCTTTCATAAGTGCAAGTTCATTTTTCAGGTAAGCAGTATCGGTCTCTCTTCTGGTTGAATCCAGGTTACGGTCGTTAATGATGTTTCCGTTCTCATCAGTTACAATTACAGGAATACTTTCATTATCCATAATAATTGATAAGGCAAAAGCATTTTGCCCTTGCGAGCTACTTAGCTCCTTAAGTGCATTGGCCCATAGGAGCATTTTTTTCTCTTCCTGCTTTGCCAGGTCATCGGCAAGGGTGCGGGTATACCATAGACTAAATACCCCAATACCCATAGCCATGAGCAATAGTAGTCTTTTCCACCAAATTTTCTGATCGTAAGTCCGCATGCAATAATATTACCTGATTACAAACATATTTAATTCAGAAATATAAAGATATTCGTGCAGTTGAATTAACGCAATATGAAATTATTTATTGAGTTGGCCCAAAAAAAGTATGCGATAGAGGTCTCACAGCCTCTGGATATATCTATCCCTATGCATTCCGGCACATCTAATCCTAATGCGTTTGGTATACAACCGCCATTATTCGAGCCATATAAGGCAGGAGGTTTTATTGGCTCTGTTGCTATGGGCGGCTCGGTTAATTGCGAAAATTTATTTCTAAATGCACATGGCAATGGTACACATACCGAGTGTATAGGTCATATATCAAAAGAGCGAATTTCTATAAACAGTTGCCTCAAGCAATTTATATTCAGCTGTGAGGTGATTTCTGCAGCGCCCGAGCAAATATCCAATGGTGATTTTGTCATAACACTAAAAAAAGTGCAGGAGAAGCTGGTGCATCATTTACCTGAGGCAATTGCTATCAGAAGTTTGCCTAATAACGAAAGTAAAAAACAGGCCATCTATTCAGGCTATAATCCGCCCTACTTAGAAGCAGAATTATGCTCGTGGCTCAGAGCAAATGGCGTAAAACATCTGTTAATCGATATGCCATCCGTAGACAAGGAAGAAGATGGAGGGGCCCTTGCATCGCATCATGCTTTTTGGGATTATCCGTTAGCTAAACGTTATGATGCTACCATTACCGAAATGATTTTTTTGCCCGATTCCATTTCTGATGGCTTATATCTGCTCAATCTTCAAATAGCCTCTCTTGAAACAGATGCCAGCCCTTCTAAACCTGTATTATATAAACTGCAACCATTAGAAGCATGATAAAAGAAGATTCGGAAGAATTTGATATTGGTGAGGAAGGTACCGAGCAGGAGTTATATGAGCACCACCGCATTGTAGTAGATAAGGGGCAATCGCTGTTGCGCATTGATAAGTATCTAATGCACCGGCTACAAAATGCAAGCCGCACCAAAATACAGGCCGCTGCTGATGCTGGTTGTATTATTGTAAATGAGAAGGCGGTTAAATCAAGTTATAAGGTAAAACCTGCTGATGTTATTTCCATTGTTTTACCCCACCCTCCAAAGGATACGGAAATCATTCCAGAAAATATTCCTCTTCAGATTTTATATGAAGATGATGATTTGCTTATCGTAAATAAAATTGCGGGAATGGTTGTGCATCCGGGTTATAATAACGTAAGCGGTACTTTGGTAAATGCACTTTCTTGGCATTTTAAAGATTTGCCATTTGCCAAAGAAAATAATATCAGACCCGGCCTGGTGCACCGCATTGATAAAAACACTTCAGGTTTGCTGGTGGTTGCAAAGAATGAATTTGCCATGACTCATCTGGCAAAGCAGTTTTATTATCATACCATCAAGCGCTCATATATGGCATTGGCCTGGGGAGATTTTGAAAACGATGAAGGAACGGTAACGGGTTATATTGGCAGAAGTACCAAGGATCGTAGGGTATTTACTTTATATGATACAGAAGAAAAAGGCAAATGGAGTATAACACATTTTAAAGTACTTGAGCGACTTAGTAATGTTACCCTCATTGAGTGTCGACTGGAAACGGGCCGAACACATCAAATCCGGGTGCACATGAAATCCATTGGTCATCCATTATTTGCTGATGAAACATACGGAGGCGATTATGCAGTTAAAGGTACTACGTTTACCAAATACAAGCAGTTTGTAGAAAATTGTTTTACGCTTTGTCCGCGTCAGGCTTTGCATGCGCGCTCACTGGGATTTATTCATCCCAAAACAGGAAAGGAAGTTTATTTTGAAGCTCCCTTGCCGGATGATATGGCAAATGTGATAGAAAAATGGAAAGCGTATCATCTGTCAGTTTTAAGTAAACAAATAGACTAGCAGAATAATTCAGTTGTCTCTTATAGAATATTTTTTACATTTGATTAACCCATAATTGTTACTTCTATAAATCAATCCTAAACGTTATGAAAAAATTCTTGCTTTCATTTTTTATTGTTTCCGTTGGCAGTATTTGCCTGTCAGTATTTACCGGAGATGCCTACCTGCATTCCAATACCGGTGGATCACCGTCAGCAAGCGGTTGCAGTTGTCATAGTGCAACCAATCATAATGATGCGGCTACTTTTATAAGGATAGAGGATAGCCAGGGGAATGCAGTAACAAGCTATACGCCCGGTACTACTTACAAAATTATTTTCGGCACTGCTAAAGCAGGTAAGGTAAAGTTTGGATTTGCTTTTACTGCCGATCAGGGAACCTTAGCTGTAATACCAGGTAGTACCAAAATAAAAAAATCATCCACGTACCTAACTCACACTTCTTCCGGAACGGCCGCACCAGTGCCTGACAGCGCAAAATGGGAAGCCAACTGGACTGCCCCTGCCTCTGCAACAGCAGTTACTTTTAATCTAGATGTTAATGCTACCAATAATAACAATGATGCTGATCCGGGGGATTTAATTTATAACAAATCAGTTACACTTACAAAATCATCAAACACAGGTATTGCTGAATCGGGAATATCTATGCTAAGTATTTTCCCTTCACCAGCACGCTCATTTGTTTACGTTAATTATGAATTAAAACAAAGCAATAATGTGATGATTAGCCTAAAGGATTTGCAAGGTAAAACAGTTAGCATCCTGTTTGATGAAAATGAATCAGCAGGTAAGCAAGTGCATAAATTCACTTTTGAAAACAATACTTCCAGCGGTTTTTATTTTGTTGAAATAAAGGCAGGTTCATTGGTTAAAACCCAGAAGATACTCATTCAGTAACCTATTATTCTATTCATACCGAACCCTGTTGCAAACTGATGTTGCAACAGGGTTTTTTTATTTATTCTTGTATCATGGATTTAGAGAAAATAGTATTGGAAGCAGGCGATTTATGCAAACAGGTTGGAGCATTTATTCTGAGTGAGTCAAAGACATTCGACCGAAATCGCATAGAGGAAAAAAGTTTAAATCAATTGGTTTCTTATGTAGATAAATCGGCAGAAGAAATGTTGGTTAAAGGGATGAATGCATTATTGCCGGGCGCAGGTTTTATTACAGAAGAAGCAACCATTGCTACGCAGGAAAAGGAATGGATGTGGATTATAGATCCGTTGGATGGCACAACTAACTTCATGCATGGTTTGCCTGTATACAGCATCAGCATTGGGCTTATGCAAGGTAAGCAAATGATGGCAGGCCTTGTGTATGAAATAAATCGCAGTGAATTGTTTTATGCCTGGCATAACAGTCCTGCATATCTCAATGGTGAAGTAATTAGGG
Source organism: Sphingobacteriales bacterium (assembly GCA_021299635.1). Classification (GTDB taxonomy): domain Bacteria; phylum Bacteroidota; class Bacteroidia; order UKL13-3; family UKL13-3; genus JAJTFA01. The sequence continues at coordinate 262,178 of JAJTFA010000002.1, forward strand.
TAAGTGTAAATAATAAACTTTCAGATGCATTGCTGGCAACAGGTTTTCCTTATTATGATTTTAATTTGATGCAGCAATATTTAGGGGCATTACAAGAATTTTTAAAGGGCTCACGCGGCATGCGCAGAATGGGGAGTGCAGCAGTTGATCTGGCTTATGTAGCATGCGGACGTTTTGATGGTTTTTTTGAATATGGTTTAAGTCCATGGGATGTGGCAGGTGGGGCATTTATAGTGCAAAGGGCAGGCGGTGTGGTAAGTGATTTTGGCAAAGCAGATAATTTCCTGTTCGGAAAAGAAATCATTGCTTGCGCTCCGGGCGTTTATGAGGCACTTACAAATATCATCAGTAAAAAGTTTGGCAGATAGCCGCTTTTAATTTCATAATTTAAATGAGTAGCTGTATTTCTATTTTAATTACCGATAAAACCTTACCAATGGCGGTATTGTTTGTTATTACAATCATACGGCTCGAATAAATCGTTTCCGCATATTTTTGATTCCTTATTGTGTAATATAATACACAAAATGACGAAACTTATTTTTTTCTACAGCTGCACAAAGTTCACCAAATATGGATAAAGATTGAACTTTGTGTTTCAGATGGGAAAAGTTAGCCCCTAATTTATTTTCTTCATCAAACTTTTTAAATATTAGTTCTGTTAAACCATGTACTTGAAGACTGATATCAAGTAAAAAAACGTGGAGATCCGAAAATCCTTAAGAGTAGGCCAACTAAAAAAATAAATATGGAACATTTAAAAATTGCCAGCGACAATTATGTTGCTTTCACGTTCTTCATCGGAACAATGGCCATGATGGCTGCCTCGGTTTTCTTTTTCTTCGAATTAAACAACACTTCGAGCAAATGGAGAACTTCAGTATTGGTTTCAGGTCTTATCACTTTCATTGCAGCAGTTCACTACTACTACATGAGAGGTTACAATCTTGAAACCGGTGATTCACCAACTTTCTTCAGGTATGTAGATTGGATTCTTACTGTACCTTTAATGTGTGTTGAATTTTATTTAATTACCAAAAAGGCCGGTGCTAAAGTTGCCCTTCTTTGGAAACTCATTTTTGCCTCTCTGGTGATGCTGGTTACAGGTTACTTCGGTGAAACCATCGATCGTGATAACAGCGTAATGTGGGGCGTTATTTCAGGTCTTGCTTATTTCTACATTGCATACTTGGTATGGTTTGGCGAAGTTGCTCACCTTTCACAAAATGCTGGCCCTCAAGTTGCAAAGGCAACACGCGTTCTTGCTTGGTTCGTATTAGTGGGTTGGGCCATCTATCCATTAGGATATATTCTTGGAACTCCTGGAGGCTTGTTTGGTGTTCAGTTGGTTGCTGATCCTGCTGCCGCTTCACACTCTATGGACATAGTATACAATATTGCTGATGCGATTAATAAAATCGGTTTTGGTTTAGTTATCTATACTTTAAGTAGAAACGAAGACTAAGATTTTAATATCTGAATCTATAACGAAAAGGGAGGATGTGCTTTTAAAGAACTACCTCCCTTTTTCATTTTAACTCAATAATCGAAAAAAGTATAAAACCATCTCAGATGGTTACCGCCATAATTTCATCCAATAAAATTAGTGCAAGCTACACAAACCATATCAGAAAATAATGTATCTGCGTGCGAGTATGATTATGTTTTTTGCGGTACAGGTGCTTCCGCATCGCTTTTATTATTGGAACTTCATCAAAATAATTTATTACAATACGCAAATGTTTTACTCATTGATCCGGATAAGAAGGATAAGCGCGATAAAACATTCTGTTTTTGGGCAGATGCGGATGATCCGATTTCGGTTGACTTAAAATCACTCATCTCACATGCATGGGATCATGTTGCTCTGGCTGGTGAAGAAATTGAACCCATCTGGCCAATGCGTTACAACCATATTTCAAGCATTGATTTATACAATCAGGTTCACAGATTAACCCAACAATATCAATGGCACAAGATTAATACGTGCGCTGACGAAGTTGGCTCTGATGAACAAGGGCCTTTTGTGTGTTGCAATGGAGAAAAGATTAGGGCTAAATATATTTTCGATTCGAGGCCCCCTGTTTATCATCCTCCTCAAGAAGGTGAAACACATATATCACAAAGTTTCGTGGGATGGATGATTGAAACGGAACAAGAAATTAAAAAACCAAATGCATTTCGGTTTATGGATTTTCAGATTGAGCAGCAAGGTTCAACGCAGTTTGTCTATGTACTTCCGTTCTCTGCGCGTAAGGCCTTGGTTGAAGTTACCCGTTTTGGTGCAGAAACCATAAACCATACACAGGCCGAAAATTTACTTGCCGATTATATTCAGCGGAATTTCGGTGCGTATACTGTTGCAGATGTTGAAACAGGCTGCATCCCTATGAGCAATACCGTAATAGAAAGCAATGCTGTATCAGGTATTGTTTTATTGGGTGCCCGTAATTATCATATAAAACCAAGTACAGGCTATGCATTTAAAAACATGTATTACCATGCACGTAACATTGCCTCTGCAATTAAACATAATAAGCCCGTTGAGTTATTAAACAAAACACATGTTAATGCCCACCACCACGGACGCCACTCATTTTATGATGGCTTGCTGCTTGATATATTAAAGAACAAGCCACAGGAAGGAAAGCGCATTTTTGAGGCTTTGCTTGCAAAGGTGGATACAAAAAAGATATTAAATTTTTTAGACGAAAAAACCGGCATCGCAACCGATATTTCAATCTTTAGTCAGTTGCCTTGGCAGCCTTTTATCAGCACCCTATTGAGCAGAAGTTTTGTGTACCCTTGGTTTAGGCCATTGCTATTAACACTTATGACCTGTTTGCTTGTTCTGGCTGGAAATTATTCAGCCATTCAAAACTATCTGGCCTATGGGCTATTTTTTGCAGGTCTGGTTGCGGTTGGCATTCCGCATGGAGCAGTAGATCATTTGTTGGAAACCGGAAAATGGAATAGGAAAGGTGCACCTGTATTTATCATCAGATACCTGATGTTAGCTGCAGGTATGGGTTTATTATGGTATGCATTACCAGGAGTGGCGCTTGCTGTTTTTCTGGCCTATTCTTCCTGGCATTTCGGTCAGGCTGATGGTAAAAAATGGAATTTCACCGAATCAGTATCCTTCTTATGGGGTCTATCAGTCTTATTTTATATATTAGGTACACACCTTCAGGAAACCAATGTTATTCTCATGTCAATGGGTAAAGTTAGTTTGCCCTTTGCATGTTCTGTTTGGGCATTGCTGCCCTGGTTTTTATGGGCTTTGTATCACAAGCAAACCTCATTTTTTCTCACCTTGTGTTGGCTCATGCTTTCTTCCCAACTCCCTTTGCTTATAGCTTTTGGAATATATTTTATTGGTCAGCATAGCCTAAACGGATGGCAGGATATCCGCAGACACCTGCAGCTAAGCCATAGCAGAATATGGCTTCACTCAGTACCTTTTCATGCCGGAGCCTGGTTGCTGCTTGCAGGCTTTTTATTTCTTTGGCCCTTGGCCTTTCCTCATAACGATATTAACCAATGGGCTGTATTCTTTGTCTTTATTGCCTGCATAAGCTTTCCTCATACCATTTATATGAATGTGGTATATAGGAAGAAGGGGTAAAATATATTATTGTAATTACATAGATTGAAGATTTCCTTCGAAAAGCATTGACAATTCTAACACTTGCAATAATGAGCAGATATGCATTAAATTTGCACCCACTTATGAATAGCATGATTACTGTAACCGAAAAAGCAAAATCTCGTATTGTTGAACTCAAAAAGGAGTCGAACCTTACAGAGGCGCATTTTTTACGTGTAGGCGTAGAAAGCGGAGGTTGCTCAGGATTAAGCTATAAGCTTGATTTTGACAATGCTGTAACAGACGGAGATGAAGTGATTGATTATAATGGGGTTAGGTTAGTAACCGATAAACGCAGCGTATTGTATTTGTTTGGAACCGAACTTGATTTTACTGATGGATTGAATGGCAAAGGCTTCACCTTCAATAATCCCAATGCCAGCCGCACATGCAGTTGCGGAGAGAGTTTCTCGGTATAAACAAAAAAATGGACTTTGCCTTTGATTTTCTATTGTAAAGGCTATATTTGCACTCCTTTTTTAAATTTAAACGCATAAAACGTATTTAGCATGGCAAACCATAAATCGGCAGAAAAAAGAAACCGCAGCAATGCAACTAAACGCCTAAGAAACAGATATCAGGCAAAAACTACCCGCACGGCTATTAAATCCCTGCGCACTACGGATGACAAAAAAGAAGCAGAAGACATGCTGAAAAAAGTTTCTGCCATGTTGGATAAGTTGGCTAAGAAAAATGTAATTCACAAGAACAAAGCGGCTAACCAGAAGTCAAAATTGGCTAAAGTAGTTAATAAACTGGGTAAAGAAACTGCTGCTCCAAAAAAAGCAGGTAAAAAAACCGCTGCCAAGAAAAAGTCCAAGTAATTAAGTTTTTCCATATCAATCAAAGCCTTTGTCTGAAACAGACAGAGGCTTTTTTATTGCAGTTTCAGGTGTTTTATTATTAGAGAGTGCATGGGAAATGTATATTATTTCTTTTGTATATAAGTTGTAAACTATATTACCTCTTTAGTTTCGGTTAATTCTATGGTTCAACTTATTTTCGCGTTTGGGATTTAAAATTGTAAGAAATGAAAGTAGCTGTTGTTGGCGCCACAGGTTTGGTTGGCACAGTCATGTTAAAGGTTCTGGAAGAAAGAAAATTTCCGGTAACTGAGTTAATTCCGGTTGCCTCTGAAAAATCGGTAGGCAATAAAATAACCTGGAAAGGCAAAGCATACACCGTGCATAGTATGGAGCAGGCTATTGTTGCCAAACCTCAGCTGGCTTTGTTTTCTGCCGGGGGGGCAACCTCACTGGAGTGGGCTCCTAAGTTTGCGGCAGCAGGCATCTACGTAATTGATAATTCATCAGCATGGCGCATGGATCCGGAGAAGAAACTGGTCGTTCCTGAGGTAAATGCGAATGTATTAACAAAGGATGATATGATTATTGCCAATCCCAATTGCTCAACGATTCAGATGGTATTGGTATTACAGCCTATTCATTTACAATACGGAATAAAGCGTGTTGTGGTTTCAACTTATCAGTCGGTAACCGGAACAGGAGTGAAGGCAGTTCATCAAATGGAGAATGAAAGAAAGGGAATAAGTGGAGAGATGGCATATAAATATCCGATTGATAAGAACGTAATACCACAAATAGATGTATTTCTGGAAAATGGATATACCAAGGAAGAAATGAAAATGGTGAATGAAACCAAAAAGATTTTAGGTGATGATGCGGTTAAAGTTACAGCAACTTGTGTGCGTATTCCTGTAATGGGCGGACACAGCGAGAGCGTAAACCTTGAACTGAACAAATCATTTACACTAGCTGATATCAGAAACTTGCTTGAACATACCCCAGGAGTGGTGGTAAAGGATGATCCTTCTGCTGCTGCTTATCCCATGCCGCTGCTTGATGCGCATAATAGAGATGAAGTGTTTGTTGGTCGGATCCGCAAGGATGATTCCGTTGAAAATGGCTTAAATTTATGGATTGTAGCAGATAATTTAAGAAAAGGCGCTGCCACAAATGCCATTCAAATTGCAGAGTATTTGCTGGATAAACACATCATATCAACTGTTGGATAGTTTACCTGAATACACGTTGGCACAATTGGCGCTTAGAAACGGCCAGGATAAGGCAGAGATTTGGATAGCCTACAAAGGCTTGATTTATGATGTGGCAAAAAGCAGGTTGTGGCGAAATGGCAAGCATTATGAGCATTGGGCCGGGCAAGATCTGACGGATGAATTAAAAGAGGCTCCTCACACCGAAAATGTTTTTGATAAATTTGAAGTGATTGGCAAATTGGTGGGTAATTGATGGAAATACATTATTGTCAATGCTGTAAAGCCTGGTAAAATGTAGCATCCTAATTATTTGACTTTGTATTAATATTATTCGTTTGTTTTCTAACCTGAGTTTATAAATTTGCGCCCTCCTATTCAAATCATGAAATATTATAAATATCTCTTACTTCTCCTACTTCCGCAACTCATATATGCGCAGGAAAAACATCTGGCAAACATCAAACAGCTTACATTCGGAGGTGATAATGCTGAAGCTTATTTTAGTCCGGATAGCAAAAAGCTGAGTTTTCAGTCGAACAACCCATTGTGGGGGCTTAAATGTGATCAGATTTATTACCTCATTATTGAAGAAGCAGAAGAAAACAAAATATACCAGCCCATGCCGGTAAGCAATGGAGAAGGACGCACCACTTGTTCTTACTATATGCCAGACGGAAAGAAGATTTTGTATGCTTCTACATTTAAAGGAGGTAAAGAGTGCCCGCCCGATCCGCCAAAAACAACGAAATATCTATGGTCTATTTATCCGGAGTATGATATTTTTATTTCTGATGAAAAAGGAAAATTGCTTAAGCAATTAACTGATCTTCCGGGTTATGATGCAGAAGCCACCGTTTCGCCCAAGGGAGATAAGATAATTTTCACTTCTACCAGGAATGGTGATCTTGATTTATTCATAATGGATATAAATGGTAAAAATGTAAAACAGGTAACCAATACCTTGGGTTATGATGGAGGTGCATTTTTTTCTCCTGATGGAAGTAAAATTGTTTTCAGGGCATCTAGGCCGCAAGGAGAAGATACAATTGAGTACAAAGCGCTGCTGGCAAAAGGTTTGGTTCAGCCAACCAAAATGGAACTTTTTGTGATGAATGCAGATGGCACAGGCATACGCCAAATTACCAATTTAGGCAAAGCCAACTGGGCGCCCTTTTATCACCCTTCAGGAAAGAAAATCATTTTTTCCTCTAATCATCACTCCGACAAAGGGTATGATTTTCAGTTATTCATGATTAATGAAGATGGTACAGGTTTAGAGCAGATCAGTACTGAAAGTAAATTTAATGCTTTTCCAATGTTTTCACCGGATGGTAAAAAGTTGGTGTTCTCCTCAAACCGCAATAATGGCGGAACAACTGATACCAATCTATTTGTTGCAGATTGGGTTGAAGAATAATCACGTGATATAGGTTTTGATAACAGATGCGCCCGCGGCTTTGTTAAGCAAGAAAAACAATCTATTCCCTGATTCTACCAACACCAAAAGTATGCCGATAAGTGAAGTATAATGAATAGGAATAATCCAGCTGTGCTGCAGCCGGATTATATAACGGCTCAAAGCGCGCATCTATATAGAGATGCTCAGAAATCTTCTTCTGATAAACCACACGTAAAAAAAGCAATTCCCGATTTTTCAGCAGCAGTCCGGGCTTATCTATCGAAACCGATTGGTAAATTGATGTTCCGCGTGGCGCTATAAATTGTTGGGCTTTCCAGTAACTGAGTATTAAGGTTAAATCTGCAATTCTTGCCGATAGGTTTGCGAATATGCCATTGCCGTTTCTGTATGCATAATTTCCGGATTGGGTCTGCTCAGCAAAACCAACCCAATAGAAATTGCCTTCTATATATTTAATTGATCCGGCCAGCTTTCTCTTTGCAAGAAAACCAACTGCACCATTCAGCACCATTTCCATATTCCCTGTATCGGAGTCAATTTGTCCGCCTTTGTGATGGGCGGTGAATTGGGTGCTTACAAAAATTTCGGTATGGTTGGACGTTTGCAACAAACGAGGCATAAGATTAAAGCCTGTTGTGAATCTTTCTTTAAACGGGTCCTTTCTTTCAATAAATTGTTCCCAATTAATCCATACATCATAAAAGCCCTTCTCATTTTCTCTTTTAAATTGAAACCCATTTTCAATTCTGCGTTCAATTGCTGCATTGATATCAAATAGAGGTTCTATGAGCCGGTGATTTAATGCTCCTTCCAGTGTGCCGAAAAGAAAATGATTATGCTTTCCGCTGTTCAGTTGCAGCGTAAATGTGGGTAAAACTTGTGTAAAGGCCCTTTTACCGCCAAAATCATTTCTGGCAAATACACCAAATAATAGGCAATACTGATGGCCGGGTTTAATATACACTGATGGTTGTAGCTGATAACCAAAAAGCGTTCGGCCCAACTCAATATCATTAAAATATTCGGTATTACGCATATAAGGCATGGCCTCAATATGAAATCCAATGGTTTGGCTATCGGTTTTGTAAATATTACGGGAATCAGTAATGATATGGTTATCTATTTGCCCAAGTGCGGGCAGAAACCAAACCATTATGACTACGGAAAATAAAATTTGTCTCAAGTTGTTCGAAGGTAAATAAAATCAACAAAAAAGGCTGTTTCAGTTAGCGAAACAGCCTTTAATAATAAAGTGATATAAAATTATTTACCCGCTTTAACGCCAATCACCTCAGCCATTTTTGATCCAATCTCGGCTGGAGAAGCAACTACATGCAAGCCACATTCCGACATGATTCTCATTTTGGCTTCGGCAGTATCATCTTTACCTCCAATAATTGCACCGGCATGACCCATCCTTCTGCCCGGAGGTGCTGTTTGGCCCGCTATAAAACCTACAACAGGTTTTTTGTTTCCATTGGCTTTAATCCATCGGGCAGCATCTGCTTCGTAGCTTCCGCCAATTTCGCCAATCATTACAATGGCATCGGTTTCAGAATCGTTCATCAGCATTTCAACGGCATCTTTAGTTGGGGTTCCAATAATCGGGTCTCCTCCAATACCAATTGCAGTCGATATTCCTAAGCCAGCTTTCACAATCTGATCGGCCGCTTCGTAGGTAAGTGTACCGGATTTGGAAACAATACCAATTTTTCCTGATTTGAAAACAAAGCCTGGCATAATCCCTACTTTGGCTTCGCCTGGTGTAATTACACCCGGGCAGTTGGGGCCAATTAAAACGCAGCCTTTGCTTTTAACATATTCTTTTACCGGTATCATATCCTTCACAGGAATACCTTCAGTAATGCAAACAATTACTTTAATTCCGGCATCGGCAGCTTCCATAATTGCATCGGCAGCAAAAGCCGGAGGAACGAAGATGATGGAAACATCTGCCCCTGCTTTATCCACAGCTTCTTTTACGGTATTGAAAACAGGCTTATCCAAATGTGTTTGGCCACCCTTTCCCGGTGTTACTCCGCCAACCACGTTGGTTCCGTATTCAATCATTTGCTGTGCGTGGAAAGACCCTTCACTTCCGGTAAATCCCTGTACTATTACTTTTGATTTTTTGTTAACTAATACTGCCATTTTGTTTTTGTAGTTGTATATTTTAAGTGGGCAAATATGCGTTTTTTTAAGGAAAAATACCTTAGCCAATCATCGCCTTACATATTAGCCCTGAGCAATTGCAGCTGAAATATTTGATAGTGTGCAAAATCCATTGCCAATAGGCATATTTTATAGCGTAGAATTGGTTTCGGCAAACTGCATCTGATAAAGTTGATGGTACATCCCATTCTGCTTCAGCAGTTTTTCGTGCGAGCCCTGTTCTGCTATCTCACCTTTGTCTAAGACCAAAATTTCATCGGCATGCTGTATGGTGCTTAGCCTATGTGCAATTACAATACTTGTTCTGCCTTTCATCATTTGTTTAATAGCATGCTGTATTGTTTCTTCTGTTTCATGATCTACCGAAGAAGTTGCTTCATCCAGTATGAGCACCGCAGGGTTGGTTACCATCGCTCTTACAAAAGAAATAAGTTGCCGCTGTCCTACGGATAGGGTGGCACCGCGTTCATACACATTCTGATGATAACCTTGAGGCAATTGCTTAATAAATTCATGAGCGCCCAGCATTTTTGCTGTCTCTATTACTCTCTCTTCGCTAATATCCGGATGATGCAGCCGAATATTATCTAAAACCGAACCACTGAATAAAAATACATCCTGCAGCACTACCGCTATGTGTTTTCGCAACTCATAGATATCCATTTCCTGAATATTTATTCCATCTACCAAAATACTGCCTTTATTTATTTCATAGAAACGGCTGATGAGATTAATCACAGATGATTTGCCTGCTCCTGTTGCGCCAACCAGAGCAAGTGTTTTACCCGGAGCAACATGAAAACTCATATCTTTTAATACATCAAATCCTTCCTTATAAGCAAACCAAACATATTTAAATTCTATATCACCCTTTATTTGAGGAACAGGCAGTTTACCTGTTGGTTGTATATTATTTTTTTCATCAAGCAAATCGAAAATACGGTTTGCTGCCACCATCCCCATTTGCAAGGTATTGAATCGATCAGCCAGTTGCCTGATAGGTCTGAAAAACATATTAATGTACATGATGAAAGCAACCATTGCACCAACTGAAATATCATGGGCCATTATAGCTTTAGCCCCATACCAAACGATAAGTGCGGTTGATGTGGCTGCTATGAGTTCTACAACAGGAAAAAAAACGGAATAATACATTACCCCGCGGATATTGGCATCTCTATGCTGTGCGTTAATCTCTTTAAAATTTCCATATTCTGTTGCCTCTCTATTAAACAGCTGAACAATTTGCATGCCCTGTATATGCTCCTGTACAAATGTATTTAAACGTGCAACCTGATTTCTCACATCTTCAAAAGATATTCTTACCTTCTCCTTAAAAATATAACTTGCATATAGCAATAAAGGCAGTACGGATAAACTCACCAGCGATAGTTTCCAATCCGTTCCGAACATCATGCTTAATATAAATACAATCTGCAGGATATCGCCAGATATATTTATGAGCCCTTCACTAAAAACATCTGCTATGGTTTCAATGTCAGAAACGGTGCGTGTAACCAATGTTCCTACAGGTGTCTTATCATAAAACAATAACTTAAGACCGGTTAAATAATCAAACACCTTCAGTCGAAGATCTTTTATAACATTTTGCCCCAGATAATTGGTGAGAACTGTGCTCCATACCTGAATGCCACTTTGAAATACAAGTATTCCCAAAATCAGCAAACACATATTTATGAGGCCACTTGCATTGCTTGTGGCAATATATTCATCTATGGTGTGTTGAATGAGATAAGGCCTCAACGGCCCTAAAAAAGAGGTAAGTGTGGTTAGAATAATGGCTATATAAACCTTTTTTTGATAAGGTTTTGCAAGCCCATAAACACGTTTCAGCAGAGTCAAATCAAACGCTTTGCCTTGTTTAAATGTGCGTGTTACTGTCATGACTGAATTAGCTGTTGCGGATAATAAACGGCTGTTAAAAAAAGGCCATGTGCTGGCACAGATTGTCCTGCTTCTGAGCGATTTCGGCTGTTTAAAATTTGACCAAATTGTTCAATGGTAATATTGTTTCTGCCAACTTCAACCAATGTTCCTACAATGGCTCGTACCATATTTCGTAAAAACCTGTTGGCGCGAATGGAAAAGATAATTTTATTATCAATTGCGCTCCATTCAGCGAGCATCACTTCACAATTAAAATTGTTTACTTGGGTATGAACCTTGCTGAAACACTCAAAGTCTTTGTGTTGAAGAAGCAATGCAGCTGCCTCATTCATTTTATCTATTTGCAGGTTGCCGTATTGATACCAGGCAAGTTGTTTAGCAAATGGATCGGGTACTTTTGTGATGTGATACTCATATGCCCTCCATGCAGCATCAAAACGCGCATTAAATTCATCCTTTACTGCAATACAATCAAAGACTGCAATGTCATCTGGCAACATTTGATTGAGTTTAAAAATCATTTTATCAAAATCAGCAATGGGTTTGCTGCAATCAAAATGAGCATAATAAACCTTAGCATGCACACCGGTATCCGTGCGACCGCAACCTAATGTTTCAATATTTTCACCAAGTAAAAGAGAGAGTCTGTTATCCAGCTCCTGTTGCACCGTATGGGCGTTGTGCTGTTTTTGCCAGCCATGATAATTTGTACCGTTATAAGCAAGTGAAAGCAAATATCGCATACCTTACATTTTCTCGTAAATCACTGCCACCCCCTGACCTACGCCTATGCACATGGTTGCTACACCATAACGCACATTTCTTTTTTGCATTTCATGAATGAGTGTGGTGCTAATGCGTGCTCCGCTGCAACCCAGCGGATGACCCAATGCAATGGCACCACCATTAACATTAACCACATCCGGATTAACACCCAATTCTTTCATACATGCTATACTCTGAGAAGCGAACGCCTCATTTAATTCCATGAGCCCAATTTCGTTTATGGTTAAACCTGCGCGCTTCAACGCTTTTTGTGTGGCTGGTACTGGTCCAATTCCCATAATGGCCGGCTCCACTCCGGCAACACCTCTGGCAACTATTCTGGCTAATGGTTTCAGGTTATAGGATTTAACAGCATCCTCTGAGGCGAGTAACAATATAGATGCACCATCATTTACTCCGCTGGAATTACCTGCGGTAACAGTTCCATCTTTTTTAAAAGCAGGCTTAAGTTTAGCCAATTCTTCAAGTGTAGTTTGGCGCGGATGCTCATCTTTATCAAATGGTATGGATTCTCCTTTCTTCTGCGGTATTGTTACGGCAATCATTTCTTCTTTAAAACGGTTAGCCGCATGTGCAGCCGCATACTTTTGCTGAGATGCCAGCGCAAAAGCATCTTGCTCCTCTCTGGATATTTTCCATCGTTCAGCAACATTTTCCGCAGTTTCACCCATGCTGTATGGATGATACAAGGCTGCAAGTTTTTTATTGGTAAATCGCCAGCCAATGGTTGTATCATATATTTCAGGAACACGGGCAAATGCCTGTTCAGCTTTTGCCATCACAAATGGTGCGCGTGTCATACTTTCCACACCACCTGCCAGATATATTTGACCATCACCGCAGGCAATGGCTCTGCTGGCATCAGCTATGGCCTGCAGGCCCGATGCGCATAAACGGTTAACCGTATTGCCCCCAATTTCAATTGGCAAGCCGGCCAGCAATAATGCCATACGGGCTACATTACGGTTATCTTCTCCTGCCTGGTTTGCAGCACCCAAAATCACATCCTCAATTGCAGCTACATCAACTGTAGGGTTGCGTTCAATAATGGCCTTAATTACATATGCCGCCAGATCATCGGGCCTCACAGTGGCAAGTGCGCCCCCATAACGGCCAACTGGTGTGCGTAAAGCATCTACTACATATACTGTTTTCATGGTCAGATTATTCAGGGAATACGGAGCAAATGTAATTGAATTGTTTAATGAATATAACGTAACTTGCACCAAATTTCATTCACATGATACAAAGACTCCAAACAGTTTATTTAATTGCCATCATTATCATTGCTGCCGTTTCGTGCAGCGGTCAACTTATTAGCAGCCATCAGCTGCTTCCGGGGCAAGTTAAAGACTATACACTCAATGCCATCTATTTCAATGTGTATGAAAATGGCATATTGGTTTCATCACAAATTCAGTTCATGCTTATTTTACTTACCTCTGTTCTTATCGGATGGACCATCAATATCATTTTAACCTATAAAAATCGTGTGAAACAGATGCGCTTTACCAAAATTAATTTTGCAGTAATTGCCATTTATATTCTGGCACTTTTTGTAAAGGCTTTTATGCTTATCCCTGACTTTAGCTTTAGCGGGCTAAGTTTAAAGTCTACATTTGGTGTAGCCTTGCTAATTTTTATGCTATATTTAAATATGCGTGCGCTTATGCTTATGAAAAAGGATGATGAGTTGGTGCGAAGCGTAGATAGATTGCGTTAATACTTTTCCAAAGATTTCTATGCTCGAAAATAAAGGTAAAACAGAGTTAAGTTCGTTGGGTGAGTTTGGATTAATAGACTTGCTAACATCTCATATCAAGCACTATAACCCTTCAACCATCAAAGGTGTGGGCGATGATGCGGCAGTAATTAAAAATGGTAATGTGTGTACGCTTGTATCTACCGATATGTTGCTGGAAGGTGTTCATTTTGATTTGTCTTATTTCCCACTTAGGCATCTGGGTTATAAAAGCATTGTGGTTAACCTTTCTGATATTTATGCAATGAATGCCCAACCCAAGCAGGTAACGGTGAGTTTTGGCATATCCAGCAAGTTCTCTCTGGAGGCCATAGAAGAAATTTATGCAGGTATGCTGCTTGCTTGTGAGAATTATAAGGTCGATTTAATTGGGGGCGATACATCTTCATCCAAACAAGGTTTGGTTATTAGCATAACGGCTATTGGTGAATGCCCTGAAGATAAAATAGTTTATCGTAAAGGTGCCAAACCTATGGATTTACTTTGTGTTACAGGCGATTTGGGTGCAGCCTATATGGGTTTTCAATTGCTGGAGCGAGAGAAGAGGGTGTATCTAGCCAACCCTGAAATACAGCCCGACCTGGAAGGGCATGATTATATTGTGGAGCGTCAACTGAAACCTGAAGCACGAAAGGAAATTATTGATGCACTTGAACAATATCAGCTAAAACCAACGGCCATGATTGATATTTCTGATGGGCTTTCGTCAGAGATATTTCACTTGTGCAGAAACTCCAATATTGGTATTACACTGTTTGAAGAGAAAATACCTATAGATCCTACAACTTATGAGATGGCAAGAGAAATGGATCTCGACCCTACCTTGTGTGCACTTAGCGGAGGCGAAGATTATGAATTGCTTTTTACCATAGATCAGAAAGATTATGATAAAATCAAAAATCATCCTGAAATTAGTATAATTGGTCATTGCACCGATGAGGCAGAGGGCATACACCTGATCACTAAATCCGGTAATAAGCATGCCTTGCAGGCGCAGGGTTGGAAAGCCTTTTAATCAATGGGGCGTATCGTAGCTATAGATTATGGAGCAAAGCGCTGTGGTGTGGCTGCAACCGATCCGCTGCAGATTATTGCGGGGGCTATTGCAACCATAGATACCAAACAAATACTTACGTATTTAAAAGATTACCTAAGTAAAGAGCAGGTAGATGTGTTGGTGGTGGGAAAGCCCATGCGGTTGGATGGCAGTGATACCCATTCCACAGCTGCTGCAGAAAAATTCGTAACTTCGCTGCGTCAGTTATTCCCAACTCAACAAGTGGAGCAAGTTGATGAAAGATTTACTTCAGCCATTGCTCAAAGAAGCTTGCTGGAAATGGGTTTGAAGAAAAAAGACAGACAAAAAAAAGAGAACATAGACCAGGTAAGTGCAGCATTGATATTGCAAACCTACCTTGAAATGAAAAACATAAAGTAACCATGATTCTACCAATTGTTGCATTTGGCGACCCCGTGTTACGCAAAAAAGCAGTAAACATTAGCAAAGATTATGATGGCTTGGAAATGCTTCTGGACAGCATGTTTGAAACCATGTATGCTTCGCATGGTGTGGGTCTTGCAGCTCCGCAAGTTGGCAAGTCTATCAATCTGTTTATGCTGGACACTGCTCCTTTTGAAGACGAAAAGTATCCTGCACTTAAGAAGGTATTCATTAACCCTGAAATTATTGATGAATCCGGTGAAATATGGGAGTTTGAAGAAGGCTGCTTAAGCATTCCGCATATCCGAGAAAACGTTAAGCGATACACAAGTCTTACCATCCGCTATCAGAATGAGAATTTTGAGCAACTCGAAGAGTCCTATGATGGCATTGCAGCAAGGGTTATACAGCATGAATACGACCATTGTCAGGGTAAGCTTTTCGTAGACCACTTATCTGAACTGAAAAAGAGGTTGTTAAAAAATAAACTCATTAGCATATCTAAAGGTGCAGTAAAAGTAGATTACAGAATGCGTTTTCCTTCTGCCCGCTAAGCCGTTTGCGGCTCTATTTTGCAAATGCTTACGTTCTGATTTGTATTTTCTGCAAAATTCACATAGAAAATTATCATTTGCCTGTTATGTTTAATTTTTGCATTTTGCTTCCTTGCAAACAAAAAAGCCATGATACAAAATTTTAAATCACTGCACTATTACCTGAGAAATTCAGCTACTCAAATTAAAGGATTAGATCAGGTATATATGATGGAGAAATTGAAAGGTAGTTGGGTTGAACTAACCTATCGCGAGGTTCTCAGACAAATCAATGCACTATCAGCATACCTGCTTCAACACGGATTGGAAAAGCAGGATAAGGTTGCACTCATCATAGAAAACAGCCCGGAGTATATTTGTTTTGATCAGGCGCTGATGCAATTGGGCCTTGTAAATGTTTCCATTTATCCAACACTTTCCGAGTCTGAAGTAGAATACATCATCAATAACTCAGAGGCCAAAGCGATTTTAGTAGGCTCACCATTTTTATGGAAAAAAATCAACTCGGTTAAAGGCAATTGTCCCGAATTGAAATTATTTATTACAGCTTATGAAACCGATAAGCAGCCGGAAGGAACCATATCTTACACCGAAGCAGTTAAACAAGGTGAGGCTATTTACCCTTCAATAAAAGATGCAATAGAAAGACGTTTGGAGTCGGTAACCAGAGATGATCTGGCTTGTTTGCTTTATACCTCCGGAACCACCGGCAAACCAAAAGGTGCCATGCTTTCCCACAACAATTTTATTACCAATGTGGAGATGGCTATTGATTTAATGCCAATTGTAAATAATGAGTTTCGCTTTCTTTCATTTTTACCAATGAGTCACGTCTATGAGCGCACAGCTACATACTATTGCAGCATTATTGTAGGAGCTCAGGTAGCGTTTGCCCAAAGTTTGGAAGCACTATCAGGTAATATTATGGAGGTGCAGCCAACAGCATTGCTTACCGTGCCAAGGCTAATGGAGCGCATCGAAGAAAGGGTTAGAAAAACAATTACCCAGAAAGGTGGCTTTGGCTTAATGGTGTTCAATTGGGCATTTAAAGTTGGTGAACAAAGAAGGCACAATAAAGAACAAGGAAGGTCAAATGGCATTTGGCTGAAACTGCAGCTTGCCTTGGCAGAAAAACTGGTGTTTTCTAAAATAAAGGCAAAATTGGGTGGTAAAATGAAGCTGATGATTTCCGGTGGGGGAGCCATGCCTCAGCATGTGGGTGAGTTTTTTGCCAATATGGGTGTTACCGTTTGTGAAGGTTATGGATTAACAGAAACCTCTCCACTGGTTTGTGTTAATGAGTGGGAGCGTCAGGTTTTTGGTGCTGTTGGGCGCATTGGTAAAGGCTGCGAAGTGGCCATACAAAATCCTGAGACCAAGGAAGTTTATACCATTCAAACCAACCAATCATACAACCCGACTTTTGAAAGTCCGGAAGGAGAAATTTTGGTGCGTGGTGTAAATGTGATGAAAGGATACTGGAAAATGCCCGAAGCAACGGCAGAAACTATTGATAAGGATGGCTGGTTGCATACCGGTGACGTAGGTAAATTTTATAAAGGATACCTGAAGATTACCGATCGTATCAAAAATATTTTGGTAAACTCTTTCGGAAAAAATGTTTACCCTACACCTATTGAAAACACCTATTTGTTGTCACCAAAAATTGAACAGATCTTTTTAATTGGCGATAACCGTGAATACCTGACGGCAATCATTATCCCCTCGCGTGAGGAGATGAAGGAGCGCTTTAAAGTGAAGGAATCTTACTTTGCGGAACCAACAGAGTTTATTGATGACAAAGAAGTTTTTGACTGGTTGCTCGAAGACATGAAAAAACTAGAGAAAGATTTGGGCAAGTTTGAACGTATTAAGCATTTTATTGTTAAGCGCAAACCTTTCAGCATTGAAACAGGGGAGCTCACTCCTAAGCAAAGCGTGAAGCGCAAAGTAGTAGAGCAGAAGTATGCCAAGGAGATTGATGATATGTATGCATTAACTGTTATCTGATGCACAAGCATATTACCATATGCTTATTGGCAATGGTTTTATGCGTATGCACCAATGCCCAGTTTCGTTTACCCGATTCTTTATTTCTTAAAAACGGACACGTATTTGTAGAGACAGGAGTTTCTATTCCTGTAATGGATTATGCCTCTACAGATTTTATTGTATTGTCTTCAGGCTTTGCACAAACAGGTTATAGTTGGCAAGCAGGTATGCAATATGATGTGCTTCCCTGGCTTGGATTAGGAATTCAATATTATGTAAATGAAAATAATTTTGATGATGCAGCACTTGCGCAATCATACATTGAATTATCAGCTAACAATCCGCGTTTACCCATTATTTATAACGGTTTCCAATCGGACCCATGGAAAATGCGGGGTATGATGTTTGGATTATACCTGCCTGTAAGAAATTATTTGAGCACCTTTACCATTGGTATGTATGCAGGTTTTATGAATGCTACCTTACCTGCCTCTCAGTTATATATAACAGAGCGTGCAACCGGGCAGCCTGCAACCATCTTTCAGTATGAGGCTTCAGGCAATGATGCAGCGTATTACTTTTTTGTCGGTTTCAGAACCCGATTGTATAAAAATTTAGTCTTTACATCAAAGGCTTCATTCCTTTATTCAGAGCAAAGGTTTGAAGAAATATCTGGCTATTTCACCGGCTTGCAGCGGGCCATTTCATTTAGTCCGTATACGCAGTACCATCATATCATTAACCTAAATGCAGGGCTTGGCTGGCAATTCAGGTAGTTGTTGTAATTTAGCTTTTCATGCAACATAAGGTAAGCCGGTTTGCAGAATGCGCAAAAAGCACATGATATATTTGGTAAAATTAATTAACGAGCTTGGTAATAATTCAGTTAATTTGTGACTGAGATTAAAATAATTCATATGAAAAAGAAGTTTAATTTAATGGTATTTAGCCTAATCGGATTAATATCCTGCATAGCTGCCCAGACACCACAAAAAAAAGTTTTTTTACCCTACTTTGAAGCCATCAACATCAAGAAGGATTATCAGATTTCTACAACCAAACTGATTAGAAACTATATCGAGACTGAAAACAGATATCAGGTAATGATGCTTGAAGGTAAGGATACCTTGTTTGATGCGGACCAACCCCTGGCAGTATTGAAGGGTAAAGCCATGGAGATGGGTGCCGATTATTATTTGAAAGGCTCACTTAACCGGATTGGTGAAAGTGTGATTGTAAATGTTACCCTCATTGAAACGGCTACCGGTAATAAAGTTTGGTTTGATCAGTTAAAGGCCATGGGTCCGGAAGACCTTGACCCTATTATGCAGCGCATAGCCAAAGCATTGGGTACAGATGAAAAAGCCGCAAATGATAATGATATTTATGCGGTCACCAATAATGAATCAGTACAATTGAAACAAAAGCAAACAAATAATAGTTTTGGTTTATCCTTAGGGGGTATCCAAATGCTAATGCCAAACACATTACAGGCTACTATGATTGGAGTTGGTTGGTATTTTGATGCACGTAATGTAATAGTTGATATCAGACCTTCTATTTCTACTAATCCAAGTAAATTATTCATGTTTAATGTAGCTCTTGATTTGTTTAGGCCGCATACTACAAAGAGTAATACTTTTTTCTATGGTGGAGGCGCTAGTTTTTCTTATACTGATATCACCATGAGCGATAATATTTCTAGTTATGAAGTAGATGGAACAGGTTTATCGTTTAGTTTAGGCGGAGGTTATTTACTTAATCGCAATGCAGGCGCATCGGTTAGAATTGGTGCTTATGCATTTTATGCATTATATGATTTGGAAGGATCTACATGGAGTTCGTTCGGGTTTGGTTCAAAACAATTAACAGAAAGCAGTCCTTTAGGTATTGAAATACGAGCAGAGATTATGTTTAACCAATAATGCAAAAGAATGAAACTAAGGCAAGCTACTTTATTCATTCTAGCACTTCTACTGCTTACATCTTGTTCCTCAACTCATATTGTGCTAGCCAATAACAAAAAGCCCTACCAGATTTACATAAACAATCAGCTGAAAGGAACAGGTACCGCCAGTATCCCACGTTCAGGGTTGCCGCAAACCCGAACCATCCAGGTAAGAGATGCGTCTGGTAATGTGCTGGCTCAGGAAAGGATAA
Source organism: Sphingobacteriales bacterium (assembly GCA_021299635.1). GTDB lineage: Bacteria > Bacteroidota > Bacteroidia > UKL13-3 > UKL13-3 > JAJTFA01. The sequence continues at coordinate 282,039 of JAJTFA010000002.1, forward strand.
GAAGGGAAATGAATGTACTGAAATTTATTGGGGGCTTCTTTTACTTATATCCCTTATGGTTTTTTGCCTGGGATTATGATAAAGAGATCTCCATCTTTATTCCTAAACAAACAAGTGATGAGTTTGACGCGCAACCTTCAAAAAGCAAGTGGGATTAGCAGTCCTGCAGCGTAAAGGTGCGTTTACCAATCCTTAAACATAATGAATACAGCCAGCATGCTGAGTGCAAATCCTGCAATATGATTCCATTGTAGTGTTCCGTCTTTAAATAAATAGATATTAACCAGTACAAAAACCATCATGCTCACGGCCTCTTGCATGGTTTTTAACTCAAACATGCTAAATGGTCCGCCATGCAGATGTGAGCCTAATCTGTTGGCCGGTACCTGAAACAAATATTCAAAGAAGGCTATAAACCAACAGATGTGGCTAATGCCTATTAGCCCGGTTTATTTTAACCAGCTAATCTTCTGAAACTGCAGGTATCCATGCCACGCAAACGTCATAAACAGGTTGAAACATACCAGTAAAATCACCGTATAAAACCCTTTCATAGCTAATAGTTTTTAGAATATTCAAAATTGCCTACTTTCGCACCACAGAACAACAAAACATATACACATGAAACAACACATTGAAGCCATTAAAAAAACAATTGATAAGGAAGGCATCAATACAAAAGTGGTAGAGCAACTAATGGAACTGAGAGAGTGGTTTAAAGCCAACTTAAATGAGCCCGGCTACGTGCGCATGCTGCGTTTGGCATATGAAAATATTCAGGAAAAAGGCGCATACACGTTTTTATACCTGGAAGATGAAAATGGTGCAGCAAATCTGAAATACTTTCTGGACCTAGTCTCTGACTACAACAATAAATACAACAAGGATGAGCTGATAGATGTGCGCCATGTGATGGAAGGCACCAAGAGAGAAGATGAAGAAGAGGAAGAAGAGAAAGACCTTGAAGAAACAGCTTAATTTGTAAAACGCATAAAAAAGGCTGCTCCGTATTTCGGGGCAGCCTTTTTCTTTGATATTACGCCCAAGCTATGCGCTCACTCTTTCTACAATGAGTTGTTTCACGGTTTGCATAATTGCTGTAGCATCAAAGCCGCACTCTGCATATAGTTCTTTTTGTTCTCCATGCTCAATAACCGCATCCGGCATGCCCAGCATTTTTACCTGTGTATGGTATCCGTATTTTGCCATAAACTCTAGCACTGCACTACCTGTGCCACCTACAACGGTTCCATCTTCTACAGTAACTATCTTTTTGTAATTGGTAAATACTTCGTGTAGCATCTCTTCGTCCAATGGTTTAACAAAACGCAAATCATAATGACCAACGGAAATACCTTCTTCTGACAGTTGGTTGGCAGCTTGTGCGGCAATATTTCCAATATGGCCAATGGTTAATAAAGCCAACTCATCACCATCGCGCAATTTACGGCCCTTACCAATCTCCAACTCTTTAAATGGTGTTTTCCACTCAGGTATTACTCCGTTGCCACGCGGATAGCGTATGGAGAAAGGACCTGCATTTTTTTCAAGCGTTGCCGTATACATCAAGTTACGTAACTCTTCTTCGTTCATCGGAGCACTTACCACCATATTAGGTACGCATCTCATATATGGGATGTCTATCATGCCATGATGCGTAGGTCCGTCTGCACCGGCTAGGCCTGCTCTGTCCATACAAAATATTACATGTAGTTTTTGCAAGGCCACATCATGCACTACCTGATCATATGCACGCTGCATAAATGATGAGTAGATATTGCAAAAAGGAATTAACCCTTGTGTTGCAAGTCCTGCACTAAAAGTTACTGCATGCTGCTCTGCAATGCCTACATCAAAGGCGCGTTTAGGCATGGCCTTCATCATGATATTCATGGAAGAACCAGAAGGCATAGCAGGTGTAATGCCTACAATTTTTTCGTTTTTCTCAGCCAATTCAACCAAGGTATGTCCAAATACATCTTGGTATTTTGGTGGTTGCGGCTTATCTGAAACAGATTTATATATTTCACCGGTTACTTTATCAAACAAACCCGGTGCATGCCATTTGGTTTGGTCTTTTTCTGCCAGGGCATAACCTTTACCTTTTACGGTAACACAATGCAATAATTTAGGTCCGGGTATTTTCTTTAAATCATTCAACACTTTAACCATATGGTTTACGTCATGCCCATCAATGGGGCCAAAATAACGGAAGCGCAATGATTCAAACATATTGCTGTGCTTAAGCACACCAGATTTTATAGTATCATGCACCTTTGAAAGAATATCTTGAGATATATGCCCGATTTTGTTCAGCCGATCAAGCGCCTTCCAAACATCATCTTTAAATTTATTATAAGTAGGTGAGGTAGTAATATCGGTTAAATATTCCTTGAGTGCGCCTACATTTGGGTCTATACTCATGCAATTGTCATTCAGCACCACAATGAGGTTAGAGTCTTCTACACCTGCATGGTTCAGGCCCTCAAAGGCAAGTCCTGCGGTCATGGCACCATCGCCTATAACAGCAATATGTTGGCGGTCTGTTTCACCTTTAAGCCTGGAAGCAACAGCCATGCCTAGCGCAGCTGAAATAGAAGTGGATGAGTGACCCACACCAAAAGTATCATACTCACTTTCGCTGCGTTTTGGAAAACCCGAAATACCTTTATAAACCCTGTTTGTATGGAAAACATCTCTACGGCCCGTAAGTATTTTATGGCCATATGCCTGATGGCCTACATCCCAAACCAATTGGTCGTAAGGTGTATTAAAGGCATAATGCAGGGCCACGGTTAGTTCCACCACGCCCAAACTGGCACCAAAGTGGCCCCCGTAAACAGAGACCATATCAATGATATATTGCCTTAACTCGGCACATACCTTTACCAAGTCCTCCTCCTTAACCTTGCGTAAATCAGCAGGATAATGAATGGGGCTTAGCAGTTCTCCCGGTTTTATTTCCATCATACGTTTTAAAACAGACCTTTACGTTAAAAAGTTTAATTAAATGCAGATTTGTTTAAACCTGCAAATTGATTAGTAAACGGTAAAAATAAGGTTTTGGTTTAAAAACCCGAAATAAAGCCTATTTTTATAAGCGAGCCTCGGTAACCATTATATCCTCGCGTGGCGGAATGCTAAGTACCGGAATATTTGAGTGGTTAACCATCTGCTGAGCGTATTTGCCTAAAAAGAAGGAGCCAATTTGAAGTTCCTGCTCTGTCATAATCACAATTAAATCAGCTTTTTTCTCCTGTGCAAAACGAATGGTTTGGTTGGTTATGTTTCCTCCCAAGCGCTTTTCATGGCTAGAATTAATGTGACACCCATTCAATTTTTCAATGGTTTGCCGCAGGTAGGCATTTACTTTGTATTCTGATTCTTTGTTTTTATCTGTTGAAACACCAAGCAGGTGTATAGTTGCCCCAAATACCTCGGCCAGTTTTATAGCATAGGGTAACTTTTGTCTGGACTCAAATGAAGTATCTATGGGCAAAACAATGGATTTAAACTGGTTGATACCCGCATCTTCTCTCATGCTTAGGACAGGGCAGGTTGAGCTGTTTACAATCTTGTAGGCATTGCTGCCCATCCAAAACTCCTCAAAGCCCGAAACCCCATGTGTGCCCATTACAATCAGTTCAGTGTTCGATTCTTTTGAGGCGGCTATAATTTCTTTATCAACGGCACCATCCCTATGCAGATAATGAAAATCCACTCCTGCATTTTCTGCATTCAGTGTTTGGTGTAGCTCACCTGCAGTTTTGTTGTTTTCATGCATGTGCAGGGCAGTAAGTTGAGCGTTTAGTTTTTTAGCAAAATGAGTAGCTGCTCTGAAGGCAACAATAGATTGCGGTGAACCATCAACCGGAACCATAATACGCGAAAATGAAATGCTCATAGCGGTAAATTTTGGTACACACTAATTTACCGATACACGCCTATAAGAAAAATGAGAATAGTCAGGTTTGGGTTAGTTCCCTTTAAACTCAGGCTTTCTTTTTTCATTAAATGCTGCCACCCCTTCTTTGTAATCATCGCTACGTCCTGCTATTTCCTGGCAGTATGCTTCATATTCAAGCATGGCATCCAAATCGCTGTTAAAGGATTTGTTAAGCATTTTTTTCATAAGGGCAATGGCTTTGGTTGGTGCTTTCGCATAATACAATGCAATATTCATGGTCTCTTCATCCAGTTTTTCGGGTGCCACCACACGGTTCACCATACCCCATTCCAAGGCTTGTTTGGCAGCAACTTTAGACCCCATGGTGCTTAGTTCAAAAGCGCGAGCAGAGCCCACCAAACGAGGCAAAAAATAAGAGGAGCCGGAATCAAGTACCAACCCTACATTAATAAAAACTTCAATAAGGCTCGCCTGCTCAGACGCTACAATAAAATCAGAAGCCAGTGCCATAGAGCAGCCTGCACCGGCAGCCACACCGTTTAATTTACAAATTATTGGTATGGGTAAATTACGCATGGCCCTGATCATCGGATTATAGCGTTTGTATAAAGAATCACTCAGCGAACGGTTCTTAGCACCGGCAATAGATTTTAAATCCTGGCCTGAACAAAAAGCCTTACCTGCACCAGTTAAAATAAGTACACGAATGCTTTTATTTTTTTCTATTTTTTTCAACGCATCTATCACATCAAAACTTTGCTGCTCATTAAACGCATTAAACACATCGGGGCGGTTAAGCGTTAGGGTGGCAATACCAACTTGTATGTCTAGTAATATGGTTTCGTATGTGCTCATATTTTGATTAATTAGATGGGCGAAAATAACTTTTTTGAGTAAATGTTAACCATGCAAACCACAAGTAACCCGCTGCCATGAACTGTAGTATTTGATATACGATAAACCACACCAACATTGTGCACTTGTGTATGCCAATACAATTCTCTGCACTAATTTCACTGCGTGAAAAAACTATTCATCTTTGCAATTGCCTTTTTCATGGCGCTGGCATCATGCCGCAGCAAAAAAAAAGCAACGCATGGTTTAAGCAATAGAGATAAGGCAGAAAGAAAGACCTATTTTGAAAATAAATATGGTGTTGCATTTGACAGAGAAACCAACCACAAACTTTACATGGCCATTGATGTATGGTATGGTACCCCCCATAAGTTAGGCGCATGTGAAAAAAGTGGCATTGATTGCTCTTGTTTTGTAAACAGGGTTTTTAAAGAAGTGTATGATTGCGATACTCCTCGCGATACGAAGGGGTTGATGGAAGCAATCAAGCAAATTGACAAAGAAAAATTAAGGGAGGGCGATTTGGTTTTCTTTGCGATGAATAAAGGCAGTAAGGTTGATCATGTAGGCATCTACTTGAGTAGCGGGAAATTTGTGCATACCTCCAGTAAGAGAGGGGTAATGGTAAGTAGTTTGGACGAACCACATTTTGAGAAAGCGTTTAAAATAAGTGGAAGGCTAAAATGTTCGGGCTAGGTTGCAAAGGAATGGAAGTTTGTTTTATGGAGCTTAGTTGTTGTATAACCGGTTAAAAAAATCATGATGTTTAGGGTTGTACTTACTCAGCTTTCAATACATACCCTTCCAATGAGACTTAGACTTTAGTCTTCCAGATATACTTCTTCTGCAAAAACAGGCGCATTATACTTCTCGAGCACTGCATCTTTTTGCTCTTCAAGATTTACAGCATACCTGAGTCCAGCGCCTTTGCCTATAACCTTAACCAGGTTTTGATCAACCAGGGCGGTAAAATCTCTTTGTATGGTTTTTCTGTTGCAGTCAAACTCACTCACCAGATCTTTTGTAGAAATAAAGCCTTTATGTTGTATAATATACATGATGAGTTTTTGGCGCTTGTTTAGGATGCTTTCATCTATTTCTCTTAGCCGATATCCGCGCTCAAAAACATAGTTCATGATATTTTTCTGACGTGGATTTAATTGTTCAAAATCTATTTGTTTTCTGAAATAGGAACGAAGCAATAATTTAAGACGGTTTAGTTGTGCTGCATACAAATCAGTGCCAAAGTCAAGCTCTTTTTGTATGCTGTTTACATTTTCCTGCGGAGTTTCTGTGCGATTTTCAATAAAGAAGTTTTGGTATTCATTCTTATTCAGATACAACTCATGCTCAATACTAATCAATCCCAGCAAATCCATTCCCTTCTTTCTAAGCCAGAAATTTTGAAGCAGTGATGCTATTTTACTTTTTGCCTCAGAAAAAATACGTGTATTAAGCAATTTGAAATGTAAAATCCAGGATTGAATAATGGGGTGCTGCTCTTCATCCTGATTCAGGTACTCAAATAGACCTTCCAGTTCAAGCTCAGCTGTAGGACTTAGTTTCTCAGGACTACGCAGGCTGTTTACGGAGAATAGGTTTATATCTTCACGGTTATTATATAAATCAAGTATCAGCAGTTTTTGAAGCTGATAAAGCATAGATACATGCAAAGGCTGGTCTAATTGTGAATTAAGCCAAGCCTCTGCTTTCATATATTGTTCCACGCCTCTTTCAGCCAAACCCTTCGGCCTCATTTTACCCTGAACAATATATTTTACTGTTTTTATATCAATGATATTGTGATCTAGCGCATTGGCGTAATAAGTGCGCAGAATTAGAGAGTTTTGCTGCTCTATCTGCCTGATATGATCAGGCAAATCAATGAAGTCATGTATTTTGATGAGCTCTTCATGCTGATGAAAACAGTCATAGTGTTTTGCATCAATAGCTATAGCAGGCTCAAACTTATTGATTAATATCACTCATCCAAAAGTACATGCATTATATATGCGGTGTAGACTGAGTACCTCTCAAACAGTTGTGGATATTGGTATTTTAGAGATAGGCAAGGTTTAACAATTTCTTAAGATGCCCGAAAACATTAAGAAACACGGGATTTAAAAAAATAGACACGCCTCTAAAACGGCTGTTAATAATTGTTGTTATAAGGTTTCTAGCGTTTGCAGATAATCTTCTGCTTGCTTAAGTATCTCCTGCTTTTCTGCACTGGCCATTTTGTTCAAGACCTGATACATCATGGATATACGTTGATTGTTGCTTAATAGGTTTCTGTTGCGCTCGTAAAAGTGCCAGTACAAACTATTAAACGGGCAGGCTTTATCGCCATGTTTTTTCTTTTTATCATAATAACATCCCTTGCAGTAATCGCCCATTTTATCAATGTAATTGGCAGATGAAATATAAGGCTTGCTGCCTACTATTCCCCCATCGGCAAACTGACTCATGCCTCGTGTATTGGTAACTTCAACCCATTGCAGCGCATCTATATAAATACCCAGATACCATTTGTCCACTTCATCCGGATGGATTCCGGCAAGCAGCGCAAAGTTGCCTGTAACCATTAATCGTTGTATATGATGTGCGTAGGCATTTTCTAAACTGTTATGTACTGCCTGTTTCACGCAATTCATTTTGGTTTCTCCGTTCCAGAAATAGCCGGGCAATTGGGTTGAGTGGTTAAAGAAATTTAGTGTTTCATAGGCCGGCATTTTCCACCAGTAAATACCCCTCATATATTCACGCCAACCAATGATTTGCCTTGCAAATCCTTCTATCTGAGGTAAGCTGATGTTTTCAGGATTTTTCCTCCACGCCTCAATAGCTGTATGAACTACTTCTGCAGGAGAGAGCATTTTTGTATTAAGTGCAAAAGATAAACGTGAGTGAAACAAAAATGGCTCCTGAACAGACATGGCATCCTGGTAGGTTCCAAAATAGGGCAAATGATGTGCAACAAAATATTGTAGCAACTGCAGCGATTGTTTGCGCGAAACCGGCCACAGGAATGCTTCAGGTTGTATACTGCCTATATATTTAATGCCACTGTTTTTTATTTCCGCTGTAACCTCTGATACATCATTTTTTACTATATCATATGCAGGTGCAGCGGGTGTGCCAGTCCATTTTTTTCGGTTTTCGGAATCATAGTTCCATTTACCACCAATGGGCTCTGTGCCATCCATCAGTATACCATATTGTTTTCTGATTTGCCTGTAAAATGTTTCCATCAGAATTTGCTTCTTGCCTTCAAACAAATCTTTTACCTGCATGCGGGTACTCATAAAATGTTCGGTATCAAAAGAGCGGTATGGAATGGATAGACTTTCGCAAAATAGCCGGAGTTGTTCATCAATACGCCATTCATCAGGTAACTGGTATTGAAATTCCTGAATGCGATATTGTTTAATAAGCTGAGATAAATTTTCGGCTAGTATATGTTTATTGGAAGAATCATTGATGGTATAATAAATTACCTGATGACCTGCTTGTTCCAGCGTTTGGGCAAAGTTGCGCATTGCTGTAAAAAAACCAGCAAGCTTTTGTATGTGATGCGTTACATAATCTGTTTCCTGCCGCATCTCAAACAAGCAGTAAATATGTGATTCATTTACCTCTTGAAACCAACTGTGCTGTTCGTTTAACTGATCACCTAAAATTAGCCTAAGCGTTTTAGCCATATTTGCTGCAGGTTTTAGGGTTTGGCATAAGGCAGCTCTTCAATTTTAGATAGGCGGTAATATGTTTCCAATCCACCTGCACCAATGCTGCCGCTATTTCCCAGTTGCAGGATATTGGATTCATTTACTAAATCCTGCTCCAGTATAATTTCTTGCACTTTACCAATCATTAAAATGGTTCCGTTTGCTTTAACAGGAATTTCCTCCTCTAATGTGAGCCCTATTTTTACGAGGGATTCTTTTACATAGGGAGCTTTGATAGCTGGTGTATATTCCGGTGTAAGCCCTGTTGCTTCAAACTCACTGATGGCATAACGGGCAGAGGTTTGATGAGCCTGCCTGTAAATGCCTTCGTGCACATGGTTAATGGTAAAGCAACCCGTTTGTTTAAGATATTCGTAGGTATGACGTTCCACACTTACAGGACGCATAATAAATCCCATGAGTGGTGGATTGGCACCGATATGAACAACTGAATTGAAAATAGCCAGATTGGTGATGCCGGCCTCATTGATGGTACCTATGAGATTGGCTGCGCGGATGCCGGGCAATGAATTGATTAAATTGGTTCTGGGTTGTTTATCCATTCCCAATATATCTGATAAAGTAATTATGGTTCTACTCATGTATGGCTTATCTTATGGCTTGCATGCCACCGTCAACTGGTATAATCTGACCGGTAATCCAATTGGCATTTATGAGAAATAGTGCTGCATCAGCTATATCATCCGGTGTTCCAATTTTTTTCAGCGGGTGTCTTTCTTCTGCAGCCTTAATTTTTGCTTCTGCATTTAATAACTTTTCTGCCAGCGGTGTTTGTGTAAGCGATGGAGCAATGGCATTCACCCTTATTTTGGGTGCAAACTCTGCAGCAAGGCTTCTGGTTAGGCCTTCAATGGCTCCTTTTGCTGCACTGATGCTTGCATGGAACGGCATGCCTGTTTGCACGGCAACGGTACTAAATAAAGTAATACTTGGTGCAGTTGCCTGTTGCAGTTGAGGTAAATAATGCCGTATGGTTTTTATGGCACCCAATACATTGATGTTCCAGTCGTTTAAAAAATCCTCGTTTTTTATTGAGCGAAAAGGTTTGAGTGAAATGGTACCGGGGCAGTAAATCAGCGCATCAATGGGTTTATCTATTGATGGGAAATCCGGATTATCTTGTGCTATATCAACCATAAAATGATTTATACCATTTCCTGCGTTTAGGTTTCCAGAGGTTCTGGAAAGTGCTGTAATTTCATGTGTTACGCTCAGCTTTTTGGCAAGTGCGCCACCAATGCCACTGCTTGCCCCTATCATTAATGCATGCTTCATATACAAGTAACATCCTTTAATTAAAAAGGTTTGCCATGTGTTTTGCCAATGAGCCACTGCGTTACGAAGGGCATGGGCTTAAGTGCAGAAACAGTTAGGTTGGTTAGCAGTGGGTTGCCAAATAATCCTTGAATAAAACGGCCTGCTTTAAGCCTACCTGCAAATTCTCTGTTCCAAGCTTCAAGGTATGCTGCTATCAGTTCTTTTTTACGTTTATTCGGTTGTTTGTATTGCTTTATTAAGCCCGCCAAAATAAAGGACGCATGCATGGCCATGCTCATACCGTTGCCGCATAGGGGTGTAATAAGTCCTGCTGCATCGCCTGCAAACATTAGGTTGCCTGCATGGCTACTTTTTTTTTCAAAACTTATTTGTGAAATAACCAGCGGCTTATCATATATAAAACGCGCACGCTTAAAAATCAATTTCAAAAAAGGGTTTTTATGCAGCACCTCTGCTTCCATTTGACTGATGTCTCCATTTCTGTTTTTAAGTTGGGTTGCAGTGGTGAGGTAGCATAAGCAATAGGTATTGTTTTCAACTTTAGAAATACCGCAATAGCCATTTTCAAAATTATGCAAGGCAATGCGGTTTTCCGGTTCATCAATTTCAATATGGTATTTTACGCCAATAAAGTCGTTTAGTCTGCGTTGTGTTGGCTGTATAAAAGGGCGATTGAGTTTCACATCCAAGTTGGCGCGTTTGCCCCAGGCGCCAAAAACAAGTTTTGTGTTGAAAGCTTCATGCAGTGTTTGCACTTCTGATACATCTGCAGCCTCTCGTATATCAGTAACTTTGGCATTGCATAAAACAGTTACACCCACCTCAAGAGCTTTTTTATAGAGCAGATGGTCGAGCATATAACGACTGATGCCAAATCCCCCCTGATGCAGTGGTTGGGTTAAATAATTGCCTGAAGGTGCCGATACCAGCAATTGGTTAATACGTGGTAACTGCAGCTCACGCAGTGGAACACCAAGGCGCTCCAGAAATGGCCAGCTCTCCATGCTGATGTACTCACCGCAAACTTTATGAAACGGATAGTTTTCCTTCTCAAACAAAATGGTTTGCAATCCCTGTTGTTGCAGTTGTATGGCAAGCGTTAACCCGGCAAGTCCACCACCAATAATAGCCGCATCATATGTTGTTTGTGTACTCATTTATTTGCACCGGGTATTAGCACTATCCATCTGAAAGCCCATTGCCATGTAAGTGTATATACCGGTATGCGCGCTGCCTTGAGGATTTGCAGCCACTCTTGTTTTTTAAAACCCCGTAATACTGATAATGGTGCATCATTTTTAACAAGGTATGAGCGGGAAAATAGGCGTGTTAGCCATGCAATACTATAATAAGCAAAAGGGTGGCGGTGCAGATCATTAATGATAACGGCCTGTTTGGCCATTTTAACAGACCATTGGATTAATTCGGAGATTTCTTCGTCAGCCAGGTGGTGACAAAACAAGGCATTTACTACCACATCGGCTTCAATATTTTCCTGAAGCAGTTTTCTATAATCATTTTTAATCAGGCTTATTTCAGGATATGCAGCGCATGCCTTTATTGCATAATTAATGCAATCTTGCTTCAGATCTACTCCGGTAAGTTTTACCGATAGTTTTTTTGCACGAGCCCATTTAGCAATTGCTTTTAGTGTATCTCCGCCTCCGCAACCGATATCCAGAATATGAACAGTTTTATAGGTTGGCAGAGATAACTGATTGAGTGCAGCAATGGTAGCTGCATGGCCTCCCAAAAGTGTATTGATGATGTCCAGCTCAAGCAGATTTCTGTTGAGTGCATCAGCCGGAATATCGGATGCATCCAGCAGTTCTTTTTGTTTGGAGCGTGCGTTAAACATGTTTTTCAAATAAAAAACTTTCCATGGTTAAGCCGGGGCCAAAGGCCACACCAAACGTTTTACCTGTTTGATTGGACTGAAGCAGTTTTTTAAGTACAAATAAAATAGTGGCACTGCTCATGTTACCATAATTACGCAGCACTTCATAAGAAGCATCCAACGCTTGTTTAGGTAATTTTAGTTGTGATTGAATGACATCCAGGATTTTTCTTCCTCCCGGATGAATAGCCCACAATTCAATATCATCAAGTGTTAATTTCCCTCTCAGGCATTGATTAAAAAGTGTTTCAATATGCTGCTCAATTAATGAAGGTATATAAGCACTGAGTGTCATCAGAAATCCTTCAGAAGAAATATGCCATGTCATGTCTTTTTCACCGTTAGGTATGATTTCGCTGTAAAAATCAATCAATTCAAAATAGGGCTCTTTACAAGCATCTCGGTAAGCATCTCCGGCAATCACACATGCTGCTGCTCCATCGGCAAATATAGCATTGGCTGTAAGGTTATCAGCGCTTGGATTTTTCTGAAAGTGTAACGTGCACAGTTCAACAGAAACAATCATAACCAATGCATTTTTATTAGCAGTGCAAATGGCATGTGCCTGTTTAAACGCATGTATCATGGCATAGCAGCCCATGAAATTTACGGAGGTACGATTGATATTGCTGGGCAGGTGCAGACGTTTAACCAACTCAATATCCAAACCGGGAGCTGACATACCCGTGCAAGACACTGTAATGAGGTGGGTAAATGATTGTTCATTCTCACCTGGTATTGACTTAAGGCAATTGTTAATCGCTGCTTCTGCCAGCGTTGTGGCATGTTCATGATAACAGGATAATCGGCTTGTTACATCCGGTTGTAATCCATCTTTAAATAGTTCCTTTTTGGGTTGGTTAACATCAAAGTCGGGTATTACGCTGTATCGATAGTCAATTCCACTTCGCTCATACATGAGTTTTAAACGCTGCAGATCCGTTACTTCCGGATTGTACTGCGATTTCATGTAAGAAAAAATAACTGATTGGCTATGCTTATATTTTGGCATTGCCGTATCTATTGACCAAATGAAACTCATTGAATTATATTTGATATGATGAGAGAAAGGAAAAATAAATTTAATAAAACTGATGCAAGCGCATTCATTCGCATGGTGTGTGTAAAATCTGCATATATTACGTTTTCCCAAACCTTACGTAACCAGTAAAAAAAATAAATCAGAACCGGACTCAGTAAACCCTGAAGCAACCAAAACTTCCATAATGATTCCTGAAATCTTATATAAAACAAAATCATGGCACATACAAAGCAAATGGCAGTAAGTAAAAATGTGCCGCGGTAGCCAAGCATCATACTCATGGTATGCACACCATCTTTTCTATCGGCATCATGCTGATAAATTTGTGTAAGCGGGTATACTCCGGCTATGAGCAACGAAGAAATGCAAAGTCCGTTTAAGTCGGGAAGGGTATTACCTGCAGAATGACAGGTAAGCATATAAATCCAGGCTCCCTGAAAAATCACAACAGTAAGGTAGCCTGCCAGAGCAAATTTCTTTAGCCTAATTCTTTTGTAGCTATATGCACGAGATATAAGGATATACATCAATACAAAAAGGGCACTTCGTAAACCAAGCAGTAAACTAAGTAAAACAGCCACTGTATCCATTATTGCACTCAGGTAAAATACTTTTTTATCTGCTTTTGGCGGATGCTTTAAGCCACCAATGGGTCCTTCATCCTGATCCATAAAACTATTATATGCGTTGCTAGCCGGATACACCAGTAAGTGAAGAATAGTAAAGAGAAGAAGTGCATGGTAACATGAAATGGTTTGCAAACCGCTTAATGCGAATAGAAAAACGGGAAGCAAAAAAAATGAAAAAGGTAAACGAAGCAGTTGTAAATTCTTGGCTGATATCATCAAGGGAAAATACGGTTTATTCTTAATGTTTGCTTAAAAAAATAATATTAAGAGAAATTAAAGAAGTCTGTAATGCCTGATTTTAAACGCTTTTTAAGATTTTTATAATCTGATTACATATCATCAAGAGTCTATGGCAAAGAAAGCATGTAGGATTTCATAACTTTGAAAAAGCTAATTATTAAAGCTTATGCAAAAGGAACAATCACCTCATTTGCTTTTGGTTGAAGATGAAGTTACGTTGGGTTATTTTTTAAAAGAACGACTTAAACTAAGTGGTTATAGCATTAATCTTTGCCGTGATGGCGAAGAGGGTTGGAATACATTTAGAACAGGAAAATTTGATTTGTGTATTCTGGATGTAAACATGCCTAAAAAGAGTGGCTATGAATTGGCAAAAGATATCAGAGGTATTAATCCGTTTGTTCCGATTATTTTTTTAACAGCCAATTCTGCTGAGGAAGATCGTTTAAAAGGATTTGAACTCGGGGCAGACGAGTATATTGTTAAACCTTTCAGCACAGATGAACTTGTGGCGCGTATCAAAGCAATACTCAGAAGATCTCAGTATGCACCCCCAGTAATAAACCCTAAGGAGGAAATAAAAAAAATAGGAAATCTGGAAGTAGATTTTATTAATCATTGCATTAAAATTAATGGTGGTGAGAAAAGAATGAGCACAACAGAGGCCGAGTTGTTTAAACTTTTCGTTGATCATAAAAATAATTTACTAACACGCAATTCTATTTTAATCAATGTTTGGGGGCGTGATGATTACTATACCGCACGCAATCTGGATGTATACATTAATAAGTTGCGAAAAATATTAAAGGAAGATCCTTTGCTTGAAATAGTGAATATTCACGGTGCAGGGTTTAAACTTGTAGAAAATATTGCCAACCAGACGTGAAACACATACTGCTGTTTTTAAGCCTCACTGTATTTTATTTTACCTGCACTTTTGCGCAAGGCTTTAATAAGGATAGTATCTTGCAGATAGCACAACAGGCTCCTGATAAAGAGAAGCAGCAAGCATTACAACTCCTCATTCAATATTATAAGAACAACGATCCGCAAACTGCGCTTCAATATGTGATGCAACAGATTGAGGTTAGCCAGCGCATAAATGATGAGGCCACATTAGCAAAAGCATATCAGAATGCAGGCATACTTAGTTTCAGGGTAGGTAATTTTCAGCGGGCAAAAGAATTTTACCTGCAGGCGCTCGAAAAATTTACACAACAGCGAAATACCGATGCGCAAAATGAAGTAAACAGCTATCTGGGTGCCGTTTATTATGCAAACGGTAATTTGCCACTTGCTGCAGAAACCTACCTGAAGGCCCTGCGCTATTATGAGGAAAAGAATGATAAGGCTGCACTGCTTAATATTTTAAGCTCACTTGGAAGTATTTATTCCAGACAAAATAATTTTTCAAAGGCTTTGGAGTATAACCTCAGGGCTTTGCGCATTTACGAAGAATCTTCTGATCGTTTCCGCACCCTTGTCGGATATGATAATATTGGCAACATATATCTGCGGCAAGGTAATTTGCAGAAGGCAGAAGAGTTTTTTAATAAATCATTACTGGTATACCGTGAGCTGAATAACAAGGCAGGTGAAGCATCTACACTTTATCAACTGGGTACCATAGCCGATAAGCAGAACGATATAGAGCAATCCATCGTATACTACGGGCAATCTATTGAAATGGCAAAAGCCATTAAAGCGCAACCCATGCAGGCTACAGCTGAGCTTGCGCTGGCTAATAACCTGAGTAAAATTAAACTTTATCAGCAGGCTATTACTTCCTATCAAAATGCAATACGCTTGGCGAAACAACTGGAGATGAAAATTGAACTGGAGGAAGCATACAGGGGTATTTCACAGTCATATGCTGCTATTAAGCAACAGCAAAAGGCCACAACATTTGGTGAATTGAGCAGGGAGTTAAAGGATTCGTTATATAACGACAGTAATATTAAAAAGCTTGCTGATTTACAGTTGGTGTATGAAACGGAAAAAAAGCAACAGCAAATAGAATTGCTATCTAAAGAGCAGCAACTGCAGGAATTGGAATTAAAGCGTGAGCGGGAGTCAAAGAATTTCTGGGCTTATGCTTCAATTGTGCTTACCATTGTTTTTGTGGTACTCATTTATTTTTCTGTTCAAAATAAACGCATAGCCAACAACCTTCGCAGGCAAAAGGAAGAGCTAGAACAAAAGAATGCAGAGGTGCTGGCACAAAAAGAACAGCTCAATCAGTTGAATAATGTTAAGGACCGTTTCTTTTCTATCATCTCTCATGATTTAAGAAATAACCTTGCTACTATGAAGTTGTATTTTGATTTAATTAGTCATCCCAATTATAAACCTGCTGATCATTCAGAAGCAACCAAGCAAATTTCAGCTTCAGTTGAGAATACCATCGATTTGCTGGAGAATTTGCTTGTGTGGGCTTCTGCGCAAATAAAGGGAGTGCCCATTCATATACAGAAGCTGCAACTACACTCACTAATACAGGGGAATGTCAATTTACTTCAAGGTAATGCCCATCAGAAAAAAATTAGCATAGTAAACAATGCAGATGAGCTGGCATGCGCAATGGGCGATATGGACATGATTCATTTGGTTTTACGTAATCTTATTTCTAATGCAATTAAGTTTACAAATGATGGTGGTACTATTCAAATTAGCAGTGAAGAAAAAAATGGCAAACAAATTATCTGTATTCAAGATAATGGGGTAGGCATAAGCAAAGAAAATTTATCAAAACTCTTTAATCAGCATTTACATCCTAGCACCAAAGGAACAGGCAACGAAAAAGGCACCGGGTTAGGGCTCATGCTTTGTCAAGATTTTATGGTGCGCAACCAAGGCGCTATCAGAGTAGAGAGTGAAAAAGGCAAGGGTACGTCATTTTATATTGAGTTACCGATGGCTGGTTAATAGTAACATTTTATTTTTTCTTCATAACCGGAACATTGCTGCATGCCTCACCATACATGATGCTTTTTACATAAGGAGCAAGTTTGTGTGTTATTTCAACATAGGCACTTACCGGCACAGGTATTTCTCCGCAGCCTTTAACGATAACCCTAGCGTCTCGTAATGCTTCTAAGTTAATTTTATTTACCGCATCGGTAAACAAGGCCCATTCTAAAGTTTGTAAATTTCCAAATACATAGCGGTTTGCAAACGGCTCGGCAGCTACCGCAAGTAACATATATGCCCATGTTGGGATAATGGCATCTGCACTGCATGTAAAGGCAATATTTTTTCCTGCATATTGGCTCCAGATGTGTTGTTTCACGTTTTCTCTGAAATCTTTTTCTTTCAAAATCGCTTCTCTGAAGAGCCAGGGTTTGATATCAAACAACACACGTTCTCCCGGATGATAATAGGTTTCCAGATCAATGGTAATTAATCCGCTGTTTGCTACACGGTTTTCTATGGGTTTGTGTTCCGGTTCCATAGCGGCAAAGATACCAAAAAGGCTCAAGGAAATTTACCTCACCTCAGCCTGCAGGTTCCAGAGTACAAAGCCCCAGAAATCAGCTGCATCTTCAACCAATTTGGCAGTAGGCTTGCCTGCACCATGGCCTGCTTTGCTATCAATTCTGATAAGCACCGGATTGCCATCTTTAGCTTGTTTGGCCTGCAGTTCTGCCGCAAATTTAAAACTATGGGCTGGCACCACACGGTCATCATGATCGGCTGTCATAATCATGGTGGCCGGATAATTTACACCCGCTTTAACATTGTGCAGAGGTGAGTATTTAATAAGGTAATCAAACTGTTCTTTCTTTTCACTGCTTCCATACTCGACCGCCCAGCCCCAGCCAATGGTAAATTTATGGTAACGCAGCATGTCCAACACGCCTACTGCAGGAATGGCTACTTTAAACAACTCCGGTCTTTGGGTTATACAGGCACCTACTAGCAAGCCACCATTGCTACCGCCATTGATAGCCAGTTTTGCGGACGAGGTATATTTTTCATGAATCAAATATTCTGCTGCAGCAATAAAATCATCAAATACATTTTGTTTTTTATCAAGCATCCCTGCTTTGTGCCAATCTTCCCCATACTCACCTCCGCCTCTTAAATTGGCAATGGCATATACACCACCTTGTTCTAAAAACATGATGCGTGAAATGCTGAAGGAAGGAGTTAGGCTTATGTTAAAACCTCCGTATCCATATAACAAAGTTGGGTTTTTGCCATTAAGTGTAATACCTTTTTTATGTATAATAAACATAGGAATTTTAGTTCCATCTTTTGATGGATAGAATACCTGTTTTGTTTCGAATTGAGTGGCATCAAACGCCAATTCTGTTTTCCTAAATAATTCTGATTTCCCTGTAGCCAATTCATAATGATAAATTTCACCAGGATTGGTAAACGAGGTAAACGTATAAAAGGCTTCTGTATCTTCAACTTTACCCGAAATGCCACTGGCTGTGCCAATTCCGGGTAATGTAATCTCGGTTTTGTTTTCTCCGTTCAAATCAAATCGATACAAGCGTGTGCTTGCATCTTGAAGGTAGGTGGCAAATAATCTACCTCCGCAGGTGGAGGCACCTTCCAGCAAATTGTCAGTTTGCGGAATAATATCTTTCCAGTTTTGCGGTTCCGGTTTTAATGGATCTACTTCAACCAATCGGTAACGTGGTGCATCCTTATCAGTAATGGCCAATATTTTGTCGCCTACATTATCTATTACTGAGTAATTATTTTCAAAACCTTTAAACAACGTTCTGAATGATTTTTCATTTTTAGTTAAATCCTGAATGAGTATTTCAGATCCGGAGGTTCCCTCGCTAATACTTATAATCATAAAGCGCTCATCTTCTGTTATACCTGCGTTGAAGTAGCGCAATGGGTGAGACTTATCTTCATAAACAAGCTTGTCTGCCGATTGTGGTTTACCTATCTCATGGTAATAAATTTTCATGTACTCATTGGCATTGCTAAATTCTTTGCCATCACCTGGTTCATCATATCTGCTGTAATAAAATCCGTTTTTATACCAAGTTGCACCACTGAATTTAACCCACTGAATCAGGTCGGTTGTTTTTTCTTTCGTGGCCACATTCATCACAAATATTTCATTCCAATCGCTCCCGCTTTTGGCTATGCCTATTGCACAATATCGGTGGTCTTTACTAAAAGTAAAACTCGCCAAAGAAACGGTGCCGTCTTCGCTTAGTTTGTTGGGATCTAAGAATACTTCCGGTTCTCCATTTAAACCCTGCTGACGATAAAGCACACTTTGGTTTTGCAGACCATTATTTTTAAAGAAGTAGTAAAAGTTACCTTCTTTGAATGGAGCTGAATATTTTGGATAGTCCCATATTTGGGTAAGCCTTTTTTTAAGTTGATCGCGGTAAGGTATTTGTGAAAGATAGTTTTTTGTAACGTCATTTTGAGCTTTAACCCATGCCTCCACATTGGTAGCTGTATCATTCTCCAGCCAACGGTAGGGGTCGGCAACAGTGGTACCGAAATAATTATCACTTACATTCTCTTTTTTGCTTTCAGGGTAAGGTTTCATGGCGATTTTTGGTTGTTCTTTTTTGCCGCATGCAATGACTAACGTCATCAGGGTAATAATGGTTATATTTTTCATTGTCTTAATAATTTCTAATTTCAAAACTGTCTGCTGCACATAAAATAGCACCACCACTCATCCAAATTACATTAAATGCAACAGATGGGTGACATCATTTGCCCTCTTCAGATGGCATTCTTCAGTATCTATGTGCACTTCATATAAACAAAGGTTACGGTGTTGAAATTGCTCCATTTGTGTTAATGGTTGATTGAGCAGTAAGCACAAGAAACTCTTCATAGCACGTCCGTGCATGCAAATCAGGATTTCAGATTCAGGTTGATTTAATATCATTTTCAAGGCACGCTTTTGCCTCTGCTGCATTTCAAAAGGACTTTCCCCATTCGGAATTTTTGCATGTAAATCTCCTTCATTCCACTTATAAATCATTTCCCAATACATGGCTTTTTGTTCAGGTGTTTGCTGCTTGCCTTCAAAGTCTCCCCAACTTATCTCATTAAGTTCTGCTAATCTGGTGTGAGGAATGCCGTTTTCTATAAACGCTGCAACGCTTTGATTACTTCTTTTAAGTGTAGAGGTAAACACGTGCTCAAAAGGATGATGCCGATAGTACTTATAAAATGCCTCAGCTTGTTGCATGCCTAAATCATTTAAATCTGTATCAACCCCGCTCCCCTGAACAATATTCAATCGGTTGAACTCTGTTTCTCCATGTCTGATGATAAAAAGTTTTTTCATGCTTTGTGACCGTACGATCTGTGTTTACTTAAACTACTATGGTTGTGCAGCGAATATAGCAAAGGTTTATTATGCTCCATCATTGGTTTGTGAAAGGTTTTCTCGGTATTATTCCCTTACAATAAATTAAATGTGGTAATCCGGTTTGGTAGTGTTATTTTATTATTTTGCACACAAATTATTTTGTATGTCAGTTTTTAAAGCAGAAGGTGTTACGCTGGAAGCCATAAATAAGAGAAATGAGAATACAATGGCTCAATGGATAGGTATTGAGTTTACCGAATTAGGGGTGGACTATCTAAAGGCACGGATGCCAGTAGACCATCGAACAGTTCAACCATTACATGTGGTGAATGGAGGTGCATATTGTGCACTGGCCGAAACAGCTGGTAGCATGGCAGGTAATCTTTGTTTAGACAGAGAACGATATGTTGCCCTAGGATTAGATATCAATGCCAATCATGTACGCTCAGCATCTAAAGGATTTGTGCATGGTACGGCAAAACCAATTCATCTGGGACGCACCACTCAAGTGTGGGAAATTCGTATAACTGATGATGAAGATAGGTTATGTTGCATTAGTAGACTAACCATGTCGGTGATAGAAATTAAACATGATAACAGAGGATTCAATCCGCCAAAGGTTTAAGCAGGGTGAGCAATTTAATTTTGCTGCATGCAGGTTGCCCTTCTCGGATACGATATACTTTTTCTATTCTGACAGGCCTTGCAAACTGACTCGTTTGCAATATCAAGCCAACTCATTAACAGATTTTGTTTTCTCGCCTTATGCTGCCGGTAACCAGGCTTATCATATGCAGGCCAATCTCATATATAAAAATGATGCGCCTATTTACGGATGGGATGCCAAACTCATGCCGGTAGAAAAACCATTATTCACTACGAATAATTTTGAAGCGGATGAGAATTTTTATAAAAGATATGTTTCTGATATCATCACAGATATCGAACAGGAGGATACAGACAAAGTTGTAGCAGCTCGTGCATTGCGAAGAGCATTGCCTGATTCATTCAGCCATTCAAATTTCTTCTTTCAATTATTGCAGCAATATCCGCATGCAATGGTTTATTATGTAAATCATGCTGAGTGGGGATGTTGGTGTGGAGCTACACCTGAAATGTTGCTAACAGCGACAGAAAATAAACTGCAAACCATGTCGCTTGCCGGAACCATGCCTGCACATTCTAAAGAAGCGTGGGGCGAAAAGGAGCTGCAGGAGCAAGCTATGGTCACTGATTTTATTGAACAGATTTTTGAAAAGTATCAGCTTACTATTCAGATAAATCAAACAAGCGAGTTGGTTTCAGGAAAAATTAAACACCTGTGCACAAAACTAGAATCGAAAACAGATGAGGAATGGCTCACCCAAAAATTTCATAAGTTACTGGCTGACTTAAATCCAACGCCTGCCGTTTGCGGCATACCCCAATTCAATGCATCTGTTTTTATAGGCAAGCACGAAAAACTTGAACGCAGATTTTATAGTGGTTTTTTAGGAATTAGTGCGCCTAAGCACATTCAGTTATATGTTAATTTGCGTTGCATGGAAATAGGCTTGCAGGATGCTTTATTATATGCCGGGGCAGGAATAACAGCATATTCCTCCCCGACAAAAGAGTGGCAGGAAACTATTAATAAATTAATGGTTTTGGGTAGTATAATTAATGACGTATAAGGATTCGTTTATTGTATACGCTTTGCTCTGTGTAAAGATTAAGCAGATACAGTCCTTCAGCTATACTTGATACATCCAATTTGTTATTTGAATCCGGGTATATACCGCTTTCAATTACTTTCCCATTAAGGTCTGTTAAAGTATAGCGCTGCGGTGCTACTGATTTTGGAAGGATCACTTGTAAAAAGGTACTTGCGGGATTTGGATAAACAGAGACACCTATGTCCTTACTGGGAAATCGACCTACAGATGAAACGATGGCTCCTGTGTAAACACCATAAAAGAAATCTGCCACATACTTCACAGTGGTATCCATATAAGATGCGTTGAAAGAAAACGGTACGTGGTCTTGACCCTTAAATGTTAGCAGGCGAGAATTAATGCCATTTAATTTTGCAGCCGAGTCAATGCTGAAACTTCCCTGAAGAAAACTTACCCTATTGCCCATATAATAAAAGTCGGCACTGCCATAGGGTACGGTTTGATCCTGATCACCATGAACGTGGCACAACGGAACTGTTTTTTTATCAAGCATCCAGCTAACATTTTTAAGAGCTCCTGAAAGGTTTGCAATAGCAGAAACGCCAGATGAATAACCGGTATTTCCTGTATTACCTTCAAAACCTCCTAGTAAGGTGGTATCTACACCTAAACCTTCCAGTTCTGATGGCTTGTCTAAAAATGTCATTTGTAGGCCTAGCACACCTCCAGCTGATACTCCAGCGAAATAGATAATCTCTGGATTGATTTTGTAACTATTCCCCGTAGCGGCATGCTTACGCAGGAAACGCACAGCGGCTCTGCCATCTTGTTGTCCTCTCCACACAGCTTGAGTAAACTCTATTTCGTATCCCAAGCCTGAAAATGGATTAATTCCTTGGCGATATTGAATGGATGCAGTTACATAACCTCTTTTGGCAAATTGTTTGCACAGATGCACTACATCCGGTAATCTGCGATCACCGTTAATAAATGAGCCGCCATGTGCAATAACAATTACAGGGCGAGAATTGGCAGTATCGCCTTCGGGCTGATAAATATCCATTACTAGATTTTGAGGTACACCCAAAAAAGTGTTATTGGTTCCATAAGCCACATTACTGTCAACCTTTATGCTGGCAAAAACACTGTCGCGAAATCTGGTTTGCGCAGATGTAAGGGTGTAAACCAATAATGTTGCACAGATGAGTAGTCCTTTTTTCATAAATTTTATTAATTAAGTTTAAACGAATATATAAATATGTTTGAATATCAAACAGTGCGTTTCAACTCATCAAATAATATCGAGATGTGTTTTGGAAGGAGAATAAATTACTGAATGGTATATCGCAAGGATACCCCTCCGCTTTGAATGATGGTTGGGAAGGAGTTTGATGTTGCAGGATCAGTTCTTCTGTAACTGTAAAAAATACGCATCATCAGCTTCTCATTAAAATTATAATCAATTTGTGGTTTCAAATCATAGATCACTTGACCTTGCACCGGGTCGTTGGATTCCCTATCGAGGTAGCGAATTTTTGTTAGGTTATTTCTAATAGAAAAATCAAGTCTGAAATTCACCTCATTTTCAAGAACAAGTCTTCGGCCACCACCACCTAGCATAGGTATTGCAAGATTGCTTGCCCTATAGCCGGCACCTATTACCCACTCGCTTGCTGTTTGTTCATTTAACTGACCATTGGTAAGGGTAAAGTTCATTGTGCGGTCTCTTTTATACTCAAGCTTAGCCTGAATATTATTTACAAATGTGATATCAATACCTATAAAAGGGCCCCACCTTTCAGTAATGGATATTTGCCTAATTTGATACTTGGATGCATAATCTCCGGTGAAACTGGGTGAGGCATTGGTATCGCCTGGTAGGATGGTTTGGAATGCACCAACATTATAAGTTGATGTATACTGATTAGAGATGGTAACATTGCTTGCGTATTCCTTAATCAATTCAATTTTTGTTAATCCGTTATAGGTGATACGCCAATTTAAATCCGGTATTTTAGGAAATGGAGTAAGGCCAATTTTAGAAGCATCTTCACCTCCATATGCAGATAGAAAAGCAGGAATCAATACTTCCTGAGAAAGTCGGCTATATCCGCGCGGGAAACCATTACTGTCTGCTGTACCTCCCGGAAGTTCAGGATTCTGACCTAAGCGATTGGCAATGGCTAAACGATTTTCCTGAAAGCGTTTAAAAACTTCGGCAGGGTCATTAAATGCTGTTGCCAGTGTGTTGTAGGTGATGGAAAAATTACCTGTTTGTGTAGGTATATTTACATCAACAAATTCTTTTCTTATACTATCATATCGGAACAAAACACTGGTTTGAAGAGAGCGTTGGCTCTGCATATTTAATTCTATTCTAAAGTCGGTAATAGGTTCAAGGGTTGCTCTTCCTGTTATATTTTCTCTGAAGTCTTCGGTATAAAAATTGGTAATTCTTGGATCATTGCTTAGCCAGCCATTTTCAGCTGCCCTGAATCTGTAATTGTCATCTTGCATAGCTAAGATAAAATCAAATCCGGGCCCATCATTATCAAAATTTTGCCCAAGGTATTGTGGCCTGGTTTTAAAACCCGGAAGTGCTACTCCTTTATTGGTTGTATGTGCAAAAGTTATATTCTTTAAGCTGGTAATTAGTTTAAATGGGATGCGCACAAATGGGCCATAATTTTTAGGGCTGTTATCCTCTTTTTTCTTTTTTGTTTTTGTATCTTTTTTGTTTGGCTCTTTTTTCTCTTCTTCCTCATCAGCAGGCTTACGTGGAGTTTTCTTAACAGGATTATTAATATCACGCAGAAATTTCCACTTATTATAAAGCAAGCTCATGTTCAGGTTAAAGTTCCATGCCTCAGTTTTAGAATTGGATATGGTATTGCCTAAACTGTCTGCAGCCGGTGGCGCTTGTTTCCACTGGTAGTTTACCGTGTAACTATATGCAGATTGCGAAATAAAATTGAGTTGTTGAATTTTATTTATTGGAATATTGTAGTTAAATCTGATTGCCTGATCATATTGCATCAGGCGGCCACCATTCCAAAAATTATTCCACATAGAGTCGCGCTTGGCTGGAGTTTTTTCATCTATTTGGCCTAATGGTTCATCAACACGGGCCAATACAGTTGCATTGTAATCAAGCCTCAAACTCTTTGATAAGCTGTAGCTGAATTCATAGTAGCGGGTCATGGTAAACATCTTGTCGTACAACGGTTGTATCAATGTTAATGGATTATCATTATTCCTGTTTATCGTAACCCCATATCGTCTGTCTGTTTCAAGCCTTGCGCCCCATACTTGTGGTAGGAACATTAAGTTAAAGTCCTTAAGTAAAGTAAGTTGTTTTGATTTGATGATTTTGTTGAAGGGCTCCCATGCCTTGGGATTAAAGCTATATTGGTAGGCAGTGATGGTTTTATAGTTTTGAAGGATATAATATTCCATCGTCTGATTTCTTCTGAAGGTTTCGCTGTATGAGTAGGTAAATGTCCAGTTTTCAATATCCCAAACATGCGCTTTGGCTGCACCCACTCTATTTTTTCTAATATTGGTAAAATTCAAGCTTCGTCTTGCGGTAAAATCATCAGCAGCACGCGAAATTCTGTCTCTGCGCTCTTCATTGGTTGTTTCATCAATTTCTTTTTGCAGTCGTGTATCCGGATTCAGCGGATTATAAAATGGCCTCACCAAGGTATTACCATAAGATAAAAATATCGGAATAGAGATACCTAGTTTTGTTGGCAAAAATTTTCCTAATTCAAAACTACCCTGTATATCATACTGGTAGGTGTCATCAAATGTGCGTTCGTTTATCTTTTTATCAATTCCACCAAAACCAACTGTTGTCAGATTGCCCGCCACCTGCATAGTGCCAAAGTCGGCAAGTTTCACTTGCGCTCGTGCAGTAGCCGCCCATCCGCCATTATTATTAAACTCTGTAGCACGCATTTCATTAAACCACACTTCTGCGCACTTGGGTAAACCATCATCATTGCTGCCTGGAAATGCTCTTGGATTGCGCACACCAAGCATCATAACTCTTACATTGCTCAAATCCGGTAAGCCAACCACCCTTATTTTTTTATTGCCGCCAAGATCTCTGGTATAAACTGCAGTAAAGGGATGACTGGCATTGGTTCTTTGAATCTTTGTATTGATAAGCTCCTCCAGTTCAAGTATCATTTCATTTTCTGATGGCCAAATATTATTGGCACCTGCATCTCCCAGCATAGACGCTTTCAGCGGTATTTCATATTCATAGTAATTGTTGGTGAGGTCGGTACCCAAGCGCACAAATGCAGTAAGTTCGCCATCATTTAATGTAGTGCCTTCTGCATGCACAAACATGCGTAGCTTACCATATCTTCTTAAATCTACATTGGTTACATTTTTAAATACACCTCTTGCATCTGCATCTTTGAGGTTACAAATCTGAACCGATAATGATTGTTCATTTTGTTGAATGGCTTGGGGCGCACTAAAATCAAGTTCACGTTGTATGCCCGGAGGTGTAACATAAGGTAAAGGCACACGGAATCGATTTTCTTCTATGTTTACTGTAGATACTACAAACTTCGTATCATCATCCGGATCGCTGGGTTTATTTTCTTTGCCCTGCTCTAAGCTTCCTAAATATTTTCTCCAATCGGCACGTACCAATTGAAATGCACCTAAACGCAATACCATCTGGTCTTCAAAGCCGCGCATAAACACGCGCATAAAACGAATGGATTTGAAATCTAAAATCTGCCCAACTCGTTTCTCATATTCTCTGATGGGTACCTTTAGCTGATACCAGGTTACTTGCTCATTGGTTCCATTTTCAAGCTTTACAGTTGTAACCACACTATCGGTTACATAGTTTTGTCCAACAACTAATCTTTCTTTACTGATATCAATTCTATACTGATAATATTCTTCAATATCGTTTAATGTATAATCTCTGTTGATGTCTTCCATATCAGGCAGGTTGGTTGCTACAGGTGGCGGAGATGCTGCAGATACAGGTGAGTTTCCCTGTGTGTTTGAAAAATAACGGAAGCGGTCTAATATAGATGGAGAGTTTATATTGAGGTAGAATTGGAAATTATCTTTTGATGGATCTTCGTTTGCAAGCTGATAGGCAATAGATGTAGTTCCATAGAGATTGGCTACTTGTTGCAGATAATTATTGCTAAAGTGTAAGCGCTCGCCTTCGTCATTTAGCCCATCTAATCCCACATCTTGCAGTTCTCTGGAGGCAGGGTCGGCATCAAAGGCATAGTTTATTACCGGTTGTCTGGTAACCCGCCCCCAAACTGTTGTATCAATTGCCAGGCTGAGGTCATTGGCTCTTGGTAACCCATTTTCTGCAGCTTTCCGATTATCGCGCAGCACATCCTCAGAAATATTACCCAGGTTTATATAAAGTTGTCCGCGGTTATTTTGATTGGGGTTAGACAGGTAAGGATCGAGCATCCATATTTCAATATAATCAATATTAGCGGCTTCAAAATCATTCTGATCTATTTTGCGCATAAGTCCGCCCCAATTGTTCTTAGGGTCCTTAAGTGTTCCGTCTGCATTAAGGCCTGAAAGGGTGTAGTTAAAAGGGCCTCTCTCCTTTGGATAAAATGCAAAATCAAGCGTGGCAATATTTTGAGGCATCCCTTGCTGTATTTGCCTGCTTGGGTAAATCTCGTTTACAAATATTTGCCGTACCCGGTGATTGGACAACTCCTCGTCAGTTATATTGGTTGGCCTAAATGGATTTCCCTCTTGGTAAAAATTTGTAGGGATAGAATACCAAGATAATTGCGCGCGTCTGAAACCATAAGTTAAGTCGTTCAATAAATTTCCTTCAGGAAATAAATCGGTTTGACCTTGAGGAGTGCTGGCTAGAACCCAATTGTTGGTTCCGCGCAAATCAATCTGGGTTTCGCTTCCTTCAAAATCATCCAGATAGGCAGTACCTCCTTGCGCAAGTGCACCTTGCACACCGGGAAATAAGCGGGCATATTCTGCAGATAAAGTTAAATCTGATTTTTCTTTTGTTTCAATAAAGGGTAATGCATCTACAATCTTGGTAATTAAGCGCGATTCAGTTTTATAGGAGCCATCAAACCCTATCATTACATTTGAGATAGGTTCTTCATTCAAGTTTACTTTTGGTGTTAGTGGCCGCTCATTGAGCCACAAGACCGTTCCGCCAAGAAGGAAATCACGGTTTACCTTGAAATCAAACCTTGAGCCCATCAGTGTTTTTTGCTGGATACTAAAGAGTGAATTACTTTCTGATGATACTTTGATAATGGCACCGGAGTTTAGTAATCCGGTATTGATGATGCGCACGCGTCCGATATTGTAATCAACAGTAAAATCAACATTTTCGGTAAGAGGAGCACCGTTGGCAGTAACCCTTACTGAGCCTCGCGGCACATTTGTTGAATTGAGTGATATTTCATTGGTTGATTGCCCCTGATAGCTTCCGCGGAGAAAAAATTTATTGTACTGTGGCAGTTGTATGGCCGCAAAGCGGGTAGAGTCATACAGTTCATAAAAGCAATAGTAACGTGCGCGTGAAGGATCATTTATAAACTTTTTTTGCAAATAAGTACCGAATGGCTCAACCATTGGAAAAATAATACGGCCCTGTTGCGTATTGATGGTAACTCCTTCAATAAAATCAAACAAACCATCAGGAGCCCTTTCCTGCTGGGTATTTAAATTATCCAGATTAAATACACTTACCAAGGGCACACCAATTAAAGCTGGTTCATTTTGTGCAGGTATATAGTTTAAATCTGCTCCAGATGGGTCATCTGCATAAATAATATTGAGACGAAAATCTTTTTGCTGTACGCCAAATGTTCCTAATGAGTAAATATTTTTCATCATTAGATCCCAGATAGGTAGGTCAGGTCTGAGTGATGGACCCTTTAGCATTTTGGTAAAAAGCACATTGGGTTGTTGCGCATTTACCGGCACATCGGTAGTAAATTCACCCACCTTATAAACCTTGCCGTTTAATGTATATTCATAAGCTACGCAAAGTACATCGTCATTGTTCAGTGTTTGATTTAATGAGATATAGCCTAGCCTTGGATTTATAGTGTATTCATTGGCACTTAATAATCTTGAATAATTAATCATCTGATATTGAGAGATGGCCTGAAGTTTTGTTTGATTTTGATCACGCAGCAACTGATTTTGCACGTCAAAGGAAGAACGAAGTGCATCTTTATTGCTGTTTAATGAACGGCCCAGCAGGTAATCATATAAGCCATTTGTAAGGTTATTTGGAAACGTATCAAACGGAATTGGATTTACATTCCAGTTTTTATTATCTCTTCTCGATGCTTCACCCATATCTGCAAATCCAACTACATCTCTGGAATTATCAAAAGCACCTGTGCGGTTTGTTACCCAAACCTCCACACGGTTAATGATAACAGGCGAGCCTATAATTGGCAGGTTTGACAACCACTGATCGTAATTATCCCTAAAATAATGAGATAAGAAAAAGTGGCGATTCATGTCATAATTATCTCCTTGTATATCAAATCGAGTGGATTGTGCGCCTCCTTGTATCTCTGTTTCGGTCGTTCTGCCTCTTTGCTGTGTAAATATGGAAGTCATGGTTAATCTTCCAAACTGCATAACTGATTTTACGCCAAATAAGCTTTGGCTGCCCTGAATAAGAGAGGAATTGAGCGGAAGGCTAACATTACCCAATTCAATCTTTTTTATGATATCATCATCTTTTCCTGCATAATCAAGTTTTACCTGGTTTTCAAAATCAAAAGTAGCTTCGGTATCATAATTCAGATTTACTTTTAATCTGTCGCCAATACTTCCTTGAACGCTTAGCTGTATCTTTTGTCTGAAGTCGAATTGCCCGATGGTTTGCTGTTGAGGAGCAAACGCAGGATTCTTCACTGTATTGAAGTTACCTGAAAAAATAAGTTCTGCCGTACCTCTTGGTCTAATATCAATAACCCCACTTCCAAAAATGCGTTCAAAAATTTTAGGACCAATTTTGAGTGGTGGTATGATACCGCTGCCACTTGCCATATTATTGGCCTGAGCCCTTTGTCTGAAATAAGCAATGTTTTGTCGGTTATTTTCTGCTTTCAGTTGCTCAGCAATCGTTACAGAGGCAGGCATACGATACTCTGAATTGCCAATTTGAGAAGAGTAATTGTATCGGTTTTCAGAAGAATCGAGTGCGTATTTTTCGGAGATATTAGAGGGTTCTGATAAGTCAAGCGGGTGACGATTTGATGCCCGTTCATAAGGAATACGATCTTTTATTGGAAATTTTAGTGGCTTGCGGCTGGTGTCTTGA
Source organism: Sphingobacteriales bacterium (assembly GCA_021299635.1). Lineage (GTDB taxonomy): Bacteria > Bacteroidota > Bacteroidia > UKL13-3 > UKL13-3 > JAJTFA01. Next base: position 311,939 of record JAJTFA010000002.1, read on the forward strand.
GCACTTGAATCAGGCGGGAGCACAATTTTGAAATCATGACTTTTGGAGTCTTTTTCAGGCAAAACAGCGGGCGTAGCTCCCCACACCAACGTGATGAAGAAGGCAAAAGCAGATGAAATTGATATGTACTTAAATCCCGATTTACTTGACAAAGTAAAGATGCGCCATCAAAGAATTTTTAGGGTGTTTTTAACTAATTGTTCAACTGTATATTCGGGGTTCTGCTGTTTAATTTTGATAAGCCCTTTTTCCGCTTCAGCCTTACTAAATCCAAGCATAACAAGCGCTGAAAGGGCCTCTTCCATTTTGGTATTTTTTTCAGTAGCAAAACTGAAACCTTCCGCAGATTCAACCTTCTTTATTTTATTTTTTAAATCAATCACCACTTTCTGAGCAGTTTTTTCACCGATACCTTTTACCGTTTTAATCAACGCCCAGTTTCCTGCGCTTATTGCTTGCTTAATATCTGCTGGCTTAAGTGCGGAGAGCATTAGGCGTGCAGTATTGGTACCAACCCCACTAACGGAAATAAGCTGTTTAAATATGGTTCTCTCTTCTTCATCGGCAAATCCATAGAGGATATGCGCATCTTCTTTGATAATCAGGCAGGTAAGTACTTTAATGCGTTCACTCTCTGCTATTTTTTCAAACGTATTTAATGATATATTTACCTCATAGCCAACACCTGAACACTCTACAACTATATAGGTGGGGGTTTTTTCTATCAGTTTTCCTTCCAGATGCGATATCAAAGCGTTTAATTGATTAAAGATAAGTCTGCTAAAATAAGAAATGTTTGTAATTTTGAATGCATTTCGGGCATTTATGATCAAATATTTAAAAATTATATTAACCGCATTTTTACTGCTTCAGTGCTTTTATGCATTTGAATTACAGTCACTTAAAGCCGAATTGCCTCCACCCATCGGTACACATCGTGTGATACATGCCAATGGCAGAATTGCTGAAACAGGCCACTATAAAAACGGTCTGAAACACCGCATATGGCATTATTACAATGCAAATGGGGTGAGAGTAAAAAGAGAAAAATGGCTAGATGGCACATTGATTTGGCAGGTATTTTATAATGAGAGGGGGCGCACAATAAGAACCATTGACAAGTATGGTAATGTTAAAGAATTCTCTGGTTGTGGATGCTGAGGCTAATCAATGATTAAAGTATACATGAGAGAATAACTGGTAGATTCATGTAACTATAAACTTCTACCAAACACGTAAAAAGCAACTATTAAAAAATTAATATGAATACCTCCGCTGATTTGTATTTTATTGATGGCTGTGGTCGCTGCTCTTTGGGTGGCACACTCCAATGCAAGGTAAATACATGGCGTAATGCATTATTATATATGCGAGAGATTCTCCGTTTATGCGGTTTACATGAAACATGCAAATGGGGCGTGCCTTGTTATATGCATCATGAGAAAAACATATTGCTGTTAACGGCATTTAAAGAGTATGCTGCTTTAAATTTTTTTAACGGGGCCTCGTTGAGTGATAAGAAAAACCTTTTGCATAAAGCAGGCGAACATTCGCAATCGGGCAGAATGTATAAGTTTAAGAATATAAGTGAAATTAAAAAGCATGAAAAAGCAATTGTCAATTTAGTTAAAGAGGCAATGATGTTGGAAGAGGCCGGAAAGATTACAACAGCAAAATCGGCAACAATAAAATTACCCGATGAATTGGTAAAAGTGTTTAAAGAAATGACCGCTTTGGAAAATGCTTTTTATGCATTAACACCTGGCAGACAGCGTGCCTACCTAATCTATTTTACAGCCGCTAAACAATCGGCAACCAGAATGGCAAGGATAGAGAAGTGCACACCGCAAATATTAAAAGGCATTGGGTTTCATGATGCGAATAAAAGAGCCGGTAATAAAACGTAATTTTAAGTAACAAGACACTTGTGCTATACGTTTCTTTCAATATAGTCTATCAGGGAATGAATGCATTTGATATGAATTTCCTGTGCACGGTCGGCATAAGGGGATTTCGGTGCGCGTATTTCGGCATCACATAATCCTGCCATTTTTCCTCCGTCTTTTCCTGTAAGGCCTACTATTTTCATCCCTTTTTTTCTTGCAGCCTCAATCGCATAGAGTACATTTTTAGAATTGCCGCTCGTTGATATTGCCAATAGCACATCACCTTCATTTCCCAGTGCTTCAAGGTAGCGGCTGAAAATAAAATCATAACCAAAATCATTCCCTACGCAGGCTATATGAGAAGGATCTGAAATAGAAATTGCGGCTAATGCAGGTCTGTTGTCTCTGTATCTGCCTGTTAGCTCCTCTGCAAAATGCATGGCATCACACATGCTGCCTCCGTTACCACAGCTAACTATTTTTTTTCCTGACTTTAATGCGTCTGTCATTAACCGACCTGCTTTTTCAAGGGATACAAAGTTATTATCGTCAGCAAGAAACTTGTTTAATACATCCTGTGCTTCTGTAAAGTGTTGTTTTATGCTCATTTTCTTTGAATGTTTTTTAACTGTATAGCATTTTTCCCCTTATCCAGGAACTCAATAAATTTTTGCTCATCGGTATCAAAAAAGGCGGGACCTGAAAGTTGGTTCTCATCTGCATCGATTACTACATACTGCGGTTGTGCAGAGAAATTATATTTGCTTATTTGTAAATCCTGATTTTGTTCGCCAATTGTTTTTTTGATTTTACCATCACGTGGCGAAGTGTACCATTCACTTTCGGGCAACTCTTTTCTTTCATCCGCATAAAGTGATACAATGATAAAATCATTCTGAAGACGCTTTAATACTTCCGGCTTAGCCCATACATACTCCTCCATTTTACGGCAATTCACACAGGCGTGTCCGGTGAAGTCAATAAAAACAGGCTTGTTTTGTTTACGAGACTCTTCCAACGCTTGTTTATAATCAAAGTAGCCGGTTAAACCATGCGGCAAGTGAAGGAAATCTGCATGTTTTATTTGTGTGGCAGCTGTTGTGTGTACAGGGGTAACAGGAGTTGTTGAAGCACCTAAAATAAAATCCTGGGTTTGCATAGGTGGCAATAAGCCTGAAAGGCCTTTTAGCGGTGCACCAAACAGCCCCGGAATCATATACACACCAAAGCAAAAAGAAAGCAGGGCTAGTCCAAAACGTGGCACACTTATATAAGGCAAATCAGTATCATGGCTAAATTTAATTTTACCCAGCAGGTACATGCCTAATAAAAACGCCAGCACAATCCATATACTCAGATAAATTTCACGATCTAGAATGCCCCAGTGATAAACCACATCTGCGGTTGATAAAAACTTAAATGCAAATGCAATTTCAATAAATCCCAAAACCACTTTAACTGAATTTAGCCAGCCACCGGATTTAGGAAGGTTGCTAAGAAAACTTGGAAATACAGCAAACAAAGTGAATGGTAATGCCAGGCCAAAGCCAAATGCAGCCATTCCTAGTAATGGTTTCAAAAACTTTCCGCCAACAGCCTCAATCAACAAACTACCTACAATGGGGCCTGTACAACTAAATGAAACCAACACTAATGTAAAAGCCATAAAGAACAATCCGGCAAAATTACCCATACTAGATTTTGCATCAACCTTATTAACCAATTGATGAGGTAGGGTTATTTCAAATAAACCCAGAAAAGAAGCTGCAAAAACCATGAAGATGATAAAGAATAAAATATTGGGTAACCAATGTGTGCTCAGCCAGTTTCCGAAATCAGGGCCTAGTCCAAAAAAGGCAAATACCAAACCCAGCGAGGCATAAATACCAATAATGGAAAGCCCAAATGTGGTTGCTCTAACTGCAGCTTGGCTCTTGGTTTCACTTTTCTTAGAAAAAAATCCGGCTGTCATAGGCAGCATTGGGAAAACGCAGGGCGTTGCAACCGCTACCAGACCTGCTAAAAATGCAAGAAATAAAAAGGTTAAGATACTTTCTTTGGGTTGCGTAGTATCAGATGCACTGATTTTTCCGGCATAATCAGTTGCAACATTAATCGGGGATGAATCAATCCCTGCAGCTATCACATCGGTAATTATTGAATCACTTTGAGCGTTTTGGACGTCAGTTGCTTGATCAGCCTTAATTACCGTAAATTCGTCTTTCACTTCATATTCCTGATCGAAAGGGGGCATACAAACACCGGTAATTTCAGAGCACTCCTGAAAATAAAGAGAAACCTTAATCTTGGGTTTAACAGATAAAATTTTAACCTTTTGTTTAAAAATGGCTTTACCTGTAAAAACTGAAACGGTTCCATTCCATACTTCTTCAAAATGTTTTTTGGAGCCCACAGGTGTGGTTTTGCCAACTAACTTATAGGATGCATCATTCTTAAAATTAATTTCAGCAGTTATAGGGCCCAGGTTTGGGTCAAAATCATTGGAGTACATATACCAGTCTTTTTCAATAATACTGGTAAGTGTAAGTGTTAACTCCTCACCAACTTTTACCACTTTCTTATCAGCGGTGATGGTCCATTTGGGTGTTTCTTTTAAAACAGAAGGCTGGTTGGAATGCAGTTGCGCCTGATTAGAATGAAAAACAAACAAGGTTGCAACAAGCAGGAAAAAATAACGAGTCATGTTCAAATAATTTGCAGGTACTTAACAAGCAAATTTAGAATTTAATATCAGAAACCAAAGGTGTATGGAATGAGGACTTATGCTTAAAGTGGCTGCTCATTTTGTTGTTGTTCATGCTCAATAACTTCTCTTTCCCTCATTTTGCGAAAGATGTATTTGAGGAACTGATCAGTAACAATTATAACGGCAACCAGCGTTATTAAGGAAATATAAAGGTATAGCAGTTCATCGTGCAACCCTGTGCCGAAACCACCTGCTTGCGCAACAAAAGGAATAAAGCAGCATGAAAAGAGTAGTGTTTTCATAGGACGACATTTTTATGAAGGTAGTAAAAATTTGATTAATAAACTATACAGTTGTGGGAAAACGCACACTGAAACTCATAGGCTTATCTTGTAACTGCCCTATTTTCGTGACATGAAGAAGTGTTTTGGCCTGATTATTTTTATTGTTTTTTCTTTAATCAGTGATGCGCAGCCGGTTCCAACACCGGAATTTCCGTTTAAAATGACGGTGCAGCAATACCTGGAGAAATATGCACCCATAGCAGTTGAAGAAATGCACCGAAGCCGCATCCCTGCAAGCATAACACTTGCACAGGGATTGCTTGAATCAGGCAATGGCAATAGTCGCCTTGCTATTGTTGGCAATAATCACTTTGGCATTAAATGTAAAAAAGACTGGCAGGGTGAAACGCTTAATGAAGATGATGATGCCCCTCAAGAATGTTTTAGAAAATATAAGGCCCCGATAGATTCTTACCGCGATCATTCTGAGTTTTTAAAAAATGGTCAGCGTTATTCTTTTTTGTTTGATTTGGAAATCACTGACTATAAGAGTTGGGCTCATGGCCTTAAAAAGGCAGGTTATGCTACAAACCCAAGATATGGTGAAATTCTGATTGCTACCATTGAAAAAAATAACCTTCTACGATTTGACTTAATGAAGCCCAATGCGCAGGAAGAACAAAAAATAGTAGAAGAGAAAAAAGAATTTATTGCCGAGCATAAAAACCTGGTCATAAATAATATTCCTGCATTGGTTGCTAAATCAACCGATAGTTATACCAGCATTGCGCTCGAAAATGATATGCGTGTGTGGCAGATTTATAAATACAATGATTTGAATAAAACAGCTGAAATTAACAGAGGCGATACCATTTATCTGAAACCTAAAAACTATAAATCGCTTACTCAGGAATTTCATACCCTTCAGCCATGGGAAACCATGCATACAGTGGCTCAGCGATATGGGATAAAATTAAGCAAGCTGCGGTCAAAAAATTTATTGAAAGAAGGGCAGGAAGCAGCAATGGGTGAAACCATATACCTGCGCGATAAACGTAAAGAGCCACCTTTGATAAAGCCACCGCTTGCAGTTGCGGTGCCGGTTGATACCATATATAATAATGAGGTTTATGATGATCCGAAGAAAAATATTGAAACCAGTGGCCCGGTTGTTCCGCACGACCCATATAATCTGGAAGAGCATGGCATAAAAGAAGATATGGCTTTTTTTCATACTGTTCAAATAGGTGAAACCCTGTTTTCTATTGCTAAAAAATACAATGTGCAGGTTGAGGGTATTCGCAGTTTAAACAATATTCGCGGTGAGCAAATCAATGTTGGAGATAAGCTTATTATCAATCCCAATCAGCCTGCCATCTTTCCTAAGGAAGAAGCAGTGGTTCCCGGATATCATGAAGTGCAAACCAGAGAGACCTTGTACAGTATTGCCCGCAGATATAATATTACCGTTGCCGAACTTAAGGCACTGAATGATTTGGCAGGAGATACCATAAAGGTTGGCGAGGAGTTAGTAGTGATTCCGTTAAATGGCGAAAAACCTGCTGAAGAAAAAGCGACTGACAATGAATCTGATGAGCCGATTTATCATACAGTTAAGGAAAAAGAAACTTTGTACTCTATAGGCAGAAAATATGGTGTGAGCCCGGAAGACTTGCGCATGTTGAATAACCTGATAGATAATACCATTGCTGTAGGTCAGCAAATGCGTGTGCGATGAACTTACTAAAGGAGATACCAACCAGGCTTTGGCTTTTTTTGTTTGGCGTTCATACAGTTTATTTTCTTATTGCCTACCTTTTTGGAAATATTTATACGGTTGATTCGTATGGCTATTTGCATCAGGCAGCAAATCTGTGGAACCACAGCAGCTGGTATGCCGAAGACTGGCAAGCTCCCGTGCTCATAGATTATTTTTCTTTTCGCCCACCTTTATATGCCTGCTTTGTTATTTGTTGTAAATTTATTTCAGATAGCAACTACTTTATTCTTATCATACAGAATCTTATCAGTATTGCTAATCTGCTATTGTTATATAATATTTATCAGCGCTGCGGACTCAATAAAAAAAATAGCATGTATGCGTTGATGGTCGTGATGGTTTTTTATCCGGCACAGTTTGTTCATGCCAACCTGGTTATGACCGAAATAATCTTTCAGGGTTTATTGCTGTTGCTGTTTTACCGCACCCTCATTTTTGTGCAGTCAGTTAGGCTTATAAATGTTTGGTGGCTCAGTATGCTGCTATCTATAACCCTCCTTACCAAACCCGTTATCATATTATTTAGCATAGCCATAGGCTTGCTTGTATTTTATAATGCCTATCAGGAAAAAAAATTGTATCTGATTTATCCTTTGTTAATGGTGCCTCTAACTTTTCATCTGCTATGTTTACAAAATAAACATAGCACAGGCTATTATCACTTTAGCAGTGTTAA
>JAJTFA010000009.1 GCA_021299635.1 Sphingobacteriales bacterium
ATCCAATGGCGCTACTGCGCCTCTTGCTTTTAATCTTACCTTATACCACCCTCTTTGTGGGAAGGTATATTTAAAGTTTAAACTCGTGGTGTCTATATAGCATCCGCTTGCTCCGTTGGGTGACGGGCCGCACAGCCTCGGTGCATTCCATGACGCATATGGGCCATTAGGGCCTACGCTGCTATAGCTTACCACATCCCAATAACTTCTTACCAGATTGTTTGACGTGTTTACAAACGTATATGGACTCTGTATCCAGGCCGTGTCTATACTCGGATTGTATACAAAACTCGCTAAAGCAGGTACTTGGGGGCCTCCACCAATAAGTGCCAGAAAACGCATATTGGGTCTAATGGTACCGGTTGTTCCACTGGCAGCAGGACATTGGGAACCTGCTGCATCAGCCCAGGTATAGATAGTACTCGTGAAGCTGGTGGTGGTAGCATTTAATGCTGGGCTCCATGAATAACATGTGCTGGCGGAAGGAGAATTATCATGACAAACATCTACCAGTAAATTAGATACCCCATCCCAGATAAAATTGGTATTAAACGAATGCATATTCCATCCTGTATTGGCAACAGTGTATGAAATCGGATTAACAACCGTAATGAGTCCGGTATTATCAAACGCAGCAGTCAAGGTTGTTGCCGTTGTGTTTTTTAGTTTTACACTAAAGCCTAAATGAATACCAGGGCCTGGGCAAGTGTTGCCGGTTGCTAAGGCATTCACATCAAAACCAAGAGATGAAAGAACGGCAGCCGTACCAGAAGTGCCAAGTGCAGCATTCATTTCTGCAGCTGTAATGAGGAATTGTGATCTGTTAGAAGTAAACCAGCCACCGTAAGCATTGGGTGCAGTGTTGGTTGCAATCAGAGAGGTCCCTGTTCCAATGGTAATAATGGTTTGGGCATTACTGCTCAAAGAGGTAAGCAATACCGCAAGCCATGCAGCTGCATTTCTTTTTGTAACAATATATTTCATAACTAAGATAGATTTAACTGTGGGTTTATAATCTTATATCAAAACTACAATTATTATTGTTTTAAAAAACTTAAAATCAGGTTAATAAAATCTTGATGTGTAATTAATATCTAAAGCCCTGACTTATAGAATTAATATGGGCTTTTATGAAGGTAGGTTAAAAATTCAGAGATAGAAACCAATTTGATACCACGGTGCCATTTTTTTTATTGCTTAACCACCCGCTTTTTTGCAAGGATAATGCTGAGCAGAAAGCCAGTTCATTATCTTGTCTCTGTGGTCGCCTTGGATGAGTATCTCACCATCCTTAACTGAACCGCCACCACCACAATGTTTTTTTAGCAAAGAACCCAATTTATCAAGATCAGCATCGGTACCAATAAAACCTGAAACACGAGATACCAGTTTGCCTCCGCCTTTTCTGTCAAGGTAAATTTTAAGTTGCTGTTGCTTATTAGGCAAGGTTGATTCAGCTGCACTTTCATTCAATTGGTAGCTGTAAGAACTGTCGGTTGAGTATACCACTCCGTCTCTATATTTATTTTTATTGCTCATATCGTATTTGGTTAAGAAATCCTCCCCCAATGGGCATTTCGGTTATATTCAGCAAAGTAATGCATCAGTTGAAGATTTTCAGGTTTTTTTAATTCAGGGTCTTTATCCAGTAAATCTTGTGCGGCATTTCTTGCCTGCTGTAGCAAAAGCTGGTCTTTTGCCAGGTCGGCAATTTTTAAATCCAGCACTCCGCTTTGCGCTGTTCCTTCCAGTTCACCTGGGCCGCGTAATCTTAAATCCACTTCTGAAATTTCAAATCCGTTATTGGTTTCACACATGGTTTTTAAACGCAATTTGGCATCGGTACTCAATTTGTAGTCGGTCATCAGAATGCAGTACGACTGCTCTGCACCACGCCCAACGCGCCCGCGCAACTGATGGAGCTGCGACAAGCCAAAACGCTCGGCACTTTCAATTACCATAATACTGGCATTGGGCACATTCACACCTACTTCTATTACAGTTGTGGCAACCATAATATGGGCCTGGCCTTTCACAAAACGGTTCATTTCTGCATCCTTATCGGCTGGTTTCATTTTTCCGTGTACCATGCAAACCTGATACGTGGGGTGTTCGAAATGTTTTATGATTTCTTCAAAGCCATGCTGCAGATTCATGTAATCCATTTTCTCACTCTCTTGTATTAGCGGATATACCACATATACCTGCCTGCCTTTAGCAATTTCTTCCTTCATAAACCCATACAACCGTAGCCGGTTAGAGTCAAACTGGTGCAATGTTTTAATAGGTTTTCTTCCTGCAGGCAACTCATCTATTACAGAGGCGTCTAAATCACCGTATAAAGTCATGGCCAATGTTCGCGGAATAGGAGTTGCTGTCATAACCAATACATGCGGAGGAAATTGATTTTTCTTCCAGAGTCTTGCACGCTGCTCCACACCAAATCTGTGCTGCTCATCAATCACTGCGAGGCCCAGATTTTTGAATTGAACCACTTCTTCAATTAATGCATGGGTGCCAATTAGCATATGAATATTGCCTGCTGCTAAACCTTCCAGTATTTCTTTTCTATCTTTTGTTTTGGTACTTCCGGTTAGCAGGCGCACGCACACATTCATGTTTTGCAGAAGGCTGCAAATTGTTTGGTAATGTTGCTGAGCAAGTATTTCTGTTGGTGCCATCAGGCAAGCTTGATATCCATTGTCTAGTGCCATGAGCATGCTAAGCAGGGCCACAACTGTTTTGCCACTACCCACATCACCCTGAAGCAAACGATTCATCTGAACACCAGATTTTACATCTGCGCGTATTTCTTTTATCACTCTTTTTTGTGCACCGGTTAATTCAAATGGTAAATAGGACTTATAAAATATATTGAAGTTATCGCCTATTTGCTCGAGTTTAATTCCGTTATAAATCTCTTTGCGCTTAATTTTAAACCTTAGCAAACGCAGTTGAATAAAAAATAATTCTTCAAACTTAAGCCTATGCTCTGCAGCAGCTAGAGCAGCAGCATTTTGTGGGAAGTGTATTTGCAAAAAGGCCTCTTTCCGAGGCATCAGCTTAAGCGCACTTATCACCGCATTGGGTAGATTTTCTTCAATGTTGAATTTAGGATCGGCTAGCAGATTATTGGTAAGTTTAACAAGCACTTTTGAATCCAGACCCTTGGTTCGCATCCGCTCCGTTACGCTGTAAAAAGGCATAATGTGCAGATACTTTTTATGATCTGCAGCATCTGCATCATCAATGGTGGGATGCACCATATTTATCGAACCGTTAAACTCAGATGGTTTGCCAAATACCAAATAGGTTTTGGCTTCCTTAATACTTTCTTTAATCCACTTTGCGCCCTGGAACCAAACCAATTCAACTGATCCGGAATCATCAGTGAGATAACCAACCAAACGTTGACCTTTTTTTTGACCAACCGTGTGCAGATTCGTAATTTTTCCTTTGAGTTGAATGTATGGCAAATCAGCCTGAATATCCTTTATAGCGTATATCTGCGAGCGGTCTATATGACGGTAAGGGAAATGAAAAAGCAAATCGGTAAACGTAAAAATGCCTAGTTCTTTTTTAAGTAACTCGGCCCTTGCCGTTCCAACACCTTTCAAATATTCAATGGATGTTTTAAGATAACTCATGTAATAAATGCAGAAACAATAATACATGGTTTTGAAAAAACTTATTGCACATCGCTTCAACTGATGTTGATATTATTATATAAACAAGGAAGACGGAAGAATGTAATTTGCGGGTGAATATGAAAACAATATACTTCATTGTGCTATCACTTATTTGCAGCCGTTGTTTTACGGTTACTGCACAAGGCAAACTTTTCCCTATTGAAATTAAAGGCAAGTGGGGCTACATGGATAGTTTAGGCAAAATGCATATTCCTGCTCAGTTTGATTATGCAGATGATTTTAATGAAGGATTTGCTGTAGTAGCTCTTAACCGAATGCCTTGTATTATTGATTTGCAGGCAAAAAGGGTAGTGGATACCGGCTTGTATCAGAATATTAGTCGGGTATCGGAGGGCCTTGCTGCCGTTACCGATTATCAATGGAAACGCTATTATGTAAACACCCGTGGAGCAGTGGTTATTTCTCTCCCTTCAGAAGTGTATGAAGCCAGACCTTTTTATAACGGTGTGGCCGTTGTATCTATAGCTACAGATATCCATGAAACCAAGTTCGGCAGAGACATTGCAACGTTTGGTTACTTATTTGGGTATATCGACAAAACCGGAAAAATGCTCACCGGATTTATTTATGATGATGCAGATGATATGCAAAATGGACTATCTCGCATGAAGAAAGGTTTAAAATTTGGTTTGGTTAATACAATAGGAGAAGAAGTTATAAAGCCAAAGTATAATAATATTGGTATTTTTAGTGAAGGCCTTGCTGCAGTTGATGCCGGTGGCTTTTATGGCGTAATAAATGAAAAAGCAGAAGAGGTTATTAAGCCCAAGTTTGAGTTTATCTATCCTTTCAGTCAAGGGCTGGCGGGTTTTTGGCAAAAAGGTAAATATGGATTTATTGATGCATCTGGAGAGATAATGGTTCAACCCGTGTTTGATGCCATTAAACCTTTTGCAGAAGGGAAAGCTGCTGCTAAAAAAGATGGGAAGTGGGGATTTATAGATACCAAAGGCAATTGGGTAATTCGCAATGTATTTGATGAAGCCGGCATGTTTGCCGATGGTTTTTGTGCAGTCCTGTTTAAAAGAAAATGGGGTTATATTAATGCATCAGGCCAAACGGTTATTCCATATGATTTTGATGCTGCAGGCGCCTTTCATGATGGTGTTGCGAATGTATTATATAAGGATATTAGCCTTTATATTGATAAACTCGGCCGTATTTTGCCCATTCTTAAATAACGGTTTTTGGGTTTAACACTTATCTTTGTACCCTTACCTACTATTGGTTTTTCATGATAGATTCGGAATTAAAAAAGCATATAGCGTTTGCCATTAATAAACTATATGGGCAACAAATTTTGCCTGAGCAGTTGGCTGTAGAGCCTACCAAGACTGATTTTAAAGGCGATTTCACCTTTGTGGTTTTTCCTTTTTTAAAACAAAGCAAGAAAGGCCCTGAGCAAACAGCAACTGATATTGGTGAATACTTGCTGAAGGAGTTTTCTGTTGTTTCCGGATACAACGTAATTAAAGGATTTTTAAATATTGAATTATCCGGTCGCTTTTGGTTCGATTTTTTAATCCACAATCATAACCTTAATTCCTTTGGTTTTACTCCCGCTGATGGCTCATCACGAGTACTGGTTGAGTATTCTTCACCCAACACCAACAAGCCGCTTCACTTGGGGCATATCAGAAATAATTTGCTGGGATATTCCGTTGCCGAGTTACTCAAAGCCAACGGACACACTGTGTTTACCTGCAATCTCATTAATGATCGGGGCATCCATATTTGCAAAAGCATGCTGGCATGGATGAAAGCAGGTATGAAAGACACCCCTGAAAATACAGGAAAGAAGGGTGATAAGCTGGTGGGTGATTATTATGTGGCTTTTGACAAGCAGTACAAGGCAGAAATGAAAGCATTAATAGAAAATGGCATGGCCGAAGAGGAGGCCGAAAAAAATGCTCCATCCATGCTGGAAGCACAGGAATTATTGAGAAAATGGGAGGCAGGCGATGCAGAAACCATCAGCATTTGGAAGAAAATGAATAGCTGGGTTTATGATGGTTTTGATGTTACCTATAAAAAATTGGGTGTATCGTTTGATAAATATTATTACGAGTCGGAAACCTATTTGCTGGGCAAAGATATGGTAAAGGAAGGCCTGGATAAAGGGGTGTTTTTTACAAAGGATAACGGTTCGGTTTGGGTTGATTTAACGGCAGATGGCCTGGATCAGAAACTGCTGCTTAGGGCCGATGGTACTTCGGTTTACATTACACAAGATATTGGCACGGCTGAGCTTAAGTATAAAGAATTGGCATGTAATAAAAGCATATATGTGGTGGGAAATGAGCAGGATTATCATTTTAAGGTATTGCAACTGGTGATGCAAAAACTGGGTAAACCATATGCAACCGGCATTTACCATTTAAGCTACGGCATGGTGGAGTTGCCTCATGGTAAAATGAAAAGCAGGGAAGGCACTGTTGTTGATGCAGACGACCTCATAGATGAAATGATTGCTACAGCCACAGAAACCACGGATGCATTGGGTAAAACGGAGGGATTAAAGGAAGCCGAATTAAAACAACTCAATGAAACCATTGGCCTGGGTGCGCTTAAATATTTTATATTAAAGGTTGATCCCCGCAAAAAGATGCTCTTTAATCCGCAGGAGTCTATCGATTTTCATGGCAATACCGGCCCATTCATTCAATATACACATGCTCGTATCCGCTCGGTACTTCGCAATGCAGGTGCAATCAATGCGGAAGAGCTAAACAGGGATGAACTCCAGTTGCATGAGCCTGAGAAAAAATTACTGGAGTTGCTCTATCAGTATCCTGCAGCCATCAAAGATGCCGGCCAGCAAATGAGTCCGGGTGTTCTTGCCAATTATTCCTACGAAGTAGCCAAAGCATACAATCATTTTTACCATGAGCTTTCCATATTAAAAGAAAGCAATACACATCAGCGTTTGTTTCGTATCATGTTGTGCACGCTCACTGCTCATGTCATAAAATCGGCATTTGCCATTTTAGGTATTCAGGTGCCTGAAAGGATGTAATGAAACCAGCCCGTATCATATACTTATTTTTTTGCTGCGCTGCATTGCTGCAGGCATGCAATACCGCAGGAAAATTGCTGCGCATGGCCGATGCCTTTGCTGCCAAAGGTAATTATGATGAGGCTGCCACTTATTATTACAATGTACTATTAAAAAAACCACACAACAGCCATGCTCAACTTGGCTTAAGAAGTAACGGACAACTGGTACTCAATGAAAAGTTTGCTGCCTTTAGCCGCTTGGTTCTGGAGCAAAAAATAGAAGAAGCCATGAGGCAGTATGACTATGCCGGAAAATATGCTGCCAATGCAGAGCGTGCCGGGGTTAAACTATCATGGGCATATGAGTATGATGAGGTGTATGAGGAAATAAAGCAGGAATACTTGGAAACACTTTTTAATCATGCACTTCAACTCATGAACAATAAAAAGTATGATTTGGCTGAAAAACAGTTTGAGCGTATGGCATATTACGACAGTGCCTACAGTGGTTTATCGGTTTTGCGGCTGCATACTGTGCTAGAGCCTTTGTATGATAAAGGCCTTAAGCAACTGACGTCTGCCAGGTATGAAGATGCTTTTCGTACCTTTAACCGCCTATGTGATATTGATGACGGATTTAAAGATGTAAAGCAGCGCAGGGAAGAGGCTTCGGCTAAGGCCACCACCAAGTTTGGTTTGCTGCCTGCACAAAACCAAACCCGACACATGGGTATTGAAGCAGGTTTTGATCAAATGCTGGCTATGCGAATAAAACCGGGCTCCTCATTTTTACACATCATGGGTGCCGAAGTACTGAAACCGGTTTTGGAGAAACGCGGATTTACTTCATTAAAAACCGATACAACCGTTTGGCAGGCCGCTAAAAGTATTTCATTGAGGTATGCCCTGCATTTGGAAATATTAAATTTTGCCGATACCAGCGGACAAACACAAAAGGAAGAACGCACTGCTTATGAAGCCGTAACCGAAAACGTGCCCAATCCATACACGGGCATGTATACCTATATCAGCAAGTTTAAAAAAATCACTTATCTCGATTCTCGGGAGTATAGAAAAGTAATATGTCGCATTCGCTTCAGGCTCTTAGACCTGCAGAGTAGTAGCTTGCTTGTAGAAGAAATATTTGATTTGGAAAAATCAGACACCAAGCATGCTTACGTTTATACCGGCAAAGTAAATAATTTGTATGAGCACCTGCCTAAAGATAACCAAATGCCCCCTCCGGATCAGGAGTGGCGCGAACGGTTTTATAATAGCAAAAGGCCGCTGTTGACCTCAGCCGATTTAACAAAAGAAATGCAAGCAGAAGCTGCCGCAATCGTCATTAAAAAAATTGCTCCATGGCTTAAATAAAGCCATTTTGTCTTAAAAATTATTACTTATTTTACTTATTAACCCACTTTTTAAGTCAATTTGGCTTAAAATATCATACGGTATGATGATTGAAAATATCATTTCATCAAATTAATTATACACGTATGACACTGATAAAATTTAAACCTGGCACCACAAGAGAATTGTTGAGGGATTCAATGATTCCGGCTTCCGTTATGAGCATGTTTGATAACTTCTTTAATGAAAATGCAGCCAAATTTGAGCGCAATGTATTTTTTACCCCAAGGGTTGATGTAGCAGAAACAACTAAAGCTTTTGAAGTACATGTAACCTTACCGGGCATGAAAAAAGAAGAAATTGAAATTGAAATAGCAGGCGATATGCTGAATATAAGCGGTGAAAGCAAACTAAAGAAAGAGCAAAACG
The DNA here is from genome assembly GCA_021299635.1 of Sphingobacteriales bacterium. Classification (GTDB taxonomy): domain Bacteria; phylum Bacteroidota; class Bacteroidia; order UKL13-3; family UKL13-3; genus JAJTFA01. Next base: position 8,490 of record JAJTFA010000009.1, read on the forward strand.
AAGCCAAATACCATATGGTTGAAAGCTTTTACGGCAAATTCTCACGCAGTTTTAATCTACCTGAAAACATAAATAAAACAGCCATCAGAGCTGAACTTACCGATGGGGTATTAAAAATTGAACTGCCAAAGTCTGAGGCGAAGGAAAACAAGGCTACCATCACCATAAAATAACGTACATATTTTTCATAGTTGGGTTATAAAGCGGGCTTCACCATCACTGGTGGGCCCGTTTTTTTTATTCATAATTGCTAATACATTTGAAGTAAATACCTGAATAATGAAAAAGTTACTTTTTGCCTGCCTTGCACTTACCATTTTTATGGCTTCCTGTAAAAAAGATGAGGATGATACGCAACCCATTAACCAAAACCCAACTGATACGGTTCAAAGGGAAAAAGTTATAGAAATCAGCACCCCTTATGGCTCCATTTATATTTGGTTGTTTAAAGATACACCCAAACACCGTGATAACTTTATAAAATTGGCCGATAGCAGCTTTTACAATAATACCACCTTTCACCGCATTATTCCCGGTTTTATGATTCAGGGAGGCGACCCCAACAGCAAGGATACCGACCCTAATAACGATGGTTCAGGCGGACCGGGTTATACCATACCTGCAGAAATAATGGCCAAATACAAAAACACCAGAGGCACGGTAGCTGCCGCAAGGTTGGGTAATTCAGTTAATCCACAAAAAGCATCTAGCGGTTGCCAGTTTTATATCAATGTGGTAAACAATAGTCATCTTGATAATGAGTATACGGTTTTTGGTCAGGTAATTAAAGGTTTGCAGGTGGCAGATTCTGTTGTGGTTCAGCCACGTAACACAAGCAACAACAGGCCACTCACTGATATTAAAATGCAGGTAAAAGTTTTGCAAAAAACTGCAGCCGAAATACAAGCCGAATACAACTTTACTGTACCACAGTAAGTTAATTATTTTAAGGAGGCTCAATTTGGGCGCTATTTATTTGGCTTTTCAGAAAAATAGCCTACTTTTGCCGTCCTTATTTTAAACCCAAAATAAATAAATGGCAGCAAAAACAAAGACAACTAAAGCCAACGTTGTCTTAAACAATTATGAATCTGTGATTATTTTCACACCCGTACTCTCCGAGGAGCAGCTGAAAGATGCTGTATCCAAGTACCGCAATCTGATCAAAGAAGAAGGTGGAGAGCTGGTTCATGAGGAAAACTGGGGTTTAACTAAGCTGGCTTATCCGATCAACAAAAAAACGACCGGATTTTACCATATCTATGAGTACAAAGCTAGCGGTGACTTCATTTCTAAATTTGAACTGGCCTTCAGACGCGATGAAAGGATTATGCGATTCCTTACCACAGCGCTCGACAAGCATGCGCTTATCTACAACCAACGCAAACGCAATGGTGAGTTTAACCAAAACAAAAAAGAAAAGCAGGAGGCTAAGTAATTATGAGCAGACCAAACGCACAAATTAATCCGGCAATGGTGTTTAATACAACACCTGAGGCCCCACAAAAGAAGAAGTATTGCCGTTTCAGAAAAAACGGTATTAAATACATCGACTACAAAGACGGTAACTTCCTTTTGAAGTTTGTAAATGACCAGGGTAAAATTCTACCACGCAGACTTACCGGTACTTCATTAAAGTATCAGCGTAAAATTGCGCAGGCTGTTAAAAGAGCCCGTCATCTTTCAATTTTGCCTTATGTAGGTGATCAATTAAAGTAATTCAATAAGGAGGAAATCAGAGATGAAAATTATTTTAAAAGAAAACATGAAAAACCTTGGAGCCCAAGGTGATATTGTGAACGTAAAAGATGGTTATGCCAATAACTTCCTTTTTCCACGCGGATTGGCAGTAATGGCTACTTCTTCAAATATTAAAATACTTGAAGAAAACAATCGTCAGGGCGCATTAAAGCGCGAAAAAATGAAAGCTGATGCTGGCACCTTAGCAGAGAAACTAAAAGGATTAACTATCAATATCGGTGTTAAAGCCGGTGCAAATGGTAAAATCTTTGGTTCGGTTACTCCACTTCAGGTGTCGCAGGTGCTCAAAAATCAGGGATATGATATTGACAGACGCAAAATTGAAGTAAGCGATATCAAAACCGTGGGCACTTATGAAGCTACCCTTAATCTACACCGCGATGTATCTGTAAACATTGGATTGGAAGTAGCAGCTGAATAAAGTTACCATAACATTGATAAAAAAAACAGCCGCCTCAAAAGGGCGGCTTTTTTTTGAATTACTTGCTGTGTTAAGCAATCAGAAATCCAAAGGCATGCCATCAAACGTGCCTGAACTCATCAGCAGCATATTCTCCTTCCCCGTATAATGGCTTTGCAAATAGCTGTGCAATTCGTTTTTATTGGTAAATACCTTTACACCTCCGCCAAAATGCATGGCCACTTCTTGCTCATCCAGCATGGGCATCTTTTTCATTTCAAGGGCATGTTTGCTAAATAAAACCACCTTTACATCTGCCTCCTCCATGCTATTATGGTAATGGGGTAAAAAAGCCTTATTCAGTGAGCTGAAGGTGTGCAACTCATAAGCTGCAATCAGTTTGCGCTCCGGGTAAAGATTTTTTACTGCATTTATAGTGGCTTTTAGTTTAGATGGCGCATGCGCAAAGTCACGATAAATCATACTTTCTGCAGTTTCCTTTAACATTTCCAGTCGTTTCGCTGTGCCTTTAAATAAGGCAATGGCTTCATAAAATTGCGCTTCGGTAAGTCCTGCTTCCAGACAAGCATATTTAGCAGCCATCATATTTTGCAGGTTGTGTTTGCCAAATACTTTTATTGCCAGCTGTTCATTATTCACAGTTAAATAAGTGATGCCACTCTCAACAAAATGTTCAGGTGTGTGGTAAGGTATTTTGCGTGCTGCTGTTTGTGTTTGCTCGCATACACGTTTTACCTCAGGGTCATCTGCACAATAAATCAATACGCCACTTTCAGGTAAGGCTTTTATAAAAATCTCAAATTGCTCTACATAGTTTTCATAGGTTGGAAACACATTGATATGATCCCAAGCTATGCCGGTAATGATGCCTACATGGGCCTGATACACGTGAAATTTTGGTCTTAAATCCAGCGCAGAGGTAAGGTATTCATCACCTTCAAAAACGGCTATCTTACTTTTATCACTCAGGCCAACCATGGTTTCAAAACCTTCAATCATAGAGCCCACCAGGTAATCAAATGCAAGACCGTGATAGTTGAGTGCAAACATGATCATGGCAGTGGTGCTTGTTTTGCCGTGGCTGCCACCAATAACAATGCGTTTTTTGTTTTTGGTTTGCTCATACATGTACTCCGGGAATGAGTAAATTTTTATACCCAGTTCCTGGGCACGCAGCATTTCCGGATTGTCCTTGCGCGCATGCATACCCAATACAATGGCATCAATATCACTTGTAATGTATTCGGCAAACCAGCCCGTTTGTTTAGGCAGCAGTCCATATTTCTCTAAACGAGATTTGGCGGGCTCATAAATTTCATCATCGCTACCTGTTACGTTAAAACCTTTTTTATGCAGGGCAATGGCCATATTGTGCATCACCGCTCCGCCAATTGATATGAAATGAATATGCATGTGCTATAAATTTACATGCAATTTGAAGCATGGACGGCAAAGCTTTGCAAGGAAATTATAAACAATGTGGATTGTGGTAGTTTCAATAATAATTTTGACTGCTGATATAAATATTATTTTTTAGTTTTGAGGTATATCAATGCAAGCTAATGAAACTATATACCATAGAAACGGGTCATTTTAAACTGGATGGGGGAGCCATGTTTGGTGTTGTGCCCAAAACCCTTTGGAACAAACTTAATCCGGCCGATGAAAACAATATGATTAGCCTTGCCATGCGCTGCCTTCTTATTGAAGATGGTAATCGACTTATTTTAATAGATAACGGCATAGGTAGCAAGCAAGATGCAAAGTTCTTTTCCTATTACTACCTGCATGGTCAGGCTACATTGGATGATTCACTCAAAGCTGCCGGCTTTTCTAAAAATGATATTACAGATATGGTGCTTACCCATTTGCATTTCGACCATTGCGGAGGTAGCATTGAATGGAATGCCAACCGAACTGCTTATCGCACTGCATTCCAAAATGCCACATACTGGATAGGAGCAGACCACTGGAATGACGCCATGAAACCAAACCCCAGAGAAAAGGCATCTTTTCTTAAAGAAAATATTTTACCTATAGAGGAAAGCGGACAATTAAAACTGGTTAAGCACGGTGATTGCATTTATGAACATATGGAACTGCGCTTTTCCAATGGGCATACCCAAGGTATGATGCATCCGCTGATACATTATAAAGGGTATAAAATATTATACCTGGCTGATATGATACCAACACAGGCGCATATTCCGGTGCCTTATGTAATGGGTTATGATGTGCGCCCACTGGATACCATGAGTGAGAAAACTGCTGTACTTGCCGAAGCAGCCGCTGATGATAAAATGATATTATTTTTTGAGCACGACCCTCTGCATGAGGCCTGCAAAGTTGAGCAAACCGATAAGGGGATACGCAGAAAAACACTTGTTGATATAAAGGATATATCTTAAACAATGCCATGAAAAACCTGATGATGTTTGTTTATGCTTGGAGAGGTTTAAAAGCAGCATGGAAAACCGAATGCAATTTTAGGATTCATGCTATGGTAGCTTTAGTGGTTATAGGTTTTGCATTTTACTTTAGGGTGTCTGCTACGGAATGGGGCATATTGTTGCTGTGTATAGGAGGGGTGTGTGCAGCAGAGTTGTTGAATACAGCCATTGAAAAATTAACCGATGCAAACTTCTCTAAAAAAGATACAAAGGCTGCATTTATAAAAGATGTTGCCGCAGGTGCAGTGTTGCTTATGAGTTTGGTGGCAGCTATTTGTGGTGTGCTTGTTTTTATTAGATATTTTTAGCGCATCTAAGCAGCTGTAGCAGTATTGTTCCTAACTGTTCAGCGTATTTGTAAAGTGACTTTATTGCTTATGAATTGAGTAATCAGGCCAATTGCCGGGTATTTGCAATTGGGTACTTATATCCAAACAAATAGGTGCCGCAGGCCCAAAATAACAAGCAGCTTAATAATAAAAAAATATGTACATTCACGGTTCATAACATTACATGAGTCAAGCACCACATATTCGGCTATCTAATATAACCCTGCTTAATTTTCTGTCTAAAATTGTATTTTATCTGTTTGTTTTTACAGTTGGTATCATCAGCTCCCGTAAACTTACCAGTCACGTTTTTGGCGAAGTTCAGTTTCTTTCTTTCTTGGTCGGCCTGAGCTGGATGGGTCTTAATTTTGGTTTACCCGGTATGCTGGCTAAGTTTTGGCCTTCTGCTATCCTAAAGCATAATGGTAAGCTCATTCACCAGCTCCTTAAGAGGGCATTACTAACCGCATGTATTTCAATTATTGCTCATGTAATATTTATAATTATAATATACCAAATTGTGATCATCCATATTTCCTTTGTTCATTTGATGTTCTGGACTTTTAGTAATATTTCTCTGGCTGTTACTTCCGTCCTTATGCAGGCCACCTACCGCTACAAGCAATCATTTTATCTTAATTTATTTGCTTGTTTACTGGGCTTGGGTTTCTTACTCCTATCATTTTCTCAACTGCAGCAATTGGCTTATCTTTATTGCTTTATCTTTGTAAACTTATTTCTGTCTATTGGTTATTGCCTTCTGCTCTCCAAATATTTATTTACATTAGAAGAAACAACAGAGTCGGGCCATGAAGAAATACCTCCTGCAAACAGTTGGTTAAGAACATCTGCATACTTTGCAATATCTGCGATACTTGCAGGCATACTCTGGCAGCGGTTTGAACTTTCTTTACTTAAACACTACTATAATTTTGATCAGTTGGCTGTTTATGCCATTGCGTTTACCTTGGTTTCTTTATTTGCAGAGCCATTAAAACTAATTCCAAGCGGATTGTTGTATTACTTTTCAGGCATTCAGCATCAACAGGAAAAAGCATCAGCAAAGTTCTCTGATTTTTTTATTCATTTTGTTTGGCTGGTTTCCTTCTGTGGTGCTTTTTTCTATGCGCATACGGATGAAATGGTGGTATTGTTTTATACTGATAAATATGCAGCAGCAGCTGAGTATGCACGTTATCTCTTGTTAGGTTTTATCCCGGGTATTTGTGGCTATGTATTTATGAATATGCACACTGGTTTAGGTAGGGCACGTTTCCTGTTTATTCAGGATAGCCTATGTGCGCTTTTATTTATAACCGGTCTGGGCTTTGCTATTCCGTGGTTTGGCCTGATGGGAGCTGCCCTTGCAAAGTCTGCCGTTATGATTATCTCTGTTATTAGTGGTGCTTGGTATACACAATACCACCTGCGTTATGATTTACCCATTGTTAAACCTTTATTATCATTTTTAATAGCATTTGTATTGGTATACTTATCAAGAGGAATGTTTGCTGAAAATTTGATACTCTTATCGATTAAAGTTGTAATCTTATTTGGTTTGTATTTAATTATTTCCTTGTCAATGGGTTTAATACGAAGAGACCTAATTAACGAAACAATGGGTCGTATCAAGAATTATGTTATTTAATACAATACCCACTTTCCTTCATCCAATAAGCAAGTGTCTTTAATGATTCTTCCCAACTTATTGGAGGTTGCCAGTTGGCAAGTCGGGTATTAGTAAATGCTTTTTGGCAATTCAGTACCCATATAAAAGTATCCGGAATGGCATAGTCTCCTAGTTGTGGCTGTTTCGGATAACGCAGAGATGCAAACTTTAAAAGAATTTTGCTAAACAATCGTTCAGGAAAGTAAGCAGAAGTAAATCTTCCGCTACGCAAGGTTTTGATTGCCTCTAATGGCTTCTTTTTAAAGGCATATAACACTTCATCTCGAAAACTTAATGGATAACATGGTGGCTGTATTAAGGGAACAGGCTTAACACCCATTATCCTTGCCATATCATCAATAACTTGTTTCCAATTTATGTCACTCCATTCTGCCAAGTGATGAAAAGTGAGGTGTTGCGTGCAACTAATGGTGTGGGTAATATAGGAAACTATATTATCAATATGGGTTAGGTTGCACATACCGGGTTTATCCGGCAAAAGTGGTAGCTCCCACAATAAGGAATCAATAACCGGTTGGGTATAGGAAGCGTTACCCGGCCCCCACACATTTCCAAGTCGTATTATGGAAACACGTTTATTGCTAAAATGCGTAATCAATTTATTTTCCATATCAAGCTTAGAAAACACATATACATAATCATTTCTTGTTGCAATGGCATCAGCTTTTAATTCCTTATCAAGTCCAAAACCAAAAACGGCCAATGAGCTGAGATGAATAATTTTTGTTTGCTTATTGCAGATGCGATTAAGCAGTTTAATCATTTCATTGTTTGCTAGAGCACAATTTGCATGATTCTTATCCAACGCATAAGAGGTATTAATTACCACATCAAAAATTGGTAAATCTTCTGAAGCAGTTTTATAATGAACTCCGCTCACCGCTCTGCTTAGGCTGTCAATTCCTCTTGTAATTGCTGTAACGTTATAAGTTTCTGCAAGAGCTGAAGTAAGCCTTGATCCTACATATCCATTTGCTCCTATGATTGCTAATTTCATCATGCTGCCAGTAACTGCTGAAGTATGCCTGATAAAGAAATAAATGAGTTTGCCTCAAATAATGAAGCATCTTTTTTTATCAGCATATGATAGAGCTGCAAGCGAAAAGCCTCACTCATGTAGTTTACCGATGTGCCTGCATGAACAACAAAACTTTCGTTTTCGTTGGGTGTGATTCGTATGGAAGGTTTAAGTAAAAGTGGGACTTCAACCAAGGCATGCTCAAAATATAGATTCATCTTATTGGCCAATGTTTCGTATCTCGACAAATGGAGGTTAACTTCAATATCATTTAATATAAATTGAAATTTATTCTCATGCGAAGGTTCAGTCTTGTCTCTCTTGGCATTCCTTACCTCAACATTCAAATTGTTTAGCATATGCATATTGGTAACATACAAAAATGCATCCAGCGCATGTGAGCCTGTATCAAGCAACACACCACCCAAAGGGTTATTGGAGATATAATTTGATTGGGTTTTATACTGATAACGGTTACCTTCCATTATATGAGCTTTAATCAGTTTCCCGTAGCTGTTATTCCTCAGATGCGCATGCGCAATATCAATACCACTGAATAAACGTCTGATATGTGCAACCAGCAAATCGCAGTTGGCAAGTTTGGCTTTATTCACTAATTGCTTCGCCTGATTTAAATGATGAACAAAAGGTTTTTCACAAATAATGGTTTTGCCGGGGGCAATTAAGGAGTACAATAAGTCGAATTTATTACCGGGTGGAATGCCCAATATAATCACGTCTGCTGTAGCACATTGTTCAAAGGTACCTGTATTAATATTGTATGCTTTGGAAAGAAATTCGGTTCGGTTGCTATTACTGTCATACACACAAAAGTCACTAAAACCCATACTTTTCAGCTGGGGTATATAAAACATTTCAATGATGGTGCCTGCACCAATAAATGCAATTCGCCTATTCAACTTTAAAATAAACGGTTTTTATAATGTGGCAACATGCCAAAATGTTTAAATGCTTTTTCTGTTACTTCGCGTCCCCTGGGTGTGCGTGTTAAAAAACCTTCCTGAATCAGGTAGGGTTCATAAACTTCTTCAATCGTTCCGCCTTCTTCTCCTATTGCCGTGGCAATAGTGCTAATACCAACCGGCCCTCCCTTAAACTTTTCAATAATGGTTTTTAGGATTTTATTATCCATTTCATCCAGACCTTCCGCATCAACATTCAGTGCGTTCAGTGCAAACTTTGCTACTTCAAGTGTTATTGTTCCATCACCTTTAATCTGCGCAAAATCCCTTGTTCTGCGCAATAGGGCATTCCCAATACGAGGCGTACCTCGACTTCTGCGTGCTATTTCTTCTGCTGCGGCATCCTGAATAGGAGTTTGTATGATGGTAGCAGATCTTTTAATGATGTGCTTCATTAAAGCTTTATCATAATACTCCAAGCGTGCATTGATACCAAAGCGTGCGCGTAGAGGAGAGGTAAGTAACCCTGAACGGGTAGTGGCACCAATGAGTGTAAACGGATGAATATCCAACTGTATGCTTCTGGCATTAGGGCCTGAGTCAATCATAATGTCAATGCGGTAATCTTCCATGGCTGAATACAGGAACTCTTCCACAACCGGACTTAATCGATGAATTTCATCAATAAAAAGTACATCACCTTTTTCAAGGTTGGTTAAAAGGCCTGCCAGATCTCCAGGTTTCTCGAGCACAGGTCCTGAAGTTGTTTTAATATTGGCATTGAGCTCTTGAGCTATGATATAAGAAAGGGTTGTTTTGCCTAAGCCGGGAGGGCCATGGAGCAAAACGTGGTCAAGTGCTTCTTCTCTCTGACTAGCAGCACGCACAAAAACTTTCAGATTTTCAATTATTTTATCCTGACCTGTAAAATCATCAAATGTGCGCGGTCTGAGCACGCGTTCAAGTTCTTTTTCTGTTCCGGATAAGTTTTCCTCTTCCGGGTCTAAATTTGGGTTTCGCACAGGTCAAATATAGGAAAGTTTAATGATTCAAGTTTATAGTCTTAAATAGAACGTCTATCCCTTATTTAGGTGCAAAAAAACTATACAATAACAGTTCCGGGCTTAGCTGATAATTTAGATTTTTGTGTTAATAAATGCTGGTGCACCTTCATGCAGTCATTCAGAAGTTCAAAATTATCTTCCTGTTCCGCCTTTAGCATTTCCTCTTTATTCAGTTTTATCAGTTTTTCTGTGTTTTTAAGTTTCAGTCTGTTCATAGCTGAGTCTATATCCTCGAGATATTTGTCCTCCATTTTATCTATTATAATATCATACCTATGCTCCCAGTTAGGACTAATATCATATTGCATAGCGAGAATTTCCGCAATAAACTTGCTCACCTCAGGATTCATGTGATTAACAAGTTTTTTAACGTCAGGTTCACCCAACTCCAGTTGTTTATGGGTTTCATTAAGTACTTCGTGCACCAACTGATTTTCAATTTCAATTTCATCGAGTGCTATTTCCGAAATAATAAAGTGAGCTACATTTTGATATCCTTCAAATGGCAGGTGGCCAAAATTAATAAGCAATCGCACCATATCTTTTTCTTGATAATCCTGCGCTTGTACATCAATCAATTGCTTGATTTCCTGCTCGTAATTTAGGGGCTGTTCTTCAGGTGTAGGAATTGTGGTATGTGCCTGTTGTGATAATTTATTTCTGAGCAGTCGGTTTATTTCAGTGATGAGTAGTTGTTCTTCAACCTTTAATGCTGCTGATGTTTCTTTAATGAAGCCTGCGCGTTTAAAGGCATCTGGTACTTTGGCAATGCTTTGCACCACTTCCTTAATAAGCTCTGCATTCCTAATAGGGTCAGTGCCGGCATCCGCAGCAAGCAGAGATGTTTTGAATCGTATAAAATCCTGTTTGTTTTCATCCAGATAGGCCGAAAATCCAAGTGGGCCTTGCTTTCTGCAAAAGCTATCCGGATCTTCTCCGTCAGGGAACAACATTACCTTAACGTTTAGTCCGGCATCCAATAACATATCAATACCACGCAATGATGCCTTGATACCTGCTGCATCTCCATCATACAACACACATACATTATCTGTAAAGCGCTTAATGAGTCTGATTTGATTTTCGGTGAGTGAAGTGCCTGAAGAGGCTACTACATTTTCAACTCCCGCCTGATGCAATTGTATCACATCCGTATAACCCTCTACCAAATAAACATATCCAGCTTTGTTTATAGCATTGCGGGCAAAATACAATCCATAAAGTTCATTGCTTTTATGGTATAGCTCTGTTTCAGGAGAGTTAACATATTTAGGGCTTTTAGGATCGGGCTTTAAAAACCTGCCGGCAAACGCAATGGGTTTACCATTTAAGCCATGTATGGTAAACATTACCCTTCCACGATAAGCGTCATAAAGCTTACCTTGTTCACTTTGTTTGATTAATCCTGATTTAATGAGCAACTCCTGATTGTATCCTGCTGCAAGAGCTGTTTGGGTAAAATGATCCCAATTGTCTTTTGCATAGCCAAGCTTAAATTTCTCAATGGTTTCAGGCCTGAAGCCGCGCTCTTCAAAGTAGGAGAGTCCAATAGCTATACCTTCTTCATCCTGCTGAAGATTGGCTGCAAAGTATTGCTCAGCAAAGTTATTGATGATTTGTAGGCTTTCTTTTTCACGCTGTTTTCTTTTTTCTTCTGCTAATGCCTCATCCGATATCTGAACCTCCGGCCATTCTATCTGATATTTTTCAGCTATAAATTTAAGTGCAGGAATATAATCGAGGTGCTCATATTCCATGATAAAATTAACAGAATTACCGGCTTTTCCGCAACCAAAACATTTGTAAATGCCTTTAGCAGGCGAAACAGTAAAAGAAGGCGTCTTTTCCTGGTGAAAAGGGCAGAGACCAAGTAAATTTGCGCCACGTTTTTTCAACGAAACATAATCACCAACTACCTCTTCAACACGGGCAGCATCAATAATTTCATCTATTTTAGATTGTGGTATCACCAAGTGCCAAGGTAAGAAAAAAAAGAAATAAGAAACGCAAAAAAAGTGGCTTTGCCGGGAATCGAACCTGGATCTTGAGTTCCGGAGACTCACGTACTATCCATTGTACTACAAAGCCAACGTACAAATATAAGATTTTAAGGCCGTTTAATTTAGTTGCCTATTTGATTAGTTTGTTAGTAGTTCAAAATAAAAGGCCGCTTTACAGCAGCCTTTTAAATTATTTTTTACTCCCCTTAGCTGGTTTTTTGACCATTTTGCTAGCTGGTGGAGCCGTAAGCGCTTTCTTAATATCAAGTGCTTCTTTATTTTCCGCATCAAGCACTAATATTTTATCATTGTATAACTTGATATTGGCCTTATCTTCTTTTTGAATGTAGAAATATCTCAGATATGCATAAGCGGTTATCAGTTTCGATTTAAACTTATCAGGAGTTGCCTCTACCAACAAGATGAATTTTTCATAACTTTCTTTTGCTAGTTGCGCCTTATCCGGTTCACTGAAAGTGGAGTTGATGTTTCCTTTGTAAAAGTAAGACTCTGAATAATCAGGCTTAATCTCAATTACTCTATTAAATATTGAATCAGCCTTTACCAATTGTTTGGAATTCATGCACACAATGCCAAATCGAACCAGATTAGGCAAGTCATTTTTTGTAATTTTAGAAAAATATAAGCTGTAGAAATCACTTGACTCTTGGTATTTCTTGAGTTTAGACGTTACCTGTGCAGCTTCAACGATGGTTTCAATTTTACTGCCTTCCATAGAAATGGCTTTATTAAACGCATTAATAACTGCTGCTTCATTGCCGCTGATTTTTGCATTTAATCGGGCAATATACTCATAGTCGCTTATGATAACCTTCTTCTCATTTACCTTTGCAAGGAAAGTTTCCATTGCATCAAGTCCCGGTTTATACTTTGTTGTATCTTTTTTCGCCTCGGCAACTTCATAGCAGCTGTAGCCCATCAGCCTGTAAAGAAAAATATCACTTTGGTCGGCTTGCATGATGCTATTGATTTCATTTAAAGCTTCCTCATATTCCTTATTTCGGAATAGTATTCTGGCAAAACGTTTCTTGTTACCTAAACTGGTCTCTGAGTTCTCCAAGTACCTCACATAAGTTTCTTTGGCTTTTGCAAACTGACGTGTTTGGTAATAATATTCCGATAAATTCTTTAAAGCAGGGGCATAGTTTGCATCAACAGCAAGTGCACGCTGAAGTGCATCATTGGTAGCTTCCGCATTCTTAACGCTTAACCATATATATGAAATACGGGTGTATGCTTTAGGATTTTTTGGATTTAGTGAAATAGCTCTTTCATACAAGTCGGCTGCTCCTCCTGCTTGCCCGGGATTTTTAAGCAAGCTTACATCACCTGCGGTAATGATGGCTTCGTAATTATTTTTATCCAACTCCAAAGCACGGGTAATATGCTCATGAGCTGCATCAATCATTCTGTTTTCTTCAGGCGATATCATAGCCTGTGATACCAGCCTCAAGGCATTTACGTCTTTTGATCTGCCATCTCTGCCTTTGCTAAATGAAAGTGCTTTATCAAAATAACCTTCGGCTTCATTGTTTTTATTATCTTCCAGCATCAACTCACCCAAACCAACATAATTCATAAAATTATTGGGTTCGGCCTGCACGCCTTTGTTGTAGGCCCACAAAGCAGAATCGGGTTTAAATAAGTTTAGATATGACTGGCCCAGGTAAAAATAATTGGCGCCCTTTGTTGGTTCTGTTTGGGTTAAATTGGTAAACACGTTACGTGCATATTCATAACGGTCAAAATCAAGTGCACGTATTCCATCTTCAGCTGTTTGTGCAAACGTTACTCCGGTAAGCAGTGTTAATGCTCCCAATAGGCTTCTTCTTTTCATATAATTGGCAATCATCATGTGTTGTTATAATCCTTCGTTATTTACTTCTATAATTCTAATAGGTGCTGTGGCCGGAACCAAACCCGACTTTAGCACAATTCGCTGGCCCTTATCACTGGCAATGAATGAGGCAAATCCTGTGCCTAAACCAACACGCGCCTCTCTGCTTAGTATTTGAACCTTACGCCAAAGCGGATATTGTTTTAGGCTAATGTAGGCCTGCCATGGTTTCATGGTGCGGGCTTCAGCCTTATCCATATTTACGGGAACAAGTTCTGCAACTTTTATTTTTGATAAAAAACCGCGCATCAGGCTATCATCTTTATCACTTATCCAGTTTACACCTATAATTCCTATGGCATTTTTATTTTGCTCTACATGTGCAATTACTTCAGGATTTGACTGAACAGCAAAACAATGCGGTGCAATTTTTCCGCCTTTAAGCACAGAATCCGTAAGGTGTCGTACTGCTCCGGATTTAGGATTATCAAATACTACCTGTAGTTTACCTAAAGTTGATTTTGGATTGAGTTGATTCCACGTAGTGTAAGTGCCATCAAGAATTTGCTTTAACTGATCAATTGTAAATACCGTATCCTTATTTTCCAGATTTAAAATAAGCGCAATTGCATCATAGGCAAAAGGGGAGTAGCGTGGTGTAATTTTTACGGCATCTAATGCAGCTTTTTCTTCCGGAAGCATTTCTCTGGTAACAATAGCTATCCTTGCGGAATCTTTCATCACCATATCAACGGCATCATATTCATTGGTATAAAAAATTTTAAGATGTGCATTGGGATAAATGGATTCAAATACCGCCTTTTCAGCTTCAATTATAGGTTTAAGGCTTTCATCTGCAGATACCGTTATGGTGCCGCTTGTGGCCGTATCTTCGCCTTTGTTTTGCGTAGAGTTGCCACCGCAGGATGCGATCGCCACAATACCTATGGCAAGCATAAAAAAGTTAATTTGCCTCTTCATCATTACTTTTTATCTGACGGTAAAATCTGAAAATTCCATATCCCAAAAGCATCAATCCTAGCGCATAGCGCGTGCTTAATGAAATATTTGCAAATAAAGGTAAAAACAAGATGCTTACACCCATTACAAAATAAAAAATAGCCATGATTAGTCTGAAATATTTCAGTAATCCGGCTATTTTTCGGTGTCTTTTATCGCTTCTTTCTCTATTCAAAATGCATTACTGCAACTTAAATACGATAGGTAAAATCATGCGCAATACTACAGGCTTACCATTTTGTTTGGCAGGTTTCCATGCAGGCATTGTTTTAACAACTCGTGTGGCTTCTTCTTCCAGACCCCAGCCAAGTTTTTTCACAATTTCTATATTAGAAATTTTACCATCTTTATCAACCACAAACTGCAATACCACGCGGCCTTCAATTCCATTCTCACGGGCCATTGGTGGGTACTGTATATTTTTACTTAAGAAGGCCATCATGGCTTCCTGTCCTCCCGGAAATTCAGGCATTTGTTCTGCAAAGGTTACAATCTCCGTAGCTTCTTCGCCTGTTAATCCATCTCCTGATTCAAGCAAACTTGCATCCACACCTTCAGGGTCGCCCTCAACCGTTTTATTGCCCGCATCTTTATCTTTCATATCATCCTGTGTTGGTGGTGGCTCATCCGGAACCTCTTCATCGGGCTTAATTTCAGGTGGAGTGAATTTAACAGTAGATTTTAATGGTGGCGGTGGCTCAACCGGAGGTGGAGGCGGTTGGTCTTTATCTACCGGTGGTGGTTCTTCCAGTGTATTTACTTCAACAACTTTCACATCTTCCAAACCTTTAGGAACAAGACCTTTGATATAATTTACAATCATTGGAGCTGAAATAGCCAGTGTAAAAAATACAATGGCGAACAAAACGCCTTTGTTGGTATACTCGTCACTCTTTTTTCTAAGCACATAGGCTCCATAATTTTGGTTACGGCCTTTAAAAACCAGATCAACCCAGTTTCCGTCAAATATGTTTATTTTACCAAGTGCCATAATTATTCAAGGTTAACGGTTTTAAGCATTTCCAGTTCAATATCACTGATATCAACTACTGCGTAGCGACCGATATTGCAAATCAGCATTTCGTCCAGTATGTCGATCATGTTTTTATATTTGGATTTATCGGTGGCTTTTATCACAACTATAAGTCCATCTTTAAAACTTTTTATCTGGCTAGCATGCATTTTATATGTTGGCTCATCTATTTGCCCCATATTGAGTTGCTGCTTGTAGATGGCAATTGAGTCGATATTCGGGTTGCGATCCTTGTTCTCCTTAATTAAGGTTGCGCGTATCCCCCCCGGTGAGTAATCTGTAATCATAGGAGTGCCAGGCTCACCGTTTTGTTGCATAAAATAGTACACTACTTTGTCATCTTTGGCAAGTAGCAGTGTAACTGCCTGCGATGCTTTTACCTTGGTTTTTTCTTCCTCGGTTTTTACATCTTTATCAGGCATATTAATTTCCATGGTTTGCGGCTTATTCATGCTGGTGGTTAGCATAAAGAAGGTAATGAGTAGGAATCCCAAATCCACCATTGGGGTAAAATCTACCCTGGTGGAAAGTTTTTTGCCTCTTTTCTTACCGCCTTTGTGTTTACCACCACCTCCACCGCCTTCTATTTCTGCCATTTTACTTCTTTCGTTTAATAGGTTAATTACTCAGGGCGTTCCATGCTTGTAATAAAGTTGAAACGGTTTACTTTTCTTTCCTGTAGTGTTGCAATAACTTTTTTCACTACCGGATAGTTTGTTTCTCTGTCGCCTTTTACAGCAATGCGTACCACATTATTTGCAAGGCGTGTTTGCCATATCCAGTCAGACAATTCGTTGTTTAATGAATCGCAAGGAATTCCCGATTGGGTTACTTTGAGCCTTTCTTCTGCCTTCATGTCCAGTAATTGAGGCAATTGTGCAATTGGGACCCCGAAAGTAGACATTAGGGAGAATTCCTTAATCTGCTTTTCGGTGAAAGAAACCTTATATTTTTCAGCCATGCTTCTCAATACCGTTTCTCTGGTAGGCTGTCCATCTACACCAAAAAATACGCGGTCGTTTTTATCTATGGTTATTAAAATCACATTCGACTCGGGTAGTTTAATTTCAGAAATGGAAGATGGGGTATCTACAATAACAGGCTCGTCTGGTTTGAACTTCGTGGCAAGCATAAAAAAGGTAAGCAGGAGGAAAGCCACATCTGTCATGGCCGTCATGTCTACCGTTGTGCTTTTACGAGGTACTTTAACTTTTGGCATTTATTAAATAATTAAATGATTGAACAATAAAACTTGAAGCAGCGGATTTTGATTATTTATCCGTTTATTTCAACCAATTATTTATTTGAGGCTGCGAATTGCTGGGTAATGCTAAAACCGGCCTCATCTATTGTATACGTAATTTTATCAATTTTGGTAGTAAACACATTATACATGATGATAGCAATTGCTGAATTTCCAATACCCAATGCAGTATTGATAAGTGCTTCAGAAATACCGTTTGCAAGAGCAACTGAGTCAGGTGAGCCAGCGCTGGCAAGTGCCGAGAAGGCCTTGATCATACCCAGTACCGTTCCTAAAAGTGCGATAAGGGTTGAAACCGAAGCCATTGTTGCAATGATTACCAGATTTTTTTCCAGCATAGGCAACTCAAGAGAAACAGATTCTTCCAATTCTTTTTGAATAGCAAGAACGCGTTGGTCTGTGTTCATTTCCTTGTTGGCCGACATTTCTTTGTACTTGTGTAATACAGATTTTACCACATTTGCAACACTACCTTGCTGCTTGTCGCATTCGGCTAAAGCTCCGTCAATGTTGCCTGCTGACAATTGTGACTGTATTTTTCTAACAAATGCTTCAGCAGATCCTTTGCCTGATGCTTTGGTTATTGTTAAGAAACGTTCTATGGAGAATGTAATACTCATTAATACTAAAGAAATAAGAATAGGTACAATGAATCCGCCTTTATAAATTAGACCCAGTACGTGCCCAACCCCATCAGGAATAGGATGATTTTTTGGATCGCCACCTTCAAAATTAGAAGGACTTCCTAATACAAATAGGTAAATGCAAATACCTACCACTACCAATACCGGAATAGCGAATGATGCAAACATGCTTTGAAATTTGCTTTCTTGTTTTTGAGTTTGAACCTTGTTCATGTGTTTAATAATTATTGCCTCGCAAAAAAAGAATAAAAAATGGATTTTAATATCAGTTAACGAAAATTTTATACGCCAATTGCCAATAAATTGGGTTTAAACAGAAAAATGGCACGACCGGGTGATGAAGGAAATGCAATTGCTGCATACTTTTCGGCTTAAAACCGGCATAATTATTAATTACCAATGGGAAAGGCTATGGTAAAAATCAATGAGTTTAACCGATTCATACTCCCAGTTATAGCTAGCATTTGCCGCGTTAATGCTATTTTCGGCAAATCGGTTGAGCATTTCTTTATTGTTCCAAAGTTGCTCTGTTGCGTCTGCTATGCTTGCTGCATTGCTCTCTTTTACACATAGCCCTGTTTGATGAGTCTCTACCATATTTTGGTAGGTTTTATAGCCCGAACTAATCACTGGTAGGCCAATTTGCATGTATTCAAACATTTTTCGTGGCAAAGATTCTTTAACATTGATATTGTCGCTCACAAAACTGAATCCAATGGAGCAATCAATAGATAGCGCATAACCTTGTTTAATATCCTGATATCCTAAGAATTCAAGATTTGGTTCAATCTGGGTATAATAAGGCAGTGATTTAATATAGCCCTGCACCTTTGGGCTAACCCAGCCAACCAGCTTAAGCAAAGGTGAATATCCTTTCTGCTTTAGCAGCAGTATAGCATGCAGCATAGGTTCTATGCAATACAACTGGTCAATACTTCCCATATAAAATATGTTGAATGGCAAATCATCCCTTTTACTTTTTCGGTATGCAAGCAATAATTCCGTTGGGGCAAAGTTTCTGACGATGGTTGTGTTTTTATGTGGGTATCGTTTTTGATAAACAGCTACATAAGCGTCTTCTGCCAGTATGAGTTCAAAGTTGGCTGCAGCCAGTTTATCAAACAATAAATACATTTGAATAAAAAGCCATTTTAATGGCAACCAGCTTTTGGCTTTCAAGCTTTCTGTAACATTCTCATGCAGATCATATACAACTTTTTTGCCTTGCCACTTAAGCAACAAGGCGTAAGGAATCAATTCAGGATCATGAAAATGGTAAACATCGGCTTGTATTTTCTTAGCTGCTTGATAAACATGTAAGGTCGTAAGCAGCAATCGCTTTACTCTATTGCTTGGCTTTGGCAGGGCAATACATTCAACGCCTTCCTTATTTGCGTTTTGGTTGCCTATTGCAATGAGGGTTACCTTAAAGTGTTTGGCTAAACTCAAGCATTCGCGATAGAATACACGTGTATCAGTGGTAGTGTGAACGCTGGAGATATGGCAAATGTGCAGCTTTTTCACTTAGAGACTTAGCAGTTTATTACACAGATATGACCATGTAAATTTTTGTTTTTCTATGAGCAATTCCTTCTGCATTGGCACTTCCATATTTTGGTTATAGAAATCGCAAATGGCATTGGCAATGGCTTCCTTATTGGTTTCAACAACAAGGCCAGCGCGTTTATCAGGCACCAACTCTGCCAACCCACCTACGTTGGTAACAATCATGGGTTTGTTATAGAAATAAGCGATTTGTGTAACCCCACTTTGTGTTGCATGCAGATAGGTTTGAATAACTGCATCGGCTGCACAGAAGTAGTTTGACACCCCTGAATTGGGTATAAAATCATTACTTAAAATAACATGGTTTGATAGGCTTAATTTTTCAATCTGTTCCAGATAGGGTTTGGCATCTTCGTAAAACTCTCCGGCTACAATCAGTTTAATGTTTAATTGCCTTACACGCGCATCGGCAAAAGCATCAAGCAAGAGATGCAACCCCTTGTATTTTCTGATGAAACCAAAAAACAGGAGGTAGCGGATATTGTTGTCAAGCCCAAGGTTTTTCCTTGCATCGGCCTTTGCTAATGGAGCGCCAAACATATCATACATAGGATGAGGCGAATACACCACTGGCTTATTTACCGGCCAGTCCATTAATTGCTGTTTAACGGCCTGAGACATGGTTAAATAACCATCACACTTATTCATAAAATATCCGGTGAAGGGCTTATCGAAAAACTTTTGCTCATGAGGAATGAGGTTGTCGCAAATAGTTAGGATTCGAGTATGTTTATTTTGCCTGATAATGGAAGCTATAGTGCCGAATGCAGGAGCCATAAAACTCATCCAATACCTGAAAATAACAATATCGTAGGAAGCTTTTTTTATTTTTCTGCCAATGCTAATCCAATTGAATGGGTTAATAGAATTTATTTCAGAATAGATGGTAATATCGGCAGGTGCCGAATCTGTTGAATATTGGGTTTTCCCGGGAAAGAGTAATGAAGGATATTGTAAAGAGAAACTTAGAATATGGCAGGTGTGGCCCATTGCATTAAACTCCTTTGCCAACCTTTCATTATAGGTAGCCAAACCGCCTCTAAGCGGATATGCAGGACCCACAATAAGAATTTTACTCACCTAAGCCTATTTTTTGTTTAATGCCATACACATTGCGCTCACTCGCATTGCGTGAAATCATTTCACCGATAAAACCTGCCAGAAATAACTGTACGCCAATAATAGCAACAGTTAATGCAATGTAAAACAAAGGTTGTTCAGTAATACCTCTGTGCTCAACATGATTGGCTACATTATAAATCTTTTCAATTACCAGCAAACAGGTTACAAGAAAGCCACTGGTGAATGAAATGGTACCAAGCACACCAAAAAAGTGCATGGGTTTTTTGCCGAATTTAGATACAAAGAAGATGGTAAGTAAATCCAGAAAACCATTTACAAAACGCTCCAAGCCAAATTTGGTGGTACCATATTTTCTTGCACGGTGTTGCACTACCTTTTCGCCAATTTTTCTAAACCCTGCCCACTTGGCAATAACCGGTATATAGCGGTGCATTTCGTTATATACCTCAATGTTTTTAACTACTTCATAATGGTAAGATTTGAGCCCGCAGTTAAAATCATGCAGTTTTAAACCGCTCATTTTTTGAGTTGCCCAATTAAATAATTTGGTAGGAATGGTTTTGGTTATGGGGTCGTAGCGTTTCTTTTTCCAGCCGGAAACCAAATCGTAACCATCCTCAACAATCATCTTGTAAAGGCCTGGTATTTCATCAGGGCTATCCTGCATATCCGCATCCATTGTAATGATAACGCGTCCTTTGGCTTCATGAAAACCCACACTGAGTGCGGCAGATTTACCATAATTTCTTCTAAAACGAATGCCTTTAAAACACTGGTTTTTTTGGTTAATTTCGTTCACTACCAGCCATGAGCGATCGGTACTGCCATCATCAATCATCAGTACTTCGTAGGTAAAATTGTTATCCTGCATTACCCGGGTAAGCCACTCACTGAGTTCGGGCAAGGATTCGTCCTCGTTGTATAAAGGAATAATTACAGATATATCGTAAATAGGGGTTGTGCTCATTATATAGAGGAGTTCTTAGGCGCTTTTCTGGTTAATGCAGCAATAACTAACGATAATACTGCTCCAATTAATACATTGCTCAGGTAAGAAGACCCCAACTTTGAAGGCGTTTGATGAAAATCTTCCTTTTCAAGTGGTTCTATGGCTTTGGCTATTTCTTCCTGTCCGGCTCCAAAGCGCTCCATTAAACCAACCGTTTTTTCTATGGCTTTTTCTTTGATATAATCAGGCAGCTGCGGATCGATTAAATTGTAAAGCAGGTATTGGAAAATAATAGTAATAAGACCACTGCCGGCAAACACTATTAAACCTATTATAAAAGCTTCCTTAAAGGAAATGAAGCCTTCCAGTTCTTTGCGGTACAGACGAACAGGATAAATAACCAAAATAAGATTAATTATCATGGTAATGATGCCGATTGAAAAAGAAACAAGTAAGGCCTTATCTATGAGGTATATTGCGAGCTGAACAAGAATATTAAATAAACCCATGATGAATCCGAATTTCATTGCATGCTGCACAATATTTGGCTTTTGATTTTCCATTTTAGCTTTGTTTTACCAACAAATAAAAGAATTTTCAGCGAGTAAAGTAAATTTGTCCCAATGAAACATGTGTTTACCGATCAAATGGGGAGGGAGGTGTCCTTGCAGTTGCCTATTCAGCGTATTGTATCACTGGTGCCTTCGCAAACGGAGCTTCTGTATGATTTGGGGCAGGCTGATTCTATAGTGGGGCAAACCATGTTTTGTATTCATCCCGATTGGGCACATGAAAGTAAACCAAGGGTTGGTGGCACCAAAAAGTTAAATCTAAATAAAATTAGAGCATTAAAACCTGATTTAATTATTGGCAATAAGGAAGAAAATGCAAAGGCGCAGATAGAAGAACTAATGCAGGAATTTCCGGTATGGATGAGTGATATATCTGATTTAACAGATGCGTTGGATATGATGTTAATGATAGGCGAATTCACCAACAGCACCAATTCCGCACAAAAGTTGGTTTCTGAAATAACTCAGTCATTCAATTCATTGCCGTTGCTGCAAAACAAAAAACGTGTGCTGTATTTAATCTGGAGAGATCCTTGGATGGCTGCCGGAAACCATACCTTTATTGGAGATATGCTTAAACGTTGCGGATGGATAAATGTGGCTGTGGGAAACCGCTATCCTGAAATGGTAGCTGAGCAAATCATACAAGCCAATCCGGACAAGATTTTATTATCATCAGAACCATATCCGTTTAAAGAAAAGCATATAGAGGAGCTTCAGCAAATTTGCCCCAAAGCGCACATACACTTGGTAGATGGTGAATTATTTAGCTGGTATGGCAGCAGGTTGCTGGGAAGCGCAGATTATTTTAAGCAATTATTAAACAGTTAACATTTTTTTATAGCTCAAGAATAGAGTTATTTGTTTCACTAATAATAAAAATTGTGCATACCAAAGAACAGAAAATGGCCGCTTTCTCACGTTTGTTGGATATAATGGATGAACTGCGCGAAAAGTGTCCGTGGGATATGAAGCAAACCAATGAAAGCCTTCGTCATCTAACCATTGAAGAAACCTATGAATTGAGTGATGCCATACTTAAAAATGATTTACAGGAGTTAAAGAAAGAGTTGGGAGATGTACTGCTACACATAGTGTTTTATGCGCGCATTGGCAGTGAAACAGGAGCCTATGATATAGCGGATGTATGCAACACTTTATGTGATAAACTCATTAAAAGACATCCGCACATATACGGTGATCCAAACAATGCAGGAGAGTTGGTTAAAGTGGAAAATGCCGAACAGGTTAAAGAAAATTGGGAGCAGATTAAGTTAAAAGAGGGTAATAAGTCTGTTTTGAGTGGTGTAGCCAAGGGTACGCCCAGCCTGGTAAAAGCATTACGCATGCAGGAAAAAGCTGCTCAAGTTGGTTTTGACTGGCCAACGGCAGAAGAAGTATGGGCAAAGGTTGATGAGGAGTTGAATGAGTTGAAGGCAGAATTTAACCATGATTATTTGACAGAGAAAACTGAAAAGGAGTTTGGTGATTTTCTTTTTGCCTTGGTAAACCTGGCACGTAAGTTTAATATAAACCCGGATGATGCACTTGAAAAAACCAACCTGAAGTTTTTACAACGTTTTCAGTATATCGAGGAGCAAGCTAAACGCATGAATACATCATTACTTGAAATGAGCTTGGACGAGATGGATACCTTTTGGAATGAGGCTAAAAATAAAGGCTTATAGGAATTTTCAATTACTCCAATCTTATAATAGGTTGTAGGTTTGCGGAATGAACTTTATTAGGATTTTTACCATACAGATTATCCAGCTTCTCTTATCTCAATCATTGTTTGCCCAAACCAATGATTCGCTTGGCTACGTTTATCATGAAGGTGTTTTACATGCCATTAAAAACAAAACAACCCTAACTTTATTTGAGCTAAAACCAATGGTTCGAAACAATCCTGCTGCCTTCGCTCATTTTAAAAAAGCCAGGCGGGTAAGGAATATAGGAACAGCGATGAATGTGGTTTCTTGTGCGGCATTATTCTATGGTATTGTAACAAATAATGATACAGAATTTTTAATTTCTTTAGGTGTTTCTTCCGTCTTAACCTCTCTTAATATAGCTCTCCTGCCTGAGCCATATAACAAAGCAATGCTCGCATGCATTAATGAGCATAATAAAAAATATAGGGTTGAAAAGAATTGGGAATAGAAGATTTCTGCTACTTTTTCAGTGCTTAAAACTCACAGAAAAGGAAATGGTTAAAATGGATATCCAATACCAAAGTTAAAATTGGTATTATTTTTAAGCCAATCGTAATTGATGTCTTTAACAATCCATCTTTCGTTTTCCGAGAAACGCGGATCATGCAGTGGTAATGCAAAATCAAACCGCACCACCAGTATTTCAAAATTAAGACGTATACCAACACCCGCATCTATCGCAAATTCTTTATAAAATCTATTAGAATCAAAATGCGCATTGGGTCTTTCTGCAGCTGGCTTAACATTCCAAACGTTACCAGCATCTGCAAAAAGTGCACCTTCCAGCCATTTGTTATACATATTAAACCTAAAATCAACATTAAACTCCAGTTTGAGTTCTCCGGAATAATCAAGTTGGGTGGATGAGCTGTAAGAGCCAGGACCAACTGAGCGGGGGCGCCAACCTCTTAAGCTGTTCACTCCACCGGCAAAAAATCGTTTTTCAAAAGGAACAAAATCGGGGGAGTTTCCATAAGGTATGGCTGCACCCAAAAATCCCCGGTATACAATAGCATTGTTTTGATCAATAATATGATTGTAACGATAATCTATAGCGGTTTTTACATACTGAAAGTAGTTGATGCCAAACATGCGGTACCTTCCACTTGCATCTTTATTGTCGCCAAATAACTCTTTTAGAAAAGTAATGGTGTTGCCTCCCAATTCAATAACCTCCCAGCGTATCACTGTGAAATCGGTTTTAGCTATTGGCTTGTCTGTATACGTAAAGCCAAAACGGCTGCTTATGATAAGGTTATTCGCAAACAAGGTTTGTAGAAACAAATTATCCTTCTTTCTTTCCTCCAGCACATCAGATACGATATCGCTTCTGATATAACTTATTTCAAGAGGAGAAACATTATATGTAGTAAGTTTTCTGTTAAGCTGATAATTATAGCCTGTAGTAAGCACCTGTCTGCGGTATTCGGTGTTAATCTCATAAATACCCGAAACACTTATTGAAGTTTTATTGCTCAGAAATCCAATTCTCCGATCAAATGATGGAAAGAAAAGTGTTCTTGGCATAATGATGCTTGTGGTTATACTTTGTTCAGTGCTGTTAAAAAAACCGGCTGTTTTTACTTGGCCCTGAGCCTCTATTGAGCCGCGGTAAGTGAGTTGAAGTATTTCTGCATTTTTAAAAACATTTCTGTCCATAAATTGGGCCAATAGCGCAATGCCGTAGTTTCTACCCTGATTGGCAACGGTATTGTTCTGATCCGAGGTTAGCGCCTGTGGTTCCAAAATAAAATCATATTTACCGCTGGGTATTAATCTGGTGTAGTAATTAACAAAGCCACTGTCATTTCTTTCAAAGGTTCTGGGTTGAATATTGATAAATCTGAAAACCCCTAAATCGGCTAAACGGCCATAGCTGCGGTTTAAATTATCCTGCTTAAACAGCGCACCTTTATCAAAAAAGATATTTCTATCCAAAACTTCAGGATTTAATCTGTAGCCGTTAGGTTCATAATAAAAACGTTTTGTTTTTACCGAGTCACTTGGTGGCAATGTTTTTCCGCTTATGCTTCTTTCTATCTCAAGGGTTACATCATTTACATAATATTTTTTGTGGCTATGTACATCATCGGGGTTTTGAATATTTAAACCTACACTCACATAATTATCGGGGAAGGCAGTATCTATGTCAAAATCAATAAAATCTTTACTCATGGTAAAGTATCCATGATTTCTTAGCAAATTCACAATACGCTCTTGCTCCTTATACAAATTATCATGGTCAAGGCCGCGACCGGTTGCTATG
This sequence comes from Sphingobacteriales bacterium, assembly GCA_021299635.1. Lineage (GTDB taxonomy): Bacteria > Bacteroidota > Bacteroidia > UKL13-3 > UKL13-3 > JAJTFA01. Next base: position 34,116 of record JAJTFA010000009.1, read on the forward strand.
AAAGATTCTTCCATATGATCTTTTACCAACTTATTTATTTCCTTGTCGGCAATATGCAGGTAGTAGGGGCCAAATTTGTATTGCGTATTTTTGGTAACATGATAGCTAACTATAGCTTGTTTTTTTGCGTTGGTTTCAACCTCGTATTTTACTTCTGCATAATAATAACCTTTGCTTTTCATGTAGTTAGCCATTCGTTTGGTGGTTTGTTGGGCATAGGAAGAGTCAAGCAGTACAGCTTGTTCGCCCAGTTTATCGCGTAAAAATCTGCGATAGCCATTATTCTTGCCCTTATTGCCTTTAAGGTAGAAATAAGGCTTGGTACGAAATACAAAAAACAATTTGCTATTGGGTTTTTGCCTATATAAACCTTCTAATTCTCGAACGGTTTCTTTTTTATGTGGTTTTTCTATCTCAACTTTGTTTTTTATAAGGAGATATTGGTTTGGTGGTAGTTTCTTGCTGATGCTGCAGGATTGCATTAAAGCAGCGGCAAGCAGCAAGAGCCAATGTCTTAACTTCAAGGATGAATATATGTTAACCAAATCAACCATTAAACTGGTTCAGTCATTACAGGATAAAAAACACCGCAAGGAGCAATCTTTATTTGTGGCCGAAGGGGAGAAGATTGTTTCTGAAGTGCTTGCCTCAAAAATAAAGGTAAAAACGCTATTTGCAACCTCCTTGTGGTTGCAGAACAATGCAATAAATGTGCATAAAACGATTGAGTGTATAGTGGTTGATGAAAAACAGATGAAACAGCTTTCTGCTCAGCCTTCTCCACCTCAGGTGCTTGTCGTTTGTATGATTGAACAGGTAGAACTTCCCTTAAACATTAAAGGCACAACACTATTGCTTGATACTATTCAGGATCCTGGCAACATGGGTACCATTATACGAATTGCCGATTGGTATGGCATAACCCGGATAATTTGCAGTGAAAATAGTGCCGATGTATACAACCCGAAAGTTATACAGGCAAGCATGGGTTCTTTTACTCGGGTAGCCTTATGCTATACGCGTATTTCTGATTTTATAAAACGGCATGCCGCTATTCCTGTTTATGGAGCTATGCTTCAGGGTAAATCACTTTATGATGTTTCACTTAAACCTGATTGCATGATATTGATAGGGAATGAAGGAAACGGAATAAGCAAAGAACTGATTCCTTTAATCACTAATCCTATTTGCATACCGAAAAGAGGAGGAGCCGAATCGTTAAATGCAGCTATAGCTGCTGCCATTATTTGTGATACTTGGGCAAGGTCAGTTTCCTAAAAAAAACAGCAGCATACAGGACAATACAACGACAATACATATGCTTTGCGATTGGCTTAAAGGACCCCGGTATCCTCGGTTATGATCACCGCGAATAAATACGGTAAAAAAGCGCTTACTGCCATATACTATGCAATAAATAAGCATAGCTATCTGTGCAGCCTTATCAGAGCTCAGGTTATACAACTTGCCTTCACGCAGCAGATATAGATAACCCAGAAAAGTACCAAGCATCATGCAAAAGCCATAGCCATAAACGGTGAAATTGCCAAAATGAAATAATTACGGATACATGTTTTCTTTTTTAGCAACTAATAAAAATTATTGCATTTTTGCCTTATGACAGATCAAATTAATCCCATTCATTCCAGCAAGGCACCTGAACCAGTTGGTTTATATCCGCATGCCAAAAGAGTAGGCCATCTGCTATTTTTATCTGGTGTTGGGCCCAGAGAGAGAGGTACCAAAATAATTCCCGGTGTAACGCTCAATGAAAAGGGCGAAATACTGAGTTATGATATTGCCACTCAATGCCACTCCGTATTCAATAATGTTAAAATGATTTTGGAGGAGAGTGGAAGCAATTGGGATAGTATTGTTGACGTAACCGTTTTTTTAACCAATATGAAGGATGATTTTCCGGTGTACAATAAGCTTTGGGCTGAGTATTTTGGAAAAAATCCGCCATGCAGAACAACCATTGAAATTAATTGCCTTCCAACGCCAATTGCCATAGAGCTTAAAGTAATAGCAACCATTGAGTAAAGTGTAATTTCGATATTAGTACTCTTGGTGATTGCGCGAAAGCGACCAAGAAAATGAAGGGCTTTTGTAATGCGTTTGGCCCCTCAAACGCACCAAGGACAAAGTTTTTCTATCACAACTAATATACTAAAGTTCTAAAGCCCCAGAGTTCTAATCATCTAGCATGGGGTTTTACCCCACACCCCGAGTAACTTTTTAAGGTCATCAAACCACCTGCGCAAGCAAAAGCAAAAAATGCATAGTTGCATGGAGCACACATTTTTGCTGCTTGCTTTCTTCCATGCCCCACACACGTTTGATAACCAACAAGTGTTATGTCACTGAAAAATTGGCCAACAACTTTTACCTAGTTAATCTACCTTGCTCGCGAGCAGCCCATTTTCTCAGCGGTAATAGCGCGGAAGAAAATGTTTTTCTATCAAAACCAGTCTACTGAACTTATAGGGTTCTGATTCTCTAGCATGGGGCTATGCGCCCCAAACCCGCAGTTTCTTCGTTCTTGATAAAAAAGAAGCCAAAAAATCAATGGCTTTATGCCTTTTCGCTATCAGTTACGTTTGTTGTATGCCAAGCAACCCAAGACGCTTCGCTGTTGGGTTTCTTGCACCTGGCCAGATTCATACAATCTGCTCTTACTGATTACGCGAAAATACATAAGGCAAGTATATCTCATTTAATAACATATCCTTTCCTTCGCAAGCTGTCTATTTTTGCAGTTGTTTAGGTAAAGAGTATTATAAAAGAGAAGTATTGATCCTTTTGTGGTTTCATGTTCGATTAAATGTGGGGCTGGGAACACCGCTCATATGTCTGCTAAGCATGCGAGAACTGGAAATGGTTACATAAATAGTATAAAGGAATTTACTCTGATCAATTAACTTTAGGAAAGTTTACTTTCCTTATCCATCACGTCTTCTCTGGTACTCCAGCGCCACTCACCGGGTTTAAGGTTTTGAAGATGCAGATTGGCAAATGAAATGCGCTTTAGTTGGGTTACCTTATAGCCCAGTTTGTGGCACATGCGCCTAATCTGTCGGTTCATGCCTTGGGTTAGTTCTATTTGCCATTTGTTTTTATCTATCCTTTGGGTGTTGCAAGGCAAGGTTTGTTTCCCCAAAATAACTACGCCACCTTGCAAACGCTGCAGGTCTTCATCTGTAATTGGTGGCTCGGTGCTTACCTCATATACTTTTGTAACCTTGTTTTGTGGTGCCAGCAGTTTGTCGTGTATGTTGCCATCATTGGTGAGCAATAACAATCCTTCTGATGCTTTATCCAATCGTCCAACATAAAATAAATCTTTGAGCTCATTGGGAAGATAATGAATGATGGCGTCCGCATTGTCGGTTTTAAAAGTGCACTCCGCACCAACAGGCTTATACCAGCAGGCATATACATATTGTTTTTGGGGCCACAGTGCATGTTGTCTGAAATCCACCTGATCATAGGCAGTAAAGATTTGATTGGCATAAACCGGTTGGTTGTTTACATGCACATCACCACGTTTAATGCAGGTCTGAGCTTCTTTATTGCTAAGACCTGCCTTGTGCACCAGCAAGTATTTTATGCGGTTGCGAAAACTCAATTATTACTCAAAGTTAAAATCGCGTAGCAAGCCCTTCAATTCCCATATACCTGTTTTGGTATTAAAAATCAGGTAGTCGTAGCTGCCATCAGGTAAGTATGTTTCCGGGTGTCCGTAATCCTGAGGCCTTGTAGGAACAACGGCTTCAATAATGAGGTACTTTTTCTTTGGAACATATTTAAGCGTTTGTGTGGCAGTATTGCTAAACTCATAAATAAGGCGTGCGTAAGGTTTTTTCTTTTGCAAATCAAAAACCGGCTTGCCAAAGAGTGGCTTGTTATTTTCAAAATAGAGGAAGTCAACCACCTTTTTGTTGCTCATTTTTGTATGTCCGTTCCAGCCAAGCAGGGTATAGTAGGTTTGTTTTTTGTATTCAACAGGAATAATGCTGTAGTAGTTTGCACCAAACCAAAAGTCGGCCCCAACGGTGGTGTCCAGCGGGTTTTTTATTTGGCTGCTGCGGTCAATAAGCGGGTAAAAGGATTTGAGTCCTGAAGTATCTTTAATGGTTTTGATGTACTCCGGATTTAGCTGCACCACACCGTAGTAATGAAAGGTTTCATCGGTGAGAACAATATTCCAGGTAAAAATACGAAAACGGTTATCGGGTGAGTAGATGCACGACATTACCTTTACCGAATCAAATTTGAAATAATAAGAGTTTCGAATACGCAGCGCCCTTCCAAGGGTTATCAGGAAATTGCGACCACTGACCAGCCTTTGTTTTTCATCAAGCGACTGTATCATGCTTTGGCCAAGGCCTTCCAGCCTTATTTGTGCATCCGATAGTGTATCACGTGTAAGAGAATCCACTTGTTGGGCGCGAGCATGCAGCGAGCACAGGCAAACAAAAAGCAACAAATATTTCATTGGGCAATTATAAGAAACTGCCGCAAGTAATTACTTACTCGTATTCAACAGGTGTGAACAGCGAATAATTTGTTTGGAAAAATATATAGAAACTTATGCTTTCTTAAGCACTATAGCAGAGGCACCGCCACCACCGTTGCAAATACCGGTAACACCAATATTGCCACCTTCTTTCTGTAAAATATTGGCAAGTGTTCCTACAATGCGGCAGCCGCTGTTTCCAATGGCATGACCCAAAGCAATGGCACCACCCCAAACATTTACTTTCTTATCATCCAATCCCATCATGCGATTATTGATTATACCCACTACTGCAAATGCTTCATTCAGTTCATAATAATCAACATCTTTATGCTCAATACCGGCCATTTTAAGTGCCTTTGGAACGGCAAGAGAAGGAGCAGTAGTAAACCATTCGGGAGCATGCGCAGCATCGGCAAATCCTATAATTTGAGCAAGTGGTTTTAAACCAAGTTCTTTTACTTTTTCGCCACTCATCAGCACCACTGCAGATGCGCCATCATTTAAAGGTGAAGCGTTTGCTGCGGTGATAGTTCCGGCTTTATCAAACACCGGTTTAAGTGTTTTCATTTTTTCAAAATTACCTTTGGTGTATTGCTCATCGGCATTTACAACAATCGGGTCTTTCCCACGTTGCTCAATGCTAACCGGTACAATTTCATCTGTAAAGGCATTTTTTGCATAAGCAGCCTGTGCACGTTTATAAGATTCAATGGCAAAAGCATCCTGCTCTTCTCTGCTAATATTGTGCTCTTTGGCGCAAAGCTCGCCAGCACTGCCCATGTGAAAATCTTTATACACATCCCAAAGACCATCTTTAATCAATCCATCGGTTATCTGTCCATGGCCTAATCTATAGCCGTTGCGGGCTTTATCTAAATAATAAGGCACGTTGCTCATGCTTTCCATACCACCGCAAACCACTACATCATTAACACCCAGCATTACACTTTGAGCACCCATAATCATGGCCTTTGAGCCGGATGCACAAACTTTGTTTACTGTTGTGGCAGGAACAGTATTGGGTATACCCGCATAAATCATGGCCTGTGTGGCAGGGGCCTGGCCCAAACCTGCAGCAAGAACATTTCCCATAAATACCTCTTCTACCATTTCCGGTTTAATGCCGGCACGTTCAAGCGCTCCTTTAATGGCTATTGAGCCTAATTGTGTGGCGCTAAGGGAAGAAAGATTTCCGCCAAAACCGCCTACCGGTGTGCGTGCAAATGAAACGATAAATACTTCTTTCATCGGTTAGTTTTTTAAAGTCGGGCAAATGTAGTTATTTCCATTATAGTTGGATAACATTTTACAACAAATAGATTTGCTGTAGTGAAAGTGCCTCAAAATAATGAACAAAGCCATGTGTGGCTCTATGCTTTGGCTTTATCGGTTACAGCCATGCTTTTTCAGGGCTACTATTTTAATACAGGGGACCAGGCAGAACACTTGCCTCAGGTTTACAGGCTTTTTGATCCTGAATTGTATCATGGCGATTTCTTTCTTGCACTATACGATCAAACATTTACTGTTAGGGCCTACTGGGTTTGGCTGGTATATGGTTTTTCTGTTGTTTTTGGTGTTAAGCTATCCTGTTTCATGTTGCACTTGTTTTGTTTGTGGCTCATTTCACATTGTTGGATTAAAATCGGGCGCTACCTTACGGGTCATATAGCTGCGGGTATTTTAGGCACTTTTCTTTCACTTACTGTTTTTAATAGATTTACTATTGGCGGAAACACCTTGGCAGGACCGCTTTTTATTGGCAGCTTGCCTGCTGAGGCTTTAGCATCGCTGGGTGTTTGGTATTACCTTCAGCAAAAGCACAACAGGGCGTTTATTTGGTTGGGTTTGGCCACTTGGTTTCAGGCATTGGTGGGTTTGCAATGGTGTGTAATACTTTGTTTAACGCATCTTAAAGAATTTAACTTGCAGCATATAAAACAAATAGCAAGTTGTGGTTTGCTTTATTTGGTGGCTGCTGCACCAATGCTCGCACCTATAATGGCTAAGCAATTTATAGCAGACCAGGAACACGATCAATCCATGTATTACCAGTTATTGTATATAAACAGAAACTTCCTGCATTACTTACCATCCTTGTTTCCTATAGCAGACTATTTTAAGTTAAGCCTATTAATAGCTTTAAGTGCTTTTTTACTTAAAACTAAAAAAGCATTTGTGCTGCAAACCTGCAAACGCTGGATATCCATCATTATTGGAGGTTGCTTGCTGTATGTTTTATTATTAGAATATGCGCAGGTAATGGCTATTGGAAAACTGCAGTGGTTCAAAACAACTGTTTGGCTAAACATGTGTTGCAGCTTAATCATAGCATCAGCTATTGTGCAAAGCAGGTGGTTTAAACAAAATTGGATAGAAAGTATAAGTTTTAAAAAATTGACTGTAGTATTTACGTTAGCTTGCCTTTTATTTATCCTCACTTCCGGTTATTTTCCTTCAGAAAAATTAAATAAACGCTATGCAGTGTGGAATAATCCACCAACCGATTTGCAATTGATGCATACATGGATAAACAACTATTTGCCAAAAGATGCCTTGGTATTGGTGCCACCTGACGATGATGCCTTTGCCTGTGAGGCCAAGCGTTCAACACCTGTTAATTTTAAAGCGGTGGTACATGAGCCCTTTTATTTTATGGCCTGGAAAAAAAGTATGGAAACATATTACAATATAAATTTTAGTGCCATGCCCTACCAATCGGTTTTACCTGCGGCAAAGGAAAACTACAGCAAGCTTATGCCTTTACCGGAGGCAAATAAAGCACGCTATCGTTTAGATGATACCGGCAATTGTGATTTTATTTTGCAACTTGGACCCCATATTCACCAACAAGGGAAATGGATATTAACAGAAATCAGATAAACCGCTCCTTCTTTTATGGCGACCTTCTTTTTGAGACTATCAGAATAAGGCAAGGCATGCCTATGTTTTTGCATTTACATGCTGCACGTTTAAACAGAGGCGCAAAGCTGCTTCAGTTTAATCAGGAAGAGTTGCGTGAGCAGGAAATACAAGCAGCAATTCAAGCCTATATACAAACACATGCATTGGATGATGCACGCTTGCGTTTAACGCTGTATCGTGGTGGCGAAGGCACCTATAGGTTTACCCATGCTGTTCCTCAATTACATATCCACTCAGAACCACTGCAATTTGAGTTTAGTACTTGTAAAACGCTGGGAGTTTATACGGATATGAAACGCATGATTCATCCAATATCAACCATCAAAACAGGACAGGCACTTACACAGGTAATGGCTGGCATTGCAGCAAAGCAAAATGGGTGGGATGATTGTGTGGTGCTGAATGAAAACGGCAATGTATCATGCGCCATTCAATCTAATATATTTTTGTTTAAAAACGGAAAGCTCAAAACTACAGATGCCCTGCAGGGCGGTGTATGCGGCATTATGCAACAGGTTGTGAGTGATTGTTGTGATTTGCCTGTTGAGTTTGGTACCATTACCCTAAACGAGATGAATGACTCGGAGGAAATATTTTTAACCAATGCCATACGCAAGGTATCGCCCGTGCTCGCCTTTAATGGCAGGACATTACCCTCTGATTTTGCCAGATTTTTATATGAGCTAATCCCCTGAAAAATTATATTATTGCCTGCTTATTTATTGTTAACTCATGAAAAAACTTACGCTTCTTTTTCCGGTAATTGTATTGTTTGCATTGCTTACTTCACATACCAATAGAAAAAATGATGAAGGCATGTTTCCTTTATCTGACCTTAAGAATCTTGATCTTCAAAAAATCGGATTAAAAATATCGCCTCAGGAGTTATATAACCCCAATGGCACCAGTTTAATTGATGCTATTGTTAGAGTAGGAGGTTGCACAGGTTCTTTTGTTTCTGCTGAAGGGCTCATTGTTACCAATCACCATTGCGCATTTAGCTTTGCTGCAGCAGCAAGTACTTCGGCTAATAACTATGCAAAACACGGTTTCCTTGCACGCAAGGCTTCTGAAGAAATTCCGGCCAAAGGCCTTGTTTGCAAAATAACTGCAAGCTATGCAGATGTATCGGAAAGGGTATTGCAGGGCACAGCACAATTAACAGACCCTATTGCGCGTTTGAGAAAAATTGGAGAAAATATAAAGACGGTTACCCGTCTGGAAAATGAAGCCAATCCTGATTTACAATGTGAAATTTCTGAAATGTTTACTGGCAGAACCTATGTATTGTTCAGGTATAAATTGTTAAAAGATGTTAGGTTGGTATATGTGCCTGCCCGCTCTATCGGTGAGTATGGTGGTGAGTTGGATAACTGGGTTTGGCCTCGCCACTCAGGTGATTTTGCGTTCTTACGCGCATATGTAGGAAAGAATGGAGAGGCTACTGAGTATAGCCAGAGCAATATCCCTTATAAGCCTGCCAAATTTTTAAAAGTAAATTCAAGGGGAGTAAAGGAAAATGATTTTGTATTTGTTTTGGGTTATCCGGGCCGCACATTCCGCCATCAGCCTGCGGCTTTCTACAAGTATCACGAGCAGTATATGCTTAAGTATATCAGCGATATTTTCGACTGGCAAATTCATAAAATGGAAGAGCTGGGTGCCGGAAGTGATTCAATACAATTGCGTTATGCATCTAAAATCAAATCATTGGCCAATACCACAAAAAATTACAAAGGAAAGCTTCAGGGCTTTAGGAGAGCAGGTATTGTAAAACAAAAGGAAGCAGAAGAGGCAGAGCTCACCAAATTCATCATGGCCACTGAAGAAAACCGAAATAAGTATGGCAATCTTATTCCACGCGTAACTGAAATTTATGCCGATGTGATTAAAATGGCGCCAAAGAATCTTTGGCTATCTCAAATTTATCAAATTTCTCCAAGCATTGGCATGGCCTCCACATTTGGCATTATGCAGGAACAATATGCATTGCTTAAAACCAAAGAGGAGAAAGCCACATTTGTAGAGCAGAATAAGCAAAAAATGCAGGCTGCTTATGCCAGATTTTGCAATGCTGCCGATCCTGATTTTGAAATGGCCGCATGGCGCAAAATGGCTGATGATGCAGCTACCTTCAACGCAGATAATAAAATTAAATGGATAGATCATCTAAACCTGGCTTCAAAAAATAATATCGAGGGATATTACATGTGGCTAGCTAAAAAAAGTAAGCTAACACGCTATAAAGAAATAGAGGAGTTGCTTAAAACCAATCCTGCCAAGGTGTTGGAGCGCAAGGATGTAATGATTGATTTGGTAAAGGACTTAAATAAGGAGGCATTGGCAGAGGAAGAACAGAGGAGTAAAAGGGATGGAGAATTGAATCTACTAATGGCAAAATATGTTGATGCCCGCTCAGAGTGGAGAAAAACACAGTTTATTCCTGATGCAAACAGTACTCTTCGATTTACTTATGGATTTATAAAAGGCTACAGCCCGAATGATGCAGAATACCACCAACCTTTTACCACCTTGCGTGGTGTAATTGAAAAAGAAGATGGCAAGGAATATGAATTACTTCAAGCTATTAAAGACTTATATGCAGCAAGAGATTTCGGACCATTTATGCATCCGCAGTTAAATGATTTGCCTGTAAATATTCTGTACAATTTGGATACCACAGGAGGTAACAGCGGTAGCCCGGTAATGAATGATAAGGGTGAACTAATTGCCGTAAACTTTGATCGAGCATATACGGCTACCATCAATGATTATGCCTGGAATGAATCATACAGCCGCTCTGTTGCAGTTGATATTCGTTATGTGTTGTGGGTGTTGCAAAAGGTGGCCCGCGCAGATTACCTCATTGCTGAAATGGGCGTAACACTCTAATGTCATTTATTAATAGGTTGTGAATCTCGCACAAAAAAAATAACCAGCACCAAATCAAAAACAGGTAAATTTGGTTAATTCTTAATATGGCATTAATTGAGTTCACTGAATCAGGCATGTATTGTCCTCAGGCAGATGTATTCATCGACCCCTGGCGGGCTGTAAATAAAGCCTTGATTACACATGGCCATAGTGATCATGCGCGGTATGGCTCAGCCGCCTATTTTACCCATCACCAAAATGTTCCCATCATTAAAAGGCGTTTGGGAAATATTGAAGTTACCGGATTTAACTATGATGAATCTATTTTGATTAATGGGGTAGCTTTTTCCTTTCATCCTGCCGGTCATGTTGTTGGTTCATCACAAATCAGGGTTGAGCACAAAGGAGAGGTTTGGGTTGCCAGCGGTGATTACAAAACAGAGGCAGACGGTGTATGTCAACCTTTTGAACCTGTTAAATGCCATACCTTTATTACAGAATCAACTTTTGGATTGCCTGTTTTTAACTGGAACAGTCAGCAAGAAGTAATGGAGGAAATAAACCAATGGTGGCAAAGCAATGCAGATAACGGCAAGGCCAGCGTCATTTTTGCATATTCTCTTGGTAAGGCTCAGCGTATTTTATGTAATATCAACCATCGTATCGGACCGGTTTATGTGCATGGTGCAGTAGCAGATATGAATGAGGCTTGTGCAATTGCCGGAGTTCAGTTGCCTCCATATCAGAAAGTAGTTGCAGCCATTGCAAAAGAGGATTATAAAACTGCCTTGATTATTGCACCTGCATCGGCCAATAATCCAACCTGGATGAAGAAATTTGAGCCCTGCAGCACAGCAGTGGCAAGTGGTTGGATGGCGTTGAGAGGAGCAAGGCGCTGGCAGGCTGCTGATAAAGGTTTTGTGCTAAGCGATCATGCCGACTGGCCTTCACTTAATCGGGCAGTTCAGGAAACCGGAGCAGAGCAAATTATAGCCACACATGGATACACGCAGGCTTTTGCAAACTGGCTTACAGAAAAAGGCTATAATGGCCGCGTGGTGCAAACCGGTTTTACAGGCGAACAGATGAAACAGGAAGAAGAAGTACAGTCTATTTAACAGGAGCAGCAATTGAAAGAGTTTACCCAGCTTTTTAGAAAGATAGATGAAACAACTAAGACCAATGAAAAGGTTGAGGCGCTTGTTCAGTATCTCAATGCGGCTTCACCGGAAGATAAATTATGGACCATTGCCATCTTCTGCGGTCGCAATCCAAAAAAAATTACCAAAACCAATGAGCTTAAAAGATGGGCTGCCGAGGCTGCATCCATTCCTTATTGGTTGTTTGATGAAACGTATCATGTTGTAGGAGACTTATCTGAAACCATTAGCAGCATTTTACCCGATGGCTGTTCAACAGCAGTTTTATCGTTGGCAGAAACCATAAAGGAGTTTGAAGCAGCGCTAGCTATCAAGGAAGAAGATAAACAGGCATTTATTACTGCCAAATGGAAAACCATGAGTAAACACGAGCGCTTTGTTTATAATAAACTCACATCAGGTTCTTTTAGAATGGGTGTATCGCAACAATTATTGATTAAAGCATTGGCAAAGCACACCGGCCTTCACGCCAATCAACTTGCTCATAGGCTCACAGGGAAATGGGATCCGCACGAGGTTACATATAACGACCTGCTATTTGTAGAAAACAGTGCTGATGAGGCTTCCAGACCGTATCCGTTTTATTTGGCTTATGCTTTGGATATGCCCCCGGAAGAACTGGGTGAAATACATAACTGGCAAATAGAGTATAAGTGGGATGGAATACGTGTGCAGTTGATTAAGCGAAATGGCACCTTATTTTTATGGAGCAGAGGGGAGGAATTGATAACAGATAAATTTCCGGAGTTGCATTTGCTTGCTTCACATCTGCCAGAAGGAACAGTGATAGATGGAGAACTAGTGCCTATGGGAGCGGATCAGGTAAAACCTTTTCATGAACTGCAAACCAGAATTGGACGTAAAAATATTTCCAAATCTGTAATGCAAAAAGTTCCGGTTGCAATTATAGCCTATGATTTGTTGGAAATAAACCATACAGACCAGCGGAATGAGCCATTAGAAAACAGAAGAGCATTGCTAGAGGAATTGGTGCAAAATGTGCAGCAGTCTGTTCTTCTCTTATCATCATTGATAGAAGCTGCCCACTGGCAAGAGCTTGCATCTATCAGAGAGCACTCACGCCTCAACGGTAGTGAAGGGGTGATGCTTAAGCATAAATCATCAGCCTATGGCGTTGGCAGAAAAAAGGGCGAATGGTGGAAATGGAAAACCGATCCAATGAGTATTGATGCGGTGATGATATATGCCCAGAGTGGTCATGGTCGCAGGGCAGGATTGTATACAGATTATACCTTTGCCGTATGGGATGCAGAGCAAAAACTGGTGCCATTTGCTAAAGCATACTCAGGTTTAACCGATAAGGAAATTGAAGCGGTTGATAATTGGGTAAAGAAACATACCATTGAAAAATTCGGTCCTGTTAGAAGCGTAGTTCCCGAGCTGGTTTTTGAAATAGGTTTTGAAGGCATTAACTATTCTCCCAGACACAAATCGGGTATAGCTGTTCGTTTTCCGCGTGTTTTGCGTTGGCGCAAGGATAAGCAAGCAGCAGAAGCAGATACCCTTGAACAATTAAAAAGTTTAATCCAAAGCCCATGAGTGCCCCCAAACATACATTAGCTGCCCGGCAATGGTTTAAGTCAAAAGGGTGGAGGGCATATGATTTTCAGAAAGACTGCTGGCAGCATGTGCTTAATGAAAATAGTGGACTGCTAAATGCACCAACAGGTTCAGGAAAAACCTATGCGCTTGCGTTGGGAATTTTATTAAAAGCCTTGCGCGAGAATGATGGCGCGCAGGCAGGCCTGCGCGCCATCTGGATTACCCCCATACGTGCACTCGCTAAAGATATACAGCAGGCCGTAAATGAAGCATCTATTGCTCTTGGGTTAAATTGGAATATTGCCATAAGAACGGGAGATACTTCCACTACAGAACGACAAAAGCAAAAAAGAAATACGCCTCAGTTTTTAATCACCACACCTGAAAGCTTACATTTAATGCTGGCACAAAAGGATGCTTCGGTGGTTTTTGGCAACCTGCATACCATTGTTATCGATGAATGGCATGAGTTAATCGGAACCAAACGTGGTGTGCAGATAGAACTGGCCTTATCACGACTCAAATCGCTTTCTTTATCGTTAATGATTTGGGGAATATCTGCAACCATTGGCAACCTTGAAGAAGCCATGCAAGTGCTATTGGGACAACATGAAAATGAAGGTGTGTTGGTAAAGGCCAATCTTACAAAAGAGATTGAAATTATTTCTGTGCTACCGGATGAGATGGAGCAATTGCCGTGGGCAGGGCATCTTGGGGTTAAACTTTTGCCCAAAGTTATTCCACTCATTGAACAGGCAGGAACAACATTGATTTTTACAAATACCCGTTCTCAAACAGAAATCTGGTATCAGCAAATAATTGAAGCAGCACCTCAATTAGCGGGTGTAATGGGTACGCATCACGGGTCATTAAGCAATGAAGTGCGTTCATGGGTTGAAGAAGCCTTACACAGCGGTATACTTAAAGCTGTGGTTTGTACATCAAGTTTAGATTTGGGTGTGGATTTCAGACCGGTTGAGCAAATTATTCAAATTGGGAGTCCGCGTGGTGTTGCTCGTTTTTTGCAACGTGCCGGCCGCAGCGGCCACCAACCTGATGCTATCAGTCGCATTTACTTTGTCCCTACTCACAGCCTTGAGCTCATGGAAGCATCAGCCTTGAGGCAGGCAGCAAAACAACAAAAACTGGAAAGCAAACCCCCGGTAATCAGAGCATTTGATGTTTTGTGTCAATACCTGGTTACGCTCGCTGTTGGCGAGGGTTTTTATCCGGATAAAATTTATGAAGAAGTAAAAGGTACCTTCTGTTTTGCATCCATTACAAATGAAGAGTGGCTTTGGGCCTTGCATTTCATTACTAGGGGTGGCGCATCCTTGTATGCATATGATGAATTTAAAAAAGTAAGTGTAAGCGAAGCAGGTTTGTATCATGTAAGCAATCGCAAAACAGCTATGCGTCACAGGCTATCTATTGGCACTATTGTAAGCGATGTGATGCTTATGGTTAAATGGATGCAGGGTGGTTTGCTCGGAATGGTTGAGGAGTGGTTTGTTGCAAGATTAAAAACCGGCAGCGTGTTTTGGTTTGCGGGCAAAAGCTTAGAAATTGTGCAGATAAAGGAAATGACGGTTTATGTACGCAAAGTAAATGCAGGCAAAGCCATTGTACCACAATGGATGGGTGGACGTATGCCTCTTAGCAGTAAACTCGGTGAAACACTTCGGGAGGGAATGAATATTTATGTGAAGGGTAACGCTACCGATGTTGAATATTTTGCACTTGAGGAAACTTTGCAGGTGCAACAACAGCGCTCACTTATTCCTGCTGAAAATGAATTGCTCATTGAAAAATATAAAAGCAGAGATGGGCACCATGTTTTCATTTATCCTTTTGAAGGACGTTTGGTGCATGAAGGGTTGGCTAGTCTTTTTGCTTATCGCATTGGTCGTATGTTGCCTATTACGTTCTCACTTGCATTTAACGATTATGGATTTGAGTTGCTGAGCGATCAGCCAATACCTATAGAAGATGCTATTGGCGATAACCTTTTTGGTGAGGAAGATTTGTTTCAAGATGTGATGAGCAGTATCAATGCAGTTGAAATGGCTGGACGCAAGTTCAGGGATATTGCCCACATTGCAGGATTAATATTTACCGGGTATCCGGGTAAAACCATGCAAGGCAAACACCTGCAGGCTTCGGCAGGTATGTTCTTTCAGGTGTTTAGAGATTATGAACCGGACAATTTGCTCATGAAACAGGCATATGAAGAGGTATTGAACGATCAGCTGGAAGAACTGCGACTAAGAGAGGCACTAAACAGAATTAATCAAAGTAAAATAAGTATAGTAAAAATAGAGCAGCCAAGCCCGTTTTGTTTCCCAATAATGGTAGACCGTTTGCGAGAGAAGATGAGTTCTGAAACATTAGCCGAGCGCATACGAAAAATGCAGGCAATTCAATAATCATCTCTGTAATTGCTAAACAAAGTTAGAACCTAATTATTTGCATATATGCGTTCGCTCTTTAATAAGGTTTAAATGACGTAAATTAACCCAATTATGGTATTTTGCATAAGCATAAACCATATTAAGTTTGTGTAAACATGAAAAGAACCCATATCCTGTTGCTATCATTTTTGCTTTGCGGAAGCCTTTTTGCCCAACCTGGCACAAAAGGAGCAATGATTTCGCAGCAATTAAAATCAAATGCTCAGGTATCAGGGGGTACCGTTTATGCGCTCATTATAGGTATATCCAATTATCAACATTTCCCATCCCTAAAGTTTGCAGATAAAGATGCCATTGCATTTTATCATTACCTGTTGAATGCAAGCGGTGAGAAGGCTGATACTTCGAATATCCGCTTGCTATTAAACGACAAAGCCAAGGCGGGAGATATTTGGCGTGACTTTAGCTGGCTTACCCGAAAGGCTTTAAAAAAAGGAGATAAGGTTTTTATTTATTTTTCAGGTCATGGAGATGCTGCAAATGCTGAAGAAGCCTATCTACTGGCACACGATGCGCCCAATGAGGGCGATCCCAATTTGTATAATGCAGGAGGTACTTTTCAGGTATACAATCTCAAAACAAAGATTAAACAGCTCTCTCAAAGCGGTGTGCAGGTAGTACTTATTACAGATGCCTGCCGAACCAATGAGTTGCCCGGTAAAGAAGCCGGTTCAAGATGGGCATACAATAAAATAATGGAGCAACAGAGCGGTGAAATCCAGATGGCTTCCTGCGCTGCTAATGAAAAGAGTGTTGAAAGCACCAATTGGGGAGAGGGAAGAGGTGTGTTTTCCTGGCACCTAATTAATGGACTTTCCGGCCTGGCTGATGATGACCCGGAGGATGGTCAGGTAACCTTATATGAGTTGCAGAAATATGTGAAATCCAAAGTGCGCAACGATACGCGTAATAACCAGGGTATTCCAACTCAAAATCCGATGTTTTGTTGCAATGAGGCTGAGAATCTTGTGCTCAATAATCCAACTCAGCAACAAAAAATGCAACTTATAGCCAACTTATCTAAACCTGTTTTACCTGGCTCTAATACCATGCTTGTTGCTAATACAAACCGCAGTGTATTAGCAGATGTTAAGAAAGCAGCAGTCATTTATGCAAAGTTTACTGAGGCACTGAATAAAGAAAATTTATTGGGTACTGAATTGTCTGCTCAATTTCATTACTCCCAGCTCATAAACAGTGATGGCTTTTCTAATGATGATAAAAAAGAACTTACTGGTGAATATGCAGCAGCTCTGGTAAATTTTGCACAGCAACGCGTAAACAATTACCTGAGCGGGAAAAACCAAAAATTGTACTCATACGATTATTTTATGAAGGCTGCCGAAGCTTTGCGTGAAGCATACCAGCTGCTTGGACCCTATAATGATCAGTCAAAAGTAATTATGAAAACAAGATTGCTGCTGGAAGCTCGTGCAACCTCAGCTATGGTTATTTTCAAAGATTTTCATGAAAATAAATCGCAAACCGATTTAATGAAAAATGGCCTTCTTAAACTAGACAGTGCATCTAAGATTACAAACTCCGCTTCTGATGCTGTGCTTTATCATACCTATTCACTGGTGCTTCAAGGATTAAATGATATACCCAAAGCCATTTATTTTGAAAAAGAGGCTCTTAAAATAGCTCCACTTTGGAAGTATCCGTATAATACCTTAGGATTTTTATACAATAAAACAGGCAACACCGACTCTGCACTCTATTATTACCATGCATGCATTCTAATCGACCCGGGTTATACAACAGCTTACAACAACTTAGGTTCAATGTATTTAAGTTTAGGCGAAATTGATAAGGCTGAGTTTTATCTTAACCGATGCATAAGCATTGATCCGGATTATTTAAATGCAAGGGTAAACAAAGGATTATTACTTTACATAAAACAAGCGGTTGATTCTGCTATTTTATGCTGGCAGGGCGTTATTGCAAAAGATTCAAACTTTAGCAATGCACACTTTAATCTCGCAAATTTATTTTATAACCTGCGTAACCTAAGTGGTGCCGCCACACATTACAATGAATGCGTAAGAATTGATTCATCATTTGCCAAAGCACATTTTATACTTAGCTGCATTTACAGCAATGAAAAAAAACTAAAACAGGCATCTTATCATTTTGAGCAGGCTCTTAAGAACGGCTATCGTGATAAGAGTATAGATGATAACAGCGACCTGGAAAATTTTAGAAGAACAGATGAGTTTATCCAACTCAGAAAACGTTATTTATTGTATTAAATAAGCACAATTGGCCTACTTTTTTATTTCTTCCCACTTCATCGCATGAACGTCCTTAATGAGGCTTAGATCGGTAATGATGCTTTCAATATCTGTTTGTCTTCTATCCAGCGAATGTATTTCTGCAGTAATTTTATTATTACCCTCAATGGATATGCTGCTCAGGTGCAGTGTTGGAGAGGCTTTAACTGATTCTATTAGGGCTGCCCTAATAGCATCTTTAGCCTGCTCAGTGCAATGCATTTGAAGGGCATAGCTATATCCTGCTATTTCAATTTGCTGTATGCGGTGATCAATTTTATTGCCAATAGGCCTGAGCACTATATTGCCAAATACTACAAAAGCAGTACCCACTATACCCTCATAAAAATGTCCAAGTCCGGCAAGCGTTCCAATAGCTGCAGAACACCAGATGGTAGCTGCTGTATTGATACCGGAAATATTCAAGCCATCACGCATCATAATACCTGCACCTAAAAAGCCAATACCGGTTACAATATTAGCTGCAATGCGCGCAGCACCTGAAGGGTCGCCACCAATGTTTTCAGATGCTAAAATAAACAATGCTGCACCACCCGCAACCAAAGCATTGGTTTTAACTCCGGCCAATTTATGGCGCCATTGCCGCTCCAAACCAATAATTGTTCCGAGGGTAAATGCCAGAAGCAGTCGGTGCTCAAACTGGCCAATATTCATATTCTGCAAATTCATAAAGCTAATGTAAAATAAATAAGCCAATTCGTTTATAAAATATTTGTATGCACTTGCCAAGCGAATTGTTAAATTGTACCCCCCATTCAGCATCCGGTTATGAATATACTAGAGGTTAAACATGTGTCAAAATTTTATGCCGATCATCAGGCATTGAGTGATGTAAGTATAACAGTTCCCCAAGGATCTATATATGGTTTACTTGGCCCAAACGGGGCAGGTAAAACAAGCCTCATTCGTATCATAACGCAAATAACAAGAGCCGATATTGGTGAGGTGCTCTTTGATGGAAAACATCTTAAACCTAATGATATGTATCGCATAGGTTACTTGCCTGAAGAACGCGGCCTATATAAAAAAATGGAAGTAGGGGAGCAATTACTTTATTTTGCCCAACTAAAGGGTCTTAGCCGGCAGGAGGCATTAAAGCGACTGAGGATTTGGGTTGAAAAATTTGAAATTAAAAGCTGGTGGAAGAAAAAAGTAGAAGAACTTTCTAAAGGTATGCAGCAAAAAATTCAGTTTATAGCAACTGTATTGCATGAACCTCGATTAATTATTCTTGATGAGCCTTTTTCAGGTTTTGATCCGGTGAATGCCGCTATCATAACCGATGAGATTTTGAAACTAAAGGAGCTGGGATGTAGCATTATTTTCTCAACCCACAGAATGGAAACAGTTGAGCAATTGTGTGATCATATTGCACTCATCAATCAGTCTAAAAAAATACTTGAAGGATCGGTCAAGGAAGTGCGCGAGCAGTTTAAAACCAATATTTACGAAATGGAATACATTGGCAATTTTCTTAATCTTGGGCCGGAAATTGAAATTGAAGAAGTGAAACTATACGACAATGATCATAAGCTGGTTGTTATCCGTTCTGAACAAAATGTTTCGCCTAATGCCATTTTAGGAAAAGCAATCAATCAGGTTCAAGTGCACCGCTTCAACGAAAAATTACCTGGTATGCATGATATTTTTATCAGGCTGGTATCAGAAAGCAATAACCTGAAATCATTATCCAATAACTAATATATAATTTACAAAATATGCAAGACGTAAAACAGTACATTGAACAAAACAAACAACGATTTTTAGACGAATTATTTGCTTTATTGCGCATTCCTTCCATCAGCGCTGATTCTGCCTATGCAGGCGATGTGAAAAAGGCTGCAGAATTTGTGGCGGAGCGCATGCGCGAAGCCGGGGCCGATAAAGTAGAGGTATGCCCAACTCCGGGGCATCCAATTGTATATGGCGAAAAAATAATAGATGCAAAATTACCAACTGTTTTGGTTTACGGACATTATGATGTGCAGCCGGCTGTGCCGCTTGATTTATGGGATACACCTCCTTTTGAGCCTACCGTAAAAACTACTGCAGCGCATCCTGAAGGTGCTATTTTTGCACGTGGTTCTGCCGATGATAAAGGGCAATTTTATATGCATATCAAAGCGTTTGAGTACATGATGAAAACAAACAACCTGCCTTGTAACATAAAAATGATGATTGAAGGAGAAGAGGAAGTTGGCAGCTCAAACCTGGCTAATTTTTGTATGCAGAACAAAGCTAAATTAAAAGCCGATGTTGTGCTTATCTCCGATACTTCCATGATTGCAAACAATGTTCCCTCCATTGATACCGGCTTGCGCGGATTAAGCTATGTAGAAGTAGAGGTAACCGGCCCCAACCGAGATTTGCATAGCGGTGTATACGGTGGTGCAGTGGCAAACCCAATAAATATCTTGGCTAAAATGATTGCCTCCATGCACGATGAAGATAACCATATTACCATTCCGGGATTTTATGATGAAGT
Source organism: Sphingobacteriales bacterium (assembly GCA_021299635.1). Classification (GTDB taxonomy): domain Bacteria; phylum Bacteroidota; class Bacteroidia; order UKL13-3; family UKL13-3; genus JAJTFA01. The sequence goes on from JAJTFA010000009.1 coordinate 54,410, forward strand.
GATGCAACTTTCCGAGGTTGAGCGTAATGAATTAAATAAAGCCCCTTTTGATATGGCAGACTATAAAACCGACCTGAATATTGCTGATGTATGGGGCGAAAGAGGTTATACCATTCTTGAACGCACAGGCATAAGGCCTACATTGGATGTAAATGGCATTTGGGGTGGCTATACCGGAGAGGGTTCAAAAACCGTTTTGCCATCCAAGGCGTATGCCAAAATAAGCATGCGTTTGGTGCCCAACCAAAGCAGCGATAAAATAACAGCTTTGTTTCAAAAACACTTTGAAAGTATTGCGCCTGCATCTGTTAAGGTGGTGGTTAAACCTCATCATGGCGGAGAACCGGTGGTTACGCCAACCGATTCGCCAGCTTATCTGGCTGCCGCCCGCGCTATGGAAATTACTTTTGGCAAAAAGCCTATCCCTACACGCGGAGGTGGTAGTATCCCTATTGTAGCTATGTTTGAAAAAGAACTTGGATTAAAATCAGTCCTCATGGGTTTTGGTTTAGATAGTGATGCGCTCCATTCTCCTAATGAGCATTACGGTATTTTTAATTATCTAAAAGGAATAGAAACCATACCTTACTTTTTTAGCAATTATGCAAAAGCATATTTGGGTTAATTTCAAACCATAAAATTTGCTTCAAACAATGAAAAATATTTTATCTTCGCCTATCTTTTAATTCATGTTATGATGGGCAAAGGTGATATAAAAACAAAAAAGGGAAGTTGAAAAACGGTTCTTTTGGTTGCTCCAGAAATAGAAGAGTGCTAAAAGCGAAGGATCATGCTTCAGTTAAAAAAGCGTAAGTGCTCTTCTTTCTGAAACCATGATAAAAGCAGCTGCGGTGGTGGTCCCGATGAATAATCGGGATGGTAGACACGCCAAGGCAAAAAAGTAATAACCGCTGCGGTGGTGGTCCCGATGAGTAATCGGGATGGTAGACACGCCAAGGCAAAAAAGTAATAACCGCTGCGGTGGTGGTCCCGATGAATAATCGGGATGGTAGACACGCCAAGGCAAAAAAGTAATAACCGCTGCGGTGGTGGAATTGGTAGACACGCCATCTTGAGGGGGTGGTGCCGTTAGGTGTAAGAGTTCGAGTCTCTTCCGCAGCACTAAAGAGTCGCATCACGCGACTCTTTTTTATTATTGCTTTGGTTTTTCTGGTGTTCGCGAAAGTAGATCCATTGAGTAATCGCGATGGTAGCTACGCCATCTTGAGGGGGTAGACTTCTTCTTGGGATTTGAATTTCTAAATTATTCAAGTTTATATTTCGGCATAAAGCGAAACAAAATTTTAACATTTTGGTGTCGGGTATTACCCACTTATATGACAATTTTATATTTTATTTTTATTGCTTTCTGATTTTAGTGTCAGTTCGTAGTTTTCTTTTACTCTAAATTTTACAATCCGTTGAATTAGTTTGTATGGAATAGCTTTTTCAAGCGGAAACTGCACCGAACCTTTTCCATGTTTATATTTTGAAAGTTCTTCTTGAAATTGGGTGTGCCCTGAGGGTGTTGCGTAAAAACCAATATGATTTTTGAAAGCGGCATAATAAACCAATGGCTTTTTATTCAACATGTATGCAGGCATTCCGTATGAAAAAAATTCGAAACCACCAGGTGCGTTTTCTTTTATCAACTTTCTAATATTTTGCAAAATTTCCTGAACATTGTCCGGAAATTGCTGGATGTATGTTTCGATTTCTTTCATATGTTTCTGAAGATTTTTTAGAATAACGTTTTCGGGCTTGGCGTTGGTGGGCTTATGAAACCGTATACTGTCTATCAGCATCAACGTTTCTTAATTGCTCAAATGTTTTTATTCGTACTGTGCGCCCACTATCGCAAAACCTGTGTTAGTGGTAGATGTATACTTTAGTTATTTTATAACAATTAAATAATATTATAAATCATTTATTTTATCAATTTAAGATTACGCAAATTCCACAATGAAATAAGCATAGAGCACATAAACAAACTGAATGACAAAAAGGTACTATAGTATGCCAAAAAACCCATTAGAATGGAAGCAAAAGGAAACAACAACATGTTTTTTGTTAGTTTTTCTAGATGGCTTATATCCACAGATGGTGAAAACATTTTTCTTTTGATTAAGCGCCTGTTGATGAAGTAAGACATAATTGATGAAAAAAAAGAAATACTAGCCAAGAAAATGAACGACATTGGGTTGTTAAAATATTCACCAATTAATGTAGCGGCAAAAGGTAATAAACAGCTAGGTAATAAGAACATTAAATTAAGGATAGCAATAGAGTTATCATATTTAATTACCAGGCTAAAAAGGGCATTTTGGCCTATCCATCCTTGTCCTAGCGTTAAAAAGCATAATAGAAATGCTCCAAAATTTGGTGCCATATTAATTAGATTTTCTAACATTTCACTAGCGGATTTGCTATTGACTAAATGGGGCAAGTGTAGTTCAATAACGAGTAGTGTAATAATAATTGCAGTTACTGCATCTGAAAAAAACAACAAACGATGAAGTTTAATTTTGTTGTATTCGTTATCATCTATCATATATTTGGTCGATTAAGTTATGAATTATACATTTATTCTGCCTCTCGAAATCCTTTTCGAATCTCTCATGTTACTAATATTTTTTATCAAACAATTACCACTAACGTTTCGGGCTTTGCGTTCGGGCGGGTTTCGGAGCACAAAACTGTCAACCAGCACTGAACTTGATACGAAGCACAAAGCTTCATTTAAGCACTGAACCCGCTTTTTTGCCAAACGCCTGTTATAGGCTGTGTTATTTATCTCGTGTCCTCTAGTTTGTGTCATTGTAAAATTCCCAAACTAGTTTTGTTTTTTCATTCCTTTCGTGTTCTTTAATTTTCTGTTCTATTGTCTTTCGGTGCCCTGCACCACACATAAATATTGCTTTGTCGAATGAATTGTCTTTGCAGAATAAATAAATATTACGAAGCATAGAGTGTTCGTATGCGTCTATGCTTTCATTTGCTTTTTGGTTTATTACATTATTGTCAATTATACGATTTTCCATTTCTCTCATTTGTCCCTGATAAATAATTTGTTTTTCACTGTTAAGAAATTGAAAACCAAACTCTGTCTCTAATGAAATGTAGTTATCCAATAAACTACGGTAGTCCTTATTATTAGATACAATCTCAAGTTTTGCTTCAAACTCGTCTGATAGCCCAATGTCAAGTACTGGAACATATTGAAAGGTGTGATTTTGACTGTAAATCTGTATGGCTTTTATTTCTAGCCGTTCTTGATAAACGCCAAATTGTGATAACAACATGTTATGATAATTCGTATAACTGTTTTCAAATGCTTCTAAAAAAATCACATCTGGTTTTAAAGATTCAATGATTTTACTCAATTCAAAAGAATTGCATTTTCCAATTTCTTTATGAACTGTTGATATGAGAGTTATTCTAGGAGATTGCATTACTATTTATATTTTCTCTATCCAAATATAATCTCCACCTTTTGTACTCCATTGAAATTTCCACATATCACCGGTCTCTTCGTCAATTAGGTAATATTGAAACATACTTGTCATTGGTTTTATTGTAAATTTATTTGTCTCGGTATTTGAAAGTGCAATGTCATTGATTGCTACGGATGTTATGTACTCAATACCTTTAACGCTGTATTGACATTGCCATAATTTCCCCGAAAACTTGTCAAGCAATATGTATGTCCACATATTTTGGGTCTTAAAAGAGCGTATCTATTGGGCTTGTCGTTAAGCGGTGTTGTTTCCTCGTGTACCAAAAATGTTTGTCCATCACTTTGAACCTGTACAACTTCTCCCGTCTTAGTGTTAAGTTTTAATTGATTGTGAATGTTGTCTGTCTGATAAAGTTTGTAGGTCTGTCCATTTACAGCAAGACTCATGAATAAGGTAAAAATCAGTATTAGTCCTTTCATAATTTATTCGATTTGGTGGGTCGTCCTAACATAGCCTATAACGTTTTGCAGATTGGCGATGGTGGCGATTTTCACCACAAATGTTGATGCGGAGAACCAAAACTTTGATGAACCACAAATGTGTCTGCGGAGCACTGAACCGCCACTTTTGCCAAACCCGTGTTATGCCTTCGTTGTTCATTTTTGTCGTTACATTTTGTCATAAATTGGTCTCGGTATTCGCTTTAATATTGTCGCAATTAGTCGCCAGCGTTGTGTAACATAAGTGTAAATTTGTCTAACCGTTTTTTCAACCGGCATTACCCAAAATAATCCTTCTCCTTTCGCCATTTCTGTGTCAACCAGTCCAGGTCTAATATCTGTCACAAAAATTGATGTATTAAGCTTTTTAGCCTTTTGTCTTAACCCTTCAAGATAATTTATTTGATAGGCTTTTGTCGCATTGTATGCAGGTGCTTGTCTGCTACCACGAAGTCCGCCAATGGAACTTATTGCAACTAAATGTCCTGATTTTTGTTTTTCTAAATAGTTAAAAGTCCAATCTGCAACACAAGTAAAACCTAATACATTCGTGTCTATTGTTCGCTTTTCTATTTCAAAGTCTAGGTTCTCATTTATGTCGCCAATGCCCGAACTAATAATTAATAAATCAAGTCCGCCAAGTTCTGTGGTAAGTTCATCTAATTTCTGTCCAACAACATTTGTATCATTGATGTCAAATGATTTTATATAAAAATTTGGATTCTCGTTTTTTAATTCATTTAGCAATTCAACGCGTCTTCCTGTCAAGCCAATTTTATAATTGTTGTCAGCCAAAAGTTTTGCAAGTCCTTTACCTATTCCAGATGTCGCCCCAATTATTATAGCTTTTTTCATTCTTAATTTTGTCTGTTTGTTGTGTCGTCCTACAATGAGGCATAACGTTCTCGCGCTACAAGAAGTTTGGGATTAAGAAAGCCTAAAACTCTCGGTTAAAAACTAATTTTTAAAATACAAAACCAATATCAAATTAAGCCTAATACCCAAATAGCTTGTAGCGTGTGTTAGCGGCAGTTTTATTGTCTGGTATATTTATCTGTGTAGTCTCCCATTTTCAATTCCAATTCTGTAGTTGTATTTTTTACAATGTCATATTTCAAAGTGTCAATACTTGAAGAACCATTTCCAACACTTTCCATAATTAGTATTAATTTTCCATCTTCTTGCCACCATTTTTTATAGAGCAAAGTTGCCATATTGATTGATTCAGCGGTTCCATCACTGTTTATTAGGAAACCTTGAACTTCTTTATCATTTATTGGGTTAGGTTGCACCCACGA
>JAJTFA010000004.1 GCA_021299635.1 Sphingobacteriales bacterium
TCCCCTTCGCTCGATAAGTTTTACATCGGCAGCACCACTGATTTGGAAGCCAGATTAATGCAGCACAACACCAGCTTCTTCCAACTTTCTTATACCGCAAAAACCAATGACTGGAGGAGCTGTATTATGAACATCTGACATTATTGAGCATAAATCACAAAAAAAGGCTACCGTTTTAGGGTAGCCTATATAGATTTATTTCAAGTAGATTATTCCTCCGATTTCTTTTTTCTCGAAACTTTGGGGCTAGCTTCCACATCAGCAGATTTAGACTTGGTTGATTTTTTCGCCTTAGGCGAATCAACTTTTTCAGTAATTTCTGTTTCTGCCGTTGCCGTGTTTTCAGCGGTTTCCTGATCTTCTTCCAGCAAAGTTGCAAAATCCAGTAAGTCTTTTAATAGGCCATACCAGTTAATCAGTTTCTTGACATCAGAATCATAAACTCGTTCACTATCCAGCTGAATTGTTTCAATTAAAAAGTCACGCTGTTGTTTTGAGTCGTTCTTTGAAGAGGGAACAGTCTTGCCTGATTTTTCAGCACCGTTTATTTTCACAAATACCTCTGCCAACCTCAAATCACCTTCTATGGTATACATGGCAATATCATCCAACACTGAAACCCTGTCTTGTATACCTGTTGGGAAGCGTTTTTTTGGCTCAGCCAGAGTTTCAAGAATCAAACCGTTTTTGGTTCTTCCAATAATCTTGTGTAATCCGCCAACACCGGCAATAGCAACAATCTCTTTTAACTTCATCGTTTGTATTTGTTTATTATATAAGGGAGGCAAAAATATACTTTTTTCAATTTGTTCAAACCCTAAGTTTATAAACCTGTATATCAACATCTAATATCAAAGTCGAATTGTCTAAAAATTGGCTAAAATGCCTAATTTAGCGGCCTTCAATCATTTTTATAGTTGATTATGGAAACAGTTGAAATTTATAAGCCTAAAAATAAAATACGTGTAGTTACAGCTGCTAGCTTGTTTGATGGCCACGATGCTGCCATTAACATTATGCGCAGGATTATACAGGCCAGCGGTGCAGAGGTCATTCACCTGGGTCACGACCGCAGTGCTGAAGAGGTGGTAAACTGTGCCATACAAGAAGATGCCAATGCCATTGCCATGACCAGCTATCAGGGTGGGCATGTTGAGTACTTTAAATTTATGTACGACCTGCTGAAGCAAAAAGGCTGCGGTCATATACGCATATTTGGTGGTGGAGGTGGTACCATTTTACCTGAAGAAATAGAAGAATTACATAAATACGGCATTACACGCATCTATCACCCCGATGACGGCCGATCTATGGGCCTGCAGGGCATGATTAACGATATGCTGGAGAAATGCGATTTCGCTACCGGTCAGAATTTAAATGGAGAGGTTAAACACTTAACTGAAAAAGACTATAAATCCATTGCACGCCTTATTTCGGCTGCCGAAAATGACCCAGATAATTTTAAAACCGTACTGCAAGCCCTAAATAAAGGCAATGCGCCTGTGTTGGGTATTACCGGCACAGGTGGTGCAGGAAAATCCTCCTTAGTGGATGAATTGGTGCGCAGATTTTTACTTGATTTTAAAGATAAAACCATTGCCATCATTTCAGTTGACCCCAGTAAAAAGAAAACCGGTGGAGCATTGTTGGGTGACCGCATCCGCATGAATGCCATCCGAAATCCGCGTGTATACATGCGCTCACTGGCTACACGTCAAAGCAACTTAGCACTTTCTAAACACGTGCAGGAAGCAGTAGATATTGTAAAAGCAGCCAACTTTGATTTAATTGTGTTAGAAACTTCAGGTATTGGCCAGAGCGATACCGAAATTATGGACCACAGCGATGTAGCTTTGTATGTAATGACTCCTGAATATGGTGCTGCTACACAGCTGGAAAAAATTGATATGCTCGATTTTGCCGATATCATTGCCATAAACAAATTTGATAAAAAAGGAGCCCTTGATGCACTGCGCGATGTAAAAAAACAATTTCAGCGCAACCATAAACTATTTGATCAAAAGCCTGAAGATATGCCGGTTTATGGCACCATTGCCAGCCAGTTTAACGATCCCGGAATGAATAGCCTTTATAAGGCCGTTATGGATAAAGTAGCAGAAAAAACAGGTGCTGATTTAAATTCAACTTACGAAATTACAGATGAAATGAGCGAGAAGGTTTATATCATCCCGCCTTCGCGCACTCGCTACTTATCAGAAATTTCGGAGAACAACCGCAACTACGATAAGTGGGTAAACAAACAAGCAGATATTGCTGAAAAACTGCATGGTCTAAAAACCTCTATCGATACCATCAAAGTCTCCAAGCTGGATGACAAAGACCGTTTGGTAAAAGCACTTAATGAAACCTATCATCAGGTAGCATTGGATTTAGATCCTCGCAACCGACAAATTCTAGAAACCTGGGAGCAAAAGAAAGACTTGTTCCGTAACGAATACTATGTATTCAAAGTGCGTGATAAGGAAATTAAAATTAAAACGCATTCCGAATCACTATCGCATAGCCAAATTCCTAAAGTAGCTGTCCCTAAATACAAAGGCTGGGGCGATATTTTACGTTGGGCTTTGCAAGAAAACTTCCCCGGAGATTTTCCTTATACAGCAGGTATTTATCCGTTTAAACGTGAAGGTGAAGACCCCACACGTATGTTTGCCGGAGAAGGCGGACCAGAGCGCACCAATAAACGTTTTCACTATGTATCAAATGGTATGCCGGCCAAGAGGTTGAGTACCGCTTTCGATTCGGTAACGCTTTATGGAAACGACCCTGACCATCGTCCTGATATTTATGGAAAAATTGGCAACTCAGGTGTAAGTGTGTGGAGTTTGGATGCTGCTAAAAAATTGTATTCTGGTTTCAATCTGGCCGACCCCAAAACTTCGGTATCCATGACCATAAACGGTCCGGCTGCCATTATCTGTGCATTTTTTATGAATGCAGCTATCGATCAACAATGCGAATTGTATATCAAAGCAAATGGGCTGGAAGCTGAAGTTGATAAAAAGATCAACGACATATTTAAGGCCAAAGGCACTACCCGTCCAAGATACAATGCAGCCGAATTGCCAGAGGGAAATGATGGTTTAGGCTTGATGTTATTAGGTATTACCGGAGATATGGTGTTGCCGTCAGAGGTGTACAATAAAATAAAAGTGGAGACCTTGAGGCAAGTTCGCGGAACGGTTCAAGCAGACATCTTAAAAGAAGATCAGGCACAGAATACCTGCATATTCTCTACTGAATTTTCATTACGCGTAATGGGTGATGTACAGCAATATTTTATCGACAACGCAGTACGCAATTTTTATTCGGTATCTATCAGTGGTTACCATATTGCTGAAGCCGGTGCAAATCCCATAACACAATTAGCGCTCACACTTTCAAACGGATTTACGTTTGTAGAGTATTACCTGAGCCGTGGAATGAATATTGATGATTTCGCTCCGAATCTATCTTTCTTCTTCTCCAATGGTATTGATCCTGAGTATTCGGTAATTGGTCGTGTAGCCCGCAGAATTTGGGCTAAAGCCATGAAGTTAAAATACGGAGGCAACGAACGTAGCCAAATGTTAAAGTATCATATCCAAACCTCAGGTCGCAGTTTGCATGCACAGGAAATTGACTTTAATGACATACGCACCACACTGCAGGCTTTGTATGCTATTTATGATAATTGTAATTCGCTTCACACCAATGCCTATGACGAAGCCATCACAACACCAACAGAAGAAAGTGTTAGAAGAGCTATGGCTATTCAGCTGATCATCAACCGAGAGTTAGGATTGGCTAAAAATGAAAACCCATTACAAGGTTCGTTTATAATTGAAGAGCTAACTGATTTGGTAGAAGAAGCAGTGCTTACTGAATTTGATAAAATTACCGAACGTGGAGGAGTACTCGGGGCCATGGAAACTATGTATCAGCGCAACAAAATCCAGGAAGAAAGCATGTATTACGAAATGCTTAAACATACGGGTGAATATCCAATCGTTGGTGTAAATACATTCCTCTCAAGCAAAGGTTCACCTACCATTGTTCCAGCCGAAGTAATCCGTTCAACAACCGAAGAAAAGGAATACCAAATTACCATGTTGAATGAGTTGAAGAAAGGCAATGCAGAGAAAGGTACAGCAATGTTGCAACGTTTGCAGCAAGTTGCTATTCACAACCAAAACATATTTGCGGAGTTGATGGAAACTGTAAAATATTGCTCATTAGGTCAAATTACCCATGCCTTGTTTGAGGTAGGAGGACAATATAGACGTAATATGTAGAACATATTATTAAACCATGTATTCTGAATGCACCAAAAGTTAACTTCTTGATGGGAGGATATTAAAGAAGGAGTAATTGATAACGAGCAGAATTAACCTACACATACAATGTTTCGCCTGCGGGTTGCAGAACATGCGGTTCGTGCAACCTGCCCGACTTTACAAGTAAAGCATCTAAAGGTGTGGCACAAAAGCCAACCTGATTGTTATTTGATTTCAGAATGCTAAAAAGCTGCTCGGTTGCGGTATTGGGATTAAGCCAGATTTCTAAAACCTCCTCTGGTATAACCAATGGAGCCCGGTGATGACCAATAGCTGCGCAAATAGCAAATGCTGGGGTGGTGATAATAGCAAAGCTCACGCATACATTACCCAATGTATTTGTATAGGTGGAGGCAATAGCCCCCAAATAAAAAGTATCTGATTGTTCCGGATGGATTAGAAAAGGCTTACTAAGCTTTTCCTGTTCAGGCCCTTCAATAAATGAATTTACCGGAATAGCCAAACGTGAATGAAGAAAAGCATGTTTATATGCCGGCATTTGATGAATACCTATCTCCCAACCTTCTCTGTTATTTAGCTCATTGCCCCTGCCTTCTGCACGTGCATTGATAAACATTTTTTTAAGATCCCAAACAGGTCGAAATCCAAATTCTGCAAGCAGATATCCTTCTGCACCCAATGCCACAGCTAACATACCCGGAGACAGATTTGCTGCCTGAGCCTTATTAAACCTTTGAGCAGTTAAATGTCTGTCGGAAAAAGCTCCGTTGTAGGTGATAGAATCCTGATTAAAACGGCCACACATAAATACTATAGGGTTATAAAAAAACAAGCCATACCCAAAAGAAGACTGCCTGTTGCCTTATTGCTGCACTGAAACTTTTTTATTCAATCGCTCTTTAATATCCAACCGGTGTTTGCGGGCTGTATCAATGGCAATATCGTAGCCGGCATCAGCATGCCTGATAACACCCATAGCAGGATCGTTGTGTAATACCCGTTTTAATCTGCGTGCAGCATCTTCCGTGCCATCGGCAACAATCACCATTCCTGCATGTATACTATATCCCATACCTACACCACCACCATGATGCACACTTACCCAACTGGCACCACCGGCTGTATTGATTAATGCATTTAAAATTGGCCAATCAGCTACTGCATCGCTGCCATCTTTCATAGCTTCGGTTTCGCGGTTGGGGCTTGCAACCGAACCTGTATCCAGATGATCTCTACCAATAACAATAGGACCTTTTACTTTCCCTTTTTTTACCAATTCATTAAAAGCCAATGCAGCTTTTTCTCTATCGCCCTGCCCTATCCAGCAGATGCGTGCAGGCAAGCCTTGAAATGCGATACGCTCCTGAGCCATATCCAGCCAACGGTGTAATGATTTATTTTCAGGAAATAGCTCCCGCATTACCTGATCTGTTACATAAATATCATTCGGATCTCCACTAAGTGCTACCCAACGGAATGGGCCTTTTCCTTCGCAAAATAAGGGACGAATATATGCAGGTACAAAACCCGGAAAAGCAAATGCATTTTCAACATGACGCTGATCTTTTGCCTGTCCTCTCAGATTATTTCCATAATCAAAAACAATGGCACCGCGCTTTTGCAATTCAATCATTAATTTAACATGATGAGCCATTGTATCCAGCGAAAGATTCACATATTTTTCAGGCTCAGTTTTGCGCATACTGTCGGCTACCTCTTCAGCCAATCCCTCAGGATAGTAGCCATTCAAAGGATCGTGAGCAGAAGTTTGGTCTGTGAGTAAATCAGGAGTAACATTTCTTTCAATTAAACGCTCAAGCAAATCAACTATATTACAGAGTACACCAATAGACAATCTTTTACCCTCTGCTTTTGCCTTAAGCGCCAAATCTATTGCCTGATCGATATCACGGCTCATTACATCCAAATATCTTGTTTCAATGCGTTTTTTGATTCGCCATTCTACCATTTCTGCAGCCAGACAAACGCCATCGCACATGGTAACAGCTAAAGGCTGCGCACCACCCATTCCACCCAAGCCTGCAGTAACAGAAAGTGTTCCTTTGAGCGAACCACCAAAGTGCTGTCGGGCAGCTTCTGCAAACGTTTCGTATGTGCCCTGCACAATACCTTGGGAGCCAATATAAATCCAGCTGCCGGCTGTCATTTGTCCATACATCATCAAGCCTTTTTTATCCAACTCATGAAAAGTTTCCCAATTGGCCCATTTCGGCACCAGCATTGAGTTGGAGATGATGACACGAGGTGCATCTTTATGGGTAGGTAAAATACCCACCGGTTTGCCACTTTGAATGAGCAGGGTTTCATCCTCCTCCAAATCCTGGAGAGCCTTAACAATTAAATCAAAACTCTCCCAATTGCGGGCAGCTTTGCCTATGCCACCATACACTACTAAATCTTCAGGTCTTTCTGCCACTTCAGGGTCGAGGTTATTATAAAGCATGCGCAGTGCAGCTTCTTGTATCCATCCTTTGCAGCTAAGATTATTTCCAGTAGCTGCTTTTAAAACACGTTTACTCATATTTCCTATACAATAAAGGGGCAAAAATAGTTTTAAATGATGGGGTTTCAAAAAAAGTACTTACCCTTAAATGCACAAAAAAAGGAGGCGCATGGGGCACCTCCTTTTTATTAATAATTGTTATTACTACTGCTTTACAATTCGATACGAATATGATTGATTAGCGGTGATGATTCGAACAAAATAGATTCCAGCAGGAAGGCTTATTACTTCATCCTTTAATTGTATCACATTTTCTGAAGGATTGTTTAATTCAAAATGTTTCTTGCCCTTAACATCGAACAGAGCGATTGCCTGAATAGCTCCGGAAGTATTGGTGATAAACACATCCTTACTAAATGGATTAGGGGAGATAACTATTGGCTCCTCCATACCGCTTACATGAATAATCGGTGAGTAAGTAAATGCACCATCAGCGTCTAGCTGCTTTAAGCGATAATAAGCCGGTTGCTTTTGCTGTGCATCAGTGAAAGCATAAAAGTTGGTTGTATTGCTGTTTAGTTGCCCTTTAATAAAGTTAAGTTTATTAAACACTTCACCATCAAATGAGCGCTCAATATCAAATCCTCTGTTATTTAATTCCGAGCTGGTGGTCCAATTCAGTAAAACATCTTCTTTGCTTCTCAGACCCTTCCAATCAAGTAAATCAGCGGGTAAAGGATTCGAAGAGGTGCTGCTGCTGCCCAGCGCAAAATCACCAAAGCTATTGATTATACCTGTTAATAAACTGGTTCCAACCCTTGTGGTATTGAGTGCAATCCATGATGAATTGTGTGAAGCTCTTCTCATCACATAAACGCTATCACCATTATTTACACCAAAAAGAGTTGCATAGTCAATCAATAACTGATATCCTATTGTTGCAGGAAGATTACCTGTGCCAACACCTGAATAGGTAAAGTTCCAGTATCTATTACTTACATTACTTGGTGTAAATATAGAACTGTTATTTGTTGTTGCAACGCTATTAGAAGCATAAACAGGTGATGCAACAGAAGGAGGTAAACCATGGTAGAAACTACTCACCATAACACCATTAGCATTTCCTACTGATGTGAAACTAACAATTGCCGCACCACTCGGATAACTTCCAAGACCAGAAATAGGAAATGAAGAAACCACCTGGGGATTTGTTACCTGCACATTGCTAATATAAATGCGATTGCCTGTACCTGATACATTCCGGAATGCGATTACAACGCGTGGAGCGTTGGCAAATGCTGATAAATCAATCACTTCCTGTCTCCACTCAATTGAAGATGCAGGAGTGAAAAGGGTTCCTTGAGGTGCAACCGTGCCAAGCGGCAATGTGCCACCCTGACCAATTCTTGTGTACATAGTGGTGTAGGTATAACCACCATTGGTAGAAACACGTATCTCAAGTGAATCACTAACAGCAAAAGTATTAGGTGCATGAGCAACATGGAAATTCAACACAGGATTGCTTAAACCATTAAAACTAAGCATTGGCGAGCAAACAATTCCTTCACCGAAAAATGAAAAGTTATCAAATGTTAATGTGTTGGAATTACTCAGGCCGTTTGGCGTAACCGCAGTTACTTGCTTAATAATATTATTTACATTTCTTGGAGATGACCAATCAGTTCCCAATACAATATTCTCCGCACGATATGGAATAGTTAAACCACTGTTTATTGCATTAACAACCAAATTAATGGTATCGTTAAACGTAGCGGCATCTCCTGTTAATTGCGTCCATATTTTAATATTATATGTACCTGGTGTGGCAAAATTTAAAGCATTCGTTCCTGAAAAGAGCACACTGGCAGTGTCATTAGAAGGTATTGTAGCAGCGCTGTTAACGGGACCAATAATGGCGCCATTGTTAATCCTATATCGAACCGGGATGCCGGATGGCCTCGATGCTGTACCAAAATTACTAATAAGCGCTGTAAGTGGTATTGCAGTATTGGTAGGTACAGTTAAGTTATTTGAAGGGAATCCGGCAGAAATACCAACATCATTGGCAGGAAGCTGATCAGCGGTACACTCCATCACTAGCCTTCCAAGATTTGTTAAGTTTGGCGTACCAAAGAAAGCACCTGACGGAATATTGGTAATATTGTTACCAGCTGTATGAACAATCTGGAAGAAAAGATTTGGATTGGCCCTTAGCGGAACTTCATTTTGAACAGTTCCTAAAAACAAGTTAGAAGTTTGCACACCATTGCTTACCCCTGCCAGAAAAGCTCTGTTTGATAATGTTGGTGGATTTGTGATAGTGAATGTTAGCCACGTTCCAAGATCTGATGCCTGCACCACATATGCAGGTGAACGTCCTAAAATATTACCTGCAGTATCTAAAATAAATGCGCAAAGGGTATCGCCAAGTGCATCTGAGTTACTGAAAAGAAAAGACCTTACCGTAGTGATACGTCTTGTACCCTGAATCTGATAGCGGCAGCCCCAGAAAACGAAAGCAGTGCTACCCCAAGCCTGTCCGGCCGGCTGAAGGGTATCGGTATAGGCAAAAGACCTTTCACTTACTGAAAGTCCATAGTCTTTGCTATTATTTGCATTGTTATCATCTGAAGGTACAGAAACTGTAATTAATGAATTTCCATAATTGGCAGGTGCGTATGGCGGGAAAGCTACAATTGCAGTTGTATTAGGTGCTATAAAAGGAATGGTGGAGGTAGCTGTATGTGCATTGGCTCCACTAATAGTTAGTGTAACAGAAACATTGGATTGGGCATTTACTCCAGGATTTGAGACAGCTGCTCTGATGGAATCAGGCACATATGCGTTTCGAGCTATTTTGCCCAATGCATAAACAGCATTTACTGCTATATCGTTAAATACAACAGGTGTAAAACGATAAATTCTTCCGGGATCCGGTGCAGGTCTGGCAACACCAACATTATTACCATAATTTACTGCATTGTTTATGTAATTGCCAGCATTAATTGTTGGAAGTTGCCATGAAACGGTAGAGCCTTTAGTAACGGTAAGCAACTGGTTTGACAGGGTACTGTTTCCTTTTAAGCCACAGGCGGCAAATCGTGCAGTTGATGTGTTTGTAGAAGGGACCCAGCGACCATAAATAAATTCAATCCAATTGCTACTCTCATAAAGTTTAAGCTGAAAATTGATTGTATCATATTGACTGGATGCAGCGTTCTGTAATTTATCACTCACATTTTTCCACTGAATGGTGCAAACTCGAACTCCCGGGAAACCACTGGTATGGATTCTGAATTCGGGATTCTGTGCTCCACCTCTGTTCCACAAATCCTGCCCAAATGGCACAATTAAGTTTGTATCTGACGACAAGGTGCTGTTAAAAGGTCCACCGGCAGGTGGCTGCACAAATGTGGTGAAAAGGAGTTGACTTGAAGCCGTGTCTCTTCCAAGTTTAACAAATCCATCCACATAAACTACAAGTGAATCATAATCGGTACCATTGAATCGGAAAGTAAAACCAATAGGTAAAGGTAAAGAACGACCAAAGTCGTTATCGGTCATTGTTATGACTGAACCATTGGTACCAAGGTCGGCATAGGTGCTGGCAACCGTGCCAAAACCACCAGTTTGATAATTTAGCTGTGCACTTGCCAGAAAAAATAGATGCAAACAGCAAAACAACACCAAAAAGCGAGTAAGAGTTATTTTCATAGTATTAGGGATTTAATTCATTGTAAATTTATACTTAAAAAAATGAACTTTTCAAATAATAAGTTAACGAACAGCTAACATGACCATGGAAGTATTATCTGGCATGTATAATGGCTATCCTACCACTCCCCCCGGCAAGAAAAACTGCACCCCCTTTTTTTGCTTTTTTTACTACATGAAAAGCCTGTGGAAAGTTAACGAACTTATAAAAGTTCACAAAACTATTGCCTACCCTGCTGCCTATGGATGTGCCTGACGTTCCAGTAAGAATGACCAAAGGATGAACATAGTTTTTTTCTTCATTTATTACTTCTATTGATGATTTATATCCATTCGTGTTTTCACGCATATTGATGGGTAATGCAGTTAACTTTTTCAGGGAGCGGATATAGACAAAATTTAATGCTGTGGTTTGTGTATCATTTACATAATCGCCACCGGCAAAAAACCAATAACGCTTAGAGTGTGCAAAAGAAAAAGTACCCTGACTACTCTTACCTTGTATCATAGGTATGCGGAATTGCGCCAATTCTTTGCCATGCTTGTTAATGAGTAACATTCTACTTGCGGCACCGCCTGTTACGAAAGCAGCTTTTCCGTTTTTCAAACACCTGAAGCTGCTGCCGCTGGCTGCAAAAATTGCTTCATCCGCAATAGCTCCTGGAGTTATAGATGAATCTATCTCATGCCATGAGTTGCCACCATCTGTTGTTTTAAGTAATGTAAATTTGCCGTTTATAGGATCGGCTACCAGCATACCGTTTTTGTCATCCCAGAAATCCATGGCATCAAAAAAATAGGCTGAATCATTTTTTCTAAAAACTTCCAGCCAGGTTTTCCCTCCATCTATGGTTTTTAATATAATTGCAGGTGTGCCACTGCTCATTACAATGGCCTGTCGGTCATCAAATGCTTCTATATCTCTGAAGTCTGATTTTACATAACCGGGTATCTGCAACACTTCTATTGTTTTACCACCGTTTATGCTCCGAGCTACCGTGCCTCTGCTGCCGCTAGCCCAAACAACGTCATCGTTTACCACAGATAAACCCCTGAATGCTGTTTTTGTTACTATTACACCCGGCTTGATTATATAAGAAGCACTATCAATTAGCTGAATGCGATATTGAGCGTTTAGTGTAACCCAAGACATAACGATTAGCAATAAAAGGGTGCTGATTTTTTTCAAACGTTGCCTACTTTTGAAGTATGATCAAATATACATTTTTATTTATGCTTACAATTTTGCTAAGCGGTTGCATTGTTACACAGATAGGATATTTTGAAGTGAATCCTTATGCCACGATTAAATCAAATAAAATAGATCAGCCATTGCATGTACGGATCAGTTCGCGCATCATGAATGAGCAAAAACACAATTTTAACGGACTTACCATAGAGGTTACCGATTTGCACAGAAGCCTTTATTATGCCACACAAAAGGTTTATGCCGATTTGTTTTCAGAGGTAAAACCTGAGCAAAAAAACGATATTGGGTTCTTTGTAGAACTGCAGCAAATGGAAGCAAAATGGGAAGTGCAGGAAGTACGCAAAAAAGTAGTTGACACCTATGAAACTTTTAATGAAGCGAAATGCACCATATTCTATGCAGGTAATATGTACCGAAACGATTTGCTGATAAGCCGAGCTGCCGGACAGGTTACAGTAACACAAAGTGAGTTAAATACGCATAGAATTGATGAAGTATACAAAGAAAGCATCAAGCAGGCCCTATCGGCAATAGCGCAGCAGCATTTCAATCAATAATAAAATTGTAATTTATGTGTGAGTTGGTAAATTGCCCGCTCAATTTCAAAATCCATGCCTACCATTACAGTTCACAACAGAATATTTGAACCGTTTATTCAAGCAGATATCATAGCTAAACGCGTTTCGGTTATTGCCACACAAATGAATCTTCGCTTTGAAGGCAAAAATCCTTTATTTCTTGCAGTGCTAAACGGAGCCTTCATTTTTGCTGCTGATTTGCTTAGGCACATAGATGTTCAGAGTGAAATATCATTTGTAAAAATTGCGAGTTATGAAGGCATGCAAACTACCGGAGACGTTAAAGAGTTGATAGGATTTACTGAAAAGCTATCCAACAGACATGTTGTGATACTGGAAGATATTATTGATACAGGGATGAGCATGCAACATATTTTAAAGCAGGTTGAAGCACAAAAACCAGCCTCAGTTAGCGTTGCCACACTATTGCTTAAACCATCATCGCTTAAAGTACCGGTTAAAATTGATTATACAGGTTTTGAGATTGAGAGTCGCTTTGTGTTGGGCTATGGAATGGATTACGATGGCATTGGCAGGAACTTGCCTGAAATTTATGCAGAAAGAATAGATTAAATAACTCAATAAACAAGTATTTTCATTTTCTTCGCAGAAACAATTAATACCAAAGAAAGCCATGTTAAATATTGTATTGTTTGGCCCTCCTGGAGCAGGTAAAGGCACACAATCAGCCAGATTAATAAGCAAATACGCACTTGTTCACCTATCAACAGGTGATATTTTTCGTGCAAATATTAAAAACCAAACCACATTGGGTACCCTTGCGAAAAGTTATATTGATAAAGGGAAACTGGTTCCTGATGAAGTAACCATACAAATGCTGGAATCGGAATGCAACAAGCATCCAAAAGCCAAAGGCTTTATTTTTGATGGATTTCCCAGAACACATGCGCAGGCAGCTGCATTGGATAAATTTTTAAGAAGTAAAGGGACACGCATAAATATGATGCTTGCATTGGAGGTGGAAGAAGAGGAATTGCGTAAACGTTTGCTTTTACGCGGTAAGGAAAGCGGCCGTGCAGATGATCAGGACCCATCAGTTATACAGAAAAGAATAGATGTTTACAACGCTGAAACCATGCCTGTTAAATCATACTATAACGCTCAGCGGAAATATTTTGGTGTAGATGGTATTGGTGATATTGACGAGATATTTGAAAAACTTTGTGAAATTATTAATGCGAAACCCTTAACAGGTAAACCAAAAATTAAAAAAGCGGCTTCAAACAAAAAACAGGCAAAGAAAAAAAGCACAGCGGCACCTAAAGCCTCGATAAATAACAAAGCGTCTAAGAAGGCAAAGAAGAAGAAAGCAGTAAGCAATAAAAAGTCAAAGACAAAATCTGCTGCTAAAACCACTGTTAATAAAAAGAAGGCTAGCAAAAAATCGGTAAAGAAGGCAGCTAAAAAAGCCATAGTAAAAAAAGTAAAGGCAAAAAAGCCGGCAAAAAAATCAGCAACAAAAGCGAAGCCTAAAAAATTGGGGAAGAAAAAAGTGGTTAAGAAAAGTGTATCAAAGAAGGCTCCTAAAAAAAATAAGAAGAAGTAAATCGTGCCCGAAAGTAATTTTGTTGATTATGTAAAGATATGCTGCCGCAGTGGTAAAGGCGGTGCTGGTAATGTGCATTTCCACCGTGATAAGCATACTACAAAAGGCGGACCTGATGGCGGAGATGGTGGCAAAGGTGGGAGCATTATATTAAAAGGCAATAGCCAGTTGTGGACCTTGTTGCATCTTAAATATCGTAAGCACGTAATTGCAGAAGCAGGCGAGAATGGCGGAGCCAAATTATGTACCGGTGCCGATGGTAAAAATGAAATTTTAGAAGTGCCCTTAGGAACAGTTGCTAAAGATGCAGAAACAGGTGAAGTTCTTTTTGAAATAAGTACGCATGGTCAGCAAGAAATCCTGTTATCAGGTGGACGAGGTGGTTTGGGTAATAACAATTTCAAAAGTGCAACACAACAATCTCCCAGGTTTGCGCAACCCGGTGAGCCAGGCAAAGAAGAATGGAAAATTCTTGAATTAAAAATTCTTGCTGATGTTGGGTTAGTTGGATTTCCCAATGCTGGTAAATCAACCCTGTTATCTGTGGTAAGTGCTGCCAAACCTGAAATTGCAGATTATCCTTTTACCACTCTGGTTCCCAATTTAGGAATGGTATCATACAGGGATTTTAAAAGTTTTGTAATGGCAGACATTCCGGGAATCATTGAAGGTGCGCATGAAGGCAAAGGCTTAGGTACCCGATTTTTAAGACATATTGAGCGTAATGCCACCCTGCTGTTCTTGATTCCTGCTGATAGTAAGAATATAAAAGAAGAGTATAAGATTTTAGTAAATGAGTTGAAACTTTACAACAAAGAATTACTAAATAAAAAACGTTTACTTGCCATAAGCAAGTGCGATATGCTGGATGAAGAGTTGATGAAGGAGATGAAAAAAGAATTGCCACGCAATGTGCCTCACATTTTCATCAGCTCAGCTACCGGATTAAATATTACAGAGCTTAAAGATAAACTCTGGCAAATGATTAACGAGGCCTGATTATATATCGGTGCAACTCATCAGGCTACTGCTAAAAAAACAACCTATTACTAAAAAGCCCTATTTACCCCAACTATCCACCGGTAGCGAAGGTATTGGCCATCAACAAAAGGTGTATTGCTTAGGAAAAGAGGGAAATCAACCCTGATGGTTAATGGTTTTATCTCATCATGCCTGCCCCAGCGTTTGATGGTTAAAGCGGTACCCCCACCTGCACTCAACATCAAGTTTGTTTCAGCAACCAAATCTTTTATAAGACCAAACTCACCTTGTTTTAAATTCGCAGAAAGGACACCTGCATCGGCAAACAAATAAGCATCCAAATGCAGATATTCTGAAATTTTGCCAGGCCTAAATGGAACGAGTCTGTCAAAATCAATTTCCAAATTTACAGCCATGCCACTATTCCCTGAATATAAAAGTAACTGTGAATTATCTTTATTTTTAGGAACCACATAGCCTGCATAACCTCTGATGTTTAATCCACCACCTGCATGAAAATGATTGACATCTGCACCATAACCCAGCCATGCGGTTGGAATAAAGGCACGCGAACGTATAAACTTGTTATCCATCATTTCTTCCGGATTTGCACCTGCCAAAAACAGCCGAGACTCTGGAGCTATATCACTTCCTTCCATCAGTTGTAAAAATGTACGGGTATGAATATCCAGTTTACCCATGCGATGATGATTTACCCAATTTATAAACAAGGATGAATAATCATAATCACCAAAGAAGGTAGTACGCATTCCTTCCTTAAAGATACCATAACCCTTATCGTAATTATAGTTTCGGGTAAACGCTATATTGATGGTGCTGTTTTGTTGATTGCTTCTCCACTCCTGCGGATAAAGCAGATAATCCAAATCGTTGATAGATTCTCTGAGTAAGGATTTTACAAATACCTCAACCACTGTAGATTTTCTAAACTCCCAATCCCACCCTACTCGCGCATATTGCAAGCCTTCCAACTGTTTTATGTGATAGGTAAAGTTTTGATGCTTAGCCACAGCAGTTTTGTAATAGAAAGTAAAATCAACAGGCCTTCCAGCTCTTAAACTTTCATTCCTTCCAACAGTAGAATTATACCAAACTGTAGCTGAAATGATATGATGCTTTTGCATATACTGGGCATTAAAGTGCAAACCTGCTTTTACACCGTCAACACTATTATACCAAACATCCGGTCTCCAGCGCATATAATAAGCCTTGCGGTTATACGGTTGAGATTTTGCCCAATCAAATTTAAAGGAGTATGGCAATTTATTGCTATTATCCAATTGATAGATATCGGCAAGCCTGTAAGTAGGATCAATGATTACGTTTGATATTTTTTTATCTCGAGGCAATGGAATATTGGCTTTATAGGAAGGATTTAATGCACCCCAACCTTTCCATACCGGTAAGACGGCTGCTTTGGTTTGCTTCAAGAAATAGGTGTTGGGGATGTGGTATTGATAAACGGAGGAATCTTTGGTAATTACAGTAAAATCAAGTGGCATCTGCATGCTGCCTTTACGGTAAAAATGCAGTTGGGCAGAATCACTATCGGTTCTTCTTATATTCCACAATGCATAATCTATGCTTTTGGTAGTTTCCATCCACTGATCAAAGAACCAATTTAAATCAACATGAGTAAATTGAATAATACTGTTTCTAAAATCTTCGAAATACGGATGTGCCATTTTCCATTGATTAAAATAGTTCTGCATAGCTGCAAGAAAAAGTTCATCACCTAACACATATTGCAGATTATATAACATGGTTGCAGTTTTATAATACACGTTACCATAACCACCGCCATGGTTAAGTGCTCCATTAAAATCATCGCTGTGGGTATTAAGTGGCATATCGTCACCATTGGAAGCATCTCTGATATAACCTCTGTAAACAGTTTGATCCATGCGTGTAACCGGAAAAGGATTTTTAGCAGAAGCTTTGAATTCACCAAAAAGGCTGGTCATACACCAGTTTGTTAGAAACTGCGTAAACCCTTCATCAAGCGATGCACGATAGGTTTCATTATTCCCTACCATTCCAAAAAACCAGTTATGACCAATCTCATGTGCAAACAAACCATAATACCCCGGAGAACTTCCGCCATCCAATGTAAGCATGGGATATTCCATTCCATCGCGTGCATCGGCAACAATCATTTTTGGATAAGCATATAAACCAATATCTCTTGAATATACTTTTATAACGCTTGCGCAAAATGCGGCTGCATCCTGCCAGCCGGAGGCGTGCGGCTCTTGAGCCAGCGCGATACAGGATACCTCACGCCCATCCGATAACGTTATTATTTGCTCTCCAATGCGGTAAGTTGGATCAGTCGTCCATGCAAAATCATGGGTATTAACTGCTTTGTATTTCCATGTTTTGGTAGTACCATTTGGTTGAATAATAAGAGATGGTTCGCTGTCCCATGGTTTCATTGCAAAGTTTTTTATTTCCAGTTTTTGCAGCAAGTCATCAGGCAGCACCTCCTGCTTGTTTTGTAAAATACCCGTACCATCCATGATGAACTGATTGGGCAGTGTGAGCTCAACATCATACGAACCAAAGTCGCCATAAAACTCTTTCCCCAAATGCTGATCGGTTTCCCATCCAAACTTGCGGTCGTAAACACAAATACGCGGATACCAATGCACCACATCATAATGCTTATTTCCCCAATTATCTTTAAACAGCTTCATCCGCCTGCGTTGGGTGCCACTATCGTCAAAATAGGTTTTAAACTGTATTTGCACGGCAATATTTTTCCCGGGAAGCAGTGGTTGTTTTAACTGCACGCGCATAATGCTGAAATCAATACTAAAGGCAGCATCATATTTTATTACGTTAGGGTCAACCGCATACCCTTCCTCTGCTTTGGGCACTTCGCCTGCTTCAATTATTTTAACATAGCTAATGGTAGTGCCCAATCCTACTGATTCATATTTACCAAATTGCTGCTTAAATCCGTTTGCCACATTCAACTGCTCCAGGTAGCTACCTTTTATAAAAGCATTCTGGTATAAATGAAAATAAAGTTCATTGAGTGTATCAGGAGAGTTGTTATAGTAAATCAACTCCTGTTCACCAGACACAATATCAGTCTTATCATCAAGGGTAGCTTTGATATAATAATGGACATCTTGCTGCCAGTATCCTTCATATGGTTTGCGGTTTTTCCAGTAGTATGGGTTTTCTGCAGACCTATAAGCAAAGTTTTGTGACAAGCCATATAAGGTTGTACAACACATCAAAACGGCAAAGGCTATTTTTTTCATGCAGGCAAGATAACTTTTTAGAAATCATATTTCCACAGGAACAGCTACCAAGATTAATTCAGTCAATAAGTTAAAAGTACAATGCTTGAAAGCAATTAATCGTTTTTTTAGCAATACAAACGGAAAGAAATTGATGGAAATTGCTTTATTTGTAGGTAATTTATATGAAGAAATTATACAATTTAAGCCAAGCTTTATTTGTAATCCTATTCGGACTTATTGGAACCATGATGCTTCTTACGCATCCTGTTATAAGAAAAAAAATACCCAAGCGAGACCGAATAGAACTTGCCTGGAAGCAAGAGGCTGAACTTACAGCTGACCCAAGCACAGGCGAAGTGCCCAACGGGCGACTGTATGAAGCCTGGAAGTATATGCAAACATTACTTGTAGGATACGGTAAAGCAGCTATAACGGGCGTGCAATGGACAGAAAGAGGGCCAAATAATTGTGGCGGAAGAACTCGCGCAGTATGCGTAGACTTAAATGATCCTACCAGAAAGACAATTTGGGTAGGCGGTGTAAATGGCGGTATTTGGAAAACCACTGATATTACAGCTGCGCAACCAATATGGACTGTAACTAATGATTTCTTTCAGAACCTGGCCATCACGTACATTGAGCAGGCTCCTGCAAATCCACAAGTAATGTACTTTTGCACCGGAGAAGGCAATGGGAATATTGATGCAGCCAGGGGATTAGGTGTTTGGAAAAGCACTAACGGAGGCAATACATGGACCCAGCTAACGGCAACCAATAATAGCAGCTTCTTTTTTTGTCAGAAAGTTTTTGCGTTGGGTGCAGGCGATACCGTTTTTGTTGCCACTACAACCGGATTGTACAGGTCAGTAAACGGAGGGACCGCTTTCACCCGCGTTTTAGGAACATCAACAACAATTGCATATGATATTGAGCGGGCAGCTAATCGCACGTTATATGCAACTGTTTCAACAGGAGGAAGCAATACAGGTGTCATTCATAAATCCTTTGATGGTGGTACCACTTGGACTGCACTTACGCTGCCGACTTACCTGAGTGAAAGAGAAATAGAAATTGCACTGGCAGAAAACGATACCAACACAGTTTGGGGTTTGGTTGAGAACGGGGGCAGAATAGTAGCCATTATTAAAACAGCAAATGCAGGTAGCTCATGGGATACCACAGCTACCCATCCTGTAGATGCTGATGGAGGAGTATCTCAAGGAGGATCCGTATGGAAAGATTTTAGCCGCGGACAAGCCTGGTATGACTTATCCATTGCAGTTGATCCTAACAACGCCAATGTTTGCTTTGTAGGTGGGATAGACCTATTTAAAACATCTAATGGCGGAAGCAGCTGGCAACAAGTTTCTCACTGGTATGGAGGTTTCAGTTTCCAGGAAGTGCATGCCGATCAGCATTACGCCTTGTTTGAGCCTGGAAACTCCAATGTAATATACTTCACCAATGATGGCGGGATATATCGTTCAAGCAATGCTGCAGCATCCATTCCGGTTATTGACTCGAAGGAGTATGGCTATAATACCACACAGTTTTATGCATGTGCCATACATCCGGGTGCCGGTGTAAACTATTTTCTTGCCGGGGCGCAGGATAACGGATCGCATCGTTTTAACAGTGCCGGTATAAATAGCACTGTTGAGGTAACAGGTGGTGATGGAGCCTTTGTGCACATAGATCAAAATCAACCGCAGTTTCAGTTTACTTCTTATGTGTATAATAATTACCGCAGATCTACCAATAGCGGGAATAGTTTTAGCAGTATTGATTTTGGCAATACCGGTTCATTCATAAATCCAACTGATTTGGATGACACATTGAATGTGTTTTACGGCAACTACAGTACCAATCTTTATTTCCGTTGGAATAATCCTCAATCGGGCAATTCATGGGATACCATTCGTGTCAACACATTTAATGGGAGCGTAACTCATGTTAAGGTTTCGCCTAATAACCTGAGGAGGGTTTATTTTGGAACCAGCAGCGGCCGTGTGGTAAGAGTTGATAGTGCAACCGCCCCTGCTGCGGCCATCACAGCTTCGCAAATTAATTCTGGAGCAGGTATGCCTACCGGCAGTGTCTCTTGTATCGAAGTGGAGCGAGGTAATGAAAATCATATTCTGGTAACCTTCTCCAACTATGGAGTAAACAGCGTTTGGGAAACCAGAAATGGCGGAACCAACTGGACCAGTGTTGAAGGCAATGTACCAGATATGCCAGTAAGATGGGCCTTATTCAACCCAAATAAACCTTGGCAGGCATTAATTGCGACAGAGCTGGGTGTTTGGAGTACAGATACATTAAGAGGAACAACTACCGATTGGCAGCCCTCTAACAGTGGACTTGCAAATGTAAGGGTTACACAATTACATATGCGTACTAGTG
The DNA here is from genome assembly GCA_021299635.1 of Sphingobacteriales bacterium. Lineage (GTDB taxonomy): Bacteria > Bacteroidota > Bacteroidia > UKL13-3 > UKL13-3 > JAJTFA01. The sequence goes on from JAJTFA010000004.1 coordinate 20,491, forward strand.
ATAAACTTGTTATCGCATCAACGCATGGACGCGGTCTATTTTCAAGTGATATTTTTATGAATCCATTTGCAGATTTCAGTTCCAATAAACGAATAACCTACATTAATAAGCCTATACAGTTTAGCAGTACATCATCAAAGGCAACCAGCTACCTATGGAATTTTGGAGATGGAACCACCAGCACGGCAGCTAATCCTTTAAAAGTATATTCTACTGCAGGTACTTTTTCAGTAACGCTTACCATTAATGGCGGTGTATCCACAAAAACCATTAGCAATTTTATTACCATTTTGCCTTACAGGGGCATTCCATACTTGCTTGCAAATGGTGGCAATTTTGAGGTAAACCCAACAGATTTCGCACCGGAAACAGTTTCGGGAACTGCATTTGTACGCGGTAACTCAACCACGGCAGGTAAGAGTGGGGTACGCAGCGCCAGCAATGCATGGGTAACAGGCCTAAGCGGTAATTATGCAGATAATACAACAGCCTATTTGTATTCTCCATCTTTTAACATGACTGCCAGCGGTACCTATAACCTGAGCTTTTATGCCAAAAATATTTTTGAAATAGGATATGATGGCTACCTGTTACAATATAGCCTAAATGGTGGCGATACATGGACATATCTTGGGAATGCTGTTCAAACCAATTGGTATGATTATGCAAACACTGCGGGCGGAAGACCTTTTCCAACAGGCCAACCATTTTTTAACGCTACAAGCAACAGCTACGCCTTACGCAGCTTTAACGTTAGTTCTCTGGCAGGCAATAATAATGTTTGCTTTCGTTTTGTTTTCAGATCAGATGCATCAGTTAATGCTGCGGGTTTTGCAATTGATGATTTTGAATTAACAGGACCAACAAATAACGCTTTGCCGGTTAGCCTGCTTTCGTTTGCAGCCAAACGAATTTCGAAAAATGAAGTGCTGATTAACTGGCTTACCGGAAATGAATTGAACAATAAAGGATTTGATATTGAACGAAGCCTTAACTTTAATGAAAGTTTTGAATCGATAGGTTTTGTAAGCGGTAAAGGAAACAGCAAGGAGAAACAGACGTATCAATTATTGGATGGAAACAACCCGCATGCACTATCCTTCTACCGCTTAAAACAAACGGATATAGATGGAACTGTGGTTTATTCAGATGTAGTTGTGGTAAAATCTGCAGATGATATCCGGGAACCAAACTTGATGCAGGTATGGCCAACTGCCAATGAAAAGCAATTTTTTATTCATGGTAACTTTAGTGGCAGCGCTAAATTAACAATATTCTCAGGCAATGGCCAATTGATTGCGCAGAAAAGCATAACCAATCAAGATAGATTATCACTGGAAAATGTGCCTTCGGGTATTTACTTCCTGAGGGTGACAGGGCCTGATAACAGTCAACAAACCATCAAATTACTTGTACCTTAACAGTAAGCTGGTTTATTCCATGTTTTATTAGGTGCTTCTGCTTATATTTGTCGCTCATTCTAATCCATCTTGCATATGGAAAGAAAACCATTTCTTGTCTTAGCATACTATCATTACACCCGGATAGAAAATCCGGAAGAGTTATCTGCACAGCACTTAACTTATTGCAAATCCATTGGCCTGCGCGGCCGCATTTATTTTGCACACGAGGGTATTAATGGTACTATCAGCGGAACCCGTGCAGCCTGCGAGCAATACATGGAAGATTTAAAGGCCGACCCACGCTTTGAAAAGATTGAATTCAAGGTTGATGAAGCTGATGAGCATGCATTTACCCGCATCCATGTTAGACCTAAGAAGGAGATTGTTCACTCCGGGCTAAGAAATCCAAGTGATATTGACCCTACTAAAGAAACTGGGAAACACCTTAGAGGTCAAGAGTTTTTAGAATTTAAAGACAGAGATGACGTAGTCATTCTGGATGTGCGCTCAAACTATGAAACACGATTGGGTCGTTTTAAAAATGCAGTGACCCTAGACATAGAGAACTTTCGTGAATTCCCATCAAAATTACCTGAGTTAGAGAAATACAAGGACAAGAAAATAATTACGGTTTGCACTGGTGGTATTAAATGTGAAAAAGCCTCTGCCTTGCTACTCAAAGAAGGATTTAAAGATGTTTACCAACTTCATAATGGAATAATTGGTTATGCCAAAGAAACAGGAGGCAAGGATTTTGAAGGTGTATTATATGTATTTGACGGAAGGGTTAGTGTTCCGGTAAATGAGGTGAATCCAAAAGCAATAGCTAATTGCAGCAAATGCGAAAATCCAACAACACGTAACTTAAACTGTGCAAACGTTGAATGCAATGAACAGTTCAATATGTGCGAAGCCTGTAGCGAGGAAATGGAAGGTGCATGCAGTGATGCATGTAAAACGCATCCGAGAAAAAGACCATATAACGGAACCGGTTACTATACCCGACCTCCTGTTGAAATAGCTTAAATTTTTGGCGAAATTTAGCTTGAATCTGAGTCGAATAATATAATACTAACTACCCATGCAGAAATATCGGTTTTTATCAATCGTAATCATCTTTCTTCTTGAATTTACAACTGGCACATGTCAAAAAAAGATGAGTGAATATGTTTCTGATGAGCATGCCGGATTTAATGCTAGTTTTGAAATATCTAAAAATAATTTTCCGGTAAACTGGCTTCTTTATACGCCTTCTACTGTTCCTAATTCCTCTTTCACATTGCAATTATCTCCAGATGCGACTGATGGTAAGCAATCACTTTTATTTGATGTGAAAGCATGTGAAGAAACCGGTGGTTGGCGCTCTCCGGGCATAGCCAAAGAATTGCCGGTAAAACCAGGGCAAAAAGTTAAAATTAAATTACAAATAAAAAATGCAGGATGCAAATACAGGATACAGTTGCATCCTGTCAATGTAAAGGACAAAAGTAAAGGCATTGATATCGTTCAAACCGAATCACACGATTGGAAAATGGTTACTCATGACATAACAATTCCCGATCAAATGAATTTATTAAGATTTGAATTTAATGTTTTATCAGCAGGAAAATGTTGGATAGATGATGTAAGAATTGATATAAAGTAAAATAAATTCAAATCAGATTTTGAGTTAAAAACGGCTGCCAATGTTTACATGGCAGCCGTTTATTATTTCATTGTATTTTAACAGGAAATGTTACATCCATATCCGTTGAACCTGCCTGTGGGTCAATTGATTTAGGTGCAGCAGAGGTATAGTGTTTCAGTACACATCTTAGTGTACCTAGAACAGAACCATTGGTTGATGTTTGCGCGGTAAAAGCTAATCCCAGTGGCATGTTTTTACTGTCGTTATCACGATTGCTGATAACCAAACGACCAGTACCTGACGTATAAAAGAACTGGTGTTCATTGCCATATTTTCTTATCTCAGGTGTAGCATCGAAAGCAGAAGATTTACTTTCATCCAGCAAAACAACAGATACATTAAAAGTACTGTCAATAGGAAGCGAAATGGTATCAGCTGTAATGGCTGTACCTGGCCCAGCCGGCTGAGACCATTTAAAAGTGCGCACCTTGTTATTTACTGTATTGGTAAAGGTAAGTCTAGCTGTGGTGATAAGTTCATTCTCATGGTCGTGATCGTGATCATCATGATCATCTTCACAAGATGTAAAAAGTGTTGAGCTAGCAATACATATGCCCAGTATGAACAAATGATATCGTTTTTTCATAATCGTATTTTATTTAAATATTTTTTAATTGTTAATGTTTACCGGTGTTGAAAATGTAAATGGGATAGACAGGCGCAACACCAGATCAAAGCCTGCATCATCCGTAAAGTATCTAAATCTACTCAAATAATCGCGATAGCGGGTATTTAATAAATTATGCAGGTCCATACTCAGCATCCAGTTATTGTTACAAACTTTAATATGAGTTCTTACATGCAAACCCAACAGAAAGTAGGCCGGAGGCGGATCAGTGTAATCTATGCCCGTAACATACCTCCATTGTCTCATCACATAATTACCACGTAACTCAACAGCAGTTTGGCTCAAGCGCTTACCATTATCAAATAAATAGCTGGCATGCATGCGCAGTCTATTTGCCGGCATGTATATAAGAGGCTCATTGCTCTTAGCATCATTGGCATACAAATAGGAAATAGCTATTCCTATTTGCCACTGCTTAAACCATACCTTCTCTGCACTGATATCTGCACCATTTAACCATGCATTTGTTTGGCTAAATTGAAACGTAGGAAAAGCCCCTCTAATGGTTAAGGTAGGTTGCCTGTTAGGTCTCTGATATATAAAATCTGTTATGTAATGAGAGTAAATACCAATTTCTATTCGGCTGGTTTTGGCCTCTTTCTTAATCACTGCATCCAGCATCAGAGATTGTTCAGGTTTCAACGTTTTATCTCCGATTTCATAACTTGCATTAGCAGCATGTAAGCCATTGCTATAAAGCTCATTTATGGCAGGTGCGCGCCAACCTGTTGAAGTTGTAGTGGTAAGTATCCACTGCCGTGGCAATAAGCGAACCAGTGAAATGATTCCATTGAAATTACTGAATGTTCTGCTTTCATCAAGTTCGTTAAACCTTCGGGTAGAGTTTGCATTAAGCCAACGCATATCATAACGCAAGCCGGCCTCCAGTATCCACTTTGCATGCTCCCATTTTTCCATTAAATATACCCCTGCTGTATGTGCATTAAAGTGAGGAATAATAAACGCCACTCCAGCAGCATTATTCTGCTGTTGCATCCAACTTATACCCAACTTCCCCTTCACGTGCTTCATTAGTTCATGCTCCCATTTAATTTCGGTATTCAGGCTATATAGACGTAAATCATATGCAGGCCTATTTCTTATGGCCTGATTAAAAGGTCGATCTATATCATACTCCTCACGCATATTTTGCTGATAGGATTGCTGCAACACCACCCTGCTTTTATCTGTTGTGAACCATGTTAATTTCATCGAAACCAAATCATGGGTAACTTGCTGAAAAGGTCTATCCATTTTATAGGTAAAAGGATTTACAACCAACGGTTGGCTTCGCCTCAATGCCGCTAGTAAATCATCTGCATTACCCATATGCGAAGCAATAAAAATTCCCATCTGAGAATAGAACTTACTGTAATAAAAATCGGCATGAAATCGCTTAATTCGATAGGCGGTTGCTACAGAAATATTTCGGTCACTTAATCCGGTATTAGAAATCACATAATCAGGAGCATGGCTATCTCCAGCTTTTCGCATACTGCCTTGCAGGCGCCAACTTAGTTGGTTATTCTGCAGGTGTGTACCTTCGGCTGTCAATGAAAATGCACCCTGCATATTATTGCTTAAACCCTGAATCTGAAATATGCCGCCAACACCTTTTTCATTGCGGTAATCACGTGGTGAAATTCTAATCACTCCACCAATGGCTTCAGCTCCAAACTCAACAGCAGATGCGCCCTTAATCACCTCTACCCTATTGGCAACAAACGGATCTATTTCAGGACCATGCTCAGCACCCCAGTTTTGGCCTTCCTGCCTTATACCCGCATTTAGCATTAATACCCTGTTGCTGTGCAATCCTCTTATAACAGGTTTGGCAATATTGGGTCCGCTATTTAACAAGGTTATGCCATTTATTATCGATAGCATTTCACTGATATTTTGCCCCCTGTTATTTTCAGCCTGCTCTGAATTGATAATGGATTTATGTTGTGTGCTGAAGGTTGGGTCATCCACATTACGCTGATTCATGATAATGGTTTCATGCAGATGATAAGATTCCGGGCACATAAAAATTTCAACTCTATCAGTTGCCGGAACATGAACAACCACTTGCACAGGATGGTAACCTAAATTGGCAACCTGGAGTTTAACCTCACCCGCTTTAATTGAATCAATGCGTATAAAGCCTTCTTCATTGGTGGCATGCAAATGCCTATGCCCTTTCACAGCAACAGAAGAAGCTGACAGGGGCTGATGTGTAATGCTATCGCGCACCCACACCTCGAGTACAAATGTTTGATTGTTTTTTACCTGTTGAGCCTGTAATAATACAGATAACAACATGCAGCAAAACACGAAATAGTATTTCAAGCCGATTAATGATTAGCGCCTAAAAAAGAAAAATGTTTAGGTATTAGGCTTGTGGCGGTCCTTTATTTAACAACAGAACCTTAGCACCTTTGTAAGCTAAGCAGAAATAAGGTTTAAACTCAACCGCAGCTGCAATGTTTATGAATGAAGAGTAATCATGTCTTAAGACGATAGAGCTGACAAAGTGAAACTGGCAAGTGAAACATTTTGCCGTTTCGCGCTGAAGGTGATTGCCATGTTCACAATGATAACCGACACCAGGTTGGCAGAATAGATCATCTAAGTCGCAATGGTGATTTTCCATTGTTTCATTATGCAAAAGGGAAGCAAGATGCTCGTCTTCAGCATGTTGATGTAACGCATTAAAGGGCAATAGTGTTATCTGAAAGATAACAAACAGAGCTAAAGCAATATGTGATAAATGTTTCTTCAATTGATTTCAAACATATTAATAATATTCAGCCAGCTATGCCTTTGGTTAAAAATACAAGGTCTTACTTTTTTAACTTACCAGTATCAATACCGCGCTTCTTGGCCATGTCTTCTAGTTTCTGTTCAAACTTTGATTTTTTTACCGGCTTCTTTTTATTCTCCTGAATTTGAGCATGCAGCTTATCTTCATTCACAAACCTGCGTATGGCCAGCTGCTGTCCGATGGTAACGATGTTTGAAAGGAAATAATAGTAATTTAGCCCTGCAGGGTAGCTATTAAGTACAAACATGAATATGAGAGGCATGATATAGCTCATCCATTTCATCTGACCCGTAACGCCTGTCATCTGATTATTGTATACTGCATACACAATGGATGAAACGGTCATCAGAATAGTAAACAAGCTCACGTGATCACCATATCCGGGAATGCTGAAAGGTAAATTGAGAATAGAATCATAAGTAGATAAATCCTCTGCCCATAAAAATGATTGCCCGCGAAGCTCAAAAGCAGAAGGGAAAAACTGAAACAAGGCAAATAAGATTGGTAATTGCAACAACACAGGTACACAACCACCCAGAGGGTTAACACCCGCCTTGCGATACAACTTCATATTTTCCTGCTGAAGCTTACCCATGTCATCTCCTATCTTGGCTTTAATTTCATCCAACTCCGGTTTTAATGCACGCATCTTGGCTGCAGATAAATAAGAACGGTAAACCAGTGGAAGTAATAATGTTTTAATGATGAGTGTAAGTAATAAAATAATGAGCCCAAAACTGCTGATGAATTGACTCAAAAAATGAAAAACATTGATTACAACATATTTATTTACCCAACGGAATATACCCCACCCCATCGGGATGATGCGCTCCAACTGTGTATCAAATTTTGCTAGCGTTTTATAATGATTAGGTCCAAAATAAAATTTAAACCCAAAGCTCTCCTTTTCACCATGATTATAGGGAACAGTGAGTGAGGTTTGCATGATGCGTACATATTTACCTGACTCGTCTGATTTGGTTTCAATGGTTCCATTATCAAAAAACTTATCAGCAATAATAGTGGTATTAAAATATTGTTGCTTGAAAGCAATCCAGTTGATAGCGGTTTTTAGATTTTGTTTCTCATCCGTTGTTTCTGTAATAAATGCAGGCTCATCATCTGTATACCGATAGTATATGGTGCTTGTACGTTTTTCAGCCTCTGCACTCTTTTCCTGCAGCATGGCATGCTGGCTAATGCTTAGATCAAGGTAATTGTTGCTGGGTGCAATTACATTCTGCAATCCATTTAGTTCTATTTTATAATCTAAGGTACCAGTTTCCGAATTTAGAGTGTATCGCTGCTCCATAAAATGGCCTTCTTCCAAACTAAGCATCATTCGGATACTTTTACCATCATCAGAAATAAGCGGTGTAAAAAACAGGTCTTTGGTTTGAATAGCTTTTGCATCAGCAGTGGCAAATGAATAATTAAATTCATTGTCTTGTCCATCCATTAATATCAGAGGCGACTGGTCGTAGCGCTTGTATTTCTTAAGTTCAACCTTAAATATGCGTCCGCCTTTGTTACTAAATGTTACTTTTATATCGTCATTCTCAATGCTTGTAAAAGATTCTGTTCCTGTTGCATAAGGCGCAAACAGACCAAACGCTTTACTGGTGAAGGTTGAATCTGGGGTTGCTTTAATCGTATCCTGAGCAATAGCTTTTGCAGCCAGTATCTTTGCCACACTGTCTTCACGCAATTGCACAAGGGCAATGGAGTCCTGTGCATGTTTTGCGGCTTTAATCTGCTCTTCAGATGGCTGATTGATATAGGCAAACGTAACCAGTATAACAAAGATGAGTGATAAACCAATTATGGAATTTCTGTCCATGAGTTTTGAGTAATTATTTAATGGAGGCAGCAAAAGTAAGCCTTTTTTGTACTTTCACTAAACTAAAATCAATGGTTGGCAATCAGCGAAATAAGCATTTTTTATGGCATTAAGTAACCATAAATAGCATGTTTAAAAGTCTGATTAACCGGAAATGAACGTTAACTTCTTACGAGTTGCTATAGGTAATTGCTGCCTTCACAAACCGTGCAAACAATGGATGCGGATTTAGCACGGTACTCTTATACTCAGGGTGAAACTGAACAGCCAAGAAATATGGATGTTCTTTCAACTCCACAATTTCTGCCAGTTTGGTTTCAGGATTAATTCCGCTAATAACCATGCCCTTGCTTTCAAAATCTTTTTGGAACTTATTATTGAACTCAAAACGATGACGGTGACGCTCACTGATTTTTGCTTTACCGTAAGCACTATAAGCTTTGCTGTCTTTAGATACCTCACAAGCATAGGCGCCTAAGCGCATGGTGCCGCCCTTCTGTGTAATTTTTTTCTGCTCAGGCATCATATCAATTACCGGATATTTTGTTTTTGGATTCATCTCGGTAGAGTGCGCATCCTTAAAGCCCAATACATGCCTTGCAAATTCAATAACCGCCATTTGCATTCCTAAGCAAATGCCAAAAAACGGGACGTTATTTTCTCTTGCATATTTAATGGCCAGAATTTTCCCTTCAATGGCACGGTCGCCAAAACCTGGCGCTACCAATATCCCATCCAAATGGCCCAGTTTGTGTTCCACATTGCCATCTGTAATAAGGCTGGAGTGAATGTACTCCAGTTTTACTTTACAATCATTATGTGCCCCTGCATGTATAAAAGCCTCTGCAATAGATTTATATGCATCGGGCAACTCTACATACTTACCCACCAAACCTATTTTTACTTCATGCTTAGGGTTTTTAAATTTTGTTAGAAAGTTTAGCCAGCTTTCCATTTCCGGTTCATTTTTGGCGGGCAATTTCAACTTTGTCAAAACGGTTTTATCCAACTTTTCCTTTAGCATAGCCATCGGAACATCATAGATGGTTGGCATATCCAGCGCCTCTATTACTGCATTGGGTGTAACATTGCAGAACAAGGCAATTTTCTTTCTAATTTCTTTGTTAACGGGATGTTCTGCGCGGCAAACCAGTATATCAGGTTGAATTCCAGACTCAAGCAACATCTTTACGGAGTGTTGTGTTGGTTTTGTTTTTAACTCATGCGAGGTGGCCAGATAGGGCAGCAGCGTTAAATGTATCACAATACAATCTTCGGGCTTCATCTCCCAGTTCATCTGACGCACAGCCTCTATGTATGGCAGCGATTCAATATCGCCAACAGTACCCCCAAGCTCAGTTATAATAATTTCATACTTGCCTGAATCTCCAAGCAATTTCATCCTGCGCTTTATCTCATCTGTAATATGCGGAATAACCTGAACGGTTTTACCCAGATAAGCTCCTTCTCTTTCCTTATCAATTACATACTGATAAATTCGGCCTGTGGTAACATTGTTGGCCTGCGAGGTTGGCACATTTAAAAAACGCTCGTAATGGCCTAAATCCAAATCCGTTTCAGCACCGTCATCCGTTACATAACATTCCCCATGCTCATATGGGTTAAGCGTACCGGGGTCTACATTAATGTAAGGGTCAAACTTTTGTATGGTAACCGAATAGCCTCTTGCCTGTAGCAATTTAGCCAGTGAAGCGGAAATGATTCCTTTACCTAAAGAAGAAGTTACCCCGCCAGTAACAAATATATATTTTGGTGAATGCATAATCTAAAGTGGGACCCGAAGCATTGTTGCATTTTGATGCAAGGTGTTTCGGATTTTACTGTACGGGAAACAAAAATACTTTTTTTCAGCATGGCATAGAACCCCTGGTGAAACTGTTTATCAAAATGTTTTCAACAATACCAAAATCCCTTAGAACCACGCGAGGGTTATTCTAAAAAAAGGTTCCAATTTAAAACCGATACTTACTAAAGCTCTATTTATTTACCCTTAAATATGCTTCGGCCTTAATAAGGTCATTGGGCGTATCGATGGAAATGGTTTCCATATCGGTTTCTTTCAAACGGATGGCATATCCATTTTCCAACCAGCGTAATTGTTCTAAAGATTCTGCTTTTTCTATAGCTCCCTGTGGCAAACGGGTTATTTCCGTGAGCACTTGGGCAAGGTATCCGTAGATACCAATATGCTTATAGTAGGTAATTTGTGCCTCCGGATTTCTGCGGTAAGGAATGGGTGAGCGGGAGAAATACAAAGCGTTTCCTAAACTGTTTATTACAGCTTTAACCGTATTTGGATTTTGCACCTCATTCTCTTTATCCAGCTTTTTTATTAGCGAAGCAATCTGCACAGAGGAATCATTAAAACACGAAGCTACCAATGCAATTTGTGCAGGATTAATAAATGGCTCATCACCCTGAATATTTATAACCACATCTACCTGAGCATCCAATTTGGATAATACCTCTGCACAACGGTCGGTGCCACTCTGATGATCGGCAGAGGTAAGAAAAACCTTGCCTCCAAATTTTTTAACCGCATCGGCAATACGGGCATCATCGGTTGCTACATACACCTCTTCCAGTTCCTTAACCTTTTTGGCCTGCTCATATACACGCTGTATCATGGTTTTACCACCAATTACAACCAAGGGTTTACCCGGTAGTCGGGTTGATGCATATCGGGCTGGAATGATACCTATGATGGTTGACATATGATTGTATGTAAATTTCGAAGATAAAAATAATTCAATACTAAAATAGTCCTTGTATAATTTGGGTAATCTCTTCTCTCCAAACCAGGATAAACACTCCACCCACACTGATGATGGCGGCTATAAATGAACTGAGCTCCAGTTTTTCTCGACCGCTAAGCACTGCTGCCAGCATTACCGTAATGGGTAGTAATGAAAAGATGGTTTGTGCCAACGAAACTTCGATGATTGAGGCAGCCAGTAAAGACATGGAAACTCCTATAACCGGACCAAAAACGGTGCCTATTAAAACCGGTTTTAGATGTTGTAGCTTAAATGCTATCTCTTTAAACTCTGCAATTAAATTTGTTTTAAAAATGCCGGCAAGATAAATTATTACTGTGGCTGTGAACATTCGAATCCAAGTGGCATGAACAGGGCTTAAGTCCGGTCCCTCATGTGATATCATCAGGCCCTTTTTTGCCAACACAATTCCTAATCCCTGACAAATAGCTCCTAAAATGGCAAACAATATTCCCTGCATTAACTCGTGATTACTATTTCCTGATTTAGCAATGTTCTTCTTCTGATTGGTTCTGATAAACCAAAGCAAGCCGCCAACTGAAATAACCATGCCGAGCATGCCCAAGATACTTATATGTTCAGCAAGGAGTATCATGCCTAGCAGCAACGCAGCAAAGGGAGCAAACGTATTAAACAAACTGGCTCGGGAGCTGCCCAATATTTTAAAAGCAGTAAAAGCAAAATGATCTCCAATACTTAGCCCTACAACGCCTGATAAGCCCAGCCATAACCATTCCTGCAAAACCGGCAACTTAAATAAGAAAACAATGGAGTGGGTAGAAAAACCAACGGTAATAACAGAAAGTAAAATCATGGCAAAAAGCAATCTTACCCTATTTACGGCTTTGGGTGATGCCAACTGAGCGGCATGGGTAAAGGCAAACGTACCGATTGTCCAGCAGGCAAGGGTGGTAAAAGCTGCCAAAATTCCGGTTGTGTAGTTCATTGTTCAGTTAAACGTTTAAGAAATGTAGACCGAACAAATAAAAAACCGGAATGCACCATGTAAATATTTAATAATGCCTTGATACGGCTTGAGCAATTTTTTGAGCAGGTAATTCCTCCATGCAACTGGTACCATCCACGCAACTGCCGCGGTAAAAACACTTACACTCCTTGTTTGGTGCAACAATTTCTCCTTTACCAAACAAATCAAACTCATACGGATTGAAAATATTATTCATCAACACAATTTTTTTGCCCAATGCCAGTGTAATATGCATTCCCATGGTAACCTGGGTAATAACCAAATGGCAATGGTTAACCAAATTAATAAACTGATATAAACTAAAATAACCCAGGTATGTGGCACCACTTCGCTGCTGTATTTCTTTGTTTCTGGTATCTTCCGCTTCACCACCTAAGAGCAGAATTTCTGCATCAGGATGCTGCTGTTTAAGCATGCTAACCAACTCCACCCATTTATCAATGCTCCATAAGCGAGTGGTCCAGCGGCCACCACAACCGGTATTTAAACCAATTATTTTTTTATCCTTAGGCAAGCTCCATGCATAACCCTTCTCACTATGAGTATCCATTAAGTAAGGTTCACCCTGATGGGTAAATCCGCAAATCTCAAAAATTTCCTGCAGATAGCTCTTGGTATTCGCCTTACTCACATCATCAAACATACCGGTCATAAATTTATGAACGGCTAAATCATTATAAGGCTGTATCTCATTATCCTTTAACACAAATCCAAACTTTTGTTTTGCCTCAACAACTTTGAGCAAGGCTCCTGCCTCCTTTTCCTTATCCAGATTTATGGCAATATCCCAATTACTATGCTGCACATACATAATAGAATTATGGTCCCATTTCAGAACTTCATCAATTTGTGAAGCAGGCAAAATATCCGGTGTCCACGTGAGCCATGTAATTTTACAATCCGGAAACTGCTTACGAAACTTAACAATTAAAGGTGTGGTGCGTATAACATCTCCAATAGCCCCAAGCTTAATAATGAGAATACGTTTAGTAGCTTTTTCATAACTAGGGCAATCGGCACAGTGATAACCATGCTGTTTATGTGGCTTACAGGGTATATGACCTTTAAAGTGGAGGCAATCGGGATTAAATATCATGACAAGCAATAAATAATAGGCGAATATATAGGGTTAAGTGGTAAGGCGCAAACACAAGAAAGCTGGCAGTTTAATAAAATTAAGGCAATTTGTCAGGAAAGTAAGGGTTTGGAGGTGAATTTGTATATTGCCATTCATCAATTTAAATAACATGAAAAGAGGAACAATTATTCTTTTAGTGGTGGCAGGCTTGTTTCTGCTGCTAATTTTCAACGGCTGTGGCAGCTACAACAATATGGTGAGCCAAAGAGAAGCTACAGAATCAGCCTGGGCGCAGGTAGAAAATGTTTACCAGCGAAGATTGGATCTGATACCTAACCTGGTAAATACCGTAAAAGGGGTGGCCAACTTTGAGCAAAAAACACTTACTGATGTTATTCAGGCGCGTGCCAATGCCAGCTCCATTAAAGTAGATGCAAGCAAATTGAGCCCGGAGCAAATTCAAAAATTCCAAGCCTCACAAGGAGAACTCTCGCAAGCATTGGGAAGATTGATGGTGGTGGCTGAGCAATATCCACAATTAAAAGCTACTCAAAATTTTCTCGAACTGCAATCGCAACTGGAAGGTACAGAGAACAGAATAACCACCGAAAGGCAAAAGTTTAATGACGTTGTGAAGCAATACAATACTTACATACGCAGATTTCCTCAGGTACTTTATAGTGGTATCTTTGGTTTTGACAAAAGAGGTTACTTTGAAGCCACAGCAGGCGCAGAAAAAGCACCTGAAGTAAAATTTGAATAATTTTAACGCACCATTCACAGCCACAGGTTTCTCTAAATTAGTTGAGGTGGAATCTGTGGCTTTATCATTTAATAATGGCAAAACATTTTTTTACCATAGCAGAGCAAAACGGCATTATTGAAGCCATCAAGCAAGCCGAGCTTAATACATCCGGAGAAATACGCTTGCATGTAGAGGCACACTGCAAAACAGATGCATACGAACGTGCTCGCGAGGTATTTGAGCAGTTGGGAATGCATGCTACCGATTTAAAGAACGGAGTGCTTTTTTATATTGCCTATGAGGATCATAAACTAGCCATACTTGGAGATAAAGGCATTCACGAAAAAGTAACACAGCAATTTTGGGAAGAAGAAAAAGAATTGCTTCGCATTTATTTTAAACAAAATAAATATGCCGAAGGTCTGATGATAGCTATAAACAAAGCCGGAGAAAAACTTCAAGCATATTTCCCATATCAGAAAAATGATACCAATGAACTGAGCAACGATATTTCTTTTGGAGGAGGTAAAGATGCGTAATTTCATATTGCTTTTATCTACGCTATTTTTATTGGTAAGCTTGCCCATTCAGAATTTAGCAAAAGATATTCCGGCTAAACCCAATCCACCCAGATTGGTTAATGATTATACCCAAACACTGGGTGCCGAAGAACAGCAACAACTGGAGCAAAAACTAATAGCTTATTTTGATTCAACCTCTACACAAATTGCCATTGTTATTGAGCAATCATTAGATGGTGCTGATTTATTTGACTACTGCCAACGCCTTGCAACCAATTGGGGAATTGGGGAGCAGAATAAAAATAATGGTGTGCTTATTTATATTGCCCTTACCGACAGAAAAATAAGAATACACACAGGATATGGTATGGAGGCAACCATTACGGATGCGCTTTCCAAACGTATTATTGAAAAAAATATTAAACCCAATTTTAAGGCAGGCGATTATTCTCAGGGGCTGAATGAAGCAACCGATATAATCATGCAGGCGGCATCAGGAGAGTATGTGTATGACAGAACACAAGGCAATGAGCCAAATGTAAAGTCTATCCTAAAGATAATCTTCATCATTATCATCATCATAATCGTGATTTCTAAATTTGGTGGTGGTGGAGGCAGAAGGCGCAGCGGATTTGGCGGACCCATATTTTGGGGAGGCACATTTGGCAGCGGTGGATTTTCATCCGGTGGAGGGTTTGGTGGAGGAGGTTTTGGCGGATTTGGTGGCGGTGGGTTTGGCGGAGGCGGCAGCAGCGGAAGCTGGTAGCGTTTTGAAAGTTGAATCTAGTATCTTATTGGCAATAAAGTTATACAGTTGTATTCTATACTAAAAATGCCATTCATTAGCTTGGACAGTTCAACTAATCAATATATAACATGCTCAACACCATAAAGCCGTAATACCAATTTTACAATCAATCAAACGCAGAGCCACAGAGTACGCATGAGAATTCTTGCATGCAGTATTTATAATCTTCTGGTTTTTTCAATCTTCCAATCTTTAAATAATTAAAACAGAGGCACAAGAAAGCAAGATGCAAGGCCATGCATGAAATAAGAAATTTTATGTAATTTGGCTTCTCAATAATTGTTCTATGCTAGAATATCTGGATCTTACTAAAATACTGGTATTGGATATTGAAACCGTTCCGCAATATCATGCCTATGATGCACTCAATGAAAAATGGCAAAAACTTTGGGATAAAAAAGCCTCATTTCTTAAAAAGAATGATGATGAACATACATCCGATATTTATAACCGTGCGGGTATTTATGCTGAGTTCGGCAAGATCATATGCATATCTGTGGGCTTTTTTAATCGCAGCGGAAACAGCTGGCAATTCAGGGTAAAATCTTTTTACGGAGACGATGAATCGTTGGTGCTAAAGGAGTTTAATATCTTAACGGAGAGGCATTATAATCATCCGGATAATCTATTATGTGGCCATAATGCCAAGGAGTTTGATTTTCCATATTTGTGCAGGCGTATGCTTATAAACGGTATTACTATTCCCAATATATTGAATATTGCAGGCAGAAAACCCTGGGAAGTGCAACATCTCGACACCATGGAACTCTGGAAATTTGGGGATTTTAAAAGTTTCACTTCGCTTGAGTTGCTTGCTACTACATTCAATATCCCAACACCTAAGGATGATATTGACGGCAGCATGGTTTGGAAAGTATACTGGCAAGACAAAAATCTGGAACGAATAGCTACCTACTGCCAAAAAGATGTGGTTACGGTTGCTCAGCTTTTGCTTCGTTTCAGAGGAGAAAAACTGTTAGCAGAGTCAGACGTTATCTTTTCATAAGTTGATATTAAATGACTAAATTATCAGTTAACATAAATAAACTTGCCACCCTTAGAAACTCAAGAGGTGGCAATAATCCGGATATAGTTAAAGCAGCCACTGACTGCGAGCGTTTTGGTGCGGATGGCATTACTGTGCATCCCAGACCCGATGAGCGGCACATACGCTATGCAGATGTATATGCATTAAAAGAGGTGGTGAAAACCGAATTGAATATTGAAGGAAATCCGCGCGAGCAAAAATTTATTGATTTGGTACTTACAGTTAAACCAACGCAGGTAACACTTGTGCCTGACGCACTTAACCAGCTTACCTCTGATCATGGTTGGGACACCATCACACATAAAGCATTTCTTATAGATACAATACAAATATTTAAGGAGCATGGCATCCGCACTTCAATTTTTGTTGACCCCGATTTGAAAATGATTGAAGCTGCTCCTGAAACAGGTACCGATAGAATTGAGCTGTATACGGAAAGCTATGCACATGCTTACTCTAACAATAAGGAAAGCGCTATTGAGCCATTTATAGTTGCTTCAAAAAAAGCCAATGAGTTGGGCTTAGGTATCAATGCAGGTCACGACTTGTCATTAGAAAACCTACAATTTTTCAAACAACACATTTCGGCACTGCTAGAGGTTAGTATTGGCCATGCCCTAATCTGTGATGCCTTGTATTACGGATTGGAAAATACCATACAGTTATACAAACGTAAACTTATCTAATATTTTCTGCCATGAAACAACTTTTTGCACTCACATTCATACTTGCCTTTCACGTGGCCTCAGCCCAATCACTTACCCACCCGCTTGCAGAGCAAATTTTATTGGGAAATTATAATCCTGCATTGTATACCCCTTCACAAACATTTAGCAAACAACAGTTGGTTCAAAGCATATGGAGCAATATAAATACAGATTCAATCTTTGGTTATCTCAAACAACTCTCCTCTTTCTACAACCGCAACACCGGAGCTGATACGCTATCAGAAACAAAAGGCATGGGCGCTGCGCGCAGATGGATTTTTAACCGCTTTAACAGTTTTTCCGTTGCCAATCAAAACAGACTCATTGCCTCCTACCATCAGTTTGATAAAGCAATTTGCGGACAAAGTAAGCATAGAAATATTTTAGCCATACTTCCCGGAACAGATACCAGCGATAAATCAATTATATTGGTAGAGGCGCATATGGATAGCCGTTGTGAAGATGTATGTGATACGGCATGCATGGCAAACGGTATGGAAGATAACGGAAGTGGCACCGCATTGGTTATAGAGCTGGCCAGGGTTATGAGTAAGTATGCATTTAAAAATACCATTGTTTTTATGGCAACCGTAGGCGAAGAACAAGGTCTGGATGGGGCAACTGCATTTGCCACTTACTGTGCCCAGAAAGGAATTAAGATAGAAGCCGTTTTAAATAACGATATAGTAGGAGGTATACTTTGCGGAAAAACGGCTTCCCCTCCGGGATGTCCCGGTGAAAACACTATTGATAGCAGCAGTGTGCGCTTGTTTTCATTTGGCACCAATTTATCCGTACATAAAAATCTGGCTCGATTTATTAAACTGCAATTTAAAGAAGAAGCTCAGCAGGTTATTGACATCCCCTATACCGTTCACATCATGAATGCAGAAGATAGAACTGGTCGAGGTGGCGATCATATTCCTTTCAGGCAGCTGGGCTTTGCATCCATACGAACCACGTCTGCTCATGAGCATGGTGATGCACAAATTAACACCAACTATTCCGACAGGCAGCATAGCACAAGAGATGTTTTGGGTAAAGATAATAATGCAGACGGAACCTTGGATAGCTTGTATGTAAACATGAATTACCTGAAAAGAAATATAATGGTAAATGCCAATGCACTGGCAATGGCTGCAATTGGCCCGCCTGCTGTTCCTCAATTTGAACTTGGCAATGATGGCAATGGCATCACAATTAGGGTTAGCGCCATACCAGGTATTAACCAATACAGAGCGGGTATTAGAACAACCCGAAACGACTTTGATACCATTTTAGAAATGAATGGTATAACTGAAACAAAATTATATGGTGTAAAAAAAGATACATTTTATTTTATTACCGTAATGGCCGTTGATGCAAGCGGAATTGAAAGTAGGTTTGCGCAGGAAAAACAAGTGAAAGCCATTATACAGGCACCAACCGGAATACAAAAATTACATGAAGAAATCCGTTTAATTGAATTGCTGCCAGCTGCTCCCAACCCATTTGATGAAACAACAACAATTGGTGTAATGGTTAGCCAATTGCCTGATGAAAAGAAGGCAGTAATTTTGATTAGTGATGCAGCGGGAAAAAACATAGCCCATTTGCCCTTTACACTTCAAACAGGTTTAAACGAAATCTTATACGAACATGGATTTGGTCAGAAAGGCCTGTATTACTACACTCTGCAAATAGGCAATAAAATCTATGATACACGCAAGCTTATTTTTAATAAGTAGGCCTCATTTTTATCCTTACATTTGCCTTATGAACTTATACGATAACATTAAATCAGGCACATTTTTAATTGCAGGACCTTGTGTAATAGAAGATGAAGATATGGTGATGCGATTGGCAGAAAAGATTGCCAGTATAGCAGATGAGTTAAAATTAACCTATGTCTTTAAAGCTTCTTTTGATAAAGCCAACCGTACTTCTTTAGATTCATATCGGGGTGGTGGTTTGGAAAGCGGACTAAAAATTTTACAAAAGGTTAAAGACCGTTTTAATCTGCCTGTAACTACTGATATACATGAAAGCAACCAGGCAAAAGCCATTGGTGAAGTTACAGACATTATACAAATTCCTGCTTTTTTATGCAGGCAAACAGACTTGTTGGTAGAATCGGCAAAAACAGGGAAAATTGTAAATATTAAAAAAGCACAATTCCTTTCAGGATTTGACATGAAACATGCGGTGAGAAAAGTTGAAGGTGCGGGCAATAAACAAATTATTTTAACAGAAAGAGGAACCATGTTTGGTTACAATAACTTGGTGGTTGATTTTAGAAACCTGGTTGATATGAAAACGTTTGGCTATCCTGTTTGCATGGATGTAACGCATAGTGTGCAACGCCCCGGTGGACTTGATGGTAAAAGCGGAGGAAACAGGGAATATGCTCCATTTATGGCTAAAGCAGCTGCTGCAGTTGGTGCAGATGGATTTTTCTTTGAGGTACATGAAAACCCTGATCAGGCATTAAGTGATGGCCCGAATATGATTCCGCTTAATGATTTTAAACAACTGCTTCAGGACACCATTATTCCATTCAGGAAATAGCAAATTAAAATTCCTGAATACAGGTAAAGCAAAATCATCATTGGTGCTATTCACTCAAAATAAAGATATAAAAGCGATCATCTTCGATATGGATGGCCTGCTCATCAACTCCGAACCTTATTGGAAACTGGCCGAGAAAAAAGTATTTGGTCAATATGGGCTTGATTTAAGTGATGACTTACTCAGACAAGTTATGGGTTTTAGACTTAGCGAGGTTGTAAAACACTGGTACACCCATAAACCTTGGCCACATGCAGATTTTAAAGCAACAGAAGAAGCTATTTTAAATGATGTAACCGAACGCATTCTTGCCCATGCCGAAGCTATGCCCGGGGTATATGAGGTATTGGAACAATGCAGATTAGCCGGATATAAAATGGCAATTGCCTCCTCCTCCGCTATGAGATTAATTGAAGCGGTTACGAACAAACTGAATATTAGAAATTACTTTGATGTGATGTGGTCGGCTGAATTTGAGCCATACGGGAAGCCTCATCCGGGTATATTTTTAAGCACAGCCAATAAGTTGCAAACGACACCTGAAAATTGCCTCGTATTTGAAGATGCCATTAATGGCGTATTAGCAGCCAAGGCTGCAAAAATGTATTGCATTGCCGTACCTGAAGAGGCAACCTATCACGATCTGCGTTTTGCCATTGCAGATAAAAAGATAAAGAGCTTAACACAGCTTACTGTTTCTTCCACTTAATACCGCAGCCAATTGCCTTGGTTTGAGCTGTTGTAATGCTTTTGCCAGATAGCAATGCATCAACTGCTTGCTCTGCGTATTTTTCTTTTGCAGCAGAGGCATCTTCGTAATTATCATCAATTGCGCCAATATACTTTACCAGGTTACCTTTTTTAGACTTCTGCAAAATAAACACATGCGGTGTGCGGGTAGCGCCATATGCTTTGGCTATTTCCTGTGTTTCATCATACAAATAGGCAAAAGGATAATTTTTCTCTTTGGCAAGCTTCTGCATGTTTTCAAAAGAGTCATCAGGCTCGCGGTCTTTATCATTGGGATTAATAGCAATAACAGGAAAACCTTTGGGTTCATATTTCTTATGTAAATCGATAATGCGTTGCTCATAAGCCTGCGAGAATGGGCAGTGGTTGCAGGTAAAAATAACAATAAACCCTTTGGCATTTTTGTAATCAGCCAAACTCACCTTATTTTCATCAACGTTTTTTAAGGTAAAATCGATGGCATTATCACCAATCTTATAACCATATTGACCGGGAAATTTAAAAGCTGCTGTTGCTATAAACAGATAAAAGGCAGCAATTGCATATGTTTTTTTCATTGTTTATTTAATTGATTAATGAGCTTGGTTAATTCTTCAAACGTGAGTTCGCCCTCATGAAACAATTCTCGTTGTTCATTAGGTTTAATAATCCAGGTTGCCGGTATGGCACCACTCCAATTCTTGTTTAAAAGTTCAATCCATTCATTTGCATTGGTTTCATTCATAAACAACACCTTTGATTGTATTTGCTTTTCTGCAATAAATTGCGGCAATTTATCTGTTAACGCTTTTTTGGTATCATTGCTTACCAATACTACCTTAATTTTTTTATCCTGTGTTTGCTTATGCAACTGCTCAAAATAAGGTAGCTCGGCTACGCAAGGTTTGCACCAAGTAGCCCAGAAATTGATTACATAAATCGTATCGTTGGTTTTGTTGGATCGCATGCTATTAATCCATTCCCTGTCAATTAAATGAATTTGCTGTGCGGAAAGCATGCAACCAAAACCAATGCATAAAAGTATCAGAAACAATTGTCTCATTTTACTTTCTTCCTCCTGTTTCTTTCATAATCTTCAAAAACAAAATCACCAAGTCCATTTAATGAACTATAAAAAGCTTTACCATTGTTAGTTTTGGTAAACTCTTGCACAAATTCCTGTAAATACGGATCACTTGCTATCATAAAGGTGGTAACAGGAATGCACATTCTGCGGCATTGTGCAGCCATTGTAAGCGTTTTATTCAATATTTTTCGGTCTAACCCAAAACTATTTTTATAATAACGATTACCTTCTTTCAGACAGGTAGGTTTACCATCGGTTATCATAAATATTTGCTTATTGGGATTTTTTCGCTTGCGCAGCAAATCCATTGCCAATTGCAAGCCTGCATAAGTATTGGTATGGTAAGGTCCTACCTGCAGGTATGCAAGGTCTTTTAATTCAATGGGCCAGGCATCATTTCCAAAAACTAAAATATCAAGTGTATCTTTAGGGTAGCGTGTTTTTATCAGTTCTGCCAGGGCCATTGCAACTTTTTTCGCAGGAGTAATGCGGTCTTCGCCATACAATATCATAGAATGTGAAATATCAATCATCAATACTGTTGACGTTTGGCTTTTGTGTTCCTTTTCTCTTACCTCCAGATCTTCTTCCGTGAGAATAAACGAATCTATTCCATGATTGATTTGTGCATTTTGAATTGAAGTTGTCAAATCAATCTGATCAGAGTGGTCGCCAAAAGTATATTTTCTTGTATCAGAACTTACCTCATCTCCCCTGCCAGTATGCGTAGTTTTATGATTGCCTTGAGGGGTGCGTTTTAATTTGCCAAATATTTCTTCGAGTGCCTGCTTGCGTATCTCCTTATTTGCACGGGCACCCGGATTAAAAACACCGGTTACCGGGTTTTCCTCTAAATAGCCTTTATTCTTTAATTCCTCAATAAAATCACCCATGCCATAGCCATTATTGGTTATACGGTATTGCTGGTCAATCTGATTCATCCATTCTAAGGTTTCAGCTATTTCTCCGTTGGTATATTGGAGCAATTGTAAAAAAAGCTTAAGTAACTGCTCAAAAGTGTTTCCATTAGGAGCGGGGATAAATTTGGTAAAAGCAAAATTGGTCATACAAACAGATAACGAAGATAGGGTAAAAAGTGTTTAATAAAATTAAAGGCTTAGAGATAGGGTTAGCTATATTTTATTTATGTTTGACGAATAAGTTTTACCCCCTCATTCATGAAGAAAATTTACTTAACCATGTGTCTTGCACTGCTAATGCAAGCAGCAGTGGCACAAAAAAGCATTTGTATTGCGTTTTACAATCAAGAAAATTTGTTTGATACCATTGATGACCCATTGAAAGATGACAATGAATTTTTACCAGGTGCTGATAAACAATGGAATACCCAAAAATACCAGACTAAACTAGAAAATATGAGCAGCGTTATAGCAGCCATGAATGAAGGAAATGGACCAGAAATATTGGGTTTGTGCGAAATTGAAAATGCGCAGGTATTGATTGATTTGAGTATGCATAAAAACCTGAAAAGCCAGCGCTATAAATTTGTTCATTTTGAAGGGCCTGATAGAAGAAGCATTGACAATGCATTGCTATATAAATCCGCTTCATTTAAGGTGCTACATGCTGTTGTGATTCCTATTCAAATGCCTGACGATGCTGATTTTAAGACTAGAGATATACTTTATGTAAAGTTGGAAACCAAAAGCAAAGACCAATTGGTACTGCTCATAAACCATTTCCCTTCCAGATCAGGAGGTGAGCTTGAATCTAGACCAAAGCGCATTTTTGTTGCATCAGTATTGCGCACTATGGTTGATACCATTTTAGAAAAAGACCCGAATGAGAACATCATTATAATGGGAGACTTTAATGATGAGCCAATGGATGCCAGCATGGATTCTGTGTTGAGGGCAAAAGAAAGTATGTACAATCTTTATGGTGGAAACCTTTATAATCCTATGGTAGAAATTCAGCAGGCAGGCTTAGGTTCCTATATGCATCGTGGTAAGTGGAATATGCTTGATCAGATTATTTTAAGCAACGGACTGGTTATTGGAAACCGGAAATATATTTTCAGGAAAGAATCGGCAGATATGTTCAAACAGCAATGGATGCTGGAAACTGACCAAAAGTATAAAGGTTCGCCAAAACGAACCTATGCAGGAAATAAATATATTGGCGGATATAGTGACCATTTACCCGTTTACCTTTATCTTGATTTTAAAAAATAATAGCCATGCATGAAGAAAAACATTTTGAAGGCTCTGAAACTGTCAGAGATATTGTAATTGGGATGAGTGACGGACTTACTGTTCCGTTTGCACTTGCAGCAGGATTAAGCGGTGCTGTAAGTGATACAGGCATTATTGTGACAGCCGGACTTGCAGAAATAGTTGCAGGCTCAATTGCCATGGGGCTTGGCGGATATCTTGCCGGCAAAACAGAAATTGAACACTATGATTCGGAATTGAAACGCGAATACCATGAAGTAGATGTTTTTCCGGAAAAAGAAAAACAAGAAGTGAGAGAGATATTTGAAACCTATGGACTAAGCACCCAATCAACAGAGCTGATTGTAAATGAGATGTCGAAAGACAAGGATAAGTGGGTTCATTTTATGATGCGTTTTGAACTTGGACTGGAGAAGCCTGATATCAACAGAGCCAGACAGAGCGCACTTACAATTGGCATATCCTATATTGTTGGAGGCATTGTTCCGCTGGCTTCCTATTTTTTTACCGATGATGCTAAACAAGGACTACTTTATTCATGCATCATAACCACCATATGCTTGTTTATATTCGGTTATCTTAAAAGTAAGGTTATAGGACAGCCTCCGGTTTATGGGGCATTCCGAATTACATTAATTGGAGCCCTTGCTGCAGCATCGGCTTATTATGTTGCACATTTAATAGGTTAATATATTGCCCACTATTTTAAGTAGACCTCAAGTATTTCAAAACCAAGTAAGCCTTCGGTTTATGATAATCATTACCAATATGTTTGATTTAATACCTCTGCATAGTAGCTAGTTCATTTATGAATATGAAGATTAATTTGGTCACAATAATTTCGATATTTCTGATGCTGCATAGCGGTGAAACGATTGGTCAAAATAAAATTGAAATAGGAAAAGCAAAATATAATCAATATATCATCACTGCTGATACTACGCTTCTAAAAAAAAGCATGCAGATAGCCCTGGGAGACGGTTCTATCATAGAGCGGCTCCAAATAGAATCAGAAGGTAAATTTCATTACCTGGTTGGCACAGGCACCTGCAAAGGGTATGCTAAAATTATGGCTGTTACCTTAAGCTATGATATTGCTAGCAGAACCTGGTATGCAGCAAAAGGCAACGGATATGCAACCTGCTCATCTGCTGCGTGCAAGGATTGTAAACCATTCAAAGAAAATGGACAGATAATTGGATGTCATTGCACGGATTTGGGAACAGTTAGTAATCACTGTAATTTTACCAAAAAAGAAACGAGCCTTTTTTATTCAACATATGCACGGCTGAATTTACAGAGAAATGAAATATTAAAGAAATAAATCTATGAGCCTAAACTCTTATACAGCTTTGTTATCAGCTTATCTTAATGAATTTAATTGCAATAAAATAAATACAATAGGGCTTGCTATTTATGAACAGGTTTCTTAGCTCGTTTAAGTATTATTATCTTCCGCTCGCATGATTTTTTTAAATCCATCTTTTCTTTGGGCTCTTTCACTGCTATCGGTTCCTGTCATCATTCACCTGTTTAACTTCCGCAGATACAAAAAACAGGTATTTAGTGATATCCGTTTTTTAAAACAGGTTCAGCAAGAGAGCAAGGCCAAACGCAAACTGAAAGAATGGCTTATTCTGGCTGCTCGCATGCTGGCTATTACATTTTTGGTATTAGCCTTTGCTCAACCTTATAAGCCTGCACTACTGCAGCAGCAACAAGGCAAGCAAAAGCTAATAAGCATCTATATAGATAATTCTTTTTCTATGAACAATGAAGGCTCTGATGGCCAACTGCTGGATGTGGCAAAAGAAAAAGCTAGGGCCATTGTATCGGTATATCATCATACCGACCGGTTTCAAATTATTACCAATGAATTATCAGGTAAAGAATTGCGTGCCGTTACAAAAGCCAATGCCCTTGAACTAATTGATGCCATACAAATTTCTCCTGCTATTGCCTCACTTGAAGAAATATATAGTAAACAAAAGTATGCGATACAAAGCTCAGAGTCTGCTTTTATTTATTATATCAGCGATTTCCAAAAAAGTACACTTAGGCCTGATATTTTTAAACCTGATAGTGGATTTTCAATCTCCTTCCTGCCCGTTAAAGCCAATCAATTCAGTAATCTTTATATTGATTCAGTATGGCTAAACAGCCCTTCTCTTCGGTTAAATGAATCAAATAAACTTATGATTAGGTTAGGCAATATGAGTAGCCGCCCGGCAGAAGATATTGCAGTTCAACTTAAACTAAATGGGGTTCAAAAAGGTATGGTTAGTGCGAGCTGTGGTGCAAACAACACCATACAAACAGAAATAGATTTCACACCAAGCTCAGAAGGCTGGCTTAAAGGAGAAATATCCGTTGTCGACCATCCCATCACTTTTGATGATAAATACTATTTTAGCTTGTACCCCATTGCAAGTAGCAATATTTATTGCATTAACAATGATAAACCCAATACATTTATAAGAGATTTGTATGAAGTTGATCTACTTTATAAACTTACCCAAAGCAAACAAGATCTAATTAACTACAGTGAATTCAAAAAAAACCAAGCTATCATACTGAATGAATCCGACAGGTTATCATCCGGTTTAACGGATGAAATCACCAAATACGTAAACAATGGTGGGCATCTGCTTATTGTACCTGCTGCCGATGGTTCTTCTGCTTCAAATCTCAAAAGCTTGCTGCAATACTTTAACATGCCTGTTTTATTGAATAGTGAAAGCTTAACACTGCAGGTTAATAGCCTTAATCTAAAGGACGAACTTTTTCAATCCGTGTTTAGTCGTGTGCCTCAGCAAATGGATTTTCCCGTTGTAAAACAATACTACCCTGTAAACATAACTCAGTCTGTAAAAGGCAAAGCATTAATCTCTTTAAACAATGGAGCTCCCCTGCTTTGGCAAGCAGCCTGTGGCAAGGGCAAAGTATTTTTATTTACCATTCCGTTTCAAACCACATGGAGTAATTTCCCCATGCATTCGCTTTTTGTTCCAACCCTACTTAAAATAGGTCAGGGCGCACAAAGCCTATTGCCACTGGCTTATACTGTAGGCAAACAAAAATGGATTACTATTCCGGAGTGGCAAGGTGCAGGCAAAGAAAAACTGGTAGAAATAAAAGGTAAAAAAACAGCCCTGGTAACTGACGTTATCAGTAAGAACGGTCTTCAGCAAATTTATATAGACCATGAACTTGCTTTTGCGGGCAATTATACCATATCAAGTAAAACAGATAAAAGTGAACTCGCTACAGCCTCTATGAATTATGCACGGGCTGAATCAAATTTAGAGACACTCACTCCGGCACAGCTGGAGGAATTGGCTTCTCAATCCTCACAACACCGAGTTATTCATTCAGAAACCCCCTCACTAAGCTATAAACTAGGAAATGAGCTGAATGGAACCCCTTTTTGGCGTATTTGTGTAATATTAGCTTTGCTTTTTGTGCTGTTTGAGATACTTTTGCTCAAACTTAACTAAACTAATTACAACAGTTTTGTTGTAAAGCGTTTACCTTATAATGAAACTTGTAATTCTAAATGCCATTGTTTGCGACCCACAATCGGCAATGCATGGAAAAAAGTGCGATTTGCTGATAAGCAGCGGAATTATTGATGACATTCAGCCATCAGCTAAAAAAGTTTTTGAAAAAAGCCCCATTAAAACTTGGGACGTTAAAGGTGCCTTGCTTAGTCCGGGTTGGTTTGATATGCGAGCCTCGCTGCGTGAGCCGGGCATGGAGCATAAAGAAACCCTGGAAAGCGGAGCACGCGCAGCAGCAGCAGGTGGATTTACAAGAGTAGCTTGCCTACCAGATACGAAGCCGGCAATGCAAACAAAAGCAGATATTGAGTTTATTTACCGGAAGAGTGAAGAATTGCCTGTGCATTTACTTCCTTACGGATCTATTACCAAAGACAGAGAAGGAACTGAGCTGAACGAATTATATGACATGCATCTGGCTGGTGCTATTGCCTTTACTGATGCAAACAGAAGTCTGATGCATGCGGGTGTAATGCTTAGAGCCATGCAATATGCAGCTAATTTTGGTGGCATATTATTAAGTCACGCTCAAGATCAAAATCTTGCTGCAGGTGGCCGCATGAATGAGGGTACGATAAGCGTTAATCTAGGACTAAAGGGCATTCCTAATATTGCTGAGGAGGTAATGGTTGCAAGAGATATAGAGCTGGCAAAATATAACAATGCCCCGCTACACTTTTCCCATATTTCTTCCAAAGGCAGCGTTGAGCAAATAAGAAAGGCACGCAAACAAGGTTTGCAAATTACTGCTGATGTAGCGGTAGCAAGTTTGGTTTTTACAGACGAAAACCTGAATGACTTCGATAGCAATTTTAAGGTGCTGCCACCTCTGAGAGGTAAAGCAGACCAAAAAGCACTGTGGGATGGAATCGCAGATGGAATTATTGATTGTATTGTAAGCGACCACCAACCTGAAGATACCGAGCATAAGAATGTGGAATTTGAATATGCTGCCTATGGCATGATTCAACTGCAGACAGCTTACGCCATGCTAAATATGTTTAAGCCTAAACAATTTGATAATGGCATACTTGTAAAAGCGCTCGCAATTAACCCCAGAAAGATTTTGAACCAGCCAGGCGTTAGCATAAGCAAAGGAGCATGCGCAGAAATTACCATATTTGAACCAAATGCAACGTGGCAATATAGTTCAGGAAACAACCTTTCAAAATCCGCAAATAGTCCTGTATTAAATCAAACCCTAACCGGCAAAGTATTGGGAATTATAAATAAAAACCAGCTAATTAAAACCATATGAGTAATGCTATCAAAGGCATAGAAGGAATGTACAAGGCATTTTCAGAAAAAGGTGATAATCATGCACCTGATGGATTAATAAACTTGTTAAGCTCAAACCAGGACTTTCTCGCTAAGGTTAAAATATTTGATGAAATAGCCTCAGCACATCCGCAATACGAGGCACTCAATGAATATGCATTTGATCTAATGATGGCTCATCATTTGGAAAGCCATAACCATGAAGAAGATTATTTTGACTCAAAAGAGTGGATGGATATAGAAGACAAAACCATTGAACGCGGAACTGAACTGTTAAATATGTTGCTCTATCTGAGCGAAGCAAAGGATTCAGATACACCGGTAGATCTGGAAGACTTCTTATATGAATTTTTGTTGGTGGATGAAGATGAGTTTCAGGATGAACATCGCATTTATGAAGACCTCATCACACATCAGGAAATTACAGAAGAAAATTTAGATACCATTTTAAATATTGGCAAAGAAGTAAGCGAACGTTCAGAAATTAAAGAGCTTTTTACACCACTGGTGTTATTTTTTAAAGAGCCTGATGCTAAAACCATAACCAAAGAACAGCACCACAAGTTGGCTCCTGTAGAGCGTGCATTGCTTGCAGCACTTTTGGCCTATTATGCCTGAGGTGAATAACAGGTTTTTTCTGCTCAACTTAACACATCATTTTTTTTATTTTTCGTAGGTTAAGTGGTTATTATTAGCCAAATATTAGGTAATTATTTTTCTGTCGGACATTAAAAACAATATTTTTTGATCATTTTTCAGTTTCCGTAAACAGTTCCCTGTTTCATAGCAAAATTAATTATATCTATTTTTTTTTCAGATACTTATATCTATTCCTTTTTTCGTGTACAAACGTTTAAATACGTTTACTAACGGAATTAAACGGAAGAAATACGACTAAGTTTTTGGGGTCGCCACAATTTTGCATCGTCATTTCGAAACAATGGCTCAAACATAACAGCCTGAGTGAAAAGATGACAACCGCTTACCCGCTGCTTAGTTTGCAAAGGGCGCCCGCAAGATGAAGAGCAGGTAGGCAGGAAAACTAAATTAATGTTAAATTTTAAAAACTAAAAAATCATGAACAATTTAAGAAACAGCGTTCGCCTAATTGGCCGCCTAGGACAAAGCCCAGATGTTAAAAAACTTAACGGAGGAAAAACACTCGCAAAATGCAGCATTGCTACTACAGAAGTTTATCGTAACGACAGCGGTGAGAAAGTAGAAGAAACACAGTGGCATAATGTAATTGCTTGGGGCAAACAAGCGGAGGTGATGGAGAAGTATGTGAAGAAGGGTCACGAAGTGGCCATTGAAGGTAAACTGAGCACCCGCTCATACACCGACAAAGAAGGCAATAAGCGTTATGCTACAGAAATAGTAGTAAACGAACTGCTCATGTTAGGCAGCAAAAAAGACTAGTCTTACAATTGCCCCTGCAGCTATCCAACATAGTTGGCACAAATGCTGCAGGGGCTTTTTTTTATTTTTATCCACGCGTGAAAGCCCTTACACAAAAACAAGATTTATTATTTCAAATAGCGATTACATGTATACCCGGAGTAGGAGATGTAATTGCCAAAAACCTAATCAGTTATTGTGGCAGTCCGGAACAGGTATTCCTGCAAAAAAAATCAAAACTACTGCGTATTCCGGGCATAGGAGAAAAGCTGGCCAATTCAATCCTTTCTTTCAATAACTTTTCTAAAGCTGAAACAGAAATTGAGTTTATAGAAAAACACCAAATACAACCTTTATTTTACTTGGACAAGGCATATCCCTACCGGCTTAAAAATTACTTGGAATCACCCGTGATGCTTTATTATCTGGGCAATGCCGATTTAAATGCGTCTAAAATAGTAGGTATTGTAGGCACAAGAAAAGCCTCAGATTACGGCAAAGCCTTTGTTGATGAACTCTGCGCTGGCTTGGCAGATACAGGCTGCATAATTTTAAGTGGCCTTGCATACGGAATTGATATTCAAGCTCACCGTGCAGCTATTAAAAATAAACTGCCAACCGTTGGCGTAATGGCACATGGGCTTGACAGGATTTATCCGGGCCAACATAAAGCAACAGCAAAAAAAATGCTTGAATACGGAGGCTTGCTTACAGAATTTACCAGTGGCAGTAATCCAGACCGTGAAAATTTTCCGAAGCGCAATAGAATTGTTGCAGGTTTATGTGATGTATTGGTAGTTGCTGAAACTGCTACTTCCGGAGGTGCTATGATTACAGCAGAAATTGCCAATTACTATAATAAAGAGGTAATGGCCTTAACTGGCAGGGTAAACGAAATCTACTCACAAGGCTGTAACTTGCTTATTAAAAAAAATAAAGCGGCA
This sequence comes from Sphingobacteriales bacterium, assembly GCA_021299635.1. GTDB lineage: Bacteria > Bacteroidota > Bacteroidia > UKL13-3 > UKL13-3 > JAJTFA01. The sequence goes on from JAJTFA010000004.1 coordinate 51,286, forward strand.
ATCATAACTGGTGTTAATGATCTGATTGAGTTAATGAACTGGGATTTGCCCATTTCAAAACCGCAGCAGCAACAACTTCATCTGGGATTGAATGAAGAGGAGCAGAAAATCATAAACTACATCAGGCAAAAACAGAAGACCGGTATTGATGATATTTCATTTGAACTGGAAATGGATCCCGGAATGCTTTCCTTTATACTACTTGATATGGAGTTTAGGGGAATTCTAAGGCAATTACCCGGTAAATTTTTTGAATTAGTGTAGCTTTGCCTTATGCATAAGTTAAGAACAATCATATTTTATTTGACATTGGCTTGCATAGCAGCAGCCAATCTTTCCTTTACTCTAGCGCCCTCTTACACCAAGCCTCGTAATATCATTATAATGATAGGTGATGGCATGGGCTTAGCACAAATCAGTTCAGCAATGGCCTTTTACAATGGTATAAATGCATTTGAACGATTTAATGTAATTGGTTTAAGCAAAACCTCCTCTGCAGATAATTATGTTACCGATAGCGGTGCAGGTGCAACTGCCATATCTATTGGTAAAAAAACATATAATAATGCCATTGGCGTTGATAAAGATAGCCTGCCGCAGACCGGGTTATTTGAATTGGCCAAAAAACGCGGACTTTCAACCGGTGTAGTGGTTACATCTTCCATTCTTCATGCTACACCTGCCTCCTTTTATGCACATATAAAAAACAGAAGATGGTATGAAGATATTGCTGCAAGCCTACTAAACAAGCAATGTGATATTGCCATTGGCGGAGGCTACCAGTTTTTTAGCAATAGAAAAGATAAACGTGATATAACGCAGGAACTGCAACAAAATGGATACGAGGTAATTATTGACAGCAGCGAATTTAAACCAATCATAAAGCCACGCTTTATATATATGGCTGCAGCAGACGGGATGCCAAAAATGCAGCAGGGCCGTGGTGATTTTTTACAAAAAGCCTCTTTATGTGCCATAGAAAACCTGAGTAAAAACAAACAGGGGTATATAATGATGATAGAAGGTTCGCAGATAGACTGGGGTGGACACGAAATGAATTTTGATTACATGAAAGCCGAGTTGATTGATTTTAACTCTGTAATAAATATGGTTTTAAATATTGCAACAGAAGACAAGAATACACTGGTTATTGTAACTGCTGATCATGAGACGGGCGGATTGGCTCTAACAGAGAATGATAAGCAACACAAACAGTTTAAACCTCAATATACCTATAATGAGCATACAGGAATAATGGTGCCTGTATTTGCCTTTGGTCCGGGTGCTGAAATATTTGGGGGTATGTATGAGAATACTGCCATATTTGATAAGATTAATCAATTAATGATGTGGTAATGGATGCTAAACTAGTATGGCTAACACTAGCCGTTGTAATCATAGTTATTTTCTTTTACATGGTGCTGCCCAAACTAAACCTAGGGCATAAAAGCGGTATAATGTTCCGAACCATTATTTTTGGCGCAATGATGAGCTACCTTACCTATGATTTTATTCAGAAGGGAAAATACAGCTATCTAATTGTCATTGTTTTGGGAATAATCGGTTTTGTGCTGATGGTAACCAATATGAAAAGCAAAAAATAAACCCCGGTAGTTTTCCGGGGTTTGTCATTTATATGAAAGGTAAAATCAACCTACTTTTTGCACAGCTCCTTCAAATCATCCAACTCACCTTTAAAGACGTTAAAATCTACTGTTCCACGAATACCATTTACACGGCCTCTGTCGCTATGTTGCCAAAAATGCCAGTCATTCATCTTATAATTCAGATCAGGCGTTTTATAATGGGCAATCCATAATGGATATTTTTTAAACTCAGAACCTGTCAGGTAAGATTTATAGAAGCCATAATTGGTATACAAAATAGGCTTCATTCCATATTTTTTTTCAACCAATACCAGCCAACGTTTTAAATTCTTTTTTAATCTAGCAGGCGGACAACTACCCTTCATTTCAATATCGAGTACCGGAGGCAAATCACCCTTTTCCAGTTTAGGTACCATTCTAAAAAACAATGAAGCCTGCTCTTCTGCTGTAAGGTGAGGGCGATAGAAGTGGTAGGCCCCACGCAGCAATCCGGCTTCTTTAGCTTCTCTCCAGTTTTCTTTGAAATAATCATCAACCACGGTACGACCTTCTGATGCCTTGATGAATGCAAACGAAAAAGAAATATTATTATGCTCCATTCTGCTCACTGCATCCCAGTCTATATCTCGCTGATGACGTGAAACATCAATTCCATGTAATTCATAATCGGCTGGCAACTCAATTCCGAATGATGGATAAGATGGAGAGGCATTAACCTTTATAAGTCCTGTCTCTGCAGTAACTTTACCATTGTTTAAAAGAAGAATACCACAGCCTAAAGCAAACGCCAGGCATGCACCAGATAGTAAAACTTTTGTTCCTTTCATTTTTTGAAAAACTATTATTCTTCGAATTTAGGATTTACAAATTTACAAAATGTGAATAACATGTTTGTAATTGTCAACAGAATAACGGGTTATCGTAGCCCAAATTATACAAATGCCTTAAAAACGAATAGATTCTCAAGACATTAGTAATGTATAATTGGATTTTTGCAAGTGGTGCTTATATTTGCAGCCCATAAAAATGGCGAGGTAGCTCAGATGGTTAGAGCGCAGGATTCATAACCCTGAGGTCACGGGTTCGACTCCCGTCTTCGCTACACTAGAACCGCGGTATTTGCTGCGGTTTTTTTATTCATATGCCGGCATTAAAATAAGACTGCATTTAATATCTTCGAAAGATGCAATCATTTGCTATTAAACTTGCCTATGCCCTCATCTTTCTATGCGCAGCAGCGCTATCGCTTCAATCTATAATTGAGCCCGATTTATGGTGGCAATTGGCCACCGGCAAACAGATACTGCAAAACCTAAGCGTTCCAACCCATGATACTTTTAGCTTTAGTTTTTCCGGTGCACCTTGGATAAATATCAAGTGGGGTTCTGAGCTATTAATGGCCGGTATTGATAGTAAGCTTGGCCCTGAATGTGTGCCATTGCTTCAAACGGCTGTTTGGCTTGGCATACTGAGCCTAATAATAAGGCACGTTAGCAGTTCCTCGGCATATATTTCAAATTATACATACCAAACAGCAGTTATACTAATTATACTTGGTTTAAGTCTCATATCCATTAGCTACCGCATGAATGCAAGGCCAGAAATGTTTACCCATTTGTTTACGGTTGCCTTCATTTATTTACTGAAAACAAAAATAGCCAATAGAGGTACACTGCTTGTCATTTTTGTATTACAGGTATGTTGGACCAATTTGCATGAAGCATTTGGCATGGGTGTGATTATTTGTGGTGTTTACACAGCCGGGTATCTGGCAGATTACCTGATTCGGAGAGAAAAGCACATCCTTCAGGCAGTAATTCACTCATGCATCGCAACCTTAATTGCATTTGCAGCCATAGCTATTAATCCATATGGAACCAGTATGTATGGTCAAGTTTATGAGATTTATACTCAGCTGGGCTCAAATAAATTTACAACAGAGTTAGAGCCTTACACATCCTATTTTTACTGGAAATGGCCTGCATATTTTCAACTCATACTTTTAATCCTGTCTGTTGTTTATACGATATTAAACTTACTTAAGATTAAGAGAGGGAAAAGACTGCATCATCTTTCTTTAACCTACGGGATAAGCTCAATCATTTTGCTTGTGGCATTTACCTATCTGGCAAAGGATGCGTACAGAAATATTCTGTTTATATACTGGGCCATCATCCCCTTTCTTATTCCGCTAACACTGGCAGTAATCAAACTTCTTGAAAAATATTTCAAGAAGTATAAACCACTTAGCATTATCAGTGCAATTGTTATTATTTGGCATCTCATTTTTTATGCCGGAATCGTGAGTAACACATTCTATCAGCTAACCCATACCAACCAATGCTTTGGGCTGCAAGTGCATTCAGCAAACAATCCGGTAGGTGCTGCTGTATTTATGAAATCGGAGAATATGCAAAAGCAAAAATTCTATACCGATTATTTATCTTCATCTTACTTTTTATATAAACTTCATCCAGATTTTCGCTCCTTTATTGATTTACGAGACCTCGATATTTTTCCTGATTCATTTTTTCAGGTAAACACAGAGGCCGTTTATTTCTATGATAAATTCAAATCGTTGGAACAAGCTTATTCATTTAGCGGAGCTGCCATTTTAAATAATCAGTTTGATAGGCTATGCAAAAACCTGTATAAGGACACCATCTATACTTTAATTTATGCAGATGCATTGATTTCGGTTTTTTCGAAAATACAAAGCAAAAAATCGCACAGCACAGATGCATTCAGGGCTCATCCAACTTCGATTTCAGGATTATTTGCAACATTTATTAATCATTTATTTAATCCCTGGTGGAAGCCCTATCAACCAACGTTAGCCGAAACAAACGATGCTATGTTGACGTATTATAAGAGAATGGGTGATGACCAAAAAATGCTTCAACTGCTCGGAACCCTCAAACAGAATAATAAACAACTTAGCATTACCGCTTTGAATATAAGTGGCAGCTACTATCTGGAAAAAGCAATAGCAGACACTACAGGTAGGCAAGAATCACTTGACTCTGCACGACATTATTTTGATTTAGCCGTAAAATTAGAACCAGGAAATGCAGAAAGCCATTTTAATTACGGCTTGTATTATTTAAACACCGGCAATTATAAAAAAGGCGCATTGAGTTTTGCTGAATCTGCTGAATTAAAACCAGATTTTGTTAACGGCCACCTATATGCTGCGGAGTGTTATAAAATGCTCGTTGAAGGAGGCAAGACCGATGCTTACATAGATGAACTAATCTATCATCTTAAGCGGGCTGATAAAATGATGCCTAATAACCCCAATGTAATATGGAATCTAGGTATGGCTTATTATCGGAATAGAGACTGTAATAAAGCTCTGCCCGTACTTGAGCAATCCTTATTATTTAAAGAGTTGAGTGAAGAAGACCGGGTAATTGCCAAACAAAGCATTGAAGGGTGCAGATAATTCATTACCGATGTTATTCAATGCTGATTAAAAAAGATAATCAGTTTGCTTACAAAGCAAACCAAACTAATCTGATGTGATGATATGTGCATATTAAGATATAGGGCAGTATGCGTTTGCAATTTAAATTTTTCAATTTCTGACCTAAAACTTTAACTCCAGCGAATCAACTACCCTGCCGTTTACGATATGCTCATCAATAATGGTGGCCACATCTTCAGGTTTTACATGCCCGTAGTAGGTTCCTTCCGGATACACCACCAGTGCAGGGCCAAACTTACAGGCATCTAAACAGCCTGCACGCTGGGCACGTACTTTTCCTTTTAGTCCGCGCTCGGTTAATACTTCCCTGAACTTTTCCACCAATTCTATTCCGCGTTGCTCACCGCAGCATGCTTTGCCTTCGGCCTTCTGGTTCGCACAAATAAAAATATGTTTTTCAAATCGCATATTGTTATACTTATTGTTTGAAGTGCAATGTTAATGCGCGTAATCCTGTTTTCAAACAGGAATTATTATTTGCAGCGCCATGCGTCTATCCCTTAAACGCATTAAAATCATGCTGCTTTATATCCATACCAACTGCTCTTTTCACTGCATCATTACCGAAGCGCTGACGCATTTTATCCATGGCTTCGTAGAGTTGTATCTGCCTTTCCATATTTTCAAATAACCTATATTGGTGTGAGCCGTGTACTAGGTTGCTAAGCCGAATACCAATGAGGCGAATGAGCATGCGTTTGTTATACAACTTATCAAAAATTTCTTTGGCTTTTTCAATCAGCACATGATCAAGAGAGGTGTAAGGGATACGTACTTGCTGAGAATAGGTATTAAAATCGGCATAACGGATTTTAATGGCAATGCAACCCGTTAGCTTTTCTTCGCTACGCAACTGAAAAGCCAGTTTTTCTGCCATGCTTACCAGCGTAGCTTTGAGCATCTGTACATCAATGGTATCTTTTTCAAATGTTTGCTCGGTTGAAATGGATTTGCGCTCAGAATAAGGAACCACAGGCGACTCATCCTGACCGTTTGCTTTTTTCCATATCATCAGGCCGTTTTCTCCAAGCACACGCGTAAGCAACTCCGGTGGCATTTGCTGCAAGGTATGTATGCGCTCTACGCCCATGCCACGCAACATATAATATGTTTTATCGCCAACCATGGGTATTTTCTTAATAGACAATGGCGCCAGAAAAGATTTTTCTTCACCATAGGCAATTTGTTTATGTCCGTTTGGTTTGGCTTCGCCTGTTCCAACTTTTGAAACGGTTTTGTTAGATGCGAGTGCAAATGAAATAGGCAAACCGGTTTCTTTAATAACCCGCTCACGTATGTGGCCTGCCAGTTGATAGCATCCAAAGAAACGCTCCATGCCGGTGAGGTCCATATAAAATTCATCAATAGATGTTTTCTCGTAGAGCGGAACCTCTTCCTTTATAATCTCGGTAATTATTTGCGAGTATTTGCTATAGGTTTCTGCATCACCGCGTACCACGATAGCATCCGGACATAATTGCCTTGCTGTTTTAATAGGCATTGCTGAGTGTATGCCGAATTGCCTGGCCTCATAACTGCAACTGGCCACCACCCCCCTGTCGCCCGATCCGCCAACCAACACAGGCTTGCCAATAAGCATGCTGTTTTGCAAACGCTCTACCGAAACAAAAAAAGTATCCAGGTCAATATGTACAATATTGCGGTTCATGATAAAAACACGACAAACAATATTAGCTCATTTTTTAAGCAAATATTGCTTATTATTGTAGCATGTTTGTTTTTTCAAAGAATATTAAAGTGCTGCGCGTTAAACAAGGTTTATCGCAGGAGCAGCTTGCCGATTTGCTTGGCGTTACACGCTCTCGTATTGGTTCGTATGAAGAAGGCCGCTCGGAACCCAACTTGGAAACACTCATTAAAATAGCCTCCTTTTTTAAACTGCCTATTGATGCGCTGGTAAAAACCGATCTCTCCCGTTCAGGCAATAAATCATTCATAGAAATTGGAAAGAACCGTGTACTGTTTCCGGTAATGATTGATGAGCAAAACAACGAAACCATTGAAATTGTGAGCATGAAAGCCTCTGCAGGATACCTGAATGGCTATGCAGATCCGGAATATATTGAGAGCTTACAACGCATGAAACTTCCTTTTGTACCCACAGGTAAACACCGTGCATTTCCTATTAAAGGCGACTCCATGCCTCCGCTGGGTGACGGTAGTTTTGTGGTGGGGCGATTTATGGAAGACCTACGCGACATACGCAATGGGCAAACCTATGTATTGCTTACCCAAAATGATGGCATTGTATACAAACGTGTGTTTAATAAACTGAAAGAGAAAAAGCGACTGCTGCTTTGCTCTGATAATAAACTTTACAACCCCTATGAAGTGCATGCCGAGGAAGTGCTTGAAGCCTGGGAATTTGTATGCAGCATTCATACCAAGGCACATGCAGAAGATGAGCTGAATTTGCAAAGCATTATGAATATGCTGCGCGAGCTGAGGGTTGAACTGCAAATGCTGAAACAACCTAAAAAGTAAAGCCTACTGCTGCATTTTTTTTAGTCGGGGATAAGATTTACATATAGCCGTAATGGCGCAACTTTCGCACTTTGGATTACGGGCCAGGCAGGTATAACGTCCGTGTAAAATTAGCCAGTGGTGTGCTACATGCACGAACTCGGCCGGAATGTATTTAATAAGCTGCTGCTCGGCCTGCAGTGGATTTTTTGCTCCTACCGTTAAACCCAAACGGGCCGATACCCTAAACACATGCGTATCTACTGCCATTGCCGGCTGATTAAAAATAACTGATGCAATAACATTGGCCGTTTTACGACCCACACCGGGCAGTTTTACCAAATCCTCTATCCGATCAGGCACCTCTCCGCTAAAATCATTAATTAGCATTTGTGCCATGCCCACCAGATGCTTGCTTTTGTTGTTGGGATAACTGATGCTGCGTATATAATCAAACACCTCTTCTGGTTCGGCCTGTGCAAGTTTTTGCGGTGTTGGGTATGCTTTAAACAAGGTTGGCGTAACCATGTTTACGCGCTTATCTGTACACTGAGCAGAAAGAATAACAGCTACCAATAGCTGATATGAATTTTTATAATCCAGTTCGGTTTCGGCCTGTGGCTGATGCTTGGAAAAATATTCGATAAAGGCATGGTAACGCTCCTTGCGGTTCATACCGGATTAGTTGAGAATGCCTTTGGCAATAAGATATGGAATGATTAACCACAGAAGGCCTTTAATTAAAAAAAACAGGAAGCCGGCAATACCCAAGCGCTTTACCCAGCGGAACAATGGCCAGCGGTGCTTATGCGGCACCGGACATTCAAGTGGCTTATCCTTTACTTTTTCTGTTTGTTGAATCATTGAAGGTGCAATTTTCGGTTTTTCTTTTTTACTAAACAAATGATACGGCAAAGAGTTGAATCCGGTAATGGTTTTATATTAATAGAGCGCAGTTTATGTAAGACTCCCTTGGGTTAATAAAAGTCCTGAAGTCAAAATAAAATGACAATTACCAATCATCATTACGCTCCTGCGTGTTGCGCAACAAAACAACACGGTTGGCCTTAATTACCCGCCCCTTCTTTATTTCTTCCAATACTTTATCAATGGCTACGTTGAGTTCAAATCCCATCAGCAGGATATAGGTATTGATGTAAATGAGCAGCAAAATAACAATGATAACACCTATTGAGCCATACACTTTATTGTATGAATTAAACTCATTTACATACAATGAAAACAAGGTGGTTGTAAACACAATGCTAATGCATGCAAATACAGAACCTGCTGAAAAAAATCGCCACCTGCGGCTTTTGCTGGGTGCAAAGTAGTAGATGCAAGAAACAAACAACAGTATAATAAATATAACCAAACCGTAATTAAGCAAGAACAACAGCACCGGTGTAATAACCGAAGGAAAATACTTGAGCTTATGTAAAAACTGTATGGAGTAATTACCAATGGTTATAAGCAATACCGACAATAGCAATGATATTGATACAATGACAGATAATATGATCGCAACCAACCTTTGTTTCCAGAAGCTACGCGTTTCTTTCTGATTGCTGTATTTATTTAATATGTTCATTAAGGAATGAAACCCATTGGTTGAAAAATAAATGGCAAACAAAAAACCAACCGATAAGAGCCCGCTTCGTTGTTTACGCAGGATATCGTTGAGGGTACTTTTTATGGCGTTGAATGTATTGGCAGGAACCAGTTTTTCTATGAAAAATAAAATTTCATCGGTGCTATAGTGAAGTGGCAGATAGGCAATGAGCGTAAAAAAGAAAATTACAGTAGGAAATAAAGCAAGAAAAAAAGTATAAGAAAGTGAAGAAGAGCGTACATGCAAATCACGCTTATCTATCCAGCGAACAAAAAACTCAATTACTGCATACCAGGTTATTTCCGGGTATCCGGGGAACTGCCTGCGTTGTAAAAAACCAATGGTGGCTTTTACAGGCTTTGAGTTTAATATATTAATTTTTGTTTTGGCCATTGTAGTATGGCTCCATTTTTTCAATTAACTGTTGGGGTGCGCGGGTAATACGTCCGGTTTTCATATCAATAAAAACCAAGGTACTTTGTCCGGTGTGCACTAGTTCGCCCTGTTCATTGGTTATTTCATAATCAAAATCCATTTTAACTGTGGGCATTGACTTGATGGTGGTTTTAATGGTGAGTAAGTCATCATACCGGGCTGCTTTTATGAATTTACAATTCATAGTTGAAACAGGCATCATAATCCCAATTTCTTCAAAACCTTTATACGTTAAGCCAAGTGAGCGGAGGGCTTCGGTTCGGCCCATTTCATAGTACAAGGCATAATTACCATAGTATACATATCCCATCTGATCGGTTTCGCCATAACGCACACGTATTTGGGTTTCATGCATCATCATTTTACAAATGCTTTAGTGTTAAGCTAGCAATGGTTTGGCCAATACTTAATGAGGAAGTAGCTGCAGGCGAAGGTGCATTGAGTATATGAATGGCACGGTTGTTTTCAATAATTTTAAAATCATCCAGCAAGCCCCCTGTGCGATCGCAAGCCTGCGCACGCACACCTGCCTCTGCAGGTACCAAATCATCTTCCTGTACTTCCGGAATAAATTTTTGCAGTGCTTTGGTAAATGCTGTTTTAGAAAACGAGCGGTAAAACTCCCCCATACCTGTTTTCCAAAATTTGGTTGCCACTTTCTGAAATCCGGGCCAGGTTAATGATTCAAACAACTCTACCAGATCCACATCCGCTTTTTCATAACCTTCGCGCTTAAAGGCAAACACCGCATTGGGACCGGCCTCTATACCACCATCAATCATGCGGGTAAAGTGCACACCCAAAAAAGGAAAATTAGGATCGGGTACCGGGTAAATCAGGTTTCTCACCAAGCCACGCTTTTCGGGTTTAAGCATGAAGTACTCCCCTCTGAAAGGAATGATACGCGTATCCGGTTTTTCTCCGGCCATTTCAGCAATTTTATCACAATACAGTCCTGCACAGTTTACCATCAGTTTTGCAGAATGCACCCCGTAATCAGTAACTACTTCTACCCCATCTGTTTTTACTCTGATATCCTTAGCTTGCTGGGAAGTGTAAATACGACCACCCATTTGCTCAATAAGTTCGGCCAGTTTTAAAGATACATCGGTATAATCTATAATACCTGTATAAGGCACATGAATGGCGCGTATCCCACGCATATGAGGTTCAAATTCTTTTAAACGCTCCTGCTCTACCATGCTTATTTTATCCAGTCTGTTTTCCAATCCACGTTTGTATAAATTATCTAACAAAGGCAGTTCCCAGGCGTCAGTAGCCACAATCAGTTTCCCGCATAAATCAAACATGATGCCATGCTCTCTGCAAAAATCAAGCAGCATGTGATAACCACCAATGCAGTTTTGCGCTTTTAAACTTCCGGGTTTATAATAGATACCAGAATGTATCACACCGCTGTTGTGTCCGGTTTGGTGAGCTGCTAGTTGTGCCTCTTTTTCGAGTATGGCTACTTTAAGTCCGGGATTTTGTTTTAAGATATTCCATGCGCTGGCTAATCCCACAATTCCACCGCCTATAATAACAACATCGTTTTGCATAAACACTGATAAAGTGTTGCAAAATAATATTGTTTATTGAGGTTTACTAAAACGTTTCGCCATTGGCTTTTCTAATACGCCTGATTAAGAAAATAGTGCTCAGCGTCATGGCTATGGAGATATAGCCGACAATATCATAATGCTCCATGTGTCCACTTACGGGATCTCTAGATATGATAAGACCTGAAACGTATGCCGCTACACCGGCAGATAATTGCTGCATGCTTGAAAGGATACTCATAAAACTGCCACGCATTTGCGGTTGCACCGTTTCTGAAACCATAGCCTGCGCAGGTATAAAACGCCCACCTGATAAAATAAAAAAGAAGGTGGTGGCAATTAATGCAATCCACAAGGCCACTTGAGGCATTTGGGTAATTGCAAAAACAGGAAGGGAGCATAATACCACAAACAGCGTATACACTTTAAGCTTTCCTAGCCTGTCGGATAATTTTCCGATGATTGGTCCGGTAAAAATATTAAAGGCACCTCCTATGAGGTAAATATAGGTAAGTTCGCTTTCCATAAAGCCTACATTGGCTACCATATAGGGACTCAGAAACGGGATAATACTAAAATGGCCATACATCAATACCATCATCAATGTAATGGCCTTGCGCTGATTGGTATTGGCAAGTAGACTTCGGACAATTTGACCAATCCTCTGTTTTTCGTTGTTAAGGTGTGCATTTACTGCAGGCACAAAACGCCAGATAAAGTAGGAAAGTGGGAGAGCCAGTACACTTAAAAAAATAAACGGTGCCTGCCAGCCCATTTTGGTAGCTATGAATAAGCCAAAGGGCACACCAAAAACGGATGCTGCAGAAAAACCGACCATAATCATACCCATGGCCTGACCGCGTCTTTCAAACGGGATGGTATCGCCTACAATAGATAGTATAATGGCACCAAGCACCCCGCCAAATAAACCGGTGAATATGCGGGCAAACATCAGCATGGCATAGTTATTTGCGAGTCCGCAAGCCAGTGTACCTATTAAAAAACCTGCATACAATACCTGCAAAAATTTCTTTCTGTCAAACTTATCAATGATAAAAGCGGTAAATAAACCCGACACACCGGCACTGATCGTGTAGGAGGAAACCAATGCACCAAATTGCTGCGGAGTAATATGAAAGAGGCGCATGAGTTGAGGACCCAGAGGCATCATAATCATAAAATCCAAAATATTGGTAAAGTTGATGGCTGCTAGGGTAACTAATAAGATTTTCTCGGGTCTGTTCAAAAGTTGTATTTAAGATAAGACAAAAAAGAAATCTGTCATATAACAGCAAGATAATGATTAAAATGCAAACTCAAGAAACGTTATACTAAACATCAGCAATTAATCAAATAACTCGATATTGGTATTATATAATTTAACAGGATACACCATACTGATTGAAATTACAATTAAGAGACTGTGTTGAAATCTCACCACACATAATGCTTTTTGTTCATTAGCAGTGCTTCACCAGTAATGGTTTCTTTACCTGTAGCTTTATCTATTACCTTGGTTTCAAATAAAACCCTGTTTTTCTCAGGGAAGATTTCTTTTACTGTTATCACTGCCTGATATAGCGTATCTACAAACATAGGCTGTAAGAAAGTTGTGTTTTGCTTCATGTATATCTGACCATCCGGATAAAGAAGCGTACCGAATATCTTTGTAAAAACACTGGCACTGTAATGTCCATGTATGATACAGCGTTCGAACATACTGGCTTTGCCTACGTCATCATTGATATGAAGCGGATTGGTATCGCCTGAAATTTGTGCATATAGATTTACGTTATCTTGCGTGTAGATAATGTCGTGTGTAAACACATCTCCAACTTTTGGTCCCATAAATTTATTTAATCGTAACAATATCAATTACGCTGTAAAGCAAATAAAAACATATCTATAATTCTATTGGAAATCCCTCGTTAAGCCAGCGCTTAATTCCACCATCAAGATCATACACAGAAATGAAACCCTTTTTTCGCATTAGCTCCGTACACTCCTCGCTCCTTCCTCCGATGCCGCAATATACCATATAGGTTAATTTACGATCTAGCTTATTAATTTGTTTTTCAAAATCATCATTAAATATATCCAATAATCGGGCGCCTTTTAAATGACCTTTTTTAAACTCACTGGAAGTACGCACATCAATTAGAATTACCCCTCCTTTTTGCAAACGCTCATGAAACACTTTGGGACTAACCAGTTGGATATTTTGTTTAGCTGAGTTTTTTATTGACTGGGCAGAAGAGACAACTGCTATAAAAACCAAACCAATGCATGATAGAAACTGTACAAACCTCATATTTATTTCCTTTTATCAAACAAATCTATAGAAAATAGATTGATTAATTGGTTTTTACGGGTGTCTGCTCCAGATGATATTGAATAAGCAGCTGCTTCCAGTTTCTTATACCGGTATTAACCTGAGCCCCTAGTTGATTCAGGATGCTATACAAACCAAAGTAGGTACGGTTGATGTAGAGTGCATGTTGTGATCCTCTGCCCTCTTTTGACTCCTTAAGTTCCTTCATTTTACTCACCTCTTCCCCCATCTCATATATTTCATTGATGTAGCTATTATTGCCAAAATCAAAAACCTCATAATCAAAAGGTCTGCGCAACAAATTAGTCATACGAATAAACGCATCAGTGATTTTAATTTTTACATTATCTGAATCCTGATTGCTGATAATTTGCTGTTGTAACATAATATTCCTGATAATATTCATGTCACGCATTATTTCCGGTACAAGCAAGGCAAAATAATTGAAGTAAAAATCATCCGGAATTTCCTTTACACAGCCAAAATCAATTACACCCAAGGTGCCATCAGTTCTCATAATAAAATTTCCCGGATGCGGATCTGCATGTACTGCTTTTAGTTCATGTACCTGCAAATCATAAAAATCCCACATAGCCTGACCAATCATGTTCTTTATCTCCTGACTTGGGTTGGTTTTTAGGAATTCATCCATATGCAAACCCTCCAGCCAATCCATGCACAACACCTTTTTTGTTGAGTACTCAGGATAATAGGTTGTAAATTGAAGATTGTTAATGCTGGCACACTGGGCAGATATGTGCTGAGACCGCTGCAATTCTAACTCATAATCGGTTTCTTCCAGCAACTTTGACTCAACCTCTTTAATGTATTTATCCAATTCCTTCTCATTCATACTAAGCAAACGGAAGGCAATTGGTTTCACAATTTTTAAATCGCTTTTTATACTCTCTGCCACACCCGGATACTGAATTTTAATAGCCAATTTTCGGTTATTAAGCGAGGCCTCATGAACCTGCCCTATGGAAGCTGCATTTGAAGCCTTCATTTCAAAAGAATCGAAAATTTGTTGGGGGGGTTTACCAAAACTCTTTTATTGGTATACTGTCTTGGAAGCACGTTCCTTTCCATGCTTAGCATTTGCGCTACCTTTAACGCACTTCCTTTTAATTCGCTAAGCGCATTATAAACATCGGTTGCATTTTCCTCATGTAATTCGTCCTTGCTTAACTCAGGGTTTACAAGTTTGCGTGAGTAATGCTTCACATAATTCCCTCCAATTTGCACTCCGGTTTTAACAAAACGCATAGCACGCTCCACTTTGGTGCTTGGTATCTGAATTTGTTCCATTGGTAAACTAGCGATTTTGGAATAAAAATTTACCGAAATCAATCATAGAATCGAGAGGCGAACGACCCATTAAATCAAAAGCCAGATTAACAGAGCGCTCAATAGCCTCATCCGTTTTCTCAAAACCTGCACTTTGATCCTTTAACCAAAAACCGGTTACAAAGAGCATATTAACCCAAAGCGCTTCACCATATCTATCGGAGAGGTACTTTCTATCAGTTACCTCCTGCTTGTCTATACCGGCCTGAACTATTTCCTGAGCAAGTTTAACAAAGTCAACCTTCATGTGCCTGAGAAAACGCGGGTAATTAGGCAAAGGCTTGAGGTTCGTATCGAACATAAACTTTACAAAAGTTCGGTTGCCTTTTATCTTTTCAATCCAGCCATAAAAGATAGAAAGTAGCTTTTCTCGAGAGGAATAAGTGTTATACAAATCAGAATGTGTAATATCATGCTTAACCTCTTCAAACCAATGAAGGAATATTGCATCTTCGAGGGCCTCCAAAGAGGCATAGCTGTCATAAAACGTTTTCTCCTCTATTCCAGCTGATTTAGCAAACAAATACACATTTTCGGGCTTTTTATTATGCTCAAGTGTGTAATGGATATAGGACTCAATTAATTTACTCATGACTTTAAAACAATACACATGTAACAAAGTTTGCTCAAAATGTGCTCAAAAGTGTTTTTAGCTTTAAATGCACTTATATTGTTTTGCATATATGATGTTTACTTTTCACCGTAAGTATCAAATTGCCTTATTGACATTATTCAGCTTAGCAGTATCCAAAAGCTATAGTCAAACGTTTGATGTTGTAGATAATGACACTGTTAACCTAACAGATGCATCTGGTAAAAAGCAGGGGTTTTGGAAATATTTCTGGCCGAATGGCGACCTCAAATATGAGGTATACTATGAGGATAATGAAAAGGATGGGCTGGAAATACGATATTTTGATAGCCAGGATTGCATAGAATTCTCTAACACCTATAAAAATGGAACGCTGGATGGCCCAAGCGTAACTTTTTTCCCAAATTGCAGCACCAAATGCGAAGAAGCTTATATAACTGGTAAAAAAAATGGTTACGAACGCTGCTATGATCAAACCGGCTTTCTTCAAACAGAAGCTCTTTATCAGAACGGAGAATTAGTTGGAACATACGCACACTATGACAAAAAGGGTTATATTACTTATGAATCACCATCAAAAGAAACCACATTAAAGTTCGATAAATTTTTAAGTGGCGAATACAAGTTGAAAGATTCTACACTATTTAAAGTATTCAGGAGAAATCCACAATGGAAGAAGGTTATGCTGGTTGTAGATATGACAGGAAGCATGTTTCCTTACCTCGGGCAATTACTGGTTTGGTTTAAGAAAAACTTTGAAGGCGAAAAAATCAAATATTATACATTATTTAATGATGGTGACGGCATTCCGGATAGCAAAAAAATAATTGGGCAAACAGGTGGTGTTCACACCTTTGATGCCAAAGATTTTAAAAAATTTAAGAAAGATTTGGAAGAAGTTAGAAAGAAAGGTGAGGGCGGTGATGACCCTGAAAATGATATTGAGGCTCTATTAAAGTCCATGATGGCACGAAGAGACTATGGAGATATTGTTCTACTGGGAGATGATAGTAACATTAGAGATATGAAATTGCTTAAAAGGATTCGAAAACCAGTTCATATTATCCTCTGCGGAACAAAAAAAGGAATTAATCAACAATACCTTCAATTGGCATATTTCACAAAAGGCTCCATTCATACAGCCAATAATGATTTGGATATGAAAAAACTCAAGGAAGGACAACAGTTTGAGCTGGATCAGGATATCTTTATGTTTCAGCATGGAGAGTTTGTATGGCTAGATGCTAAGCCCTGAAAGCTTATGTTCTAATGCTGTATGGAGGAGTACAAATATTCAATAAATATTTTCTGCAAAGTTTCCATAAGTCTAAAAAAAGAGCAGGAATTGTATAATTTGCGCATCAGATTAAATCATAATTTTTTTACAAATGAAAAAAATAACAATTGCTAAAGGCGATGGCATAGGCCCGGAAATCATGGATGCCACTCTAGCCATCATTATGGCTGCAGGTGCACAAATTCAAATTGAAGAAATTGAAGTTGGCGAAAAAGTATATCTGGCAGGTAATACTGCGGGTATTTCTAAAGAATCATGGGATGTGATTCGAAGAAATAAAATATTTCTTAAAGCACCTATCACAACACCTCAGGGTGGTGGCTACAAAAGCTTAAACGTAACCACAAGAAAATTTCTAGGTCTTTACGCCAATATCAGACCCTGTGTGAGCCTTCATCCATACGTAAAAACAAAACATCCACTAATGGATATCGTAATTGTTAGAGAAAACGAAGAGGATTTATATGCGGGTATTGAGCATCAGCAAACCGATGAGGTGGTGCAGTGCTTAAAATTAATAAGTAGACCTGGCTGCGAAAAAATTGTACGATATGCATTTGAGTATGCCAAACAATATGGCAGAAAAAAAGTTACCTGCTTCACCAAAGACAATATTATGAAACAAACAGACGGCTTGTTTCATAAAGTATTTGATGAGATTGCAATTGAGTATCCGGAAATAGAAAATGAGCATTGGATAATTGATATCGGTGCTGCTAAAATGGCTGATACCCCGGAGGCGTTTGATGTAATTGTGATGCCTAATTTATATGGAGATGTATTGAGCGATGTGGCTGCACAAATTGCTGGTTCAGTAGGTCTGGCAGGATCTGCCAACATTGGTGAGGAATGTGCAATGTTTGAAGCCATACATGGATCAGCACCACGCAGAGCCGGACAGAATATGGCTAACCCTTCCGGTTTGCTTCAGGGCGCTATTCAAATGTTAAACCATATTGGACAAACAGAGGTGGCAGAAAAAGTTCAAAATGCATGGTTAAAAACCATTGAAGACGGAATTCATACCTATGATATTTATAAAGAAGGAACCAGCAAACAAAAAGTGGGTACCAAAGAGTTTGCTGAAGCTGTAATAAGTAATTTAGGAAAGTTACCTGCATCTTTTAAAGCGGTGCAGTATGCAAAAAATACCAGCCTCAATTTGCCAACCTATAAGCGCAAAGCAGCTGCAAAAAAAGAACTGGTAGGCGTAGATTTATTTGTTCATTGGCGAGGAACAGATGCCAATGAACTTGCCACTTTAATTCATAAGCTAGATAGTGATGGCGCTTCTCTTAGCATGATTACCAACCGAGGCATTAAAGTATATCCTGATGGATTCAGAGAAACATTCTGCACTGATCATTGGCGCTGCCGCTTTAAGCCTGCAAAAGGTTCATTACTGAGTAAACAGAATATTATTACTTTGCTCACACAAGCTGAAAATTTAGGGATTGATGTAATTAAAACAGAAAATCTCTATCAGTTTGATGGTGTGCAAGGCTACTCACTGGGTCAAGGCCAGTAATTGCCAATAAATATTTATTTGTTGATAAACATGGAAAAATGTTTAGCGGCAGATTACTGCTTATAGCATCAAAACATGAAAAAGCCAAAGTGCTCGCTCCTTTGCTGGAGCGGGCACTTTCTGTTCAATGTATTTCATTAACAAAATTTGATACTGATATCTTAGGAACTTTTAACGGTGAAGTTGAGCGGGCTGATACTCCCTTAATTACGCTTAGAAAAAAATGCAGGATGGCTGCAGAAGCTCATGGTGTTGATCTTGTTATTGGAACAGAAGGGTCGTTTGGCCCTCATCCGATTTATGCATTATTACCTGCAAATGATGAACTGGTAATGCTACTTGATTTGAAAAATGGCCTCGAAATAACCAGCCGAGAATTATCAACACAAACGAATTATGCCGGTGCTGCATTTAATACCTTTAATGATTTATTATTGTTTGCAATTGCTAAAGGTTTTCCGCAACATGGCTTTATTTTAAAAGATAAGGTGGAGCATTTCACCATATGCGCTAAAGGAATTTGTAATGAAGATGATTTACAAAAAGCGTTTAATCAAATAATAACAAGCCATGGCAGTGTTTGGGCAGAAACCGATATGCGTGCGCACCTAAATCCAACAAGAATGAGTGTGATTGAAAAGGCAGCACAAAAGCTAGTTTCGAATCTTCAAAGTGAATGCCCAAAATGCAGATGCCCCGGATTCACAACAAGAAAGTATATTTCCGGATTGCCTTGCTCCGAGTGCGGATGCCCCACATCAAGCATAAAAAGTGAGCTAAAAAAATGCGAAGGTTGTGGCTATGAAATAATGCTGAATTATCCCAAAAATAGATTAAGCGCAGACCCCATGTATTGTCAGGTATGCAATCCTTGATGTCAGACTAATTTAGCTCCGTCTTTGATTTCATCAACAACACCCGGATCAAGCAGTGTTGTTGTATCTCCTAAATTTGAAGTTTCGCCTTCCGCAATTTTTCGCAGAATGCGTCTCATAATTTTTCCACTCCGGGTTTTAGGCAATCCACTTACAAATTGAATTTTATCCGGCTTGGCTATTGGCCCGATAATTCGTACCACAGTTTGTATAATATTTTGACGCATCAACTCTGCCTCATGTCCTTTATCCTCAAGAATAACATAGGCATATATACCCTGCCCTTTAATATCATGTGGATATCCTACCACTGCACTCTCAACTACTCCGCTGTGCATATTAATGGCATTTTCTACTTCGGCAGTGCCAATGCGATGCCCACTTACATTCAACACATCATCCACACGCCCTGTAATTCGATAATTGCCAAGCTCATCACGCATTGCACCATCTCCGGTAAAATATTTATTCGGGTATGCTGCAAAGTAATTGGTTCTGCAACGTTCATGATCTCTGTAGGTGGTTCGGATTGTTGCTGGCCATGATTGTTTAATACACAAATTACCATTTACACTATTGCCTTGCAATTCTTTCCCTTGCTCATCAACCAATACAGGCAATACACCTGGCAATGGTAAAGTAGCATAAGCGGGCTTATGTGGCGTAACTCCTGCCAGATTAGAAATCATGATTCCTCCTGTTTCTGTTTGCCACCAGGTATCTACAATTGGGCAATTTCCCTTACCAATATTTTTGTTAAACCATTGCCAAGCTTCAATATTTATAGGTTCCCCAACAGATCCCAGCACATTTAAAGAACTTAAATCCTTCCCTTGTAGCGGTGCTAAACCAAAACCCATTAAACTTCTGATAGCGGTGGGTGCTGTATAAAGAATATTTACATTATACTTATCTACTATATCCCAGAAACGTCCGGCATCAGGCCAGGTAGGCACGCCCTCAAACATAACAGTGGTGGCTCCGGCACTCAGCGGGCCATAAAGCACGTAGCTATGGCCGGTAATCCAACCTATATCTGCCGTACAAAAATGAATCTGACCCGGTTTATACTGAAATACATTAATAAAGGTATAATTCGCCCAAAGCATATAACCAGCTTGCGTATGCACTACACCTTTAGGCTTGCCGGTTGAGCCGGAAGTGTATAGTATAAATAAAGGATCTTCTGCATCCATTGAGGTAGCCTGGAAATGCACAGCGTTATTCAGCTCAGCATGTTCCATTTCATCTTCCCACCACACATCCCTTCCATTAATCATAGAAACCGGAATACGCGTGCGGGTATAAACCAACACTTTTTTCACTGTTGTATTTCCTGTAAGCGCATCATCAATTACACTTTTTAACGGAATATCTTTTGCGCCACGATAAGCGCCATCGCAGGTAATAATAAATTCAGCCTGCGCATCTGCAAGTCTGTCTGCTATACTTTGGGCAGAAAAACCACCAAATATTACACTGTGAATTGCCCCTATGCGTGCGCATGCCAATACTGCAAATGCAAGTTCGGGGACCATACCCATGTAAATACAGACCCGATCTCCTTTTTTAACCCCGAGATTTGTGAGCACTTGGGACACACGGCAAACCTGATTATATAATTGATTGTAAGTGATGATACGAGAGGAATCTTGCGG
This sequence comes from Sphingobacteriales bacterium, assembly GCA_021299635.1. Classification (GTDB taxonomy): domain Bacteria; phylum Bacteroidota; class Bacteroidia; order UKL13-3; family UKL13-3; genus JAJTFA01. The sequence goes on from JAJTFA010000004.1 coordinate 72,099, forward strand.
ATCATTGGGTTCCCAGATAATGGCAGGTTGGTTACCTATAGAATCTAAATGCCTATCAATACAATTCTCTGTGATGTTTAATCTGGCTCCTTTAAACCACTCTACACGTGGCTCAGTGAAATTCCACTCAAGCACTTCATCCCATTTTTTATGCCACAAAAAGTGATTAGCAATATTTGCCCAAAATAATTCAGGTTCTTCAATGCTATGCTTGTAGTCTTGATAGTACTGCTCAATGGTATTGATCTGATAAGGGTACATCATACAATGATGGTTAGTTGACGATTATTTTCTTCGTTTATGCTTCAATTTCTTCTGCTTTTCTTCCTTTTTCTTCCCTTTCCGCTTTTCATTCCTATCCATATATTTTCTGATATGAACAATGCCTGCCAATTCCAAATCTATCTGACGTTTGGTAGTATCCGCATTTTTAACTTTAACCTGTACGGCATCTCCAAGTTGGTAAATCTTTTTGGTGCGCTTACCGATTAGCCACATATTTCCGTCATCAAATTCATAATAATCATCCTGAAGCGAGGTGAGCCTAATCATACCTTCGCACTTGTAATCGGTAATCTCAACATACATTCCCCACTCAGAAACACCTGAAATAATACCAGTAAACTCTTCGCCTATAAACTGCTGTATGTACTCAACTTGTTTGTATTTAACTGAAGCCCGTTCTGCGTCAGCAGCCTGCACCTCTCTTTCTGATGAGTGTTTGCACTTTTCTTCATAAAATGCCTCAGAAGGTGATTTCCCTTTATGTAAATAAGAAAAAAGCAAACGATGAGCCATTAAATCAGGGTAGCGCCTAATGGGCGAAGTGAAATGCGTGTAATAATCAAAAGCCAATCCGTAGTGAGATGTTTTTTTAGTAGTATAATAAGCCTTCATCATGGAACGAACCGCCATTGACTGAATAATATTTTGCTCTGGCTTACCCTCTACTTCCTTCAATAGTTCATTAAAGGAGTGGGCAATTGCTTTTTGTGAATTGGTTTGAATACGATAACCAAATCTGCCTGCAAAGGCAGAGAATTGCCTAAGTTTATCTTCACTGGGGGATTCGTGCACACGGTAAACAAAAGTTTTCTTTTGTTTCTGCTCAGCCAACTCATACACATACTGAGCAACAGTGCGGTTGGCCAGCAACATAAACTCTTCAATTAGTTTATGGGCATCTTTTCTCACTTTTTTGAATATACCCATCGGCTTAAACTGATCGTCCAGTTTAAATTTCACTTCCTCTGTTTCAAAATTTACCGCACCACTTTTAAATCGTTTTTCTCTCAGTTTTTTTGCCATTTCATTAAGCAAATGCAACTCTACAGCCAGATCTCCTTCACCGGTTTCGATACGCTGCTGTGCTTCTTCATAAGAAAACCTGCGTTGTGAGTAAATAACAGTTTTACCTATCCATTTATTTAATATCTCAGCTTTTTCATTCATCACAAATACTGCCGAGAACGTAAGCTTCTCTTCATGTGGCCTGAGTGAGCAAACACCATTGGAAAGTTTTTCAGGCAACATAGGAATGGTTCTATCTACCAGATAAACAGAGGTAGCCCTATTATAGGCTTCTTCATCAAGCTTGCTTTCTTCCGTAACATAATGCGATACATCAGCGATGTGCACACCTACTTCCCATTTTCCATCAGGCATTGGTTTAAATGAAATAGCATCATCAAAATCTTTGGCATCTTCAGGGTCAATGGTAAATGTGAGAGTTTCCCTAAAGTCCTTTCGCTTTTTAATTTCATCAGCAGATATCTTTTCAGGGATTTTTTTAGATTCAGCCTCTACAGCTTCGGGAAATCTGGTTGCAAAACCAAACTCAGCAATGATGGCATGCATCTCTGTATGGTGAGTACCGGGCTTGCCAAGCACTTCAGTAATTTCACCGATTGGATTCTTATGCTCGGTGGTCCATTCTGTAATCTTAACCAATACCTTTTCGCCATGCTTAGCTTTATTTAACTTAGGAAGTGGTACATAAATATCAGTATACATGCGCTTGTCATCAGGAACAACAAATGCATAAGTTGCGGAAAGCTGAACCACCCCGGCAAACTCCATTCTGTTTCGTTTTATAATTTCAATTACCTCCCCGGAAGGTCTCTCAGCCTGCCTACCGGCATACAAGTGAATTTTTACCATATCACCATCAAGAGCAGTATTTAAGCCATCCCTTTCAATTAATACATCCTGCGTGTTTCCATCCTCTGAAAGCACGTAGCCAATTCCTCTTTGGGTTACCTGAATACGACCTTCCAGAAATTGGCTAACATATGTAGCCATGTATTTCCCAGGAGTAAGTTCTTCTATACTTCCTTCCTTTTCTAGAATTTTAAGTAACCTAATTATTTCATTTCTACTTTTGGTATCATCAGCATCGATTGCAGCAGCAATCTGTTTATAGTTAAAAGCTTTTTTTTTATTGGCAGAAAAATACTTAACAATTTTCCGTTTTAGTTTATTGTTGTTATGATCAGTCATGATATAGGCAAGTTAATACTTTACTTTTACTAAATCTATTAAAATAAGTACAACTTATGAATGAGAATTTCGCTGATAAAACAGGTAATAAAAAGGCTGTATCTAAATTGATTTAGGCTTTTTGATTTATTTAAGTCATTATTTAAGCTCTGCCTGTAATTTAATAAATTACGTACTAAGTTTACATGAAGTATGCATTTCTTGAATTATTAGAGCATTAAAACTGAAATTAATCGTTTTTGAATTCAAATTGATTCTTATCATTTAATACAATTAGAATCTTACTATCCTTTTTAATACCTCCAGATAATATTTCTTTTGACAGTTCATTAAGAATTCGTTTTTGCAATACACGCTTTAGCGGCCTGGCACCAAACTGAGGATCATAACCCAATTGAGCAAGCCAATCCAGCGCCTCATCTGTTGCACTTACTGCTATTCCCTGCGAGGCTAAATTTTGCTGTATAGCTGAAAACTGAAGCGTAACAATTTGCCTAACATCTTCCCTGCTTAAAGGAGTAAACATCATCACATCATCTATTCTATTTAAAAACTCAGGCCTTATGGTATGTTTCAGCATGTCCATTACAGCTACTTTAGCTTCAGCAATCTTATCTTCTTTATTAAACTCATTATAGTCCTCCAGTTTTTCTTGTATCACCTGAGAACCGATATTGGAAGTCATGATAATGATTGTATTTTTAAAGTTAGCTACACGTCCTTTATTATCTGTTAAGCGTCCATCATCTAATACTTGTAATAAAATATTAAACACATCCGGATGCGCTTTCTCTATTTCATCTAAAAGCACTACGGAATATGGTCTTCTTCGCACTGCTTCGGTTAGCTGTCCGCCCTCTTCATAACCTACATATCCCGGAGGAGCACCAATTAAACGACTTACCGTATGCTTCTCCTGATACTCACTCATATCAATTCGCACCATGGCATTGTCCTGATTAAATAAGAACTCGGCAAGTGCTTTTGCCAATTCTGTTTTACCAACTCCTGTTGTTCCCAAGAAAATAAATGAACCAATGGGTTTTTTCGGATCGCTCAACCCTGCTCTATTACGCCTTATGGCGTCTGCAATAGCCTGTATAGCTTCTTCCTGGCCAACTACCCGTTTATGTAGTTCATGCTCCAGATGCAATAATTTTTCTCTTTCACTCTGCAACATTCTGGTTACGGGGATACCGGTCCAGCGACTAACCACACCAGCAATATCTTCACTATCTACCTCCTCTTTTACCATTGCACTGTCGCCTTGCTGTGCTGTAAGTTGCTGCTGCAAATCCTCCAATTGCTTCTCAGCTTCTTTTATCTTACCATATCGTATTTCTGCAACCTTAGCAAAATCACCATTGCGTTCTGCTAATTCAGCCTCATGCTTTAATATCTCAATTTTCTCTTTGCTTTGCTGTATCCCGTCAACCACCTGCTTCTCACTTTGCCATTTAGCTTTTAAGGTATTTCGCTCTTCCTGAAGATTTGAAATCTCAGCAGATAGCACGTGAATCTTTTCATCATCACCTTCTCTTTTGATTGCCTCACGCTCAATCTCCAGTTGCATAATTCGTCTATCAAGTTGATCAATCTCTTCCGGCACAGAGTCAATTTCAAGCCTAAGTTTTGAGGCAGCTTCATCCACCAAATCGATAGCTTTATCAGGCAAAAATCTATCGTTAATGTAACGTTGTGACAATTCAACTGCAGCAATGATAGCCTCATCTTTAATACGCACTTTGTGGTGCACCTCATATCGCTCCTTTAATCCGCGAAGTATTGAAATGGCATCTTCGGTATCAGGTTCATCTACATAAACTTTCTGAAAACGTCTCTCCAAAGCTTTATCTTTTTCAATGTATCGTTGATACTCAGCAAGTGTAGTTGCTCCGATAGAACGCAACTCACCACGTGCAAGTGCAGGCTTCAAAATATTGGCAGCATCCATTGCTCCTTCTCCCCCGCCACCAGCACCAACAAGCGTGTGTATTTCATCAATAAATAATACAATCTCTCCATCACTGTCTATAACCTCTTTCACAACAGCCTTTAAGCGCTCCTCAAATTCTCCCTTATACTTGGCTCCAGCAATAAGAGCACCCATATCTAATGAAAAGATACGCTTGCTCTTTAAATTTTCCGGTACATCACCACTGATAATACGGTGAGCCAGTCCTTCTGCAATTGCGGTTTTACCCACACCCGGTTCTCCAATCAGTACCGGATTATTTTTAGTTCTGCGTGAAAGTATTTGCAATACTCTCCTTATTTCTTCATCACGTCCAATTACCGGATCCAGCTTACCTGCAGCAGCAAGTTCATTTAAATTCTTTGCAAATTTATTGAGCGCATTATACTGCGCCTCTGCACTCTGTGAAGTAACTTTAGATCCTCCTCTCAGTTCTGTGATAGCCTTTTTCAAATCCTTTTCATTTACACCGGTATCTCTAAGCAAGGTTGAAACCTGATCATTGGCCAAGAGTAAACCAATTAGGATATGTTCTACTGCAACAAACTCATCTCCGAAATCCTTGAGACTCGACTGCGCCTTTGTTAGAGCTTGGTTAGAAGAAGTTGATAAATACTGTGCACTACCACCAGAAACTTTTGGAAATCCTTTAATCATTGCTCCTAATGCCTGTTCAAGTCTTGCAGGCTGAACATTGAGCTTCTTAAAGAGAAAGGAAACCACCTGCTCATCCGTTTCAAGCAGTGATTGCAGTATATGAGCCGTTTCAATGGATTGATGACCCATTTCATTTGCCATTTGTTGCGCATGCTGAATGGCTTCTTGTGATTTTATGGTGAATTGATTCAAATTCATAATGGTAAATTATTATTAAATATAGACTCTTATTTCATCAACAAAAGAACCAAGCCTATTTTTAAGGATATTTTGGCTTAAACCTTTACTCATACTGTAAAGTTGGCTTAAAAATGTTGTAAAAAAGGAAGATTAATATGAGAAAAATAGCCAAAACGTCTGTAATTATTGAAGCAGAAATATCCTATTAGGGCTAAAATATTTAACTGAACTAACGCTTATACAATGTTGCAATTCATTACCTAACCGGAGAGAACATACATTTTTTGCAATTCATAGCTCATCTTTTCATATTTTGCAGCGTTCAAAGTACTGACTAATGGATAAAAATGCCAGAAACACACAACTTGATTTTTTGATGAGGGTTAAAGATTCTGCCCCTCAAAATATTTCATTTGTTGATGAGCTGGCAGAGGTTTTAGGCATGAGCAATGACAGTGCCTACAGAAGACTGCGTGGTGAAACACTACTTGGCATTGATGAGATTGCAGCCATTTGTAAGCACTTTAAGGTACCCTTTGAAACAGAGGTGCAAAAAGATGTTTCATCGGTTAGCTTTAATTTCCTGCAATTGGAGGATAAGCCGGAGAATTTTGCTAAGTGGCTGGAATCCCTCAACCGTGATGTTAAACATATCAGTTCGGTGCAAGGCAGCCATATACTTTATGCAGCTGATGATGTACCCATCTGGCATCACTTTATTCATAATGAGTTTATTGCTTTTAAGCTTTTTTACTGGATGAAAAGCATTCTGAATATACCGGCCTACGCCAGCAGTAAATTCAGTCTTGGTTTGGTAGACTCTTCTCTTATAAAAAATGCTCAGGAATTATTGCAACATTATAATAAAACTCAATCTACTGAGATATGGACAGAGGATACCATGAATAGCACATTAAAGCAAGTTGAATATTTTTGGGAGTCAGGATTTTTTGAAGATAAAGCTACGGCACTGCGTATGTGCGAGTATATTATGGAAGTAATAGAAACACTGGAAGAGAAGGTAAAGCATGGCTCGAAACTGCAGTCTAAAGAGGAAAATTTTCAGCTGTATATGAGTGAGGTAATGGTTGGCAACAATTCTATACTTGTTAGCATGGGCAAAACAAAAGTAGCATACGTTAGCAATAACACCTTTAATTTTATGAGCACCACAAATCCCGGATTGATAGAAGAAAACGAAAAGTGGCTTAAAAACCTCATCAAGAAATCAGTACTTATAAGTGGTGTAAGCGAAAAACAGAGGAATAGATTTTTTAATATCTTGAAAGATAAAGTAGAACTGTTAAAAAGAAAAATCAAATGAATCCATTAGCACATCGTGTTGATTATATTAATGAGCCCCAAACCATTGCTATGGCAAAACTGGCAAGGGAGTTAATGGCTCAAGGAAAGGATATAATTAGCCTTAGTTTGGGAGAACCAGATTTTGAAACCCCATTACATATAAAAGAGGCAGCCAAAAAAGCTATTGATGCTGGTTACAGTTACTATACCCCTGTTGCGGGCATAACAGAACTTAGGCAAGCAATTAGTGATAAGTTTAAGAGAGATAATAATTTGGCGTATCAGGTAGATGAGATTATTGTATCAACCGGAGCCAAGCACTCCATTATGAACGCGGTAATGGCTTTGGTAAACCCAGGAGATGAGGTGCTCATTCCAACACCATATTGGGTTAGCTATTCTGAGATGGCTAAGCTTATGGAAGGTGTTCCGGTTTTCATTAAAAGCACCGTTGAGCAAAACTACAAGATTAACGCTGAACAACTTGAAGCTGCCATCACACCGAAATCAAAATTGTATATTTTTTCGTCTCCATGCAATCCTACTGGTTCGGTTTATTCTGAAGCAGAGTTGGCAGAACTGGTAAAAGTTTTTGAAAAATACCCAGATATTTATATCATCAGTGATGAAATATATGAGCATATCAATTTTGTAGGCAAGCATGTAAGTATAGCCTCATTTGAAAGTATTAAGAACAGAGTGATTACGGTGAACGGGCTTAGCAAAGGCTTCGCTATGACCGGATGGCGCTTGGGCTACATTGGAGCAAGCAAAACAATTGTGCAGGCGTGTGAAAAAATTCAATCGCAATACACTTCAGGAACAAGTCATATTACCCAAAGGGCTGCAATAGCGGCATTAAGTGGTGATATGAAACCAACTCACGATATGGTTTCCGCTTTTAAGAAAAGACGCGAACTTGTTGTAAACGGACTCAATGAAATAAGCGGACTTAAAAACACCCTGCCGGAAGGCGCATTTTATGCCTTCCCTGAAGTTAGTTTCTATTATGGTAAGTCAAATCAAGGCAAAAAAATAAATGATTCAACAGATTTGTGTATGTACCTGTTGCATGAAGCTTGCGTTTCATTGGTGCCGGGTGATGGATTTGGCGCACCTGAATGCTTACGTATGAGCTACGCAACGGGAGAAGAGAAACTTGCGGAAGCTTTAAAAAGAATTAAAGAAGGTTTATCAAAACTTGTATAAAGTAAAATGAAAGAAATACTGGAAAAATTTAAGGGATTAAAAGTGCTGGTGGTAGGAGATGTGATGATTGATGCATACTACTTTGGGAAAGTAGACCGCATCTCTCCGGAAGCGCCTGTGCCCGTTGTAGCTGTAGAGAAAAAAGAAAACCGATTAGGAGGAGCCGCAAACGTAGCAATGAATTTGGTTGCCTTGGGTGCTAAGCCCATTATTTGCTCTGTAGTTGGTGAAGATAATGATGGAAAAGATTTGATTATGCTTTTTGAAAAAGCAGGAATAAGCACACAAGGTATAGTTCGATCAAAAGACCGAATCACTACTGTTAAAACTAGGATTATATCACAACAAACCCAAATGCTCAGAATTGATAGTGAAACCACAAAAAGCATCAGCGAGGTTGAATCATTCAGTCTGATTGAGAAGATATATCAGCTTTTAATTGATGCTGATGTATTGGTATTTGAAGATTATGACAAAGGAGTACTAACCTCTGATAATATTAGACAAATTACCGAAAAAGCTAAAGCCTCCGGAGTACCTGTGGTAGTTGATCCCAAGAAGAGAAATTTCAATGCCTATCATGGAGCAGATTTATTTAAGCCAAACTTAAAAGAGCTGAAAGAAGGGATGAAAATAGAACTGGATGATTCAGATCAGAAAGCTTTTGAACTGGCAGTAGTGAAGCTCATGGATGATATGCATATAAAAAATATTATGGTTACCATGAGCGAAAAAGGTGTGATGATATCTGATGGCAAATCGTTTGAATACATTCCTGCGCACTTAAGGAAAATTGCTGATGTCAGCGGTGCGGGAGATACTGTGATTAGTGTTGCTTGTTTATGCATGGCTCTTGGCCTCACAAATAACCAAATAGCTACATTATCAAATTTGGCTGGCGGTTTGGTTTGCGAAGAAGTGGGTGTAGTGCCTATTGATAAGAATAAGTTTCTGGAAGAAGTCAAAGGATTAAGTTTAACCTAAATTTAACCAGGCCATAAATCGTTATTTGAACAAGCCTGCTAGAATTTTCTGATTTCTTTATAAGGTAAAATCTCATGAAGATTAATGTAGCACTTGCTTGCAATTTCGATTCATACAAATTCCATCAAGGCTAGTTACTTGCCGGCAAAAAGAACGCTCTATAACATTATAAGTATAAAGGCTGAAATTTAAACTAAAACTTATTTCTTCAATTTATTGTTCATTAAATTCGTTTATCAGAAATTAGATAAACCGGTTACTGGCCAAATGATAACAATGGCAAAAACAATAAATACCAAACCGGAAAAAACATTTAAGCGGTGCATATTGCTAGGCGAAAGCACATGTTTTAGCTTGCCTGCAAAATAACAAATACCAAACATGGCACTAAACATGGTTATAAGCACCACGCTAAAAAACAAAAGCACCTGATCAAAAGAAAATCTGGTTACTGTTTCAATATAGGTAGCCACGCCCAACCAGGCTATAAGAACCATAGGGTTGATACTATTCAGCATGATGCCTTTAAGTATATATAATACACCTTTTCTTTCTGCAGGTTGATAATCCTCTGCTCTTACGATTTCTTTTTTAATGATAGAACGAATTCCCAATAGTGTTAGAAAACAGAAACCTATCATGCGAATAATATGATCATAATGCTCAACTTTATCAACGATAAAGCTACTACCCAATACGGCTATACTGATATAGAAAGTATCACTCATCAGCACCCCGGAGGCTATATACAGTCCTTCTCGTAAACCACGCTTAATACTGGTTTGTATGAGCGAAAAAAATACGGTTCCAAAAGTTAAGGTAAACATTAAACCTGTGAGCAAACCTTTCCAAACCGGACTTAGAAATTCCATGACAGCAATTATACACAATAAAAAAGGCCGCACAAAGGCAGCCTTTTTTCAATAGATAGTAATATAATTATAAATTTCCAACCATGTTTTCAGGTTTAACCCAAGCATCAAACTGCTCATTGGTAAGTAAACCTAATTCAATTGCGGCTTCACGCAAGGTTTTGTTTTCCTTATGCGCCTTCTTTGCAATTTTGGCTGCATTTTCATAGCCGATATGCGGATTAAGCGCAGTAACTAACATCAAAGAATTTTCCAAATGACGTTTAATTATATCATAATTGGGCTCAATGCCTTCTGCACACTTATCATTAAAACTTACACAAGCATCACCGATAAGGCGAGCGCTTTGCAAAACATTGGCAGCAATCAGTGGCTTAAAAACATTCAGTTCAAAATGACCATTGGTGCCTCCAATACTTACTGCCACATCATTACCTATAACCTGAGCAGCAACCATGGTCATAGCCTCAGGTTGTGTTGGATTAACTTTACCCGGCATAATAGATGAGCCAGGCTCATTATCAGGAATAACGATTTCTCCAATTCCTGAGCGTGGGCCTGATGAAAGCATACGCACATCATTGGCAATTTTCATTAGGCTTACAGCAACTCTTTTTAAAGCACCACTCAACTCAACCATGGCATCATGCGCAGCCAGGGCTTCAAATTTATTTGGAGCTGTAACAAATGGAAGCCTTGTAAACTCAGCAATTTTTTTAGCTACCAGTGCATCATACCCTTTTGGTGCATTTAATCCTGTGCCAACGGCTGTGCCTCCCAAAGCCAATTCCTTAACCATTTCCAATGCATTGTTCAATGCGCGTATGCCATTATCTAATTGTTGTACATATCCGCCAAACTCCTGACCTAAAGTAAGTGGCGTTGCATCCATAAAATGCGTACGACCGGTTTTTACAATATTCTTAAATGATTCAACTTTTTTAGCAAGGGTATTTCTTAATTTCTGTATACCCGGAATAGTATTTTCAACCACCATTTTATAGGCGGCTATATGCATAGCAGTTGGATAGGTATCGTTTGATGATTGAGATTTATTTACATCATCATTCGGATGAAGTACCTTAGTTTCATCTGTTAGTTTGCCACCACATATAACATGAGCACGATAAGCAATAACCTCATTGGCATTCATATTGCTCTGGGTCCCACTTCCTGTTTGCCAAATAACTAACGGAAACTCATTATCGAGCTTACCATCCAGAATTTCATCACAAACCCGACCAATCAAATCTCTCTTTTCTGAACTCAACACCCCTAAATCGCAATTTGCATACGCTGCTGCTTTTTTAAGGTATGCAAATGCATAAATCACTTCTTTAGGCATGCTGGCCTCAGGGCCAATTTTAAAATTATTTCTTGAGCGTTCTGTTTGTGCACCCCAGTATTTGTCGGCAGGCACTTGAACCTCGCCCATGGTGTCTTTTTCTATTCTAAATTCCATTTTTATGAGTGATTTATATCATTTTTTGGTGCAAATGTAACCGAATGAAACGGAATAAAAATTCTTTTTATAAAATAGTATATTATTGATTACCAATTTAATAACTACATCATCAAGAAAGACTTTTTACTTTTTCTAACACGCGTTAGGATACAACCTGCGTATTATTAATGGTGCAATTTTGGAAATTTTTACTACCTTTATAATCCGATAACACTTTTATGGAAACCATGACATATTCTTCTGCAACTACATTAGAAACTGAACATCTGACATGGCTGAAACACCTTACATTCTATAAAGCGCAACTGCAGGTGATGGAATCAGAAATTTCTGATTTTGTGAAATCGAAGCCGCCCAAGTTGTTGATGCCAAAAGTTGAACAATTTCAAAATCAGTTTATTCGTCAACGCGAAGTGATTGACGAACTGCGCCACAAGGTAAAAGCTCATGAAAATGAAATTGAGCGTATGACCAATTTTGCTTTAGAGTATTTACGCGACAGGGTAACCAGAGAGCATATTGTTATCAAAGCTGAATATAAAAGATTTCTCGAGTTATTTCTCACACTTGAGCAGGATTTTCATGATTTTATAGCTTAGGCATTTGCTGTTTCATCTGTTTCTTTTGCAATATCCGGATTTGTATTTTGGGCAGATGCATACCCGACCATAAAATTGCACCAACGGCAATCATCCTCCATACATCCAACTTCAAATTCCTTATTCATAATACGTTTGTATGAATCAAGAATCTGGTTCTTAACCACTATCATATCCTCATGTGTAATTGCCACACGCTGCTTTAAGAAATCTCCGGACGTTTTATCCGGCTCAACAAAATCAAACTCAGCCGATTTCATTTCCCAATTTTTACCCTTGTCATATTCAAGTAGCAGTTTATAGAAAACTGCTTGTCTCCAATAATCTCCTCCATACTCATCCTCAAATGAGATTGGCTTACCTTTCTCCTTAGCCTCTTCTACCTTTTCCTTATCGGGCCGGTTAAACTTATTGGTTGCATTTTTATACTGCCCTGTTTTGTAATCTACCACATTTACATGATTGCCATCAAACTCCAACTTATCCAACTTACCGCTAATTGGGACACCATCAACAACTACATTTCGGTAACTTCTTTCAATACTTGTAACTTTATTCCAATCATGAATATACTGCGAATAATATTTTGGCAGAAATTCTTCGGCATATTCTATTCTTCGTTTAAACTCACTATCGGTAAAAGCCTCCCTGTTTCTGCGCATGTACCAGCCAAAATCTTTTATAACTTCTTCAACAGGAGCAAATTGCTTTTGCGCATTGTTATTCATATTCTTAAAAAGGCGCTCTAGCGCATAGTGTATGGCACTTCCAAAAGTCATGCTGGCACTCATTGGTGCAGGAACACGTATGAGGTTATTAAAATAAAAAGTGGTAGGACAACGCAGATAATTATTGAGATGCGTTACCGATAAAGAATACTTTTCTAAAATCTGATCTACCAGCGCATGATCAAAAGGATTCGATGCAGGAACTACATTGGCCGACTTAAAAACGTTCAATTTCAAATCAACCAGTTGTTCATCAGTTGCAAAAGAAGCAATGGCTTTTATTTCTGTTTCGTTTTCAAGTTCAGCTACATGTCTGCTTTTTTCAAGCTCTTTGCCATTGTTGTCATGTTGAAGGAATGATATTGTTAGAAACTGCTTGGCCCTTGTTAGTGCTACATAAAATAAGCGCCTATTTTCTTCAGATGAATCCTCTGAGTGGATTGAAAAAAGGGTATCTGGTAATGTAAACTGATGCCTCTTTTTACTGTCATCCCAGTTTGTTTTGTTGCATCCGATGAGATAAACATATTCAAATTCGAGACCTTTTGATGAATGCGCAGTAATAAACTGAACGCCATCCGGAGCATAACTAACCTGCTGTGCAGGTAATGAAACACCTTCTTTTTCCATCAACTCAATCGTTTCAATTAATTGTTTTAACTTTAGCTGCGGATTCCTCTCGCATTCCTGCTTAACAAAATCAAAGAATGTTTGAAGCAGCTGCATTTGCCAAACCCTGTCGGCTGAGGAGAGCGCTGATACAAGCATTCCGCTTTGAGTGATAACCTTTTCAAGGAATTGCTGTAAGGTAATATTGGCCTGATTTTTTATCCATCCTTCAAGTAAATCAGAGGCCTTTTTGAGGTTTTGCTTTTGGGTTGAAAATAATTCCGCCTGCTTATCGGTTTTAGCAAGTTGCTCTCGCCATGATGTAGCACGCTCATTAAAATTTTCTTTATAAACCTCAATAGAGATTTTTGCGATATCAAGAGGTGAGAGGGCAAAAAAATCAAAGTGAAGCATTTCATATATATAGATTTCACCGCTATGCGCCTTCACCGATTCAGCACTGAGGTATTTGAGAACAAGAACAAGCTTCTTAACAAATATTTCCTCTAACACATTGGCTTTTCGCTTGATGTGAAATGGTATCTTCTTTTCCTGAAAATACTGCAACATCTCCTCAGCTTGTTTGTGATTTCGGTATAAAACAGCTATTTCATTAAGCGCTACACCCTGATTTTTTAAACCAATAATCTCATTGGCTATGGCAGCTGTTTCATGCGATTGATTATAATATGACCTTATTTGCGGATAAACAGCCGAGCCTGCAAACCTGGTATTTTGGGCAAGCAATTGCTTATCAGGTTCAATGCGTATCTGATTCAGTTTAATAAGTCCATTGGCCGTATCCAGAATATGCTGACTGCTTCTGTAATTGCTGGTGAGTGTAATCTTATTCGGACTGTATTTGGTTATAAAGTGATGTATATTTTCTACGTTGGCCCCTTGAAAACGGAAGATAGATTGGTCATCATCACCTACACAAAAAATATTCGGACTATTCCAATATGAAAGCAGTAAATCCAATAGCTGGTTCTGAGAACCGCTGGTATCCTGAAACTCATCAACCAAATAATACAAATACTTTTCCTGATAACGCAACAGCATGTCTGATGAACCTGAAAAAGCATTAATAACCCAACTGATCATATCAGAAAAATCATAATAATTTTTCTGCTGCATGAGTCGGTTATAATCATCAAATGTTAGCGCGGCTGCAACCAGTATATCCATTTTGCGCTTTTCCTCGTCTGCCAACTTTTTTCGCAGTTCGCCCTTTTTCCCATCTTTAGAATTCTTCTTATAGATAAAACCATCTCTGTTAGGCAAATCATTTATATAAGAATCAGCACATTGCCTGATTAATTCAGGAGTCCAGCCTTCCCTTTTCATATTATCATAAAGGTTCAGGAGCTTTTTGGTTTCATAGTAAATATCCCCTGCATACCTTTTGAGCAAATGACCTTTAGGGAAATTATCAATGATTTGGTGAACCAATTGAATACGTTCCAAATCACTAATAGCGGTTAATGCCCTCACCCCAAAAAAATCAAGATTTTCCTGGATAACCATATTGCAAAATGCGTGAAATGTAAATACATCTACCCGGTAAGCATCAGGCCCTATAAACTGAAGTAACCTGTTGCGCATAGCTACAGTGCCGGCATCAGTGTAAGTTAGGCATAAAATATTCTCAGGGGCTGTATCTGTATTTTTCAGAATATAGGCTATTCGTGCCGCCAGTATTTGGGTTTTACCAGTTCCGGGCCCAGCAACAACCAGAAGCGGTCCTTCGATATAGGAAACGGCTTGTTGCTGTTCTGTATTTAACTGATTAAAAGCTTTTTCGAACAATAAATGAATCTCTTTATGCATAAACAATAGTAAGTATTTTCAAAGGTAATAAGAACAAGATGCAATGTATTTGCGAAGTGCTGAACATTTGGGGGCATCTAATGCAACTTTCTTTTGGCTTTGTTAAACTTGTTTTAAGAAATGTATTTATATATTTGTCCATTATCAATATCTAAGCAAACGAAAACCATTTTACAAAATGAAACACGCTAAACGTATTTATCTTTCTTTGATTCTGCTAAGTTCAGTAGTTTTAACTGCAAACCACGCATTTGCACAAAGTGCGCGCTTGCAGGTAATTCATAATGCTGCCGGTATTCTATTAGACACTGTTGATGTGTATTTAAACGGCACACGTTTCAATAATGTAGCCTTCCGAACAGCCACTCCCCTGCTAACAGTTCCTTCCGGAAGTTACCGTTTTAGTGTTAATCACAGAAGCAGTTCAGATTCAGCCGATCAGGTTTTATTTTCTCAAATAGTGTCGTTTGGCAGTACCAATGCAAATTTAATAGTGGTATGCGGTGTAGATTCACCTGCTAATTATGCCTCAAATCCTGATACCCGTTCAACCGGTGTGAGAATAATACAAAGAAGAAACATGCTGGTTGCTGCTTCCAGCGGTGTTGCTACAACCATCATACATGGTGCAACTGATGCCCCGGGTGTTGACGTAGTAGCACGTCCGAATACTACACTAAGCTCCGGGCTTCGTTACAGCGACACAACCAATAACCTATTCCCTGCAGCAGTAGCTACCACATTTGATTTAAGACTGACAGGAACAAATACTGTTGTTAAAACATACCTCGCCCCCTTTCAGAGTTTTAATCGCAGGTCACTTGTTGTACTTGCCTCAGGTTTCTTAAATCCTCTAACCAATCAAAATGGTTCTGCATTCAAAGTAATTGCAGTGGATACTGCCGGTAATGTGGTTGCCCTTGATGAAGTAGCACGCATGCAGATCATTAACAATTGTCCTGATGTAATCTTAAACTCGGTTGATGTTTGGATGGATAACACCAAAATTGTAACTGCACTGGATTACAGAAAAGCAACCCCAATGCTTAGCGTAAAAGAAGGCATTTATACCATCACTGTTACCAAACGCAATAGCCCTGACACCACAGGCACCAATGTAATAAATAGATTTACTGCGACACTTGCATCTGGCAAAACGTATTTAGGAATTGCATCAGGCGTGGTTGATACCAACCAGTACGCAAGTAATCCAAACGGAATAAATCGAAGATTTGAATTATTAGGCACAGATATATTTAACGAGTTTACGAGCTCTTCGCAAGTAAATATTATGTTATCAAATGGCACCCCTGATGCTCCGGAGTTGGATATTAACAGACTAACACCTTCTGCGGCTAAATTAGGTAATGACCTTTCATTTAAAAACGGCTTATCGTTCGTTTCTCTTTCGGCTGCAAATGGATTATTGAATATTACCAATAAAGACAGTACCGTTATGTTCGGAACTTATCGCATAAGCTTAGGTGGCCAAGGTGGCAAAACAGCTGTATTATTAACATCAGGTTTTAAAGCAGCTGCCGGTAATTTTACGGGTTCAAGCCTCTTTCAGCCGATTTTGGTATTTAATGATGGCTCTGTTCAGGCTTTAAATAAGCTAAGTAGTGATGTGCAGGTGGTGCATAACAGCCCTGATAGCACCATTGAGATGGTTGATATATACATTGACGGTGTGCTTGCACTGAATAATTTCAAATTCAGAACGGCAACTCCATTTATAACCCTTGATGCATTCAAACCATACGCCATTGCCATAGCAGACTCCGGAAGCACAAGTTCTGCAAGCGCTTTTTTTAACACCACACTTACTTTAGACTCATCAACCAATTATTATGCAATAGCCACAGGTGTAAGAACACCGGCTAATTATGATGCAAACCCTAACGGACAAAACATCTCATTTAAGCTGGTAACATATAAAGGAGCACAGAAATTAGCCGCATTTAGTAAAAATGTTGACTTGCTGTTTTATCATGGCGCAACAGACCTATCACTGGTTACTGCAAAAGGACTTGGGCAGGTTCAGTTCTTGTGTAAAGAAAAAATATTCGGCCAATTCCACGGATATGGTTTTCATTCAGCTCAGGAGAATCTTCGTTTTGAAATAACTGATACCAGTGGATACAAAGAAGATATATTCGGAAATTTAAAAGAACATCAGGGTAGAGCAGGCTTGGTATTTGCTTCCGGTTTCCGCAGAGAAGCAGGAAACCAAAAGCGCTATCCTTTAATGCTAATGGTAGCATGGCCTGATGGCAATGTTGATTCTATTGCACCCGCTAAATTGATTGGTTTGGATGAAAACAAAGGCAATATTGAGAGTACCTCCTTTGGATGTTATCCTAATCCTGCCTCAACCGAACTTAATATTGTATTCGAATTAAACAACGCGGCTTCAGTAAAAATAAATATGATGGATGTTACAGGTAAAATGAAAAAGCACTACACTGTTGATGCAATCTTTGGGAAAAATGAAATGAATATACCTACTGCTGAACTCTCGAGCGGAATGTATTTCTTAACCATACAAAGCGGAACACAAACCATTAGTAAAAAGGTATTGATTAATAAATAATGTAACAGTATCAGCCCCAATAAAAAAGGCTTGCCACTGGCAAGCCTTTTTTATTGGGGAATTCAACCATTTTTATTTTTTACTATAATTGGGTGCCTCTTTGGTAATGGTAATATCATGTGCATGACTTTCTTTTGCTCCTGCACCCGTAATCTTAATAAATTTAGCTCTCTGCAGTGCTTTTATATCTTTTGCCCCTAAATACCCCATACCTGCGCGCAAGCCGCCCACAAATTGATAAATTACATCTTTTAGATTTCCTTTGAATGCTACCATTCCCACAATGCCTTCAGGTACTAACTTGGAGATCTCTTCCTCTGCATCCTGAAAATAGCGGTCTTTGCTGCCTTCTTTCATCGCCTCAATACTTCCCATTCCGCGATAAGACTTAAACTTACGTCCTTCATAAATAATCGTTTCACCGGGCGACTCCTCTGTTCCGGCAAAAATACCACCGCTCATTACGGTGCTGGCCCCTGCAGCAAGAGCCTTTACAACATCTCCGCTATAACGAATTCCTCCATCTGCAATTACCGGTACTCCTGAGCTTTTAATTGCTTTAGCTGCCTCATAAACAGCAGTGAGTTGAGGCACACCAATACCGGCTATGATTCGTGTGGTACAAATGGAGCCAGGCCCCACTCCAACCTTAACCGCATCTACACCGGCATTAACAAGAGCCTTGGCTCCTTCACCGGTGGCAACATTACCCGCAACAATATCAAGATTGGAGAAAAGCTTTTTCATGCGTTTAACCTCCGTTAAAACCCCTTTAGAGTGACCATGCGCGGTGTCAATGATAACCACATCAGCACCCGCCTTTTCAAGAGCTGCAATGCGGTCAGCCGTCTCAGCTGTTACACCAACAGCTGCACCTACAAGTAACCTGCCATGCTTATCTTTGCATGCGTTCGGGTTGTCCTTTAATTTTAGAATGTCTTTATAGGTAATGAGGCCTATGAGTTTGCCCTGCTTGTTTACCACCGGTAGCTTTTCAATTTTATATTTCTGGAGAATTAATTCAGCCTTTTTCAAATCGGTTCCCTGCGGTGCAGTAATCAGGTTATCTTTTGTCATAATCTCACTCACAAGTCTTTTCAGATTCTTCTCAAAACGTAAATCACGGTTGGTTAAAATACCAACGAGTTTATGCTGATCATTTACGATTGGAATTCCACCAATTTTGTTGTCATTCATAAGCCTATGGGCTTCTTTCAGGGTGGCATTCATTGGTAAAATTACAGGATCAAGAATCATTCCGCTTTCGCTTCTCTTTACTCTCCTAACTTCTTCAGCTTGCCTTTCTATACTCATATTTTTATGCAAAATTCCAACACCACCTTGCTGAGCCATTGCAATAGCTAAACGAGATTCAGTAACAGTATCCATTGCAGCTGATAGCATTGGAATGTTGATGCGAATATTTCGGGTTAATTGAGTTGAAGTGTTTACATCACGCGGAAGCACTTCAGAGTAGGATGGTAGGAGGAGAACATCATCGAATGTGAGTCCTTCACCAAAGAATTTAGAGCGATCGTTTATCATGGCAAATAACAGGAATGATTATTTGCCGTGCAAATGTAGCACAAAACAACAGATTACAAGATAAATAAATAATTAATGTTCGGAACCCCAGTATTTACTATCTTTTAATACTACTGAATACTATCAGCAGGTGCATTATGTATCAGGTCTTCCAATACCTGTTCAGGTGATTTCCCCAGATTTTCAATAGCCATTTTAGCATCTTCCGCCAACTCACTTAAAGGATATTTAAGGATAAAAGTATTATAAACCTCTTTGGCTTTACCTAAATTTTGTAAGCTATTCTCATATATGTAAGCCTGGAGGAAAAGCGCCTCTTCACTAACTCTGCTCTGAGGGTATTTATCAATAATACTTTGAAACAACTCAAGTGCCTGCTGATGCTGTGCTATGACGTTGCAACGCTGGGCCGCTTTGAAAATAAACTCTGGAGCTAACTCATCATCCGGATATTTGGAAGCAAAATCTAAATAAGCTTTCTTAATCTGCTCTATAGCTTGCGGACTAAATATGGTGTCATTGGATTCAAGCAATTTAATTTGCTCGAGGGACTTTTCTTTGGGAGATGAGCAGGCAGTGATAAAGAGAACTGACAGTATATAATAGACTGATTTGTTAATGATTTTCATGTTGCGAAAATGATTAATTGAATTGAATTCTAAAAACAGATTGAAAAATTAATATTGTCCGGTTTGCAACATAACCAGGGTGCAGGCTTCAACAGGTTGAATACCGGCAATTTTCAGACTGGCTTCAAATGCTTCATTCTCTGTTCCCGGATTAAAAATAACACGTTTTGGCTTTAATGTAATCACATAATCAATATACGATTGCTGGTTTTGTGGCCCAACATATAAAGTAACCGTATCAATATCTTCCGCTTCGGGTAAATTGGTTATAATTTCAGTATCTCCTATTTTTCCTGATCTTAACCCGAAAGGTATTACGTCAAAACCATGTTCCTTTAACATAACTGTAGCCTTATATCCATACCTATCGGGGTTTGGGGAGGCCCCCAGAATCAGTGTTTTCTTATTTATCATGGCGATTCAACGCGTGTTATTCGTGAAAAGTTTTTAAAACGTTGACAAATGTAGCTACAAAACCTTTTTCGAGGTTGGTTAAATGATTATTTTCGCCCAACACTACACAAAAAGTTGTGTTAATATTACTACATGAAAATTTCATTCAACTGGCTTACAGATATTATTGATACCAGCCTCTCGGTTAAGGAAGTAAGCGATTTGCTAACCGGTTGCGGACTTGAGGTAGAAGGTACTGAAAAGTATGAATCTGTTAAAGGTGGCCTAAAAGGTATTGTTATTGGCGAGATAAAAACTTGCGAAAAACACCCCAATGCAGATAAACTTAAAATAACAACCGTTGATATTGGCACCGGG
This sequence comes from Sphingobacteriales bacterium, assembly GCA_021299635.1. Lineage (GTDB taxonomy): Bacteria > Bacteroidota > Bacteroidia > UKL13-3 > UKL13-3 > JAJTFA01. The sequence goes on from JAJTFA010000004.1 coordinate 92,549, forward strand.
ATTGACCTTCACATAGTTTGTGGCGCACCAAATGCTGCTGCCGGACAAAAAGTTCTTATTGCTCCTGTAGGCACCATTATCAATCCTACCCAAGGTGAACCGTTTGAAATAAAGAAAACCAAAATCAGAGGTGAGGTAAGTGAAGGAATGATTTGTGCAGAAGATGAATTAAGTCTTGGTAAAAGCCATGATGGCATTTTAGTTTTACCTGATAATTATAACGTTGGCAAACCGGCTACTGATTATTTTGAAGTGATTGAAGATGAAGTGTTGGAAATAGGTTTAACCGCTAATCGCGGAGATGCTGCCTCACACTTAGGTGTTGCCAGAGACCTAAGGGCACTTACGGGAGGAAAAATAAAAATAGATGAATCAACCATTCCGGCTGCCCAAACAAATGCACTTGTGCAGGTTGAAATAAAGGATACGGATTGTGTAAGATATTCCGGAATAAGCTTACGCGGTATTACGGTTAAAGATTCACCAATATGGATGCAAAACCGCTTGCGTGCCATTGGTCTTAATCCTATTAATAATATTGTTGATGCGACCAATTATGTGCTTCATGAATTGGGACAACCTTTGCATGCCTTTGATTCAGATAAATTAAGCGGCAAGAAAATTATTGTGCAAAAACTACCCAAAGGCACACCGTTTATTACACTTGATCAGGTAAAAAGATCACTAATCGGCAATGAGTGCATGATATGCGATTCGGAAAAACCCGTTGCTATTGGTGGCGTTTTTGGTGGCTTAGATTCTGGTATTAGCTTCCAAACAACAAATCTCTTTATTGAGAGTGCCTATTTTGATGCCGCTTCCGTAAGAAAAACAGCTAAATCGCACGGATTAAGCACAGACGCATCTTTCCGATATGAGAGAGGTACAGATCCTAATATTACTTTGGTTGCTTTGGCAAGATTGGTAAATCTGATTCTGGAAATTGCCGGAGGCGAAGTGGCTTCTGATGTAATAGATATTTACCCTAATCAGGTTGCTCATTTCAATGTATCATTTTCATTAACAAAATTCAATCAACTTATAGGACAGCATATTCCAATAAATGAGGTAAAAGAAATTCTTAAAAACCTTGAGATTGAAATTAAAGAAGAACGTTCTGATAAACTTGAATTACTAATTCCCCCTTATCGAAGCGATGTAAAAAGAGAGGCCGATGTTGCAGAAGAGATATTGCGTATTTATGGACTCAATAAAATTGCAATACCTCAGCAACTCAAATCTACCCTTACCAAATCTGCTGATGAGCAGGCATTTCTGTTACGCAACAGGCTTGCAGATTACCTAAGCGGAAACGGATTCATAGAAATGCTGTCAAATTCCATTACCAAATCGGCTTATTATGTTGCTGATGAGTTAAAAAAATCTGTCAAACTGCTTAATCCGCTAAGTAGTGATTTGGATATGATGCGTATGAATATGATATTCAATGGGTTAGAAATGATTCAATACAACTCCAACCGTAAAAATAGCAATATCAAAGCATTTGAATACGGGTTAACTTATGAAACAGATGGCTCATCGGGTAAGTTTTTGGAAACCCCCCATTTAGCTTTATATGTTACGGGTTATAAATCGGCCGAATCCTGGAACACCCCACAACAAAGCGTTAGCATTTTCACGCTGAAAAGCTTTGTTCAGAACTTGCTCAACAGAGCAGGAATTAGTAATATCACTTTTCAGTACGACTCGGCCAATCACTTTCTTAATCAAGCATGCTCAATTACTCACGGAGATAAGCAGTTGGCGGTATTGGGTAGCATAAAATCAGCGTGCCTAACTAAGTTTGATATTGAACAGCCTGTATATTATGCAGATATAAATTGGAATGCGGTAAAAGAACTTGCTGCGAATACCTCGTTCTACCCTCAACAGGTATCGCCTTATCCTGCTGTTAGAAGAGATCTTGCCTTAACCCTTGAAAAATCAGTTAGATATGTTGAGCTTGAAAATATTGCCCTCAAAACAGCTCCTTCGCTCATTAAGCAAATCAATGTATTTGATGTATATGAAGGAGAGAAGATAGAAAACGGTAAGAAATCGTATGCACTAAGCTTTATCCTTCAGGACGATCACAAAACGCTCACCGATTCGGAAATTGATATGGTGATGAAAAAGTTAATCAACCGGTTCGACAAAGAATTGGGTGCTACCTTAAGAAACTAGCATTGAAAGAACTAAATGAAATAACCGCACTCATTCACCTTAAGGTTGAGCGCTTGCTTGCTGAAAGGAACCTACTTGAGCAGCGCTTAAAACAGGTTGAATTGGACAATAACGAGCTCAGGAAACAATTGCTTGAGCAAAAAAATACCATCATTTCAATAGAAGAAAGGAATAAAATCGTTAAACTTGCTGAGTCACTCAAAAATTCTGGCAATAGCCGTGAGTTAAAAAAACTTCTCAGTGGTTACATCCGAGATATTGATGAGTGCATCAGGTTATTAAGCGAAAGATAACTATAGCTTTGGAAGAATTATCCATAAAGATAAACATTGCCGACAGATTTTACCCTTTGGTTGTAACCAGCCAGCAGGAGGAATCTGTTAGGAAGGCTGCCAAGCTTATAAACGACAAACTAAAACACCTACAAATGGAGTTTGCCGTTAAAGATAAACAGGACATGCTTGCCATGACCTTGCTGGAATTAACAACTGAGCTAATGGATATAAAACACCAACAGCTTGGTGATGAAAACAGCGTGAAGACACAATTGCAGCAAACCGCACAATTGTTATCTCACATAAGTCTATAGTTACAGCACCGCTCTAATAACCATACTTAATTAATTATTAAAGAAAGAAAAGTATGGAAATCAATTTAGTTATTATTATTGGCATAGCTGCATTGGCAATTGGAGCCGTTGTGATGAATGTCATTAATCAATCGTTGCTTAAGAAAAAAGCAGAACAAGTTTTAACTGAAGCCAAAAGCAAGGGTGAAATGATAGTAAAAGACCGATCCCTTGAAGCAAAAGAGAAATTTCTTGCCATGAAAGCTGAGCATGAAAAAGAAGTTATGCAAAGGAACCAGCAATTAGGCAATGCTGAAAACAAAATTAAGCAGAAGGAACAAACCCTTAATCAGAAAATTGAGCAAAATCAACGCAAAGACCAAGAGTTGGATCAGCTGAGACAGACTTTAAACAAGCAGCTTGAAATTGTTCAGTCTAAAAAAGAAGAAGCTGATAAAGCCCTGCAAAGCCAAGTAAAGCAATTGGAAAAAATTGCAGGATTAAGCGCAGAAGAAGCCAAAAAACAAATGGTAGAAGCACTTACGGAAGAGGCAAGAACAGAAGCTATGAGTAAAGTAAAAGAACTGGTTGATGAAGCCAGACTCACTGCCGGCAAGGAAGCAAAAAAAGTTATTCTAAACACCATTCAACGCACTGCAGCAGAGCATGCCATTGAAAATTCGGTATCTGTTTTTAATATCGATAATGATGAAATGAAAGGGCGAATTATTGGAAGAGAGGGAAGAAATATACGCGCCCTTGAAGCAGCAACCGGAGTAGAAATAATCGTTGATGATACCCCTGAAGCCATTATCCTTTCTTGCTTTGACCCCATCAGAAGAGAAATTGCACGCCTATCCTTGCACCGTTTGGTTCAGGATGGCCGTATACATCCTGCCCGCATCGAAGAGGTAGTAGCTAAAACCCGCAAACAACTGGAAGAGGAAGTGGTTGAAATTGGTGAAAGAACCTGCATTGACCTAGGTATTCATGGATTGCATCCAGAACTAATCAGAATGGTGGGCCGTATGCGCTATCGTTCCTCTTACGGACAAAACTTATTGCAACACTCCAGAGAAGTGGCTAACCTATGCGCTACGATGGCTGCAGAACTCGGATTCAACGTTAAACTGGCTAAAAGAGCAGGTCTCTTGCATGACATAGGTAAAGTGCCTGATGATGATCCGGAAACACCACATGCACTTCTGGGCATGAAACTGGCAGAGAAATACAAGGAGCATCCTGATGTGGTAAATGCTATAGGCGCGCATCATGATGAAATAGAAATGAATGCGTTGATTTCTCCTATCATTCAGGCCTGCGATGCAATTAGCGGAGCAAGACCTGGAGCAAGAAGAGAAGACAGCGAGAACTACATGAAACGATTGAAGGATTTAGAAAATATGGCCTTGAGCTATAATGGAGTGGAAAAGGCCTACGCTATTCAGGCTGGTAGAGAACTTCGTGTTATTGTAGAATCAGAAAAGGTTACAGACCAACAAGCAGACGTGCTCTCTGTTGATTTATCGCAACGCATACAAACAGAAATGACATATCCTGGACAGATAAAAATAACTGTGATACGCGAAAAACGTGCGGTCAATTATGCAAAATAAAACCAATTAAAACCCTAAAAGGCAGACTCATTGGGTCTGCCTTTTTATTTTAAATGGTTAATTGATGGCTTTTTTGCACAAATTCAACTAATTAGTAAAAAAAGTGTTATAATATTGTAATCATTAATCATAGCTAACACTGGAAAAGTTTATTGCCATATGCTTGTTGTTGCTTTTACGGGCTAATATTTATGCCACCCACATTGTAGGAGGTTCATTCTCACTGAGGTGGATTAGTGGTAACCAGTATGAGCTGACCATGAAAGTTCTGAGAGATTGCATTAACGGAAGGGCCGACTTTGATCAACCTGCATCAGTTGCCGTTTTTGATAAGGTCACTCATCAGATGAAAGCTTCTTATTCTATGAACTTGATTGGCCCCGCACAGCAACTCAACTTCTTTGGTCCAAATTGCTCTGATTTACCCAATACTTGCACTGAAGTTGGTACATATAGAACCAATATCACTCTCTCTCCTTCTATATTTAATAATAATGCCGGTTATTATTTTGCCTACGAGCGTTGCTGCCGCAACAATATCATACAAAATATAGTGGCCCCTCAGGATGCATCCATTACATTGTATATGGAGATACCGCCACCCCAATTTATTAAAAACTCTACCCCCTACTTCACCAATAATCCGAATACTTTTCTCTGCGTAAACAATAATTTTACGTATAACCTCAAATATAAGGATGATGATGGCGACTCTCTGGTTTACTCATTGGTAACACCTATTAACGGGTTTGCAAATAAGGATCAGCCACAGCCACCATTGCCTGCTTCAGGACCCTATCCCAATATTACATGGCAAACCGGTTACAGCAATATCAATGCAATTCAGGGAAATCCACCCTTAACAATAAATGCTAAAACCGGAGAAATAACAGTTAACCCAACTACACCGGGTGTGCATGTAGCTGCCATTAGAGTTGAGGAATACAGATTTGGGAAAAAACTTGGTGAAGTGAGGCTGGAACTTCAGTTTTTGGTAACAACCTGTAAGGTAAACCCGATGCCTGAAATAAGACTTGCAGATGAATTCGGTAAACCTGTGCCATTCAATTCCGAAATTGAAATACCCGGACAGTTGTGCTTTGATATCATATCAACTGACCCTGAAGATTCTCTGGAAATGTCTATTTCTGGCAGCTGGCTTGATTCCAATATAGCCTATATGCCAAAGGTTGTATCCAAAACCACCAAAGGTTTAAAAGAGGTAAGAACAAGGTTTTGTTGGCAAACCAGTTGCACACTAGATGGGATAACCAAAACTTTTAACATAAACGTTAAAGACAACGGCTGTCCAATTCCAAAAACGAACACAGCATCTTTTACCATAAAAATTAAACCCATGCCTTTGGTATATAGCACTGATTTGCTCTGCATGTTTTTTCAGAACAATACCAGTACCAGGGTTTATTTCGGAGATACTGCCAGTAAAAATCCTTACTTCGGTCATTATGCTTTTTATCGTGCTATTGGTAGTGGGCCTTTTGAGAAGATCGACTCACTATATGCGCCATTCAGCGAGTCATATCTGGATGCCAATACGCCCAATTACCGAAATATTAATTACCGTTATATGATGCGTGCCGTAAACAAATGCGGTAAAGAAGGCATTACCTCGGATACATTAGGAACACTTGAACAGCTTATTGCTGAACCACAACAACAAAGACTGATTACTGTTACGGTGGAAGACAATAAACGCCTGAAAATAGTATGGCCTCAAACTCCTGAAAAAGACTTTGCTATGTACTACTTGTATAAGAGTAAGAAAGGTGATACTGCTTTTAAGTTACTGCAAGCATTTAATAGTATTACTGATACATTTTATACAGATGAAGATGTAAAGGTACAAGAGGATTCGTATTGCTACTACCTCATGATGCGCGACACTTGCGATAATTTAAGTGAAACCGGTAAGCTTGCATGCTCCATTCTGCTTAAAGGTAATTCCCATCCATTTGAGCATAACCTCGAATGGACGCCATTTAACTACTGGGCAAATGGCACCAAAGTTTATGAGATCTTAAGACAAGACCAGCAAAATCCTTTTATGATTCTATATACAAAGCCTTCATCACAACAAAGTATAATTGATGATAAGCTCAATCGTAAATCCGGCATTTACCAATATGCTATTGTTGCGCAGGAAGAACAAGGAGACGCAGGACCATTTTTTGGAGCAAGTAGTTTATCCAATGAGATTACACTTACTCAATCTCCCCTACTGCATGTTCCTAACGCATTTACGGCAAACAGAGACGGGATGAACGATGAATGGGGAATTAGAGATGTATTCGTAAAAGACTATCATTTGAGGGTATATAATCGCTGGGGGCAACTCGTTTTTGAAACAAAGGACAAAGATGTGCAGTGGAAAGGCGAGTCTGACAATTCTTATATTAATCAAACAGACACTTACGTATATCTGGTAACTTATACCGGTTGGGATGGCAGCAGCAAAACTTTACGCGGAAACGTTACAGTAATCAGATAATCAAAGTTTTAAGTTTATCTTTTATATTTTAAGTGCCTTATTCTGGCAAATATTTATGTGCATAAGCCCAGCTTTACCCACAGTATACCCACATTTTTATCCGAATTGTTTAAAACGTGTGATTCAGCAACCTGTCCTTGTTAGAAACTATAATTGAGGTCCGCCAACGGAAAAAGCCACATATTCATTATTTTTACGGATATAGATTATAAATATAACATATTATTATTCAATTATTTATAAGTAAATAGCTTTTCAATTATGGCAGAAAAAATCACTCTTTTAACGAAAAGAAAAAGCATTCAATTGGCGTTTGATTATTGCATGGACCACAAAATTCCATTTGCTGTAAGCCCTAGGGGAATTTCCCCTGATGAATTTGAAATAGACCTGACAATCAGTGAAATAAAACAAGCTGTTGCTTTGGGTATGTTTGCAAAAGACGCTAAATTTGAAGTCTTCGGTTTGGGCGAAATGGCTAAGCTTAAAACACCAACCAATGGTAGTAAAAAAGCTGAGGTGAAGTTGAACGGAAACGCAGTTGATTTGGTGAATGCAGAACCCTCCGCGAATGCCCTTCTGAATTTTTAATTTTTGAAAAACAGCGCAACCGATTTTTGAAGTTGCCATGTTTTTTTTGATTGATTACACAAAAATGCCCCACTCCATGGGGCGTTTTTGTTATATCAGCTTCAGAATACAATTAACCGGGATAGAAACTCCGCCTTTAAATACTACCTGCTCATCGGTAACAGCCCAAATCGTTGTTTCTACAAATCTAATTCCACCATTAGTCATAAAGTAAAGAATAGATTTGGCTTTATCGGTATTGCTAACCTTCATTGCTTCTTCCAAATCAACTTTTCGTTGCATTCGCTGTTCAGCATTGTCAAGCACATCAAACGAAACAAACTGAAAATCGGAAATCTCCTCTTTGTTAACTTTTAGTGCATTATCCATGAGTTTAAATTTATGACAAGTTATAAAATTTTTATTTGATTGCTTAGGTGAAATACTCATCACTCATATTAGGAGAACTTTCAGATATACAACAACAGCATAAACAAAGGCTAATGTCTGTTCTCAAAAAGTATTTACCACCAAGGGCTGTAGAATATTGCAGCGAACTTGTTATGCACTATAAACTTCACCTGCATATTGAAGTTGAAAGGCAGGATAGACTGGGTGATTATAGCCCTCATTTGGGCAAAGGCAACCGGATTAGTATTAATCATAACTTGAATCCATTTGACTTTTTAATTACCTTTATTCATGAGCTGGCGCACCATGTAGCCTATAAAAGATTCGGTGACAAACATCAACCTCATGGTATGGAATGGAAAGAAGCTTATAAAGATTGTATGCGTCCGTTTTTAATGCGTAACATATTCCCTTCCGATATTGCCGCTCCGCTTACCAAACATATGCAGTATCCGCGCTATACACATACCACCGATGTTAATTTGATGAAATCACTGATGCAGTATGATCTTGAAAAAAAAATACTGCTGGAACAATTACCCAGAGGAGCAACCTTTAAACTGAGGAAAAACAGTAAAATAATATTAAGGAAAGGCGAACAGGTGAAGGATTATTTTCTTTGTTCTGATCTTACAAAAGGAACAACGTATAAAGTTTTTTCGGTAGCCAAAATATTTCCGGAGCCTACGTCTAAAACGTAATATTTACCTGCTCTTCTTTACCCTCTCGCATAAAAAAGAGTATTGCTGTTTCTCCCTTAGAAAATTTGCCAAGTGCTTTCATATATGTTTGCATATCCTTCAGTTCAATATCACCTAGTTTAATCAGCACGTCACCTCTTTTTATTCCGGCATTGGAAGCCGGCTTACCTTGAGTAACTCCATCCACCTTAACACCTCTACCTTCAAAAAGATAATCTGGCATGATACCCAACGTTACCTTAAAGGATACCCTTGCCGTGCTGTCTTCCTTCGTTGGAGTAAAAACCAACTTAGGCTCCTTATCCAATTTACCAATAAGGTTGTAAATATGCTTTATTACAGATAGCTCACCTTTATAATTAATTTTGCCCTCATCGTCAGAAGGTTTATGATAATCATAATGTGTTCCGGTAAAGTAATGTAGAGCAGGCACATTGATATAATAGAACGATGTATGGTCTGATGAGCCTGTACCGGATTCGGTATACTTAATTTTGAGTGAATCTACTTGAATGGATTCCATTACCTTACTCCAAACAGGAGATGTGCCTGTGCCGCTGATGGCAAAACTTTGTTTAGCTGTATCCAATCTACCAAGCATATCCATATTAATCATATAATTAAATGCTGTTTTACTGATTGTTGGATTTTTGGTAAAATAATTAGAACCGAGTAAGCCTTCCTCTTCTCCGCTGAAAGCTATGAATAAATAATTATTGCCTTTGAAATTCGATTGTTTCAATAAATAGCAGAGCTCAATAAGTGCTGCAGTTCCGCTAGCATTATCATCTGCACCATTGTGTATCATTGGTTTTTCTTTAGCGTTTTCGGCTTTGTAGGTAGATCCACCGTATTCATTATATCCCAGGTGATCATAATGGGCACCGATTATAACCGTTTTATCTGCGTCATTATCAATATAGGCCACTGCGTTATGACCATGAATTAGTAATCCTGTGGTATCCGATGAAGAACCGTGAGGATTTTTAAAATTTCTTCTGATACTAAATGGCTGCAAATAACCAGTTGTACCTTTTGGCGCAGCACCATATTTTTTATATTGTTTGATGATATAGCTATATGCTTTCTTTTCTCCTTTACTTCCAACCAGTCTTCCCTGAAGCTTATCACTTGCCAGGTAGCTTATATGGTTCTTAAGCCTCCCGATAATTATTTCATCATCAACCGGTATTTGCTGTGCACGCAAGGGTCCAGACCATAAAATAAATAGGGCATAAAAATTAATTAAAAAGGATCTCATACAATGTTTTAAAGAAAATAAGTGAAACGAATGAAGCAAAAATATAGCGAAGTGCAGTTGGATTGGTTTTGTGAGACATGCGCACACCAGCCGGTGTTGCAATGAAGGTGGCAAGAATTAATGGTACCACAACAGGCAAAATAATATACCCAATCTGCCATTGATGAACCCGAATTGCATCTGAATCGGAAAGGCTATATAAACCCACACAAAACGCAAAGAGCGGAATAACACCATTTGAGATGGAACTTGCTTTTTTGAATGATTGCTTTAAAATATCCGTGAATACGGGTGTCATGATTACACCTCCACCCAAACCAGATAGTGCAGTAATAAATCCTGCGAAGATACCTGTAATTCTGTAAGGCCATAATACAGAAACAGGATTATCTATTGTACCATTGCTATTGGTTTTCTTTAGAAAAAGTCTTGAGGCAATAATCAACAGCATGCATGCAAATACCATCCTGAACACATCTTTTGAATACCATGAACCATTGCGGATAAACCAAGTTAACAAGAGCGCACTTATCATACCGGGGATAGCTGTATTTACAATTTCCTTCGGATAAAAATTGCCGCTTTTGTATTGATGAAAGCTTGCCACACTTCCTGAAAATATAATCGTGAATAATGAATTAGCCAGTATTCCTTTTACCAATGCATCATCATGCAAACCGGTTTTGTATAAGAAATAATCTAGGATTGGAATATATATTATGCCCCCACCCACACCTAATAACCCGGAAATAAATCCACCAATAGAACCCAAAGCGAGTATTATTAGGATGTCTGTTATCGTTAGCATACCGTGAATCAAGTATTATTGTATCTGATTAAAAACACCTAGCTATATAAAAACTTAATGGAATATATTACTTTTTTAGAGTTGCATTAAGCAATGAATGGTATTTGCTACCATCATTCAGCAACTTTAATGCCTGTTGAACATCCTCATCATGTGCAAACGAAGCTTCATATCTTGCTTTTTGAAAATAGTATCTGCGAGCAATCTCTTCTTCAAGCAAATCAATAATCTCTGATTTATTTTTTTCTATATCAGATTCTTTATCATGCTTAAGTTTTTCCTTAAGTTGCTCATAGGTTATAGCAATGGCATCAAAATATTTTTCCTCTCTTGCTTTTTTCTGCAAGTTCTCCAAAGCCCTCTCTGATTCTGTGCTGTAGCCATAATCCTTATCAGAAACAAATTTCTTAAAGTCATTAAAATCTGCTTCTGTAAGTTTAAATGCCTTTGCTGATTCGATTCTTTCATTCTTGCTGCGATATATTGTAGCATAGTCAAAAATGAGTTGCCTGTTTAGCAGACTCTCAGCAATTTTTGAAAGCGCAATCTGATTAACAATTACATCGGGATCTACCCCGCCACCATCATACACCTTGCGTCCATTGCGTGTTTTAAATTCTTTTTTAAGCGAATCGGGAACAGCTCCTACGCTACCATCTTCATTGCGATGCGAGTAATCCAATGCTTGAATGCAACGACCTGAAGGTGTATAATATTTAGCTGTGGTTACTTTTAACTGTGTATTGTATGAAAGCGGGCGCGTGCTTTGAACCAATCCTTTTCCAAAGGTTTTTTGTCCTATAACAATACCTCTGTCTAAATCCTGAATACTGCCAGAAACAATTTCTGATGCGGATGCTGAACCACGATTTGTTAAAACCACCAGCGGAATTTCCGTATCAACAGCAGGATTAAGTGTGCGATAAATTTTATCCCACTCCTTTACCTTACCTTTAGTACTTACTACTTCCTGACCTTGCGGAACAAAAACATTTACAATGTTTACCGCTTCATGCAATAACCCACCCGGGTTGCCGCGCACATCCAGAATTATACTTTTTAAGCCCTGATTTTTCTTCAGCTCTGTTAATGCATCTTTCACTTCTTTGCCTGCATCATTCGTAAAAGACTGAAGCTTAATATACCCGGTTTCATGATTTATCATACCATAATAGGGAACATTTTTAACATGAATCTCTTCTCTGGTAAGCACCTTATCCAACTCGCCCGCACCCTCTCTTTTAATTTTTAGTTTAACTTTTGTTCCTGGTTGGCCCTTGAGAAGTTTTGAAATATCTGAAGTGGTTTTGTTGCGTGTAGATTTTCCCTCTATCTCAATTATCATATCACCTGCTCGCAAATCTTCCTTCTGAGCAGGAAAACCTTCATAGGGATCGGTTATCACAACATAATCTCCTTTCTGCCCCACCTGTGCGCCTATGCCTCCATATTGACCAGTCATTTGAAAACGAAAGTCTTCTATCTCCGATTCAGAAATGTAGTTTGTATAAGGATCCAGTGAGTTGAGCATCTCATCTATAGCCTTGCGCATCAGTTTCCCAACATCTACATCATCTACGTAATAGGTATTGATTTCTCTAAACAGCGTTGCAAAAATGTCAAGGTTCTTTGATATCTCGAAGTAATTATTCCCATTGTTGGAAAATGAAAATAATGTTAGCGCAGTAAATGCAATAAGCAAATAGTACCAGCGAACTTTTTGTTTTAAATGATTGAACATAGCTGTAACACTAAAATAAAATCGAAAATAATGATTGTTTTGATAACCTTGCTAGCCATTATACAAACGGTTTAATAGCAATAATTATTTAAGCGGGTCGTACCCACTGCCACCACCAGGATGACATCTTGATAAACGCTTGGCAGCCAACCATATTCCTTTTAAAACACCATATTTTTGGATAGCTTGCTCTGCATAGGTTGAGCAGGTAGGCGTATAGCGACAGGCTACAGGCAGATATGGTGAGAGAAATGCCTTATAAGACTTGATCAGAAGCAGAAACGGAAGTTGTATTAGTTTTTGCCAGCTCATTTGAGAGTTGAATAATTGATTGTTTAAAAACCGGAAGGTGTCGCTGATAATCCAATTCAGTTTTACCCTGATAGGCTAGCATCAATGCAAACCGTTGCTGTTTATCCTCGAGCGCTTGGTATAAGATATGCTTGTGCATCCTGTAGAACTCTCGCAGTTGGCGCTTTATCCGGTTTCGCTGTGTTGATTTAGGAAAACTTTTGCGAGAAACTGTAATGAGTACCTGAATAGGGAAAGGCCCTTCAATGGGTGCGCTCACATATATAAAACGAAAAGGAAACCGAACTAAAGAACGGTTTCCTTTCTCAAATAATTTATCAATAATGCTTTTGCGGCACAACCGCTCATACTTGCTAAATGTGTAAGGCGGATGCATAAACATCATGCATTACCGGCTAATGCCGGGTTATTTACTTCTTGTGACGTTTTTCGTCAGAAACAGTAAGTTTCTTTCTTCCACTTGCCCTGCGGGCAGCAATTACCTTGCGACCAGCTTCAGTGGCCATTCTTTCACGAAAACCGTGTTTATTTCTTCTCTTTCTGATCGAAGGGTTGAATGTTCTCTTTGTCATAACAATTCAAATTAAAGGACGGCAAATGTAGCGTCTTTATACGAAATACAAAAATTCTTTTTGGGTTTATTGCAATAAAAAAGAGTGCCATGAAGGCACTCTTTTAAGCTTGTTGATTAAGAATCAATTAGTGAGCAGCTTCAGCGGGAGCAGCAGCTGTTGTATCAGCAGCTGTTGTGTCAGCAGGCATCATAGAAGCTTCCATAGCAGCTAAAGAATCAGCCATACGGGTAGCAGCTTCGATTGAATCTTGAATGCGTTTTTCTTCAGCTTTCTTTTTTTCTTCAGCAGAAGGACCGCAAGCAACTACTGCTAACATAGCAGCAGCAGCAACGATTGATAATACTTTTTTCATTGTTTTTAAGTTTTTTAATTGATAAAACGATTGCAAATCTAAGAGGAAACGAAACCAAAACAAATTTTTATTTCTTCCGCATGTAGATAACTATTGGAACACCTTGATAATCAAATGATTCTCGTAATTTGTTTTCCAGGTATCTTTTATAACTTTCGTTTACATACTGGGGTAAGTTACAAAAGAATGCAAACTTAGGGCTGCGGCCAGGCAACTGTGTGATAAACTTAATTTTAACATACTTGCCTTTAATTGCCGGTGGCGGATAAGCATCGATAAAAGGTAACATAACCTCATTTAGTTTGTGAGTTGGAATGCGTTTTGAGCGATTTTCGTGCACATGAAGTGCAACTTCTATGGCTTTGTGAATGCGCTGTTTGGTTAGTGCCGAGGTGAAAACAATAGGCACATCATCAAAAGGTTCCAGTTTTTTTCTGATAATCTTTTCAAATTCAAGCGAAGTTTTGTGGTCCTTTTCTACCAAATCCCACTTATTTACCAATATAACCAGCCCTTTACCATTTCGGATGGCCAGCTGCACCAGGTTCATATCCTGTGAGTCAATACCAACCGTGGCATCAATTACCAGGATAACCACATCACTGTCTTCCAGGGCGCGTATGCTTCGCATCACAGAATAAAACTCAATATCTTCCTTTACTTTGGCTTTTCGTCTGATACCTGCAGTATCTACCAACCAGAATTGCTTGCCATAAGCATTATACAAAGTATTAATGGTGTCTCTTGTAGTACCGGCAATATCTGTAACAATATTTCTTTCCTCACCTAACAGGGCATTAACCAAACTGGATTTTCCTACATTTGGTCTGCCTACAATCGCTAGCATTGGCAATGGCACATCTTTATCAGTTTCGATAGCGTTTTCATCCTCCTCATCTGCATTATCGGGTTCAATTTCAGCCGGAGGCAATTTACTGCAAATGGCATCCAGTAATTCACCGGTACCACTTCCTGATTGTGAGGAAACACAATACAATTCATCAAAACCCAAACCATAGAATTCTGCTGCCTCATATTGCCTTTCGCCATGATCTACCTTATTAACTACCATCAGCACAGGTTTCTTAGACCTACGCAGCACATTGGCAAATGCCTTATCCAAATCAGTGATTCCAGATTCAACATCCACCATAAACAATAAAATATCTGCTTCTTCAATGGCAATATTTACCTGACTGCGAATTGCAGATTCAAATACATCATCCGAACCGGTTACATAGCCGCCTGTATCAATAACCGTAAAACGGTGTGCAGTCCACTCTACCTGTCCGTAATGCCTGTCTCTTGTAACTCCTGAAAAATCATCTACAATGGCTTTTCTATGCCCTACAAGCCTGTTAAACAGGGTTGATTTACCTACATTAGGCCTTCCTACTATTGCTACTATTTGTCCCATTGTTTATTCTTCCTTGTATCCAAATTCTTTTAGCAAACGATCATTGTCTCTCCAATCTTCCTTAACCTTAACAAACGTTTGCAAAAATATCTGCTTATTAAAAAATTTCTCTAAATCTCTGCGTGCTGCAATGCCCACATTTTTCAAGGCACTTCCACCCTTCCCTATCATAATCTGCTTTTGGGAATCGCGCATCACATAAATAACTGCACTAATACGAATGATTTTTTCCTCTTCTTTAAAACTTTCTATCTCAACCTGCGTGGCGTAAGGAATTTCCTCCTTATACCTCATCATAATTTTTTCACGAATTATTTCAGCTGCAACAAAACGTTCGCTCTTATCGGTTAGCTGGTCTTCCGGGTAATATGACGGGCCTTCCGGCACCAAAGGCAAAATTGCCTTTATCAACTCATCAATATTAAATTTATTCAGTGCAGACACAGGCACTATTCCGGCAGCATGCGGCAATATGCCTCTCCACTCTTCAACTTTTTGCAAAACTTCTACATTGCTGCCCAGTAAATCAATTTTATTAAGCAACACCAGCAAAGGTGTTTTAATAAGAAGTAATTTTTGCAACAACTCCTCATCTATTCGTTCCTGCACATCTGCGATAAAAAGCACAACATCAGCATCCTGCAAACTTTGGTTTACAAAATCCATCATGCTTCCATGCAGTCTATACTTGGGCTTAATTATTCCGGGAGTATCGCTAAAAACCAACTGATAATCGGATTTGCTAAGAATACCCATAATACGGTGACGTGTGGTTTGTACCTTAGGAGTAATAATGGATATCTTTTCGCCCAGCAGTGCATTCAGCAAGGTGCTTTTACCCGCATTGGGTTTACCAATAATACTTATAAATCCGGCTTTGTGTGCGCTCATGCTGACGATAAAAGGCCGTCAAAGGTAGGTAATTTTTTGTAAGGCAGCAGGATAAAACCAACCAAAGAGTAGTAATAAGCGCTAAGACGTGTAACCTGCAATGTGCTAATCAGGCCAAAAATCAAAATAATTCAAATGGAAGTTTATTACTCAAGCACCTTTTTAATCCTGGCCAGCCCTTCATCAAAAGCTTTCTCGGTTGAGTTAATTTTAGATGGGAGCATATACCTGTACACCGGGTTATTACCCACATCACCTGAATCTATCCAGTGTAAAATAGTTGCATTACCTCCATTGCTTTCCATTCTAAAAAGTCCGTTTGCATTTACATTTCCGGCATGCATGTATAAATCATATTTCACAAAATGGTCAGGATAAACAGAGTCAATTTCAAAACGGCCATAGCCTAGGAGGCTACCATTAAAATACTGACGCCCCCCAGTTGAATCGCTGCGTTTCCCATAAAAAAAGTGTAGCGTACTATCTGTTTCTTTATTCCAAAGACTCCATTGTTCCCAATTACGCAGGTTACTCATAAACCCATAAACTGTTGCTGCAGGTTTGTTGATAGATATACTGCGCTCAACTTTATAGGTACGAGGGAAAAAGAATGAACCGCCCCACAAAATGGCAACAATCAGAAAAAAGGACAAAAATACTTTAAAGAGCTTCATGGTATAAAGAAGAAATTAATTGGTTAACTGTAAATAGAAAAAAACAGTTGGTATGGAAATAAACAATGCGTCAAATCTGTCAAGCACCCCTCCGTGTCCCGGAAGCATATTACCACTGTCTTTGATGTGAAGATTACGTTTTAACAGTGACTCAAACAAATCACCAAAGGTTCCGAACACCACAATGATACAAGCGATAATAAACCAGTCTATAGCATTTACGGTATCAAACAAATCAAATTGAGAGATAACGTATGCAACAAAGAGGGATAAGAGCAAACCACCAACGCTACCCTCCCAAGTTTTTTTAGGTGAAACCCTTTCAAACAATTTTGTTTTACCAAAACTACGACCTGCTAAATATGCCCCTGTATCGCTGGTCCAAATGAGTATAAAAACACCCATAGGTAATCCTGCGGAATAGCTGAATGAATTAAGATAACCCATTTTTGAAAGCATTACTAATGGCAATGTTATGTAAACCAAACCCAGTACCTGAAATGCAAGCGTTGAAAACTCGTTATGTGTTTTTTCAAATAGTTTAATGATGAACATGGCCATGAAAACAGGAATAATGTGATAATACCATGCAAGCGAAAGATCTGCTGAAAAGATTAATGCAAACATCACATAAATAATACTACCTGCTATAATACCTAAATACTTCTCAATCCATCGCTTATCAGGGAGCACCAATTCATAAAATTCCATGAGGCATAAAAAATTTATAACAAACATGAGCAGGAAAAAAGGAATGGATCCCCAGAGAATGGCTCCTGCCACTACACCAACAAACAAAGTTCCGGTTAGGGTTCGTTGCTTGAAATTACTTATCATAAGCGTTATTGTTTTCTTTAATCAGATGCACCGCGGTTAGTGCTTCATTTTGCGGGCAATATAATTGTATGTTTCCGAATGTTTGATAGCTGCTATCTCTTTTATTCATCTCTATCGCATGCACTCCATTCTCATTGAGCATGCTCAGAATTATTTCAGCCTCTATTGGGTTGGTGGTTTCGTAAATTAATACCCAATCACTCCCCATTTGGATAAACTCTTTTTTTCCAGATGCATGTTAACTGATATAGAGCAGCGGCAAGCAGCATAAAGCTGATTGCATTAATATACCAGGGAAAAACAAAATTGCTATGAAATATGTCAGGACCTATTTCATCCCATTTGTAAAAAACATTTAGCGTGACTAATGCATTATTTAAAAGATGAAATAAAACAGCAGGCCAAATGCTGCCGAAAGCCATTACCAGATAACCCAGACATACGCCTAACAGCATGCGTGGTAAAAATCCGTAAAACTGACCATGAAATGCACTGAATAATATGGCACCAATCCATATAGACACATGTCTGTTTTTAAAACAATAAAACATGAGTTGCAACAAAGCCCCTCTAAATAAAAATTCTTCTGCTATAGCCGGAATAATTGCTGTTACAAGTATTGTTATAGCTATTGAGCTTCCGTTTTCATTACTTATAAATGCCTTGGTTAGTTCCAGGGCTGCATTTTCAGCCGCCCTTAGTTTGGCTTCCAGTATCGACCATGATTCAGGTAATTGGAATTCCTCATTTAACTCAACCGTCCAACCAATAAAAGGAGTTGCAATCAGATATAGAACCGGAACCCAAAACCAAGAGAAAATATTACCTACATAATTTGCTTTGAGGAAAGAAACAGCAGGCATCCCGAATGAGCGTGGAAAATACAGAGCAGGCAGTAAGAATCCTCCAAACGCAGAAAGCGATTGACTAAGCTGCATGGTTCTTAATACCTGAATATTGGTGCGCATCTCATTCATTAAATGCGGATTTGAAAATAAATCAACACCAAATAAAAAACGCGATATAAACATACCCAGCCCTAAGAATGTAAAAGAAAAAACCAGCACCATACCGCCAAGTATAAACAAGCGAGAAACAAAAAAGAGTATCGGATTCTGGTTGTTAGGAAGGTTTTGAATCATTTGCGTACTTTTGCCGCGCAAATATACATGGTAAAAATTGATAAAATAGAACTAGGTGAATTTCCTTTGTTGCTAGCTCCAATGGAAGATGTGAGTGATCCTCCATTCAGAGCAGTATGCAAAGCAAACGGAGCAGATCTGATGTATACTGAGTTTATTTCATCTGAAGGCCTGATTCGTGATGCCATTAAAAGCAAAAAGAAACTCGATATTTTTGATTATGAAAGGCCGGTTGGCATACAAATATTTGGCGGTGACGAAGAATCAATGGCAATGGCAGCGCAGATTGTAGATGCAACCGAGCCTGATTTGCTTGATATTAATTTTGGTTGCCCTGTTAAAAAAGTAGTTTGTAAAGGTGCCGGAGCGGGTATCTTAAAGGATTTACCTCAGATGGTTAAAGTAACCCAGGCTGTTGTAAAATCAACCAAACTACCTGTAACCGTTAAAACGAGATTAGGTTGGGATGATAACAGTAAAAATATAGAAGAAGTGGCAGAGCGATTGTTTGATGTAGGCATCAAAGCGCTAACTATACATGGTCGTACGCGTGCGCAGCTATATAAAGGCGAAGCCGACTGGAGTTTAATTGCCAAGGTTAAGAACAATCCGCGTATACAAATACCTATTTTTGGCAATGGCGATATTGATTCTCCGGAGAAGGCATTGGAATACCGCAATCGCTATGGTATAGATGGCATTATGATAGGCCGCGCTGCCATTGGCTACCCGTGGATTTTTAATGAGATTAAGCATTATTTTAAAACCGGAGCTCGCCTGGCTGCCCCAGCCATAGAGCAACGTGTAGAAGTTTGCCGTCAGCATTTAAATCACTCTATTGAGTGGAAAGGTGAGATAGTTGGCATTTTTGAGATGCGCAGGCATTATACGCATTACTTTAGAGGCTTAGATAATTTCAAAGGATTTCGCACCCAATTGGTAACTCTGCAAAATAAAGAAGCACTGAACTCAGTGCTTGATGAAATTAGCTTAAGGTATGCTCATTACGAGCCTGTGGCCTAATTCCACACTTTGGTGCCTTCGGTGCAATTGGTGCATATATCGATTTCTTTTCTTGATTTAAGGATGGCTTGTCGGAATAGATTGTATTTATCACCACTCCATACTTGCTGAAACGTATCGGTGCTCACATCTCCAAAACGGTGTGTGGCATCCTTATCAAAACAACATGGAACAACTAATCCATCCCAGGTAATAACACTTCCGCGCCACATACGCCAGCATTGGTTGAGTAATTTATTCTTGATGCGATAACTCCCGTCAGGTAGTTTCTCATATCTGCTCAGATCTTTGTTTTCAGGAATAAAGTCAGCACTATTCTGGTAGTCATAGATTTGAGCCGTTTTAATACCCAGCTCATCTACTCCAATTTTTTTTGCCAGTGCTTTAATCTCAGGTATCTGATGCTCATTATGCTTAAAGGCAATGAATTGCCAAATGATATGAGGCGTTGTCTTATTGAGCTTATTTTTCCAGTAAAGTAACCTCTCTGTTCCTTCTATTACTTTATCCAGTTTACCGCCTACTCTGTACTTTCCATAGATATCCTGAGTAGTGCCATCAACAGAAATAATTAACCTATCCAAACCACTTTCAACCGATGCTTTTGCAATTTCATCGGTAAAATAATGGGCATTGCTTGAAGTAGCCGTATATATATTTCTGGCTGATGCATAGCTTACAAACTCAAGAAACTGCTTATTTAAAAAAGGCTCCCCCTGAAAATAAAGGATTAGCCACACCAATTCTTCATGTATCTCGTCTATTATCTTTTTATACAGATCAAGATTAAGCATACCTGTATTGCGGCTAAACTCCCTTAAACCGCTGGGGCATTGAGGGCAGCGAAGATTACAACTGGTGGTAGGCTCAATTTCCATACTTAATGGCTTACCCCAATGCACTACCTTACCGGTAGATTTTGACAAATAATAACTGGTAAAAAGCTTTAACACGTTGAGCAAACGCTTGCCGTTTAGCTTGGATAAAACATTGATTCCGTCTGTAAGGCTCCTATTCATTTATATAGCGCAATGATAACAAATTTATAGAAAGCATGCACCTTTAGCAGTATGGTTATTTACTCTGCAAGCATATAAAAGCAAATACCAAACGAGGTATATTCATTGTAGATATAGCAACAAAACTTGAGTATATAGATAATAACCATACTTGAAAACACAAGTTGGTAAGCTTTTTGTAGACCCTATTCTATCAATATTTAAATTATGAAAAACATCTATTTTTCTTTGATGGGACTGGCATTGATGTCAGCAATCAGTTGCAGAATTGTTTTCCAGGATGAAGTGGCTGTAAAAAGAACACTTGGCAGAATTACGAATAATGTAATTGAACCCGGACCCCGTTTTTACAACCCATTTGTGTCAACAATAATTACCATACCTGTTCGAACAATCAATTTAGAACTTAATCTGGGGCTTCCATCAAAAGAAGGTTTAACGGTAAATTCTGAGATATCCATTTTGTATAAGGTAAAGAACAATGAAGTGCCAAATATCTTACGGTCAACCGGATTAAATTTTGAAGAAGTATTGATTAAACCTGTATTTCGAAGTGCTGCAGCAGACGTGTGTGCTAATTTTGATGCCAAGGATATGCATAGTGCAAAACGTTCTGTGATTGAAAAAGAAATCAGGGAAAGAATGATGATGACGTTAGAGGCTAAAGGATTTATCATCGAGTCGGTGCTAATGAAATCCATTGTACTACCGGCAGGCCTCTCCAAAGCCATTGAAGAAAAGCTTCAGGCAGAGCAGGATGCCCAACGAATGGAGTTTTTAAAAGACCGCGAAAAAAGGGATGCTGAAAGAAAACTGATACAAGCCGAAGGTGAAAAAAATGCTCAGATAGTTGCTGCAGAAGCGCAAAGAAGGAAAACTGAAATTGAAGCAGAAGGACGTGCGAACGCTATAAAGACTGAGGCTGATGCCCAAGCTAAAGCAAATGATATGCTTAATAAAAGTATTACTCCAGCTGTACTGAAAAACAAGCAGATTGAGGCTTTTCAGGGATTATCCAGATCAAACAATACCAAGGTAATTATAACCGATGGTAAGACGCCTCTGATTGGAATAGATCAATAACATACGTGAATGCTCAGGCGAACAAAGCCTGAGCTTTTTTTATCCAAAAAGTAATTGCAGCATTTCATCCAACTTACCTACTGCAATTGTTTTAATGCTTGATTGCTTTGAAGGCAACTTATTGAATTTAGAAAGATAAATAGTTTTAAATCCCAGCTTTTCAGCCTCTGAAATACGTTGTTCAATTCTACTCACTGCTCTAACCTCACCACTCAAACCTACCTCACCGATAAAACATATTTTACCATCGAGTGCTATATTTTCATAACTTGAAACAATAGCGGCTACTATGCTTAAGTCAATACCCGGATCTTCCACACGCAAACCACCAGCAATATTGATGAATACATCTTGCATGCCCATGCGCAAACCACATTTCTTCTCAAGCACAGCCAGAAGCATGTTTAATCGTTTCGCATCATAGCCATTGCTGTTGCGCTGAGGTGTTCCATAAACTGCAGTGCTCACCAAAGCCTGCGTTTCTATCATGAGTGGTCTCATCCCTTCAATGGTAGCTGCAATGGCCACACCACTTAATGCCTCATCTCTTTGCGAAATAAGTATTTCAGACGGATTGCTTACTTCTCTCAAGCCACCGCTTTGCATTTCATAAATACCTATTTCACTTGTGCTGCCAAAACGGTTTTTCGTGGTTCGCAATATGCGGTACACATGGTGGCGGTCGCCCTCAAATTGCAAAACGGTATCAACCATGTGTTCCAGTAATTTTGGTCCTGCCAGGGAACCATCTTTGGTAATATGGCCTATTAAAAAAACAGGTGTTCCGGTTTCTTTTGCAAACCGTATCATATCGCCTGCTGTTTCCTTAATTTGAGAGATACTACCCGGTGTTGAATCAATCAGCTCACTTTGCAGGGTTTGAATAGAATCGATAATAACAATATCCGGCTGCAATTCCTGCAGGGCTTTGCCAATACGCTGGGTTGAAACTTCAGTAAACAGATAACACTGTTCATTTCGGAAAGGCAAGCGCTCAGCGCGCATTTTAATTTGTGTATCACTCT
The DNA here is from genome assembly GCA_021299635.1 of Sphingobacteriales bacterium. Lineage (GTDB taxonomy): Bacteria > Bacteroidota > Bacteroidia > UKL13-3 > UKL13-3 > JAJTFA01. Next base: position 115,268 of record JAJTFA010000004.1, read on the forward strand.
CCTCTCCGCTAATGTAAAGAACCTTTTTATCGGTGAACTGCAAAGCAATCTGTAACATAAGTGTAGACTTCCCAATGCCGGGCTCCCCTCCTATTAAAACAACACTTCCAGGAACAACGCCACCTCCGAGAACCCTTGCGAGTTCAATATCCTTAACCGGATAGCGTTGCTCATTGCCCTGTTCCACCTCTTTTAGTAATACCGGTTTAAGCAAAGGTGCTGATCTATCTGTTTGCTTCCATGTTTTTTTAAAATCAGTTTTCTCTTTATGCACTACTTCTTCTATATAGGTATTCCATTCCCCGCATGATGGGCATTTGCCAATCCATTTGGCTGATGATGCACCGCAGCTTTTGCAGAAAAAAGTAGTTTGTGTTTTTGCCATTGCCCAAAATTAGTTTAATTAAAACCAAAAACAATTTACGTCATAAAAATGCTTTATTTGCAGCCATTCTTAGTCATGCATGGGAAACTCAGACTTTCTTAAAAAACCTGTTGAGCAAGAGCTTGAGCGCTTTGAACGTCATTTTCGTGAATCCATGAAGAGTACCGTTCCATTGCTAGATACCATCATGACATATATTGTAAAACGCAAGGGAAAGCAAATGAGGCCTATGTTTGTATTTTACAGTGCTCGGCTTTTTAATGGCGTAACAGAGTCAACATACAGGGCAGCATCATTAATTGAGTTGCTTCACACAGCTACCCTGGTGCATGATGATGTGGTAGATGACAGCGATGAGCGCAGAGGCTTTTTCAGCATCAATGCATTATGGAAAAACAAGATAGCTGTTTTGGTTGGTGACTATTTGCTTAGCAGGGGCTTGTTGCTGGCGGTAAAAAACAAAGAATTCAGGCTCCTTGAAATAGTTAGTGATGCAGTTAGGGAAATGAGTGAAGGAGAATTATTACAAATTGAGAAAACTAGAAATCTTAATTTATCTGAAGCGGTATATTATGATATTATCCGTAAAAAAACAGCTTCACTGATTGCTTCTTGTTGCGCCACTGGTGCAGCATCAGCGGGGGCTGATGAGGACACCATTAAAAAAATGTGGGTGTTTGGCGAAAAAGTTGGCATAGCGTTTCAACTCAAGGATGACTTACTGGATTATGGCGATGCTGAAATTGGCAAGCCGGTAGGCATAGATTTAAAAGAGAAGAAGCTTACTCTACCTATTATCTATACCCTCAACAATGCCAATTCCTCAACAAAATCATATATTATAAACGCCATAAAAAACCACAGCCAGAACAAAAAGCGAATTGAAGAAGTAATTAAATACGTGAATGAGCATGATGGCATTGCTTACACAAAAAAAGCAATGCAACAATACAGATCAGATGCGCTACAAATATTGGATGAGATTGCCGGCAAATCCAATACCTCTCAACTTAAAGCCCTTGTTGATTATGTAATTGACCGTAAAATCTGAGCTAATTTCAGATTCTTATTCAATAAATACTTTTTTCACGACCAGATTGGTTCCGCTCATGATTTTTATCAGATAAACTCCTTTGCTTAATGCCAATGTTTCTAGATCCAATCGGTTATTAATACCTATATTTTCATGCAACAATAGTTGTCCATTTATGCTATAAAGTTCAGCGATAACTGGTGATGTTACTGCCCAAACCGGAACATCAATCTGGATAAAATCTTTTGCAGGATTAGGGAAAATATGGACCGATTTTAGTCCTAATTCGTTGGTTGAGGTTGTTCCTTTCTCAAGCACCCGTAAGGTTGATAAATAGGTGGCATCACTCCATTTATGCCCCATTAGGTTTGAGTTAAAAGCAGCAAAGAAAATAACATCTCTGGTTCCAGCAGGAGGAGCAATCCAGTCAAACTCCCAAACGTTTGAGTCGACACCATCTACTCCGGCCGAACGATAAGTTATATACTTATCATTTCCGATAAGCTTAGTTCTTAAACTATCTGTAATTATCATTGAACCCAGCAATCTTCCATCAGGATGTTGAGGCGATGCAGAGAATCCAAAACGATCATGGCCTAGATAAAGATTTCTTGCACGTATGCGATAACGCTGACCGGGCGTGTACCCTTCTGCCGGCACATTTGAAGTAACCCAACCTTCAACAGTCATGGCAGCACCACCATGACATGCAGTACAATTCTTGAGACTATCTCCCGGTGAACCTGTATAGCCTGCATCTGTTCCATCTCTTCTTTTGCCAAATGAACCCTCATTAAAAGAGGCCAAGAATATCAATGCACTAAAAGCAATTAATGCAGTATGTATATTTTTTTTCATTCAACTAATTTAGTGATAATTTATCTTAAAAATTAGATTATTTAATCAACTTCAATTCAACACGCCTATTCATGGCATGTTCTGCATAAGTGCATCTTGCCTTATCATCGCAATTATTAAGTAATTGCTCTTCACCCTTACTCACAGAAATAATTCTTTTTGCACTTATCCCATTAGCAATAAGATATAATTTAGCCGATTTTGCTCTTTTTTCTGATAATGTTTTATTGTACATTTTACTTCCTCGGGCATCTGCATGAGCGGTAACGAGAACTTTTAACTTGAGATTACTTTTTAACGCGGAGATTACTGAATCTAGTCCAATCCGCGCAGTGCTTGTAATTTGGTATTCGTTAAAGTTAAAAATAACATGCTCAAAAACTCTATTAAGCAGAAATACGTCTGCCTCAATTTTTGTTGTTTGTACTATTGAATCGGTATTTATTCTATTGGGTTGAGGTCTATACTTGGATAAAGTTTGTTGTGGCTCAATAATAGCACGTCCTGCAATTGGCAAGTTATTAGGGATGATATCCTTTAATATGTCTTTATCAACAAAATAGTAAACTTTATCATCTCCATCATCAATGCCCCTATTTGATGCAAAATAACCGCTAATGCCACCATCTCTTGAGATCAAGGAAATATCATCTCTTTCAGAATTAATCGGTTTACCAATATTTTTTGATTGGTTATAAGAGTTCAAATTTTTATCTAAAACATTCACATAAATATCATAGCCTCCATATCCATTTATTCCTTTAGAGCTATAATATAAATTTCCATTGCATATGTAAGGATACATGTCATTTTCAATAGTATTTACTTTAGGTCCTAAATTAATTGGCTGGCTCCAATTGCCATCAGGCTGTTTAATGGTTTTATATATATCTAAACCTCCAAGGCCTCCCGGCATATCGGAGGCAAAAAAAAGCACATTGCCATCTGCGGTAATACATGGATGCGTAAAGTTATATTGCTTGTTATTAATGGATAAAGCAACTGGATTTCGGTATCGGCCGTTTTCGAATGCAGCAAAATAAATTTGTAGGTTAGATACCCCATCTCCACTGGCAACAACACCCTGTTTCTTTTTAATTTCTCCATCCTTGCCCGTTTTTACTGCATTGGCAGAAAAGAAAAGAACAGATCCGTCTTTAGTTGTAGAAGGAGAACTTTCATTAGCTATGAAATTAATTTCTTCCAAATATCTCTCATCCGCTAAAAAATGAAGAGAATCCTTCATGGCAGCATAATCTAAATCGAAAATAGTCATTGAATTCTGCTGATTTTTATTTCGTCCATGTGCATAAACCAAACCCTGATGCATGAAATCAAATCCTACAGACTGCCCGGAAACATCGAGGTCTGTAGCTGAAATTTGATAATTTCTTGAGCTATCACGGTTTTGTATGGCCCAAGAAACTGATCGGTTGAGAAAAGAGGCATATTCATCCCCTTTAACTAAAGTCATATAATACTTAAATTGTTCTTTAGCCTCCTCATATTTACCATTTACTTTTAATATATTTCCATAATCTAGGTATGACTGTGGTTGGGCTTTACCATCACCTAATTTGATAAGCTTTGAAAAATAAGTTTCGGCCTTTTTGTATTGAAATGAATACATGTGACACTCTGCAAGTCTGGTAAGTATATATGCTTCAGTTTTTGGACTTGCAGTTATGAGCGCTTCCTCGTAATACTTAATAGCATCTTTAAACATGAAATACTCAAAGCTGTCATCGCCATTTTGTATGGCTGAATTTTGCCCATGTGCAAAGTTTACCAGAATAACATAAAAAAACAGATTGAGATATTTTTTCATTTAGTAATGATTAGATTTATTAATTTGAATTATAATATTTTCATAATATCATCAATGTATTCTCTATTGTTTGCTAGGCGCGGAATTTTATGCTGCCCTCCTAATTTACCCTTCTGCATTAGCCAGCAATTAAATGTACCTTTGGGCACTTTTTTCACCAAAGGTAATGTCATTGCCATATTTTTAAATCTTTTAGCTTCGTAGTCTGAGTTGAGCTTTTTCAGGTTTTCATCCAATAGTATGGTAAACATTTCTATATCCTCCGGTTCCGTTTCAAATTCAATTAACCATTCATGAGATCCAATTTTTGTGTGGCTATGAAAGAAGGGACCGGCTGTATAATCGTTAATTAGTGAGTTGGTTTGCATACATGCTTCTTTAATGGCATTTTCGGCATTCTCAATCACAAGTTCTTCTCCAAAAGCATTAATGAAATGTTTGGTTCTGCCGGTAATTTTAAATCGGAAAGGATTGGTATCAGTAAAAGTAATAGTATCGCCAATAATATAGCGACACAAACCAGCATTGGTAGTTATAACCAAAGCATAAGACTGCCCTATCACCACCTCGTCAATTGATTTTGTTTGCGGGAACTCCTTGCCATACTCTTGCATAGGCATAAATTCATAATAAATTCCATAATCAAGCATCAGCAACATTGAGTCATGGTTATTTAAATCTTGAACTCCTAAAAATCCCTCAGAGGAATTGTAAGTTTCCAGATAGTTCATGCCACTTTTTCTAATAATGGATTGAAAACGTGACCTGTAAGGTGTAAAACTAACGCCACCATGAATATACAACTCAAGGTTTGGCCATATTTCTGCTATATTATCCTTTCCTGTAAGTTCAAACAACTTATCAAATAAAACAAGCGTCCAGGTGGGCACTCCGGAAATACTGGTAACATCTTCTTCTAAAGTGGCCAAAGCCATCTTTTCAACTTTCTCATCCCAATTATCCATAATGGCAATACTCAAATCCGGTGTTCTGAAAAAGTGAGCCCAAAAAGGCAGATTCTGCATCATTACTGCAGATAAGTCACCGAAATAAGACTCTGAAGAGTTAAAACGACTGAGTTGGTGGCTTCCACCCATAATTAGCCCTTTACCGTCAAATAAAGTTGTATCCGGATTATTGGTACAATAAAACAACAATGCATCTTTTCCTCCCTGAAAATGGCATTGATCTAAACTTTCGTAGGTAACCGGAATGTATTTACTCTTATCACTGGTTGTGCCTGATGATTTTGCAAACCACTTTACTTCGGTGGGCCATAAAATATTCTGCTCGCCACGCATCATTCGCTCGATGTAAGGCTTATGTGTATCATAATTCCCAATTGGAACACGCTCTTTAAAGTCTTTGAGTGATTGAATATCTCTATACTTATACTTTTGCCCCCATTCAGTATCTGCAGCTGTTTTAATAAGTTGCGCTAACAATAACTGTTGCACCTCAGCCGGATTTGCTTTAAAATGTTCAATATCCGGTACTCTTTTTTTTAGATACCAAGTTAATATGGAGTGAATAAGTGGCATTTAACTGCAGCAGCAATTCTTTGTAATAATAAAACCAAAGGATTAGATATTCAAATTACAATATCAACGATACCGCTGTTGATAGGCATCAGAAAAGTCTTTTATAAGAGCAAATGCCTCATTGTATTTTGAAAATGTAAGCATATCTGCCGTATCAAAAACATCATGATAATACTTATAATCTCCCATCAGATAAAAATAAAATGCCCGAACACCATTCTCTGCAAAAAAGTAGTGATCGCTGTTTTGAGCATTGCTGCGGGGGTTTACAGACAAAAGATAATTACCTGTGATATTAAGTAATTGCAATTCCTCAAAATCTAAAGAGAAGGCGGTTGCATTAACGCAAGTCATTCCCTTATCTCCTGTACCCATTAAGTCTAAATTTATGAGCAGTGCAATTTTAGATAGTGGAAATATTGGATTTTGGGTATAATAATAAGACCCGAAAAGTCCGATTTCTTCCCCACTAAATGCAATAAAAGCTACTGAATAGGCAGGTTTATTTGCTGCATAATGCTTCGCAAGGTTTAACATCATGGCTACTCCGCTGGCATTATCATTTGCCCCTGGAAACAATGCCCATGGCCCCATCATACCTAAATGATCGTAATGCGCAGTATAAACAATAAAAGAATCAGGATATAAACTCCCCCGCACATAGCCAAGTACATTTTTTGCCTGATGCTGTGTGAGCTCAGGCTCTACATTTATTGTAATTTGCTTTACGTAGCGTTTGAGAGCGTTTTTTGAAAAATATAATATCGGAAAGCGATCCCAGTTGGAAGCAGCCCCCCAAATTAATTTTTCTTGGTTTGCATAAATTAAACCACGTGCGTTTAGTTCGTTTGCTAATAATGCATCTGCATTGGCCTGCTGGTTAAACTTCTTGCCTTTGATGCCATCAACAACCAGAAAAGTTTTATAAAATGCTTTCTTCTTAAAAACCTCCCACTCTAAAGGGTTATCAATGGTAGATGAATCAACAAATACAAGATCAAATATACCATTTACCTTAGGGAAACCGGACGACACGATATAATCTTCTCCGGGCATCAACTCCTTGCCTTCAACCATCACCTCTACTGTTCCTGTAAATGCCACAGCAGGGAATCCGTAAGACTGAAAGAACCCTTTATCAAAGGGTTTAACCCCTATTTGTTCAAATTCTTTCTTGATATAGTCTGCGGCTTTCTGACTCCCATTTTTCACATACCCCCTGCCAGCAAATTGCTCACTGCATAGGTCGTTTACAATTTTGCGGGCATAGGCCTTATCCTGAGCGCACAAAGACGCTGTTTTACATATCAGCAGTATCCATATGCAGGATAATCGCAACACTTCGGAAAAATATTAAGCCGAGGGATGAAGCGTAAAATCGTATGTTTCCATGATAAGGTTGGCAAGAAGTTTCTTACAGGCATCATCCACTTGCTGTTTTGCATCAGCTTCTGTTGCTGCTTCTACTTCTAGTGTAATGTGCTTACCAATGCGCACATTATTGATTCCGGGCAATCCAATATTTTTCATACTTCCGGTAACTGCTTTTCCTTGCGGATCAAGCAATGCCTTTTGCGGCATAATATTTATTTGAGCAATAAACTTCATATTTTTTTGGGTTGAATCATTTGTTGCAAAACAGAGAGTAAAATATAAAACACAATGGCTAAAGCAACGCCAAGGTATTGAAAAAACAGCACACTCAAAATGCTGATTAAAATCAATAGATATCTGAATTCATTTCCTCTCCAGCCGAAATGCTTAAACTTTAGCGCTAAAAGCGGTAGTTCAGCAACTAATAAGTATGCAGATAGCAGCGGAAACAAAATTAAAAAAAACTGATGCTCAATTACCCAGCCTAAACCCAAACTATCATACTGAACAATAAATGGAAGACTGGCAATAAACATAGCATTTGCTGGTGTAGGCAGCCCGATGAATGAATCAGACTGTCGCGTATCGATATTGAATTTAGCTAATCTAACAGCACTGAATGCAGGAATTAAAAACGGTAGGAATTTGTTTATACAAAAACCCTCGCCAAAACACTGACCTGACATTGCATAAAAAATCATACCCGGTGCCACACCAAAGCTCACAACATCTGCTAATGAATCTAGCTGCTTGCCTAATTCTGAACCCACTTTTAGCATCCTTGCCACAAATCCGTCAAAAAAATCCAAAACAGCTGCACCGCCTATCCATAATGAAGCCTGGGTTAAATTTCCTTGCAGCGCATCTATCATACTAAAACAGCCAAATACCAGATTAAGTGCGGTAATTGTATTAGGAATGTGTTCTTTCATTGATGTGCAAATTAAACACAGGAACTTCAGCATTAAAAATTATAAATAAACAATTTATCTCATTACTTTTGTGTGATGCGATTGATACTCTCGGTATTATTCTTTTTGCATACCTCAATCATTTGGGCACAAAGTCAAAATACCATCACATTTATTTCAGCAGGTAAGGGAAAGCTGGCATTTACACCAATTAATAACCCAAATAATCCATCATTGGAGGTTGTTAACGGCAAATTAAATTTGGCTTGCCAAAGCAAAGAGGGGCCTATGTTTCAATTAAACGGAATTGATATAAAAAAACTAAAGGATAGGAAGGCCGCGCTAAACACAGCCGAAGTTAAATGGATAAACATTCACAAAAATGAAGTCTCAACCGGCCTTTTAAATAAGGTAAAAACAAGTATCGTTTGTAAATCCTGTTTGCAGGATGATACCATTATCCTTTCCGGAGAAGGAAATATTTTTATCAAAAAAACACGTTATACCTTTAAGTTCCGGTTTATGGGAGTAATACCACCGGCCCAATTGATCAAAACGAATTAAATATATACCTATGAATAAATTATCTCTTACCTTTTTATTTTTACTTTCTGCGGGTGCTTTAATGGCCCAACAAACGTATTCACAAGAACAACTGATTGAGAATAGAAAAATGGAAGAGGCCTTTCAGAAGAATTTTGAAAGCCAAAGAAGCAGAGCAGAAGCCATAGCTAAAGAGAAAGGCGTATCACTTAGAAAAGAATTAACCAATGGCACCATCATTGAATTTGCGGGGTTTGATGAACGAGGCAATATGCTGTTCGATAAAACTTACAATGCAGGAGCCGGAAGAACCATTTCTACCAACAAAGTTTGGCCGGGTGGTACGGTAGGCACTTCACTTACCGGTGCCGGTATGAATAACCGATTAGGTGTTTGGGATGGAGGAGCCGTTAGAACCAGCCATCAGGAATTTCAAAGCAGAGCAGTTCAAGTTGATGGTTCAACCGCACTATCAGATCATGCTACACACGTAGCCGGTACCATGGTTGCTGGCGGTGTTACAGCAAATGCCAAGGGTATGTCATACGAGGCACCACTTAGGGCATATGACTGGAATAATGATGATGCAGAAATGACAAGTGCAGCAGGAGCAGGTATGCTTATTTCAAACCATTCTTATGGAACAATTACCGGTTGGGACCAGCAAGGATCTGCATGGGTTTGGTTTGGAGATCCATCTATTTCTAATACAGAAGATTGGAAATTTGGATTTTATGATAATCAGTCGCGCGACTGGGATCAGATAGCTTTCAATAATCCAAATTACCTAATTTGCAAAGCAGCGGGAAACGATAGGGGCGATTTCTTATCAGGTAGTTCTTGGGAATATTCAGATGGCACACCTGGAAGTGGCACACCTCCCGGACTTGATGGCGGCAGTGCCGGATTTGACTGCATCCCAACTTATGGTAATGCAAAAAATGTTTTAACCGTTGGTGCCGTTAACAAAATTAATAATGGATGGACTCAGGTTTCAGATGTGGTGATGAGTTCCTTTAGTGGTTGGGGGCCAACAGATGATGGCCGTATCAAGCCAGATGTTGTAGCAGCAGGTGTAAGCATTTATTCATGCATTTCAACATCCAATACAGCTTATGATACATACCAGGGTACATCCATGGCTACACCAAATGGTTCAGGTTCCTTATTGTTGGTGCAGCAACACTATAATAATGTAAAGAAAACCTTCATGAGATCAGCCACACTGAAAGGCTTAGCCATTCATACTGCAGACGAAGCGGGAAATGCGGGCCCTGATTACAAATTTGGCTGGGGCTTGCTCAACACTGCAAAAGCGGTTCAGTTAATCAGTGATTCTTCAGGCTCTTTGATTTTGGAACGAACACTGAATAGCGGCAGTACCTTTTCTCAAGGCATCACCTCAGACGGAGTAAAACCACTGCGTATCACTATCAGCTGGACCGACAGGCCAGGCACACCTGTTGCTGCATCGCTTGATCCAACCAATAGAATGTTGATAAATGACCTTGATATCAGACTTACCCGAACGAGTGATAATACCATTTTTCAACCCTATATTTTAAATCCAGCAAGCCCCAATTCAGTTGCCACAACGGGAGATAATATTAGAGATAATGTAGAGCAGATATATCTGGCTGCACCTCAAGCCGGAAGCTATCTGCTAACGGTAAGTCATAAAAATACTTTAACCGGAGGTTCTCAGGCATATTCACTTATCATTAGCGGACAAATTGCACAGCCAAAGGCTATTATTTCTGCAGCTAATCGCGAAATATGTACCGGTCAGTCGGTAAGTTTTACAGATGCCTCTGCGGGCAGTCCTTCATTGCGCAGATGGTACTTTCCGGGTGGCACACCATCCACTGCAACAACTGCAAATCCAAGTATCAGCTATAGTCAACCAGGTAAATATCCGGTTGCTTTATTTGTAAGCAATAACTTAGGAAGCGACTCTGTTTACCAATTTGCATATGTTACCGTTGGAGGCCAAAATCTGCCTTTTACCGAAACATTTGAAGCAAATTCTCCAACCTTATCAAGCTGGGTTGTTCAAAATCCGAATAATGACACTACATGGAGGTTTGCAAACGTAACAGGTACTAGCCCAGGTAACCAAGCATATTGCCTTCCATTCTTTAATATGGCAGGTGTAGGCAGATTGGACCAGCTCACATCGCCTATTCTAAGTTTTAGAGGTCATACCAATGTGCGACTTACTTTTAATTATGCTTATACAACTGATCCCGGATTCCCGTCCGACTCACTTCGTATTTTTATTTCTACCAATTGCGGTTTAAACTTTACACGACTTGCCAGCTTTGGTGCAACGGGCACAAACAATTTCAGCACTGCACCTGCAACGGCAAACTTTTTTAGCCCTGCAAATGCCTCAGAGTGGGGAGATACCGGTAGAATTGTAATTAATCTTTCGGCTTACTCAAATTTGAATAATATCCGCATCAGGTTTGAAGGATATAATAACCAAAGTAATAACCTTTATCTAGATAATATTACCTTATATGGCACACCTGCTAAACCTACAGCAAACTTCTTTGCTTCCAAACGAACCGTTTGCGTAAATGAAAATATTCAATTTTATGACTCTACTCAAAACTTCCCTACTTCATGGCAATGGACATTTACGGGAGCTAATATAAGTAGTTCAAACGCCTCGTCACCTGGATCAATCAGCTATGCTGTTCCAGGTATCTATGCCGTTAAACTAAGGGTTAGCAACGCGGGCGGAAGTGATAGCATTACAAAAACAGCCTATATTAACGTTTTGCCCAATCCTAATAAGCCAAACATCAGAAATGTAGGACCACTTCAGATATGCAAGGGAGACAGCTCAATGATTTTAACAGACTCAACTAATAATATCGCCTCATTTCAATGGTACCGAGATAATCAACTCATTGCTGGTGCAGTTAACCCTACTCTATTTATTAAAGACAGCGGTAATTATACCGTCCGCGCTATAAACAGCAGCGGTTGCGGCACATTCTCCGATGCTCTGCTAATGAGTGTATTTAGTTTACCGCCAACGCCAGTTATTACCTCCAATCTGAGTAATGATGTTTTTTGTCAGGGTGGTACAGTTATCCTAACATCAAGTTCCAACACAAGCAATCAATGGTACAAAAACAATAGTGTGATTGCCGGAGAAACGAATAAAACTCTTTCCACGCAAGATAGTGGGTTGTACTTTGTGCGTGTATTTAATGGGATTTGTTCATCCAAGTCTAATGAGAGGAACATTCGAATGAACCCCAAACCTCCAACAAGCATTATTACAGGTGAAGATTCAGTAACTGTTGGTGCCACACATTCTTACGCTGTTACCGGATTGACAGGATCCTCGTTTAACTGGATTATTGCCAATGGAATTGCACAATCAGGTTTAGGCACCAGCAATATTAGTGTTAAGTGGAACAGCACCATTAATGCTGCAAGCGTTAAGGTGCAGGAAACCTCAGCCAATGGATGTAAAGGTGACCAGCAAACATTGAACATAACCATGTTCTGGCCTGTAGGTATAGCAGATATGAATCATATAGCTAAAGCCGTCATTTTCCCTAATCCTGTTGATGCAAGTCTATTCGTTACTTTAACCAATTCAACAGCAAAACATACAAAGATTAATATAAGAAATGCTGCAGGTGCTCAGGTGTTAGAAAAAGAAACTGAATACAATGGCAAACCTTTAGAAATAGATATGTCAGGATTAAGCAGCGGTTTGTATCTGATTGAGATTACCTCCGGTAATGAATTATACAGGCAAAAATTTATAAAGGAGTAAAAATCTTAAGAATTTGAACTTACTTAAAATGCCGCCTGAAGTATTTCAGGCGGCATTTTTTAGTGTAGAAGGTATAAAAAAGGCGGGCATTGCTGCACCGCCTCTTCTAATAATATTAAAACTATTTACTTATTTGATATTGCCATTGATATAAAGGTAATCTGAAGAAGAAATTTTCTTCCAGATTATAGCTATAGCGCCCATATTTTGAGATTTCCATGCTGCATTCATTGGTGCCGTATATGTTTTTGTTCTTATATCACCTGAAACTGTAATGGCTTCACCCCATGCAGTTGGAGTAGCAACAGCCCTAATCGTGTGATCATGCTGCTGATTTGGGTTATCAGGCTGACCTGACATTTTCTGAGATGAAATCACCCCGTTTTCATAAAAATATACAGCCATCTGATAGTCACCTGTTGCTGCAGTGTTAAAAAACTTAGAATGAACATCAACAGAAATATTACTTCCATCAACTTTTAGATTATTCAATGCAACGCCAACCACTACCGGGTTATTGGCGATAAAAGTATCAACCGACTCAATAATCTTGTCGCCTGTTAAGCCAATATCGGTATATACGCCTGCAGGGAATGCAAGGCCATTTCCAACAGCAATTCTAGGAACTGAAGTGGTCATGAATCTACCCATGCTGGCTACAGGTGTCATACCGGCAACCGTTAACGGATCAGAAACATGGATGGCAAAAGGAACCATTTTATCTTTGCCCTTGGCAATGCCATCATTAAACCCGGGTATGCCATAAGCACCACAAGGCGGACACCAGGTACCGGTAATGTCAATTACCAAAGCTCTATTTTTTTGCTCTATGGTAACTGATGGTGTGTTGTTATCTCCTGATGAATCATCATCTTTCGAACAACCAAGAAAAATGAATGAAGACAACACCAGCATAGCTGATGTTAGTTTTAAATAGTGTTTTTTCATAGCTAAAAAATAATTAATGCTTATCCAAAGCTATCAATTAATCTAATAAATCCAACCGATAAACACTTTATTTATGTATGGACACATAACAAAAAAAGCAGCCGCACCAAATTGGCACGGCTGCTTTGAATAGATCTAACTTTTAAAAATCGTGGAGTTAATCCCAGCTTTTATTTTCACCAACTTTAGCAATTTGGCAATTTAATACAGCACCACCAGGAGTATGAACCCAGGCAGCGATATAGCAATTAGCTTTGTTATAAGTGCTTAAGTTAGCACTCAGATCTGCAGCAGTATAAATTGAACCTTTCTTTGTTTTATCAGCAGGAATTACTTCTCCGGCAGGTGCAGAAGAAACAATTTTTCTTAGAACAAATTTGTGTTCGTAACCAAGTATGGTAGCAGGTCTTGAAAAGAAAGGGTGTGAGCTGTAATTTGAATTATTTGCATAGAAATTCTTTTGGTCAAACTGAGAGCCTGTTCCGGTTACCTTATCTTCTAAAATAGCAATAACAAGGTTACAACCTGCAGTAACATCTTCTAAAAATCCTACAGTAACTTTAACTGTTGCATTGTCTCCACTTGTACCAGAAGCATCGATTCTTAGACCCAGTCCTGCTTGTTTAGCCATCTCTGTTGCAGCCATTGCTTCCCAAACATTACGGCTTTGAACAACTTTAGTATCAGCGCCTGGAACTCTGTTTATCATTCCAGTAGGGAATCCTGTTACGCTAAAAGTCGGTTTGTAATAGCTATTGTATTCTGCAGGCTGCATTCCATCTCCTGAATGCACCATAACAGGAACAATCTTTGAACCATTTGCTGCCATCATGTTATCTACTTTTAAGTGCCCATCAACGCACCAGCCGCACCATGCACCAGTAAATTCCTCAATTAACACTTTTTTAGTAAAACTTGAAGGTAAAGTGATGGCATCATCTACCTTAGGATCATTTGTTTCTTCGTCTTTACAACCGGTTGCAACAACAGCAAACATTGCCATTATTGCTAAAATTGATTTGAATGATTTTTTCATATGATATAATTGTTATTAGGTTTTTATATAAAATCAAAACTAAATAATAAATTAACAAAAGCAAGACAAGAATTTATGGATAAATTAAATATCAAAACCTAACTGCCAAACCGGTAATAATATGTCTTTGCTCCAAAAAGCGGGCGGGATTGGTTGGTGGGGGACCCTGAACACCAAGACGGGGATCATTATACCTGGGATCAACCCAAGTGTCCGGTACGTTTTGCCCGGGGCTATATGCCCTGCCTGTCACCGGGTTAACAATGGCTGCATTTTTATTGTCAAAGATATTGGTAACCTGTATATTCCAAGATAGATTTAAACGGCCAAAATTCCACCATTTGGTAAAGGTAAAATCGCACCAGAACCAATATTCGCCAATCTCACTCCAGCGCGCATTTGGATCCGTATTCACCACATAAATTGGCCTGCCTGTATTCGGGTCGTTGCGGTCAAAAATAAATGGGGTGTACCTTACACCTGTGCGATAAACTGTTTCAAAGTAAAAGCTCATTTTATTGAGCCAGCTTTTACCAAACAAGCCATCTTTACGATCTATTTTTATAACATGATTGGTCTTGATATCCAAAGGAACATCCCAGGGTAAATAATACTCCCTTGTGTCTTCTACCGCACCGTTTGCCAGTAACTCTTTAATCTTTTCATTGGCACTGGAACTCTGACCTGTTGTAACCATATATGTAAATGAAGCCTGACCCGTATACCAGTTGCCAATGCGTTTAATATATCCCAACTCAATACCACGAGAGCGTGCATAATCACTATTGATGCGGATGGTTCGTGCAACCTCTCTCCCGGTGGCATCTTTAATGAGTAAAGAAGTCGTAGTAATAAAATCATACTTATCCTTCCAGAAAGCAGTTAGGGTAAGTGCATCATTGCTGGTTATTTGGGTTTTCAAACCAATTTCATAACTGATGTCAACCTCAGGATTCAGATCCGGGTTGCCAACATTGGCAATGGTTGATCTATCCTGATAAAAAGGATTTAAACCCGGATAAATAAATGAAGGGTGCGGAAGTATGGTATTGTGTGTGTAATTAAAAAATAACACCTGATTTTCCCTGATTGGGAAAGACGCAGAGATTTTAGGTAGAAATCTGAATTTATAACGCAAACCACCAATGTCAATGCTGTTATTTTTATAGCTTTCTCTTAACTCTTCTCTTACAGGCGCATTTTGATTTAGTATAGCATCATCTACATATTTTCCGGGCGCCCAGTATTCCAATCTGCCACCAATGCTTGCAATTAACCCCTTATACTTTATCTGATCAGTAACCCAGAAACCACCACGCTGCGGACTCACCTTCCACACATCACTCTGCTGGCCTAAACGGAAAGTTTGTGATTTGGTTCCATCAGCAAGCGGAATGGGTGCACCAATCCATGGCCTCACAATATCTATCCATTGCATTTCCTGAAACTTGAGCTCCATGCCAAAATTTAGTTTGTTCAATGAGTTCTTGGAAAACAAATTTCCCTGAGCCTTTACCATGTACTCTTCAAAATAATGATCATGCCATAGGGTAGCTATCCCTCCGTTATTAAAAAAACCGGATGGGTTGTTTACATAAGCTATGCTATCACCCGGGTTAAAATAGCTTGTTGGGAACAAGGTCATGCTGGCAGGGTCAAATACAGCATCAACATCACCGGGCCTCCAAGGCCTGCCGTTTGCATCTGCCCTTAATCTAACAAAAAACCTGGAACCGGTTACGGTATAGGAAAAACGTTTACTTACGGATTGTTTCCAATCAACAGAGGTCATATAGGCATCATGCGTAAAGGTATTGGCATTATCCATCTGATTGCTGAACAAATACTGGAAACCGGGTTGAAAGGGCAAATCATTTCCAAAAATGCGAAGCATGTTTACATCCTGATTCACAGTTATAGATCTCAGCTGGGTAAAGGTGATCATTTTTCCACCTTTGAAAGAATAATTGAGTTTTAGGAAAGCACTCCAACGGTTATCCTGAAAGGGCGCCCAGGTTTTACCATTATCCGCATCATATAAAGATGATTGTAATTGATTAGCTGGATTTTTATAAAATTCATCGGTAAATGCCCCACGCAATGCTATAGAAAATTTAAGGCGATTCTCCAGTTTCTTCTTAAAAAGAGGTCCGTTTAAATTCAATTCGGCAACCTGACTGTTCCAGCAACTGCGCCAATCTTCGTTAAACCCGAAATTATCACGTTTGTAGCTGGCATTTACTTCTACGCGGTCGCCACCGGTTCTGGTTTTGGCATTAATAACACCCGCAGTTGCATCACCCACATCGGCACCTATTCCTCCTGTAGTAATTTCAATATCGCCAATGGCATTGGCTCCAATATCCAATCCAAATCCGGTTCCCGAAAGTGGGTCAGTTACCTTCACACCATCAATATAAACTCCAGTTTCGTAAGTACGCCCACCGCGTATGCTTACACCTGCAGGACTTTGAATAACACCGGGCTGTGTATTAATAATTTTTTGCAACTGCCTTGCCGGAGCTAACTCAATATTTTCCTGTGATATGGTGTTAGTTGATGCAGCCTTTTCTATGTCAATCAGTGGCTTCTTGCCTACAATCACTACATCCTGATCAATGGTAACAGATGAAGGTAGGAGTTCAATTTGTAAATCTTTGTTTTCTCCCGCTTTAACCCTTATACCGGTAAGTAACACTTTAGCATAACCAATATATGCTATCTCAACCGTATACTCCCCAGGCCTTACATTTTTAATAGTGAATTTGCCGTTTACATCAGTTACTGCTCCCAAAGAGGTGCCCTTAAGCAATACGTTTACGCCAATTAGTTCACTATTGTCTTTTTTATCTTTTACTGTACCTGAAATAATACCTGTTTGTGCAAGTACCTGTTGGCTAAATAAATTTCCAATTACAAAAAATAAGAAAAGTTGCAGGTGTGGACGCTTAATCATGTTATAGGCCGGCAAATTAATAGAAATTATGAAAGTATAAAATCAAGTTTGTGTGAATAATAAACCAGAAACACCATTTGGCAAATCTATCTGGTGGTGTATTCTGTATGAAGCCAAGCATAGGGTTTAATTTCTCAAATCAATTTATACCTTTGTGCCACCTTAACTACTGTATAAAATAATATGGCATTAGAAATAAAAGTACCTACCGTTGGTGAATCAATAAGCGAAGTAACCATTGCCCGCTGGAACAAGAAAGATGGCGATTATGTAGAAATGGATGAATTGTTGTGCGAACTTGAATCTGATAAAGCCACATTTGAATTAAATGCCGAAGCTGCTGGTGTTCTCACCAGAAAGGGGAATGAAGGTGATACCATTAAAGTTGGTGATATCATTGCCATGATTGATACTTCAGCAACTAAGCCTGCAGGCGCTAAAGTAACCGCTGCTCCCGAAAAGAAAACAGAAGCGCCAAAGGCTGAAACAACAAAAGATAGTACTAAAACCGAAAGTAAGGAAACCTATGCTACCGGTTCGCCCAGCCCTGCCGCAGCAAAAATATTAGCTGAAAAAGGGATTGACCCTAAAGAAGTGAAAGGTACCGGTATTGCAGGCCGCATCACCAAGGCAGATGCGATAGCAGCTGAGCTGAAGGTTACCCGTAACGAATCAAAATCGCGTAATGAAAGAAGCGAAAAAATGAGTTCGCTCAGAAAAACCGTTTCTCGAAGATTGGTAGCTGTAAAAAATGAAACAGCCATGCTCACTACCTTTAATGAGGTAGATATGAAACCAATCATGGATTTGCGCAACCAGTTTAAAAATCAATTTAAAGAGGCTCATGGGGTGAACCTGGGCTTTATGAGCTTTTTTACAAAGGCGGTTTGTGCTGCACTTAAACAATACCCTGCTGTAAATGCTTATATCAACGGAGAAGAAATCGTTTACCATGATTATTGTGATATTTCCATTGCCGTAAGTGCTCCAAAAGGTCTGGTGGTTCCGGTAATCAGAAATGCAGAAAGCATGTCGCTGGCCGAAATTGAAAAAGAAGTGGTATTGCTTGCTACCAAAGCCAGAGAAAATAAATTAAGCATTGAAGAAATGACCGGTGGAACTTTTACTATTACCAATGGCGGTGTTTTTGGTAGCATGCTCAGCACGCCTATCATTAATGCTCCGCAATCAGCCATTTTAGGAATGCATAATATTGTTGAAAGGCCCGTGGTAAAAGACGGCCAAATCGTTATCAGACCTATCATGTATGTGGCCCTAAGCTATGACCACCGTATAATTGACGGGCGTGAATCGGTTGGATTTTTAGTTAAAGTAAAACAATGCCTGGAGAACCCTGCGCTGCTGATAAATGAGGGGAATGATTTAAACAAACTCTTATTAGGACTGTAGGCTTGGCTTATAAAAGGCTATAAGCTAAAATACTTGGTAATTTCTTGGGGCTTCCCCTCGTGTAACAATGGCCATAGCACATTTCCATCCATTATTACACGGGGTCACGCTTTCCGCTCTATCCAGGCTACACCTGGGATTCCGCTTCAATCGTTAAGCCAGTAAATACAGAAGCATTTTTTCAAATTAGTTTCTAAGCAACAAAAGGCGGGGATGCTCAAGCAAAGCCTGTCGCTGCGCGACTGACGGCTTTTTTTGCGCTCAGCCTTTCATCAACTTTGCAGCAGGATTTAAATAATCCAAATGGCGGGGATGCTCAAGCAAAGCCTGTCGCTGCGCGACTGACGGCTTTTTTGCACTCAGCCTTTCATCTACTTCGCAGCAGGATTTAAATAATCCAAATGGCGGGGATGCTCAAGCAAAGCCTGTCGCTGCGCGACTGACGGCTTTTTTTGCGCTCAGCCTTTCATCAACTTCGTTGCTGATAGCTTCGCACAAAAAAGCCTGAACATTTTCATGTTCAGGCTTTGCTTGTCGGGGTGGCAGGATTTGAACCTACGACCTCCACATCCCAAATGTGGCGCGATACCAGGCTACGCTACACCCCGATTGAAATTCTTTTCAGAATTTCATTTCAAAAAATAATGCGGAGAGAGAGGGATTCGAACCCTCGATACGAGTAAACCCCGTATGTCGGTTTAGCAAACCGGTGGTTTCAGCCACTCACCCATCTCTCCTTTATTTTTCAAAGGACTGCAAAGCTAAAGGTTTCAATAATATATACAAGTAATTTAAGCCTCTTTTTTACTTTTTTCTACAACGCTTGCTCTTGCCGTAAAATTTGTGCAAAATGTATAGGTTTGAAAATATGAAGTTTACGCATTGCTAACAAACCTATGCTTAAATTAATAAATCTTATCAGAAATTAGCAATGTAATCTCAATACTCAATTCAATAAACAATGGCCAAAGAAAATCCAATCCACTATAAATTCAGAGACCTGAAAATATTCGGTTCTACTGAATGGCTGGCCAATAATGAAAAAAAATACAGGCTGGTTTATGATGAAGCTGAATGTACATTTATATACTGTGAACTTTCTTTTTTCAATAAACTGTTTGATGAAGAAGATTGGGAAGTGCGCCTTAACCTGAAATGTGTAAACAATATAGATGGTACTGAAATTTGCAACCTTGTAGCAGATCGCACCATTCGTAAAGATGAAAATATAGTCTTTATCCGGGAAGGCTGGGGAGTAAAAACACCTGGTGCATACTGGAAACCGGGCAACTACAGATGGGAAGCATGGATTGACAATGTTTTCGCGGCTGAAAAGGTTTTTCATATTGAATCACAAGGCATCGTAACCGATACCGTAAACCCATATTTTAATCTGCAATCCATCAGATTGTATGAAGGCCCTGATTCTAATGTTACCAAAAAAGAGAGAAAATATTTAAGTGCTTTTTATAGTAAGGATACACGCTATGTATGGGTTGAAGTAAATGCAGAAAATCTTACCAGAGATAAAGAATCGTGGGCATGCGAATTGTTTTTCAATTTTAGAACACATAGCGGACAGCTGAAAGGAACCATCGACAAAATATTTTTTGTTAATGGTGCAGATGCCTCCATTGAATGCTCCATCGGTTGGGGTGCAGACCAAAAAGGAACCTGGGGCAATGACCTCTACTCCGTTGATATTGTTTTCATGGATCAGATTATAGCAACATTGGCGTTTGAAGTTGGAGATGCATTTATTGATGAAAAAGAAACCATTAAGCCTCAATTACCTAGACCTAAAAATAAGATTGCAGACAAAACAATTAAACAAGCTGATGACGCAAATATTGAAAGTGTATTAAAAGAACTTGATGATTTAATTGGACTTGAATCCATTAAGAAAAAAGTTAAAGAATATACCACCTATCTTAACTTTATTAAACTAAGAAAAGAGAAAGGTTTTGAAGATACTGATAAAATAAATCTGCATGCTGTGTTTACCGGCAATCCCGGAACAGGCAAAACCACCGTTGCCAAAATGCTTGGTAAAATATATTTCGAACTGGGTTTGCTGAGCAAAGGTCATGTAATTGAAGCCGACCGCTCCGATCTTGTTGCCGAGTATATTGGCCAAACAGCCCCAAAAACAAAGGAAGCCATCAAAAAAGCGAAAGGTGGAATTTTGTTTATTGATGAAGCCTATGCGCTTGCCAGAAAAAATGACGACTCTAAAGATTTTGGCAAGGAAGCCATCGAGATATTACTAAAAGAAATGAGTGACGGTGATGGGGATCTTGCCATCATTGTTGCCGGCTACCCTGATGAAATGAATACTTTCATGGAATCTAATCCTGGTCTTAAGTCTCGCTTCAATATGCATTATGAATTTCCAGATTATACACCACAGGAACTCATGATGATTGCGGAATATACGGCACTAAAAAGAGCAATTGTTTTCAGTACAGAAGCAAGAGAAACATTATACAAAAAACTGGTAGACTCTTATCGTGAACGTGACTCTAACTTTGGTAATGCCCGTTATGTAAATTCATTGATTGATGAAAGTAAAATGAATATGGGCCTTCGGATTATGCAGGCAGGTAAAACATCAGCAGAATTATCAAAAGAAGAACTTTCAACCATTACAGAGGCAGATATCCTTAAAATTTTTCAATCGAAAACCCAAAAAATAGCCGATATACCGGTTGATGAAGAATTGCTTCGCTCTTCGCTTAATGCGCTGCATGGCATGGTTGGTTTGGATAATATTAAAAATGAAATTGATGAACTGGTGAAACTGGTAAGTTTTTATAAAGAAATAGGTAAAGACATCAGGCAATCTTTTTCACTTCATGCCGTGTTTACCGGCAACCCGGGAACAGGCAAAACAACAGTGGCGCGCCTTCTTGCTCAGGTTTATAAAGCATTGGGAATTTTAGAACGAGGTAATCTGGTTGAATGTGATCGTCAGGGTTTGGTTGGTGGGTATGTTGGGCAAACCGCACTTAAAACAACCGAAATGCTTAATAAGGCTATGGGTGGCGTTTTATTTATTGATGAAGCCTACGCACTATCTGAAGGTGGTGAAAATGATTACGGTAAAGAGGCTATTGAAACCATCCTAAAACGAATGGAAGATAACCGAGGAGATTTTGTGGTGATTGTTGCAGGCTATACCGATAATATGCGAAGATTCCTAGAATCAAATCCAGGCTTGCGCTCACGTTTCGACAGAGAGTTTCATTTCGAAGACTATACTTCACAGCAGTTATTTGAGATTGCTCTTCATATGCTGGATAATAATAGTATCACAGCTGATGAAAAGTCGAAAGCACATTTATTGAGCTATCTGGATTTTCTTCATAAAACCAGAAACAAATTTTTCGGCAATGCAAGAAATGTGCGTAAGGTAATTGAAGAAGCCATCAAAAATCAGCACTTACGTTTGGCAAAATTAGACCCATCTGAGAGGAATACAGAAATGATTCATCAACTTAAGTTTGAGGATGTAGAAGAGTTTAAACTTGATTATACAGCTGCACAAAGCGAACAAAGAAGTATAGGTTTCAAACAGAATAACAACTGATCACTATGTTTACTTACCGCAAGTTTGTGAACCTGCTTATTTTTATCGTTTCCATCTTAGCTGTAAATCTGGTTACTGATCGAATTACCATCTATCTTTCCGGCTATAAATACAGTATGCATCCTGCAAAAGCCACACTGCTTGGTATGGCTATTATGGTATTTATTCTGTATCCTGCATTTAACTGGATTGATGATTTCTGCGAAACACTGACTAAAAAGTATTTTAACGCAGGTAAAAATGCTGTTGGTAAAATCACAGGCGTACTGCTGGCATTCGTTGTTTTAATATTTATCCTGTTTCTATTTTACCTTGATCTTTGGTATCACAAAAGTTTACTGGATTTAATTATTCCAAAGTGAATAATTGCAAGAGCTTAAATAGTCATTGACTAAACATACCAAAGCAGCGTTCATAAATGTAAAAATCGTATTACTGTCTCCAAATGGTTTTGATATAGGTAAATTCTTTCATGCCTAACTCACCTAACTCTCTTCCGTAACCTGATTTTTTGATTCCGCCAAACGGAAAACGTACATCTGACCTAACCAATCCGTTTACAAAAACCTGTCCTGCCTGCAAGGAGTTTGCAACATGCATTGCCTTCAAATCATTGGTGGTCCAAACAGAAGCACCCAGCCCAAATTGCGTTTCATTCGCAATGCGTAACATTTCGTCCTCATTATTGCATGCATAATAGGCAATTACCGGCCCAAATAATTCTTCGTCAAATGCAGGCATACCTTCCTTAATATCAGTTAAAATAGTTGGTGGATAAAAGAATCCCTGCTGCGGTAAATCCTTTTCTTGCCATGCTATGTGTGCACCTTTTATAACAGATTCATTTACCTGCACGGCAAGCTTATCACGTAAATCTTTTCTTGCCAATGGACCAATAGCTGTTTGCTCATCAATCGGATTACCAATAGGAAGCTGTTTGATAGCTGCAATTAACATATTCAAAAATACATCAGCAACCTCATGGTGAACAATAAATCGTTTGGCCCCAATACAACTTTGACCATTGTTTTGAAAACGCGAAGTAATAGCCACCTTAACGGCCTCTTCTAAATTAGCATCCGGAAAAACAAGAAAAGGATCACTGCCACCTAACTCAAGCACTGATTTTTTAATTTGAGCAGCAGCAGCAGAGGCTACAGCAGCGCCTGCTTTTTCACTACCCGTGAGCGTGCAAGCCTTTATTCGTTTATCTGAAATAAGCTGAGCCACCTGATTTTCTTCCGCAAAAATAGTTTGCAGTACACCTGTGGGGAAGCCAGCTTGGGTAAACAATGCCTGTAAAGCTAGCGCACATTGAGGAACATTAGGCGCAGGTTTAATTAATATGGTATTTCCAGCCATTACTACAGGTACAGCACTTCTGATGATTTGCCAGTAAGGAAAATTCCAGGGAAATACACCTAATATTATTCCATATGGCTCATATTGCTGGACAACCTCTCTTCCATCCGGCAGGTTGGTATGTAAGGGCTTTAGAAATTGAGCAGCATTATCGGCATAAAATGAAAATGCAGTTAAACACTTCTGAATCTCATGCCTTGCTTCTTTGATGGGCTTTCCCATTTCTTCAGCAGCAAGCCTGGAGAGTTTTTCAGATTCTTGCTGCATGAGTGCAGAAAGATTCATCATTAATTTACCTCTGTTTTGAAAAGATTGCTGCTTCCATAAATGAAAAGCTTGCTCTGCTTGCGCAACAACTTGTTGCAAATCTGCATCACTGATTAGAGGAAAAGCGGATAGCTGTTTAGCAGTGTATGGATTAATTGCAGTAAATTTCATTGGTGATTTAACAGTTGATAATTTTACTCAACAATCTTTAATATAACACTCAGGCAATTGATAAAATCGTTTCACTGATGATATTACAAGCTTCATGCATTTGCTTTTCATTTATCACCAGAGGCGGAGCAAATCGAATAATATCACGATGTGTTTGCTTAGCAAGTAATCCGTTTTCTTTAAGTGCCATACAAACATCATAAGCTGTTTTATTTTCGCCAAATGGCTTTATGACTATGGCGTTGAGCAGCCCCTTACCCCTAACATTTGTAATTAAATCTGATTTGATGGCCTGCATTCTCTCTCTGAATATCTCGCCCATGCGTTTAGCATTAGCTGCCAGTTGTTCATCCTGCAACACCTTGAGCGCTGCCATTGCAACTGCACAGGCCAGCGGATTACCACCGTAGGTTGAACCATGCTCACCTGGTTTAATGGTGAGCATCACTTCATCATTTGCCAAAACTACAGAAACCGGCATCACCCCTCCTGACAATGCTTTACCCAAAACCAATAAGTCCGGTTTAACTGCCTCATGGTCGCAGGCAAGCATCTTTCCTGTGCGGCATAACCCTGTTTGAACCTCATCTGCAATCATTAATACCTGATAACGGCTACAAAGCGCTCTTACTCCTCTCAAATATCCTTCATCAGGAACAACCACTCCTGCTTCGCCCTGTATGGGCTCAAACATAAATGCTGCAATATTTGAATCTTGCTTAAAAACTTCTTCTAACGCTGTTAGATCATTATACGGCACCAACTTAAAACCCGGCATAAATGGCCCAAAACCTTCATAACTGCTGGGATCAGTAGATGAAGAAATTGCTGCCATTGTTCTTCCCCAAAAATTACCTTCAACAAACACCACTACAGCTTTATCCTTTTCCACCCCTTTCACTTTATAGGCCCATCTTCTTGCAAGTTTTATTGCAGTTTCTCCACCTTCAACACCGGTATTCATTGGTAAAACTTTGTCGTACCCGAAAAGTTTGGTGATGTATTTTTCAAATTCACCGAGCAAATTATGGTGAAAAGCCCTGCTTGTTAAAGTTAGCTTAACGGCCTGTTGCTGCAAAGCCTCAATTATTTCCGGATGACAATGGCCTTGATTTACCGCACTGTAAGCTGAAAGAAAATCATAATATCGTTTACCTTCTACATCCCAAAGAAAAACTCCTTTTCCCTTTTCTAAAACCACAGGCAGCGGATGGTAGTTGTGCGCACCATATTGTTCTTCCAGCTCAATGAAATATTCAGTATTTGATTTTACAGGTATTGTCATGATGCAAAGGTAAACTTTACATCATAGTTTTGACAATAATTGCACGCATTAAATCAAACAGGTTGTAACCCAATAAAAGGCTATGGTTTGGCTCTGCTGGTTTCTAGTTAATTAATATTGCATCTTCCTTGTTTTTGCCAGAATGATAGATATGTTTGGATAATGAAAAACTGGATAGAAATAGACAACAAGCTAAGCAGAACATTTGAGTTTGATGACTTTACGCAAGCCTTAAGCTGGATGGCAGAAGCAGGCTTAATTATTGAGCGGCACAATCACCACCCTGAATGGAGCAATGTTTACAATAAAGTTTTGGTAAACCTTTGTACACACGATGCTGGCAATACCGTAACTGATAAGGATAGGAAACTTGCCATTGAGCTGGAAAATTTATACCAAAAAAAACGCACCTGATATTAAGCAGGTGCGTTAAATATTCTTATGTTTAAAATTAATCTACTTTACTGAATTGTTTAGATAGGATAGTATTACCATCCGTTATCCTGATGAAATAAATACCTTTTTTCAAATCAGCTACATTCATCACAACATTTGAGCCTTCATTTGTAATTGATTTTACCTTCATCCCAAGCACATTATAAATCTCTACACGTGATTCATTAGTAGAAGGGAATTTAATGTGAAGGTTCTCCTTCACAGGATTAGGATAAAAAGTGAACTCAGAACCTGATTTCTTAACTTCTTTATATGCAGTTGTCCATGAGTTTGCAGTAACAAATAAAGTATCAGTGTATGCCGGATTTTGTTTGCTCTTAAAAATAACCTTCATATTTCCTGTTCCTGCAAAACCTGAAAACGTTAAACCCAATTCAATTTCGGCACCTAAACTATTATTCAGTTGAAACTCTCTTGAATCTCCTAACCCTATCCCATTTTTACAGTCGATAGGGTCACAGAAAGTAACAGCCCACTGATTTGGAAGGTTTTTTTCAGCTACTACCCAAACCACTGTATCATCACCTGGGTCGGCACTGTTGTTTCTTATAATGGTTTTGAGCTTTATTTCATCACTGCTATTGGCTCCGTTATAGTATAAAGTCTTTTTAGAAAGAGAAACCTGAGCAAACAGTGAATTAAAAACAAAAAAAACGGAAAGGATGAGTAAAACTTTTTTCATTGGTAGAAGATAATTTAACGCTTCGAAATTAGCCGATTCTGTTGGATTTAACAAAACAAATTATATCTTCGATCTGTAAAACTCTAATCCTATTATGAAAAAATTATTGCTTACTATCGCTTCTATCGGTTGTCTGGGCATGCCGGTATTTAGCCAGTATTATTACATCCCCACACAAAATGGCACCAATCCTAATGGGGTAAATACTGAGGGTGAAAATCCTGCTTCCTTACTTACGGGATGGACCAGCAGATGGAGCGGAAACGCAACCTCCGCAGCTACCCTTACTCCTGCTATAGCTCTGCCCTTTGCGTTCACATTCAATGGCAACCCCGTAACCCACTTTAAAGCAAGTAATTCAGGTTCTGTTACCTTTGATACATCAACCACCACTGCTCCTGCTTTTGGAAATGCAACCCTGCCTGCTGCAGGTGTTCCAAGTAATTCCATTAACGTACTTGGTATTAAGCCATCCAGTTGGACCAGTGGTAGCACAACCTATAATAGTTCTATTATTACAAAAACACTTGGCACCGCTCCTAGAAGGCAATTCTGGATTCAATATAATTTCTTCTCAGAGCCAAACATTCAAACTGGTTGGACCTATTGGGCCATTGTTTTAGAAGAAGGCAGTAACAGGATTTTTATTGTAGACATGAAAACGTTATGCACCAGTACAAGTGGTATATGCAACAATAACGTAAAAATTTCTGCCGGCATTCAGGTTAATGCAACAACTGCTTTTACGGTAAATGGTTCACCAAACTTAGGTGCATTTAACTTCTCAACCAATGTATTTGATGCATCAGATAACCAATACTATGAGTTTATTGCCGGCACTCAGCCTGCCAAAGATGTTGCCAATGCAACCATCAATGTTAGCAAAAGTATTGGATTGAATCAGGCTCCTATTGTTGTGTCAGGTAAAGCTAGAAATATTGGCTCAGCTGCCATCAGCTCATATAAAATCGCATACCAAATAAATAACGATGCACCTGTTGTTAGCACAGCAATAACTGCCACAGTAGCCAGTGCCGCATATTTTGACTATTCGCATCCAACCAATTGGACACCTCCTTCAGCAGGAACTTACACTTTGAAAACATGGATCAGTGAAATTAATGGAGGAGCCGATGAAAGCAATGGTAATGATACTTTAACAAAAACAATTACAGTGCTAGATGCAATGGTGCCACGCAGAAGCTTACATGAAATTTTCACCTCTTCTACCTGCCCGCCATGTAAGCCAGGGAATGAAGTGATGCATAAAGTATTAAACCAGAGAGTTGGCACCTATGCTATTATTAAGTATCAGTATTTTGGTCCGGGCACCGGAGATCCATATTTTACCACAGAGTGTTACAATCGTGGGGTTTATTATGGTCAAACTGCATCAGGAACAGCCGGATATGGAGTTCCTGAACTTTTTATTGATGGCCAGTGGGGCAACAACCCTAATGGCTACTCAACAGCAATTTTCGATCAATACCAAGAAAAGCCTGCATTTGTAGAAATTACACCCACCATGACACTAAGTGGTAAAACTGTTAATGTTTCTGCAACCATTAAACCTATAATAGACTTTCCTGCTGGGAGCTACAAGGTAAGAATGGCTATTGTTGAAAAAACAACTTTCCAAAATGTAAAAACCAATGGCGAAACAGAATTTAATTTTGTAATGAAAAAAATGTTGCCGGATGATAATGGCAAAGACATTACACTGCCTGCAAAAAATAATACCACTACCGTTTCAGAATCATATACATTCAACGGGGAATTCAAAATTCCGGTAGCTGCCAGAACAAGCAGCAGTGTAGTTCCAACAGGAGCGGGATATAATGGGGTGAACTTGGCCACCAATCATAGTATAGAAGAATTTGAAGATTTGGCAGTTGTGGTATTTATCCAAAACAACGCCACTAAGGAAGTTTTACAATCTGCATGGACTGCACAAGACTTCCCCGTTGGTATTGCTGATGAAAAATCTAATAACATGAATACCCTGCTATATCCAAATCCTGCTCAAAACCAGATTAGCATTGGCTTGGGCTCACTTAATCAAGCAGAAGTAACTATTATAGACATTAGCGGTAAAACAATTATTACCAAACAAATTACTACCGACCAAAATACCATCAGTACTGAAGCACTGAATAACGGTTTATATTTTGTACAGGTTAAAGTTGAAGGAAAAACAAGCATTCATAAGCTGGTTATCCAAAAATAATAATTGCCTTATAAAAAAGCCCGTGGCACTCGCCACGGGCTTTTTTTATAAGTTTATAGTAACCTGAAAAAAATAAATTTTAGCATGTCCAGCCATTAGCGAAAAGACATTGGCAAGGTTCCATAAGACCTTACCCCATCAACAAAATATGCAGTACCCGAAGGATCTGCTCCTCTTATACGCACACTCGCTGAGCCCGGAATATGATCTACACCTGCAGTAATACCAGCAATACCGTTCACATCTCTTCTGGCAAGGCGGTATAAATCTTTATAAGAATAACTTTTACCGGTATACTGAATCACTTCTGCATGCTTGTTCATAATCATTACCGTTTCCTGCAGTTCTGCATTAGTCTCAATGGTTTTAACTGTATGCCCTTCCCCCACTTTTTCCTTTGCGGGTGGCTGGGCATTGAGCAAAAAGATATTAGCCTGCATTAAAATGATGCTTATAAGGTACACGTATTTTTTCATAGGGATCATGTGATGATTTATCAAACATAAATAAAAAAACGTGGGCATTTCCACGCCCACGTTTTATATCAATGCTTTCAATAGCGATTAAACGTGCAATGCACGGTTTGCGGTTGCTGCCAAGGCAGCCTCTTTAACCGCTTCTGCATAAGTTGGGTGGGCATGGCTCATTCTGGCAATATCCTCTGCACTGGCCCTGAACTCCATTGCAGTAACTGCCTCTGCAATTAAATCGGCTACACGCGGACCAATCATATGTACGCCAAGCACCTCATCGGTTTGTGCATCGGCAATCACTTTCACAAATCCATCTATATCCATACTGGCTCTGGCTCTGCCAAGCGCACGCATCGGAAACTGACCTGTTTTAATAGCACGCCCTGCTTTCTTCAACTCCTCCTCGGTGTATCCAACTCCGGCAACTTCCGGCCAGGTGTAAACGACTCCCGGAATTAAATGATAATGGATATGAGGTTTTTGGCCTGCAACGGTTTCTGCAACAAACACACCCTCTTCTTCTGCTTTGTGAGCAAGCATGGCACCTTTCACCACATCACCAATGGCATAAACTCCTTTTACTGCTGTTTCCAGATGTGCATCGGTTTCTATTCTTCCGCGTTCATCGGTCTTCAATCCGATGTGCTCAAGACCTAATCCATCCGTATATGGCTTGCGGCCAACCGAAATTAAACAGTAGTCACCTGTAAACGTAACCTCTTCTCCTTTCTCATTATCTGCCGTTACCACTACTTCCTTGCCCTTGGTTTTAGCTGTTTTAACTTTGTGATTAAAATAAAAATCAAATCCCTGTTTGCGCAGCACGCGCTGTAACTCCTTACTCAAAGCGCCATCCATGGTTGGTATAATTGCCGATGTATATTCAATTACAGAAACTTTAGCACCTAAACGTGCATAAACAGATCCAAGCTCAAGTCCAATAACACCCCCGCCAATAATGAGCATTTGTTTAGGTACCTCCGTAAGATTTAATGCTTCTGTAGAAGTGATAATTCGCTTTTTATCAATATCAATTCCTGGAAGACTGGCAGGTTTGGAACCTGTAGCAATAATTACCTTTTCAGTATCAATAAAGAGTTCCTTTTCTCCTGAAACTTTAATCCGATTTTTATTTTCAAATGAGCCTACTCCTTTAAATACATCTATTTTGTTTTTCTTCATTAGAAAATCAATTCCATCACATGTTTGCTTAACCACACCGTTCTTTCTTTCTATCATCTGCTTCAGATTTACCTGAATATCTCCCTTAACATCAATGCCATGGGTTTTAAAGTTATGAACTGCATTGTGGTAATGCTCTGAACTGTCTAGCATGGCTTTGGAAGGTATACATCCTACATTTAAGCAGGTGCCACCCAAAGTTGGGTACTTTTCAATTAAAGCTGTTTTCATTCCCAGTTGTGCGCAACGTATGGCTGCTACGTAGCCTCCGGGACCTGAACCGATAATAGTTACATCGTATTTCATGCGTAGAATAGATTAAATGATTAAAAGCGTTGCAAAGGTAAACCGATTTGCTATTTCTTGCATCATTTTATGCAATGCCCAATTAACTACCATTCAATTAGTTATTAAAATCACGTTTTAGGCATCTGCACATAAATACATTTCAATAAAACAATTTTTACATAAATTTGATATTTACATTAGTTAAACAGAAAACCATATGAATAAGAAATCACTTCTCTACATTCCTTTTGCAGCAGCAGGATTACTGATGATGCAGACATCCTGCGGGGGTGGCGAAAAGAAACAGCAAACCCAGGAAACAGTAACCGAAACGGCCTCCCAAGCAAATTTAAGTGAAGCAGATGCTGCACTGATTAAACAAGCTTCGCAGGTTTTTGGTGTGCTGCCTGCAAAAGCAGATAATCCCAACAATGCATTGAATGACGACAAAGTTAAATTAGGTAAGATGTTGTATTATGAGCCTCGTCTATCTAAAAGTGGCTGGATTAGCTGCAACAGCTGTCATAACCTAGCTACCTATGGGGTAGATAATTTGCCGACTTCTATTGGTCATAAATGGAGTATTGGCAACCGTAATGCCCCTACTTCACTCAATGCTGCCTTGCACATAGCCCAATTTTGGGATGGCCGCGCAGCTGATGTAGAAGAACAGGCCAAAGGACCGGTTTTAAATCCCGGTGAAATGGCATCGCCACATGAGCAATTTGCAGTTGACCGAATCGCCTCAATTAAAGAATATGCCGAATTGTTTACCAAAGCTTTTCCGGGTGAAACCAATGCTTTAACCTATAACAATATTGCCAAAGCAATTGGTGCATTTGAGCGCACACTGCTTACTCCATCTCGCTTTGATGAATATATGAATGGCAAATCCGATGCTTTGGATGAGCAAGCAAAAAAAGGAATGCAAACCTTTATAAAAAGTGGTTGTATTACTTGCCATATGGGCAGTACTGTTGGCGGAAATATGTACCAGAAATTTGGTGTGAAAAAAGATTACTGGGTCCTAACTAAAAGCAAAAAGAAAGATGAAGGCAGATCTACTATAACCAAAAAAGCAGAAGATAAATATTTCTTTAAAGTTCCTTCCTTGCGCAATGTAGAGAGAACCTATCCATACTTTCATGATGGAAGCATTTGGACACTGGAAGAGGCGGTTTCTATTATGGGTGAGCTGCAACTAGACAAGAAATTTACAACGGAAGAAGTTGCCGATATTGTAGCATTTTTGAAATCACTAACAGCTGAATTACCTGCAACAGCTAAAGAAATTCCTGTACTTCCGGCATCTGCTTCCAATACCAGCAAACCGGATTTTAATTAAAGATTCATTTTATATTTTAAAAGGCTGTTGAAAGAATCAACGGCCTTTTATTTTTTTGAGCCATTGGGCAAAGCCCTGCTTGCTATCAGCTCTAAGCTTTTTACCGTTCTCGGAAAATAATAGCCAGCCAAGAGCAGTGCCTGCTGCTGCACCTATTAGTGCAAGAAGCCAGTTTTTATTTCTCATCATGTTGCAAAAATAATGAAATGATGATTGAATCTGTTTACCTATTTTTGAATGAAACCACACATACATGCTAACCGACATAAATAAATTTGATATTAAAAGATTGATTGCCTTTGCAGCACTCAATGCATTTGGCGTATTGCTTATTTACTTTCTTCACGATTTTATTAAGCCGTTTTTAGGTGCACTCATTTTCTATATTCTGTTTAAAAATTTCATGTATAAAATGGTGCATGAATGGAAATGGAAACAAGGCCTTTCGGCACTGGTTATTATTTTACTTTCCTTCTTTATTATTCTCATACCTGTGCTAACCCTCAGCTACCTGTTATACTCTAAAATCAGTGTGGTATTAAATGATCCCGCCTCACTTATTACCGTGCTTGATTTATTAGATAAGAAGGTACTTGAACTAACCGGAGTTGAAATATTTGATGATGCCAATATTCATAAGCTCAAAACAGCAGCAACAAACCTTATTCCCACTTTTTTAAGTGAGCTGGCATACACACTTGCGAATATAGGAATCATGTATTTTATCCTTTACTATATGCTTAAAAACAGCAGCCAAATTTCGCGTGAGGTAAACAACTACCTGCCATTTGAGCACGAAAATATTGATGAGATGGCAAAGGAACTGGAGTCTCAAACGTTATCAAATGCAGTGGGGGTTCCGTTGGTAGGTACTATTCAGGGTATGGCAGCCGGCATAGGTTATTGGATTTTTGGCTTAAATGAACCTGTATTTTGGGCTGCCATCACTGCATTTACATCCTTGCTCCCATTTATAGGAACGGCACTTATTTGGGTGCCTGCTTCCATTTTTATTATGGCATCAGGAAATCTTTGGGCCGGTTTAGGCTTATTTGCCTATGGCACGCTGATTATTATGAATATTGATAATGTGGCCCGCTTTATGATTCAAAAAAAGTTTGCCGATGTACATCCCATGATTACTGTATTTGGCGTATTGATTGGCCTGGAATTATTTGGCCTGGCAGGCATTATTTTCGGTCCGTTAATGCTCTCCTATTTTATACTTTTTGTTAAAATGTATCGCAGGGTGTATAATGTAAAAACAATATAACTAACTCATGCGCTCCATTAACTCAATTGCACTGTTTTTTAATACCTGCTTTTTTTCTGAACCAACAGATATAGCATCTAAATAGGCAAATGCAAGTTGCAACTGTTTTTTTTTCAACTGCTCACAAACCTCAAGCACTCCCAGTTTTTTATACAGATCTATGACTTTATTAATTTTTTCCTTTTCATTAGTCATACCTATACAGCTGTTCAACGCATCTTTATCAGAGGCATCGGCCAATCGCAAGGCTTCAATCCAAAGCAATGTCTTTTTATTTGCTGCAATATCTCCACCAATTTTTTTTCCAACTTTATCACCTTCACCAAATGCATCCAGCAAATCATCCTGTATTTGAAAAGCAACACCAATATGTTTGCCAAATAAGTATAACTTTTCTGCATCATCATCGGTTGCACCGGCAATTGTTGCACCTAATTTAAGTGAAGCCCCTAACAAAACTGCAGTTTTCAGGGTTATCATATCCAGGTATTGCTGCACCTGCACCTCATTCAAGTTCTCAAAATTCATATCCAGTTGCTGCCCTTCACATACTTCTGCTGCTGCTTTGTTAAAAATCTGAATGAGTTTGCCCACATCGGTTTTTTGTGTAGAAACCAACAAATCAATTGCCTTTATCATCATCAAATCACCTGAAAGTATGGCAATGGTTTGATTCCATTTTTCATGCACTGTTGGTTTGCCTCTTCTTATGGGAGCATTATCCATAATATCGTCATGCACCAGTGTAAAATTATGAAACACTTCAACGGCCAGGGCTGCCGGCATGGCATGCTGCGCTTCTCCACCAAACATATCATTTGCCATTAAACATAAAACCGGCCTTAGCCGCTTACCTCCTAATGAAAGCATATATCCAATGGGGTCATACAGATTTTGAGGATTGCCGGTGAAGCTGAGTGATGAAATTTGAGTTTCGACAGCAGTATAAAGCTCTTTGTAAGTTTTCATTTATAAAGGGTGATTAAAAATAACACCAATGGTTGATGATAGTTTAATTAAACAGCAACCGGAGCTTTGATGGCAGGATGCGGATTGTAATTCTCTAACATAAAATCAGCATAAACAAAATCAAAAATGCTACTCACTGTCGGATTTAATTTCATGCTAGGATAGGGACGCGGATCTCTGCTCAATTGTAATTCTACTTGTTCAAAATGATTACTGTAAATGTGCGCATCACCAAACGTATGCACAAAATCGCCCGGCTGCAAGCCGCATACCTGAGCCATCATCATTGTTAACAAAGCATAAGAGGCGATATTAAATGGTACACCCAAAAACATATCTGCACTGCGCTGATATAGCTGGCAACTTAATTTACCATCGGCCACATAAAACTGAAAAAAGGCATGGCAAGGCATCAGAGCCATTTTTGATAAATCAGCTACGTTCCATGCACTCACAATCATCCTGCGCGAATCAGGATTTTTCTTTATCGTTTCGATAACCTCGCTCAATTGATCAATATGTTTGCCATCAGCTCCGGGCCAGCTGCGCCACTGATAACCATATACCGGGCCCAGGTTACCTTCCTTATCAGCCCACTCATCCCAAATACTTACGCCATTATCCGTTAAAAATTTGGTATTGGTTTCTCCCTTAATGAACCAGAGTAATTCATAAATGATGGATTTGAGATGTACCTTCTTGGTTGTTACCAGCGGAAATCCTTCCGACAAATTAAACCTTAACTGCGCACCAAAAACACTTTTGGTGCCCGTGCCGGTGCGGTCACTTTTATATACGCCATTCTCAAATATATGACGGAGCAATTGTTCATATTGATTCATAAGTGAGCTTAATTAGCTGATACGAATGTCGCGCATGGCGTACAAGTCTTATCAATAGTTTTTCAACAACCCTGCACCTTGGCGGTAGGCTTCATTGATATCATTTTGTTTACCTCTGACAATCAAACCCAAGCAAAAAGCGTTGGGCAGTAGCTAAAATCAATTCTATTCTTATTTTTGTTGACTTTTTATTATTAAGAAAATTAAAGATTATGGCAGAAGTAATACGCATGCCCAAAATGAGCGACACCATGACAGAGGGTGTGATTCAAAGTTGGTTAAAAAAAGTGGGTGATGATATTAAACCAGGAGATATTCTGGCTGAGGTAGAAACCGATAAAGCCACCATGGAACTGGAAAATTATGTGAAGGGAACTTTATTGCATATAGGGATACCTGCTGGCGGAACCGTTCCTGTAGATGCGGTTATAGCCATAGTGGGTCAGAAAGGTGAAGACATCAGCGCACTATTAAATGCTGCTCCGGCCACACCTGCTGCTCCGGTTGCTCCAAGTGCACCTGTAGAAGAACCGATAAAACCCGTGAGTCCTGCTGCTCCTGCAAATATATCTGTACCTCAGGTTACCGATAGCAGGGTAAAGGCTTCACCGCTTGCCAAAAAGTTGGCTCAGGAAAAAGGCATAGATATAAGCCGTGTTGACGGATCAGGTGATGCAGGTCGAATTGTAAAAAAAGACATTGAGAATTATAGTTCAACCGGCAAAGGACTTGCTCCGGTTTTTACAGGTAAAGAAAGTTTTGAAGAAGTAAGCGTTTCGCAAATGCGCAAAGCAATTGCACGCAGATTGAGCGAAAGCAAAAACGGAGCACCGCATTTTTATCTCACCATGAGTATTGTGATGGATAAGGCAATAGATGCACGCAGGGCTCTGAATGAGGAGAGTGATGTAAAAATATCTATGAATGATATTGTGGTGAAAGCTGTTGCGGCTTCATTGCGTAAAAATCCTGCAGTAAATGCGAGCTGGCTGGGAGATAAAATCAGATATAACCACCATATACACGTAGGTGTAGCAGTGGCTATTGATGACGGTCTTATTGTTCCGGTAATTAAATTTGCCGATAACAAATCCATTCCGCAAATCAGTGCCGAGGTGAAACAGCTGGCTGAGAAAGCTAAGAATAAAAAACTACAACCAAACGAATTTGAAGGCAATACATTTACCATTTCAAATCTGGGTATGTTTGGCATTGATGAATTTACAGCCATTATCAATCCACCTGATGCCTGCATTTTAGCTGTAGGCGCTGCCAAGGAAACCGTAATTGCAGAAAACGGCCTGATAAAAGCGGCACATGTAATGAAAGTTACTTTGAGCTGCGACCACCGCGTGGTTGATGGTGCCGTGGGTTCTGCCTTCCTTAAAACACTGAAGGATTACCTGGAAAATCCGGTGAAGATTCTCCTGTAAACTTATTTTTTAAACTATTTCTAAACTACTTTCATAGCTGTTATAGAAAACGAATTATTTGTATTTTAGAAAATAATACTTATCCTTGCATTAGGAAATTCTTCCTGCTCACACACATCACCGTTCACTTATTGTTGTAGGAAACGCGCGTTGGAGCACAATAATTTCAAACAAATCATTTCATAAAAAACTATTCATGTTCAACATTCAATCTCTGAATGACATGCCGGTTTCCGAACTCCGTGAGTTTGCCGGCAAACTTAGCTTAGATGCAAAAGGCCTAGATAAAGAGGCTATCATCAACTCCATTATTAAACGTATGCAGGAAATGCCTGAAGCAGAATTTATGGCTGCCATACAAACAGAATCAGCAGGCAAGGAAGATAAAAAGCCAAGAAAGGCCCGCATTAAAAAAGCAGATAAGGTAGTTCCTGAAGAACGCATCATTGATACTTCATCAGAAAGTTTACTGGATGGCCTTGATTTAAATGCCTCCGCACCTGATAAACATGCCGAAGAAAAAACGACTACTGAAACGGCATCCGAATTGATTGAAAATAATCCTGTAAGTTTACCTGCTGCTGAAGAAAACCAGTCGAACAACCCAAATGAAGACGGCAATAACTGGAGAGATAAACAACGCAATGAAAGACAGGAAAGAATGGAACGCATACAGCAACAAGCTGCCCTGCTTGCAGAGCTGGAAGGCATTGTGAGTGCTGAAGGTGTGCTGGAGCTGATACCTGATGGCTACGGTTTTTTGCGTTCATCTGACTACAACTACATGCCCTCACCGGATGATGTATATGTTTCTCCGTCTCAAATAAAAATGATGGGGCTTAAAACAGGTGATACCGTGCGTGGCACCATACGTCCGCCTAAAGAAGGTGAAAAATATTTTGCATTAATAAAGGTAGAAACCATTAACGGTAAAACACCAACAGAGGTGCGCGACAGGGTAGCATTTGAGCATTTAACTCCTCTTTTCCCTGATGAAAAGTTAAAACTGGCAGATAATGCTACAACCTATTCTACTCGTATTATTGATTTGCTTGCTCCGATAGGCAAAGGACAGCGTGGGCTTATTGTGGCACAACCCAAAACAGGTAAAACCATCTTGCTAAAGGATATTGCCAATGCCATTGCAAAAAATCATCCAGAGGTTTATCTGATTATTTTATTGATTGATGAAAGACCTGAAGAGGTTACCGATATGCAGCGCAGCGTGCGTGCGGAAGTGGTTGCATCAACCTTTGATGAACCTGCGGAAAAGCACGTGAAACTAGCCAATATTGTATTGGAAAAAGCCAAGCGGATGACAGAATGCGGACATGATGTGGTTATCCTGCTCGACTCTATTACGCGTATGGCTCGTGCATTTAATACAGTGCAACCTGCATCGGGTAAAGTATTATCCGGTGGTGTGGATGCCAATGCCCTGCATAAACCAAAACGCTTTTTTGGTGCCGCCCGTAAAATTGAAGATGGTGGCTCACTTACCATTATTGCAACAGCACTTACCGAAACCGGTTCTAAAATGGATGAGGTGATTTTTGAAGAGTTTAAGGGTACCGGCAACATGGAATTACAACTTGACCGCAAGCTTTCAAACAAACGCATTTATCCTGCTATTGATATTATATCATCGAGCACCAGACGTGAAGATTTGTTGCTGGAAAAATCAACCCTGCAACGTATGTGGGTATTGCGTAACCATATTGCTGATATGAACCCTGAAGAGGCAATGGACCTGATGCTAAAAAACATGAAAGGTACCCGCAGCAATGAGGAGTTCCTGGCATCAATGAATGGCTAAAATAAATTCTACACTTTTTTTGAAATGCAATATATTGAATGTTGAGCGTTCACTGAGTAGCGAACAGCTACCCCCTTTCTAATTTCTAACTTCTAATTTCTAACTTCAC
Source organism: Sphingobacteriales bacterium (assembly GCA_021299635.1). Classification (GTDB taxonomy): domain Bacteria; phylum Bacteroidota; class Bacteroidia; order UKL13-3; family UKL13-3; genus JAJTFA01. The sequence goes on from JAJTFA010000004.1 coordinate 153,662, forward strand.
AAAAAAAGCCACTCCAAATGGAGCAGCTTTCGTATTGTTAATATTGTCGTTTATTACATTTGGGCTTGCAGTTTACCTGCCAGCACATGCTTAGGCACTGCGCCAACCTGCTTATCTACCAGTTGTCCGTTTTTGAAGAACAGCAATGCTGGAATACCCATAATACCATAAGTTGTTGTGATTTGCGGATTAAAGTCCACGTTAACTTTACCTACAACAGCTTTGCCGTCATACTCTTTGGCAAGCTCATCTACCACGGGTCCTACCATGCGGCAAGGACCGCACCATTCTGCCCAAAAATCAACCAATACAGGTTTGTCACTTTTTAACACAACTTCCTCGAAGTTTGCATCTGTTATTTCTAATGCCATTTTCTTTTAATTTTTTTAATGAATAAGAGGGTGCAATTTAACGACCAATTTTAAAAAAAGAACAATTTGTCAGTTTATCTTCCATTCAATATTTAAAACGTTCAGTTTCTGTATAAAATCGTTCTCAAAAGAAATGCGGTTTTTTGTTGCCAATGAGCTTACGGCAAGCTGCTGGGCAGGGTCAATAATATTTACTTTAACAGTTGCAGTTCCTTTATGCTCATCAAGCAACTGCTTAAATTGTTGCACAAATCCATTAACCAATAAATTGGTGCGGATAGTGAAAGTTACCTTAGTTAGTAGCTTTTCTCTTGCCTCAGCCAGCAACATAATATGATTAGCCTTAAACTCATACTGATCAGTGCTGCCGTAGCGCAGTTTCATTGTTCCTTTAATAAAGAGCATCTGCCCCTGACTAAGCAAATGGCGATATTTCAGATAATCCTCACTCCACATGGTGATACGCAGGTTTCCTGAATAATCCTCTAAGGTAAAGCCTCCATATGGTTTACCGGCCTTGCTCATCTTCTCATAAGAATCTGTTACAACCCCTGCAATGCTCACTTCTTTATTCCTTATTTCCTCAACCTTAGAAAGTTCAGCATTTACAAACGTTTTAAACTCCAATTTAAAGTCATCCAGCGGATGGCCGGATAGATACATGCCAATTACTTCCTTCTCCTTATGCAATTTCTCCATTAGGCTCCATGGCTCGCACTGAGGTATCACGGGTTCTGTAAGGGTAACGGTAGAAACACCACCAAAAAGGCTTTGCTGGTTGGCAGAATCATTGTTTTGCGCATTGCTGCCAAATCGAACCGCTTTTTCCAGCACATTTGGCTCATCTGTGCCGGCACTGGCAAAATATTGTGCACGATGAACGTTGGCAAAACAATCAAATGCACCTGCATAAGCGAGGCCCTCTAATGTTTTTTTATTTATTGCACGCAGGTTTACACGTTTTGTTAAATCAAACAAACTGGTAAAAGGGCCATTGGTGGTTCTTTCTTGAATGAGCATTTCAACAGCCCCCTCTCCTACACCTTTAATGGCGCCTAAACCAAAACGTATTTCACCTTTTTTGTTTACTGCAAAATTTACTTCTGATTCATTTACATCCGGACCAAGAACAGGAATGCCCATGCGCCTGCATTCTTCCATAAAGAAAGTAACCTTATCGATATTACTTTGATTATGGGTAAGCACACAAGCCATATATTCTGCAGGATAATGCGCCTTGAGGTAACCGGTTTGAAACGCCACAAAAGCATAACAGGTGGAATGTGATTTATTAAATGCATAGGAAGCAAAGGCTTCCCAATCGGTCCATACTTTTTCAAGTATGGTAGCATCATGGCCATTCTTGCCTGCATTCTCAATAAACTGAGGTTTTAATTTATCCAGCGTCTTACGGTCTTTTTTGCCCATAGCTTTGCGCAATACATCCGCATCACCTTTGGTAAAATTGGCCAGTTTTTGAGAGAGTAGCATTACTTGCTCCTGATAAACAGTGATGCCATACGTATCCTTGAGAATATCTTGCATGACCTCCAAATCATAGGTAACTTCTTCTTTGCCATGTTTGCGTGCAATAAAATTAGGTATATATTGCAGCGGGCCCGGTCTGTAGAGTGCATTCATGGCAATAAGGTCGTCAAACCTGTCGGGCTTCAGTTCCTTCAGATACTTTTGCATACCCACACTTTCAAACTGAAAAGTAGCGTTGGTTTCACCACGTGCAAAGAGTTCCAGTGTTTGTTTATCGTCTAGCGGAATGGTATTGATATCAATTTCTACTCCATGATTTTGTTTGATAAGCAGCAATGCATCTCTGATGATGGATAGGTTGCGCAGTCCAAGAAAATCCATCTTTATTACACCGGCATCTTCAATCACTTTGCCATCATATTGTGTAACGAGTAGGTTCACATCTTTAACGGTAGCAACCGGAATAAGTTCACTTAAATCTTTGGGGGCAATAATGATGCCTGCTGCATGTATACCTGTACCTCTTACCGAGCCTTCAAGCACCAACGCCTCTTTGAGCACGCGCGCGCGTAAATCGTCACCGGTATATATTTCTCTTAATTTCTTTACACTCTCTAAATCTTCATTCTGTAGGGCTTCCTTTTCTTTCAAGCTCTTTTCACCCTCCAGCGGAGCATTGAGTACTCGGTCAAGCGATATACCGGGCTTTTCCGGAACAAGTTTGGCCAAGGCATTAGAATCAGGCAAAGGCAAATCAAGAACACGAGCCACATCCTTGATACTCATTTTGGCAGCCATTGAACCATAGGTAACGATATGCGCTACTTGATTTTTACCGTACTTGTCAACCACATAATCTATTACCTTTTGCCTGCCTTCATCATCAAAGTCGGTATCAATATCGGGCATGGATTTGCGATCGGGATTTAAAAAACGCTCGAATAGCAAATCATATTTTATGGGATCGATATTGGTGATGCCTATGCAAAACGCAACGGCACTGCCTGCCGCAGAGCCACGACCCGGACCTACAAACACACCTAAATCCCTGCCTGCACGTATAAAATCAGCAACAATAAGAAAGTAGCCGGCAAAGCCCATGGTTTTAATGGTGTGCAATTCAAAATTTATACGCTCTTCAATTTGCGGAGTCAGTTCATGGTATTTTTGGCGGGCACCCTCATAGGTTAAATGACGCAGGTAGTCATCCTGTGAAGGAAATTGAGCCGGCACAGGAAAATTTGGCAAGAGTATGTCTCGCTTTAAATCCAGCAATTCAACTTTATCTACTATCTCATTGGTATTATCAATGGCCTGAGGCAGGTCATGAAACAGTGCAGCCATCTCCTCGGTAGATTTGAAAAAAAACTGATCGTTGGCAAAGGCAAAGCGCTTGCCTTTTGATACGGTATCATCATCAGCAAACTCCTTAAGGCTAGGCGTACTTTGCTTTTCACCGGTATTAATACATAATAATATATCATGCGCATTGTAATCCTTCTGATCAACGTAATGCGAATCATTGGATGCAATGACTTTAACCTGATATTTTTCAGCAAACTTTAGAAGTGTTTGATTAAGTTTTTCCTGTTCAGGAATATTGTGGCGCTGCAGTTCTATGTAGTAATCTCCTCCAAATAAATCCAGCCACCATTTAAATTCTTTTTCCCCTTCTTCTTCACCTTTTCTGAGAATGGTGCGCGGTACCATTGCACCAAGACAGCAAGTAGTGGCAATTAACCCTTCATGGTATCGCAAAATAAGCTCTTTATCAATTCTGGGATATTTGCCATACAATCCTTCGGTATAGCCCAGCGAACATAATTTGATAAGGTTGCGGTAACCCACTTCATTTTTTGCAAGCATGAGTTGATGAAAGCGCTGATCCTTATCTTCCTTCGTGAAAGAACGTTTATGCCTATCGGCCACCACATAAAATTCACAACCAATGATGGGCTTTACAAGAGGCTTGCCATCTGCACTTTTGTGTTTGTAGGCCTCAGCAACAAACTTAAAAGCACCAAACATATTGCCATGATCTGTTATGGCAAGTCCGGGCATCTCATTGTTAATCGCTTTTTTATATAATTTACTGATATCTGCTGCTCCGTCAAGCAGCGAGAATTGGGTGTGCACATGAAGATGTGAAAACTTAGACATGTAAAGCAGTTATCTTTTAAACATTCGAAGTTATACTTATGACTGAAAACATGAGACAGTGTTGATAAAAGTGTTAAAGCCATGCCGGGTTACACATACTCTCTGTTTAATCCATATCAAACAAAAAAGATTCGGAATTGACTGAAATAGAAATAACTAAATTCTTATCCAAGCATTATGTTTTGGTTGTATATTAGAAAATCTTGTATAGTTTTGAAACTTTAGAATTATTAAACCTTAAAATTTATACACCATGAGACAATTTTACTTAATGGGATTAATGGGGATTTGTGCAGTTTCATTTGCGCAAGCACCTAAAGCTAAAATGCCAACCAACATCCAGCAGGTTCCTGCTGAAGTTGTAAAGACAAGAGACTTGATTCCACAATCTCCTGTGAGAATTAACCCTGAGCAATCCAGCAACAAAACTACCTATTTTGGTAAGAACACCCGTTCACAACTGGTAGGTCGTTCTATGAATGATCAGCAGACAAATGCATCGATCTATAACCGTGTTCACGTTTTCAACGATGGTAAAATATCAGTAACCTGGACCACCTCAGCTGATGCTGCGCCATACAATTCACGTGGTTCAGGATATAATCACTTTGATGGATCAGCTTGGGGAGTGGTTGGCAACTCTCGTATCGAAGCTGAACGCGCAGGTTTCCCTAACTATGCTTATAATCCTACAGCCAACGAAGAAATCATTATGTCTCATCGGGTTAAACAAGGCACAGGTGAAGCAGGTGGCTTATTTATGAACCGCAAAACCGGCTTGGGTGCAGGAACATGGACAAGCAACCTTGTACTGGATACCAACCTTACTTTCCCTGGCGTTTTATGGCCTAAAACAGTAGTTTCAGGTGATTATTTGCATGTGTTTGCATCTTATACCGATTCATCAGCCAACCAACCAAATCGTGTAATCATAAATGGCGTGAGAACCCCTCAGGTTTATTCAAGATATCAACTTTCTACTCAAACCTGGATAAATAAAAATATTTTATTACCCGGATATGACAGCACCCGCTATTACAGCGGTGGTGGCGACAATTACAGCATAGATGCAAAGGATAGCACAATCGTTATTTTAATTGGAGGTTTAACAGATGATGTTAATTTATTTAAGTCAACCAACAATGGCTCTACTTGGACCAAAACGATTATAGACTCATTTCCTGTTCCTGCATACGATTACAATACAGCATTTGACACTGCATACAGCAATGATGGTGCAGTGCACGTTCTGCTTGATGCCAACAATAATGCACATTGCTTTTGGCCAGTCGCACGCGTTTTAGATGCAACTCCGGGAGATGGCAGTGTATCCTATTTCCCAGGTCAAACTGCATTAAGATACTGGCAAGAAGGTTGGAATGTTGATTCAACCAAAACGATTGCCGGCATGGTAGATATGGACAATGATGGTTCTATTACGCTGGGAACAGACTGGAATAATACCGGTGCCCGTTATGGCAACCACTCCATTGTTACCATGCCAAGTGCAGGATTAAGTGCTGACGGAAAAATCTATGTTATCTACTCTGCATTAACTGAAAAAGACGAAACCACAACAGGCTCTAACTACCGTGATATTTACGGTACTGTATCATATGACGGTGGCAATACATGGTCTGATGCAGTTAATCTTACCGCATGGGTTGGTTTAAATATTGAGCAAATCTTTGGAAGCATGGCTAGAGTGGTGAATAATAAGGTTCACATTACATATATGCAGAAAAACAGTGTTGGTCGTTATGATGCAACCAACAACCCAAATGCAGTTGGTCCATACGACATCTATTACATGAGCCTAGATACTGCAGTATTCAGCACCGTTGATCCTGTAGGTTTGCAAAATGCTAAGAATAACGTATTTAATGTAAATCAAAATTATCCTAATCCTTTCCGCACACAAACTTCTATTCCTGTAATGATGAAGCAGAGCGCAGAGGTTGGTGTGGTTATCAGAAATGTTGTTGGTCAGGAAGTATACAATAAAAGCTTCGGCACACAGCCTTCAGGTAACAACGTTTTGGAAATTGAAGCTCCGGGATTACAATCTGGTGTTTATTTCTATGAAGTAAGCGCAGGTGGATTTAGCTCAACCGGTAAAATGATTGTAGAATAATTCCAAACACAATAATTTATTTGAAAGGCATCGATTCATTTCGGTGCCTTTCTTTTTTAAATCTATTGCCAACATGTGTAAGTGGCTTGCTTAAAATATCTTACCGGGATTTAGAATAAAGTTGGGATCAAAGGCCAGCTTAATTTTGCGCATCAAATCCAATTGAAATGCTGGCATCACCACACGCATATATGGCTTCTGCACCAAGCCAATTCCGTGCTCTCCGCTTAGGGTGCCTTTTAATTCTTTACACAAAGTAAATATCTCAATAATGGCATGGGTAATATCCTGGTTCCAGAATTGTTCACTCAACTCATCTTTTAAAATATTTACATGCAGGTTGCCATCACCGGCATGTCCATAGCAAACAGTTCTGAATCCATAACGTAAGCCAATTTCTTTTACTCCCCTATAAAGCCTCGGCAACTCGGCCCTTGGCACCACCGTATCTTCTTCTTTGTAGGTGTTATTAAGTTTAGTGGCTTCACCAATGCCTCTGCGCAGTCTCCAGAAAAATTCTTTTTCATCTGCAGTTTGTGCAAACAAAATTTCCCCGCTATCATGTGCGTATAATACCTCACTGATGGTTTCGCAGACTTTCATCATTTCATCTGAATCATTACCATCTACTTCAATCAGCAGGTATGCTTCAATACCTTCTGCAATATCAAACGTGAGTTGTTGCATAGCAGCTGATAAACGAAATCCTTCAGGCTCCACGAACTCACATGCACTGGGATTACAACCCGCAAGAAAAATACCATTCACCGCTTGGCAGGCTTTCTCCGGTGAGCCGAACGGAACCAGCAACAACAAGGTTTGTTTAGGATGCGGAATTAACTTTAATACAATTTTTGTAACAATACCCAAAGTTCCTTCACTACCAATCATTAAATGCGTGAGGTTATAACCGGTGGAGTATTTTAAGGTATTGGCTCCTGTCCATATGATTTCACCCGTAGGCAAAACAACTTCCAGGTTCAACACATAGTCTCTTGTTGTACCATACTTTAATGCGCGCGGACCACCGCTTGCGTGCGCAATATTACCACCCAAGAAACAACTGCCTTTACTGGCTGGGTCGGGCGGATAAAACAAACCTTTTTCTTTTACAGCCTGCTGCAATGCTTCATTTACAACACCAGGTTCAACCGTAACCTGAAAATTGCGTTCATCAATTGCCAGTATGCGATTAAATTTCTCCATGGAAAGTACCACTCCTCCATGCACAGGTAAAGCACCTCCACTCAATCCGGTTCCTGCACCACGAGGGGTAACAGGAATATTGGAGTCATTGCATATTTTTAAAATGGAACTGATCTGCTCGGGAGTTTGAGGCTTAACCACAATCTCAGGGATGAAGCTTAAATCTTCGGTATAATCGCGGCTGTAAACAGCTAAATCCTCACCGGTAACAATGATGTCTGTTTCACCAACAATTTGCCTCAAGGCAAGAATATGCTTTTCGGTTACTTTGTTATATTGCATGCACAATTATAACCACAGAGACACAGAGACACAAAGAATGTGTGAAAAAGAACGAAATAATTTAAGTAAAATAATTTTGGATACTTTAATTGAGGTACATAAACAGCTCGGACCAGGTTTACTAGAAATCGTATATGAAATTTGTTTATGCAAAGAATTATACAACAGAAACATTCAGTATGAAAGGCAAGTATATTTGCCGGTTATTTATAAAAATGAAAAGTTAGATGTTGATTTTAGATTAGATATTCTTGTAGAAAAAGAAATCATTATTGAGCTAAAAGCAGTTGAAACGATTCTTCCTGTTCACCACGCTCAAATCCTTACCTATCTTAAATTACACAATAAAAGATTAGGATTGCTAATTAATTTCAATGCACCAAAACCAGTTGATGGTTTTAAAAGAATAATAAATGGTTATGAAAATGAAAAATAAATTGATATTAACATTGTGCCTCTGTGCCTCTGTGGTTATTTCTTTTGCACAAAATGAAATAACCTTGGAAGATATCTGGACCAAGGGTACCTTCAGCGCCAAGGGCGTATCGGGGTTTCAATCCATGAAAGACGGCAGGTATTATTGCGCGCAGGATGACAATGAAAATATCATCCGATACAGTTTTGCATCCGGTAAAGCTATTGACACCCTGGTAAAGTCTGCTGAATTAAAACTAAAAGGTTTCAGTTATTCCTGGAGTAGCGATGAATCAAAACTATTGCTGCAAACCAACTTCAAACAAATTTATCGCCACTCTTTTGCCGCTAATGTGTTTGTCTTCGATATCAAAACCAGGAAGGTCGTGCAGCCCATAACCGAACAAGTGATGCTTGCAGAATTTTCGCCTGATGCAACCAAAATTGCCTATGTAAAAGATCATAATTTGTTCTGCTTTGATTTAAATACCGGTAAAGAAATTCAAATTACTCAAGACGGTAAAACAAATGCTATTATTAATGGAGCCACCGATTGGGTTTATGAAGAAGAGTTTGCCTTATCAAAAGGATTTTACTGGAGCCCTGATGGCACCATGCTGGCATACTACCGCTTTGATGAAAGTGAAGTAAAGGAGTTTGGCATGAGCATGTACGGCAAGCTGTATCCAGAAGAATATAAATTTAAATACCCCAAAGCAGGTGAAGCAAATTCAGTAATAGAAATTTATATCTACCATATACCAACCAATAAAAAACAAAAGATTGATATTGGTAGCGAAACTGACATTTACATACCGCGTGTGAACTGGGCCCGAAGTAATACGCTGATGATTCAGCGCATGAATCGGCTTCAGAACAAACTGGATATTTTGCTTGCCAATGCAAGGAATGGCAAATCAGACATTATATATACCGAAGAAAATAAAGCTTATATAGAAGTACCGGAAATTCATTTACCTGCGGATGGTAAAACATTTATTCTGAATAGTGAAAAAAGCGGCTGGAATCATTTTTATCAGTATGATTTTTCCGGAAAGCTTATCAGGCAACTAACAAGCGGAAACTGGGATGTCGACCAATTCTACGGTATAGATGAAAAAAAGAAACTGTTCTATATCTCTACGTCAGAAATCAATTCCACAGAAAGATATGTTTATGCCTGCAGCATGGATGGCAAAACACGCAAACAACTAACAAAACGTAAAGGCTGGAACAGTGCAACATTTAATGCGGATTACTCTTATTTCTTATTAAATCAATCGGCTATTCATCAACCACCCTATTACGCGCTGTGTGATGCCTCAGGAAAAGAAGTGCGGGTATTGGAGGATAATCAATTGCTTAAAGAGCGCCTAACGAAGTATGATTTGACCACGGCTGAAATAACTAATTATAAAAATGCATATGGAGAATCCCTCAATGCATTTATGATGAAACCTAAAATTTTTGATGCTACAAAAAAATATCCTGTGCTGATGTATGTATACGGAGGACCCGGGCACCAGCTTGCGGTAAACAGATGGATGGGCGGAAATTACTTCTGGTATCAATTACTGGCAGCTAAAGGCTATATGATTGTATGCGTGGATGGCAGAGGAACAGGGTTTAAAGGTGAAGCGTTTAAAAAATCAACTTATTTACAATTGGGCAAATACGAAATTGAAGATCAAATCTTTGTTGCAAAAGAGTTAGGCAAATTACCATATATTGATGCAGGGCGCATAGGCATTTGGGGTTGGAGCTTTGGCGGATATATGGCAAGTTTAGGCATTAGCAAAGGTGCCGATGTGTTTAAAACCGCCATTGCCGTAGCACCGGTAACCAACTGGAGATATTATGACAACATTTACACTGAGCGATTTATGCGAACCCCGCAAGAAAACGGTAAAAGCTACGATGATAACTCACCAATGAATCATGTTGAAAAAATTAAAGGCAATTATCTAATCATACATGGTACAGCAGATGACAATGTTCATTTTCAAAATGCAGTGGAAATGGTGAATACCATGATTAATAAAGGTGTAAATTTCGACAGTGAATTTTACCCGAATAAAAACCATGGAATTGGCGGAGCAAAAACCCGTTTGCATTTATATGAGCGAATGACAAGGTTTATACTGGAGAAATTATAATGAAAGATAAACTTAAACCAATTATTCAGTTGGCCTTTGCTATCGGGATCATGATAACAGGGATGTTACTACTTTATTTTATTAATATCTGGCTAATGTAGAAACGTAAATTTGCATAGTTCACAGCTAATCTTATATTGCATTTATAAATCAATTAACACATGAACGAAAAAGGACATCCCAAAGGGTTATATCTCTTATTTGCCACAGAAATGTGGGAGCGTTTCAGTTACTATGGTATGCGAGGTTTATTAACCTTGTATTTAACAAAAGCAACCATAGAAGGTGGTTTAGGGTTTGATGATGCCAACGCGGGCTTATTATATGGTATTTACACGGGTTTGGTTTATTTAACACCCATTTTTGGAGGCTGGTTGGCGGACAATTATTTAGGGCAGCGCAAATCAATAACTATTGGAGGTATCATGATGGCATTAGGACAATTTTGTCTTTTCCTTTCTTCTGCCTCTGCTCTGGGATTCTTTTATTCAGGCCTATTGCTTTTAATTATTGGCAACGGATTTTTTAAACCTAATATTTCTACTATTGTTGGTCAGTTATATCCTCCGGGAGATAACAGAAAAGATGCTGCCTTTACCATTTTTTATATGGGCATTAATTTAGGTGCATTTTTAGCCCCGTTGGTATGTGGCTATCTGGCAGAAGATTTTTTTGCTGTTAAAGATACGGCTGGTGCTGTTACTGCTTACGGATTTAACTACGGGTTCTTAGCAGCAGGTATAGGTATGGTTTTAGGACAGTTGATGTTTAATGGTTTGGGGCAATCATACTTAGGTGATTTAGGGAAAGAACCCGGAGCCAAATTGCAAAAAGCCGCTGCTGCTGCTAATGGAACCGTTGATCCTCCGCTAACAAAAGAAGAAAAAGACAGATTAAGAGTAATCATTATCATGATGCTTTTTAATATTTTTTTCTGGGCAGGCTTTGAACAAGCCGGAAGTTCCATCTCTTTATACACAGACAGATTTATTGACAGAGGTATTGGCGATTGGACAGTTCCAACATCTTGGTTTCAGTCTGTTAATCCTTTATTTATTGTATTGCTTGGCCCGGTATTTACTATCCTTTGGACATGGCTTGGTAAAAGAGGTAAGGAACCCAACACAATTATTAAAATGGGGTTAGGCATGATTTTACTCGGAGTTGGATTTTTCTTAATGATAGGCGCTGCGCTGGAGCGCGGAGGAGACGTGGCAGATACTGCTGTAAAAGCCAATTTAATGTGGCTGGTTGGAACCTACCTCATACACACAATGGGAGAATTATGCCTTTCGCCTGTAGGATTATCAATGGTTACAAAATTGGCCCCGCTTCGTTTAGGGTCATTAATGATGGGGGTTTGGTTCTTAAGTAGCTTCATTGCAAACTTCCTTTCAGGATATTTGGTTCAGTTTTTTGCCACGATGGGTGCACTTACTATTTTTGCTATTATTTCAGCAGTAGTTATTGGATTGGGTTTGGTGGTGCTCTTCATTTCAAATCAATTAAAGAAAATGATGCACGGCATTGCTTAGTCCCGCAAAGATTCCATATTTAAACCCTGCTACAAACTTCATTGTTGCAGGGTTTATTTTTTTAATGCATATTCGAAACCATGAGTAATAACAGCAAACACCCAAAGGGTTTACCCTTTCTATTTTTTACCGAGATGTGGGAACGCTTCGGCTACTATCTCATGCTGGGTATCTTTTTTCTTTATATGACCGATGCAGAAAAAGGCGGATTGGGTCTAGAGAAAAAAGAGGCATCAGATATTTTCGGTACATACATCGCACTTGTTTTTATTACACCATTTATTGGTGGCTTGCTGGCCGACAGGGTGTTGGGTTATCGCGTATCTATTTCCATAGGAGGTGTACTCATGGGTTTGGGTTATATGTTATTGGCCATTCCGGGTGAAACCACGTTTTTTATTTCACTGGCATTAATGATTATAGGTAATGGTTTTTTCAAACCCAATATTTCAACCTTATTAGGTAATTTATATAATGAGCCGCAATACAAAGCAAACAAGGATGCCGGTTACAATATATTTTACATGGGTATTAATATTGGTGCATTTATCTGTAACTTTTTTGCAGCCTATTTGCGTAACCATTTTGGCTGGGGCTATGCATTTTTTGCAGCCGGTGTAGGCATGTTTGTTGGCATAGCTATATTTTGGATTGGTAGCAAACACTACAGTTATGCTGATGTGCGCAAACCTACCAAACCGGAAGATATGAGTGTGGGGAGAATATTAGGTATCGTATTGTTACCGGCAATTATTGCAGGAATTCTAGGCTGGTATATTCCATCCAATATCTTCGGAAGCGACAGTACCGATGCGTTTATTTTTGGTGCATTGCCCATTGTTATCTTTTATATTTCATTGCTGGTAAGAAGCAGCGAAGAAGATCGCAAACCATTGTCAGCACTTCTTGCCATTATGGGTGTAGTGGTTATATTCTGGGCTATCTTTAAGCAAAACGGCACTGCACTTACCACCTGGGCAGAGAGCTATACCAATAGAGAATTGCCTGCTTCCGTAGTGCCAACAACCAAAGCATTGGGAATGGTGCAAGAAGTAACCTATAGCAAGGATTCTGTAATTGCAGTAGATGAACAGTTCAGAATCATGAAAGGTGCTGATGGAAAACCCTTGAAAGTAATCGATTATCCGCATTATTTTAAGAATATGCCGGCTGCGCAATTGCCTGCCGAAGGACAGACGGTAAAACTCATTTCAACGGAACTGTTTCAGTCGGTGAATCCATTTTTTGTAGTGATATTAACGCCTGTTGTGGTGGCATTTTTTGCATGGGCACGCAGAAAAAAAATAGAACCCAGCACACCCGGCAAAATATTCTGGGGATTACTGATAACCGCTATTTCAACCACAGTAATGATTGCAGCAGTAATGGTGGGCCAAAATGGTACAGAAAAAGTTTCTGCCTGGTGGCTAATCGGCACTTATGGAGTTATAACCGTGGGCGAGTTATGTCTGAGCCCCATGGGTCTTTCGCTGGTATCAAAACTGGCACCTCCCCGACTTACCGCGCTAATGATGGGCGGATGGATGCTAAGTACCAGCATTGGAAACAAACTGAGCGGAGTACTGGCCTCTTTATGGGATGGTTATGAAAACAAACAGCACTTTTTTATGGTAAACTGCCTCATAGTGCTGGTGGCTGCCCTTGCAATATTTATGATGCTCAAATGGTTAAGTAAAATAATTGATGAGCATAGCGCATAGAAAATCTCAAAACATTGCCTGAAAAGTATTATTATTGCACAAATTACTTCATGGTAAATTCAAGATTCATGCGCTTCACAGGTTTATTGTGCTTTGTATTGTTTGTGCTGAGCTCCTGTTCTTATAAAAATAAAAATACATTATTTAAGACCTCAAAAAAACTTAAATCAGACAACCCGATTTCGGTTTTTGGACAAGCAAGCTCAGACACCTCAACTTATAGACATCGCATTAAGCCAGGAGACCGCTTGCAAATACGATTCCTGAACAATTTCGATATAGGCCAGGCCGCAGGACAGAGTGCAACTTCTCAAGCAAATCGTGACATAAACACAGATAAGGGTTATTTGGTAAATTATGATAGCACAGTAACTTTGCCACTCATTGGACGCATTAATTTAGCAGGCCAAACAAGGTTGGAGGCTGCAAAAAATCTTGAAAACAAGTATACTGAGTGGGGCATTATAAATCCAATAATAGATCTGAATATTGCCAGTCTTAGTGTAACTGTATTAGGTGAAGTAGAATCACCCGGCAAAATCTTGCTTGACAAAGAAAATACATCCCTTGTTGATGCTCTTGCAATGGCTGGCGGCCTAATAGCTGGCTCAAAAAAGAGTTCAATTAAAATTATTCGAGGGAAAGAAATCATATTAGTAAATCTTAAATTAATTGATCCGTTGTATTCACCTGCAATAAATTTGCAGGATAATGACATAGTTTACGTAGAACCATACGGTGTAAAAGCAACATTAGAACCGATCAGTGCTGCTTCAACGGGAGTAACCTTGTTGTTTACCGGGTTGCAAGCCCTTCTCATTAGTGTCCAGTTATTTTATCTTGTTAACAGCCGATGAGCACCAAAGTAATAAATAAAGAAATTTTTGAAGAGCAAGAGAAAACGATTGACCTTAATAGGTTGATAATGATTGTGATGTCAAGATGGTACATTCCTGTAATTACCACTTTCATATCGATTTCCATTGCTTTTATACAACTTAGGTATACCAGTCCTTTGTTCTCCGCCCAACTAACCTTAAAATTTGATGATGATAAAGGCAGTCAAATTACAGACTTGTTCAAATACGGAAGGGTAAGTGGTCGGATTGAGAACCTCCTCAAAACAGAATCAGAGGTGATGAAATCACGTTCAATGAACTTTAAAGTGTTAAAGTATTTGAAAATGAACTTCGATGTTTTTGTAAAAGGGGAAGTGATTTCAAGCAGGCTCTATCCAAATTATTATTTCAAATGCGAGTTAATTCAATTAGATTCTGCAGATGTTGGTAAATCCATAACCTTCAAATTTAACAATGAAGGTATTATTACGCTACTCGATGGGGAGAATAAGAATACTGGAATTTCTATAAACCTTGGTGACACAGTACATATTGGTAATTCAACAATATTAATTACACCAAATCTAAAATATATTGACCAAATTGATAATCAGCCGATACTTGTTATTATAAATAATTTACAAAATAAGGCAAATCAATACGCAAGTAAACTAAGTGTTGATGTTGAGAAGAACACCAATATTCTATCATTAAGTTTTACAGCAGATGTGCCTCAATTAGCACGTGATTACCTGAATGCACTTGCAAAAGTATATATTCAGGAAACGATTAGCAACAAAGCTCAAGCCGCGGAGCAAACCATTAGATACATTGATACACAATTGGTAGAGTTGTCCCAAAAGGTGAAATATGCCCAGAATGATCTTGCAGGATTTAAATCTCAAATCAGAGGTGGGGTGCCTAATGAAGTTAGCAAGATTAATTTTACACAGTTAGTCAGTTTGGAGGCACAAAAGGGCATCATGATAATGCGCAGTAAACAACTGGAAAATCTTGAAAAAAATATCAAGCTGGCGAAAAATAAAACAGTAGAACTGATAGTCTTTGATGTAGAGGATGCTAAGGATTTATCAGAACTTTTTAACTTGATGAATGAATTAATTCTGGAAAGGATTTCTATTAGCTCAAAACAAAAGTCCAATAGCCCTATCATGTTAGAAAATGAGCGGAAAATTTCAGAGGTAAAAGCAGGACTGTTAAGAGCTATCATTAGCATTCGTCAAAATATGGACGATAAGTTAATTCAAATTAATCGGCAAATTAAACTTCTAGAAAATGAATTAAAAGGATTACCGGATAAGGAGCAAGCATTATTCAATCTCGAACGTACTTTTAAAATCAATGAAAAAATCTATGGATACCTCCAAGAAAAACGGCTGGAGAATCTTATATCAATGTCGTCATTAACTTCCAATGCAGCTGTGATAGATGAGGCAGTTCTTAATCCGAATCCGATTTTTCCGAAACCATCAAAAACTTATGGAGTCGCGATATTTTTAGGCCTGGTCACTAGTATACTTATTATTCTACTTGATAGAATTTTATACAATAAAATAACGGATAAAGAGACAATTGAGCTAATGAGTAGAACTCCTATAATTGGAGTTATTAAGAAAATCCATAAGCTAACAGACGATCCGGAATATAACGTTTATGTTCTTAACAAGCCAAAATCCATATTCGCAGAATCAATTAGAGGTATTCGCACCAATATGAACTTTGTCTTAAAAGGTGAAAAAAATAAATTTATTTGCATTACCTCCTCAGTAAGTGGAGAGGGTAAAACATTTTGTACTATCAATTTAGCGGCATCACTTACCCTGCTAGGTCATAAAGTATTAGTAGTTGGTTGCGACCTAAGAAGGCCAAGAATACATTTATCCTTTAAAAATCTATCAAACGAAATTGGCCTCACTACGTACCTAATTCAAAAAAATAGCCTCGAGGAAGTGATCAAGGCAACTGAGCATGAAAATTTATATGTATTGCCAGCAGGACCGGTTCCTCCAAACCCTGCAGAACTACTGCAGTCTAATCAATTTCAGGTTTTCATGGATAAAATACGTACAGAATTTGATTACGTTTTTTTTGATACTGCACCTGTAGGATTGGTATCTGATTCATTCCCCTTAATGGCTTCTGCTGATATCAATCTTTACATACTACGAGCTCAATATTCAAAACGAGATTTTGCCATTATTCCTGATAGGCTCACTGGTGAAATAAGTATCAAAAATATGTTCAGTGTGCTTAATTCGTTTGATGCCAACTCTATTGCTTATAGCAGTATTTACAAAACAGACTATGGTGGCTACTATGGTGGTGGCGGTTATTATTACTATGGCGGTTATTATTATGGGAAAGGTAGCTATGGATACAGTGGTAGTAGCTATTACAGTAGCTATTATTCTGGTTATTATTCAGACGATGAAATCAACCCAAAGAGTAAAATAGGCAAGCTCATTCAAAACCTTCTGAAGAAAGTTAAATTAAAAAAATGAAGATTTCAGTAATCGGTCTAGGTTATGTAGGGCTTCCGCTAGCCGTTGAGTTTGGTAAAAAATATCCAACCATTGGCTTTGATATCAATGCCTCGCGTATTGGTGAATTAAGAGAAGGCTATGACCGCACCCTTGAAGTGGAAGCGGAAAATTTAAAGGCGGCTTCTATGCTTTCTTTTACCAATTTATTGGATGAAATTAGTGAAGCCAATGTTTATATCGTTACCGTACCTACTCCAATTGATAAAAACAGAAGACCTGACCTAACTCCACTTATTAAAGCCAGTGAAACCGTTGGTAAGGTTTTAAATAAAGGTGACATCGTAATATATGAATCAACAGTCTACCCCGGATGTACAGAGGATGATTGCGTACCCGTGCTTGAAAAATTCAGCGGGCTTACCTTTAATACCGATTTTTATTGTGGCTATTCTCCGGAGCGGATCAATCCCGGAGATAAAGTGCATACGGTAACCAAGATTAGAAAAATCACCTCAGGCTCCACACCTGAAATTGCCAATACTGTAAACGATTTATACGCTTCCATTATTGAAGCAGGTACCTATAAAGCGCCATCCATTAAAGTAGCAGAAGCTGCCAAGGTTATTGAAAACTGTCAGCGAGATATCAATATTGCTTTCGTAAATGAGTTATCACTCATTTTTGATAAGATGAATATTGATACCCTATCTGTGCTTGAAGCGGCAGGAACCAAATGGAATTTCCTTCCTTTTCGTCCGGGTTTGGTTGGCGGACATTGCATAGGTGTCGACCCCTATTACCTTACGCACAAAGCAGAAGAATACGGCTACCATTCTCAGGTCATTTTATCAGGTAGAAAAATAAATGACAATATGGGTGCCTTTGTGGCCAACAAGGTGGTAAAGCTCATGATTAAAAAAGGATTGACCATAAACGGCAGTAAAGTATTGGTACTGGGTATAACCTTTAAAGAAAACTGCCCTGATATCAGAAACTCAAAAGTGATTGATATCGTTACCGAATTGAAGGAATTCGGAATAAGTGTCGATATTTACGACCCCATGGCTGATGCGCACGAAGTGCTGGTGGAATATGGCGTGCCACTAACCGAAAAGCCGGGAACAGGCTATGATGCCATTATTCTGGCCGTATCACACGATGAATTTAAAAACATGAATTTGCATGCCATAAAAAAGGATTCCGGAGTAATTTATGATGTAAAGGCCGCACTGGATACCTCCATTATTGACGGCAGATTATAATTTCTTACAGCCAGCCAACTATGAAACTTTTGGTAACCGGTGGTGCCGGATTTATTGGTTCCAATTTATGCCAAGCATTGCTTGAAGATGAGCGTGTTTCAATGGTTCGGGTATTGGATAACCTGGCAACAGGCAGTATACAAAATATTGAGCCCTTCCTGAATCACCCCCGATTTCAATTCATCAATGGAGATATCTGCAATTTTGATACCTGTAAAAAAGCATGCATCGACATGGACTTGATAAGCCATCAGGCTGCGCTGGGATCGGTTCCCCGCTCGATAAATGATCCGGTTACCACCAATGAGGTAAATATTTCAGGCACGCTTAACGTATTTACCGCAGCAAAAAATGCAGGTATCAAAAAAATAGTTTACGCAGCCTCCTCCTCCACTTATGGCGATAGCCAAAGTTTACCCAAGATTGAGCATATTATTGGCAAACCCTTATCTCCTTATGCCATTACCAAACTGGTGAATGAATTGTATGCAGAGGTCTTTCATCTTACCTATGGCATGCATTTTATCGGATTGCGTTATTTTAATGTATTTGGTCCAAAGCAAAATCCAAACGGTGCTTATGCCGCAGTAATACCCCTGTTTGCAAATGCACTGCTTAAGCATGAATCTACATATATAAATGGAGATGGAGAGCAAAGTCGTGATTTTACTTATATAGACAATGCCGTTCAGGCTAATATAAAGGCCATATTTTCTGAAAATAGTGAGGCATGGGATCAGGTATACAATATAGCCTGCGGAGAACAATGCACCATTAACCATTTATTCGAAATCCTTAAATCATTTACTACTCACAGTGATTCACAGGTAATTCACCGCGAAGCAAGACCGGGAGACGTGAGGCATAGCCTCGCTGATATTGATAAAGCAAAACGTTTGCTTAATTATGAACCTAAAATAAGCTTAAAGCAGGGCCTTGAACTTACATTGAATTGGTATCGTAAACATTCAAACTATTTCGAATAGATGAGCAATTACAAGGACCCGCATGTTTTTAAATTTACAAAGGTTGGTGAAACTGCTACTGGTTTCTTATCCATAGCAGAAAATCACTTACTGCCATTTAAGGTAGAACGTATATTCTGGACCTATCACACCCCTGAAAGTATTGTAAGGGGAAGGCATGCGCATTATAAAACAGAACAAGTACTGGTAGCTGTTACAGGACGTATAATTGTTACTACCGATAATGGCAAAGGCAATATTCAAACCTTTGTGCTGGATGAACCCGATATGGCCGTTTATATACCTCCCAATGTATGGCATACCATGCAATACAGCCATACTGCGATACAAATGGTACTCGCATCTACTGCGTATGATGCAGCTGACTATATCAGAGAATATGATGCATTTATTAAACACTGGTTGAAATGAGCAAACCATTCATACATCCGCATGCACTGGTTGAGTCTGACGAGATTGGAAGTGATACACGCATTTGGGCATTTGCACATGTGCTAAAGGGAGCGGTTATTGGAAGCGGTTGCAATGTTTGTGATCATTGTTATATTGAGTATGGTGTAACAATAGGCAATGATGTAACCATTAAAAGTGGGGTATATTTATGGGAAGGCATTAGCATAGAAGATCAGGTTTTTATTGGCCCTAATGCCGTTTTTACAAATGATATTAGGCCAAGAAGTAAGCAGTATATCAAATCCGTTCCCACGCTTATCAAACAAGGTGCTTCTATTGGTGCCAACAGCACCATTCTTGCCGGAATAACCATTGGTGCTCATGCCATGACGGGAATTGGATCTGTGGTAACACGCAATGTACCTGCCCATGCGCTGGTATTTGGTAATCCTGCTAAAATACAAGGCTGGGTGGATGAACATGGAGAAAAACTGATTCAGCTTACCGATTCAACCTGGAGCAATGCATCCGGAATGATTTATATAACGGATGGAAATGGTGGGCTAAAAAAACAATAAGCTGCATATGATTCCATTTCTAAGCTTTGCAAAAATGAATGCCGATATCAAGGCAGAAATCCTACCCAATATTGATCAGTTTATTGATAAGGAATGGTATGTACTGGGAGAACAGGTAAAACATTTTGAAAATGAATATGCATCCTACTGCACCACTCAATACTGCTCCGGTGTAGCCAATGGCTTAGATGCCATCATCATTGCACTCAAAGCCCTAAATATTGGCAAAGGCGATGAAGTAATCGTTCCGTCAAATACCTATATCGCCACCTGGTTAGCCGTTAGTTTTGTGGGCGCAAAACCTATTCCGGTTGAGCCGCGTTTGGCTACCTACAATATTAATCCTGATTTA
Source organism: Sphingobacteriales bacterium (assembly GCA_021299635.1). Lineage (GTDB taxonomy): Bacteria > Bacteroidota > Bacteroidia > UKL13-3 > UKL13-3 > JAJTFA01. The sequence goes on from JAJTFA010000004.1 coordinate 174,043, forward strand.
ATTGAAGCAGCCATCACCCCACAAACAAAAGCCATTATTCCGGTACATTTATACGGACAATGTTGCGAGATGGATGCTATTATGCAAATTGCAAAAAAACATAGCTTGTATGTAATTGAAGATAATGCACAATCACAAGGTGCTACCTTCAATGGAAAAGTAACCGGTAGCTTTGGTCATATCAATGCCACCAGCTTTTACCCGGGTAAAAATCTCGGGGCATTTGGTGATGCGGGTGCCATCACGACTAATGATAAAGAACTGTGGACCAAAACAAATACCATTCGCAATTATGGTTCGCAAAAAAAATACTACAATGATCTACGTGGAATGAATAGCCGTTTGGATGAATTGCAAGCCGGACTGCTCTCCATTAAGTTAAAACACCTGAACCATTGGAATCAACAACGCAATCAAATTGCAGAACAATACTTAACTGAATTAAAGAATGTTGGCGACATCATTTTACCAGGTATTGCTCAAGGTGCAACTTCTGTCTTTCATTTATTTGTGATTCGCACCGAGAAACGTGATGCATTACAGCAATACCTTACCGAAAATGGTGTGGGTACTCTGATTCATTACCCTGTTCCTCCGCATCTCCAAAAAGCTTATGCCGATTTGAATTTAAAACAAGGAGATTTCCCGATCGCAGAAGAAATTGCCGGAACATGCCTTAGTTTACCAATGTATCCGGGTTTGAAGAAAGAAGAGATTTATTATATTGCATCAACCATACAAGCATTCTTCAGACATGCCTAAAATATCTGTCATCATTCCGTGTTACTATAACGAAGCCAATATTCCGGTTACGACAAAAGAATTACTGGAGAATGAAAAATTGTTTGCATCCAATGTAAGTTTTGAATATGTGATGGTTGATGATGGCTCAAAAGACCAGACACTTGCAGCGCTTAAAAAATTCAAGCAAGAGCATGCCGATAAAGTGACCATCGTTAAGCTATCCGGTAATTTTGGTTCTTATAATGCCATACAGGCGGGTATGAAATACGCTACCGGAGATTGCATGGTGGTAATAGCTGCAGATTTGCAGGACCCACCCGAATTGATGGTAAAAATGTATGAATACTGGGTTAAAGGGATAAAGCTTGTTGTGGCGAATAGAAGCAATCGAGAAGATGGTTTTACCTCCAGAATAATGGCTCAGCAATATCAGAAACTGATTAAAAAATATGCCTTACCCAATTTACCAAAAGGGGGGTTTGACTATTGCTTATTCGACAAACAACTGAGGGACCAGGTAGTATTGATGAGTGAAAAAAATACAAACTCTTTGTATATGCTCATGTGGCTCAATTACGATTATATAGCCATACCCTATAACAGAACCAATAGAAAAATTGGTAAATCAAAATGGACATTTAAAAAGCGGATGGGATTGTTTATTGATTCATTCATCTCCTTTTCGTATGCACCCTTGAGATTAATCACTGTCAGCGGACTTATATTGGGTTTACTTTCCATGGGTTATGCTTTTTTTGTGATAGCTGCAAAACTTACAGGTAGCATTGATGTGCAGGGATGGACGACCATGATGGTGGTTTTTCTAATTGTTTCTGCATTCCAGATGACTGCCATTGGTATCATTGGCGAATACCTGTGGCGCAACCTTGAATCTTCAAGAAAAAGACCGCCTTATATTGTTGATGAAGTAATATGAGCAATGCATTAAAGTGGTATGCTGTATACACCAATCCGCGTGCAGAGAAGAAAGTTGCTGCCGAACTGGATAAAAGAGGTTATACCTATTACTTACCCTTACAAAAAACACAAAAGCAATGGAGCGATAGGAAAAAATGGGTAGAAGAACCCTTATTTAAGTCGTATTTATTTATTTATACCAATCTTGAATTGCACTATTATGATATCCTGGGTATTCAAGGTCTTGTAAAGTTTATTCGCATTGGCAGCGAAATAGCTACGTTGCGCGATTCTCAAATCGATGATATTAAACTGGCACTGGAGCAAACCCAAGACATTGAGTTGAGCCATGATAAAATAGAAAGCGGAACCCTGGTTGAGGTAATTGCCGGACCCTTAAAAGGAAGAAGGGGCCTTGTTCTGGAAAAAAGCGGAAATAAATACTTTTCCATTGAAATTGAGCAACTTAAAACAACTCTGCTCCTTAGTTTGCCTGCCAATTACCTAAAAATATCAGGCTAATTACTTGTATTATTTGTAATCATTATCTATAATTGAGTAATTTTTTTACTCAAAGTTGGCATATCCATTGATGTGACTGACGAGGCGAAGCTTTAAAGAGACGAAAAATTGCTCCGCTCAAAGATGAAAAAACGCTGCGCAAATAACTAATAACCAAAAACCATGACCTAAACGATGAGACACAATCATCATAAACTTGAATTTTGGGGTAAATCAGTTGAATTGGCTATTCGTACCATAAGATCCATAAAAAGTGTTGATTCAAATATTTTACCACTTAAAGATCAAATTATTGGAAGTGCTGTATCCATACCTAGTAATATTGCTGAAGGCTCGGAGCGAAATTCGAAAAAAGAGTTCATCAGATTTTTATACATTTCAAAAGCATCCAACGCAGAACTTAGAACGCAATTAACAATACTAGCAGGCGTGGATAACAAATATGAATCTATAAGATCAGATTTAGTTCCTGCCCTGTTAGAAATAGCAGAAATGACACAAGGATTGATAAGGAAAATCGAAAAAGAATTGAACGATTAAAATAGATATAATTGACTTTCATCTTACCTCTTTCATCTTGAATCTTTCGTCTTTTGTCTTTCCTCTTTTGTCTTTCCTCTTTTGTCTTTCCTCTTTTGTCTTTCCTCATCCAATAAATGCTCGACACCCTCATTACTTCTAAAACCCGTATTAAATTACTACTCAAGTTTTTCCTAAACGGGAACACCTCCTCCTATTTACGTAACCTGGAAAGTGAATTTGGCGAAAGTTCTAATGCCATCAGGCTTGAGCTGAATAAATTTGAAGAAGCTGGGTTATTAAAATCAACTCTTCAAGGGAATAAAAAGCTTTTTAAAGCAAATACCTTTCACCCTTTATTCCGTGACATACATAACATCCTGCTTAAATACATTGGATTGGATCAGATCATTGAGAATGTACTCAATGAACTAGGGGATATCAATAGCGTTTACCTTACCGGTGATCTTAGTAAGGGTATTGATAGTCCTGTTGTTGATTTATTAATTATTGGTGATGTAAATAAAGACTACTTATTAAAACTCATAGATAGAGCAGAGCAACTCATTCATAAAAAAATAAGATATATTACTTACTCTGAACATGAACTACAGAGTTTTAATGGTGAATTATTAAAGTCGCATTATTTATTAATTTATACGCGTTAATCCATCAACTAAATGAATCTTAAGAATAAAAAGGTATTGGTTACAGGTGCTGACGGTTTTATTGGTAGTCATCTCACTGAAGCACTTCTGGATGCAGGATGCAAGGTAAAAGCATTTTGCTATTATAACTCCTTTAATTCTTGGGGATGGATTGATACGTTGCCCAAAGAGAAGATACAAAAATTAGAAATATTTACAGGCGATGTACGCGACCCTAACGGTGTGCGTGAAGCGATGAAAGGCTGCGAAGTGGTGTTTCACCTGGCTGCCCTTATTGCCATTCCATACAGTTACCACTCGCCCGATAGTTACGTGGATACCAATATTAAAGGTACACTCAATATTGTACAGGCAGCCAAAGATTTGGGCGTTGAGCGGGTATTGGTAACTTCAACCTCTGAAGTTTATGGTACCGCCTTATATGTTCCTATTGATGAGAAACACCCACGTCAGGGTCAATCGCCATATTCGGCTACCAAAATAGGCGCAGATCATATTGCCGAGTCATACTATAGAAGTTTTAATGTGCCTGTAACCATTGTAAGGCCATTTAACACTTATGGCCCACGCCAATCAGCAAGAGCTGTAATACCTACCATCATTACCCAATTGCTGACCGGCAAAACCGAAATAAAACTGGGGGCCATACACCCCACCCGCGATTTGCTGTTTGTAGAAGACACTGCCAACGGTTTTATTGAAATTGCCCAATCAGAGAAAACCATCGGGCAGGAGGTGAACATAGCCACCTCATCTGAAATAACCATAGGCGATCTGGCACAAAAAATCATCAACCAAATTAATCCTGCTGCACAAATTGTTGCAGATGAAATTAGACTGAGACCGGAGAAAAGTGAAGTAGAAAGACTGTTTGGTAGCAATGAAAAAATAATACAATTGACCAATTGGAAACAACAAACCTCGCTTGACAAAGGCCTGCAGATAACCATTGACTGGTTTCGTAATTCCAATAACCTTAAAAACTACAAAGCCGATATTTACAATGTTTGAAAACGTAGTTTCATTTATTCGGCAGTATTACCAAACACCTGAAGCATTCATTCCTTTACACGAACCACGTTTTGAAGGCAACGATAAAAACTATGTGGCCGATGCTATTGATTCTACCTTTGTTTCTTCTGTTGGCAAATATGTAGACCGTTTTGAAGAAATGATTCGAGATTATACCGGAGCAAAATATGCCATTGCTACGGTTAATGGCACTGCAGCTCTTCATATGTCACTGATGCTTGCAGGGGTTAAACGTGATGAACTGGTCATTACACAACCCCTTTCGTTTATTGCCACATGTAATGCAATAAGTTATATTGGAGCTGAACCTGTTTTTATTGACATTGATACAGATACCCTAGGATTATCTGCTCACAAATTAGAAGTATTTCTTCGGGAGAAAACAGAAATCAGAAATGGAAACTGTTTTCACAAAACCACCGGTAAGCGCATAGCAGCCTGTGCACCTATGCACACCTTCGGCCATCCGGTTGCGATTGATAAAATTGTTGATCTGTGCAATAAATACAAAATTCCGGTGGTTGAGGATGCAGCTGAATCCATTGGCAGCAAATTCAAGGGACAACATACCGGCACTTTTGGTTTAATAGGGGCGTATAGCTTTAATGGTAACAAGACCATAACTTGCGGTGGTGGTGGGATGATCATAACCAATGATGAAAAACTTGGTAAATTAGCCAAGCACCTCACCACACAGGCAAAGGTGCCTCACCGGTGGGAGTTTGTTCACGACCATATCGGATATAACTACCGGCTCCCAAACTTAAATGCGGCATTGGCTTGTGCCCAAATGGAGCAGTTAGAAAGTTTTATAGAAAGAAAACGTGACCTATCTAAAGCCTATGCTCATTTTTTCGCCAATACCAGGCTTACGTTTGTGAATGAGCCGCCAGATAGCCGCTCAAACTTTTGGCTAAATGCAGTACTCACAACCAACTTGGAGGAAAGAAATAAGTTCTTGAAATATACAAATGATAATGGCATCATGACTCGCCCGGCATGGACGCTTATGAACAAATTAGATATGTTCAAGCATTGTATATGTGAAAATATTGATAATGCAAATGATATTGAAAACAGGCTGGTAAACCTGCCCAGTAGCACAAAAAAAAATCTTGAATAAACAAATTATTATTGTTGGCGGTGGTGGACACTGCAAATCGGTTATCGAGGTAATAGAAAGCTCGAAACTTTACCTGATTAAAGGAATTCTGAACAAAGCAGAAGCGGCAGAAAAAGAAGTGTGCGGCTACCCGGTGATTGGCACAGATCATGAAATTCCTCGCCTGATTGCAGAAGGATATTGTTTTCATATTGCCGTTGGGCATATTAAAAACGGTGAAGCCAGAAAAACTTTATTCAATCGCATTCAAGATGCTGGTGGTGAAATGCCTGTTATTGTAGCATCAACTGCCACAGTGAGCTCAAGAGCCACACTTGCACAAGGCACCATTATCATGCACAGAGCTTTTGTAAATGCCGATGCCCAGATTGGTTTCAACTGTATCATTAATACGGGAGCCGTTATTGAGCATGATGCATATATTGACAACCACTGCCACATTTCAACAGGAGCCTATGTAAATGGTGCCTGCAAAATTGGTGAACTTACTTTTATTGGTAGTTCTTCCGTACTGGTGCAGGGTGTTGAGGTAGCAGCCGGCAATGTAATAGCAGCGGGAACAGTGGTTACCCAATCAACAAAACCAGGTTATTTATATGCTGGTATCCCGGCACAACCTAAAAAGCAAATTGCCAGGTGAGTAAAGTAATCATCATTGCAGAAGCAGGAGTAAATCACAATGGCTCCATTGAAACTGCTAAAGAATTAATTGATATAGCTGCAGATTGTGGTGTCGATATTATAAAATTCCAAACGTTCAAGGCAGAAAACCTCGTAAGTAAAGAAGCACGGCTAGCAGATTATCAGACTGAAAACATGAAGGCATCTGATAATGAAACCCAGTTTGAAATGCTGAAAAAGCTTGAACTTAGCGATGAAGACCATATTGTGTTAAAACAATATTGTGCTGATAAAGGCATTGAATTCTGGTCAACTGCATTTGACGATGATAGCTTAATGCTACTTAAGAAACTGGGTATTTCTAAATGGAAAATCCCTTCAGGAGATATTACAAACCTCCCTTTTCTAAGAAAAATAGGCTCGTACAATCAAGAGGTAATTCTGTCCTCAGGCATGAGTACACTTGAAGAAATAAAGGATGCCATTCACGCCTTAACCTCAGCAGGCTGTTTACAAAAAAATATAACCGTATTGCACTGCAATACAGAATATCCAACGCCAATGCATGACGTTAATTTAAATGCCATGCTTCAAATAAAAAACGAGCTGCATATAAAAATTGGTTATTCAGACCATACCGAAGGAATTGAAGTTCCGATTGCAGCTGTTGCATTGGGAGCAACCGTTATTGAAAAGCACTTTACACTAAGTAAAGAAATGGAAGGGCCCGACCACAAAGCATCCCTTGACCCGCATAAATTAAAACAAATGGTGGCAGCCATACGCAACATAGAACTTGCACTAGGTGATGGCCACAAGATTCCCTCTGCCTCTGAAAGCAAAAACAAAGACATTACACGCAAAAGCATTCACCTCAAACATCCCTTGAAAGCAGGACATATTATTACTGAAGATGATTTGATAATGAAAAGACCAGGGAGTGGTATTTCTCCCATGTTAATTGATCAAATTATTGGTAAGGCTGCTCTTGAATCCATGCCTGCCGATTATCAATTAATGCTCAAAGATATTTCATGAAAATAGGAATACTTACAAGCTCCAGAGCCGATTACGGCATTTATCTTCCCTTACTAAAGGAATTGAAAAAAGATTCTTTTTTTAAAACAGAAGTGATTGCCTTTGGCACACATCTTTCACAAGCGCATGGTTATACACTTAACCAGATTGTAGAAGATGGCTTTCAAGTGCCGGTAAAAGTGGATACCATGCCTGCAGGCGATACCCCCCAACACATCAGTGAAGCCATGGGAAAAGCCATATCAGCCTTTTCAAAAGTGTGGCAGCAACACCGGTACGACCTTGTTTTTTGTCTTGGCGACCGGTATGAAATGTTTGCAGCCTGTGCTGCATCAGTTCCTTTTAATGTAAACCTGGCGCATATTCATGGTGGTGAACAAACGCTGGGTGCCATTGACGAAGCCTTCAGGCATAGTATTACCCACATGGCACACTGGCATTTTACCACCACCGACATTTATAAAAACAGAGTTGTAGCCCTAAAAGGAAATGGTCAAGGCGTTTATAATGTAGGGGCGCTGAGTATAGATAATCTGAAAGAGCTGCCGCTGCTCAGCATCTCTGAATTTAAAGAACGTTGGAAGATTGACCTCAGCATTCCGTCCATCCTCATTACCTTTCATCCTGAAACTGTTTCGTTTGAAAAGAATGCACACTATGCAGATGAACTTGTTACAGCACTTGAAGAAACCAGAGGATACCAATTGGTGATTACCATGCCCAATGCAGATACTATGGGCAATATGATTAGAAAAAAAATAAACACCTTTATTGCCTCACATCCGCAAGCGATAGGTGTTGAGTCTTTTGGTACTTTGGGTTACCTCAGTTGCATGAAACATTGTGCGTTTATGCTTGGCAATACATCAAGTGGTTTTGTGGAGGCAGCCTACTTCCCTAAGTATGTCATTAACTTAGGTAACCGACAGGATGGTCGTATTATTAGTCCTAATATCCGCAATTGCCCAATTGGCACAAATGATATTCTAAATTCAATTGCTCATTTCAAAAACATGAAGCTTCCGGCTACCATCGATATATATGGAGATGGCCATTCAGCCGGCCGTATTGTCAATATTCTAAAGCAAGGAATATGAAAAGTCACGAAAAACACTTTATAAACGAAAAACAATCCATCACCCAAGCACTTGAAAAACTTAATGCCCTGAGTGGCGATGGCTATATAACCTTGTTTGTGATGAGCGATGATGGCAAGGTAAAAGGTGTATTAACAGATGGAGATATGCGCAGAGGTTTCTTACAAGGTTTAAACTTTGAAAACGGCATTACCGAGTTCATGAATAAAGATTTCATTTACCTCAAGCGCAATAAATACAGTGTGAGTGATCTGGACGAATTCAGAAAAAGAGCTATCAAGATGATTCCGGTGGTAGACGATGATTTTAATCTGCTTCGCATTGCGGACTTTGTTCAGAAAAAATCACTGCTGCCTATTGACGCGGTACTGATGGCAGGAGGAAGAGGCGAAAGGTTAAAACCGCTCACGGATGAAATCCCCAAACCAATGTTGATGATTGGTGATAAACCAATTATCGAACATAATATAGACCGCTTTGTTGAATACGGAGTTCACCATATTTATATATCTGTTAACTACAAGTCTGATAACATTATCAATCATTTTAATGATGGTAAAAGAAAGAATATAGATATTAAGTACCTTAAGGAAAATGAACCATTAGGTACCATTGGGGCACTTTCCCTTATGCCCGAATTACAACATGATACGGTTTTAGTAATGAACTCTGATTTGCTTACCAATATCGACTTAGAAGAATTTTACCGGGATTTTGAAAAGTCTGGTGCGTTAATGTCAATTGCCACTATTCCTTATACCGTGAGCATTCCTTACGCAGTGCTTGAACTGGAACAAGACAAAGTAATTTCACTGAGAGAAAAACCTAACTACACCTATTATTCCAATGGCGGTATTTACCTGTTAAAGAAAGAAGCAACAAAGCTGATACCCGATAACAAGTTTTTTAACGCAACAGACCTGATTGAATTATTGATTAGTATGGGCAAAAAAGTAATCTCCTTCCCATTGCTGGGCTACTGGCTAGATATTGGCAAACCCGAAGATTTTAAAAAAGCGCAGGAAGATTTTAAACACATAAAATTCTAATGAATCTTTTAATAACCTTATGCGCCCGAGGCGGGTCAAAAGGGATTCCCGGGAAAAATATACGTCCGTTAAATGGCAAACCACTTATTGGCTACTCGATTGAAACTGCACAACGTTTTGGTAAACCCTTCCAAGCCGATATTGCCCTGTCAACAGACGATAATCAGATAAGAGAAACCGCAGCAGCGTTTGGTATAATAAGTACCTACCAAAGGCCTGAACACCTGGCTACAGATACAGCAGGCAAAATTGAAACCATTGAAGACCTGGTATTACATGGAGAAAAAACAAGGGGCAAAAAATATGACTATGTACTTGACCTGGATATTACTTCACCACTGCGCACAGTGGAAGATTTGCAGGAGGCGTTTAAAATTATCAGTAATGACCCGAAGGCACTGAATTTGTTCTCGGTAAATTATGCTGCCAGAAATCCATACTTCAACATGGTGGAACAACAACCCAGCGGTTATTACGGACTTATCAAAACAGGAAATTTTGTTACCCGACAATCAGCTCCTCCGGTTTATGATATCAATGCCTCCTTTTATTTTTACAGGAGAGCATTTTTTGAACAAAGACTGAAGAGCACCATAACGGAACGTTCCCTCATTTACATCATGCCACACCTGTGTTTTGACCTCGATCATCCGGTAGACTTTGAGTTCATGTCGTTCCTGTTTGAAAACAATAAACTCGACTTTACCCTTTGAACATTTTAATAATTGGTCTAGGCTCTATTGCCCGCAAACACATACAAGCCCTAAAGCTGGTAATTTCCGGTGCACGAATATATGCCCTCAGATCGGCAGAAGCAGGTGATTCGGTTGAAGGGGTAGAGAATATTTTCAATCTTGAAGATATACCGGGCAAACCGGCATTTGTGATTATCTCCTCACCCACTTACCTGCATCTTGAAAGCATCAGGAAATGTATGCAACTGGAAATTCCTTTGATGATTGAAAAACCCTTGCTGCACGAGCTTCAGCCTGCACTGGATTTTGAACCGGAGCTGGCTGAGAAAAATATCATTACCTATGTAGCCTGCAACTTGCGGTTTCATCCAGCAATTACTTTTCTAAAGTCATTTATTACCGAACACATACCGAAGATTAATGAAGTAAATGTGTATTGTGGCTCCTACTTACCAGATTGGAGACCTGGTAAAGACTTTAGAACGCTTTACAGTGCAAATCCGGAAATGGGTGGTGGCGTGCATATTGATTTAATTCACGAAATAGATTATGTCTACTGGCTCTGGGGAAAACCACACAAAACAATCGGTATTGAGCGCAATAAATCAACCCTTCAGATAAAAGCTACTGACTTTGCGGCATATCACCTGCTTTACGAGCAGTTTACTGCAAATATTACCCTTAATTATTACCGCAGAGACACGAAGAGGACTATTGAAATTGTTTTCGATAACGAAACGTGGAAAGCAGACCTGATAAAATGTGAAATTATATCGAATACCGGACAAGTGATTTTTAGCAATCCACAATACAGGATGATTGATACCTATATTGATCAGATAAAATATTTTATTCAGTGCATTGATGGAAATAGGAAACCAATGAATTCCTACCACGAAGCACTTGAAGTACTAACCATTGCACTACAATATGGCAAAACTCAATAATAAAGTTATTATCGTAACAGGCGGCAGTGGTCTTATTGGAAGACACATCGTGAGTAAAATTACCGAAGAAGGGGGACTATGCATTAATGCAGAAATTGAGGCCGAGACCAACCTGGAGAAAGGAACAATCCAGTGTGATATAACCAAAGCCGGTTCAATTGAACAAACCATTGAAATGGTTTTGAAAAAATACGGATGTATTGACGGACTGGTAAACAATGCATATCCACGGACCAATGACTGGGGTACCCGCTTTGAAGACATACAGGCAGAATCGTGGAAACAAAATATAGACATGCAAATGAATTCTGTGTTTATGGTTTGCCAGAAAATATTGCCCATAATGCAACAAAAAAAACAAGGCTCCATCGTAAATATTTCATCTATTTACGGTACGGTAGGGCCCGACTTTGGAGTGTATGAAGGAACCCCTATGACCATGCCAGCCGCCTATGCGGCCATAAAAGGGGGCTTAGTAAATTTCACACGCTATCTCGCATCTTATTATGGAAAAGATAATATCCGTATAAACTGTGTTTCGCCAGGTGGTATTTTTGATAACCAGATGGAACTTTTTGTAAAACAATACGAAGCTAAAGTTCCCATGCGCAGAATGGGCAAACCACAAGACATTGCTCCTGCTGTTGCCTTTTTACTCTCAGACGAAGCCTCATACATTACCGGCCACAACCTAATGGTGGATGGAGGTTGGACAGCTATTTAATGTATAAGTATTTTGGTAGTTAATTATTTAAGAAAACTCATCTCTATCCTATCTAAAAGAGAAAAGAAACAACTCATCATTGTTTTACTGATGATGATTTTGGGTGCATTTGCTGAGATAGTTAGCATTGGTGTTTTACCTGCCTTTATTGCCGCAGTTACCAAACCCGATGTTTTAAACAACTTTCCGGTTATTCAAGAAATATTAAAGAAAGTAGGCGTCACTAACTCAGAAAAACTGTTGCTGTATGGCTCCGTTTTTATGATTGTTATTTTCCTGCTCAAAAACGGCTACCTCACTTTTCTCACCTACTACAAATCAAAAGTGGTTTACGATATCCAGTTGCGCATGAGTCACGACCTTTTTAGTGCTTACCTCAAGGCTCCATATACCTTCCACCTTAACCGCAATTCTTCAGAACTTCTTGGTAACGTGTACGACTGTGTGAAAATTATCGTAGCAGGCGTAATCATGCCGTTTATCACTATTGTAATGGAAGTCTTGCTGCTTATATCCATTATCGTCCTACTCTTTTCAGTTGAACCCATCATTACACTTATTACAGTTGCCGTATTTGGGCTATCGGGTTATATATACCTGAAAAGCACCAAAAAAAGCTCGGTTAATTTTGGCAAAGAACTTCAGAAATTACGCGATGTGGTGTACAAAGTGGTTACCGAAGGATTGGTAGGATTAAAAGATGCCCGTGTGCTGAACAGGGAAGATTTTTTTATACAAAACTTTTACACCAGTTCCAAAAAAAATGCCAATGGCCTGATGCATCAATCATTTCTTAATGGTCTTACTAAACCCATTCTTGAAACAATTGCCATGATTGTGATGCTATCTATTACCGTTGCGCTTGTTCTCAGAAGTAACGACCTCTCAGGCATTCTGCCCGCTCTGGCTTTATTTGGCTTTGCATCCATAAGGCTTATGCCTTCTATCAGCCAGATTCTAGGCTGTTTTTCAAGCCTCCGGTTTAGTTCCCCGGCTATTAACCCGGTATGGAAAGATTTGCATTACCTGAAAGCACAAAAAGAAATACAATACAAAAACCATAACCAGGCAGCAAACATTACCCTCAACAAGCAGATTGAATTCAACAAAGTCATCTACCACTACCCTGAATCACCAGAACCATCCCTGATAAATGTCAACCTCTCCATTCCATCAGGAAAATCAATCGCGTTTGTGGGATCATCCGGTGCAGGTAAAACTACCATGGTTGACTTGATTCTTGGCCTGCTGAATCCTTCCGATGGAAGAATAACCGCAGACGGGATTGATATCCATACCAATATTCAAACCTGGCAAAAACAAATTGGCTATATCCCCCAGCATATTTTTCTGGCCGATAATAGCATTAGAAACAACATTGCTTTTGGCATGCCTGATCATGAAATTGATAACGATAAGGTTTGGCAGGCACTGAAACTTGCCCATTTGGATACGTTAGTGCATGAATTACCCGAAGGTCTTGAAACCCAAATAGGCGAAAGAGGCGTACGATTCTCCGGAGGTCAAAGACAACGCATTGGAATTGCCCGCGCTTTATATCACGACCCGAAAATATTAGTCATGGACGAAGCTACTTCTGCACTAGATAATATCACAGAAAGAAGTATTGTACAAGAAATTGAAGCCCTCAAAGGCAACCGCACCATTATTGTAATTGCACATCGATTAACTACGGTAATGAACTGCGATACTATCTATTTCATGGATAAAGGACTAATAGTTGATAGCGGCAGCTATCAGGAATTGATAAATAAAAACGAGTCATTCAGAAAAATGGCTTTGGTTGATTAAACCCTCAACATATGGCTTTAGATTTAAACAATAAAAACATTCTCATTACCGGTGGAACAGGTTCGCTGGGCAAAGAACTCACGAAAACCATTCTGAACAGATGGCCCGGAGTAAAACGTTTGATTATCTATTCACGCGATGAACAGAAACAATTTCAGATGGCACAAGAGTATCCAGATCATAAATATAAATGTATTCGTTATTTTATTGGCGATGTGCGCGATCTGGAAAGACTGAAAAGAGCCTTCACTCAAGTGGATTACGTTATTCATGCAGCAGCCATGAAACATGTGCATATTGCCGAATACAACCCGGATGAATGTGTAAAGACCAATGTGGGCGGGGCTGAAAACGTGATCAAAGCGGCTCTTGAAAGCTCTGTTACCAAGGTGGTGGCTTTATCTACCGACAAAGCTTGCGCTCCTGTTAACCTGTATGGAGCTACCAAACTTACGTCAGACAAATTATTTATTGCTGCCAACAACATAAAAGGATACAAAGACATTACATTCTCTGTGGTTCGCTATGGTAACGTAATGGGATCAAACGGTTCTGTTATACCATTCTTCCTGAATAAAAGAAATGAAGGAGTGTTACCCATTACCGACCCGCAAATGACGCGATTCAATATTTCGCTGGCAGATGGTGTGGAAATGGTGTTGCACGCTCTCGATGAAGCCTGGGGAGGTGAAGTGTTTGTACCCAAAATACCATCCTACCGCATATTGGATGTTGCCAAAGCCATAGGCCCTGAATGTGAACTCCGGGTTTCAGGAATTAGACCTGGTGAAAAAATTCATGAAGAAATGATTTCAAGTGCCGACTCCTATACGACTTACGACTTGGGTAAATACTACGTGATTTTACCTCAAAACCCAAATTGGGACCTCAATGAATACATTAAGCATTTCAACGCTACTCCGGTTACGCCTGGCTTTAACTATTCTTCAGGTGAAAATACGGAATGGGTAGGTGTGGAAGAGTTAAGGCAACTGATTAAAGAACATGTGGATAGTGGATTTACTTTGTAGATTTTAGCTTTTAGCCTTTAGCTAACAGCCAACTGCTAAACACCAAACGCCAACTGTAAAAAAAATGATACCATACGGAAAACAATACATTAGCCTGGAGGACTTAAAAGTAGTTACCGAAACCTTACAATCTGATTTCCTTACGCAAGGGCCAAAAATCAAAGAGTTTGAAGATAATTTTGCAAAGTATGTCGGTGCAAAGTACGCAGTGGCGTTAGCCAATGGTACAGCAGCTTTACATTTGTGTACACTGGCATTAGGTGTTAAAGAAAGAGATAAAGTGATCACAACACCTATTACTTTTGCAGCATCTGCTAATTGTGTTCGCTACTGTGGTGGAGAAGTTGTATTTGGAGACATCAATCCTGAGACCTATTTATTAGACATTGACTCTGTAAAAGCATTATTAGAATCTGCTCCTAAAGGAACGTACAAAGGTTTGATTCCTGTCGATTTTGCAGGTCGTGCCATCAACTTAGAGGAGTACAGAAAATTAGCGCATGAATATGGATTATGGATTATTGAAGATGCGTGTCATGCACCCGGAGGATATTTTATCGATTCCATGGGTAAACAACAACATTGTGGCAATGGGAACTTCGCTGATTTGGCTATTTTTTCTTTTCATCCTGTCAAGCATATTGCCTCGGGTGAGGGTGGAATGATTACCACCAATGACGAGCAATTGTACAAAAAGTTGTTGATGCTTCGTACCCATGGCATTACACGTGATGAAAATTTATTTCAAAATTCTATTGACTTTGCAATAGGCCAACAGCCAACAGCTAACCTCGAAACTCCAAACTCGAACTACCCTGCTTGGTACATGGAAATGCAAATCCTAGGTTACAACTACCGTTTAACCGATTTTCAGGCAGCATTGGGGAATAGTCAATTGCAACGTGCCGATCAAGGCATCCAAAGAAGACGAGAAATTGCTGCTAAGTATGCGGAAGCTTTTACCAATAAATCTTTTATCAAAGGACAATCAGGAGTAGTAGAAGGGCACGCCTATCATTTGTATGTGATTGAAGTGGAAGATCGCTTGGGGTTGTACAATTTTTTAAGAACCCAAAATATTTTTTCGCAGATTCATTACATCCCTTGCCATTTAATGCCCTATTACAGAAGTTTGGGTTGGCAAGAAGGGGATCGACAAGCATCAGAAACTTACTATAAGCATTGTATAAGTTTGCCGATGTACCCAACTTTGATAGAGGAAGAGCAAGATTATGTAATTACAAAAATATTTTCTTATTTTGAATAAGATTACTCCTGTTCTAAATACTAATAGATTAAGACTAATCCCTTTAGGTCTATTACATTTATCCAATATTTATGTTTCTTGGATGAACGATTCGGATATCATTGCTTTTTTAGAGACTGGTGGAGATTATACATTAGAAAAGCTAGAAAATTTTTTAAAGAAGGTAGAAGAAGATAATATTTTATTTTGGGCAATTCATCTTAAGAGTGATAATAAGCATATTGGAAATATAAAGATTGATCCTATTAATACCAAACACTTATATGGGGAGTATGGTATAATGATGGGCGACAAAACAGAATGGGGGAAAGGTTATGCAAAAGAAGCTTCTATTGCAGTTATTGATTATTGTTTTTCAGATATAATAAATTTAAGAAAAGTAAATTTAGGTGTTGTTTCTAAAAATGTAGCCGCAATAAAATTATACGAAAAAATTGGGTTTATTAACGAAGGTAGATTCATAAATCATGTGATTTCCAAAGACGGTTATGATGACGTTTTAAGAATGGCAATTTTTAATCCTGCTTATGAGAAATAAAATTATTCTAGGTACAGTCCAATTTGGATTGCCTTATGGAATAAATAACACTACGGGACAAATGTCTGAGGAGGATGTGTTTGAAATTTTAGAATTTATTAAATCTCAAGATATTCAGTTTTTAGATACTGCTGCAGCTTACGGAACTTCCGAAAAAAGAATTGGTAATTACTTAGAACAACAAACGCCTAATTGTCCATTTAAAATTATCACCAAGTTGGATGTTAAAAGCGTACAAAGTCCTGTAGATTCACTAAAGCAATCGCTATTCAACTTGAAAGTTCAACAGGTGGATACAATTATGTTCCATAGCTACGATGATTTTCAAAATACTAAAAGAGTTGAATTGGATAGACTATTGGATTTAAAAGGTATCAGCTACCAAAAATTAGGAA
Source organism: Sphingobacteriales bacterium (assembly GCA_021299635.1). Taxonomy (GTDB): domain Bacteria; phylum Bacteroidota; class Bacteroidia; order UKL13-3; family UKL13-3; genus JAJTFA01. The sequence goes on from JAJTFA010000004.1 coordinate 190,783, forward strand.
TATCCCTTTACACTAATGAGCAAATTGAAAAGGTTTTTGAAATGGACATTTTTGATGTAGTTCAAATTCCATTCAATTGTTTGGATAATCAAAATTTACGAGGGTTATCTTTGAAATTATTAAAATCAAAAAAAATAGAAGTTCATACACGTTCTGTTTTTTTGCAAGGTCTATTTTTTAAAGAAAGGTCTTCGATAACCGGAAATTTAAAGCCCCTAGTCAAATATTTAAATCAATTAGATGAAATTGCGAAAAAACATCAAATTGACTTAGCGGCTTTGGCACTGCATTATTCGCTTTCAAAACCAAATATTGATGGTGTATTAATAGGAGTTGATTCGATTTTACAGTTAAAACAAAATATAGATTTATTAAATGTAACTGTACCTGAAAGTGTATTTAGTGAAGTAGATGGAGTAAAGGTGAATGAAATTAATTTATTGAATCCTGCAACATGGAACAGCTAAAAATTTTACTGATTACCCAAGCTAGGGTAGGAAGTTCTCGATTTCCTAACAAGGTTGCTCAAAAATTAGCAGATACTACACTATTGGGTCTGCATTTAGAACGTGTAAAGAAAGCTAAGAAAGTCACGAATTTTTGTGTAGCAACCACGATGGAAGAAGGTGTAGAAGATATTGTTAAAATTGCCAAAGAACAAAGTTTTGAAGTGTTTCAAGGCAATTTGAATGATGTTTTAGATCGTTTCTACCAAGCTGCATTTCCCTTTCAAACCGATTATGTAGTAAGAGTTACTTCGGATTGCCCTTTGCTGGATGCAAATTTAATCGATGAAGTGATTGCTCTGACTATTAAAGAAAATGCAGATTACGGAGCCAATATTTTAGCAGAACATTTTCCAGATGGACAAGATGTGGAGGTTTTCTCATTTCAGGCACTCAAGAGAGCCTGGGAAGATGCAAAATTGCCTTCAGAGCGTGAACATGTTACCCCTTACATCAGAAATAATTCGGATGTGAAAGGAGGAGCATTATTTCATGCCATAAATTATGAAGCACCTGCTAATTTTAACCACATACGTATGACAGTAGATGAACCAAAAGATTTACTAGCTATAGAAACTTTGGTCAATAAATTGGGGAAATACCAAACATGGGAAGCGTATACCCAATACATCATTCACCACATATGTGATTTTAATAATCAAGATATTGTAAGAAATGAAGGGTACTTAAAATCAATAAAAAACGATAATCAATAATTTTTAATCATGGGTACAGGACAAGACTTATATAAAAAAGCAAAACAACTGATTCCAGGGGGAACCATGTTGCTATCCAAAAGACCGGAAATGTTTTTACCTGACCAATGGCCTTCTTATTTTTCAGAAGCAAAAGGTTGTTTGGTGAAGGATTTAGACGGGAATCAATTCATTGATATGTCTATTATGGGCATTGGTACCAATACCCTTGGTTATGGGCATGATGAGGTGGATGCTGCTGTCATGGAAACAATTAGAAAAGGTAATATGAGCACTTTGTCTTGTCCTGAAGAAGTGTATTTAGCTGAAAAGTTAGTTGAAATGAATCCCTGGGCAGATATGGTTCGCTTTGCACGAAGTGGTGGAGAAGCAAATGCTATTGCAATCAGAATTGCCAGAGCTGCTTCTGGACGTGATCAAGTAGCTATTTGTGGGTATCATGGATGGCATGATTGGTATTTATCTACAAATCACAATGATGGCGATGGACTGTCAGGGCATTTGTTACCAGGATTGGAACCTGCAGGAGTACCAAAAAATCTGAAAAACACTGTTTTTCCGTTTCACTATAATAATTTTCCTGAGTTAGAAAAAATTGTGAGTGAAAACAATATTGGAGTGATCAAAATGGAAGTGGTTCGAAATTTTGGACCAGAGGATGATTTTTTACATAAGGTTCGAAAACTTGCGGATGATCATAACATTGTTTTGGTTTTTGACGAATGCACCTCTGGATTTAGAGAAACTTTTGGCGGAATTCATAAAAAGTTTGGTGTAGAGCCGGATGTTGCCATGTTTGGAAAAACAATTGGTAATGGTTATGCACTTTCAGCGGTTGTTGGTAAACGCTCTGTAATGGAAGCTGCACAAAAGACTTTTATCAGCAGCACCTTCTGGACCGAAAGAATAGGTCCAACAGCTGCATTAAAAACACTTGAGGTAATGGAAAGAGTGAAATCATGGGAAGTGATTACAGACAAGGGGCTAAAAATGCAAAATGGCTGGAAAAAATTAGCAGAGGATCATGGCTTAAGTATCAGTATATCTGGAATTCCTTCTTTATCCACTTATACATTTAATTACTCTGATGCACTAAAATACAAAACACTACTTACGCAAGAAATGCTTAAAAGAGGATTTTTGGCTAGTACCAATTTTTATGCATCTACTGCTCATGAAGACCATTATTTCGAACAATATTTCGATAACTTAAACGAGGTATATCACCTTATTTCAAAATGTGTCAAAGGTGAAGTAGATATTGACATTCTTTTAGAAGGCCCCGTTTGCCATTCTGGCTTTAAAAGATTAAACTAAATTTTCTTGTGTGATTTATAGATGCTTAAATAAACAAATCTTTACATCGGGGGATTTTTCAATCGTTCCCATTCGAATGGAAGATCGTTATGACATTATTCAATGGCGTAACGAGCAAATCTATCATTTGCGTCAAAACCAACCATTGACTATAGAAGACCAAGATGCCTATTTTGAAAATGTGGTATCAATACTTTTTGATCAAGAACAACCCAGTCAAATACTGTTTTCGATTATGGAGAAGGATGTTTGTATAGGGTATGGAGGTTTGGTGCATATCAATTGGATAGATAAAAATGCGGAAATTTCGTTTATCATGAATACCGCATTAGAGAAAGAGCGATTTCAAGAAATTTGGTTGGCTTACTTATCATTAATTGAGCAAGTTGCATTTAAAGAACTTGTTTTACATAAAATTTATATTTATGCTTTTGATTTAAGGCCACACTTGTATGAAGCTGCTGAAAAAGCAGGATATTTTTTAGATTCTCGGTTAAAAGAACATTGTTTGTATAATGGTGAGTTCAAAGATGTGGTTATTTATTCCCAGTTAAATTCATGAGAGTAGCTTTTCTTGCTTCCGGTGCTTTAGGAAAAAATGTATTAAAACATTTTATAAATAAGTATGAAATTCCATTTGTTTTAACAGATAAGGGGTCTAAACAAATTATAGATTTATGTAATCAAAATAATATTCCTGTTTATGCAGGAAATCCTCGCTCCGAGAGAATAGATGCTTTTATTTCTGATTTAGAATGTGATGTAATAGCATCTATCAATTACCTTTTTTTAATAGAGCGTAAAATAATTCAATTAGCCAAAAATCTATGCTTTAATATTCACGGCTCTCTTTTACCCAAATACAGAGGTAGAACTCCACACGTTTGGGCCATAATAAATGGTGAAAGTGAAACAGGTATTACTGCACATCTTATTGATGAAGGATGCGATACCGGGGCAATTATCAAGCAAATAGTTGTAGAAATTGAATCGGAAGATACCGGAGCGATTATACTTGAAAAATACAAAAAACTTTACATTCCTTTGGTGGAATATGTTTTAAACAGTTATCTTGGTAATACCATTAAGTTATATAATCAAGACGAAACTAAAGCAACATACTTTGGAAAAAGAACTCCCGAAGATGGAGAAATTGACTGGAATTGGAGTGTTGAAAGAATTATAAATTGGATTAGGTCTCAAGCACATCCTTATCCAGGTGCATTTTCATACTATAATAATAATAAAATTGTCATCGATAAAGCCTCTCGTTCTGATGTTGGATTTCATTATCAAACAGAAAATGGAACAATTTTGTCAATCGATCCACTTGTTGTAAAATGTGCAACCGGTGCGATTAAATTAGATAGTATTCGAAATAGAAAATCAAAATTCTATATTAATAAAAAGTTTTATAAATATGAAAATAGGATCGTTTGATACTAATATAAGTGGAGTTTTCATAATAGCTGAATTATCTGCCAATCATAATGGAAGTTTAGATACTGCTCTTGAAACAATTAAAGCCGCTAAAAGAGCAGGAGCAGATGCTATAAAGCTCCAAACATATACAGCAGATACATTGACAATTGATTGTGATAAAGATGATTTTATTATTAAATCCGGGTCTATATGGGATGGTCAGTCTTATTATAACTTGTATCAATCTGCCTTCACCCCATGGGAATGGCATCAAGCTTTATTTGAAGAAGCTCAAAAACAAGGGTTGATTTGTTTTTCCTCACCATTTGACAAAACAGCAGTAGATTTTCTGGAAACACTAAATGTACCAGCTTATAAAATTGCTTCCTTTGAAATTACAGATATTCCCTTGATAGAATATGTAGCATCTAAAGGAAAACCTGTCATTATTTCTACCGGGATTGCTACCGAGGAAGATATTACATTGGCATTGGAAGCGTGTAAACGAATGGGCAATCACGACATCGCCTTGTTAAAATGCACCTCCAGTTATCCTGCACCGATTGAGGAGGCCAATATGATTATGGTCAAAGATATGGCAGAGCGTTTTGATGTAATCACTGGTTTGTCTGACCATACCATGGGAGCTACTGTTCCTGTGGTTGCTACTTGTTTCGGGGCTAAAATCATTGAAAAGCATTTTATTTTGGATCGTTCTATTGGAGGTCCAGATGCTTCTTTTTCGATGAACGAACAAGAGTTTACCGATATGGTAAAAGCCGTGCGTGAAGCCGAAAAAGCCATAGGTGTCGTGGATTATACGCTTACCGATAAACAAGCCAAAGGAAAAGATTTTTCTAGGTCGCTTTACGTAGTGAAGGATATTAAAGCAGGTGAAACTATCACTGAGGAAAATGCAAGAAGCATTAGGCCAGGTTACGGTTTGCACCCTAAATATTTTAATATTGTTATAGGAAAAAAGCTAACAAAAGATGTGAAAAGAGGAGATAGACTTACACTTGACATAATTACAAATTAAAAAAAAGAAGTACTCATGACGACTAAATTTAAAATAATAAATAAAATAAAGGAAATATACAAAAAGGGAGAAAACATGATGGAGTTTCTCCGTACTGAAAATCCGGAAAAAAATGATATTGAAAGTATCATGATTAGCTACGATTTTCAGGCAGGCAGCTATATCAAATTAGCACAAAAAAATTCTGCATACATTGATGAGTACACCAATGCGATAGTTAAAGAACTATACAAATTAGAACCCTTCAAATCTATAATGGAAGTGGGAGTTGGTGAAGCAACATTGATGAGCCCGCTAATGAAAAAAATTGACCCCAATAATCAACTATCTAAAATCGGGTTTGATATCAGCTGGTCCAGGGTTCGTTATGGTTTGGAACATGCCAAAACATTTGACCAACTCATACAACTTTTTACAGCTAATTTATTCGCCATTCCACTACCGGATAACAGTGTAGATGTGGTATATACCTCACACTCTCTTGAACCTAATGGCGGAAGAGAAAAAGAGGCATTGACTGAATTATTTAGGGTTGCTGCAAAATATATTATTCTTCTCGAACCCGATTATGAAGGTGGAAGTGAAGAAGCTAAAATCCGCATGGATAAGCATGGATATGTGAAGCATTTGGGTAAACATGCAAAGGAGTTGGGATTCTCAGTAATAACCGACAGATCATTCGAAGTTTTTATTAATCCACTTAATCCGACAAGATTAACAGTTCTCCGAAAAGACGCAAATGATTTGAATAAAGCAAACTTTCAATGCCCTGTTACCCAAACTCCGCTAGAAAAAATCAGAGGCCACTGGTATAGCAAAGAAAGCGGTTTACTTTACCCTCAAATAGATGGAATACCATGTCTGTTAGAACAACAAACTATATTAGCTACTCATTACTTAAATTTTACTGCATAAATGGGAATACAGTATTGTAAAAAGTGCTTAAACGTGAGCACTCGTCCCAATATCAAATTTACAGAGGATGGCATATGCCCCCCATGTCGTTTTTTTGAAACAAATTACAAAGCCGAGCCAGAGGTAATACTTGAGAAGCTTAAAGAAACTAAAGCCTTTGCAGCAAAACACAACCACTCGGGATATGATTGTATAGTAGGTGTAAGCGGTGGAAAAGACAGTACAAGACAGGCTTTATATGTAAAAGAGAAATTTGGGCTTAAACCACTTTTGGTGTCAATGAACTATCCGCCTGAACAAATTTCATCGAATGGGGTAAATAACTTAAGTAACCTCATTAGCATGGGCTTTGATTGCATCAACATTAGTTGTTCTCCTCAAACTTGGAAAAAAGCCATGCGACACGCCTTCATTCATTTTGGCAATTGGGCAAAAGCCACAGAGTATGCATTATTTGCCAGTGTGCCACGCGTAGCAGTTGCATACCAAATTCCATTAATATGGTGGGGAGAAAATGCTGCTGCAGTTTTAGGCGAAATGGGTGTACTGGGAAAAGACCTGAGCGATGGAAACCGTATTAAATACGGTAATACATTACAGGGTGGAAATTTCAAATGGCTCTTAGATATCGGCATAGAAAAAAGGCAAATTTTACAATTCATCTATCCTTCTGACGAAGAAATGGATAAAGCAGAGTTGCGAATTATTTTTCTGGATTTTTTTATGAAAGAATTCTCACTTACAACTAATGGAAATTTCTCTCTGTTAAGGGGATTACACACCAAAAAACCTAATCCACTTATCAATCCTGACCTTACAGGAACATCGATGGTAGATGAAGATTTTATAAACATCAATATGATGTTGAGGTATTTGAAATTCGGATTTGGCAGAACCTCAGATTTAATGAACGAAGAAATACGCTATGGTAGAATATCCAGAGAGGAAGCCATAGAAATAGTGTCCAAATACGATGGAAATTTTGATATCGAAATCCTAAAAAGATTTTGCAACTACATTGAAATAAGAATTTCCGAATTTTGGGAAATTGCAGATACATATGTCAACAAAGAGCTATTTGAACGAATAGCTGAGGGAGTTTATAAACCAAAGTTTAATGTAGGAGTTGGTTTATGAGTCAATCACCAACAATAGTAATAATCGATTATGGCGTAGGCAACACATACTCTGTAATCAATGCCATACTTCGCTTAGGTTACACTAAAGTGAAAGTATCAGATAAAGAAGCTGACATTAAATCAGCAGACGCTTTAATACTACCGGGTGTAGGTGCATTTGACGAAGCCGTAAGGAATTTAAAGAGTCATCATCTTCCTGAAGTGTTGAATGAAACAGTGCTGATACAAAAGAAACCCATTTTAGGCATTTGTGTAGGCATGCAATTATTGGCCGAAGGATCGGAAGAAAACGGCTGGCACGAAGGACTCAACTGGATTCCGGGTAAAGTAAAAAAACTGGAATTACCTCCCTCCTATGCCGTGCCACAAGTTGGTTGGAACAACATCTCATTCAACAATCGTGATCCTCTGTTTAGCCGAACAGCTGAAAGCCCCAATTTCTATTTTGACCATAGCTACCATTTTGAAACAAAACCTGAACACCGTTTAGCATGGTGCGACTATGGAATTGAAGTTACTGCAGCCGTACAAAAAGATAACATTTTTGGTGTGCAGTTTCATCCTGAAAAAAGTCAAACCAACGGATTAAAGTTATTCAGAGGATTTTTTAACTCCATCTAACCATGCTCAAAAAACGCATTACAGCAAATCTGGTAGTTAAAAACGGAATTGTCGTTCAAAGCATCGGCTTCCGAAAATACTTGCCAGTGGGAAAACCCGCTATTGCTATAGAATATTTAAATCAATGGGGTATTGATGAAATCATCCTAACCGATATTTCAGCCTCGGCCCGGGGCAATGGGCCTGACTTTGATATGATTAAAAAAGCTACACAAAAGTGCTTTGTACCGTTAACTATTGGCGGAGGCATCACTCATGTAAATCATATTAAAGAGTTGATGCATTGTGGTGCTGATAAGATTGCGCTGAATCAGGCTGCTCTTTATAAAACGGAACTAGTTACCGAAGCAGCCAACATATTTGGCAACCAATGTGTGGTTGTCTCCATAGATGGCATAAAAACACCTGATGGTTATCGGGTATATGATTACCTGCAAAAAAAGATTACCACACATGAACCCGGTTCATTTGCACGTTTAACGGAAGAGGCCGGTTCCGGTGAAATATTAATTAATTCAGTGGATCGTGATGGCTCTTACTTGGGGTACGACTTGGATTTGGTGAATCAGGTATGTGCGCATGTTCGCATCCCCGTTATTGCCTGTGGTGGAGCAAAAAATGCAACACACATGATTGACGTTTTAAAACATACCAACGCATCCGCAGCAAGTGCCGGGAATTTTTTCCATTTTACCGAACACAGCGTAAACATAACCAAAGCACAAATACAAAAAGAGTTAGACGTTCGGCTGGAAACACATGCCAATTATGCGGAGAACTCCTGGGATAATCACATGCGACTAGTTAAAAAAGGCGATGAAGTTCTTGAACACATGTTGTACGTGCATATAGAAAAAGAATTGATATGAGATTTTGCAAACGTTGTTTGTACCCTGAAAATCATCCACTCAACATCACCTTTGATGATGAAGGCATTTGCAGTGGTTGCAGGGTACATGAAGAAAAAGACACACTCGACTGGGCATTACGTGGAGAGAAGTTAAAATCAATATTGGATACATACCGAAATACTTCGGGCAATAACTATGATTGTATCATTCCGGTAAGCGGAGCAAGAGACTCTTATTTTATTGTTCATACCATTAAACATGTGTATGGCATGAACCCACTGTTGGTTACCTACAATAAACAATACAATACGGCTGTAGGTATTCGCAATCTGGCCAACCTGCGTATTCAGTTCGACTGTGATATCATGACCTTAACCGTAAACCCTGAAACGGTTAAAAAAATCACACGTGCCACCATGCATAAGATGGGAAGTATATACTGGCATTGTCTGGCCGGCCAAACGGTTTATCCCGTGCAGGTGGCCGTTAAATTTAAAATCCCGCTTATCATCTGGGGCGCGCACCAAGGCATTGACCAAGTGGGTATGTTCTCCCACCTGGATGAAGTCGAAATGACACGAAAGTATCGCAAGGAACATGACCTGATGGGCTATGAGGCAGAAGATTTACTGGACGATGATCTGGATTTTATCCGAGAAGATGATATTGTACAATATATCTATCCTGTTGACAAGGAAATTGAACAGGTTGGCGTGCGGGGAATACACTTAAACAATTATATCCGTTGGGATAGTAAAGCGCAACATGAAGCAATGATTAAGTTATACGGGTACGAGAGTGCACCGCAAACCCGTACGTTTGACACTTACAACGATGTAGACTGCTGGAACTATTCAGATGTACACGATTATATTAAATACGTAAAGCACGGATACAGTAAAGTTACCGATCATGCCTGTAGGGAAATCAGATTGCGCAGAATGAGACGTGAACAAGGAATAAATCTGGTAAACCAATACACAAGCATTGCTCCTAAAAATCTTCAACTGTTTCTTAATTGGATGGGCATTACAGAAACTGCGTTTCATGTCATTATTGACCAACACCGCAACCCTGAAATTTGGAAACGAAACGATGATTGGAAATGGACATTAAAAAATAAAAACAAGTTCGAAAGTGAACACATTGATTCAGCTTCATCACTCCCGATTGCAGAGCCTTGGAAAGACTTTGTAATAACGCCTGTTAAAAAAAGTACAGATTCTGAAGAACAATACATACTAATTGGCAAAGGATATCATGAGTGAAATTAAAAAGGTATTTTACACCTGTTATCAACCCTATCTGGTAGATATGGCGCGCAGGCTCCATAAAGAAAAAGGATGGATGCCTGTATATTGGTTTACAGAAGAGATTTATTGGCCTGAAATCTCTGCTGAACTTAAATCTGAGTTTCCTGATACTATTTTTCACCACTACAACGATGCGATAAAAGGCAAATGGCCTGAACAAGCAAAACAGATTCCCATACTCGCTGCTGACAATGAATTGTTGGAACAAATGAGCACGTACGAATCAACCATAATGGCCCTCTTTGACAGAAATGATTTGTTAGGTGTATTTAAATACAGTGAACGGGTAACCTGCTACCATGATCAACTTGAGTATTGGAATTCGGTATTGGAATTTTTAAAACCTGATTTGGTTGTGCTTGAGGCTATCCCCCATCAGGTAAGTGAGTTTCTTATTTATCGCCTCGCTAAGCTAAAGGGAATCAAAACCATCATGTTTAATGTTACATTTTTTCTTGACAGCATCACAACAATGGAATCGTATGAAACAGGACAAGATGAAGTTATTGTTGAATACATACAACAGACTGCATCGTCAGCAACGAAATCAGCACTTAGCAATAAAACTGAAGAGTTCTTTATAAAGTTCTTAGGGAAATATGAAGATAATCTAAGGTATGATGTAAAAGAAGGTTTAGATGAGCTGTCACAAATTCGGTCTGACTTCATAACAAGAATATCAAATGCCGCGGCTTTAAAAGCAAAGAGCATTCTGAACAAAAATAAATGGAGAAAAAGAATTCAACTATACAAAAACAGGCACAAAGAGTCTGTATTTTCACATCATAAACGTACAGACGAAACATTTGCTGAATCCACACTAACTAATTTCGAATATCAAACACATCTTGCCAAAGCTAATCAGTACAAAAAAAAGTTATTGGCCTATTACAATGAGATATGCGAACCAAAACCTGACTTAAGTAAACCATTCATTTATTGTCCGCTTCACCTGCAACCGGAGGCAAGCACATGTCCACTCGGAGGTCCATTTGTCAACCAAATTCTGATGATCAGGATGTTATCGGCAGCCGTACCGGATGGATGGACCATTTACGTAAAAGAACACATGGTACAATTTAACACATGGTTCTTAGGTGAACCCATCCGTTCAAAAGAATATTACAAAAGAATCAGCATGTTTAAAAATGTGAAACTGATTTCCTTAGATATTGACTCGTACACACTGATCGACCACTGTCGGGCAGCAGCCACCGTTACGGGCACCATATGCTTAGAAGGAGCATTAAGAGGGAAACCGGTTTTGGCATTTGGACACCCTATACATTACCATGAAATGGAGGGGGTAAGTGAAATCCGAACAAATGTTGATTTGCAAAACGCCATGGACAAAATCTTATCTGGTTATATACCTGATTTGGAAAAAGTAAAACTATACATTGAGGCTACCCATCGCAAAAGTTTTCCCGGTGGTGTGGGAACTCCTTACAACAACGGATTTATGGGAATCGACAGGAAAATAAACGCTAATGGACATTACTCAGCAATTGAATCTTGGCTAAAGCAGCAAAAAACTATAGTATGATTATGGAAAAAAAACGCACCTTTTTTGAAAAAGTCGCACTATACACCGCACGACACCTTATGGGCAGTGAAAATAAGCGAGGTGAAATGAAGTATGGCTACAACAATGTTCGTTGGATCTCGAAAAATTTCAACCGACTTAAAAATTTCAACTCACACCGCAAGCGAAAATCAGAATTCGCTACATCTTTCAACAAACTGTTGGCTGAAAACGGAAACATGAAAGAGCGTACAGAGCAAATTCAAAATGGATGGTTGGATGGTTGCACATGAAACAGGCGAATATGCCGTTCCAGGGTGAGTTTATAAAAGCCGGAGAAGAAATTTTCAGGCGAATGAACAAAAACGACACCCCACAAAAGGCATATATGACCATGCTGAATACAGCTGATGTCATTGACGAATTCCCCGCTTTGCTGGACTTTGCTACCTCTTCTGACATGCTCAAAATAGCAGGAAACTATCTCCAATGCATTCCGGTGCTCACTGAAATATCTTTTTACATATCAGAGCCGGTTGAAGATGATGCCAGTGGCAGCCAGTTATTTCACATTGACCTGGAGGATACGCGTGTGGTGCGGCTCATTGTACCAATTGAAGATATTACCAGCGAGCAGGGCCCCTTTAGTTTTATTCCCGAAAATGCCACCACCAGTGTGATAAAAAAGCTAAAGTATGGTTCCCTCAAGTCTACATACCGGGTTAAGGACGAGGACATATATAACGTGATTGGAAAAGAACATCTGGTTGTAGGAACCTGCCAAAAAGGAGATCTGCTTTTTGCTGATACGTCAAGGTGCTTCCACTACGGAAGCCGGGGGCAAACAAAGCCCCGGAAATTATGCATGCTCAACTACCACAGTGATATTCCGGAGAACTTTTACCAAACCTTTGGCATTGGCGATCGGTTAAAAAAATACATAAAGCCAACCGACTCTGAACTCCGTAAAATGGTGCTTGATTATAGTTACTATATAGTTAAATGATTTTTTGAAATAGTCAATATGACTATTAGTAAACTAAGTAATATTTGACAATGAATAATGTTAGAGTAATACCAAGACTAGATATTAAAGGGCCTAACTTAGTAAAGGGTATACACCTTGAAGGGCTAAGGGTACTGGGTAAGCCGGAAGACTTTGCGCGTTATTATTATGAATACGGAGCCGATGAACTCTTTTTTCAGGATGTGGTAGCCAGTTTATACGAACGAAACAGTTTGCATGACATTATTTCGCGCACTGCCCGAAATATGTTTATACCACTCACAGTTGGTGGCGGACTTCGCACAATTGATGACATTAAACAAGTCTTAAGGGCCGGAGCTGATAAAGTTTCATTAAACACAGCAGCCATCCGTAATCCTCAACTGGTACGTGATGCAGCTCAAAAATTTGGTTCATCAACTATTGTTGTAGCCATTGAAGCCATCAAACAACCCGATGGAAGATACCTCGCTTTTGTAGACAATGGAAGAGAAGAAACGGGAGTTGAAGTGGTAACCTGGGCAAAAAAAGCAGAAGAGCTTGGAGCTGGAGAAATACTCATTACCTCAGTTGATCGCGAAGGAACAGCAGAAGGATTTGACCTCAATTTAATCAAGAAAGTAGCCGATGTTGTGCATATACCTGTAATTGCGCATGGTGGAGCCGGAAGCCTTCAAAATATTGCTGAAGCTATTACCATTGGAAATGCCAGCGCACTCGCCATTGCTTCAATATTCCACTACGCCTCGATGGGAAAAGTGTTGGCCGATAGTGATCACGAAGAGGGTAATACCACATTCTTGCGGAGTGGAAAACGATTTGGTATCATCAATCCTTCTGATATTACACAGGTAAAAGAATATTTAAAAATCAGTCATATCCCCTGCCGCCCCATTTAAATTTATCGAGATGACAATAAAAGTAGCAATAGTAGATTATGGATTAGGTAACCTGTTTAGCATTAATCAGGCATGTCAGCAGGCAGGATTATCTTCTTTTATTACATCAGATGCAGATATTATATCAACGGCCGATGCACTTATCTTGCCAGGCGTTGGAGCCTTTGGTGATGCCATGAACAGCCTTAAAGCGAATAACCTGGTGGCCCCCATCTATAACTTTGTGCAAACCGGTAAACCTTTTATGGGTATTTGCCTAGGCATGCAACTGCTATTCAGCCAAAGCGAAGAGTTTGGCCAGCACGAAGGTTTAAATCTTATTAAAGGTCAAATTGTGAGGTTTCCCGAAACCAACCGGGAAGGGGAATCCATACGCGTGCCACAGATACAGTGGAACCAGATAGCCTGTCCCGAAAATCAATCCTGGCAAAACTCGGTATTAAAAGATATTCCGGAGGGAACTTACATGCACTTTGTACACTCCTATTATGCCGTACCCTACAACGTTGAAGATATTCTTTCGTTGAGCGAATATGAAGGCATCAAATATGCATCAGCCGTGATGAAAGACAATATCACGGGTATACAATACCACCCGGAGAAAAGTGCCGGACAGGGTATAAAAATTTATCAGAACTGGGCTCATTTTATAAAAAATAAATCTTATTAAATTCATATGTCAAATACTCAAAATATCGAAGTAAAGTACGGCTTACCACGGGAAGTAAAATTCTGCAAAAAATGTGTGATGTCTAATCAGCGCCCAGCGTCTGAAATTGAATTTAAACACAATATCAATACCAAGAAAAAAACCCTTCATTTTGATAAAGAGGGTGTATGTGATGCCTGCCGAAATGCAGAAGTAAAAGAACAGATAGACTGGAAAAAACGTGAAGAAGAGTTGCTGCAGCTGCTGGATAAATACAGAAGCAAAGACGGCTCTTACGATTGTATGGTACCCGGCAGTGGAGGTAAAGACAGTGCGATGCAGGCACATATCCTGAAATATAAATATGGTATGAATCCATTAACCATTACCTGGCCGCCCATATTATACACCGAGTATGGATATAAGAACTGGAAAAGCTGGATAGACAGCGGTTTCGATAACCTCACATTTACGCCCAATGGCAAGGTGATGAAACTGCTTACCAAACTTTCCATTGAAAATTTGATGCACCCGTTTCAAACCTTCATGCTTGGGCAAAAAAATCTGGCTCCGAAACTTGCACTTAAATATGGAATCCCACTCATTTTTTATGGAGAAAACGAAGCAGAATATGGAAACCCCATAGCCGATAATGCTTCTTCACTCAGAGACAAATCGTACTATGCCATCAATAACATGGACGATATTTATTTAGGCGGAGTATCAATCAAAGAACTCAAAGAGAAATATAAACTTACCAACAATGAATTGAGTACGTTTCTACCTGCTGAAACTGGTGACCTTGAAAAATCAAAAATTGAAGTGCATTACCTGGGCTATTACATTAAATGGATTCCACAGGAATCATATTACTATGCAGTAGAAAATACTGGTTTCAAAGCACGCCCCTTCCGCACGCAAGGCACTTACAGCAAGTACAATAGTATTGATGATAAAATTGATGACCTGCACTATTACACCACCTTCATCAAATTTGGTATCGGTCGTGCCACTTATGATGCTTCACAGGAAGTAAGAAACAAACACCTTACCCGTGAAGAGGCAGTATCACTGGTAAAGAAATTTGACGGAGAATTCCCCGACAGGTACTTTAATGAAATCATGGAATATATTGACATGAAACCTGAACGTTTCCATGAACTATGTGATCAATTCAGATCACCACATTTGTGGACGAGAGTGAATGGAGAATGGAGGTTAAGACATAATGTTTGGAATGGTGGTATTGATGATAATTAAAAAGTTGAAAGCTTACAGATATCGATCTATAAGTCAAATGGCGCCATTTATCGTTGCTTCTAAGGGGAAACAAAATTATTTTTCAAATTAACAAGTAATGCGTTCATGAAAAATAAGTCTTCATTTTCATGGGATGAATTATTACTAATTGAAAACCGACTAAATGAAATAAAATTCATAAATATCCCTGTTGGAGGATTATTTGCACACTTCCTTTATACAAGTTTATTTTTTAACAATTTCAATGATTCAAATTATAACAAAGTAAAGATTAACCTTCTTTTGTTACGTGAAAAAATTGTTAGAGGTGATAAAACTGATTTATTACCAACGAGAAATGGGGTATATATATTTAACTATACCGGTAAATATGATAAATTATTAGACTTTTTTAGACCTTTATATCCTCATTTTGAAAACAGTGAAATTGTATTTATTAGTAAAGAAAGTGAGCAGTCTAATGAGCTTAGTGGGAGCTCTTTTATCTACCCCAAGAATCTTTCAAAACGAGCTAAGCATGAATGGAAGATTCACTTTAAAGAAACAGAGAAAAGTTTTAATAAATTAGAACCAAAGCTAAGGGAATTACAGATCAGCCTAACATTAATTAAATATTTTAGATATTGTTTAATTAAACAAACCCAAAAACTCTTTTTTTTCCTAGAGTATATTGAACATTCTAAACCAAAAGCTGTGCTCACTGATCATGACAGACAAATGATAAATTCGAGTTTAGTTCTTGCGGCCAAGGCAAAAGGGGTGCCAACCTTTACGTTTATACATGGCTCAACCGATCCAGCACCTGATTTTATCCCATTGCTAGCCGATTATATGTTATGTTGGGGTCAATATCATTTTCAGCAATTTACTTCACTTGGCATTCCACCGGAAAAGCTTATTATAGCTGGCAACCCTAAAATCAGTATCGAGACTACTATTAACAAAGAAATTATAAAAGAAAAACTAAATCTTGATAACAGACTAGTGGCTGTTTTCGCTTCAAATCCTATCAATATCCAAGAAAAATTGGAATTGGCAGAGATGTTCTGTTCGTGTATATCTTTAGTAGCTTCAGAATATAAAGGTATTTTCAAGCTTCACCCAAACGAAACCCTAGGTGATTATTCTTCATTAATAAATAAATATCCTGAGACAATTTTTCTGACTTCGAAAGATATTTTAAATGAAGAAATATTTGCGATAGCCGATTTAATAGTTTGCCATAATAGCACAATAGCAATTGATGCACTTATAAAAAAGATACCTGTTATCATAACACATCCTGATTTTATAACTTACCCCTTGGGTTTAGGAGAAAAATTGCTTGAAGAAGCAAAGTGCCCCGGGGCAAAAGACACTGACAAACTAATTAATATCTTTACCCAATGTGTAGCATCGGAGTTCAGAGATAATTTAATCATCAATAGTAAGAATTATATAGATAATTATTGTAATCGCTTTGATATTGAGTCTGCAAAATTCATAGTTGAGAAGATCAAAGTTTCAAGGCATGATAACTCAGATCATGAAATTTAAACTTAGTTTATAAAACAATTTCTAAGGCGGATTATTTTTAGTTAAATCGAGGCAATTAATAAATTAATTAATTCAAAATAATTTTCACTTATAGTCTAAAAGCACTTACTCTAAACATTAGAGCTGAGTTAATGAGCTTACGTGTAATAAAATGAATATATCTAAAGTTATTAGTAAAATTTTTGAATGAATTAAGTTATAACGATTCTTCTAAAAATTTGCAAGAGGACGCTTTGGTATTTCTATCTCCAAATGGTTGAACCTTAATTATTCTAAAAGTATTTATTCTAATAAGGTATTAAATTAAAAGAAAACTGCCTACACAACTATTTTATACCATGAGTCAAAGCTTTTTTAAGTTGGCTTCATCGATAATTTACAACACATAAAATGAAAAAAATACTTTATAATATATTTGACCGCAGCGACTTTTTCAGAAAACTTTTTAAATCATATTTCCTCAGCCGGAATATAATGATTGTTAATTTTTTTGATAAGAAAAGACAAGAAATGCTCAGTTTTATTAAAAATCCTGAATTACCCATTAATGTAACCATTACCCAATACGAGGCATATATCGTTAGCATGGTTACACAAGCAACAGCCAAACTGGAAGGTGATATTGCTGAAATTGGCGTTTATCAGGGTGGATCAGCCGCAGTTTAACGATACCAGTTTCGAATTAATAGGGAAACTATTGAGCGGCTATCAGAATGTAAATATCCATAGAGGCTATTTCCCAAATACAGCCGGACCAGTACTGGATAAAAAATTCTCACTTGTGAATCTTGATGTGGATTTGTACAAAACTACGCATGATGCGCTCGATTTCTTTTACCCCCGCATGGTAGAGGGAGGCATTATCTTATCACATGATTACGTGAATGCAGATGGGGTGCGAAAAGCATTTGACGATTTCTTTGCCAATAAACCTGAACCGATATTGATTGTATCAGACACCCAGTGTCTAGTTGTAAAATCATAACCAGCCAATGTATTTTCTGAAAAATATTTTATTTCTAGTATCTGTGAAAATAAATAAGTTCCTTGATTTTTATCAATACCACGATAATATCAAAAGAAATCTGCTAGAGGTTGGAAAATATACCTATGGCGCAACAGGAATCAGAATAGATCACTACAAAGGGAGTGAATCAAAAGTGACTATTGGTTCTTATTGCAGTATTTCCAAGAACGTGCGTATAATAACCGGAGGAATTCATCCGCCTGATTGGGTAGCGCTTTTTCCGTTCAGAATTGCTTGGGGACTCCCAGGTGCCCTTGTTGATGGCACTCCGGCTACAAAAGGTCCTGTAACTATAGAGCATGATGTTTGGATTGGAACGGGCGTAACCATTCTGTCAGGTGTAACTATTGGTAGCGGTGCAATTGTGCTTGCAGGAGCGCTGGTTACTAAAGATATCCCGCCATACTGCATAGTAGGTGGAGTTCCTGCTAAAGTGGTTAAAAAACGTTTCACAGAAGCTCAAATCGAACAAATGCTTAAACTAAAATGGTGGCAATGGCCTGAAGATGAAATAAAAGCTGCGATTCCTTTATTGTCCACTAATAAAATCAATGATTTTATAACCAAATACGCTGATAAATGAACATACTCGTAACAGGCGGAGCCGGCTTTATCGGCTCATATATATGCAAAGCCCTGCTCAAAAAAGGGCATCATGTAATGGTGCTTGATAATCTCGACCCTCAAATACATGGTGAACATGCCCAATGGCCTTATTATATGCCCGAAGGGACGGAAAATTATATTGGAGACGTACGCGACCGTGAATTAGTGCGACAACTGTTGGCTAAATCCGATGCGGTAATTCACCTGGCTGCTGCAGTAGGTGTTGGACAGTCCATGTACAAAATTGAGCATTATTGCTCGGTGAGTGTAATGGGTACCGCTATTCTATTGGAAGAAATTATTCCCATACGTGAAAAAATAAGAAAAATAATTGTAGCATCTTCCATGTCTATCTATGGAGAAGGACTCTATCGTAAAAAATCAGGTGAATTGGTGATGAATCCAAGCACTCGGCCACTTGCACAAATGGAAGCCGGGAATTGGGAATTGCAAGGAGATAATCATGAAGAACTTATTCCGGTTCCTGTAACAGAGGATAAGCCTTTGAAACCCGAGTCTATTTATGCCGTAAACAAACGCGACCAGGAAGAAATGGTATTGGCATTTGGGAAAGCATACAAAATTCCTTCGGTGGCGTTCCGTATGTTTAATGTATACGGTGCTTATCAGGCATTAAATAATCCTTATACCGGAGTAGCGGCCATTTTCAGCAACAAGTTACTGAACGATGAGCAACCCATGGTGTTTGAAGATGGCAAACAAAGGCGTGATTTTGTGCACGTGGAAGATGTTGCCAACGCCTATGCTCTTGCAATTGAAAACAATGGTGGTGACGGGCTAGCGATGAATTTGGGCAGCGGTCGCAGTATCTCCATCAGTGAAATTGCAACTTGCTTGGCCGCCATCCTAGGAAAAGAAATTAAACCCATCGTCACCCATAAATTTCGTGACGGAGACATCCGAAACTGTTTTGCCGATATCTCACTCATCAAATCAAAATTAGGTTGGGAGCCCAAATGGGAATTTGAAGAAGGTGTAAAAACTATGACAGACTGGTTGATTTCTGAAAAAGACAATGCCCAAAAAACAGACTCAGTAGAAGAACTTAAAAAAATGGGTCTGCTAAAATAATTGACATGAAGAAGTCGCCCAAATTACTCATCATTTCTCAAGCCTTGGCTCCGTCAGTTGGTGGAAGCCCAATTCTTATGAATAATTTATTCTCTTCGTATCAGGGTGAAGTATATGCCATATCCGGATATCCAGGAGCAAGAATTGATAAAGATTTCAAACCGGCTTTTCAGACGAAATATTTTAATCCACCAAAAATACCCATAATAGGAAAATATATAGAGCGATACCATGACAATATATTAAAATATGTACATCCTATTTTGATAAAACGAATGGTTCATGAAATCAGAAAATACAACCCTGATATTGTATTTTCCCATTGCCCTGATATTGATTATTTTATTTGTGCTTATCAGGCTGCTGTTTTATGTAAGGTCCCATTTTATAGCCATATGCACGATTTGTGGGAGGAGAACCATGGACCTGATACCTATATTGGGAAGATGGCCATTCGTTGGGAGAAAGAAATTTTTTCAAATTCAACAAGGGTATTTTGCATGACATCTGTTCAGCAGGATCATTATTACAAAAAGTATAAAATAAAAACAGACCTTCTCCCACATACCATACCGGATAAAATACTAGATGAAACACCATTTGTTTTTAATGATACAACCGATAACAGTTTGCTTTTTACAGGCACTGTTTCCAGAATTATGAATCTTGACTCGTTGAGGGTACTATCTGATGCAACATCAGAGCTAAAGAAACACATGAAAATTATTCTTTGCACCTCTGCAACTCATAACGAATTTAATACATGGAACATCAAATCTAATGATTGGGAAATAAAATGGATGTCGCGCAATGAGGTACAGGCGTTACAAAAACAATCAGCAATCCTATTTGCACCATTATCATGCAAAAATGGTGGAATGGATGAAATAAGAACGGTATTCTCCACTAAGATACTTGAATATTTAATCTCAGGTAGACCAATTCTTGTCTTCGCACCTAAAGGTTCATTCCATGAAATAAGTGCAACAGATGGTAACTGGGGACTGGTTGTAAATGAAGATAATCCGGATAAATTAATTAAAGAGGCATTGCGCTTGCTAAATGATAAAGGTTTGCAAAAACAACTGGTGGAAGGTGCTTTCCGTGAAGCTCAAAATAGAAGGTCAAGTATTTATTCAAATAAATTAATGGAATGGATTGGAGAAGATATCCAACAAAGAAATTAACTAAACTATGTGCGGCATTTGTGGGATAATAGATTTTAGGAAAGCAAGTACTGAGCATCTGCTTAACCAAATGACCGACTCCCTCAATCATAGAGGTCCTGATGATAGAGGAACACATATTTGGGAAGAAACATATGCATGGATTGGTTTTGGACATCGCAGATTATCCATACTTGATCTTTCTGGTTTAGGCAATCAACCCATGTTTTCTGATGATGGTGATTATGCCATAGTGCTAAACGGAGAGATATACAATTTCAGAGAAATAAAAAAAGAGCTGGAAAAAGATGGCTTTCGCTTCCGTTCCGGTTCTGATACAGAAGTAGTGCTAAAGGCCTATATCTGTTGGGGCACTAATGCTGTGCATAGATTTATCGGTATGTTCGCCTTCTCTATTTATGATCGCAAGCAAAATAAAGTGCTCATATTTAGGGACAGGGCCGGAGTAAAACCGCTTTACTATTATTTCAAAAACAACATATTCTTGTTTGCATCTGAGCTCAAATCTTTCCATTTGCACCCACGTTTCGAAAAAACAATTGATACCAATATAGTTGCCGATTTCCTAAAACATGGTTGGATTCCGGCCCCGCACACCATTTACCAAAATTGTTTCAAGCTAAAGCCCGGTCATTTTCTTGAGTTAAACTTAGAAACTGCCAATTTTAGATCAATTGAATATTGGAATGTACTGAATTACTATACCGCTTCACCAACAATCGCCAGCGAAAATGAAATACTGGAAGAGATAGAATCGCTCATGCATTCGTCATTTCAATACCGAATGGTTGCTGACGTGCCGGTAGGCGTTTTTTTAAGTGGTGGTTATGATAGTACTGCAGTAGCTGCACTTTTACAAAAAAATAGTACCCAACGCATCCGTACTTACACCATCGGGTTTGAAGATGCTGCATTTGATGAAGCACCTTATGCAAAAAAGGTTGCCGATTACTTAGGAACAGAGCATCAAACCTACTATTGCTCTCAACGAGATGCCATTGATTTGATTCCCGCTTTACCTTACTTCTATGACGAACCCTTTGCAGACAGTTCAGCCTTACCTACTACCCTGGTGAGTCGCGAAGCAGCCAAATATGTAAAGGTAGCCTTATCTGCAGATGGTGGAGATGAATTATTTTGTGGATACCCGCGCTATTACGAATCGCTGCATTCTTATACCCGGATTGCGGATATTGGTGCCCCATTTGATCGTTTGTTATCGGCCGGAGCCGGACTAATTAGCCAGATATTGCCTAACAGGGGTAATCAGGCTAACACCATTCAAAAATTCCTGAAGGTGCGTAAAATGCTTAGCACCCCCGATTATGCTTCCCGTTTTCGATACCGTATTGAACCATATCATTTCAAAGAATTTGAATTGAGGAAGTTGATGAATATTACTTTTAGCCCGGTAACTTCAAACTATAATGAGTTTTGTGATTTTGATAAGAATTCAGACATCCTGAATGCTATTATGGCTATTGAATATAAAACAACGCTGGTTGATGATATGCTTGTTAAGGTAGACCGGGCAAGTATGTCGCAACACCTGGAATGTAGAGAACCTTTTCTTGATCACCGTTTAACAGAATTTATGGCGCGTGTACCATCTAAGTTGAAATTTAAAAATCATACCCCTAAATACTTACTTAAACAAATTGTTCACAAATATGTACCCAAGGAAATGATGGAGCGCCCTAAAATGGGATTTGGAATACCAACTGAAAAGTGGCTGAAAAAGGAGCTAAAACCGATGGTTTGTGATTTATTGCTTGACTCAAATATGCCATTCATCAATCGAAATGAACTAAACACGTATATCACTAATTTTTATGCCAATAAAGAACCCAATGCCGAAAAGGTTTGGCTCTTACTGATGCTGGCTTTGTGGCATAATAAGTGGGAAAAGAAATTTTCTTTATAAACATATATATATGCATGTTTTGTTCTTTGTATCCAACTATAGTTCGATAATTTTCCCGAATAAAGGTTATTTCTTTAAAGTAATTTGTGAAGGATTAGTAAAGAAAGGTATTGAGGTAACAGTGATAGCACCTTTGCCCTACTCGAATAAATGGATAGAAAAACTCATTCCACGCCTAAAGAACTATCATTTATTACCTAAAAAAGAAAAAACAAATGGAGTAACCATTCACAGACCAAGGTATTTCAATTTTCCTTTTGCAGATAAATTTCGCCTACGGCCATTCTTCATCTTTAGGTCATTAAAACCGCTTCTACATAAATTGAATCCTCAACTCATTGATTTTCGTAATTCATATCCCTCTTATCCATTAGGAGATGTAGCAGAAAAATTGGCAAAGTATTATCGGATCCCCTATCTATATACCATCAATGGCCAGGAATATCCAATGAGTGAGCCAGACTCTATTTTAATGACCTCAAGGCTTAGGCGTTATGCCAAAGGAGCCGCTAAGATGTTTGGGGTGAGTACTGAAATTGTTAGAGAAACTAAACGAATAACAGAAGTGACAGCTGAGCTCATGGTACATCCGATAGGCGTTCCTGCATCAAGAATGACAATGGAAGAGAAAAGGCTGCTGAAACACCATCTTCAACTAAATTCAGCTAAGAAGTACTTTTTATATGCCGGGGCCATTTCGTATTTAAAAGGTACTGATGTCCTTCTGGCTGCATTTCGAAAATTAAATTTAGCAGATACAATCCTGATCTTGATTGGACCAATGGATAATGATGCTTTTCAATTTAATAGTAACGAACATTATTTGGGCCTAAAACCACAAGAAGTTGTTTATCAATATATGCAGGTGTGTGATCTTTTTATATTTCCTTCCCGAATTGAAGGCATGCCCAATGTATTAAAAGAGGCAGGAGCAGCAGGCATTCCTATCATAGCCTCTCGTGTTGGTGGTATTCCTGAATTGCTGGGTGAAGACGAGCGAGGATTGCTAATGACGGATATATCGACAGAAAGCCTCATTGATTCTATCCGAAAATCATGCAATTCTCCGGATAAAACAAAAGAACGCTGCATGAACATGAAGGAGTATATAGAAAAAATATATTCGGAAGAAGTGTGCACCGAAAAACTGATTGAAATCTATAAACATACCTTGAATAATAATTAATAAGTAAAAAGTGCAAATTGGGAACAAAAAAATAAGGAATTCAGAGTTATCTCTACTATTATATACTTTTCTGATACCACTGGAAGACTTCTTTTTACAAGGTTTGATAGGTTCAACAACTCGAATTGCAGGCGGAGCCATGATTCTGATTTATTTATTAATTGAACCGCCTATTAACTGGAGAAAGTTTTCACTCAGCTTTTATTTATATTTTATATGGGCTGCAAGTAGTATTATCATATGGGCCAACTCACCTTCGTACTTCGCAATCTTCCGTCTTTCGATGTGGATGATAATAACCATAATTGCAGCGCTTATTATTGCCAGAAATACAGCATTAATACCGCTACTATTAAATTTTTATGCGTTATCATCACTCTTCCTTGTTTATATAGCAGTAAAGAATTTTGGTCAAATGGATATTGAATTGGATAGAGTAGATGTGAAAGGTGTGAATCAAAACCTTTTAGGGACTCATTTTCTTATAAGTCTAGTATTCATTATATTCAGTTATTTCAGATATGATTATTCGCCTCGCAATAAAAATATAATGATTTGGCTCATGATTATATTTGTTTTGGGAATTATCGCATCAGGATCACGTTCAGCTATAGTGTCATTACTCATCGCATTTTATTTTATTGTACCAAAGGATAGAATTCGTTTTTCTGCCATTGCCAGAACACTCCTCATCCTCTGCTTAGCCGGTTATTTTATAATGTATACGGATAATGGATTTACGAGGTATTTGGATCAAAGAATTGAGTTGGCCGAATCAGATAAGGCTGCAAACAGACTAATCATTTGGAAAGTAGCAGAGAATATGATTGAAGAGAATATATTTTTGGGAGTAGGTTATAGAAATTTCCCATCAGAATTCTCCGCTTACCTGGATAACACCAAGTTAGATGAAGATGAATTGGAGAGAATTGGAGAAAAACGATATGTAGGAACTCACAATGCCTTTCTTGAAATATGGAGCGAGCTTGGCCTTATCGGTTTTTTGTTGTTCTATGGATTTCAGTACCAGATAATACGTAAGTTGTATCAAAACAAATCAAATGAAAGTCAGCTTGCTCTTATACTGCTTATAACCATTAATATCAATGCTCTATTTGGAGATTTAGCTAATCTCAAATTTTTCTGGCTAATAGTATCTTTTTGCATGGCAGTTGTAATACATACAAACAGAGAAAAGAAATTGAAAAAATTATTTAATCGAAAAAACACTTAAAACCTTAAAATGTGTGGCATTTCAGGAATTATTGAACTGTATAATCCAAAATCTTCGGATGAATTAAGTACCCAGGTAGAAAAAATGCTTGATGAATTAAAGCATAGAGGACCTGATGGAAGAGGAATAAAAATATATAATCAGCAGGGGCACTCAGCGGTGTTTGGCCATCAGCGTCTATCTATTATTGACTTGAGCCACGAGGCAGACCAGCCTATGACTAGCAGGGATGGAAATTTATGTATCATTTTTAATGGGGAAATATATAATTATATAGAACTTAGGCAGGAACTTGCTTCAAGTTATCAATTTCGTACTAAGTCAGACACTGAAGTTATTCTTGCAGCATATGCGCGCTGGGGAGAACGGATGTTAGAAAAACTTGAAGGTATGTATGCCTTCCTTATTTATGAAAAAGAATCTGGTAATTTTTTGGGCGCAAGAGACCCCTTTGGTATTAAACCATTTTACTATCAACTTTCTAGAGATACATTCAGATTTGCGTCAGAACCATCAGCCTTATGGAAAACCATGCCAGGCAAGCCAAGTGTAAATTCACAAATTGTAGCAGACTACCTAATGTTTGGATTCACGGAACACACAAATAAAACTTTTTTTCAAGATATCATGGCATTAAGAGGTGGTCATTCCATTTCCGGGAAAATTGGTAACCCCGATAGTATTCACATAAAAAAATGGTGGAGTCCCGAAAGTGTCGAAATATTTGAAAAACCGGAAGAACAAGTTTTTGATGCTATTAGCGAAAGTGTGAAAATCCACCTCAGATCAGATGTGCCTATTGGGGGTTGCCTATCGGGTGGTATTGACTCCGGAAGCATTAATTACATCGCGTCAAAGCTACTTGGAAAGGAAAAGAAAGTTTTCAACTCAATTACATTCACCGAAACGGGATTTGAAGATGATGAAAGTGCCCTAGCAGCCTCTATTGCAAAATGCTCCGGATCAACCCAACATTTAGTGCAGGTAAACACCCATGAGCTTGAGCAGGAATTAGGCCAACTGACACTAGCCATGGGAGAACCGTATAATACCCTATCCATGTATGCACAGTTTAAAATATTCCAACATGCACAAAAGTTAGGCCTCAAAGTTATGCTGGACGGTCAGGGTGGTGATGAAGTATTCGGAGGCTATCCTAGAGTTGCTGCATTAATATTTAAAAACTATTTAGCCAAATTTCAGTTTAGAAGTGCATCTAATGAATTAAGAGGGTTCCGTCAGCATGCTTCCGTTGGCACAAAAGAAATCCTTGGGCTGAATTTTTTATTTACAAATTCTAGATATATGGAACAACGGGCCATAAGGCGAATGAAAGTGCTGGTATCCGATGAATTGCTAGGTCAATTCAACAAGGACGTATCCAAAGAGTATTTTGGACACAAAAATTTTGAACAAGCACAATTTATGGAACTCACCAAGTACATTATACCACGCTTGCTTCGCTATGAAGATAGAAATTCCATGTTTTTTGGCGTTGAGTCAAGAGTTCCGATGCTCTCCCGATCAGTTGTAAATTTAGGCTTGTCATTACCTCCAAATTATAAGGTAAGAAAAGGTTGGACAAAATATGTGATGCGTAAAGCTTTTTCCCCGTATTTACCACATGAAATTATTTGGCAAACAAAGAAAAGAGGATTCGATATACCACAACAAAAATGGATGAACGCAATTAACAAATTTCTCGTCAAAGAAATGAATGAAAGTGCTACTCACAATCGTTATCTTAATATCTCAAACCTAATACAAAACATGCAGCACAATTCAAATTCAGAAAATGTATGGCGGGTCATATCACTTCAACTATGGCTATTAAAGAATAATTTATCTATCTAATATGATTTTAAATATTCATATATACCCTTCTACATACTATGCTCAAACGCGTATTATGAAAGAAGCGAAAAGCCTTTTAAAACTTGGTTTAGTAGACCGGATTATTTTAATTGGGATACATGAAAAAGGATTTGCAGAGAAGGAAGAAATTTATCCTGGAATTGAAATTCATCGAATTAAATTGCTACTAAAGAACAGCATATTGAAACCGATTCGATATCTTTCATTTTTAGAGTTTTTATGTAAAGCTTATTTTTACACAAGAACGATTTCATGCGCAATAATTAATGTTCATAGCATACACGTGCTACCAATTGGGGTTTTGATGAAACGTAGAAGCAAGTGTAAACTTGTTTATGATGCACATGAACTTGAAACTGAAGTTACAGGTGCTAAAGGAATCATAAGATTACTAAGCAAATTTTTAGAACGTTATTGCATTCAATTCATAGATGAAGTGATTGTGGTGAGCGATTCTATTGGAAAATGGTACAAAAATACCTACAAGATCTCAAATATCACCACCATCTACAACGTACCGTTAAGGCCGGAATTAAACACTATCAATAAGGTAGGGAGCAGCTTGAGATCGACTATTGGAATTAATAAAGATAAGTTGTTATTCATCTATCAAGGATTGCTTACCAGTGCACGGGGAGTTGACGAGTTATTGGATGCCTTTTGCGGAGTTGGTGAAGAATTACATATAGTTTTTATGGGAAATGGACCATTGAAAAGCTTAATTCTTAGTGCTGCGAGAAAATATCCGAATATACACTACCACAAACCTGTTTCTTCAGATCAGGTGCTAATGTTCACAAGTGAAGCTGATATAGGGATTCATATTATCCAAAATACATGCTTGAACCATTACTATTGTTTACCCAATAAAATATTCGAATATCTTATGGCAGGTATACCATTTATTGTGAGCAACTTTCCTGAAATGTCAAAAATTGTAGCAGACACCGGAGGAGGTTGGACCTGCAATCCAAATAAGAAAGATCTAATGGAAAAAATTAGTCGAATAAATCGTGAGGAGATTGATTCAAAAAAAGTTAATATTCAAAAAAATCTTGAAAAATACGGCTGGCAAAAAGAAGAACTTAAGTATATTGCTATCTATGAACGCCTAACAAAGAAAGTATGAATACAGAATTACTTTTTTTTTAACTCTTTTTATGGACTTAATATTTGAATAATCTAGAGCCATTTCAAACCAAAAAAATGTCACCTTAAGGATTAAGCTCATGGAATATTGATAAGGTGACGCCAATTGAGAGTTACTAGGATGCATTTTTTAAAACAAACCACTAGAGTTGCCAAACATCTGTAAAATAATGTTCAGTTCTGATTTCAAAGTTTTTAAACAGAAATGGTTTGTTTAATCTGATAGATGGAAATATTACAAGAAAAATATAGCACTCATGAAACATAACTTGAGTAATTATTTTTTTGTGAAAATATTTATAAAATATAAGTAATGATAACAATAGTAGACTACGGTATGGGTAATCTAAGCTCTATTCAGAACATGCTTAATCGTATAGGGCAAGAAAGCCTTATTACCGATCGAGTTGAAGAACTGAGTAAGGCTAATAAAATTATTCTACCCGGAGTTGGTGCTTTTGACAGCGCTGTTCAGAGTATTCATAATAAAGGAATATGGGAAATTCTGAATCACAAGGCTTTAACAGAACGAATACCTATTCTTGGCATTTGTTTAGGTATGCAACTCTTTGCAAATAACAGTGAAGAAGGAACTGAACAGGGCCTTGGCTGGATTGATGCAGAAGTGAAAAAATTTAGATTTAATTCTTCTATAAAACTCAAAATCCCCCACATGGGATGGAATGATGTTTCACCTATTAAACCTGAACATTCATTATTTAAAAAAGCCTTGTCTCAACAGCGTTTTTATTTTGTACACGGGTATCATATTGTTTGCCAATCAAAAATAGATACAATAGCCACTGCACATTATGGATATGAGTTTACATGTGCGGTTGCTAAAGGAAATATTATGGGAGTTCAGTTCCACCCTGAAAAAAGTCATACATTTGGGATGAATCTACTTCAAAATTTTTGTTTGATATGACTCGTGCACGGATTATTCCTTTACTGTTGCTGGAAAATCGGGGTTTATATAAGACCAAGAAATTCAGTGACGCCAAATATGTAGGTGATCCCTTAAATGCAGTTAAAATTTTTAATGAAAAGCAGTGTGATGAATTGATAATATTGGATATCTCTGCGTCAAAAAAAAGAAAAAAACCAGACTTCGCTCTTATTAAGGAAATTGCATCAGAGTGCTTTATGCCATTGGCCTATGGAGGTGGAATTGAAACATTGCAGGATATTGAAACCATTCTAAAATCAGGCATTGAAAAAGTAATTTTAAATACTGTGCTAATTGCAAATCCGAGCTTTCTTAAGGAAGCATCCAAGGCCTTTGCCTCTTCAACTTTGGTTGCATCGGTCGATATAAGAAAAAATATAATAGGCAAAGCATTGATTCACTCCCATACAGGTTTAAATATCAAATTCACTGACCCTCTTGAGTTTTCTAAACATATTGAGGACCAAGGTGCAGGTGAAATCATGATAAACAGCATAGACCGAGATGGAATGATGATTGGATATGATTTGCATCAGATTAAAAAAATAAGTGATGTAATTTCAATCCCCCTGATAGCTGCAGGAGGTTGCAGAGATTTAGCAGATATTCATATGCTGTTTAATGAAACCAATGCCTCTGCAGCAGCAGCAGGAAGCTTTTTTGTTTTTCATGGTAAACATCGTGCAGTATTAATAAGTTATCCTTCACCTGAAGAAATAGATTTTATAAAAGTATTATGAAAGAAAATAATTACAGAATTTGCAGTAAAACAATCATGGACACAACTGCCGACCCTGACATTACATTTGATGAACAGGGCGTAAGTAACTACGTGAAAGAATACAATGAACTCATTGCCTTAAGGGTTCCTGAAAAAAGCTTAGCAAAAAAGAAACTTGACCGAATGATTTCGAAGATAAAGAAAGATGGGGAAGGCAAAGAATATGATTGTTTAATAGGAATAAGCGGAGGTGTGGACAGCACCTATGTAGCTTACCTGACAAAAAAACTCGGCCTTCGGCCTCTGGCGGTTCATATGGATAACGGCTGGAATAGCGAACTTGCAGTATCTAATATTGAAAAGACAATAAAGAAACTAGATATAGATTTACATACAGAGGTTTTAGATTGGGAAGAATTCAAATCAATTCAATTGGCATTTCTTAAAGCCTCAACTCCAGATGGGGAAATCCCGACCGATCATACAATATACGCTGTAACAATGAAAATAGCTGCTAAATATGGGATTAAGTATATTATATCTGGATCCAATATTAAGACAGAAGGAATTTTACCAAGAAGCTGGGCAAGGGGGCATTTGGATTGGAAGTATATCAAGTCGGTTTGTAAAATACACGGAAATGGAGTTCCGGTTCATTTCCCCCATATAACCATGCCAAGCGTATTCTACTATCTTTATATCAAAGGGATAGTAAACTTTCCAATCCTGAATTTAATTGAATACAATAAAGCCAATGCATTGGAAATTTTAAGCACAGAACTTGGGTGGCAATATTATGGAATCAAGCACTATGAATCAGTCTATACAAGATTCTATCAGGGATATGTGCTACCGCGAAAGTTTAAAATTGATAAGCGAAGAGCACATTTATCATCTTTAATATGTTCTGGACAAATAAGCAGAGATCAAGCCTTAACTGAAATTGAAAAAGCACCATATTTAGATATGGATTTGGAAAAACAAGACTTAGATTTTGTGATTAAAAAATTAGAAATTAGCAAAGTAGAATTTGAAAGAATAATGCAACTGCCTATTAAAACAATAGAGGACTACCCGAATAGTTTTGATAAATGGGAATTTGTAAGGAAGACTTATTGGAAACTTAAAAGTAGAATCTAAAAATGAATTTGAAGAAAAAT
This sequence comes from Sphingobacteriales bacterium, assembly GCA_021299635.1. Classification (GTDB taxonomy): domain Bacteria; phylum Bacteroidota; class Bacteroidia; order UKL13-3; family UKL13-3; genus JAJTFA01. The sequence continues at coordinate 221,607 of JAJTFA010000004.1, forward strand.
GTTTTATTTGTTGGTAGAGATAATGCTTTTAATAGGAATATCATAAAACGTCTTTCCTTGGAGCATATTGTAGTTGGAGCTATGTTTGTTGAGATTGACAGGTTTACACTAAAAGGAAGATTAAATAGAATCAAAAGAAGAAAAAAAAAGTATGGATTAGTAAAAGTCTTAGATGAGTTGTTATTCCACATTTTTGATAGAATTATCTTGAGGAAAGTAGAAAATAAATTTATTAACAGCAATGAAAATATTAAATCATTTCTATTGGATACTCCTGACTTGTCAATACCTATATTTAATATACTGAATATAAATGATAAATCCAGCATTGAGATAATTAATAATTTACAGCCCGATTTTATTTTTAGTGTATGTAGTTCAGCAATTTTCGGAAAAGATGTTTTTTCTATTCCCAAATATGGAACTCTTGTATTACATGAAGGTCTTACGCCTGAATACAAAGGTCTTCATACACCTTTATGGGCCTTTTTGAATAAAGAATATCAATATATTGGTTACACTTTAATTAAAGTAAATGAACGAATCGATGGAGGGGAAATTGTATCACAGAATTCGTATCAATTAGAGATTGATGAAGGCTTGCACTGCTGGAGCTATGTAGCTCATAAAGCAATTATTATAAATTTGGAACTGATGATTAATGATTTGTCAAATTACCTGAATCAATATCCTAATTATAAATTCGTAAATCAAGGTTATCGCAAAAATGGATACTTTACTTGGGTTGGTATAAGTGATTACATCAAGAAAATGAAATGAATTTTCAAAAAATTAATTGGCCAAATGAAAAAAGCTTTGCCTTCACCATAATCGATGAAACGGATTATGGTACTACAGAAAACTTAACAAGTATCTATAAATTATTATTAGAAAGAAAAATAAAAATAACAAAAACAGTTTGGCTTTACCACACAAGAGATCACTTTACGGGTGATTCACTTGAAGATAAGTCATATAGAGATTTCATTCTTCATTTAAATAAAAATGGTGTTGAGATAGCGCTTCATAATGTTGGTTCTGGTTTTTTCTCTTATCAAGAAAAAAAAAATGCGATGAATTTGTTCAAAAAGTATATAGGTTATTTCCCTAAGATATTAGTGAATCATTCAAATATGGATAACATTTATTGGGGACACAAGCGTTTCATTTTCCCATTTAATTTTTTTTACAAAGTTTTTCAAAGAAGGCAGTTTTACGGTGATGACGCTAAAAGTGAACACTTTTGGGGGGACATTGTAAAGGAACATATAGATTATATCCCTAATTTTTCTTTTAAAAACAATTTTACATCCTTCTTTGATGACAGAATGCCCTATATTATTAATCGGAAAACCAAATATTCAAATTATTGGTTTAGTACAACATTGGTGAAAACAATTGAAGATTTTGAATATTTTACATCAAAAGAATTTGTAGATTTACTTGAAAAAAAGAATGCATTTGTGATTCTTCATGTATGTTTTGGTAAATTGAATATAAAAGAAATGGAAATGTTGAAAAAACAAATTAAACATCTCTCAGAAAGAAATGGTTGGTTTGTTACAGTTAGTGAACTTCTTGATTTTTTAAGACAACAACAAACACAGAGAATACTAAAATATAAAGACGAATTAATACTGACGCTTCGTTGGCTATTTAATAGATAAATGATGTTCAAAAATTGCTCTGATAAATATTTACACCATTCAACTCCAAAGTATAGTGATCCAGAAAGAAGTTTTAAATCATTAAAGTAAATAATATTATGAGCAGTATTCTTAGAATAGGTACAATTTAGAAAACAAATTAATTAAAATTATTTAATAATGAATCTGAAATTCAAAAAAGCACTCGTTTTAGCTCCACATACAGACGATGGAGAATTTGGCTGCGGGGGAACAATAAATAAACTCATTCAAGAAGGATGTGAAGTTTATTATGCTGCATTTTCGGCATGTGAACAATCGGTACTTCCTGAATTCCCAAGTGATATCCTTATTCAGGAGGTTAAGGCAGCAACCAGGGTACTGGGGATAAAAGAACAGAACTTACAATTATTCAATTATAAAGTAAGGACTTTCAACTATCATAGACAAGAAATATTGGAGAATATAATAGAACTAAGAAACAGAATTCAACCAGAGTTAGTAGTCATTCCATCACTCAATGATATTCATCAAGATCATTTTACAATTGCGAATGAAGGTGTTAGGGCATTTAAGAATAGCAGTATTTTATGTTATGAAATGCCATGGAATAATTTTAGCTTCACAACAACATGCTTTGTGCGTTTGGATGAAGCACATATTAAGATTAAGGTAAACGCCTTGTCTGAATATAAATCACAATTGCACAGACCATATGCAAACTCTAACTTTATTGAATCACTTGCTACCATAAGAGGGGTTCAAGTTGGCACTAAATATGCAGAAGTATTCGAAGTTATAAGATGGATAATTTAAAGTATAGAATAGTTGCCTATTTAGGAGGTGGTGAAGGAAAAGCAACTCTTGATGTTCTGTGTCAAGAAGGATTTATCCCTATTTCAGTTGTAATTGCTGAAGGCACTAGAGAAAAAAACAAAGATATTATTTCTACATGTCAAAAGGAGGGCATATTAATAATTGAAAGATCTGAAAGTGAAGGACTTCTTATTCAGCAAAATGAATATAATATGTTAATTAGTAGTTCTTTCCCACATAGAATATATAAGACAGAAATTTCAAACATTAGTGGGCCTTCTGTAAATATACATAGCGCAATCCTGCCGTTGTACAGAGGAGCTAATAGTGGTACTTGGGCGCTAATAAATGGTGATACAACTATTGGTGTTACTATTCATGAAATAAATGAGCATTTTGATGCTGGCAAGATACTAGGGATTTATACTACCAAAGTCAACTTATCTATGTGGTATGATGAAATTCGAGAACAATTAAGTAACATAAAAAAGAACTTGCTAATCGACTACTTAAGAGACACTCTTCTTCCTCAAGATCAAAAAATATCGGATCCTAGGAGTATATACTGGAGAAAGAGAACAAAAGAGGATAGTAGAATTAATTGGCACATGGACGCGAAAAAAGTTTTCTTATTTATTAGAGCACTTGCCAGAGACCCCATCTATGGCTTCTCTAATTATAATAGCACAAAATATATATTTAAAAAGGTGAGTTTAACAAAATACCAAAATTTTGGATTGCTCGCTGGCGAAGTATTTGATATAAATGGTACTTTATTTATTAATTGTGGCGATAATTTTCTCCTCAAAATTGAATCATATGAAACAACCAATAAGCCTTTGGTAAAAGGTTTAGTTCTCCACTAAATCCAGAGATGAATTTTAGCTGATAATATCAGAAGAAAATTTAATACTTTAAATAATCTGACCAATTATTAAAACAATATTATATTGAGCTTATCTACTCGTACTTTTGCTATTCGTTATGTCAGAATCAAGAATAATTGATATTCCTCATTCCAGACCTACAATAAGTGAAACTGATATAAATGCTGCTATATCAGTATTAAAATCAGAACACTTAGAAGCAGGCTACAATGTAAATAAACTAGAAAATAACTTTAAGGAGGTATTTTTCAAATCAGAGGCCATTTCAGTTGCGAATGGCTTTGCAGCGATACACCTCTCACTTATTGCATTTGGTGTTGGCAAGGATGCTGAGGTAATCATTCCATCATACGTTTGTTCTGCTTTATTGAACCCAATAAAAATATTGGGTGCTAAACCGGTTATTATAGATGTTGCTGAAAATTCTTTTAATATTAGTGTTGAAGAAGTAGAGAAAAGGATAAATAAAAAGACAAAAGCAATCATTGTGCCGCATATTTTTGGCTTTCCAGCAGATATAGATATCTTAAAATCTTTTGGCATACCAATTCTAGAAGATTGCGCTCAGGCCATAGGAGGAACGTACAAGAATGAATTATTAGGAACTTTTGGAGATATCTCGATTTTTTCTTTTTACGCTAGCAAAATGATTGCCGCAGGAGATGGTGGAATGATTGTTACAGACAATCAACAATATGCTGAAACAATCAAAAACTATCGGTATTACGGCCATAAGAAACAACATCGTTTCAATGCCTACAATTATCAATTAACTAATCTTCCTGCAGCTATAGCCGATGCACAACTTAGCAGAATAGGTGATTTTATAAAAAGGCGAAAAGAAATTGCTAATATGTATGACCAGATATTCAATTCAATTAACTTAATAGATATAAGTTTTCATAATAAGGTAAATTCCTGCTATTACCGTTACCCAATTCGATTAAATAATTTAGAATGGATGAAGAGTGAATTAAAAAAATCAGGCATACATTGTGGATATGGAGTTCTTGAAGGATTGCATCAGTTAGTTGGCTTATCTCCTTCGAATTTTGAGAATACAGAGTATAATCTAAAAACAATTTTAAGCATCCCGATTTATCCATCACTTACAAATGATGAAGTTGAGTATATTGGAGATAAGATAAGTAAGCTTGCTAATATTTAATAAATGATTGCATCAATTCACCAGCCAAACTTTATACCTTGGATTGGCTTTTTTTACAAAATAGCCAGATCAGATGTATTTGTAATTCTAGATGACGTCCAATTTACAAAAAATGGTTTCACGAATAGAAATAGAATTAAGACACGGCTAGGTGAATCATGGCTTACATTACCCGTTACACAATCAGGCAGATTTGGACAGAATGTGAATGAATGTATTATTCAAAATAAGCCGTTCATTATTTCCAAAATAATAAAAACCATTAGAGCAAACTATCAAAAGGCTCCCCATTTCAACTGGCTTTTTAGCGAATTAGAATCTTCTTTTTTTAGTGAAACAAATGCTCTTTCTATCTTAAATATAAACCTCATAAAAATAATATGTGGCAAGTTGGAAATCAATACACCTATACTGATATCATCTAATTTAAACGACATTTCAGGAGAGTCTACGGAACGTTTAATATCAATATGTAAAAGTATTGGTGCCACCGAATACCTATTTGGCTTTGGCGCAAGTACTTATCAAGATAACTTTGCTTTCGAAAAATCTGGAATAACACCAGTCAAAACGAATTTCAGCCATCCAAGTTATCCGCAACTTTGGAATGATTTTATACCTAACCTATCAATAATTGACCTACTTTTTAATGTTGGACCCGAGAGTAGAACTATTTTCAAAAAATGAAGAAAGGTCAAATTACAATTATTATACCATGCAGAAATGAGGAAAGCAATGTATCAAATGCAATACAAAGTATTCTGGAAAATGAATATCCTCAAGAATTAATAGAGATTATCATTTATGATGGATTAAGTACCGATAACTCCAAGTCAATAATTGAATCATTTGTTCATAAGTACCCAAATATTCAATATCGTGAGAACCTTAAAAAAGTTACTCCGTCTGCATTTAATGATGGTATTTTGAATAGCAATTCTGAATATATTCAAATCCTAGGCTCTAGACATGTTTTATCAAAAAACTATATCAGGAACGCTATTGAAATTTTAAATTCTTCAGACAAAATAGTTTGTGTAGGCGGTGGAGTAGATTTAAGCCATCAAACTGAAAAAGGAAAAACAATAGCGAAAGTGATGAACTCAAAATTTGGAGTAGGCTTTGGAAATATCCATTCATTGAAGAAATCATCTTTTACAGATACTGCAGGTGCTCCTGTTTTTAAGAGTTGGATTTTTAGTAAAGTCGGTTTATTTGATGAAAATCTAATTAGGAACCAAGATGACGAAATGAGCTACCGGATAAGTAAAGCCGGATATAAAATCTTTACAAGTCTTGATATTCAATCAAAATATTTTGTACGAAACAATTTTTCAAATCTATACAAGCAATATTCTCAATATGGCTATTGGAAAGTATATGTAAATAAAAAAAATAAAACCATAACCACATTCAGACAAATTATACCACCAATCTTTTTTGCTTATTTGTTCTTGCTAGTTTTAATATTGCCGCTATCATTTCTAATTAATATAGCTGATATATATTTTGCTTTAATTTATTTGCCATTTTATAGTTATTTAATTGCATCGTTTTTAATAGGATTACTATATAACAATAAAATGAACAATATATTTTCATTCATGTATTGCCTTTTTTTAATGCATGCTGGATATGGCCTAGGCTACCTCCGTGGCATTTTGGATTTTTTTATACTAAATAAGAATCCCTCCCACAAAATGCGTGAACTCACCAGGTAGATAATTTTGATGAGTGCTCTTCGGCATTCAAATCCTACTTCCGCTTGGCATAGCTTTTACTTGAACCATATGACGCCTTAGAAACAACAGACACAAATTATTATTCGATAATCATTGTCCAATAAATGTAATTAGTAATGTTAAGTGCCTAGTTGGTCACGCTGAAAATCTCCTAACCAAAAGTTAGAATTTGGGGAAATTAAGAAATCTTTCAACGTGATATCTAAAATTCAATTTTCATAATTCAACATCTAAAACTCCTTTGCTTTACCTCACCCACGATATCGACTGGCTCTCTCCATTTCATCCTTATGCCTGGATAAAGTGTTTAACCCATGGAAGTAAGTGGTTAAAACCGCATCAGTTGATGCATCAAAATATCTTCCTCAATAGCATCGAATCTATATGTAAACATAATGTACAAGAGAAGATCAATGCTGTTTGGCTCATTGGCGCTGCATCAGGTCATGCATTGAGTCGTTACGGATTGAGATATACCACCAATTCAGTCAATTATCCTATACTCATTCAGTTGCTTAAAAAGTGGAATTGCACAATTGGCCTGCATAGTATTAATAATGAAAGTATAAATACTCAGGTCATTCAATTAAAATCATTCACCGGTCAAAACGTTTTGTATCATCGATTACACTTTTTAAAGCAATACAATGAATTAGAGAATGACCTTGCTCAGGCAAATATCAAAGTTGATTTTTCATTTGGCAAAGCCCGACAAGTGCATTTGGCCGATAAAAATTCAAACACAGAGGTTAAGTTTGTTCCGACACTTTTATTTGACAATGCTTTCTTCTTTAATAAGCCTGAAGAGGTGTTTTCAACTTTTTCAACAGAACTCAGAAAAGCGATTGCCACCAATAAAGATGTAGCCATTTGCTTTCATCCAGAAAACTTCTTAATCCTTCCCGCCTTACGCGAATACTACCAGGAGGTCATTCGCATCTCCAGAAATGAGGGTGCCGTTTTTCACAACCCAGCCTCTACCCTCTAAATCTCCCCCTCTTTTTATTTTTCCTTTTCACGGCTAAACACTTTCTTCGCAATAAAGTGATCAAAACTTTATTGCCGAACCCATGATTCCATTTTCACCTCCGCATATCGACCAGAAGATTATTGATGAAGTAGTTGATACCCTCAAGTCAGGTTGGATTACCACCGGACCAAAAACCAAAAGATTTGAGAAGGAACTTACCGCATACAATGGCAATAAAGCTACCTTATGTTTAAACTCTGCAACAGCAGGCCTTGAAATTATGCTCAGGTGGTTTGGAGTAACAGCAGGTGATGAAGTGATTTTACCTGCCTACACCTACAGTGCCACTGCAAATGTAGTGGTACATTGTGGTGCCACTCCTGTTTTTGTTGATGTTTGCAGCGACTTCAATATATGTATACCTGAAATAGCTAAAGCTATCACACCAAAAACAAAGGTTATCATGCCGGTTGATTTTGGAGGGTATCCTTGTGATTATGATGCCATGATGCATCTGGTTAATGACCCTGCTATTAAGAAAATGTTTCAGCCTAAAACCAAAGAGCAGGAAATGCTGGGAAGAATCATGATTTTATCAGATGCGGCTCATTCCATTGGAGCCTGGTATAAAGGCAAAAGAACGGGTGCCTTAACGGATGTATCCGTGTTTTCTTTTCATGCAGTAAAAAATCTTACCACGGCTGAAGGCGGTGCCATTGCATTGAATTTTCCTGCTCCGTTTGATAATGAAGAAATCTACAAATATCTATGTATAAAAACATTGCATGGTCAAAACAAAGATGCACTTGCTAAAACCATACCTGGAAACTGGAGATATGATATTGTGGAAGCGGGATTCAAAATGAACATGACCGATATAATGGCATCGATAGGACTTGTGGAACTGGAAAGGTATGACAGAGAAATTCTACCGGCTAGAAAAGCTATTTTCGAAGCATATACGGCAGCGTTTAGTAGTGAAGACTGGGCAATCATTCCAGAATTCAAAAATGATATCAAATGCTCCTCATATCATCTTTATCCACTTAGAATTAAAGGAGCCACAGAGCAACAGCGTGATGCCATCATTGCCCTAATTTTTGAAAAACAGGTTTCCGTGAACGTACATTTCATTCCGGTACCGATGATGAGTTATTATTCAGGCAGGGGATACAGCATCAATAATTATCCGAGAACATTTGCCATGTATGTCAATGAGATTAGCTTGCCTGTTTATGTGGATCTTACACCTGACAAAGTGAACGCGGTGGTAAGAGCTGTAAAGGATGCTTTTACAGCAATTATGCAATCAAACTTTTGAAAGCTGCATGTGGTAAATTAACATTGCAACAACGTGAAAAGACTCTTCGATATTTTTTTCAGCCTAACAGGGATCATTTTGCTAATGCCTTTTTTTTTATTGACCTGGGCCTTTATTAGGCTTGATTCTAAAGGCGGGGCCATATATAAACAAACACGCGTAGGCTTGAACAACAAGGATTTTAAATTATTCAAATTCCGAAGTATGTTTAAAGATGCAGAAAAACGCGGACAGCTTACCGTTGGCATGCGAGATCAAAGGATTACAAAAGTAGGTTACTATATAAGAAGATATAAGCTTGACGAGTTGCCTCAGTTGTTCAATGTGTTAAATGGAAGCATGAGCATAGTTGGACCAAGACCTGAATTGAGAAAATATGTCAATTATTACAATGCTGAACAAATGAGGGTGCTCAGCGTGAAACCGGGCATTACAGACTTCGCCTCAATCAAATATTTTAAAGAAAATGAGCTACTTGGCAAATCCCCAGATCCGGAGAAAGAGTATTTAGAGGTAATAATGCCTGAGAAACTAAAGCTTAACTTGCAATACATTGAACAACAAACATTCGCAGGGGATCTGAAAATCATATTCAATACCATCTTGACCTTATTAGCATGAGTGAAATCATAAAGTTGCATCATTATATTTACATTATATTCGTAGAACGTATTTTTTTACCCTAATGAGTTTACTCTATTTACTTTTCCCGAAATCCAATAATGCTCCGAGATGGCTTATTTTTTGTATTGATATTGCCATCTGTATTTTTTCATATGTTGCTGCAATTGCGCTAAGATTTAACTTTTTCATTGAAGATCTTTACCAAATTCGATATTTCTATGCCTTACCTCTGGTACTGGGAGTAAGAATAATTTTTATACTGTACTTCAGAATTTATGCAGGAATTATAAGGCATACCAGCGTGCAAGATGCTATTAGGGTTTTTTATACCACAACATTTAGCACCCTTACTATTGGCATTATCAATTTTTCATATGCTAAGATAAATCCAACTGCAGGCGCCCTGGTACCGCTCTCTATTCTTATTATTGATTATATCGGAACCACCTTATTAATGAATGCTTTTCGCTTAGCTACCAAGGTCATTTATATTCGCATTAGTCGCCCTGATGATAAATTGGTTACAAATTACGCAATTTTTGGAGCAGGAGAGTCTGGTATAATTACCAAGAAGAAGCTTGAACAAAATTCTCAGAATATAGAAGTAGTTGCATTTTTTGATGATGATTTGAATAAGCATAAGCAATATGTTGATGGCGTATTCATTTATAATGGCAAAACTGAGCTTGAAGAAATCATCAGAAAGCTAAATATAAATGAATTGATTATTTCTACTCATCGTTTACCAAAGTTGCGCAAGCAGGAGGTGATTGAAACATGCCTTAGCTTAGATATTAAAGTTAGAACGGTTCCACCTAGTGTTAGATGGATTAATGGGGAATTGAGTTTTAATCAAATTAAAAGTGTAAAAATTGAAGATCTTATTGAACGTGATGAAATTGTTCTGGACAAAGGTGCTATTGCCAGACAATTATTCGATAAAACAATTATTGTTACCGGTGCTGCAGGCTCAATAGGCAGCGAATTGGTAAGACAAATCCTGAATATTGCTCAACCTAAAAAACTAATACTGATTGATAAATCAGAAGCACAATTATTCGAATTGGAAACAGAATTAACCAGGTCCTTTCAAAGAGCATTCAACAACTTTACGGAGATTCTGATAGGAGATATCACAAATATTTCCAGGATGGAATCTATATTTAGAAGTCACAAACCAGATATTGTTTATCATGCTGCAGCTTATAAGCACGTTCCATTGATGGAATATAACCCAGGCGAAGCTGTGAGGGTTAATGTAGGGGGAACTAAAGTTCTTGCAGATTTGGCCTTAAAATATAATACAGAGAAGTTTGTTATGGTGTCAACGGATAAGGCGGTTAATCCTACCAATGTAATGGGTGCATCAAAACGAATAGCTGAAATGTATGTGCAATCATTAAGTAACAGGTATTCATCAGAACAGGGCAACACAACAAAATTCATCACTACCCGATTTGGTAATGTATTAGGATCAAGCGGTTCTGTTCTGCCTTTATTCAAAAAACAAATCGATGATGGCGGACCTGTAACTGTTACCCACCCCGATGTTACAAGATACTTCATGACCATATCAGAAGCATGCCAATTGGTTTTAGAAGCAGGAAATATGGGTAACGGTGGTGAAATCTATATTTTTGATATGGGTCAATCAATTAAGATAATCCACCTGGCTAAAAAGATGATACAGCTATCAGGTTTGAAGTTGGGTTCTGATATACAGATAATTTTCACTGGCCTGCGTCCGGGAGAAAAAATTAAAGAGGAGTTACTTGCTGATCAGGAGAACTGTGTGCCAACCCACCACCCGAAAATTATGATTGCAAAAATTCGCGAATACAGTTTGGACTGGATTACTATTCAGATTCATGACTTGCTTGAATTATATGCTATGGCAAACAATGAGAAGTTAGTAGCAAAAATGAAAGCAATTGTACCAGAATATATCTCGAATAATTCATCGTATGAAATATTGGATATCAATTCTTTAACAAAACAGGAAAATTAGTTTGAACGATCCTTACAATTACCATTTAGGTTATTAATAATTATATCCACTATTTAGATGTCTTCTAAATAATAAAAATTTCCTTATCCTGACGCTAATTTTACTTTTGTGAATATATTTGCGCCTGATTTGAAGTAGAAATGCGTTAAAACCATTGCTACCACTCAATTTCACAATACTTGAACAATCAGATTGTTACGATGAAATTTTTAAAAATTACTTCGCTTTTAGCACTTTTTAGTTTCTCCATTTCATTGGCATTTGCCGATGCAGCCGAAGGAGAAAAATTATTTACCGCCAACTGCACTTCCTGCCATGCCATCAATGAAAAAGTTGTGGGCCCAGCATTGAAAGACGTTCACAAACGCAGAGATGCGAAGTGGTTGGTGAAATGGGTTAAGAACTCACAAGCAATGGTTAAATCCGGAGATCCGGTTGCCGTTCAGGTTTACAAGGAAAATAATGAAGCCCTCATGACTTCCTTCGAAAACCTAAGTGATGCGCAAATTAATTCTATCATTGATTATATCAAGGCTGAAAGCGACAAGCCGGCTGCTTCAGCCACTGCATCAGCCGGAGGCAGCAGCACAACCACTGACGGTGGTATGTCGGCTCCTGCTGAAGACGGTTTCTACAATAACACAACCTTCATTGCGCTAAGCGTAATGGCTCTTATTCTTTTCGTAATCGTGTTTGTACTGGTGCGTATCAAAAAAACAGTTCAGGAAATATATGATAACAAATTTCCTGAGGCTGCCGCTGCAGAAAAAGGACCTGAAGTGGATGTGCGCACAACCTGGAAATACAAATTATTTACCAAACACCCGGTGGTTGGAACAATCGTTGTAATTCTCGGATTCACTATCGTTCTTGGTATCTATGGTTTTGATTACGGCAATAAGAAAGTAGGCGTGCAAAAAGGATATGCTCCTGCTCAGCCTATCAATTACTCGCATGAGTTGCATGCCGGTAAATACAAAATCAATTGTTTGTATTGCCACACCGGTGCCGATAAAAGTAAGCAAGCCACTATACCATCTGCAAGTACTTGTATGAATTGCCATATGCATGTTACAGCAAGTGCAAAATACAACGGACAGGTTTCTCCTGAAATTGCAAAAATTTATGCTGCAGTTGGATGGGATGCTGAGAAGAAAGCATACGATACCAACAAACCTCAGAAACCAATAAAGTGGGTGCGCATACACAACTTACCTGATTTAGCTTATTTCAACCATGCACAACACGTAAAAATCGGAAAAGTAGAATGCCAAGCTTGCCACGGACCTATCGAAAAAATGGCTGTGGTTGCTCAACAATCTTCTTTACAAATGGGCTGGTGTATCAATTGTCACCGAGAAGCTAAAGTGGATGTTGCCAATAACGACTACTACGAAAAACTGCACGCTAATCTAAAAGCAGAAGGTAAATCTTACGTAACAGTTGCCAATGCTGGTGGTTTAGAATGCGGCAAATGCCACTATTAATCAATTAAGTTTTTACAATTACTTACTTCAAACGGAAAAAACTGATCAATGGAAAATAAAAATAAATACTGGAAAGGTTTAGAAGAGTTAAACAACGACCCTAAATTTCTTGAGCAAAAGCGCAACGAGTTTGCAGAAGGTATTCCTCTTGAAGAGGTGTTAACCGAACAGGATGGTGAACTTACCTCTAACAGAAGAGACTTCCTAAAATACTTTGGCTTTAGCATTTCAGCAGTAGCTCTGGCAGCTTGTAACAAAACTCCTGTTAAAAATGCTATTCCATATATTGTAAAACCAGAGAACGTTACACCGGGTATTCCTAACTGGTACGCCAGTACATGCGGAGCATGCGCTGCAGCTTGTTCTATCTTGGTAAAAACACGTGAAGGTCGTCCGATTAAAATTGAAGGCAATGATCAGTCTCCTTTATTCCAGGGTGGTGTTTGTGCTACAGGCCATGCCAGCATTCTTGGATTATATGACAATGAGCGCTTACAAGGACCAAAAGCCAGCGGCAATGATGTAGATTGGAATACGCTTGATGCTAAAGTAACAACTGCATTAGGTTCGGCCAAAAACATTAGAATAATTACAGGCACTATCAATAGCCCTTCTACTAAAAAGGTCATAACAGAATTTATTGCTAAATATCCAAGCGCTAAACATATCAGCTATGAGGCAGTATCAAATTCTGCTATGATTGAAGCCAACGCAAAAGCCTTTGGTAAGGCAGTAGTTCCAGGATACAATTTTGATAAGGCTAACGTAATTGTAAGTTTCGGTGCCGATTTTCTTGGCACCTGGATATCTCCAATAGAGTATACCAAGCAATGGGTTAAAAATCGTAAGCTTACTGAAGGCAAAACCACTATGAGCCGCCATATTCAGTTTGAATCAACGCTTTCTCTAACAGGTTCAAACGCAGATGTGCGCATTCCTATTAAACCAAATGCTGAGGGTGTTGCACTCATCAGCTTGTACAATAAAATAGCTGCAATGGCAGGTGCTCCTACCCTTCCTGCTCCTCAAAATATTGAATTTGCAGCAAATATGATTGAGAATACTGCCAAAGAATTGTGGAATGCAAAAGCCAATTCTTTAGTGGTATCGGGATCAAATAATCTAGACAATCAGTTATTGGTTAATGCCATTAACAGTTTGCTTGGGAATATCGGAACTACCATTGATCTGGATAATATTTCAAATCAAAAATTCAGTGAAGACGCTGCCTTTGAAAATTTTGTAAATGAACTTAGCAGCGGTGCGGTTGATGCAGTCATTTTCTACAACAGCAACCCTGTATACAGCTATTACAATAGTAAAAAACTCGAAGAAGCCATTAAGAAGGCTGCCGTTAGTATTGCTACCAATGAATCTCCAGATGAAACTTCTTCATTGTGTAAATTTAATGCGCCTGATAACCACTATCTGGAATCATGGAATGATGCTGAACCAAGAAGCGGTTACTTCGGATTAACTCAACCTACCATTTCTCCTGTATTCAAAACACGTCAGGCTCAGGAAAGCTTCCTGAAATGGTCAGGTAATGATACCGATTACTATACCTATTTAAAAAATAACTGGAAATCTACATTACTTGGAGGCAGTGACCAGGCGTGGAACAAAGCCTTGCATGATGGATTCCATGCAGTAGCTGCCAAGACATCACAATCTTATAAAATGGCATCATTGCCGGCTGAAGCAGTTAATCCTGCTTATCAGGCATACACTACAACCAAAGATAAAATTGAACTTAAACTCTACACCAAAGTTGGCTTAGGAGATGGTACACATGCAAACAACCCTTGGCTGCAAGAACTACCTGATCCGATTTCAAAAGCTACTTGGGACAATTATGCTGTGATTGGCAAAGTGACTGCAGATAAATTAAACCTGAAAGATGGTGATGTGGTTAAAATATCTTTCAAAGGCGGAAGCTTAGAAAATCTGCCGGTGTTAATTCAGCCCGGTCAGGCCAATGGTGTGGTAGCTGTTGCAGTTGGATACGGAAGAAACAGCGGAGGCAAGGTTGCCAAGTACGTTGGTAAAAACGCCTACCCTGCTGCATCTTTCAATGGAAAAACTTTCCGTTATATGAATGCAGATGTTACCGTTGAAAAAACAGGCGAAGATTATAGAATTGCGCATACACAAACACACCATACCATCGAAGGACGTAACCTCATACGTGAAGCTTCTTTAAAAGAATATATTAAAGACCCTAAAGCAGGAAACCATTTTGATGCGCACATCATTTCTTTATGGAGTGAGCGAGATAGCAAAGGTCACAAATGGAGCATGGCAATTGATATGAATGCTTGCACCGGTTGTGGCGCTTGTGTAGTAAGTTGTAATGCTGAAAACAATGTGCCGGTAGTTGGTCGCAAAGAAATATTGCGTGGCCGCGAGATGCACTGGATTCGAATTGACCGTTACTATCGTTTTAAAGATAAAGATGGCAGAACCGCTACGCGCGAAAAGAATTTTGCAGGCTCAGCTTTAGGTAAAGCAAATGAAGCATTGATTGATAACAGCCCTGACTCTACAACCGATTTCGAAAATGTTGCGGTGCAGTTTCAGCCTGTAATGTGTCAGCAATGCGGACATGCACCTTGCGAAACTGTTTGTCCGGTTCTTGCAACTGTTCACAGCTCAGAAGGTCTAAACCACATGGCATACAATCGTTGCGTAGGCACACGTTACTGCGCAAACAACTGCCCTTTTAAAGTTAGACGTTTCAACTGGTTTAAATACCGCGCTAACGATGATTTCGATTTCTACATGAACAATGACTTGGGACGTATGGTAATTAACCCTGATGTTACTGTCCGCTCACGTGGAGTTATGGAAAAATGCTCATTCTGTATTCAGCGTATTCAGGCAGGTAAGTTAATGGCCAAATTAGAAAACCGTGTTGTGAAAGACGGAGATATTAAAATGGCTTGTCAGCAATCTTGTCCATCCAATGCGATTGTTTTTGGTGACTTGAATGACCCGAACAGCGAAATTTCAAAACTCTACAAAAACGACAGAAGTTATACTATGCTTGAGGAATACAATGTGCAAGCATCTGTTAAATATCTAACAAAAATTCGCAACGTGGAAGATGCAATAGCCGGAGAGCACAAAGCCAAAGGCCATGAAGGCGGACACGAAGGGCATAAGGAAAAAGCACACGAAGCAGCAGAACAACATTCTTAATTTATTAATCAGAAATTAATTAAAGTAACATGTCATACGAATCTCCGATAAGAGAAACATTAGTAACCGGTGGCAAAACATACGCAGATGTAACCAATGACATTTTGCGTCCGCTGGAGCAAAAAGCAACCAAAAGCTGGTGGTTTGGATTTACCCTTTCCGCGCTGGTACTGGCATTGTGGATTGGCGCTACCACCTACACAGTAATGGTAGGTTTGGGAGCATGGGGTATCAACAAAACAGTTGGTTGGGCTTTCGATATTACCAACTTCGTATTCTGGGTAGGTATTGGCCATGCCGGAACACTTATCTCTGCAGTGTTGCTTTTATTCCGTCAGAAATGGCGCATGTCAATTAACCGCTCAGCAGAGGCGATGACCATTTTCGCGGTAATTTGCGCGGCTTCATTCATTCTCTCTCACATGGGTCGCCCTTGGATGGCTTACTGGCCTGTTCCACTACCCAATGCATTCGGTTCATTGTGGGTTAACTTTAACTCGCCTCTTGTATGGGACGTGTTTGCAATTTCAACATACTTCTCGGTTTCATTGGTATTCTGGTACATTGGTTTAATACCTGATATTGCTTCCATCAGAGATAGGGCAACAACCAAGGTTCGTAAATTCGTATACAACTTTTTCTCTATGGGCTGGAATGGTTCTACCCGCACCTGGCACAGATATGAAATGATTTCATTGATTCTTGCAGGTATTTCTACACCACTTGTGTTATCAGTGCACTCTATCGTATCAATGGACTTTGCTACATCATTGGTTCCAGGCTGGCATACCACCATTTTTCCTCCATACTTTGTGGCTGGTGCAATCTTTTCCGGATTTGGAATGGTGTTAACCTTACTCGTTGTTGGTCGTGTGGTGCTTAAACAAGAAAATTATATAACCATGGGCCACCTTGATGCAATGTGCCGCATTGTAATGCTAACAGGTAGTATGGTAGGTTTGGCTTATATCACTGAATTCTTTGTAGCCGCATATTCAGGAGTAGAATATGAACAATACGCTTTTATCAACCGGGCATTCGGTCCTTACTGGTGGAGCTACTGGACCATGATGACCTGTAACTTAATTGCCCCTCAGGTATTCTGGATTAAATGGGCACGCTCAACGCCTTGGTTTATTTTCCTTATGTCTATTATAGTGAATATAGGAATGTGGTTTGAGCGTTTTGTGATTATCGTTACCTCTCTTCACCGCGATTTCATTCCTTCAAGCTGGAGCATGTATACGCCTACGATTGTTGAAGTAAGCATCTTGATTGGTTCTTTCGGGTTATTCTTTACTTTATACTTTCTGTTTTGCCGCTACTTACCTACCATTAATATGGCTGAAATAAAATCAATTATTCCTACGCACCATGCCGATCATGGACACGGACAAGCTGCACATGGTGAACACGCCAAGAAAGGAGATGCAGTTCATGGATAATAAAATGCTATTGGGGGTTTATGACAATCCCGATTCAACCTATGCCGTTACCAAACAATTGGTTAAAGGTGGTTATGATGTTCATGATGTGTATACTCCATTTGCCGTTCACGGGTTAGACCGTGTAATGGGTGTTAAGAGGACACGCCTTTCCATTGCAGCATTCGTTTTTGCTATGTGTGGGGTTGCTTCTGCACTTACTTTAATTACTTATGCTTCCGCAATCGACTGGCCAATGAATATTGGTGGTAAACCATCACTTATCGGACCGGATTATATTCCAATCACTTTCGAATTGGGTATTTTATTTACCGCATTCGGAATGGTGGGTTGCTTCTTTATTGTAAACCGTATGTTCTGGGGACGCAATACAGATGTGATTGACATCCGCGTAACAGACGACCGCTTTGTTATTGCAGTTAATATTCACGAAAACAAAACCGATGTAAAAGCACTTGAAGGCATTTTTGTTACAGGTGGTGCATTGGAAGTAAGAGAAAGGGTTAAAGAAATATGAAGAAATTAGTTTACACACTGCTTGGATTGGCAGGGTTAGCTTCATTAATAACCGCCTGCAGTGCAGGTGGAGATAATCCGGGTATTGAATATGCCCCAAATATGTATCACTCGTTTGCTTATGAGCCTCTTTCGCAACTAGCTGAAGAACCTAATACCATTAATCCGCATGGCATGAATATGCGTGAACCGGTAAAAGGCAC
Organism: Sphingobacteriales bacterium; assembly: GCA_021299635.1. Taxonomy (GTDB): domain Bacteria; phylum Bacteroidota; class Bacteroidia; order UKL13-3; family UKL13-3; genus JAJTFA01. The sequence continues at coordinate 239,641 of JAJTFA010000004.1, forward strand.
CATTGCCCGAGGTCAGCTGGATTACGCCAATTACAACGTAGTAAAATCAAACGATAATTACGAAGCTGCAAGCGCATGGAAAAATCCTTTGCCAAAATCTGCTTATAACTTAGCCGAAGGTGAGCGTTTGTATAATATCAATTGTACACCTTGTCATGCTGAAGATGGAAAAGGTGAAGGTACAATTGTAAAAGACGGAAAATATCCAAGGGTTCCTGCCTACAGCGATCGTTTACCAACCATCAATGCCGGTAAAGCGTTTTACTCCATTACCCACGGGAAAAACCTGATGGGAGCATATGGTACAGTGCTTTCTCCAACTCAGCGCTGGCAAGTGATACACTATATTTATGAATTAAGTGGCGCTGCACCTGTTCAGGCCGAAACAACAACCAACTAATCACCTGATAAAAAACTCATATACAATGGAACATACAGACGTTCAAATCAGAGAAGAAAAATTTGTATTCACCGACAAGGCAAAGCGCCTTTCATTCATCCTTATGGGGGTAGGCTTACTGCTTGCTTTAATCGGATACTTTACCTACCATCCTTCTATTGAAGGATTTACCGATGAGCAAAATCATCATCTTCCTATGAAAAGATTATTGGGAAGCATGCTGTTTAACGGTTATTTCTTTTTTATCATTTCTACCTGTGCTGCAATTTTTATAGCAATAAGCCAGTTGGCTAATGCCGGATGGTATGTTGCCATTCGCAGAATCCCGGAAGCCATGAGCGAATTTATGGCCTATGGAGCAGGCATTGTTATTTTGGTATTAATCGTTGGGTTAACAACCTTATACCATTGGGCACACGATGGCGTAATGCAAAGTGATCCGCTACTTGCTAAAAAAACTTGGTATCTAAACAAAGGATTTTTCTATGCCCGTGTAATTTTATTTACTTCATTCTGGATCTGGTGTGCTGCCAAAATACGCCAATGGTCACGCGAGGAAGATGTAAATTCTACCGGTTTACTTGATACCACTTATTTTGATAAATCTTTCCGCTTATCAGCTTCTTTCCTTTTTGTATTTGCATTTACCTTCTCCATGTTTGCATGGGATGTTACCATGAGCATGGATGCACACTGGTATTCGACCATTTTTACCGTTTATAACTTCGCTACCGGGTGGGTTAGTGCATTAACCACAATTTACCTATTAACATGGTATCTGCGCTCTCAAGGGTATCTGAATATTGTAACGGATGAGCATCAGCATGATTTGGGTAAATTTATGTTTGCCTTCTCTATTTTCTGGACCTATATGTGGGTAGCTCAGTTCCTCTTAATCTGGTATGCAAATATTCCGGAAGAGGTTGCCTACTACAAGCCACGCTTAGAAGGCACATACAAGCTTTCCTTCTTCTTCAATATAGCAATGAATTTCTTTATCCCTTTCTTCCTGTTTATGAGAAGAGGTGCAAAGCGTCATAGGGGCTTAGGAGCATTTGTTGGTGCATGCATCCTCATCGGACACTGGAATGATTGCTACTTGATGGTGATGCCAGGAGCAATGAATTTGGCAACTGCAATAACTGACCATAACCCTACCGGAATTATTGAAACTCCTTCCCAAGGATGGGGATTGATGGAACTCGGTTTCCTCGGCTTATTTGGCGGACTGTTTTTATTTGTAGTTCTAAAAGCACTTACAAAAGCAAATCTGTATCCAACCAAACATCCGTTTATTATGGAAAGCGCATTGCACGATACAGGCGTTTAATAATTAAAACATTTCTACCAAAGCCTTCCTGAAATCAGGGAGGCTTTTTTTATGTTTAATCTTTACATTCCATGAGTAGTAAATCTCCGTGGTTGTGCGAAATGGTAACAAAACCATCCTCCACTACCTGATTGCTGCTGCCGCTGCGATAGCCAATAGTGAGCGATTCGTTGTGCAAGTTATATTTCAATCCTGAGGTTACAACCCCTTCTACCGTGCCCACAGGCATGAGTGAAATAACAGTGCCAGCTGCATACCACTTTTTAAATTGCCCGGAGAGTGGAATAATACGTGAATAATCATCATACATCACAATATTGATATATGCTTTGTAACGAACAATGTCTGTTATATTGGTAAGATTATGATCAGCTCTTCGGCCGGTGGCCCAAACAATGTTTACTGCCGCTATACCTTTATCAATTAAGAACTCAATTCCTTTTTGCAAATCGGTTTTGTTCTGATCGGGTGTATGAATAATCTCAACAGGCATTTGTTGCTGCAATTGCTCAAGCGAATGATCATGGCTGTCAAAGTCGCCAAGCAGCGCGTCCATTTTAATACCCAAATCAAGCACACGGTGTATAGCTCCATCCAGCACCAACACATACGGACTCCATTCAAGCAACTGGCCCAGCAACTCATTGGAACAGGACTCCCCATTTGCAATAATTAATGCAGGCTCCTGCCCTTCTTTAACAAAATGATGTGATGACATAATACCGTATTAATTATGCAAGCTATCTGATAATAACTTCATCAATAATAGCCTCTCCTGCAAATTGATTAACCAAATCAATTAGTTTGCCTCTGGAATAAGTGAGCTCATTTTTAAGTGCCGGTGATTCGATATGCAAAAACAACTTGCCCTTACTCAAATATATTTTTTTGGTGTGCTTAGCAATTAGCGGACCCACCAGCTGCTCCCAGGCATTAACCAGATTAACTTCTGTGAGTTTGCTTTTCATGGGTTTTGAATCTACTAATTCTTTTAGCACCTCTTGTATGGTTTGTTCATTTGATTTTCTGGCCATAATCAAATTTCGTTTATTATTCCGTTATCTATATTAAAATATTTTACATGAGCCGGGATAGATGAAAAAACCTGTTGCAGTCTTTCCAAATGGGTATCACTTACAAATATTTGTCCGAAAGTATCTTCAGCAATCATCATTAATAACCTTTCCAAACGGTAGGCATCCAGTTTTTCAAAAATATCATCAAGCAGCAATAAAGGTTTTACTCCGGTTAATTGTTTGAGGTAATTATACTGAGCCAGTTTTAAGGCAATAATAAAACTCTTTTGCTGGCCTTGTGAACCGAATTTTTTAAGCGCATAATCACCAATAAAAAAACCAATATCATCCTTGTGAATACCTTTGGTGGTTCGGCCTGCCATCATATCTGAATGCTCACTGCGTTTAATCAGTAAATCAAACGGTTCATGGTTGATATCACTCTCATAAACAATATTTACCCACTCATCAGTTGAGGCCATATCCTGATAGAATACGCGAAAGACATGAATAAATTTATCCAAAAAAGCCTTTCTGGTTTCATAAATCAACTTACCGGCATTGCACAGTTGTTCATTGTAGGTTTCAAACAATACCGGATCAAAACTCTGCCCCTCCTGATAATTTTTAAGTTGCCGGTTACGGTGTTCAAGTACCCTATTATACATGAGTAAATTGCTCAGATAAACCTTATCAGTTTGCGAAATCATGCCGTCCAGAAACTTCCGTCTTTCCTCGCTGCTCTCCTGAATAAGCATGATATCGTTTGGTGTAATCATAACCAAAGGCAAGTGGCCAATATGGTCAGAAAACTTTTTAGGTTCATTGTTATTTACCTTAAGAACCTTGCGCTCCCCGCGTTGAACAAATAAACTCACCTGCTCCTCCATTTCGTTGCGTTTGTAACTACCCTCTATCCGAAGCCATGGTTCATCATGTTTTATGTTAAACTGATCCTGTGCATTGAAATAGCTTTTTGTAAAACTAAGATAGTAGATAGCATCGAGCAGGTTGGTTTTGCCGGAACCATTCTTACCAACAAAACAGTTGATACCCGGTGTGCAAATAACACGAGCTGTGGCATAGTTTTTAAACTGGGCAATATTTAAAGCCGAAAGATGCATCCCTTATGACACGCAATTTAACTTATTATTTATTGCAGCGATTGGGTTTAAAGCTTGTTGTAATCGGAATAATCTTCACACACTCAGCTATATATAGCATCAGCGGGAAATATTATACAAGATAAGAGCCTGATTAACTGAATACTATAATTTCTTTGCTCACTGAAGTTTTTTCATAAATTTGCGGTTCTTCTTAAAATGGCACAAACAAAGTTTACCAAAGAACACTACCTTAATTGGTATGAGCGGATGCTGCTAATGCGCAGATTTGAGGAAAAATCAGCTCAGTTATACGGACAGCAAAAAATAAAAGGATTTTGCCACCTGTATATTGGCCAAGAGGCAGTTGTAGCAGGCACTATGAGTGCATTGCGCAGAGACGACAGAATAATCACTGCATACAGAGACCATGCGCATGCTTTGGCATGTGGCATTTCGCCAAACGCAGTAATGGCTGAACTTTATGGAAAAGCCACCGGTTGCTCTAAAGGTAAAGGTGGCTCCATGCACATGTTTAGCAAAGAGCATAACTTTTTTGGCGGACATGGTATTGTAGGCGGGCAAATTGCCCTTGGTGCCGGTATAGCACTGGCCGATCAATATCGTGGAGGTGAGCAGGTAACCGTTTGCTATATGGGTGATGGTGCCGTACGTCAAGGGGCCTTGCATGAAACATTTAATATGGCTATGCTGTGGAAACTGCCTGTAATTTTTGTTTGCGAAAATAATGGCTATGCGATGGGCACATCCGTAGAACGAACCACCAACGTAATGGACATTCATAAAATTGGTGAGGCCTATGAAATGCCGAACCAAGCTGTTGATGGGATGCAGCCGGAAACAGTGCATGAAGCTATTGCTGCTGCAGCAGAGCGGGCTAGAAAAGGTGATGGACCTACTTTTCTTGAAATTCGAACCTACCGCTATAGAGGTCACTCCATGAGCGATCCGGCTAAATACAGAACCAAAGAAGAAGTAGAAGAATACAAGAAAAAAGATCCGCTTGAGGTAGTGAAGCAAACCATTTTAACAAAAAAGCATGCTGCTGAAAAATGGTTTGAAGAGCTGGAATTAAAAATAGAAGCTGAGGTAAATGAAAGCGTAACCTTTGCAGAAAGCTCACCTTATCCAGAAGCTCACGCCTTATTTGAAGACGTTTACTCAGAACCCAATTACCCTTTTATTACAGAATAAAACAACGCACGCAATGGCAGAAAATAAAGAAACAAACAACCTGGATTTAGACAAAACCTTAGTTGATACCACACATAAGGTAGAAGACTTTTATGCAAACAATAAGAAGCAAATTAACATGGCAATAATTGCTGTAGTTGTTATTATTGGTGGTTATGTAGGGTACAAAAAATTGATTGTAGAACCCATGGATATAGAAGCACAGAAAGAAATTTTCATGGCTCAAAATTACTTTGAGATGGACTCTTTTGCATTGGCATTAAACGGCAATGAAAAGTTTAAAGGATTTGAAGCCATAGCTGAAGAATATGGGGCAAGTAAAGCGGGTAATCTGGCACACTACTATGCCGGTATTTGCAACCTAAGAACCGGACAGTACGAATCCGCTATTGAACATCTGGAAGATTTCAGCACAGAAAATCTACTTATTGGTCCATTGGCAGAAGGTGCTATAGGAGATGCTTACGTGGAATTGGGAGACTTGGATAAAGGGGTAAACCATTACATGAAAGCAGCACGTATGACCAAAAATAAGCTTACTTCACCTGTATTTCTTAAAAAAGCAGGAATGGTTTATGAGGAGAAACAATCCTATGTTGATGCATTGGAAGCTTACCAAACTATTAAAAAAGATTTTGCTGAAAGTCAGGAAGCACAGGATATTGATAAATATATAGCCCGTGCAACAGCATTAAAAGAAGGCAACTAATTTATTAATTAACTATTGAAGCCGCGCAGCCTTCGGCTGCGCGGCTTCTTTTTTCACCCCTCCCCTGAAAAAATATACAACCATCACTGATATTTGAATTAACTTGCGGTAACCATCCAACCCTTCATGCCCCAGCATCTACTCATAGAAAATATCAAATCGCTTTATGGCATTACAAATCCGGCAACAGATAAAAAATCCGGTTCACAGATGTCAGAACTAAACAGTATTGAAAATTCCTGGATCTATACCAAAGACGGAATCATACAGTCTTTTGGTAAGATGTATGATGAGACACATCAATCGCTTTCTGCAATACTGCAGAAGGAACCAAACCTTACCCGGATCAATGCCAACAGACAGTTCCTTCTACCCTCTTTTGTCGATTCTCATACCCATTTGGTATTTGCCAAAACACGTGAAGAAGAATTTGTGATGCGCATTAAAGGGAAAAGTTATGAAGAAATTGCAGCTGCAGGTGGTGGCATTCTTAACTCGGCAGCAAAACTGCAACAGATGAGTGAAGATGAATTGTTTGAAGCTGCGTTGCAAAGACTTTATGAGGTGATTGGCTACGGCACAGGTGCCATTGAAATAAAAAGCGGCTATGGTTTAACCGTTGCCGATGAAATAAAAATGCTGCGTGTAATTAACCGCTTAAAACACGTTTCACCCATTCCTATTAAAGCCACGTTTCTAGGCGCACATGCCTTTCCTGCAGCATACAAGAATAACCGTGAGGCTTACATAAACCTCATCATTAAAGAAATGCTGCCAATTGTTGCACAAGAGAAACTGGCAGACTATTGTGATGTTTTTTGCGATCAGGGATTCTTTACCGTTGCTGAAACGGATTTGATTTTAAAAGCTGCCGCTAACTACGGACTGAAAGCAAAAATACATGGCAATGAACTTGGCTATACCGGAGGAGTTCAGATTGCCGTGCAAAATCATGCACTCAGTGTTGATCACCTGGAATATACAGGAGATGATGAGATCAACTGCTTAAAAAATAGTGAAACCATGCCTGTTGGATTGCCCAACTGCTCTTTTTTCCTGGGCATCCCTTATGCCCCTGCACGCAAAATGATAGATGCAGGTTTGCCCTTTTGTCTGGCTTCTGATTATAATCCCGGTAGTTCACCCAACGGGCGCATGGGTTTTGTAATATCACTGGCTTGCACACAAATGAAACTTACACCGGAAGAAGCGCTCAATGCTGCTACCATTAATGGCGCCTTTGCAATAGAGCTGAGCAAAACACATGGGAGTATTGCCATAGGCAAGATTGCCAATTTCATACTCACCAAACCCATCCCATCGTTGGCATTTATTCCCTATAATTTTGGAAACGATTGCATTGATACCATAATTGTAAACGGGAAAGTCTGGATCAAACCCAATTAATATTCTATCCGATAGATATAATATGTTTGATTTACGTTTACCGGATTAAGCCAATGCATCACTTGATCTAATTTACTGGGCTCAATCGTTGTTTCGTAGGTAATGGCTTTAACCGAACTTTTAAATGCGTTGATTCGGTTTTCAAGATTTACATTTTCGCCAAAAATTACATATTCAGGCATTGCTTGCCCACTTGCTTTTAATGTATGAATAATCTGCTTGGCCGATTCTCCCACTGTAACTACAACATGATCGTTCCATTTGCCCCAGTAAAATTTTGGCATCAATACACCATTTTTCAAATGACTTAGTTCCAGCATAAAGCTATTTGCCTGCGTGTAATCATGTAAATAACTCATGGCATGCACACGTGTGGTTTTGGTTGAACTGGGCGTAAGTGCAATCAGTAAAATTCCGTTAATGACAATTAAAAAAATCCTACCCGCCCTTAGCCATGAGGCTTTTCGCTGCCAAAACGCAGAAACAACTATTTGCTGCCAGCCAGCCAATCCGGCCATTACAAAAAATGGAATTACTGGTAAAATAAAGCGTTCCTGTTTATTGGGGAAATAAGAATGAAATAGAAAAAAACACAAAGCAGGAAGTATAATCAGTAAGTATTCTTTACGCACCTTATACATCCCAAACCAAATAATAACTCCCAATGGCGGAACAAGCAATCCTGAAACAAGTAGAAGATAGTTATACCAATCACCAAGTATATAATTGCGTGCATTCTCAATATTATAAATCGTATACTCTTTAAACTCTGCAAAGGGCCTGCCCCAAATGTAATAATCGATACCGCCTTGCAACAATGCCATGCAGAGCAAAGCACCAGTACCCCATACCAGTGCAGGTACAATTTGTTTTCTGATGAGCAGTGCTAAACCAAATCCGCCAATAAACGTAATGGTTTGAAAGCGAAAGGAAAAGGCAAGTCCTGCAATGATTCCTGAAAAAAAGAAAACCGTGAGCTTACCGGAATCAGTGGCTTTAAGCATTAGCCATGTGGCATACAACAGGGGTGGAATACAAACAATTTCAACCATGTTGCGCACACTGAAAAATGGCATAAACCAAAGTAAGGCCATTAGCCAACCTACTTGGGCCGCTAACTGTGCACCTGATATTTTGCGTACAATTTTATAGCTTAACAATACAATGGTTAAACTATACAATGCATGCAGCAAACGAACCAGCAACATCTTGGTTGCCGGATTTTCTATGCCTAGTGATTTACAAGCTGCAAAAAAGAAATAATGTAAACCGGGATAAAATAAACTGTGTCCGCTTGGCGTAGCATTGCCATTCCAAGGCATCCAGTTTCGTGGGTCAACGCCATCAACCCATTGCTGTGCTACTTCAACCACCAAGAAATGATCATCGGAAAAACCATACCCTTCAGAAAACACAACACTGATTAAACGAAAAAGAAGTGCAACCCACAAGATGCTGCGCAACGGATGCTGATAATAATAAGCCCTGAGCGTTTCCATAAAATTAAGTTGTTTTAGGCCCTTTTGGTTGAAGTGGCCTTATTTCCAGATTAACTGTATGAAAATTATCAGGCATTTCCAGTGCCTGCACCAGCATCAATGCTATGTCATCAGGCATCAGCATATAATCATGCGGTTGTATACCAGGGCTGTTTCTGAAAAAATCTGTTTTGGTAGAACCCGGATATACGCAACTTACCTTTATTCTATAATCTCTCACCTCTCTGAACAAAGACTCACTTAAACCTTTTACAGCCCATTTGGTTGCGCAATAAGCCGAAACCTGTGGCATACCTTCTAAAGCTGCCGTTGAAGCAATATTAATAATGTGGCCGAATTGATTTTTTTTCATGTGTGGTAGCACTGCCTTGCAGCAATAAAACATTCCATCCACATTGGTTTCAAACATTTCATGCCATTGCTCATCCGATATATCCTCTAAAAATCCAAAGTAGCCGAGTCCCGCATTGTTTATTAAAATATCAATACGTGGCTGCTCGCTGGCTATTTGACTAATAGCCTTTTTTACCTCCTCGGCATGACGCACATCCGTTTTAATAAAATGAAAATCGGGATGGTTTATCTCTGCACCGTTTCTTCCCAATCCGTAAACTACACATTGTTTTTGAAGCAAAGCATTTGCTACAGCCAAACCTATGCCTTTGCTAACTCCTGTTACTACCGCAATTTTACCTGATAAATTCATGCTACAATTATAGGATAAAGGATTGCTAAAAAATACACCCCGAACTGGCAGGCCAATCCGGGGTGCAGATAAAATTAGTCAATAACTTAATATCCAAATAACTCCTCTAGGGTTACTTCTTTCATCTCTCCGTATTTTTTCAAATCCTGAAGGTTTATTTTCTCTTTTGAGCCCATAATACAATAGGTATATGTTTTACCTTTTATATTGGATTCATGGAACTTCTTTACATCATCAAAAGTGATCTTATCCAACTGCCCATAAACATCTGCACGCAAATCATGGTGAATTCCTAAACGCTCTGCTGCTAGATAGCTAAAGAAAATTTGCTCCTTATTAATACGGTCTGTTTCAATCTGACTCCTGATAGCTTCCTTGGCTGCTGAAAACGAAGCGTCAGATTTTGGCAATTCGGTTAACAATTCATTCATGCCGGTAATGGCCTGATCCATCTTATCTGATTGTGTGCCCACATAGGCAATTACATAATAAGGATCTTCCCTGCGCTGCGGAGATAAATAACGCGAGAAAGTTGAGTAAGCAAGTGCTTTTGATTCCCGGATGGTTTGGAAAACAACTGACGACATGCCACCGCCAAAGTATTCATTATACAAATTAATCATTGGTACGCGAGTACTGTCATAACCCATGGGTTGTTTGTGCAGCCACATAATTTCTGCCTGAACCATTTTATAATCTACAAAGTATACCATGTTTTTGTCCATGGTATTGCGTTTAAACACTATACGCTTAGGATATGATTTTAAAGCAGCCGGCATTGGGTGTTCTTTGTTTAATACAAACCCAACTTCTTCCATGCGTTTTGGTCCGTAGTATAAAATCTTGTGCTGGTAGGAGGTAAGTGATTTTAGGATATCAACCATATCTTCTGCCTTCAGTGCGCGCAATTGCTCCTCGGTTAGATTAAAATTATACGGATTCTTCTTGCCAAATATGGCGTAACTCCTCAATGCTCCGTTAAATATGGCTTGTTTGTTTAGCTTGGCATCTTTGCGTTGCTTAAGCATGCGTTCCACCATCTGCTTCAATGCTGTTTGGTCGGGTTTGGCATTGGCAAGCAAATGCTCAAACAACCTAACGGCAGGTGCAAAGTTTTCATCTAAACCACTTACGTAAACATATACCTGGTCTTCTCCGGCTGATACACCAAAATCGCAAGCCAATTTAAAAAACTCTTTGCTTATTTGTTCTGCAGAGTATTTATCGGTTCCCAAATATTGAAGCAGGTTAACGGCAACAGGTAGTTTAACATTATGAAACTTGCCCATATCCAGCACATAGTATAAAGAGAACAAACCATTGTCGTTATTTTTTACATACAACAATGGTGCCTTGCCTCCTACTTTACCGCGTGCAATATCATTTTGATAGTTAAGGTAAACCGGTTTAACCGGAGATACCTTGGCTTCAGTAATTTGTATAACGAAAGGCGACATATCATCCCTGTTTACTTCTACAGGTGTAATTTCCGGCTTATCAATTTTCTTGATGGATTTATCTTCTCCAATTTTCTTATAAACCACCACATAGTCATTGGTGTAATATTTATTTGCAAAATCCATGATTTCTTGCTTGGTTATTTTAGATAAATCATCCAGCATAGAAACCTGCTCGTTCCATGGATTACCAACTATAAATGCATCCAACATGGTATAGGCACGGCCCGAGTTAGACTCATTGTTTCTAATCTGATCTACCTTAAAATTATTGATAATTGCAATCAATGTTTCATCATCAAAGGCGCCATCCTTAATCAATTTAATTTGCTCAAGCAGCAAATCTTTTACCTCTTCCATGCTCTGCCCTTGCTTAGGTTTGCCAGTTAAGAAATGAATGCTGTAATCTTTGTTGGTCCAAGTAGAAGATGAGGCAGACAATACCATTTGTTTTTTTACCAGGTTTAAATCAATTAAACCGGCCTTTGAATTGGCCAGTAAATAATCAACCAGCAATAAATATTTGGCTTCTTTGGCATTGGCTCCCGGCATTCTATAACCCACCATCAGGTTCTCGGCATCAGGGCCATAAACACTTACCTCAACAGGTGCAGTTTTGGCAAGCTCCGGTTCAAAAGTAAAAGAAGGTACAGCCTTGGGCTGCATATAACTAAATTTGGTATCAATCATTCTGATAACCTGATCCGGATCCAAATCTCCGGCCATAATAACCGCCATATTATTGGGCACATAATAGCTGTTAAAATAATTTCTGATTTTGATTAAGGATGGATTTTTTAAATGCTCTACCGTACCAATGGTTGTTTGCGTGCCATAGGTATGTTTGGTAAACAGGCTGCTCATCATAGCCTCAAAAACCTTACGGCTATCGTTATCCATTGAAATATTTTTTTCTTCATACACTGCTTCCAGTTCTGTATGAAACAAACGAAGTATAGGGTTGCGGAAGCGCTCTGCCTCAATAGTCAGCCATTTGTCTACCTGGTTTTGCGGAATTTCATTTACATACACCGTTTGCTCCAATGAGGTAAAGGCATTGGTTCCGGTTGCGCCAATAGAAGACAACATTTTATCATACTCATTGGCAATGGCATATTTAGATGCAAGCAGTGATACAGAATCAATTTTTCTGTATATGGATTTACGTGTATCCTCATTGGTGGTTTTGTTGTATTGCTCATACAGAGCATCAACCTGATCGAGGTAACCTTTTTCGGTAGCCCAATCTTTTGTACCAAACTGATCAGTACCTTTAAAAAGCATATGCTCCAGGTAATGGGCAAGACCTGTATTATCAGCCGGATCGTTTTTACTGCCGGCACGTGTTGCAATAAGTGTTTGTATGCGTGGAACTGATTTGTTTACCGACAACATTACCGTTAAACCGTTTTTAAGTGTGTAAATCCGCACATTCATCGGATCGTCCACCACGGTTTTGTAAGTATATTTTCCATCGGCCGAGGTTTGCTCTACCAGCTGGTATGACTTACTTTGGGCCCACAACATTGGTGCACTCACAGCCCACAGGAGAAGGATAAAGAGTAGTTTTTTCATAGCCTGATTAAAATAGTTATCACAATTATATGATGTTTTCGTCATTCAACCCTAAAAAAGCTGCTAAATATTACATTAATAGTTTAGAAATGATGATGTTAATTCATCTCACAATTGTATATATGTTTGATAACAATCGAATGATGAGCTAGGTAAAGATTAGCATACCTGACATAAACATACACGCGTACAATTGCTTATATTGGTTTGCTACTACATTTTTCGATGCAGCTTAATCAGATTAATCAGTAAACGAAAAAACTCCGGGGGTGTTTTAGATAAATGCATGCGTTCTTCCTCGCCCATTAACAATTTGGCTCGTATTGCTTTCATTCACCAAATAGCAAAATTTGAAGCAATTCAACCTATTTACATGCTTTTAACCTGCATATTAATCAGAAGTAAAGCATCACAAAAAAGCCCGACTGTATGAGCCGGGCTTTGGGTAATTATTTTAATATATTACGTGCAATCACCAGTTTTTGTATTTCGCTGGTGCCTTCACCAATGGTACACAACTTGGAGTCACGGTAAAATTTCTCTACCGGAAAATCTTTGGTATAACCATAACCTCCAAAAATTTGAATAGCCTCTGTAGCTGCCCATACACATACTTCTGATGCATAGTATTTAGCCATAGCACTCTCTGTGGTCATGGGTTTGTGTTTCATTTTTAAATCTGCCGCCTGGTATGTAAGCAATTCTGCTGCTTCAATACGTGTAGCCATATCGGCCAACTTAAATCCAATGGCCTGAAAATTTGAAATTGGCTGACCAAACTGATGGCGCTCTTTTGAATATTTTACGGCTGCTTCGTAACTGCCTTTGGCAATGCCCAATGACAAAGCCGCGATGGAAATACGACCACCATCTAATATTTTCATGGCTTGTTTAAAACCTTCGCCTACTTTACCTAAAATATTGGCAGCAGGTACGCGGCAATCTTCAAAAATAAGTTCAGCTGTTTCGCTGGCACGCATGCCTAATTTGTTTTCTTTTTTACCACCTTTAAATCCGGGTGTGCCGCGCTCTACCACAAATGCTGTAATACCGTTAGAGTCTAACAATTCGCCTGTGCGTGCCAATACCACAGCCACATCGCCTGAAATGCCGTGGGTAATCCAGTTTTTGGTGCCGTTTAATACCCAATGGTCGCCATCCTGTTTTGCCACGCATTGCATACGCATGGCATCACTTCCGGTATTGGCCTCGGTTAATCCCCAGGCACCAATCCACTCACCCGTGGCAAGCTTGGGTAACCATTTTTTCTTTTGCTCTTCGTTTCCAAATTGCAAGATATGACCTGTGCAAAGTGAATTATGTGCAGCCATAGATAAGCCAACTGAACTGCAAACCTTTGTAATTTCCTGTATGGCTACAATGTATTCAAAATAACCTAGGCCTGCACCTCCATATTCCTCAGGCACCAATACGCCCAGCAAACCCAGCTTACCCATTTCCTGCATGGTTTGTTTAGGGAATGTTTGTGCTTCGTCCCACTCCATTACATGCGGACGTATAAATTTTTCGGCAAAATCTTTTGCCATCTGAGCAACCATCTTCTGATTCTCAGTCATCTCAAAGTTCATTCCGTTAGTTTCCATGCAATAAGGGTAGCTGTTTTTTGTGCAAGTATACAATCTTTTAAGCCAATAATAGAAGTTAGGTTTGTGTTCAGTTATGGAATGTATAAATACAAAATAATGCGCTGGTAAACAGAATCATTAATCAATACTATTTTTCTTAAATCGTCCAGTTGGCGATAAGGTCCGTGCTGCAAACGATAGTTTACAATGGCCTGCGAAAGTTTGTATTTAAAATAAGGATGCTGCTTTAGCTCGTCTTGTGTTACGTTGTTTACATTGAATAGTTTTGCCTTTCCTGCATCTACTGTTATTCTATCCTGCAGGTCGTATAAAACATCCGGATCAAAACCCCATAATTCGGTGAGTTGTTCAGTATTCACAAATCCCCCCAGTTTGTTGCGGTAATCAACAATACGTTTGGCTGTTTTTGGACCAATGCCACGCAAAGCCACCAGTGTTGCACTGTCTGCAGTATTAAGTTCAACTACGGCCGGTGCTGCAAATTTCTTTTTAGCCGATGCCGTATCCTGCATCCATACCGGATTATCATCTATAACCACAAAAGGCAGCAAGGCCTGCTTGTGTTCCATGGTTAAACCATAAAGTTTTAGAATATCTTCCGGTTTGCGTAATCGTCCGCCTTTGCTTTGATACTTGCGCAAGCTCTTAATATTTCGCTCTGTGAAACCCAATTTGCGCAATTGCGCATTGGTAGCTGTATTTGGATTAAAAGTAAAAAATGCAGCTGCATTGTAAGCAGGCAATATATCATCCGCTTCTGTTGCTGCCAATGCAGCGGCAGGAATTTCTTTAATGGAAAATGTAGGTTCCGGTTCAGGAAAAATACGGTTAATAAAGAAGGGTGCAAATAGTACCAGTAGCAAAATTACCAGCAGCAATATCATACCCTTACGCTCCCCGCGCGAGAAAGTAAAGTATTGCTTAACGACCGTTTTGGCCTGGTTTATCATCTTTATCTTTTGGCTGCGTTTGTTTAAAAAAATAATAAAGCATCAACGCCACAAAAATGGCAAAGAATACTTCTGTGCCAAACCATACCCAAAAATTAGAAGGATCCATTTATATTATCAAGTTAAATTTTTCTGAATCAAATAAAATTACACAGTTTTTGCTTTCAGCTGTTCATCCAGTAAAGCCAAACCTTCTTCAAATGAGTGTGGCTTATATCCCAGTTCGGAAATAGCTTTGGTTAAAATAAATCCTGTTATTGGCGGGCGCTTGGCAGGTTGTTTAATACCTTCGCTGGTAGAGAGGTTGAGCAGTGTTTTATCCAGTTTCCAGAAACTTGCCACCCGATACACCAAATCAAACACACTCATAAAATCTTTACCGCTTATATTAAAAATACCTTTGGCTTTTTTTGCTGCAGCCAAAGCGCAACCTTGTGCCAGGTCTTCTGCAAGTGTAGGTGTTCTAAACTGATCGCCCACTACATTGAGTGTTTTACCTTGCTCTAAATTGTTTTTAGCCCATAATACAATATTGCTTCGGCTCATATCACTCACCACGCCATAAACCAAAACGGTGCGACAAATACTCCAGCTGCTGCACTGCTCCATCACCACCATTTCGGCAAGGTGCTTGGATTGCCCGTAGTAACTCAGCGGATTGGGTTTTTCTTCCTCTGTTACGGGACCATGCGTTCCGTCAAAAATAAAATCGGTTGATACGTGCACCAGGTGAGCATTGATTTCATTGCATACCGCACAAATGTGTTTCACGGCCTCTACATTCAACGCGTCACAGCCGGCATGGTCACTTTCACAGGCATCCACATTGGTCATGGCAGCCGTATTAATTACCACATCAGGCTTGTGTTTATGCAGCATGGTTTTTACTTCAGCATACTGTGTAATATCTAACGCTTCGTATACATAACCTTGTTTAACTGGATAGCGGTCAACTCCTCTTGCTGTTGCAATCAGCTCAATACCGGCTTGTTTCAGATAATAATCTGTTAGCTTCTGACCCAGCAAACCATTGCTGCCTGTTACAAGTACTTTCATGGTGCGAACATACTATTATCCCTTTCCTTTATCAATAAGCAGCCTCTACAAAAGCATTGCGTAATCCGTTACTTTTTCTGCCACTCTGTCAGAATTTTTATTATCTTTGCGCCTCAATTTGATGCAAGCATGAGAGGGATAACTGCTGATTTGGCCCCTGAAACCGCCACCAGAAACCTGTATATAGAAACCTATGGATGTGCCATGAACCTGGCTGACAGTGAAGTGATGGCCAGCATTATGCTGGACAAAGGTTATAAAACCACCAGTGATCCGCTCGAGGCTGATGTGGTTTTTTTAAATACCTGCGCCATCCGAGACAATGCAGAATCAAGGGTATGGGGCAGATTAAGAGAACTGAAACACCAGAAAAAGAAAAACCCGGGGATGATTGTGGGTGTAATGGGCTGCATGGCCGAACGTTTAAAAGCCAAATTACTGGAGCAGGAACAACTGGTTGATATTGTGGTTGGACCCGATGCCTACCGCGATATTCCTAAACTGATACAACAAGTAGAAGAAGGGCAGAAAGCCGTAAATGTGCTGCTAAGCCGCGAAGAAACCTATGCAGAAATTACGCCTGTGCGTTTGGGTAGCAATGGCGTTAATGCTTTCGTAAGCATTATGCGTGGTTGTGATAATATGTGTTCCTTCTGTGTGGTGCCTTTTACCCGCGGACGTGAGCGCAGCCGTGAACCGCAGAGCATTGTTAAAGAAGCTACCGACCTATACAACCAGGGATATAAAGAAGTAACACTGCTTGGACAAAATGTAGATTCTTACAAATGGCAAAATGAAGCAGGAGAAACCTTGTGCAACTTTGCACAACTCCTGGAACAGGTAGCTCAAATTGCTCCCGACTTGCGTATTCGTTTCTCTTCTTCGCATCCAAAAGATATTACCGATGAGGTATTGTATACCATGAAAAAGTATAACAATATCTGCAACTATATTCATTTCCCATTACAATCCGGCAACTCACGGGTACTGAAACTGATGAACCGTACTTATGATGCAGATTGGTTTAAACAACGCATACAAAAAATACGCGAGGTAATTCCGGATTGCGGCATATCTACAGATGCCATTGTAGGTTTTTGCAGCGAAACAGAAGATGAATTTAAGGATACGCTGGACATGTTCCGCTACTCGCAGTTTGATTTTGCCTATATGTATGCCTACAGCGAGCGTCCGGGAACCATGGCCGCACGCAAATATGCCGATGATATTGCTGCTGAAGATAAAAGCCGAAGGCTGCAGGAACTCATCGATTTGCAAAACAGCATTAGCATAGAGAAAAATAAACGCTATATAGGTACCGAGCAAATTGTGCTGGTAGAGGGCGAATCAAAAAAATCTGAAGCTGATTTAAAAGGACGCAACGACCAAAACGTTACCGTTATTTTTCCAAAACAAAACGGTATTGGCAAAGGCTCATTTGTAAAAGTAAAAATAGAACGCAGCACCCAAACCAGCCTTATTGGTAATGTGGTTGTAGTGCTATAAAATGTATTTCCTTCTTCACTAAAAAATTATGGTATGAACATACAAGATATTAAACAACGTTTTGAAATTATTGGCAACTCTCCCCTGCTGAATATTGCACTTGAAACGGCAGTTAAAGTAGCACCTACGGACATCAGCGTACTGATAAACGGTGAAAGTGGTGTGGGTAAAGAAGCTTTTTCAAAAATTATACATGCACTGAGCAACCGCAAACACGGACCTTTTATTGCTGTTAACTGCGGTGCCATTCCTGAAGGCACCATCGACTCTGAATTATTCGGACATGAAAAAGGATCTTGTACCGGAGCACACGATACACGCAAAGGTTATTTCGAAACTGTTAGCGGTGGTACTATATTTTTAGATGAAGTTGGAGAGCTGCCGCTGGAAACACAAGCGCGCCTGCTGCGTGTGCTCGAAAGTGGTGAGTTTATTAAAGTGGGTTCATCAAAAGTGCAGAAAACAGATGTGCGTGTGGTGGCAGCTACCAATAAAGATTTACTGGATTTGGCTGCTGCCGGAAAATTTCGTGAAGATCTTTACTACCGCTTAAGCACCGTGCCTATTAAAGTGCCACCCCTGCGCGAGCGTAAAGAAGACATACACTTATTGTTTAGAAAATTTGCAGCCGACTTTGCAGAGAAATACAAATCAAAACCATTGGTTATTGAACCGGATGCACTGCAACTTCTGGTAAACTACCGCTGGCCGGGTAATATCCGTCAGCTTAAAAATATTGCTGAGCAACTTTCGGTACTTGATGAAGATAAAACCATCAATCCTCAGGAACTCAAACGTGTGCTGCCTCCGGAAAAACCGGGCCTGCCCATGTTGCTGGGCAATACCCCTGCCGATCAAGGCATGAGTGAACGTGATATTTTTTATAAAGTGCTGTTTGATTTACGAAAAGATGTAATGGATTTAAAAGGTATTGTGTTTGATATGATGCAGGGTGGCAATGCAGCTGCCGGCATAAACCCCGCTTCACGCGAGCAGATAAGTCATTTGCTAAACGAACCTTTTCATCAACCTGCCACACATCCGCAGGTAATGCCTGTTTCGCCTGTATCAAATGCACCACAGGTTATTGAAATACCCGTGGCACAGCCGGCTAATGAAAGCCTCTCTCTGGAAGAACTGGAACTGGAAATGATTAAAAAAGCACTGGATAAATACAACGGCAGGCGCAAAAAAGCAGCCAATGAATTAGGAATTTCAGAGCGTACACTTTACCGTAAAATCAAACAATACAACTTAGAATAACAGTTTTGCTTTTTACGTAAATTGGAGTTGTTTTGCACCAAAATTTTTAAAAGCCTTCATGAAAAAACTTATTGCTATCCTCGCATTTTGCTTTATTGGTTTCAATCTATCAGCTCAGGTTATTGATGACAAAGCAGGTAAAACTTACTACTACTATGATGAGTCTACCAAAAAGAAACTGAAAGAAGTGTATCACCACAAGGATATGATTAAAATTGTGCCCGATAAAAACAACTACGGCAGCTACCGCGATACCATTATTTACATGAAGCATGGTCCGTATACGTTATATGATGAGCAAGGCAATCTGAAATGCTCAGGCTATTTTCATAAAGATAAAAAAGATAGCATCTGGAAATACTATGACGTTAAAGGTGCACTCCTTAAAACAGAACGATGGAAAATCGGGAAACAGATTAATTAGTTGGCCTCTGGGGATTGGGTGTTGGCCTTTGGGTGTTGGCTATTAGCTATTGGCTATTAGCTGTTGGCTATTGGCTGTTGGGTGTTGGGGATTGGGTGTTAGCTGTTGGGTGTTGGGGATTGGCTGTTGGTTATTGGCTATTGGCATTCCAATCTTTCAATCTTCTAATCTTCCAATCTTCTAATCTTTCCTTACCTTCCCTGCATGACTAATGAGGAAATTGCCGAACTATTTAAATGGTATGCCAATCTGAGCGAACTGCATGATGGAAATCCGTTTAAAATTAAATCTTACGCAGCGGCTGCTTTTAAAATAGATAAACTCTCCACACCCCTGGAGGGCAAATCTGTGGCTGAGCTGGAAGCCATGGAAGGCATTGGCAAAAGCATTGCCCAAAAGATTTTTGAAATAAACCAATCCGGTTCGTTTACCGAGTTGGTTGAACTTATTAACGATACCCCGCAAGGTGTTATTGATTTGTTTAAGGTAAAAGGAATAGGCCCTAAAAAAATTGCCTATATCTGGAAACAACTGGGTATTGAAAGCATGGGCGAACTGCTTTATGCCTGCAATGAAAACCGCCTGGCCCAGGCCAAAGGTTTCGGGCTAAAAACACAACAGGCCGTTAAAGAAAGTATTGAATTTATTTTTAGCAATGCCAACAAGTTTCATTATGCCAAACTGGAAAAGCCTGCCCTGCAACTGCTAAATGAACTGCAACAGCAACCTTTTGTAAGCCGCATATCTTTTACCGGTGAGCTGCGCAGAAAAAACGAAACACTGGATCATATCTCATTGCTTATTGCAGCCAACCAAACACAACTGCTGGCCTACCTGCAAAACAGCATGGAAGTTTCCGTACATGAAAACCACCTGTCGTTTCGCTACAACGAGGGTTACCCTGTATCTGTTATCCTAACCGATGAGGCACATTTTGATGAAACACTTTTTATCTCTACCGCTGCCCCGCCTCACCTGAAACAACTGGAACAGGCCGGTGTAAATTTTAAAGCTGGCAATGAAGTGGCCATTTATGCTTCTGCTGGTTTTGCTTTTATAGAACCTGAAATGCGTGAAGGCCTGGGCGAATTGGGAAAAGCAAAAAACAATAAACTGCCACAGCTTATTACCTATCAACAACTGAAGGGTGTGCTGCACAACCACACCACATACTCTGATGGGGCCAATACCTTAGCCGAAATGGCAAGCTTCTGCAAAGAGCAGGGGTTTGAATACCTGGGTATTTGCGACCACTCTAAAAGTGCACAATATGCAGGTGGTTTAAAGGAGGCGGATATTATAAAACAACATGCCGAAATTGATGCGCTGAATAAAGAACTTGCTCCGTTTAAAATTTATAAAGGCATTGAAAGCGATATTTTAGGCGATGGTGCACTGGATTATAGCAATGATGTGTTGGCTTCGTTTGATTTTGTGGTTGCATCGGTGCACAGCAATTTAAAAATGAGCGAAGAAAAGGCCATGAGCCGTTTGCTTAAAGCCATTGAAAACCCGTACACCGATATTCTGGGCCACCCCAGCGGCAGGCTGCTGCTGATGCGTGAAGGATACCCGCTGGATTACCATACACTGATTGATGCATGCGCAGCAAACGGTGTGGCCATTGAGCTTAATGCAAACCCCTACCGACTGGATCTTGATTGGCGATACCTGGATTATGCACTGAATAAACAGGTGCTCATTTCCATTAACCCTGATGCACACGAAACGGCAGGTTTTTTTGATATGCACTTTGGCATTAACGTGGCACGCAAAGGCGGTTTGTATAAAGAAATGTGCCTCAATGCAAAAGATAAAAATGCTTTTGAAACCTGGCTCCAGCAGCGCAGAAAGCAAAAGTTTGGTTAAACCTGTTTTACCTCCTTAATTCGCATAAACAAACCCATACCACCACCTTGCCCAAGTTTCTCATTATACGTTTTAGCTCCATTGGAGATATTGTGCTTACCACACCTGTTATACGCTGCCTTAA
>JAJTFA010000005.1 GCA_021299635.1 Sphingobacteriales bacterium
AACCACTGCACGGAACTGTGTGGTTTGTGTGAGTGCGCCTGATGTATGTGTCGTAGTTGTATTGCTAATGCTGGTCCATGTGGTAAATGGTGCTACTGCACTTTCCCATCTTACTACGTTGCCTGTATTGCCTGATAAAGTTAATGTACCACTGGTTGCACCTGAACAAATTGTTGTACCGCCACTAACGCTACCACCTACACTCGTTGGGCTAACGGTTAATACAGCTGTATTAGAATTAGCATTAGGGCTGCACGTGCCGGAAACAAAACAACGATACTGGTACGTATTCATTGAAAGAGTAGCTCCATTAATGGTTAAGGATGCAGTATTAACACCATTATAGGTAACATTATTACTTAGGCTATTCCAGCCTGAACCTTGATTCTCCTGCCATTGGTAGTTGAGTCCGCTACCAGAGGCTGCTAATGTAAAACTTGCATTCCCACTCAAACAAGTGGCATTATTAGACGGCTGAGCTGTGATTGTAGGCGCTGTATTAACATTTAAAACTGCCTGGTTACTGGTAACATTATTACAGCTACCATTAACTAAACAACGATACAAATAACCATTAAACGCTGATGAAGCACCTAGAATATTCAAACTATCATCAGTAACATTTGGATAGGTAGCACTAACTGATAGGTTACTCCAACCTGATCCTGTATTAATCTGCCACTGAAAAGATTGAACACTTCCTGTTGCTACAACAATAAATCTGGCATTACTACCGGAGCAGATTGTACTTACCGAAGGCTGCGCGGTAATGTTCACATTATCATTAACAGTTAAAACAACTGTATCTGTTGATAATACAGGCGGACATGCCCCTGTGATTAAACAACGGTATTTGTTACCATTGAATGAGATAGGAGGATTAACGATACTAAGACTAGTTGTGGCAACTCCTGTATAGTTTGTTCCATTAATTAGATTGGACCATAGTCCACCAATTTCCTGTTGCCATTGATAATTTATACCATAACCGGATGTACTAACTGTAAGGTTACGTGTGCCTGCTCCTGCACATACTGCAGAAGGTACTGAAGGTTGTGCAGTAATAACAGGAAAACCGGAGGCTGTTGTAAACTCAACAGATCCTATATCAGGGATACTGCTTCTTGTAATATTATTAAAATCGCTTGTGATACTCACAGCAGAACCGGCATTCGAAACACGACAAGAATTAGTAGCCAAATCTCCTGTTGCCGTTGATGTAAAGAATTGTGCTGAGGGTAATTCGCTTGTTAGGTTTCCTAAATTATTAACCGGATTACCTGTCAGTGAATTCCAGCTGGCCAATGTGCGGCTTGTCCCAACAGGATTCTCAATCATATTTATATTCCCTCCAACATACAAATTGTGATTGTGCGTAAAGCTTCCGAAGAAAGAAGATGAGAGTGCATAATGTGTTTGAGAAGAAGATGTTCTTTGATTATACAATATATTATTACGCATAATTAATGCAACTGTTGAACTGAATGTGTTGCGAAAAAATGCAGTTGTGGTATTAGTTCCGTTTGCAGTACCCCCTATAAATATACTGTTGTAATAAAATTCATTAACTCCTCCTGATGTATTCAATTCTATTCCCCTAATACGAGTTTGGTTATTAATTGTAGGAGGTATGATAGAAATCTGATTATTGTAATATGTTGCCGATCCACTTGATCCAATATAAATTCCATAAATAACTCCACTGTTACTGCCTGCTCCAGTATTGGTAGCGTCTAATCCATAAATTCGGTTGGCATAAACCTCCGAGCCTGTCCAAGCATTATTTACTGCAATTCCTGCAACAGATGTGGCAAGTGTTGAACTCGTATTAACCAAGGTAAAAATAGTATTGCCTTTTACAATATTTCCTGATGTAGTTGTAGAAATACGAATGCCTGCGCAGGATAGATCAGGGGCATTTTGTGTTGTAGCTGACGTATACAAACTTTGGATAGTATTTCCAATTACAGTATTGGTGCCGGAAGATATACTTACACCCTGAGTAAAGTTAGCCCCTATATTTATTAGGTGAGAGATACTGTTTGAATTAATTTGTATTGCACTGCTGCTGCTTGATGTAATGCCATTTACAATACCATTGGCAATGATGGTATCCTGCAACCCGCCAATCTGATTATTCAATACATTAACCATACCTCCTGCTATATTGATACCATAAAAATTAGTTGCAGTTATCTTTCCGATTCTATTTGAAGAAATCAGGGATGTTATGGACGTTCCGGCCGTCATATTGATGGCATTCCATGTACCGCTTGTTTGGAAATAACCACCACCTCTGTTTGGATTACAACCACCAATAGAGTTATTGATTATGGTTATTCCGTTAATTGAACTGGCAACCCAGATACCATTGCTGGTTCCACTGTGAACTATTCCTCTGCTACTAAATAATTTATTTGACCCTACAACATGACCTGTACCAGAAGCAATAGCAATAAAACTTTGGGCACCTCTGGGGGCTCGCTGGTAAATATTGTTCCCTAAAGAAGTATCTGTTGGATGTCCTATCAAAGCATTATTACCTGTAACATTTAGGAGAATGCCGTAGGTTGAGAAATCAAAAATAGTATTTGCTTGAATTGTCAGGTTTTGAATATTGTTGGCAGCACCCCAAACTGTTACTCCAGAAGCAGGACAATTAGCAGCATCTAGCAGGGCCCCTCTTATTACATTGTTTAATAAAACCAATCCTGATGATGTGGAACCTGCCGAATTTGTAGAGATGTTCACAGCAGCATAAAAAGGATTTGAACCATTCCCCTCGATTACACAATTTCTAATAGTATCATTTACTCCATTCACTATCCAGATGGTTGGAGCAGTTAAGCCGGATGGTGCAGTGCCGGAAATATTCCTAATGAGCAGATTTCTGTTGGGGCCACCATCAATCGTGACTCTGGTAGCTCCGTTCAAATGGATCAAACCATTAACTCCCAGTGTAAATGAGCCGGAGAGGGTGCGCAACTGGTTATCCGGCCTAATGAGCAAATTAAATCCACTGAGCCCTGCATTATTCAAAAGATTGGCACCAGTTTCGGTTATATCTGAAACAATGGTAACCACAGTATTTCCTGATAGTGCTCCATTATTGATTGCACTAAACAATCCACCCGCACCTGTAAGTGATGTATAGGTTTGACCAACGCCAACATTAATAGAAACAGGTAAGCTACCCACCAGACTGTAACTATAAGGTGTAGTTGGTGCAGACAATTGTGTATTTACATCAGTATGAGAGGCACCGCTAAATGGAAGAATGGCAATATTAACCGGTGATGCTGAATCCTGAGCAACGATATAATACTGATACTGATTATTAATAGCAGGTGTACCTGGAATAAGTGCATAATCAAGCGTAAAGGTCCATGTGCCGTTGATTAATGTACCCGATGTTAGAACCCCTCCTGTACTAACCCAAGACGTTGCAGATGGCGCTGTTCTACGATACCACAGACGAGGCTGTAATGAGCCTGATATTCTCACTCCGGTGCCTATATCTGTTATATCTGCAGTAATTGTACGGTTAGAGAATGATGATGTATTACCAACCTGTGTATGGGTTATTACAGAAGCAAAAATATCTACTGTCTGATAATTTCCTGCATCAGCCCCAATATCAACCGGAGTTAATGATACCCGAGTCTGACCCTCAAAATCTGTGGTTACAGGTGTTCCGGTTAAACCTGTACCTTCTGCAGGTGTTGTTGAACCCAACCTTAAATCCAACGATGCGTTCGCTGCCTGAGGTGCCACAAAATTTGGATTGCCATTTCCTGAATTGATATCAAAATTAGCTACAGCTCGCCAAGCAGTCAGAGAATTTATATCAGTATTGTTATAACGAACCAAGATTCCGCCATTACCCGGAGCAAAGTATATGTTGTTGTTTATGGTTGTACCATTGACAGCATTTGCTGTAAGAAATAAGCAATAATGCTTGGATAGTGCTGAGCTGTTAGAGCGTGTATTGGCAAAAATATTGTTTGCAATAATCCTTGTTCCAATTGAGAATATACTGTTGAAAAATGCAGCAGTATTGGCAGCAGATGTACCACCTATGTTTGCACCGCCAATATAAACCGAATTATGAATATAAGCATTTGAATTGCCTGCATCATGAATTCCAATGATATTATGATTGGTATTCATATCAACACCAGCCGTATCAAGACCAAGTCTTACCATATTATTATAAGTATTGGTAGAAGAGGTTGCATTAAAGATGCCTGTGATGGTGCAGGTTCCACTGCTATAAGGGAAAATACTCTTTACTATATTGCCTGAAAGCGAGTTACCTGTACCTGTGGTATTAAAATAAATACCGTTAACTGCTAATGTCAGAAAAGGATTTAAAGATAAAAGTCCATCAATGATATTATTATTACAAATCAAACTGCTGCCGCCAGCAGTTATTAGAATTCCATGTAAGTGCGCAAGATTGGTTGTGCCTGTGTTTGTGCCATTGGTAACCAATCTTCGAATGGTATTGCTGCTAATATTAAATGCACCAGCGCCTTGAGCAAAAATACCGGTTGTACGGTTTGAACTTGAATTGGATGCAGCTGTAAGATTGGAGACTGTATTACCTGTAATATTGTTATTTGTAGAAGTAACCTGAAGAAAAATTCCAGTAACATCTGCAAAAGTTGAATCTATCATAGAATGGTTAATCGATGGACTACCCAAATAATTATTTGTGATATTAAGCTGTGGAGTATTTGCTGTAATATTAATCCCTCTGATTGCAGCGGTGCCGCCACCATTAACTGTAATACCACCAATCTGATTTCCGCTTATCAGGGCAACTCCATAATTACTGCCGCCACCTAAGCTTATTGCAGAAAAAATGGAACCGGTTGCATTTGTAAATAATCGAACATTACCATTCTGTGTAGTGCTGCCAATGAGGTTATTGCTTACATTAAATGTACCATTAACCAGATTGATGAGGTAGTGGGTGCTATTATTCAGTTCCAGATTAATATTTGAGATAGTATTACCGGTAACCTGAACTGTTCCTGACACTACTGCGCTAATACTAATCATACTAACTGTTCCATCACCGGTGTAGTTAAGCGGACTACCTGTGCACAAGGGAAGAGTACCGCCAAAGAAATTATTTTGAATTGTATGGGTTGAACCGGATGCAATTGAAATGGCGGTGGCAGTATTAAAAGATAAACTTCTGGCCGTTTCCTGATAAAAACTATTTCCGCTAATGGTCCAATTCTCAGAGCCAGCTGCCAGGTTGATTCCAAAATTAGAATTTGACCCATTATAATAATTGATAATGCGGTTGTTTTGTATAATATTACTCTGATTAGGGAATGATGCGTTTCCGGAAGAATATATGCATTGAATAGGTGTAGCGATTGAATCTTTAATCGTGCAATTAATAATCGTATTACCATTGTTTCCAGAAACTGCGGAGCTATTGCCAAAAACAATAACTCCGGAAGTTGTGCTTGACGTAGCTCCTGTAATGATGCAATCCCTGAAAGTATTGTCACTCGAGTTATTCGTAAAACTAACCGCTGTGCCTGATCCGGTCAAGTTGGTTATCTGAATAAACCCGCCACTACCTGCTCCTGCTCTTCTTCCATCTATTGTTAAAAATCGGGTATTATTCAAATCAAAGGTCGAAGCACCAAAACCGGTAAACACAATAGGAATAGAAACGTTACCTCTAGGCCTAATAGTGACATTATTTGCGGCTGTTGTTTGTAAATTACCGTAACTTAAAGGATACGTTTCTAAAGACGGATCATAAGTAGAATCCATTTCCAGAATAAAATTACCACTTACACCTAAATTACGAATATTCGTTAGCGCATTTGTAATGGTAGGATAATCACAACCGGTTGGACAAACAGTTTTAACACCGCTTAATAACCCGGAAAGTGTTGCCTGACTGCCTGCCACAAAACTTGTGGGCAAGCTACCCTCATTGCAAACAAATAAACGATAGTAGTATGTTACACCGGGTATTAAACCTGAAACTGAAGTGGAATAATTTGTACCTGTAGTGGCTCGTGTGGTTGAGTTTACAGTTGAATACAGATTATAGTTTACTGCATCTGTTGATATAAAAAGCTGATAGTAGGTTTCTGTAGTTGCATTATCTACCCAATTTACATTCATGCTCATTGGAGTAATAGCACTATAGGTAAGTGCCACTGGGGTGGTCGGAATAGCAAACTGTGGGCTAAAAGAAAACCTTTGGCCATTATTTGGTTTTGTATTAATAGTGTTTGTTTCGGTTACTGTTGATGTATCGAATGGCAAGCCACTAACAGAAGTAAGACAAAGAAAATTTCGTGGCCCGGTTAACACATTGGTGATGCCTAATGAAGCGGAAGGTGTAAAGAGCGATCCCGCTTCCGGTCTATAAATGAACTCTACCCTGCTGTTGGCTTCGTAAAGCTTTAGTTGCATAGATAAACAACCTGCCGATGCATTGTAATTCCATTGTATATTGAGCCACTCTGCGGTAAATACGCGATTTGGTGCGGTTCCGCTTGTTTGATAGCTAAAACCATTAGCAGTAGTCATCTCATTATCATCCCATAAAGGAGCTATGATAGGCCTAGGAGAAGTGGGTCCGGTTCCTGTAGCCAAATTATTGGCCTGGCTATTTGCATTGCTGATATTTGAACCCAAGCTTATGAATCCATTGGTACTGGCTGAAAGGTTTGTATATACTGTACTGTTGTATATAAAATTAAAACCTATCGGAATTCCTGTATAAAATCCATCATCGGTATTCCCATTTAGAGTGGCGGTAGTCCCACCGGTAAGCTGCACAAAAGTGGTCGTGCCTGAGGCAAAACTATAATTTATAACTGATTGCGCACTTGCAGTTAAGCAAGGAAATAAAAGATACAAAAGGATAAATAGACGATTCATATACGAGCAAATAATGGTGAATGTAAATTAATTGTGTTAAAAACACAAGATTCCCTCAAAAAAACTTACGTAGGCAATCTTCTTCGTAAACAATTGGTAATCTTTTCGGAAGCGATTCATACGCACAATCATGGTATGATTAGAATAGCAGCCATCACCTCCTAACGTTTTTTAATTTTTATTCGTCATATTGAGGCGCTTATTCATAAGGCATTGCATCATACAAAGCTGAATTAGAAGGCATGGCTAGCTGCATCGGATAGTAAGCATCATCCCCAGTCTATTTTATCAGAATCACCTCGACCATTTGCTCCCCAAATGATTCAAGCATTAATCTAGACCTTCTTTACAGCTTTTAATGCATCACTTCACTTTTTGCCTGTATTCCTCTCAATTTTATAGTGCGATGTTCGCTTAAGACAAACATGCTGTATGCCTTTATTATACAACCCTGCCATTAGTTGAATATACCCATTCAAATCAGTTAGTTCCAATATATATGTTTTTATTGCTAAAAAGTTCGTTGCATTTTGGGCGTTTACAGATACAGCTGTAATAATCAGGAGAAGAAATATTGCAATATTGCTTTATTATAATCATTTTGTAAAGCTCAAACTATAATACCAATCTTAACGATGAAGATAAGGCAAACGCACAGCTTTCAGATATCTTTTTCTATAGTAGTCGTAATCTAACCTATCTATCCTAACCCCTTCACTTGTGCTGGAATGAATAAAGCGAACAGACTGCCCTTTTTCTGAAATTACAATCCCAACATGCCCAATTCTTCGGCTGCGTCTGTTACGTCCCCTAAACAATATCAAATCACCCCTCATTATATTCTTAAGAGTTACCTCATATCCTACTAAACCCTGTCCTGCTGAAGTATGAGGTAATTTGATGCCAAATTCTTTGAATACGGTAAGCGTAAAACCTGAACAATCAAACCCCTTAGCCCCGGTACCTCCACGCCTGTACCTGTCGCCTAAAAAGGTGTAGGCATAATTAACCAAACTATCTATTCTTCTTGTTTTGTTTATGGTTTTTCTAAATGCATCGGGGAGTTCAGAAGATAGTTTAACCGATTCGGATGTGTCTATTAATTCCTCAGCAGAATCAGGAAATAGTGCTACCTGGCCTATAATGGATTGACAAGCCAACAAAAAGATTAAAACAAGCAAACGAGGTCTTAACTTATTCATGTGCAATTGCACAAGATATAAAATAGCCTTTAGTAGGCTATTATTTTTTTCAAAATTTTAGAAAACAGCTTAATAAGCAAGCATATAACTTGTAAAATAAAGTAATGCATTAAACACCAAGACAAACACCAGACTTTATATAACTATCATAAAAACAGACTGATCGGTTAAGGTGCCTTCTCAAAATAAAAGCTAATTTGGCCCACTCAAATTCATTGTAACTTGGGGCTTCATTATCATTTTATATATTGCCATTAAAATCTGATTTAATAACCTTATGAAAAAAGTAATTTACCTATTGCTAATTATTGCTTTGCATGCAAATGCCCAGGAACGATTAACCCCGGAGATGCTCTGGAAATTTGGAAGAGTTTCCAATCCTCAATTAGCGCCTGATGCCAAGCAAATACTTTTTGAAGTAAAAAAATATGATTTGGCTGCTAATAAAGGTACCAATATTGTTTATGTGATGCCACCTTCAGGTGGAAATCCCGTTGCGGTTACCGATGATGCTACCAATGCATTCAACGCAAAGTGGAGACCT
The DNA here is from genome assembly GCA_021299635.1 of Sphingobacteriales bacterium. Lineage (GTDB taxonomy): Bacteria > Bacteroidota > Bacteroidia > UKL13-3 > UKL13-3 > JAJTFA01. The sequence continues at coordinate 8,674 of JAJTFA010000005.1, forward strand.
GATGGAAAGAAAATAACATTTCTTTCATCTGCAGACGGCAGTGTACAGTTATATGAAATTAATCCGGATGGAACAGGTAAAAAGCAAATTACTACTGTTAACGGGGGAATTAGCGGCTATAAATACTCTCCTACACTTACACATATTGCTTTCACGGCAGATGTAAAACTGGATCGTACTGCAGCAGAGATGTACAGCGATTTACCTGAAACAAAAGCGCGCATCATTGATGGGCTTTTCTACAGACATTGGGATAGCTGGCATGATTATGCCTACAGCCATGTATTTGTGGCAGGTTATTCTGACGGACAATTAACAGGTGAGGCATCAGATATAATGAAGGATGAAAAATACGATGCACCACTACAACCAAGTGGCGGAGATGAACAATTTAACTGGAGTCCGGATGGTAAAAAGCTGGCATATACCAGCCGGAAGCTTAATGGAACTCAGGAGGCACTGAGCACCAATAGTGATATTTATGTATTTTACCTAGAAACAAAAAATACAGTTAACTTAACAGAAAACAATGCAGGATATGATACAGAACCTGCATTCTCTCCTGATGGAAGAAAATTAGCATGGCTAAGTATGCGAAAAATAAGCAATGAAGCTGATAAAAACAGACTCATGGTTTACCAGTTTGAAAACAGAAACACAACAGAGATAACTGAAAAATTTGACTACCCTGTTGAACAGTTTGAGTGGATTGGAAGTGCTCAGGCAGGGCAGATAATTTACTTCATTGCACAATATCAAGGTACGCGTAATATATTTATGACCGAGGAAAAAGTGAAGAAAACGGGGGCCATTTATTCGGCAGTTGAGCCGGTAACAATTGGCGATCATGACTACCTGAGCATATCAGCAAAATCGCCCGATAAGAAAACCTTTGTTCTGGTAGGAGCCAAACAAAATATGAGTATGCCAACGGAATTATTTAATATTTCAGCTAAAGGAACTGAAACCCAAATTACCTTTACCAATAAAGCACTTACCGATAACATCACCTGGGGTAAGGTAGAAAAACGCATGATTACAACCACAGATGGCAAACAAATGCTTACTTGGGTAATCCTTCCTCCAAACTTTAATCCTCAAAAAAGATATCCAACTCTCCTCTATTGTCAGGGAGGCCCGCAAAGTATGGTGAGTCAGTTTTTTAGCTACAGGTGGAATTTTCAGCTTATGGCTAACAATGGTTATATTGTGGTTGCACCAAACCGAAGAGGCGTTACAGGATTTGGCCAGGATTGGACAGATGCCATTATTGGTGACTATGGTGGTCAATGTATGCGTGATTATTTAAGCGCTATTGATGAGGTATCGAAAGAAAGTTGGGTTGCCAAAGATAAGCGCGCAGCAGTTGGTGCCAGCTTTGGCGGTTATTCCGTTTATTGGCTGGCAGGTAATCATCAAAAAAGATTTAAAACATTCATTGCTCATTGCGGCATGTTTAATACAGAAAGCTGGTATGGCAGCACAGAGGAAATGTGGTTTGCCAATAACGACAATAAAGGTGCATACTGGAGCACTCCCCGACCAAAAAACTTTGACCAGTCGCCACACAAATTCGTACAAAACTGGGACTCTCCAATTCTGGTAATTCATAATGAAAAAGATTACCGGGTGCCTATTACTCAAGGAATGGAAGCTTTTACTGCTGCTCAGCTTAAAGGATTACAAAGCCGTTTCCTCTATTTCCCTGACGAAAACCATTGGGTAACCAAACCACAAAACTCTGTTTTGTGGCAAAGAGTATATTTTGAGTGGTTGGATAACTGGCTTAAATAGAAACAACAGCAGCAGAAATGATTTGATAAAAACACCTAAATTATTGCCCTGAATAAAAGGAACAAACCTCCTGCCATTATTACCGTTACAGGCAAGGTAAGTATCCAGGCAATAAAAATACTCTTTATGGTATTTTTCTGTAAATTCTTTATTCCCCTGCTCGCTACCATGCTTCCTGCAATACCGGAAGATAATACCTGTGTGGTGCTTACCGGCAGCCCAAGCCAGGTTGAAAGTCCAATCGTTCCTGCAGCCACAAGTTCCGAAGATGCACCTTGTGCATAGGTAAGATGCTGTTTGCCAATTTTTTCACCAATGGTTTTAACAATACGCTTCCAACCTATCATGGTTCCTAAACCCAATGAGAGAGAGATGAGCAATATAATCCAGTATGGGGCATAATCTGTTAACGATTTAAGTGAAGCAACATCACCCTTCAATTTTTTCTTATCCATTGCACTTAAATTTAGATAATCACTTTCAAGTAACTTTTTACTTGATTTACCAATAAGAATGGCCGTTTTTCTTAACGCAAATTGCTCCTCTTCTCGAAAAGCAAGAAAATTGTCAGCGACATTAAGTTGCTGCTGCATTTCTCCTAGTAGCACGTTCATCTTAACCAATTCAAAACTATCGTTGGTATTAAGTTGGTTTATATCTGCCTTAGCCAATATTTGTCTTACTTCAACCAGTTTATTCCGATACTGATTCACATCTGCCTCTTGATTAATGGCAAAATAGGATGGCACAATAGCAATCATTACCAGCATCATCAACCCCACACCTTTTTGTCCATCATTTGAGCCATGGGAAAAGCTAACTCCTGTGCAGGTTAGTAAAAGAATGGCTCTAATCCATGTTGGTGGCGGGTTATTGGTATTGGGTTCTTTGAAGATGATCTTGTTTCGAACAACCTGCCGTAGGATATACATAAGTACAATCGCTAAACTAAAACCAACCAATGGTGAAAGTATAAGTGACATGCCAATATCTGTAGCTTTTGACCAATTAACGTACGAAACTGATTTATTCTCTGCAATAAATGAATAGGCTAAGCCCACTCCGAGTATAGAACCAACCAATGTGTGCGAGCTGGAACAAGGTATACCATAATACCAAGTACCTAAATTCCATGCAATGGCTGTAAGCAATAAAGATAGAATTAAAGCAATATTGTGATGGATATTCGTATCAGTTAACACCTCTACAGGCAGCAAATTGCTGATACCCATTGCCACAGCAATACCACCTGCAAAAACTCCTATTGCATTCCATATAGCAGACCATGTTACCGCAACCCAAGGTTTTAAAGAATTGGTGTATATAACAGTAGCTACCGCATTTGCAGTATCATGAAATCCGTTTATGAACTCAAATGCACAGGCAAGTGTAATGCAAAAAATTAGAAGCGCGGTAAGCGTAGGGTCTAAACCAAACATAGGAGCGGATTTTTAGGCAAATGTATGCGCCTAAATTACCTTCAATATTAATTTATTGTTAAGTTTAGCACCATACACCAAGTGGCTTTAATTACAAGTAGCAAATGCACAATTAATTACATTTATAATCACACTTTTGCATCCAGTAATTTTCTTTTACATTCGTTGCCCGTTAAATCATTGAAACATGAGAAAAAATCTATTACTTGTAATCGCTACATTTATTTTGCTGCCAACCTTTAAGCTTAGAGCCGATGAAGGCATGTGGTTGCCTTTATTACTTAAAAACTACAACTATGAAGACATGAAGAAAAAGGGGCTTAAACTTACCCCTGAACAGTTATATGATGTAAATAACTCCAGTCTTAAAGACGCAATTGTTTGGTTTGGTGGCGGTTGTACAGGAGAGGTTATCTCATCAAAAGGTTTGGTGCTAACAAATCACCATTGCGGTTATGATGCTATATCAGAGTTAAGTTCAGCGGCAGATAATATTTTGGATAATGGCTTTTGGGCAAAATCGTATAAGGAGGAGCGCCCCGTGCCCGGCTTAACCGTTTCTTTTGTTGTGCGCATGGAAGATATAACCAAAGAAGTATTAGATTCTGTTGGTTCATTAAATGAGAAAGATAGAGCGAAGCGCCTGCCTTCTGTATTTAAAAATATCACTTCACGCATAACCAAAGGCACACACTACGAGGCTCAATGCCGTGAAATGTTTAAAGGAAATGCATATTATGTTTTTGTATTTGAGCGTTTCACCGACATCCGTTTGGTTGGTACACCACCTCAAAATATTGGTAAATTTGGAGGAGAAACGGACAATTGGATGTGGCCACGCCACACCGGAGACTTTAGCATGTTTCGCATTTACAGCGGTAAAGATGGCAAGCCTGCAAAATATACTGCAGATAACATTCCATATACTCCAAAACATCATTTACCCATTAATCTAAAAGGTATTAAGGATGGTGATTTCGCTATGATTATGGGTTTCCCGGGCCGTACCAACCGTTATGAGTTTTCGCAAGGTGTACAAATTGCAACCGATTTGGTTGATCCTGCTATTGTTAAGTTACGTGAAGTGCGCCTCAATGCCTGGAAAGAACAAATGAATAAAGATGTGGATGTGCGTTTAAAACTATCTGGTGATTTTGCTTCAATTGCCAACTACTGGAAATATTTCCGCGGTGAGGCCGAACAATTGAAGAAAAATAAAGTGTATGAACAAAAAGTAAAAGAAGAAAAATCCTTTTCTAAATGGGCTGCTGATAAAAATGAATACAAAAATCTGCTAACTGATGTAGAAAAGGCTTTTGCAACCTACAAACCTTATAGCACACTCAGAACTTACCTGAATGAAGGTATTCAAGCACCTACTGTTTCTAAATTTGCAGCATTTGCAATAAGCTTGGAAGAAGCCCTGGAAAAAGGTGATGACAAAGCAACCAAAGCGACACAAACTCAATTACTATCAGCATTAGAGGAAATGCCTTACAGTGCACCAATTATTGAAGCAGATAAACGCATTTTCGACAGTATATTGTTGTTTTATTTTACCGATGTGCCAAAAGATTATCAACCTGCATATATGAGTGAAATAGTTGCTGCGTACAATAAAGAGAATATGCGCGAAGCTATTAAAGCTTACACCGCGCATGTTTTTGCCAACAGTATTTTTGCAGACAAAGAAATGACAAAGGCTTGGATTCAGAATCCACGTATGGCATTGCTTAAAAACGATCCTGCCTATAAGCATGTAAAAGCTTTTCGTGACCACTACAACAAAAACTACAAAAGCAAAGTTGATGAGTTTAATGAAAATATTCAGGCATTGGGAAGAACCTATATCAAGGGTCTGATTGAAATGAATAAAGACAAAAAATACTATCCTGATGCCAACTCCTCCCTTCGTTTAACGTATGGTAGCGTGCGCAGTTACATGAAATATCCGCTTATTACCAATTTGGATGAGGTGATGCAGAAAAATGAAAAATACAAAGGCAATCCTGAGTTTGATGTGCCGCAGCGCTTACGCGATTTGCACAAAGCCAAAAACTATGGACCTTATGCCATGAAGGATGGTAAATTACCAGTGGCCTTTTTAACCAATAATGATATTACCGGTGGCAATAGCGGCAGTCCAGTTATTGATGGCGAAGGCCGAATAACAGGGCTTGCTTTTGATGGCAATTGGGAAGCCATGAGTGGCAATATTCATTTTGATCCTGCTAATAAACGCACCATTTGCGTTGATATTCGTTATGTGATGTTCTTGGTTGATAAATATGGAGAAGCATCCAATATCATCAATGAGCTCACCATTGTAAGATAAGCTCATAAATTAATTTATTACCTTTGAAGGCGTTGCAAAGACATTTGCAACGCCTTTTTTAATTGACATATTATGAAAAACCTCTTTCTAACCGCTATTGTACTTTTTACATTAATATCCTGCAATAACAATCCCAGAAAGAGCCTGCCGCAAACAGGTGCTTTTGGCAAAACCTTAGCCGATACAGCTGCCATGACCACAGAGCAACTGATGGATGTGATGACACTAACCACCGAGATGAAAGGAAACGTAGAAGGGATAATTGATGAATATTGTAAAGGCGAAGGTTGCTGGCTTACCTTAAAAAATTCCAAAGGTGATCCTCTAATGGTAGAGATTGAAGATAAAGCATTTGTATTACCTTACGATATTAATGGCAAAGTTGCCATTATTTCCGGCACTGCTATTACCGATACTACGGAAGATGGCCGTATTGAAGTGGTTATGTTTGCCGATGGCGTTTTGATTAAATAAAGCTAAAGCTTAATACAAACATTTTTCGCTTCAGTAAAGAAGCGCAAGGCCTCCCAGCCTCCCTCACGACCAACACCACTGCTTTTTACACCACCAAATGGTGTGCGTAAATCGCGTAGAAGCCAGCAGTTAATCCAAATAATACCGGCCTTAATCTGCGCAGCCATTCTGTGTGCCCTGGTCAGGTTTTCTGTCCAAATGGTGGATGCAAGCCCATATTGAGTAGAATTGGCCATCATTAATACCTCTTCTTCCGTATCAAATGGTGTAAGGGTTACTACTGGCCCGAAAATTTCTTCTTGGTTGGTTCTGCAGTTATATGATAAGCCCTCAATAACCGTTGGTTCTATAAACCATCCCTTGTTACATCTTCCTTCGGGCTTAACAGCATTGCCGCCACAAAGCACGTTTCCTCCCTCCTGCTTAGCCAATTCAATATAACTTAATACTTTTTCAAAATGAATTTTAGAAACAATGGCACCTGTTTTGGTTGCTGCATCGAGCGGGTCGCCTACTATTAACTCTGCTTTAACTTTATTTATAAATGCTATTTTAAACTTTTCATAAAGCGGCCTCTCAATAAAAATGCGAGAACCACAAAGGCAAATCTCACCCTGATTCAGAAAAGAAGACCGAACCGTTTCATCAAGCATTTTCTCAAAATCACAATCAGCAAAAATGATATTGGGATTTTTGCCTCCCAGTTCTAACGATAGCTTTTTAAACATTGGTGCTGCTATACGTGCAATCTCTTCTCCGGTTTTGGTTCCTCCGGTAAAGGATATGGCTTTAATCTCCGGATGAGCGGTGATAGCACTGCCAACTTTTACACCCAAGCCATGAACAATATTTAACACTCCGGCAGGTAAGCCGGCTTCAATGCAAATCTCACTTAAGAGGAACGCTGTCATGGGTGTTACTTCTGATGGTTTGGCAACCACACAATTTCCCGCAGCAATGGCAGGGGCAATTTTCCAGGTAAACAGGTACAGGGGTAAATTCCAAGGCGAGATGCATCCCACCACTCCAATGGGAGTTCTTAGCGTATAGTTTATGGCATGATCTCCCATGGGATGAGCCTCACTTGCAAAATGCTCAATAGCTGTTCCGAAAAAACGCATATTGCTTACTGCTCTTGGAATCTCACCATTTTTCGAAAGCCAAAGTGGTTTGCCTTGGTCAATGGTTTCGGCTTTTGCAAAAGTATCCAGATTACTTTCTATCAACTCTGCAATACGCGTCATAATGCGTGTCCTCTTTTCTGAAGGTGTATTGCTCCATTGATTAAAAGCTGCTTTTGCAGCAGCTACGGCCGATTCAACATCTGCTGCATCGCTATCAGGGCATAATGAATATACTTCACCCGTTGAAGGATCTGGATTACCGAGGTATGATTTTGAAACAGGCTCAATCAATTGCCCATTGATATAATTCAATATCTTTTGCATGAGGCGAAGATAAAAAGTTCAGCAGAACAATTATGAAATAATGATTTGAAGATTGCATCTGTTTCCAAGAAACAGCATAATAAAACTATTTGATATCTGACATTGCCTTATCTAAGGCAGCCATAGCATCTTTACCCACAACTGCAAGCGGTTGTCTTACCAGATTATTGCATAATTTCATTTTACTCATCACATATTTTACTCCGCCCGGGCTGCCATCCATGAACAACGATTTCATCATACCATAGAGATGAAAGTGCAGCAATTTTGCCTCTGCCATATTGCCATTTAGCCCAAGCCTTACCATGGTTGTAAATTGTTTGGGATAAGCATTAGCAATAACTGAAATAACACCGCACATACCCATAGATAAAAACGGAAGTGTAAGGTTATCATCTCCAGAAATAACTTCAAAATCGTTAGGCTTAGCAACCAGTATATCCATAAACTGCTCAGCATTACCGCTGGCTTCTTTAATTGCCACTACATTTTTGCAACGGCTTGCAATTCTAAGCGAAGTAGCTGCAGTCATATTTGAACCTGAACGACCCGGAACATTATATAAAATAACAGGCAATCTTGATGTTTTACTTATATGACTGTAATGATTAAAAATTCCTTCCTGATTGGGTTTATTGTAGTATGGACTTACAGATAGAATTGCCTCATAACCTTTTATATTGAATGAAGCCATATCGGCTGCGACCTCTGGAGTATTGTTACCACCAATGCCTGCCACACATGGTACGCGACCTGCAGCATGCTTTGCTGCAAATTGGTAAATTTTCTTTTTCTCATCCTTACTCAAAGTAGGAGCTTCGCCTGTGGTACCTAACACAACCAGATACTCAACTCCACCAGCAATCACATGATCGATGATATTGGCAAGGGCATCAAAATCAATACCCATATCTTTTTTAAAGGGTGTGATAAGCGCTACCCCTGTTCCGCTTAGTTTCATAAGGTCATTTTATTACTTTTAAATAAAAATCCATTTGTTCAATTAAAAAGGCCAGGCTGCTATTTTCACCCGTATCTATCATTGCATCAAAATACCGAACACCGCCATGAATTGCCGGACCAATGCGATAATGTGCATGTGAGTAAGCCGCAACGGCCAGCATGGGCAAAATAGGCTCCGTGTATATATTCAGTAGCCAGTCAAATTCCATTTCAATAAACCTACTTATTTTAGATTTAACCGGGAGATTAAGCGGTGAGAGCGTTTCCTGCCAGAAATACTCTGATTGTAAACTAAATTTTTTATTACCCGGCAACTGTTTCATTTCTACATAGCCTAGCAGAAAAACTTTTTTGCCATCTGCCCTGAGTTTGTTTGCATATTGATGCACCATTGCCTCTTTCTCAATATAAGTGGCATTATAGACAATGCCTACGTGCTGCACCTGCTCATAAGCAAGCATTCTGCTTTTCTTTTTATGTGCTGCTATTTCGTTGGTTAGCAACAAATGGCCAAGGGTATTTTTTATTTTTTCGATAAAGGACATAAGTTGAATTTCAACTAATTCATTGCGAATTTAACAGGAGTATGCAAAGTTCAGCGAATAATTGTCCACCACTGTAAATATCATTTAATCTACATAATCCTTTAGGTAGTTAAAACGCTCTGTTAAGGCCCCGTTCTGGGTAATGGTAGCATTTTTAATAATATGATCTTTATCTGCAATTAGCAGGTGTGGCAATACATGTCTGATAAGTTGCTCCCCGAATTCTACCGATGCATCCAAAGGTAACTCGCATGGAAGGTTACCCACAGCCTGCACATCTATGGTATTTGGCAGAAAAGATTGCGTTTCCGATTCAAGAAATTGATTGTATCCATAAATCGGATTATCTATGGTGGTGCTTCTCGAGGTGGATGGCAAGGGGCCGGGGATATCACAGGTAATATCGGAAATGATCTTGATGCAAAAATCTTTGGCTTTCATTTCTTCCTTGGTGAAAAATGGAGGAATACCTTCTTTCCAAAAAACAGCATTAATAAAAATATCAGCTGCTTTGGTGTAGGGTTGAAAACTACTTACATAATCTTCCGGGTGCTTATAGAAATCAGATTTATCCCACTCACGCCCATCTCTTCGCTGATAATAATCTTCAGAGCGCAATTGCACATAAACCGGATGATCATATTCATTCTCTAAAAACTCCTCCTGAGATACGTGATGTATTTTGAGCTTCTTCATAAACTCAATGGCTCCGTGAGCCACTCGGCCATCACCACAAATCACAATTTTCATCGGAGGCAGAGAAATTCCATGATATTGGGCATACATTTCCTGCATATTGCTGCATTCAAAAGCCTGCTTCAAATGATAGATGCCGTATTTCTTTCCCCACATTAAAAATGCATAGTGAGCCCCAACAATACCGGCAAATCGACCAAAACCTATAATACGGTTACCTGCATCCCAAAGCAGGGTTTCATAGTCAATTAAACGTATATTTTTTTTAACAATAGACCTCAACAGTTTTCTATTGTGTGCTTGCTTTTTGATGGTATGCGAAAAAAACAAATACGTTTTATCCGCAATTAAATCATCTACCGGTACTTCTTTTACACCTAGCAAAATATCTGCGCCTGATATATCTTCTACTACTTTAATTCCTTTGTTAATGTATTGCTCATCACTAAAACAGCGTGAAGCAGAGCTTTGTACTAAAATATGGGTGCCAGGAAATTTTTGAATAATCTCCAAACAGTGTTCCGGTGTTAGCGGTGTGCGCAGGTCAGGCGGATTTTTACCCTCCCTGATGATTCCTATAGTAGCCATAGGCTGCAAAGATAAGAGCTACCCATGGTTTTACATTATGGAAAAACCTTATTTTCGTGCCCGTATGACCAAAATAAATTTTGCTGAAGAAATGCGCTGGAGAGGCATGCTACATGATATGATGCCCGGAACCGAAGAAGAACTGAATAAAGGTATGGCACGTGGCTATATCGGCTTTGACCCTACAGCAGATTCTTTGCATGTTGGCCATTTAATGCAGGTAATGACATTAATCCATTTTCAACGTGCAGGGCATAAGCCGTTTGCATTGGTTGGTGGTGCTACCGGCATGGTAGGCGACCCTTCAGGAAAAAATGCAGAACGTAATTTGCTGAATGAAGAGGTATTACGCCATAATGTAGACTGCATTCATACACAACTTGAGAAATTTTTAGACTTTAATGCAGGCGCCAACAGTGCAGAAATGGTAAACAACTACGACTGGTTTAAATCATTCGGTTTTCTTGACTTTATAAGAGACGTTGGAAAGCATATCACCGTTAATTACATGATGGCCAAGGATAGTGTGAAGAAAAGGCTGGAAGGCGAAACAGGCATGAGTTTCACCGAATTTAGCTATCAGCTAGTGCAAGGCTATGATTTTTACTACCTGTGGAAACACCACGGTATTAAAATACAAATGGGAGGAAGTGATCAGTGGGGAAATATTGTTACCGGAACCGAATTAATCAGAAGAAAAGATAGTGGTGAAGCTTTTGCACTAACAACCAATCTGATTAAAAAATCGGATGGTACCAAGTTTGGTAAAACCGAAAGCGGGGCAGTATGGCTGGATCCTAAGAAAACATCTCCATATAAATTCTATCAGTTTTGGCTAAATGCCAGTGATGAGGATACAAAAAACTGGATTAGGATATTTACCTTAAAGGCAAAAGATGAAATTGAGCTATTAGAAGCAGAACATGCGCAAGCACCGCACCTGCGCACACTTCAAAAAGGGCTAGCATCAGATATAACAGCAAGGGTGCATGGACAGGCGGAATTGGATAAGGCAATTGAGGCAAGCAATATCCTGTTTGGAAATGCTACCGCAGATGCATTTGCGGCATTGGACGAAGAAACCTTCCTCGATATTTTTGATGGTGTACCTCAATTCCAACTATCTAAAACAATACTTGAACAAGGTGTTGCAGTGATTGACTTGCTGGCCGAACAAACGCAAGTATTCCCTTCCAAAGGCGAAGCACGTAAAATGCTGCAAGGAGGCGGAGTTAGTATTAATAAAAATAAGGTTGATGATATGAACGCTGTTATTGATGCTTCCATGCTCATTAATAACAAATACCTTATTGCACAAAAAGGCAAAAAAAATTATTACCTCATTATTGCAGGCTAAACACAAAACCTGTTTGCGCATAGGCTGCAGGCCTTGCCAATGTATCTTAAATAGATCAATATTATTCCTGACCAATATCAGTTTATGCCTTCATTTTGCAGGCTAACTTGCGCCTAAATTCTTTTCTATGTATAGAATGAAGGCTTTCCAACACTTATGATGAAAATGTATCCTAGCACAATGAAACGCGCCTGCAGTCATGCCCAAACAAGGCTTATCAAAAATACATGGTTGCTCTATTTGTTGCTGACGGAATGGAATAAATGTTATGCATAAATTGGATAACATAATTTAACTGTACACTTTATCGGGGGCTACATTTCTTTGCATATATTTACATCTATTGATTGATACTGAATTTACATATGGTATAACTGAGGCCCATGCTGCTGGTTTAATAAAGCAATATGGTTATAATGAGCTGCCGGCTTCAAAGCCTAAAAGTATGATACACATTGCAGCTGAGGTGATGAAAGAACCGATGTTCACCTTGCTGCTTGCATGCAGCACCCTTTACATGCTGATTGGCGATTACAATGAAGGAATCATTATATTCTGTTCAGTCTTCGTAATCATATTCATTACATTTTATCAGCATCGCAAAACTGAAAAATCATTAGAAGCCCTGCGTCAGCTCTCTTCGCCCAGAGCATTAGTGATAAGAGACAGACAGGAAAAACGTGTTGCCGGCCGAGATGTGGTTCCGGGTGATGTGATAAAACTCCATGAGGGAGATCGGGTACCTGCCGATGCAACCTTACTACACAGCAACAATCTGAGTATTGATGAATCGCTGCTTACCGGTGAATTTATTCCGGTAAATAAAAGCCATGAAAACTCACTGATAAATATAATATATAGCGGCACCCTTGTGGTAACGGGCAGCTGCCTGGCACTTGTAACTCATACGGGTTCTCAAACACAATTTGGACAAATTGGCACATCGCTTGAAAGTATTGAAAAATCATCTACCCAGCTTCAGAATGAAATGAAGAGGTTAATTCGACATTTATTTTTGGCAAGTTTAGGCATTAGCATTGTAGTTGTAGTATCTTTCTATTTTACGCGCGGAAATTTCCTCGAATCTTTGCTCAATGGATTAGCCTCGTCTATGGCTTTAATGCCTGAAGAGTTTCCGGTTGTATTAACCATTTTTCTTGCGTTAGGCGCGTGGCGCCTTTCGAAAAGCAATATTTTAACCAGAAACCCTTCAGCCATTGAAACATTAGGATCTGCTACTGTGCTGTGCAGTGATAAAACAGGAACCATCACACAAAACAAAATGGAAGTTGCCGCGCTGTATGCCAACCATTCAATTTATGCGAAAGACCATTTTAGCAATTTAAATACAGAAACAAACGAACTTATCAGATGCCTGTTTCATGCATCGGCAAAGCAAACCATAGATCCTATGGAAAAAGCCATTAAAAAGCTGGGGGACTCCATAAATACAGAAACCTGCGAATTAATAAAGGAGTTTCCGCTTAGTAAAGATTTATTGGCTATGACACGCATTGTACGCAGCGATTATAAAAGAACAGTGACTGCCTATGCCAAGGGAGCACCGGAAGTGATTTTTAGTTTATGCAAACTGGCTGATGTAGAGATACACACGCACATGAAGGTAGTACATGAATTTGCACAGAAAGGCTATCGTGTAATAGCTGCTGCGCAATTCAGTATGCAAGCAGATTTCATGCCTCAACATCAAACCGATATCCCATTTGTGTTTTCCGGACTTGTAGGATTTGAGGATCCTGTGCGACCGGAAGTCCCTCAGGCTATAAGGGAATGTTATGATGCAGGAATAAAAGTTATTATGATAACCGGTGATTATCCGGCTACAGCCAAAAGCATTGCGGATGAAATTGGCATACAAAACCATGAGGAAATTATAACAGGTGCCGAACTCAAGCAGATGAGCACGGAGGAACTTGCCAGGCGTATCAAATACACAAATGTATTTGCCCGTATTGTGCCCGAGCAAAAATTACAAATTATACGTGCATTAAAAGCCAATGGCGAAACAGTAGCCATGACCGGAGATGGTGTAAACGATGCCCCTGCACTTAAAGCAGCTGATATTGGTGTGGCCATGGGGCTTAAAGGAACCGATGTAGCTCGCGAAGCCTCGTCACTTGTGTTGCTCGATGATAATTTTGCATCCATTGTGCATGCCATTAGAGCCGGACGTAAAATTTATGATAACCTGCAAAAAGCAATGTCCTATATCATGGCTATTCATATTCCGATAATTGGTTTGGTATTACTGCCTGCATTTTCTCCTGCATTGCCAATTATGCTCATGCCACTGCACATTGTTTTTATGGAACTGATTATTGATCCGGTCTGCTCTGTTGCATTCGAATCGGAACAGGAAGAAAAAGCCGTGATGAACAGACCACCGCGTCAAACAGATGAGCGTTTTTTCGGCTGGAATAAAATTGTGCACAGTCTATTACAGGGCCTACTGCTACTTGCGATTGTGTTAGGCGTATACTTTATATCCATCGATGAAGGACATAAGCCCGAGGAGGTTAGAGCCATTGCTTTCTCAGCACTTATTACCGGCAATATATTTCTGATACTGACTACCCTTTCAAAAACCAGAAGTTTTCTTTCTGTAATTACAGAAAAGAACAAAGCCTTAATTATAATTACAACTTCGGCTATGATTATGCTGCTGTGCACAATTACGGTGCCTGCCCTGCAAAAGTTATTCAGTTTTCAGTTTCCCGGTTTCAACCACTTTGTCATTTCCATTCTAAGTGCATCTGCGATGCTCATACTTTTGGAGGTGATAAAAAAAGTTTATAATAAATCATCAGCTGCAATAAAGGTGGTTAAAACATCCGCAGATTCCTAGCAACAGCATATCTGATCAGATCACATCAAAAGGATAAAATGCATCTTCAAAATGCTCAATTTCAAATTTAATTCCTTTTAATACAGCTATTATATCAAAACGGGTTGAACCCCTGTAATCAATTTCCTCCAGATAATTCTCAGCAGTAATGCGAATATTTTTTTGTTTGGCTTTACTTACAGCCCTTTCAGGATAAGCGATATCATCGGAGGCGCGGGTTTTTACTTCAACAAAAATAATTTCTTTATCTGAGCTGCAAATAATATCAATTTCATTTCTTCCATAACGATAATTGCGCTCAAGAATTTTATAGCCCTTTCGCTGAAGGTAAGCTGCTGCAATATCTTCACCTAATTTACCAAAATGGCTATTACCACCCTTCTTTGCTGAACTCATAAATAGATTACTTGTTATCAAGTAAAATCATATCACGCATACAACCATTGCAGCTTCCCTTCATTATCCATTTAACCTCGCCCATAGATGACCAATGATGAATGATCTGATAATTTTTAGATTGATTTACAAAAGCGGTTTTATATGGCTCAATATATCCAATATAAACGCTATCCATAAATATTTGAATTTCCATACTTGTTTTATTTTACAGTTTAACAAAGTAAGTAATCATGCCGCGAGAATTGACAGGTTGCTCTTTTAGTTTATGCTTTTACTCCGTCTTTACTGCAGATATATTCTTACCTCGTGCTGGCAAATTTTTTTGAGCTGAAAACAGAACCTGATCTTCACAGATTTTATTTTGTTGAGCCTGCACAGGCAAACAAATTAAAAAAAATTGATACATATTCTTTTAAACTGGATCATGATACAAATGTATAAGATAGTTATTCGTAAGCATATCACCTAATTTGGGTAAAATGTCATTTATTGATCTGCTTGCCAAATCTGTACAGAATACTTAAGCAACTTAGCCACACTAAGCATTTGTAATTTTGTGAG
Organism: Sphingobacteriales bacterium; assembly: GCA_021299635.1. Taxonomy (GTDB): domain Bacteria; phylum Bacteroidota; class Bacteroidia; order UKL13-3; family UKL13-3; genus JAJTFA01. The sequence goes on from JAJTFA010000005.1 coordinate 24,139, forward strand.
CATAATCTTACGAGGAGCATCTACAGTGTGCATACATAGAAAAAGCTGCTCAGTAATTTCGGTGTTAGATTTTCCTTTTGCAATCAAACGCCTTATTTCTCTATTAGATAGTTTGTGGTTAAAAGCATCATCAAATGCTTTGCCTTCTGGCGAAGCATCAGTAAACTGACAGCTCAATTCTTTGCTATGATATTTGCCTACATAATGCACAGTCCTAATAGCATAATATAAACTAACTTATGCATTTAGGCTAGCAGAAAAAACAATGAGTATAGGGTGAGCGAAACTTGGTTCATAAACTTTAACCAAGATAGGAGCGATTTTGCTGAATACATAATTAAAATAAACACCCTTATAAAGGTATAGCAAAAAAACAGTAAGCTTACTACCTTTGATTATATGAATAAAATAGCTGTTACAAAAATAATATTGCTACTAATCCTTTTACCAACTATGGTTAAAGCTCAACATAAGCATGCCTTACTCATTGCTATTGCTAATTATCCGGATGAAAGCGGATGGGGAGATATAAGCAGTGACAAAGATATTGACCTTATTAAACCTGTTTATCTTAAACAGGGCTTTAACGATATGCAAATACTCAGAGATGAAGATGCAAATAAAGACGGGATTATGGATGCTTTTAAAAAACTGCGACAGCGCTGTAAACCCGGAGACGTTGTGATTATTCATTATTCCGGACATGGCCAGCAAATTGCAGATGATAACGGAGATGAACCGGATGGTTTAGATGAAGCTTTTGTAGCTTATGGCGCACCGTCTGAATATATGAATGGATATGCCGGTGAAAAACATTTAAGAGATGATGAACTTGGCCATATGCTGGATGAGCTTAGAATGAAAGTGGGTAAAAATGGCCATATATTGGTATTGGCAGACGCTTGCCATTCAGGAACCATCTCAAGAGGTATGGGTAAAAAAAGAGGAGGAAAAGCCCCATTGGTTCCACCGGGTTTTGAATCCTTGAAAAAGCAGGAAGATGGGCCAGGTTATGATATTCAGAAAACCAGAGGTTCGTTTGGAGAGTTGGCACCGATAATTCTTTTTTCTGCTTCGTCTTTTGATGAAGAAAACACGGAAACCTTTGATGATAATGGTGTCGCTGTTGGCTCACTTAGCTATGCTATGGCAAAAGGGCTTAGCAACTGTAAGACTTCAGAAAGTTACCGCACCCTATTTTCACAAGTATTAAACATCATGAATGAAAAAGTGCCACAACAAACGCCAATGATAGAGGGTGACCTGGACATTCAAATCTTTGGTGGCAACATCGTTAGGCAACTTCCTTATTTTGCTGTAAAAGAAATAGAAACCGATAAGATAACTATTCATGCAGGTACTTTACTTGGAATTACTGAGGGGAGCAAAATGATGATTTGTCCTTCAGGAAGTTTAAGCAGTTGCGATAATGGAACCGGAATAAGTGCTCAGGTGATTAAAGCAGGTGCCCACACTTCTGTTCTAAAGCCTCAAAAAACGGTAAAAGGAAAAACTAGCGAATACTGGGTTTTTTTAACAGAACCGCACATGGGTTCTGTGTCTATAAAGTACAAACTTGCTCAAAACAACTCAATCCAACTTAAAACTTGGATTGATGAGGCATCAGCAAATCTCAAAGAAGTAAAGCAGAATCCTGATATCATCATCACTGAGCAAAACGGATATTTAAAAATAATACGTGCTGCAGACGGCAGGGTAACTGACTCTCTTGAACAGCAGCGTGCCAGCGCAGATCAGCTTAAGCAAAAACTAATTAGCTATGCACAATGTAAATACCTCAGAGAATTGAAAGCAGGTAATGCATCCTCACTAAGTCTTGAGTTCCTACCATGCAATGCAGAAGGAAAAGCAGTTGATGCAAGAATAGAAAATAACATGATGGTTGTAAAACCAGGTGAGTATGCTAAAATCAAAGTGATTAACAAGGGCACTCAACGCTATTATTTTAATATCATTGACATACAACCTGATGGTAAAATTAACCCAATTATCCCTGCTGCTCAGGAACTCACTTTAAAACATGCAGAGCAATACTTGATTGAAGCCGAAAGTGAAAAAGTATTACCCATTACCCTTGAATTTGCACCTCCATTTGGTAAAGAAGTTTTTAAACTATTTGCTTCTGTTGAGCCGTTTAATCTTACTCCTTATTTTGTTCATGGCGGCATTCAAACGCGAGGAGCAGGTGCCCCGCTTGAAAAAATATTCATTAAAAATAATCTAAATACGCGCGGAGCATCAGCCTCAAAATCCGGAGATAATGAATTTCAAACAGGAGAGCTGATTTTTAAAATTGATAAATAAATCCCTCCATAAATTCTTTGACATGTGATTCACAAGCTACGTATGCTTAGTTGTATAATAATTTAAATACCGAGGTATCCTGAATAAACAACCATCCTTAGCAGATTATCTGGCAGTTTAGGCTCAGCGGCATACAAGCCAAATATAGTTGAACCACTTCCACTCATAGAAGCATAAGTAGCTCCGGTGTTATATAATGCATTTTTAAACTCAGCCAGCTGAGGATACACAGCAAATACCGACTTCTCAAAATCATTAAAGATTGTTTCTTTCCATTGGCTTACCGGTAAATTCAGCAAGTTTTTTAAACTCAGGTTTTCATCGAATACTTCTCTTCTTCTGACTTGACTATAAGCAATAGCAGTATTAGAATGTACCTCAGGAGCAATTAACACCAAATACCAGCCTTTTAATGAAATAGCATAAGGTTCAAGCTCATGCCCTTTTCCATATAAATACGATGGTTTATTATCAATAAAAAACGCACAGTCGCTGCCAAGCTGTTCTGCATATATTTTCAACTGACTTTCAGGTATATTTAACAGATATAAATTATTCAATAGAGTTAATGTGAAAGCAGCATCAGCAGATCCGCCTCCTAATCCTGCACCCATCGGTATCGTTTTAAACAAGTAGATATCGGTTGGGGCAATATTATAATCGCGCTTCAGGAGTTTAAAAGCTTTTAAAACCAGATTGTCTTGCTCTTGAGTAACTACGGGTAAACCTGCTGCTCTATACCTGTATGGCAAAGAGCAATCTGCTACCTGCAATGGCACGGCCTCCAGCATATCGCATAACGGTATGGGATAGAAAACAGTTTCTATATTATGAAACCCGTCTTCCCTTTTATTAATAACATGAAGACCAAGATTTATTTTGGCATTCGGGAAACAAATCATTTAAATACCTTTGTTCCGCAAAATGCAACAAAATTTTAAAAATGCTTCAATTTAAAATCATACTTGTTTTATCAGTACTTAGTTTTATTACGCTCATTGATTTATATACCTGGCAGGCCATAAAAACCATCTCAAAAAAAAACTTTCTAAACAAGGCCAAGCGCATACATTTTGGTATTACAATTGGTATTGGCTTTTTATTTATCTCAGGTTATCTATTTCTGGGTCTTGAAACAAATGTATATTACAGAAGCTATGTAGCCTCATTTATTTTTATTATCTATTTATCAAAATTCCTGATTTGTATTTTCCTGCTGGCCGATGATATCAGAAGGGTAATGCTGTGGATTTATAAAAAGGTTAATCCACCAGCTCCTGCATTATCAGAAGAAAAAAAAGGTATTACGCGGGCACAGTTCCTTTCGCAAGCAGGGGCAATAACTGGTGCAATTCCATTTGTGATATTGAGTAAGGGGATATTTAAAGGTGCATATGACTACCAGATTCATAAGGTTCCGTTGTATTTAAAAAATTTGCCATCAGGCTTTGAAGGATTAAAGGTAGGGCAGCTTTCCGATATTCATACAGGAAGTTTGTTTGATAAAGATTCCGTTCATAAAGGCATTCAGATGCTGCTTGCAGAAAAACCAGACTTGGTTTTTTTTACGGGCGACCTGGTAAATAACAAAACGGATGAAGCATATCACCTGATGGATCACCTGGCCGAGGTTAAGGCTCCAATGGGCGTTTTCAGCATACTTGGAAATCATGATTATGGAGACTATCTGCAATGGGTTAACGATGAGGCAAAAGCAAGAAATTTAGCCGATTTAGTAAATGTACATAAAGATTTGGGGTGGTTCTTGATGCGGAATGAAAATGTTTTGCTTGAGAAAGACGGAAATAAAATTGCATTACTGGGGGTTGAAAATTGGGGTGACCGCGGCCGTTTCCAGAAGTTTGGAGATATTGATAAAGCAAAAAAAGGCCTAACAGATGTTTCTGTAAAACTACTCCTCTCCCACGATCCTTCCCATTTCGACTCCATCATTTCTAAAAAGCATCAGGATATTAATGCAACTTTTAGCGGGCACACCCATGGATTCCAGTTTGGAATTGAGGCGAAAGGCATTAAGTGGAGTCCTTCACAATGGATTTACCCGCACTGGGCCGGTTTATATCAGGAAGGCAAACAGCAGCTTTATGTTAATAGAGGTTTTGGTTTCCTTGGCTACCCGGGTCGTGTAGGTATTTTACCGGAAATAACCATTTTTGAATTAAGAAGGGCTTAACATAACAATGCTTTGCAACCGATTTTAATCATGAACAATACAGCATTATTGAAAAACCAAGCCATATCAATGCTTACTGCTTATCTGGCATGGGCTATCATTCCTGCTTTGCTGTTCCCATTTGGTATATCAATAGGCTTAACCACATTATTGGCTTCAGTACTATGCTGGTTAGTATTAAGCACTGCTCTTATTGGCTTAAATAGGCAACTGCTAATAAGCAGCTTTATCACTATAGCTCTATTTTTTACAGGCGCATGGTCTTCTATGCTGGTATATGATATGGGATTTGATGCCATGTGGTATCACCAACCTGCTGTCTTTCATTTGAAAGAAGGCTGGAATCCGGTATTCGAAACCATCTCAGAAGAGGCAGAACCTACATGCAGCCGAAACCTTAATCATTTACCCAAAGCAGCTTGGATTGCAGCTGCGCAGATATATTGGATATTCGAAAATATTGAAGCATCTAAACTGCTCACAGGATGGCTGCTTATTACTTCCTTTTTCTGGGTAGCATATGCACTCAACAAGCGTAAAAACAACTCTTCCATCATCTCCTATAGCATTGCAATTTTGGTTGCATGTAATCCAATCTGTATAAATCAACTTGCTTCCTCATACGTAGATGGGCAATTGGGAGGACTTTACCTATGTTTAATTGCTATAAGTTGGCTACTCTATGTGCAGTTTAGCAGAAAATTGTTTTGGCTGCTGCTAATTTCCTTTATTGTATTTGCCAATATAAAGTTCACAGCAACTGCAATCACCGGTTTGTCGTTTCTAATTTCTTTTATTTATTTAATTATAACGCAATCAACCCAACGCAGGTTTATTTTCTTAAGTTATGCCGGGGCAACAATTATACTAACCATTTGGGCTGGTTACTCACCATTTGTAAAAAATACCATAACCAAAAATGACCCCCTTTATCCGGTTTTTGAAAAAGATTTTTTTGAACACGATAAAATTTATCCTTTAGAGTTTGAGGGCTCTAACCGTTTCAGTAGATTTTATTTATCGGTGATGGCTAAGCCTGCATACCCATCAAAAGGAATCCATATTGAAGAACGCAAATTGTTTAGAGATTCTGCCGTTTCACCTTTTGGCGATTCATCACCATTGGTAGGCTCATTTGGGCCATTTTCTGCGGAGATTATCTTCATCACGGTAATTTTATTCTTCTTAGCATCCATTCTTCAGTTTAAACAGTCAATTCCTTTTTGGGTGGTAATTGCCTATCTCTTTATTACCATTTTTATTAATTCTGAAGCATGGTTGGGCAGGTATAGCCCGCAGTTTTGGATTATATTATGCCTGATGCTATTATTTGTCGCGCAAAATAGATACCTAAAATTCAGCTTGTGGATTGTAGGAGCTGCTATTTGTATCAATGGATTTGTAATTGGGAAAACACATTTACAATCGTATGCTGCAGAAACAAAAAGGTTGTTCTACTATGTTAATCAAATTCCTGCAAATCAGCACGCGGTAATCGATCCTGGCTGGACTAGTGGATACCGGCATCGCATCAAAAAACTTGGCATACCGGAAAAGCAGCAACAATGGCTATCTCAAGAAGATACGGCTACACAAATTATAGATAAAGATCTAAAAGCTGGATTTAAGCTATTTTATGATTTTAATACCTTACAGCACTAATACACATAATCATTTGCCAGTAAAGATATTAAAACATATTAACAGCAGATTAATTTGACATATTTTTTTATACTTTAGCTGCATGGAAAATTTTGTGGTTTCAGCGAGAAAATACAGACCGGCAACGTTTGATAGCGTTATTGGCCAGGAGCATATCACGCAAACCCTCAAAAATGCCATCAGAAATAACCACCTTGCTCACGCTTTCCTCTTTTGCGGTCCGCGTGGAGTTGGCAAAACAACCTGCGCACGCATTCTGGCAAAAACCATAAATTGCCAAAACATCACGGCTGATGTCGAAGCATGCAATGAATGTGACTCCTGTAAATCATTTAATGACCATGCTTCCTTTAATATTTATGAATTGGATGCGGCCTCCAATAACTCTGTAGATGATATACGCGGGCTAGTGGAGCAGGTAAGATATGCACCACAAGGAGCCAAATATAAAATCTACATCATTGATGAGGTGCATATGCTCACTTCACAGGCTTTTAATGCATTTCTTAAAACACTTGAAGAACCACCTCCATATGCCAAATTTATTTTAGCCACAACTGAGCGTCATAAAATATTACCTACCATTCTATCCAGGTGTCAGGTATTTGATTTCCATCGCATACGTATTGAGCATGCCGTTTCGCAACTAAAAATAATTTGCACCAATGAAGGTATAACAGCCGAAGAAGAGGCACTTCATATCATTGCTCAGAAAGCAGACGGAGCCATGCGCGATGCACTATCCATTTTTGACCGTATAGTAAGCTTTACGGGTAAAAACATTACATATAAGGATGTTATTGCCAATCTTAATATTCTTGACTATGAATATTATTTTAAGGCAACAGATATGGTGCTTGTTAAAAATTTACCCGGCTTACTTCTCTTGTTTAATGAGGTATTGGAAAACGGATTTGATGCACAGCATTTTATTAGTGGTTTTATGGAGCACATACGCAATCTGTTGGTTTGTAAATACCCAAATACGATTGGATTAATGGAGGTAGCACCGGCAGTTGCACAACGTTTTGTGATACAAGCCAATCAATCACCGGCAACTTTACTGCTTAATGGCCTGAACCTTATAAACCAATGTGAACTTGAATATAAAGCAAGTAAGAATCAGCGGTTGCATGTGGAACTAATGCTCATGAAATTGAGCCACCTGCAGTCGGTAATAGAAATTGCCGACCTTAAAAAAAAAATAGCTGACCAAAGCGAATACAACTATCCTGCCGAAATAGCGGAAACCCAACTACCAAAACCTCTTAGCGAAAGCAAGGTTGAAGAAACAGCACCTCTTTCTCCTATACCATCTAAGCCTCTGCCTAAAGAACCCGTTAAACAAGCCGGAAGCAGTCTTGATAAACTATCCAAATTAAGACAGCAACTGAGTGAAGAGAAGAAAGCAGATGATGAGCCCGAAAAACAAATTACCAAAGAACCTTCTACCGAAAAAAATGAAACACTCACTACGGAATCATTTGGTAAAGCCTGGGATGATTATATCCTGTATCTTGACAGACAAGGCAAAAAGAGTTTGAGCGTAACCTATAAAAATGCTGCGTGGGAAATAACAGACGATAGTCAAGTTTTACTCACATTGGCAAGCAGCCATGAGAAAGAAATGTTTGAACAGGACCAAATGCAAATATTGCCATTCCTACGTCAAGCACTCAATAATCGATCACTTGAATTTATGGTTAAGGTTAATCAGCAATTTCAATTTCAACACAAGTTTACAGCTGAAGATAAATTTAAAGCAATTGCAGAACAACACCCCCTGATCAATGATCTTAGAAACGCTTTGGGACTTGAGATAGAATAAGTTTTAAATGCAATAAAAACCATTAAATGAAAATATCATTGAAAGACCAACTGGCAAAACTTATAAATCTATTTCTAAAAGGTTTGCTTATCATTCTGCCTTTTGTTGTAACGTTTAGTGTCATTAAAAGTATAGTGGTATGGCTGGATAAGTTTGTAGATGTAGGTGTACCTGCAGTTGGCTTTTTAATTGTTATCGCATCTATAACCTTTTTGGGATATATAGGCAGCAGTATCATAACAAAGCCACTTTTCTCCCTGTTTGATGATTTTCTGTCACGCATACCATTTGTAAAAATTATTTACACCTCAGTAAAGGATTTTATGGAGGCCTTTGTGGGTGACAAAAGAAAATTTAACGAACCGGTAATTGTAGAAATGACCAACGGGCTTTTTAAGCCCGGCTTTATTACGCAGAATGACCTTATCCATTTAAAATTACCTGGCATGGCAGCCGTTTATTTTCCACACTCCTATGCATTTTCAGGGAATGTATTCTTTGTAAATAAAGAAAAAATCAAACCTTTCGATGGCAATCCAACCGAAGTAATGAAGTTTATTGTTTCGGGTGGTGTAACCGATATTGAATAATATGATACGTGCTGTTATTGCTGTTCTGCGACTCATCAGAGTAAACAACTTACTGATGATGATGGCTACGCAGATAATGGCATACTATTTTCTGGCTGATTATCTAATCACAGAAGATCTCTTTCGACTTCGTTTCTTGATTTTACTTTTAGCTACCCTGTTAACAGCAGCATCAGGCTACATTATCAATGATTATATTGATATCAAAATAGACTTCACCAACAAACCGGACAAAGTGGTTGTGGGTACCGAAATTTCTCGCAGGATGTCAATGTTACTTCACCTAATTTTTAATGTATTGGCTATTTATCTTGGCTTAATGCTGCACTGGAAAATTGCACTTACCATAGGTGCCTGCTCTTTGCTACTATGGTTTTATTCTGTTGTTTTTAAACGCATGTTTCTTCTAGGAAATTTGCTCATAGCAGCACTGAGTGCATATGTAATCATCATACTCAAGTTTTTTGATAAAGGAATACCTGCCTATCTGATTCTTGCCTATGCCTCGTTTGCATTTGGCATAACACTCATAAGGGAAATCATTAAAGATGCGGAAGACCTGCGTGGAGATACAAAATTCAATTGCCGTACCTTACCTATTGTGCTAGGGATTAGAAAAACCAAACAAATACTGATTTATTTAACAGTTGCTTTTGCAGCCGCTATTTTTGCCCATATTTTTATTGGAAATTCATTAATCACATTCAGGCATGAATATGGAGGAATCTCCTATATTTTTTACATGCTTCTTTTTGTGCTTGCACCGCTGCTATTCACAATATACCAAATACGCATTGCTGATACAAAGAGCGATTTTAGTCGGCTCAGCCTATTCTGCAAATTGATTATGCTAAGCGGAATCCTCAGTATGGCAATTCTTAAATTGTAGTTAACCAATCATCATCTCATTATCTCATCATCAATCCATCACAATCAGCACTTGATTTTTCTCAACCGCTGTTTTCTCAGATATATTGATTTTCTTTACAACACCATCGCCTGCAGCCTTAATAATATTTTCCATCTTCATGGCTTCAAGCACCAGCAATGGATCCCCCTTTTTTATCTTATCACCTTCGTTAACATGCAAACGTAAAACCATACCCGGCATAGGAGCTTTTACATCATTTACCTTTGCTCCTGCCAGTTTATCCATACCTAATTGCTTTAACAATTCATCATACTTATTACTTATCGAAACCTGATGCTTAATTCCATTAACTAAAATCGTGAGTTGTTTGGCAAAATCATCAGCCTGCAGCAATTCTATCGTATAAGAAACATCTTTATAAATCAGGTGATACTTTTGATCACCTATTTTTTGCCAGTTTGCCTCCACAAGATTATCATTAAGTAACAACTGACCATTTTTGTTATCTGTTATAAACGTTTGGTTTTCGTTTACTTTTACTTTAAGCATTTGCTGTTCTATTATTTTATTTAAATTGAGCCCGATTATAAAAGCAATGACAAGAAAAAGCATAATATTAATACTGATTTCTGCCACCCTTTTTGGTGCATGCAAAGTAAGCAAAAATATAAAAGTCAGCGAACCTATTCAAAAGGTTATATTAAACGAGCTTGAAATAAGGCCGGGTGCCTCTCAAATGAAGTCACCTTATCGTGAAACAGCTGCTCGCACAGCCGATATGATTCATATGAACCTGGCGGTATCCTTTAACTATGAAAAGCAGCATGTATTGGGCAAATGGATAGGTACCTTTACAGCTTATTCCTACCCAATCAATACCCTCAAGTTGGATGCAAAGCAATTTATATTGCATCGTGTAGCTTTGATTAAAAAATCAGATACCCTTAATCTGGCTTACAATTATGACAATGAAGAAATTTCCATTAAGCTTAATAAATACTATGGAAAAAAGGATACGTTCTTTATCTATATAGTTTATACGGCCAGACCGGAAGAAATTGTATCCGAAGGAAGTGCAGCTATCACAGATGCCAAAGGACTTTATTTTATTAACCCAACAGGAAAAACACCCGGCAAACCAAGGCAAATATGGACACAGGGTGAAACACAATCCAACTCAGGTTGGTTTCCGGTTATAGATCTACCGAATGAAAAAATCACACAGGAAATTGCCGTAACGGTTGATGACAAAGATTTAACCATTAGCAATGGAGAACTGATGATGAGTACCCAGCCTGCAGAAGGTAAAAGAACAGATATATGGAAACAAACAAAACCTCATGCGCCTTATCTGGTTGCATTGGTAATTGGCAACTTTACAGAAGTTAAAGATTACTGGAGAGACTCCATTGCTGTTAATTACTATGTAGAACCTGAGTATGCACGCTATGCCCGCATGATATTTGGCAAAACACCGGAAATGATGGAATTCTTCTCTAAACGATTTTCATATGCCTATCCATGGGATAAATATGCTCAAGTGGTAGTTAGAGATTTTGTTAGCGGGGCAATGGAGAATACTGGTGCAGTTATTCATTTTCAGGGTTTGCAGCATACAAGCAGAGAACATTTAGATGAAACATATGAAAGCACTGTTTCACATGAGCTGGCACACCATTGGTTTGGTGATTTGGTAACCTGCGAGTCATGGTCAAATATCTCATTAAACGAATCGTTTGCTACCTATTGCTCCTATTTGTGGGATGAATACAAATATGGTCGCATGGAAGCAGATTATGAATTTAAGAATAACCTCAATGCCTATATACGCTCAGCTAATAAGCACCAAACGCCTCTTATTCGTTATCAATATAAAGATCGTGAAGAGGTATTTGATGTGGTAAGCTACCAAAAAGGAAGTTGCATTTTGCATTACCTCAGATATCAGCTAGGCGATTCAGCTTTTTTTGCAGGACTCTCAAACTACCTACATAAAAATGCATTTAAAACCGTAGAAGTTCATAACTTGAGGATGGCGCTAGAGGAAAGTAGTGGGAAGGATCTTAATCCTTTCTTTAATCAATGGTTTTTTGGCAGCGGACATCCGCAATTAGAAGTAAAATACCGCTACTCAGAAAACGGTAAAGAAGTAGACGTCCTTGTAAAACAAAAACAAGACTCTTCTAAATTCAGATATTTTGATTTGCCTGTGAATATTGATGTATATGCCAATGGTAAAAAAATGAGATATGACTTTACCATAGCCAAAAAAGAAGAAATTTATAGAATTAGCTCCACCGATAAAATTGATTTTGTAAACTTTGATGCTGATAAGGTTATTCCCGGAATAATCAGAGAAGACAAAAAGTTTGATGAGTGGCTAAAACAATATTATCAGGCACCACTTGTGATGGATAAATTACAAGCCCTTAATGCAATAGACGATATAACTTCCGAGCTAACCGATGAAACAACAATAGCCTTGCTTACCCATGCGCTGCAACACGAATTTCATGGAATCAGGCAATTTGCACTAGGCATGGGTGAAGCATTGAATGAACAAAGCCTAAAAACCTTACTTCCGATTATTAGTAATATTTGTATAAAAGATGAAAAATCTGCCGTAAGAAAAAAGGCATTTGAACTGATTGAAGAAATTGGAGGTAAAGACTTGCTAAATATCTGCATTCAGGGTCTTAATGATTCTTCATATCAGGTAATGAGCGCTGCACTTGGTGCATTAGAGACCATTGATTCGGCTGCTGCAGTAAAAGCTGCAGTAAAGAATATTCAATCATCAAACAGAAGTCTTGCGGGAACCTGTGGGCGCATTCTTTCGGAGTATGGCAATACGGATGAGTTAAACCTTGTTTATAAAACATGGATTAATGGCAGCAATTGTAACGACCTCATCATAGCTTGGTTTGTATTATTAACCCGCCAGTCTATAGAATTTAAAGTAGGAGAATTAAATAATATTCGCTTATTAAAAGAGGAAAGTCGTAAAAGAGAAGTGCAGAACTACTTTAAGTTTGCATATCGGAACTTTGTGTCATACCACAAAACAAAATTGAGCGAGTGGGAAGAGCAGAAGAAAGGTCTAAAGAAGAAAAGTATACAATTAAGTAAAATTAATGAAGACATCAGAAAGCTTCAAAGTTTTGTTTCTCAACTGGAGCAACTGCCTTAATTTCCTTTACCGAATATAATTTGCTCGGTTGCGTAAACCCTCAAAGTATTGCGGTGTTGAAGAAAAACCATCACTAAATAATCGCCAAGATTTTTATACGTTGCATCATCCAGATAAAAATCATAGGCACCTCCCGGAGCCGATACACTCGCGGTTTCAAGCGTTTTAACGACATGGTGATGCACCAATTTTTGGCCAGCATTTTCACCGGCTGTAACATCCGAGATTACTTCTTTATGCGCCAATGCAAAAACCAGTTGCGTACTGTCGAACCTGCCTTGCAAGACATAATTAATCTTAATTCCTTTATTCAATCCGGTTATTGGCTCTGCCATAATATCCATTCTTACAGGAATTCGAGTTTTCAGGGTGTGCGAAATAAGTCCGCCAATTAACTTCTTGTCTCCTGCCGGCACACTGTACTTACCATTAATAACCAGCATGGGAGTAAATAAAGTCGGCTGCCGTGTTTTTTCCATGTATGTGCGCTGCCTTTTCGTCCAAATTGAATCAGAGAAACGATCTTTCCATCCGTTATGGTCCCATATATCCACATGATAATCTAAAACAAAAACAGGTTGCTCTGCAGAATCGGCTAGATGAATAATCTGCTGCATAAACTTATCGCCAAGCGGGCAACTTGAGCAACCTTCAGAGGAAAACATCTCCAGCAAAACTGTAGGCGCATGTATGGAATCATTGATTAATTGCGCTTTGACTGAAAAAGTATAAATCGAGAACAGAAGAAAATAGATCAGTCGCTTCATTTCATTTCAATTATTTCGTGGTTAGCAATAGCAAAAATGCGGTTATTTTTTGTTTTATCTACCAAATCTAATCCGGTAAACCTGCCAAATGCTGGGAGTATGGCATATTTATCGGCAAAGTAGAAACAGGGCAACCTCAGCGATTGCCGTGCCTTGCTTTTAATATGTATACCCGGATGCATGTGTCCACTAATTAAATAGTGCGCAGCATGTTCATGCGGATGATGAGAAAATAGAAATGGTTGCAAAAAATAGGTGCTGCTTGTTTTTAATCCGGCCTCCTTGGTCATAAAACCGGGGATAATGTCATGATTGCCTCTAACCAGTATAGTTTCAAGTCTTGGGTAATGCTGTAACAAGCCTGCGAACAACTCCCATTCATGATTGTGGCTGCTATGAAACAAATCTCCAACAATCATCCACTTTTTAGGAGCCTCTCTATCTAATATAGATTGTATGCGGTTTAACTCCTCCTGAATTAAAGCATGTGGCGCAGCAATCCCATGTTTCCGAAAATGACTGACTTTACCCAAATGCAAATCGCTCATCACCAGCATAGACTCCCTGCCCCAAATCAGATATTTATCAGGTGAGAGTTTCAATACCTCCTCATTCAGCAGCAATTCCATGTATAACGTAAAAAAATGTTAGATCAGGAGCACCAATTATATTATTTAGCCAGTTCCTGTAAGGCAAGCCAAGCCATTAAACCCATACCATGTTCAAGTGCAGCCTCATCAATATCAAATGTAGGTGTATGCACTGATGAAACAATGCCTTTTGCTTCATTGCGGGTACCCAGCCTGTAAAAGGTTGCAGGCATCTCCTGAGAATAGTACGAAAAATCTTCAGCCGCCATCCATATATCCAAATCAACCACATTTTCTACTCCCATATATTGCACGGCCGCTTGTTTAGCCCTTCCGGTTAAAGCCTCATCATTTTTTAAAAACGGATATCCTTTCCTTATTTCAAACGAACAACTACCTCCCATACTTTCAGCAATCCCTTCAGCCATCTTTTTCATTTTGGCATGTGCCTCTGCACGCCATTTTTCATCCAGCGTGCGGAAAGTTCCTTCCATATAAACTTCATTGGGAATAATATTGGTGGCACCATTGGCAATTACTTTACCAAACGACAAAACGGATGGCACAATGGGTTGTGCGTTTCTGCTTACAATTTGTTGTAATGAGGTGATAATATTTGCTGCAATTAAAACCGGATCAATATTTAAATGAGGCATGGCACCATGCCCGCCTTTACCCTTAACGGTTACATATAGCTCATCTGTAGATGCCATGTATAAACCGGACCTGAAACCAACCTTGCCTACAGGCAGTAAAGGCATTACATGCTGTCCAAAAATTCCGGATGGACTGGGATGTTGCAGCGCTCCTTCCTTAATCATCAGTGATGCACCACCGGGTAATCTTTCTTCCCCCGGCTGAAACAACAATTTAATGGTGCCCGTAAACTCTTCCTTTAATGCAAAAAGTATTTTGGCTGCACCCAGTAAACAACTGGTATGCACATCATGTCCGCAGGCATGCATAACCCCATTGTTGCGCGACTTATATGGAACATCATTTTGCTCCTCAATAGGAAGGGCATCCATATCGGCACGTAAGGCAATGGTTTTTGAAGCCGGATTTTTCCCCTCAATCAATGCAACCAAACCGGTATTGGCAATAGTCGTTATCTTCGAAATGCCAATTTGCTGCAACGCCTGCCTCACGAACTTTTGTGTTTCATGTTCAGCAAAGGAAAGTTCAGGATGCTGATGCAAATGCCTTCTTAGCTGAGTTACCTCAGGCGCATAAGCCGAAGCCAGGGTCTTAATCTGTTGGATACGTTCCATAACAGGTCAAAAGTAATTAAAAAAAATAAGCGACCCGAAAGTCGCTTAAAATCCTTTGCTAATTGTGCACCTCATGCTGCCTGAGCGAATGCTCCAGAATAAGGCTAACAGATGTTGGGCTGGGATCTAGTTCAGCCTCATTTAAGGCCAACACAGTAGCCAGCTGATTTTCAAACTCTTCTTTAAATGCCTCATCAGCGTGCATCTGATGCAGAATTCCTGCATTCTCAGCCGGGGTGGTTTCTCTGTAAATGTAGCGGATTAAATCGGTTGCAGTGTAGATTTTTGACATAGGCGCTTTGGCTTATTTTAAGTAATTATTAACCAAACGCAGCATACCGGTCATCTATTATAAACCGCTAAAAGATTTAGTTCAGAAAAACATGAGGCTTTAATAATCAGGCTCTTAAAAATAGGCTTGCTGTTTTTCCATCATTTTTCTAAGGTTATTTAAAGCATAACGCATGCGCCCCAAAGCAGTATTAATGCTAACCCCGGTGGCATCTGCAATCTCTTTAAAGCTCATATTACCCCAATGGCGCATGATTAGCACCTCACGCTGCTCTTCGGGTAAGCGTTTAACCAGTTCCTTTATATTGCGTTCGGTTTGTGTTTTTATGATTAAATCCTCCTTTGACTCCTCGGCAATTCTTAGGTAAGAAAAAATATCATTGCCTTCACTGTCGGTAATGGTTACATCGCGTTTCATTTTGCGTATGTAATCAATGGCCAGATTTCGACCAATACGGGCAGCCCAAGGACCAAATTTACCTTCTTCATTATAATTGCCGTTGCGCAAAGTATTGATGATTTTAATAAAGGTTTCCTGGAAGATATCTTCTGCAAGACTGCGATCTCTTACAAGCAAATAAATGGAAGTAAAAACCGAACGCTGGTGCCTTTTGATAAGGGCTTCTAGGCAAGCTTCATTGCCTTTAAGATAGAGGTGGATCAACTCTTGATCACTAATTTTCTGTACTTGCATAGCCAATAGAAATTAAATGGTTGGTACTTGAAATGAATTAGTGTAGAGTTTTATCCGATAGTTTTCTGCGTTTAGTTTTGTTTAATAATTGTTATTCAAATATAGCATAAATTCTTTAGGCAAAACAAATATTTCCCTATTTAAGAACTTTTTAAGAATAAGCTCTGACATAGGAAATCAGCAAGTAAAACCTGGTAATCAAGTTTATTTTACAAATGATCTAAAAATATAAAACATTTTCCCATCAACCAAGATTAACTTAGTATTGCCCTTTGAATGGCAGAAAAATGAAATTTAAGTCGGAGCAAAAAACAAAAGATATCGTTATCAAAGGTGCGAGGGTTCATAACCTCAAGAATATAAATGTTACCATTCCGCGCAATCAGCTCACGGTGGTTACGGGCGTTTCAGGTTCAGGTAAGTCATCTCTGGTATTTGATACGCTTTATGCCGAAGGGCAGCGCAGATATGTGGAAAGCCTATCAGCTTATGCCAGGCAGTTTTTGGGAAAAATGAATAAGCCGGAGGTTGATTACATACACGGCATTTCCCCTGCCATTGCCATTGAGCAAAAGGTAAATACACGTAACCCGCGGTCTACCGTGGCAACCACCACTGAAATTTATGACTATCTGAAACTGCTGTTTGCGAGGGCTGGTACCACCTTTTCACCAAAATCAGGCAAACCCGTTAAACGAGATACGGTTGAAAGCGTGGTGGACGAATTAATGGCTCTGCCCGAAGGAACGCGCGTATTATTGCTCACTGCCATTAAATCAACCGAAAAGGAACTTAGAAAAAAGCTGGAAATATTTCTACAAAACGGATTTTTCCGAATACTTGTAAATGAAACGGCCATTAACATAGAGGATTTCCTTGCCTCAACAGATAAAAACACAAAGAATATTTTTCTGTTGATTGACCGTTTCGCCATACAGCCGGGTGATGAAGACAGCCGCAACCGCATGGCCGACTCACTTCAAACAGCTTTTTATGAGGGGCATGGCGAATGTTTGGTGCATATCCTGAAAGAATCAGGCGGTTTTACCGAGCGTGAATTCAACAACCGATTTGAACTTGACGGAATATCATTTGAGGAGCCATCTGTTAATTTCTTTAGTTTTAATAATCCGTATGGTGCATGCAAAACCTGCGAAGGTTTTGGCAGCGTAATAGGTATTGATGAAGACCTTGTGGTTCCTGATAAAAGCCTCTCTGTTTTTGCAGATGCCGTAGTGCCATGGAAAGGTGAAAAAATGAGCGATTGGAAAGTCTACTTTATTAAAGCTGCCTCAAAGGATAAATTTCCCATACATAAACCATACTGCGACTTAACAATTGAACAAAAGACTTATTTATGGCAAGGGAACAATGGCTGGGAGGGAATAGATGGCTTTTTTAAAGAACTTGAACGGCAAACCTATAAAATACAATACCGGGTAATGCTTGCGAGATATAGAGGCAAAACAGCTTGCCCGGATTGTAAAGGAACACGACTAAGAAAAGATGCAAATTATGTAAGATTGGTTGATGCAGGCAAGAAAGTAAATGATTATTTAGCATACCCTTCACTGAGCCAAATTGTGCTGATGAGTATTGATGAAGCAGCCAGCTATTTTACAAGTCTGCAATTACAGCCGCATCAGCAAAAAATTGCCGATCGTATTATCAAGGAAATAAAAAGCAGGCTTCTGTTTTTGCAAAATGTCGGGCTTGGTTATTTATCCTTAAACCGGCTTTCAAATTCACTATCAGGTGGAGAATCACAGCGCATTAACCTGGCCACCTCACTTGGTAGCAGCTTGGTGGGTTCATTATATATTTTAGATGAACCAAGCATTGGGCTTCATTCAAGAGATACTGAAAAACTTATTCAGGTCTTACATTCACTTCGCAATCTTGGCAATACGGTAGTGGTTGTTGAGCATGATGAAGATATGATGCATACCGCAGACCATATTATTGATATCGGACCTATGGCCGGTATACATGGTGGTCATCTGGTAGCAGAAGGCAATATGGCATCATTAAAGAAAAATAAGGATAGCCTTACAGGCAAATACCTTTCAGAGGCAGAAAGCATTGCGATACCCGCCAAAAGAAGAAAATGGACTGACTTTATTGAGGTGTGTGGGGCAAGGCACCACAACCTGAAAGGAATGAACATAAAATTCCCATTGCATTGCCTAACGGCAGTAACAGGCGTTTCAGGCAGTGGTAAAACCACACTTGTTAAAGGCATATTATTTCCAGCGTTGCAAAAACACTTGGGCAATTACAGTGGCGAGAAAACCGGCACATTTGATAAACTGGCCGGTAACTTAAAAAGCGTTAAACAAGTAGAATTGGTAGATCAAAACCCAATCGGAAAATCTTCACGCTCCAATCCGGTTACTTATATAAAAGCTTATGATGCCATCAGGGATTTATTTTCTTCACAGCCTATGGCTAAATCTAGGGGATACAAACCTCAGCACTTTTCATTTAATGTAGACGGTGGCAGATGTGAAACTTGCATGGGAGAGGGAGAAGTAACCATTGAAATGCAGTTTATGGCCGATATCCATTTGCCCTGCGAGGAATGCAAAGGAAGCCGCTTTAAAGAAGAAATTCTGGATATAACTTATAAAGGGAAAAACATCAGCGATGTATTAAGAATGACCATTGACGAATCGATGGTGTATTTTGCATCAGAAACCTCTATCATTAATAAAATAAAGCCACTGGCCGATGTGGGTTTGGGTTATGTTCAATTGGGCCAGTCATCCAATACCTTATCTGGTGGAGAAGCCCAACGGGTAAAATTAGCTTCATTTTTAGGCAAAGGCAAAACACAGGACCATGTACTCTTTATATTTGACGAACCTACAACCGGGCTTCATTTTTATGATATAAATAAGTTGCTTACTTCCTTTAATGCTTTAATACAGCAAGGTCACAGCATAATTGTAATTGAGCACAATATGGATGTGATTAAATGTGCCGACTGGATTATTGACCTTGGACCGGATGCGGGTAAGAATGGTGGTGAGATTGTTTATGAAGGAACGCCTGAGGAAATGGTAAAAAAAACCAAAGGGCACACCGCCCAATTTTTGGCCAAAAAATTGAGAATAGGCTGATATTCAATAAATAAATTAGGTTTTTGTGAATCTAAGCCTATTTTTGTGGATAACTTAATCTGTTATTGATGAAAGCTTTGGTTCCAAAACCGGCCAATACATTGGGAAACATTTTTAAAGCAACGGGTATCATTCTGTGCCTGCTGATAATAGATTTGAGTAATAGCAA
Organism: Sphingobacteriales bacterium; assembly: GCA_021299635.1. Taxonomy (GTDB): domain Bacteria; phylum Bacteroidota; class Bacteroidia; order UKL13-3; family UKL13-3; genus JAJTFA01. The sequence continues at coordinate 43,703 of JAJTFA010000005.1, forward strand.
CGCATTCAGATTTTTGCTCAGAGAGGGGAAAAGAAAATCAAGACCTGAAAAAAGCAATTCACTTCCAACAGTTGAGTTACCTGATGTGGCTAAAAAGCTTAAGCAATCTTTTCGCTAATAATTTTTAATTAGTCAAATCGGTGAGCACTTTTGTGCAGTTCTTCCGGTGGCAGGTTTTTAAAATAATCATAAGTAATTTTCAAGCCCTCTGCCCTGCTCACTTTTGGCTCCCATCCAAGCAGTTTTTTAGCAAGATCAATGTTGGGTTGTCTTTGCTTAGGATCATCTTTAGGCAGTGGCTTATAGATAAGCTTCTGTTTGGTTCCGGTTAGTTTAATAATTTCTTCTCCAAACTCCTTGATGGTAATTTCATCGGGGTTACCAATATTTACAGGATATGCATAATCACTTAATAGTAATCTGTATATGCCTTCAACCAAATCATCTACAAAACAAAACGAACGTGTTTGTGAGCCATCTCCAAAAACAGTTAAATCTTCGCCACGCAATGCCTGACCTATGAATGCAGGCAATACCCTTCCGTCATTGAGTCGCATACGTGGACCATACGTATTAAAAATACGCACGATTCTTGTTTCCAAACCATGATAAGTATGATACGCCATTGTAATGGCTTCCTGAAAGCGCTTAGCTTCATCATACACCCCGCGTGGGCCAACAGGATTTACATTACCCCAGTAATCTTCTTTTTGCGGGTGTACCATAGGGTCTCCATATACTTCAGAGGTTGAAGCCACCAAGATACGCGCCTTCTTATCTTTTGCCAGACCAAGGCAATTATGAGTTCCCAAAGAACCTACTTTTAGGGTTTGTATTGGTATTTTCAAGTAATCAATAGGACTAGCAGGTGATGCGAAGTGCAGAATGTAATCCAACCTGCCTGATACATGAACAAATTTGCTTACATCATGATGATAGAATTCAAACTCCTTTAACTTAAACAGGTGTTCAATGTTTTTAAGATCGCCTGTGATTAAATTATCCATCCCTACTACATCATATCCTTCTTTTATAAAACGGTCGCACAAATGTGACCCCAAAAATCCTGCTGCACCTGTTATTAATATTCTTGGCATAAATGAATAGGTTATTTAGTTTTTATTCCGATGCAGTAGTATTCAAATCCTAATTCTTTCATTTCTGCCGGGTCATAAATATTTCGTCCGTCAAAAATAGTATGGCCTTTCATGAGTTTCTTCATCACATTAAAATCCGGAGAGCGAAACTCAGGCCATTCTGTTGCAATAATCAAGGCATCTGCATCAACCAATGCTGAATCAGGCTTGGCTACATAATTTATTTGATCTCCAATAATTTTCTTTGCTTCATGCATAGCCACCGGATCATACGCTACAATGTTCGCACCTGCTTGTATGAGCATATCAATTATAACCAACGAAGGCGCTTCGCGCATATCATCGGTTTTAGGCTTAAAAGACAGCCCCCACAAGGCAAAAGTTTTACCTTCAACCGAGTTGTTAAAATGCTTTAATATTTTACCAACCAACACAGATTTCTGGCTTGCATTCACTTCTTCAACAGCCTGTAAGATGCGCATGCTGTAACCATTATCCTGTGCAGTTTTAACCAATGCCTTTACATCTTTAGGAAAACAAGAACCGCCATAACCGATACCCGGATAAATAAATTTATTGCCAATACGCGGATCACTGCCTATACCTTTTCGTACCAAGTTTACATCAGCACCCATTATTTCACAAAGATTTGCAATATCATTCATGAAACTGATTTTGGTAGCCAGCATGGCATTAGCAGCATACTTGGTCATTTCTGCAGATGGGATATCCATAAAAATAATGGGATGGCCATTGAGCAGGAAAGGCTTATACAACTTGCGCATCACATCTTCTGCACGCTGACTTTCCACACCAATAACAATCCTGTCCGGGCGCTGAAAATCATCAATAGCTGCACCCTCCTTTAAAAATTCAGGATTAGATGCCACATCAAACAAAACACGTGAACCGCGCTTGTCCAACGCATTCTGAACCGCCTTTTTAACCTTGGTGGCTGTGCCAACAGGAACAGTGCTTTTGGTAACCACGACCAGATAGTCTTCTATATTTTCACCAATCTGAGAAGCCACAGCCAACACATACTTTAAATCAGCACTACCATCTTCTCCAGGAGGGGTACCAACAGCTATAAACGCTACATCGCAGCCTTTAATACTTTCAGCTAGAGACGTTGAGAAATGTAAACGACCGGCTTGCGTGTTGCGCTCAACAATCTCTTCGAGTCCTGGTTCATAAATTGGCAATACGCCCTTTTTCAGATTTTCAATTTTTTTCGCATCAATATCAATACAGGTTACTTCAATACCCACATCTGATAAACAGGCACCGGTAACCAATCCTACATATCCTGTTCCTACAACGGCAATTTTCATGATTTAGATAATATTACTTGGCAAATTCTTTACAATAGTCTTTAACATGCTGAACAATATATTCGAGTTGATCAGGGCTCATTTCAGTGGAAATAGGCAAAGAAATAACGCATGCACACAACTGCTCTGTAACCGGCAAACTACCTTTGGGGAAGTCAGCACTTGCATATGCTTTTTGCCAATGCAAGGGTATGGGGTAATAAACCATGGATGGAATATTCTTTTCTGCCAGCCACTTACGCATGTGGTCTCTGTCTATTCCACAAGTTTGAAGCGTATATTGATGGAATACATGTGTTGAGTTCTTAACCCTTACAGGAGGCAGTAAATTTGGATGATTGGCAAAAGCCTTATCATAATAATCTGCAACCAAATTCCGAGCTTGTGCATAAGCATCCAGATAATTAAGCTTAACATTAAGTATTGCTGCCTGTATGGTATCAAGCCTGGAGTTTACACCTATATCATCATGCACATACTGCACACTTTGTCCGTGGTTGGCAATCATCTTTAGCCTTTTGGCCAATTCATCATCATTGGTAAACATAGCGCCACCGTCACCCATACATCCCAAATTTTTTGAGGGAAAAAACGAGGTTGCACCAATGGTTCCAATGGTTCCGGCCTTTTTCGGTTGTCCGTTATGAAAGGTATAATCTGCACCAATGGCCTGAGCCGTATCTTCTATAACAAAAAGCGAATGCGTGGCAGCAATCTGCATAATACTTTCCATATCGGCACTCTGGCCAAATAAATGAACCGGAACAATGGCTTTGGTTTTTGAGGTTATGACAGGTTCAATTTTTGAAATATCAATTAAAAACGTTTTAGGATCAACATCTACCATAACCGGTTTTAATCTGAGTAATGCAATTACTTCAGCGGTTGCCACATAAGTAAATGCAGGAAGTATCACTTCATCTCCCGGTTGCAGATTTAATGCCATCATCGCAATTTGCAAGGCATCGGTTCCGTTTGCACAAGGAATAACATGCTTAACCCTAAGATAAGAGGATAAAGCACCTGCAAACTGCTGCACGGCTGGTCCGTTTATAAATTTAGTAGAAGCAATAACTTCCATTACCGCCTCATCAATCTGATTTTTAATTTTAAGATACTGGTTGTTTAAATCAACCATTTGAATGGGTTGCATGCCTAACTTGTAATTGTAATAGAATGGCAAATATAAACTTACCTTTTACATTTAAATAAATAAGCTATTTTTGGAAAACAAATGCGGTACCTGAGACAAATCATTACTTTATTTTTCAGCATTTTATATCTGGCAAAGCCTTTTGCCATGGCGCAGGAAACAGGCAAAACAGAGCCCGTAAAAAAAACCACTGAAAACACGAACAAACCTTTCGCCAATAAAATTCTTAATTTCCAATTCAGCTATACCTATAATGAGCCCGGAGGAGAACTTCTTCGGAGGTTCGGTGCTTTTCATGGTGCGGGAGGCGGCCTTCTATTGAAAACCAAAAGAAATTTGGTTTATGCTGCTGATGCCACCTATTACTTCGGTGAAAACATGAAAGAAAACAGTATCTTCTTTAACTTAACCAATAGCAGCGGCTTTATTACAAACACCGGTGGTTTTCCTGCTGAAATTACGGTAAACATGAGGGGCTTTGCTTTTTCGGGCAAATTCGGAAAAATATTTCCACTAACGCCTTTCAATCTCAATTCCGGAATTATAGTAATGTTGGGTGCAGGTATGTTTGCGCATCATATCTCTATTTATAGCCAGAGAAATGATGTGGCACCGTTAACCGAGGATATGAAAAAAGGGTATGACCGCCTTACCAGAGGACCTGCACTGCACCAAACAATCGGCTATTATTTTCATAGCAAGAACAGATTTATAAATTTTTATGCCGGTTTTGATTTTACCCAGGCCTTTACTCAAAGTGTAAGGGGATATAATTACGATACCCGCATGCCAGATACAGACCAAAGAACAGATTTACTCTGGAGCTTTAAGTTTGGATGGCTGATTCCTATGTATCTGAACATAAAAGAGGAAAAGGAATTTTACTACAGATGATGGGGCCCGGCTTCTTACTATACATCCTTGCTACCAATTTGTATTTTGGCTTACTCAAAATCATTGCTCCTTTTCATAAAAAGGCAAAATTATATGTGACGGGCAGAAAACATTTGCTTAAAAAAATAGAGGAAGAATTAATAAAGGACCTCAGAGATAAATGCTGGTTTCATTGCGCATCGCTTGGTGAATTTGAGCAAGCACGACCAGTTATGGAGGTATTTAAAAAACAAAAGCCTGAACTAGCCATTGTGCTTACCTTTTTTTCTCCATCCGGTTATGAAATAAGAAAAAATACACCTCATGCAGATTATGTTTATTACCTACCTAACGACAATGCCCTAAATGCCAAAAGATTTATTGCTGCAATCAATCCGGTTGTGGCAATTTTTACCAAGTATGAATTCTGGTATTTCTATATTAGTAAATTATATAAACTGAAGATACCGCAGGTTTTGATATCTGCACGTTTCAGGAAAGAACAAATCTTCTTTCAGTGGTATGGTACTTTTTTTAGCCGAATACTGCAGATGTTTCATTTCATTTTTACACAAGATGAAAACTCAGTTAATCTATTGCAAAGCATTGGCATCACCAATTGCAAAAAAGCAGGCGATACCAGATTTGATCGCGTAGTGCAAACAGCGGCTACAGCAGCTAATATTGATAAACTTGAAACATTCAAAGAACAAAAACTTTTATTGGTAGCCGGAAGCAGCTATGCGGCAGAAGAAGAAATGCTGGCATACGCTATTAGAAACCTCAATGGAGAATTGAAAGTGCTAATTGCACCACATGAGATTAGTGAGGCAAGGCTATTATCTATTGAAAAAACGTTCAAGACCCTGGGTACGCAGAGATTTTCTTCTTTTGATACCGGCAAACGGGCAAGTGTTTTAATCATGGATAATATCGGGATGCTTGCTGCCGCTTACAAGAGTGCTGATATTGCTTTGGTTGGCGGAGGCTTTGGCACCAAAGGTCTGCATAATATTCTCGAGCCTGCCACCTTCGGTGTGCCGGTTATTTATGGCCCGTTAAATCATGACAAATTTCCGGAAGCTACTGAATTGTTGCACGCTGGTGGTGGTTTTATTGTTTCAGACAACGCAAGTATGCTAAACTTACTAGCTGATTTCACTACACATACAGCTAAAAGAAAATTGGCGGGCAAGTTGGCACAGTCCTATGTGCAAAATAATCAGGGAGCGACCGACCTAATCATGGAACTGCCTCTATTTAAAAAGCTGCTAACGAATGAAGTAATTAGCAATTAAGGATATTTTAACCTTTTACATTTTGACGACTGATAAATAGCAATTTAAATTGCATGTAATACTCAGGCGCAAGCCTGGGTAGTTTCATAGCTAAGAGGAGAAACCGGGCCTAGTGTCCGGTTTTCTCTTTACTAAGACTTACCAAAAAGATTGCCTAGATTCATCCCTCCCATCAGTTTCATCATCTCAGCCTGCGAAACATTTTCTGCCTGCTGGAGTGCCTTTTCACAAGCAATTAGTATTAGATCTTGAAGCTCCTCTTTTCTTTCAGGAGTCATTAATGCATCAGCAATCACAATATCTTTTATTATCCTGTTGCCGTTGGCTGTTACCTTAACCAAACCATTGGAAGCCTCTCCTTCTACCATTATGGTTTCAAGTCTTTGTTTTACTTCGTCTGCCTTTCGTTGGGCATCCATGAATTTATCTAACATACTTTAATAAAAAGATGACAAATATAAAATTGTTATTTGATAGAAAATAAGCAGCTTAATCTGCTGGATCAATTGATTTTTAATTTCGCAAATTTTAAAACCAGCATTTTTTTACCGGCTTCGCCAAAATCAATTTGTGCCTTTCTGTTATCGCCCGCTCCTTCAATACTTAGCACGGTACCGTTACCAAAACGCTGATGCGTAACCATATTACCTGCCTGCAAAAGTGAGGTATCATCGCCCACAAAGTCAGGATCAACAGAAGAAGGCGCAGCCTTGTTTATTGGCTTGAAATTTTTAGGTAAATTGATATTGGATTTAGTTGGTGTGGATGATGATATAATCTTGGTTTGACCACTATTACCTCTGGCACCAAAAGACCTGTTTTCACTTCCTCTATTATTATACATTCCTTCCATGATTAGGAACTGTGGATCAATTTCCTGAAGAAACCTGCTGGGTTCACTATGTATCATGGTACCGAATTTAAATCGTGAAGTTGCAAAAGACAAGTGCAGTTTTTTCATGGCTCGGGTTAATGCTACATAAAACAACCTACGTTCCTCCTCCAATTCACTTCTGCTGTTTAACGACAGTTGCGAGGGGAATAAATTCTCCTCTAAGCCAACAATATAAACATATTTAAATTCAAGCCCTTTTGAAGCATGAATTGTCATCAGACTTACCTTATCATAATCACTTTCATCTTCCCTGTCGGCATCGGTAAGGAGTGCAATATCCTGCATATATTCAGACAAGGTTCTAACCCTAACTACACCATCATCATCAATAGGTTCGTCTATACTGAATTCTTTTAAACCATTAAGCAGTTCTTCCAAGTTTTCATAACGTGCAATACCCTCAACCGTTTTGTCTTCATAAAGTGTTTTTAAAATGGTGCTTTGTTTGGCGATATGCATGGCTACATCATAGGCATTGCGATCAAGCATAGCCTGAAAACTTTTAATCATCATCACAAAATCTGCCAGCGAGGCAGCCGCCTTTATTCCATATTGGTGGGCGTCATTCATAATATCCCACCAACTCTTGTTATGTTCATTGGCCAATACGGCCAGGTGATCAAAAGTAGTTTTACCAATGCCTCTTGCAGGATAATTGATAATCCTCTTCAGTGCTTCTTCGTCTGTTGGATTAATGGTAACCCTGAAATAAGCTATCAAATCTTTTATCTCCTTGCGCTGATAAAAAGATAGACCTCCATAAATTTTATACGGAATATTAATTTTACGCAAAGCCTCTTCTATTGAACGACTTTGTGCGTTGGTTCTATAGAGAATAACAAATTCATGATTAAAGCAATGACTGTTCATTTTCTCTTGAAAAATGGATGAGGCAACAACCTTACCCTCCTCATTATCGGTTAAGGCACGAAACACTTTTATTCTGTCGCCAACTTCATTTTGGGTCCAAACTTTTTTATCAAGTTGTTCCTTGTTTTGTTTAATAACCGAATTAGCTGCATTTACTATGGTTTGGGTAGAGCGATAATTTTGTTCAAGCCTGTAAACACGAGTATCGGGGAAGTCCTTGTGGAAATTCAAAATATTTTTAATGGTGGCACCTCTAAAGGCATAAATGCTTTGTGCATCATCACCCACAACGGTGATATTTTGGTGTACGTTTGCCAGCTTTTTTACAATGGCATACTGCACTCCGTTTGTATCCTGAAACTCATCAACCAAAATGTATCGAAACATATGCTGATACTTGTTTGTAACCTCCGGATGTGTGTTGAGTAGATGATAGGTTTTGATGAGTAAATCATCAAAATCCATTGCTCCGGCTCTGAAACAACGGGCCTCATAAGCTGCAAATATTTCTGCAAATTTTGGTCTGCCTGAGCTTTCATCATAGGAGATATTGTCACTGTCGGCTGCATAATCTGCAGCAGTTAACATGGCATTTTTAGCAGCAGAAATACGAGAGGAAATGAGAGCAGGTTTATACACCTTATCATTCAGCTTCATTTCATTCACAATTGATTTAATGAGGCTTTTGGCATCATCGGTATCGTAAATGGTAAAGTTTATGGGATAACCTATTTTATCTGCTTCAATCCTTAGTATACGCGCGAATATGGAGTGAAAGGTGCCCATCCATAAATTGCGTGCTTCTGCTCCTGCCACGTGATAAATGCGCTCACGCATTTCTTTTGCAGCTTTATTGGTAAAAGTAAGTGCAAGAATATTAAAAGGATCTGTGCCGTTTTTAATCAGGTATGCAATGCGGTAGGTTAGCACGCGGGTTTTACCGGAGCCTGCACCTGCAATAATGATAACAGGACCATTGGTATTAACAACCGCATCACGCTGTGGGTCATTTAGTTCATCAAGGTAATTCACATAGCGAAATTAGGCTATGCATGCGGGTGCAGAAAATTTAAATATCAACAGAGGCTGATGCCTACTTGCTGCCTCCGAATGTGTATAAGATACCCAAAGCCATTACCTGAGAGTATTGAACATCTGCATCTTGGTCAGCGTCATACAACAATACACCTGCTAAATTTACATTAATGTACTTATTTACTTTAGCAGTAATGTTTGCATCGAGCCTATGCACAATACCTTGTCCGTTTAGCTTTTCATAATCCGCAATTCCCATATACCTGGCTTTAAGAACCAGATTTTTCATTATTTCTTTATCAAAATTTGCTACAAACTGGAACACGGTTTGGTTGCGGATTTTGTCTCCCTTCTTCACGCCATACAATTCATCTTTTTGTTTCACATCATACAGTGTTTGATCGAGCACAAAAGACTGACGCAAGGCACCCACACCAAACTGGGCAGAGAAATAATCTACCGGCTTATATTCCATACCCAATGCCTGGGTCAAATATCCGGGCGACATAAATCCTGAAATTCGGGTTGCTATTTCCACCCCGGTTTCGTTTCCTGCAGCATCCTTTTCTTTTATATACTCATAGCCTGCATCAAACTGGGTTTGAAAGTTTACCGAAGCAAATACGCTCCAATGTTTGCTTAAATTATAACCATATCGGCTATCAAAAAATATACGGTCGGCCGTTTTTCGAAGTCCCTGGGTTTCATTTTGCACATTGCCATATAACAACTGTAAATCATTTGTGAAGCTGTAAGTTTCTTGTTTCAACTCGGCCTTACCATTGATAAAGCCACTAATAGCAAGGGCATTTACACCACCGGCTTTCCAATTGCTGCTAAAGCTTGATTGGTTAAAATTGATACCCGTTTGCAACTCGTTTTTCCATCCTGTAGCATTCTGTGCATCTTGGCTCCGTGCAATGAAAGGAAAAGTAATTGAGCAGATGGATACAATAAGTAACAGGTTTCTCATAGTTATTATTTATAAGGTGACTACGTCTATTTTTAGCATTTGTTTTAATTGGCTAATGGTATAATCAATATCTTCTTTGGTATTGAATTTTCCGAAAGAGAATCGCACGGCAGCTCTTTCCGGATTTGCACTGATAGCTTTGAGCACGTGGGAACCCACATTTGAACCTGAGGAACAAGCACTTCCACCTGACGCTGAAATACCTGCAATATCCAACTTAAACAGCATCATTTCAGAAATTGGACTTGGCGGGAAGGAAGTGTTAAGAACGGTGTAGGAGGCATTGCCATCCGGATCACCATTAAATGCAACCCCGGGTATTTCGGCTAGCAACTTCTCTTTCATGTATTGCTTTAGGGAACCTATATGTTTGCGGTCTTTATCTAAATCGCGGTAGCTAACCTCAAGGGCTTTTGCCAAACCTACAATACCAATTACGTTTTCTGTGCCACCGCGCATATTGCGTTCCTGAGCCCCCCCTGTTATAAATGATTCAATTTTTGTTTCGGCATTAATATAAATAAACCCAACCCCTTTGGGTCCGTTAAATTTATGGGCAGCGCATGCCAGGAAATGAATATGCTGGTTACCTAAATCAAAAGTATAATGACCTATGGTTTGTACCGTATCAGAATGAAAAATGGCATTATATTTCTTACACAACTCCCCCACCACATCAATATCTATCATATTGCCTATTTCATTATTGGCATGCATTAAAGAAACCAAGGCATGCGGATTTTGCTGCAAAAGCAATTCCAGATCATTCATATCTACATAGCCTTTATCTGTAAGTTTAACCAAATGCATGGCTGCCTTACCTGAATGGTGCAACTCCTCTATGGTATGCAAAACTGCATGGTGCTCAATTGGAGAGGTGATAATGTGCTTTACACCCAAACATTCAACAGATTTTCTGATGGCCATATTATCTGCCTCAGTACCACCTGAAGTAAAAAATATTTCACCCGGGGTGCAGCCTAGTAATTTTGCAACTGTTTTGCGTGATTCCTCTATGTGTGTGCGCACCACCCTGCCATGAGCATGAGTGGAAGATGGATTGCCGAAATGCTCTTTCATTAATGGCAACATGGCTTCAATCACCTCAGGATCTATGGGTGTTGTAGCCGCATTATCCAAATATATTCGTTTTTGCTCTGACATATTTTAAGCAGGTTTGGATACGAAAATAGCCGTTGTTTTGAATAATCGATACTTACGCTTTTAGTTTTTATGCCTTGCCTGTGTAAAACGTTTTTAGCTACGAGGTGTAAAAATTCTATTTTTGTCAACTATGCGGCTTAGATTATTTATGATGTTGTTCAGCCTTAATCTGCTTACTGGTTGCTTGAGCAGTAAGGTAAATAAGCAGGTTACAGATGAAATTAAACGCTTGCGGGCCGATAGCCTTGCTCAGGAAAACCGCATCAGGAAATTACTTGACGAGAAAGAATACCTCGAACATAAAAATGCCACAACAGAACAAGCATTAAATTTAAGGCTGCAAGAAAAAGAAGATTCATTAAATGTAAAAGAAATACAATTGAAGGAAAGGCAAGCCAGCCTAATGGATATGAAGTCCAGAAAAGAACAGGAAGAGGAATCATTCATAAGTTTAGCACAATCTATTTTTGATGAATTTAAAGGGATAAATCCAACGGATATTACCACCAAGGTTAACTGTACAAACATTATTTTGGAAGTTAATGACAGGCTTCTATTTACTCCAAACAGCATTAAAGCTGATAGCAGAACATTGATTAGCCTTCATAAAATTAAAGAGGTAATGCTAAAAAATAATGATTTACAATTGATATTAGTAGCTCATACAGACACATTTAATTATACCAAGCAAAAAATTAACAATGTTTATGAACTAGGATATCTTAAGGCTTTTACTATTTATGACATTCTAACTAGAGAATTAGGCGTTCAAAAACAAAAAATAACTATAGCTTCCAGAGGGCCAGCAATTAAACCTTTCTCCGGCAAAGATGCGGATAGAAACCGAATTGAATTCATTTTCTATTCAAATCTGCTTCCTTGTATTTATAGTAAATAGCTTGCGATTTATTTGCAGCAATACCTCAATTTCTATATCAGAAGGATCCGTCAACGTCTGTTAGTACATCTGCCACTCCATCCGTTACAAGAATGGTATGCTCAAACTGAGCAGATAATTTACCATCAATCGTCCGTGCGGTCCAGCCGTCTTTTTTATCAATCTTAGCCCTTGCCTTCCCTGCATTAATCATAGGCTCAATAGTAAAAATCATACCGGGTTTAAGTATGGGTCCTGTTCCCTTTTCATCAATATGACAAACCTCCGGTTCCTCATGAAAATTAAGGCCTATGCCATGTCCGCAAAATTCATATACGGTTGAGAAACCATTAGCTACCGCGTGTTTATTAATACAATAACCAATATTACCTAAGTGATTGCCAGCAATACTTTGTTCGATACCAATGCGAAGACACTCACGTGTTATCTGAATTAGCTTTTTTGCATGCATTGAAACTTCTCCTACCTCGTACATTTTACTCGTATCACCATAAAAACCATTAAGAATGGTTGTAACATCTATATTCACGATATCTCCATCCCTTAATTCATATGTCCCTGGTATTCCATGGCATATTACATCATTTACAGAAATACAACTCTCTTTAGGATAACCATGATAACCTAAGGTTGCGGGCTTGGCTCCATGATCACGCATAAATGTTGCACAGATCTGATTTAGATAGGCCGTAGTAACTCCAGCTTTAACAAAAGGCGCAACCGCTATGAGGGTTTTTGCTGCAATTTGCGAGCTGAGCCTGATGCCTTCAATCTGTTCCTTATTTTTAATAATGATTTTAGAGCCTGATTCTCTGAATGCCATGAATAAATCTTTTATTGGGTGATGCGAAGAACACAATAATAATTGAAAGGAAAAAGTATGATGGAAATCATATGCACTTTTATCCGTATTCCTGAATATCGATAGAGATAACAAAAAAATAGAACTAGTTTTGATTTAATAATTACTTTAAACAACAATTGCCATGAAAATAATATTACCATCCAAATTTGCCCTTACCTTACTAATGTTCTGCTTGAGCCAGCAAACAAAAGCGCAGGGTGATGCATCAAACCTATTGAAAGGTGGTGTTTCTGATGCCAATATTTTACTGAACGGATATTTTAATCCGGTACTAAAGTCTTTTGGATCCTCATTGAACAATGGCTGGTACAATACTGCCCGCCCCCATGGCACACTTGGTTTTGATATTACCGTTTGCGCCAACCTGGCAATTGCGCCTACTGCCGATCTTACTTTCCCTTTAAGTGGATTAACTATTTTAAAACCTCAGGCAAATGCAACTGTTGGCCCCTCAGTATTTGGCTCCAACAATGAGGGTGCAGCTCCGATTTTTGATATTAATTTACCAAACCCTTCGTGGAAACTATTCGACTCCCTAAACCCTGGTGGAACCAACCCTTTCAGCAAAGACACAACCTTGGCAGGCTTCCGGATGCCTGCAGGCATGGGCATCAATATTTTTGGTTCACCATCTGCCAATATTGCCCTTGGTATTTATAAGAATACAGAAATTATTATTCGTTATGTTCCTAAAATCAAACAGGAGTCATTTGAGGTTGGCTTATGGGGCTTTGGCATTAAGCATGATATCAAGCAATGGATACCGGTTATTAAAGCACAAAAAATATGGGATATTGCCGGCTTTTTTGGATATACCCAATTTAATTCAATATTGGGATTGGATGAGTTACAGCCTGATGCACCTTATGGCAGCACCTCACCTAATGGGAATATCGTTAACAATAATACCAAACCAACATCCACACAACAAATTAGCATTCATTCAACCGCATGGAATGCACAATTACTGGTATCCGCAAAATTATTATTCTTTACCCCCTATGCCGGCTTTGGCTATCAGCGGGCCACAACTGATCTTACCGTAGAAGGACAGTATCCGTTTACAACATTCATCATGCCAGGTGAAGCCGATTTTGACCCGAATATTCCGACAAAGAAAAGAGTAAATTTAACCGAAAAAGATCCTGTAAAAATAACCGGTACTATCAGCGGTTTCAGAGCGACCTTTGGTGCCAGAATAAATCTGGCTATTTTAACCTTGCATGCAGATTATACCTTTGCAGCGTACAATATGCTTACTGCCGGAGTGGGTATTAATTTCCAGTCATTAGTACCATTTAAACCTTAAACGAGGCAACCCGTAAAAAAAGCCTGCTGCCTGTGCAGCGGGCTTTTTATTTGCAAACATTTCACGTTTTTTTGTGTCTTTATTGAAATTAAAATCTAACAACATGGTTACCCTTGCAACAGATGCTGACTTTCAGCAATTACTGGAGAAAAACGAAAAGGTAGTGGTTAAATTCTTTGCCGGATGGTGCGGAACCTGTCGACTATTTGCCCCGAAATTTAAAAAAATTGCTGAGAAAGATGAATTTAAAAACGTTCTGTTCTTGGACATAAATGCCGAAGAAAATCCTGCTGCACGCAAATTGGCTGGAGTAAGCAATCTCCCATTCTTTGCTGTGTTTAAAAACGGAACGCTCATAGGAGCTGATACCACTGCCAAAGAAGAGGGGGTTGAGGCACTGATTCATAAAATACTGTAATAGAATTTCCACATGAAATTACCTGTAATAAAAAAGCTGGTCGAAACCTACACCTTGGAACAATGCGAAGAAGCTGAGCAACAAATGCTTGAAGGGCTGGAACCAGGTATTGAAGTTGAAGGCAAAGATGAAGGGGAAAGACTAACGCACGTTTTGGGAGCAATTGAAATTTTAAAAACTATAAAATCAGAAAATAAAGACCCAAGAATAGCCGTAAGGGAGTTCTTTGAAAGGGTGCGGAATTCCATCTCATCCTAATTGATTTTTACCTGCTCGCAATGTGGGTAAATCCATATGAGAAAATCAATTATTTATGTAAGTTTGCACGCCTTTAAAACAAGCATTCATGTCGTCAACAATAGATTATTTGGCCCTCCTTATTCAATTTTCGGTAGCAGCAGGTTTTGTGGTTACCACCATGTTGGTTACACATTACGTTGGCCCCAGGCGCAAAACATCAGACAAACTCGAGAATTTTGAATGCGGTATTGAAAGTGTTGGAAATGCACGCCTTCCATTTTCTATAAAATATTTTCTAACTGCCATCCTGTTTGTAATGTTTGATGTGGAAGTAATTTTCATGTATCCTTGGGCAGTAAATTTTAAAGCATTAGGTGCGGTTGGCTTTGTTGAGATGCTGCTTTTTATCGGCACCTTGCTCATTGGATTTGTATACATTATAAAAAAAGGTGCCCTTAAATGGGAATAAAATTAATATCGATAATTTGAGCATATGTCAAAAGAAATTACCATAGCAGAAATGCCTGCCGGATTAGAAGGACCGGGCTTTTTCGCTACCTCTCTCGAAAAAGCAATTGGTTTAGCCAGAGCAAACTCTATCTGGCCTCTGCCTTTTGCTACTTCCTGCTGCGGAATTGAGTTTATGGCCACTATGGGTTCTAATTATGATTTGGCACGATTTGGGTCAGAGCGTATCAGTTTCTCTCCCCGCCAAGCCGATTTATTAATTGTGGCAGGAACCATTGCTAAAAAAATGGGGCCGGTGCTGCGTCAGGTTTACCTGCAAATGGCTGAGCCTCGATGGGTTATCTCCGTAGGAGCTTGCGCTTCAAGCGGAGGTATTTTTGATACATACTCGGTCCTGCAGGGTATCGATAAGGTAATTCCTGTTGATGTTTATGTGCCAGGATGCCCACCAAGACCAGAACAAATTCTTGACGGATTCATGCAAATACAAGAACTGGTAAAGAATGAATCGCTTAGAAGAAGAAATTCAAATGAATATAAAGTAATGTTAGGTTCATACGGCATCCAATAAATATGGCAGAAATAACAAATACATACGTATCAGAAGAACTTTACAAGAAATTTGGTGATGCTATCTTATCAACTGATGAGCCCTATGGTATGCTTACAGTGGTGGTAGAAGTTTCATCCATTACCTCCGTTGTTGATTGGCTAAAAAAACATCCGGTAATTAATGCACATTTCTTAACCGATATCTGTGGCACTCATTTTCCTCAAATACCCGGCAAAGAGCTCTGTGCTATTTACCACATGCAAAGTATGCCTAATAACTACCGAATACGCTTAAAGTGTTTTGTTCCGATAACTAAACCTGAAGTGCCTTCACTTACAGGTTTATTCCCTTCTGCGAACTGGATGGAGCGAGAAACATATGATTATTATGGCATTCAGTTTATAGGACATCCTAATCTTCAACGGATATTAAACGTAGACGAAATGGATTATTTCCCGCTGCGCAAAGAGTTTCCGTTGGAAGACGGATCTAGAACAGATAAAGATGACAAATACTTCGGCAGATAAAAACCATCAGTTTCATGAACGAATTTGACGATAAAAGCATAGAACAAATAGAAGAGCCAGAGTATACAACGCTCAATTTGGGTCCTACGCACCCTGCCACACATGGTATTTTCCAAAACATCCTTAAAATGGATGGTGAAATTGTGGTAGATGCAGAGCAAACAGTTGGCTACATTCACCGTGCTTTTGAAAAAATTGCAGAGCGCAGGCCTTATTACCAGATTACCACATTAACCGACAGGTTAAACTATTGCTCCTCTCCTATTAATAACATGGGCTGGCACATGACCGTGGAGAAACTCATTGGAGTAGATATTCCCAAGCGCGCTCAATATATGCGAGTAATTATCATGGAACTGGCTCGTATTGCAGATCATTTGGTTTGCAATGCTGTAGTTGGTGTAGATACTGGTGCGCTCACAGGTTTTACCTATGTTTTTCAGTGGCGTGAGAAAATTTATGACATTTTTGAGCAGGTATGCGGTGCCCGACTTACTACCAATATTGGTAGAATTGGCGGAATGGAAAGAGACTTTAATGATGAAGCCATCAAAAAAATTAAAGAATTCCTGCGCGACTTCCCTAAAATCTTTGATGAGTTTAGTACCCTGCTGGAAAGAAACAGAATATTTGTTGACCGCGTAATAAATACCGGGCCAATTACAGCTGAAAGAGCGCTAAGCTACGGGTTTACCGGGCCAAATTTAAGAGCGGCCGGTGTTGATTATGATGTGCGTGTGATAAATCCTTACAGCTCTTATGATGATTTTGATTTTACTATACCGGTTGGCGTAAATGGCGATACTTACGACCGCTTCATGGTGCGCCAGCAGGAAATAAGAGAGAGCTTAAAAATTATAAAACAGGCAATGGATAACTTACCTTCTGGTAATTGGTATGCCGATGTGCCTGAATTCTATTTACCTCCTAAGGAAGATGTATATCATAATATGGAGGCTCTTATCTGGCATTTTAAAATTGTAATGGGAGAAAGCGATGTGCCTAAAGGAGAAGTGTACCATGCTGTGGAAGGTGGGAATGGTGAACTTGGTTTTTACCTCCTGAGTGATGGTGGACGTGCTCCTTATAAGTTGCATTTCCGCAGACCATGCTTTATTTACTATCAAGCCTACCCTGAAATGATAAAAGGAGGCATGCTTAGTGATGCTATCTTAACAATGAGCAGCATGAATGTAATTGCAGGGGAACTGGACGCATAATCAAAAAAAATACATGAGTGATTCAAATAAAATAACCTTTAGTCCGGAGTCGGAAGCCCTTATAAAAAATTTGGTTAAACGCTATCCGGAAGGCAAGCATAAATCAGCTTTGCTGCCTGCGCTTCATATTGCACAAGCGGAATTTAATGGTTGGTTAAGTGCCCCAGTAATGGATAAAGTTGCTGAGCTTTTGAATCTGCAACCGATTGAAGTTTATGAAGTGGCATCTTTTTACTCGATGTATAACCTGAAACCTGTTGGTAAATGCCTGATAGAAGTTTGCCGCACAAGCAGCTGTTGGTTGCGCGGAGCAGAAGATGTAGTAAAACATATTGAAAAAAGATTGGGTATTAAGGACGGTGAAACCACCACAGACGGAAAGTTTACCTTAAAAACAGTGGAGTGTTTGGGAAGTTGCGGTACTGCGCCTATGTTACAGATTGGACAAACGTTTTATGAGAACCTGACACTTGAAAAGGTGGATAAAATATTAGAAGAGTGGAAGGATGCTGGTAAGCATAGTTCTTATCTGGATGAACATACATTCAGAAACATATAATGCATGAATTAAACACAGAGCAAAGAAATTATTCTTTATTTGAATGGTGGTAAATAAGTTGTATTTGAATAAAGGATTAACAAGAAATTTGGACAAACTAAAGCTGGATTAAACATAAAAGCATGGGCAGAAAATTATTATTAGAAAACGATCATATTGAAGGCATACACTCTTATGAAGTATACCGCAAAAATGGTGGTTATAAAAGTGTAGAAAAGGCTTTAAAATCAATGACTCCTGAGGCGGTAGTTGAGGAGGTAAAAAAATCCGGATTGAGAGGTCGTGGAGGTGCAGGTTTCCCTACCGGAATGAAATGGAGTTTTCTGGCTAAGCCTGAAGGAGTGCCTCGATATTTGGTTTGCAATGCCGATGAATCAGAACCAGGTACTTTCAAAGACCGCTATCTCATGGAGCGTATTCCACATCTGCTGGTTGAAGGTATGATTACTTCAAGCTATGCACTTGGAGCCAATACGGGTTATATTTATGTTAGAGGAGAATATTTTTATATCATCAAAATTCTTGAGCAAGCCATAAGCGAAGCATATACAAATGGTTGGCTCGGAAAAAATATTTTAGGCACAGGCTATAATCTAGATTTATATGTGCAATGTGGTGCTGGTGCTTACATATGCGGGGAAGAAACAGCGTTGCTCGAATCGCTTGAAGGCAAACGCGGCAATCCGCGAATTAAACCACCCTTCCCTGCCGTTAAAGGATTGTGGGAATGCCCAACGGTTGTAAACAATGTTGAAACCATTGCTGCAGTGGTTCCCATTGTGAACGATGGTGGCGATGCCTATGCAGCCATTGGTATTGGTAAATCTACAGGCACCAAGTTAATTTCTGCATCAGGCCACATCAAAAAACCAGGTGTTTACGAAATTGAATTGGGCGTTTCCGTAGAAGAATTTATTTACGCTGACGAATATTGCGGTGGTATCCTAAATGATAAAAAACTAAAAGCTGTAGTGGCAGGCGGATCATCAGTTCCAATTTTGCCGGCCGATTTAATCTTAAAAACAGCCAGTGGAGAAAAACGCCTGATGACCTATGAAAGCCTTGCAGATGGAGGTTTTGCTACAGGTACCATGTTGGGCTCTGGTGGTTTTATTGTAATGGATGAAAGCACCAGTATTGTTAAAAATCTTCACACCTTTGCCCGCTTCTATCACCATGAAAGTTGCGGCCAATGCAGCCCATGCAGAGAAGGAACAGGATGGATGGAAAAAATACTGCATAAGATTCTTGACGGACACGGCACACTTGCTGATGTAGATTTGTTATGGGATATCCAAAGAAAGATTGAAGGCAACACCATTTGTCCGCTTGGTGATGCAGCTGCTTGGCCGGTTGCAAGTGCAATCCGACATTTCAAATCAGAATTTGAAGCTTATGTCACCAACAGAAAATCTATACCGGATGTGAAGTATTATTTTCATTGCAATAATCTAGATGCCGCTGCGGCTTATAGCAGTTTATAAATATATATGGCTAAAGTAACCATAGACGGAATAACAATTGAAGTAGCTGATGGCACAACCATTTTGCAGGCTGCGCGTATGATTGGCCCCGATGTGGCCCCTCCTACCATGTGCTATTACAGTAAACTAAAAACGAGCGGTGGCTATTGCCGCACCTGTTTGGTTGAGGTAAGTAAAGGTTCTGAAAAAGACCCGCGACCAATGCCTAAACTCGTTGCCAGTTGCCGCACCGGGGTAATGGATGGCATGGAGGTAAAAAATACCTCATCTGAAAAAGTAAGAGATGCTCGTGCCGGTGTAGTTGAGTTTTTATTATTAAACCATCCGTTGGATTGTCCGGTTTGCGATCAGGCAGGTGAGTGCCACCTGCAAGACCTGAGCTATGAGCATGGTAATTATAAAACCCGCACCGAATTCGAGCGCAGAACATTTGATAAAATTGATATTGGCAATAAGATTCAATTGCACATGACACGCTGCATACTTTGTTACCGCTGTGTTAAAACTGCTGAGCAAATTACAGATGGACGTGTGCACGGAGTTATAAACCGAGGTGATCATGCCGAGATTTCAACCTATGTGGAACAAGCAATAGATAATGATTTCTCAGGCAATGTGATTGATGTATGTCCAGTTGGTGCACTTACCGATAAAACTTTCCGTTTTAAGAGCCGTGTTTGGTTCACGAAACCGATGTATGCACACCGCAATTGTGATAAGTGCTCCGGCAAAGTATCACTTTGGTACAAAGGTGATGACGTGCTGCGCGTAACCGGAAGAAAAGACCAATGGGGTGAAGTGGAAGAATTTATTTGCAATACCTGCCGCTTCGATAAAAAATCAACCAGCGACTGGGTAATTGAAGGCCCTGCTCCAATCAATCGCCATTCAGTAATTTCAGCCAATAAATACGCAAAGTTGGTTAAACCAAAAGAATTTACATTAAACGATATTAAAGCCATCACTGACTAATGGACTATACCTTACTCTTAGACAAAGCAATACTTGTTGTTATCATATTTGTGGTAAGCCTGGGTATTGCCGCATATGCTACCTATGGCGAAAGAAAAGTAGCTGCATTTCTTCAGGATCGTATTGGTCCTGATCGTGCAGGTCCGTTTGGCTTGCTTCAACCCATTGCCGATGGTGTGAAAATGTTTTTAAAAGAAGAGATTATTCCCAATGCGTCTGATAAATTCCTGTTTATCATTGGCCCTTGTATTTTTATGATGACTTCTCTGATGACCAGTGCAGTTATTCCTTGGGGCAAATCGTTCAATATTGGAGGGCATGAATTCAATCTCCAGGTTGCTGATCTTAATGTGGGCATACTATACATTTTTGCTGTGGTGTCGATTGGTGGTTATGGCATTATGATTGGCGGTTGGGCATCCAATAATAAATTCGCGTTGCTAGGAGCCTTACGTGCTTCTTCTCAAATGATTAGTTATGAACTATCGATGGGTATGAGCATAATTGCCTTGTTGTTGTTTAATAATTCATTAAACCTGCGTGATATTGTTGATGCGCAGCAACACGGCCAATGGAATGTTTTCTACCAACCGTTGGGTTTTCTGATATTTTTAATCTGCGCTTTTGCCGAGTGCAACCGTGCACCGTTTGACTTACCTGAAAGTGAATCAGAACTAATTGGCGGATATCATACCGAGTTCAGTTCCATGAAGCTAGGCTTATTTTTATTTGCTGAATACATCAATATGTTCATCTCATCTGCAATTATCGCATCGCTTTATTTTGGTGGTTATCATTTTCCTGGCATTGACAGTTTAGATTTATCACAAAACCTTGCAGCCATTGTAAGCGTAGGTGTTTTCTTCGCTAAAATTATTTTCTTCATCCTGTTTTTTATGTGGGTTCGCTGGACCGTACCACGCTTCCGCTACGATCAGCTGATGCGTTTAGGATGGGTAGTATTAATTCCACTTTCAATTATCAATGTATTAATCACAGGTGCCTGGATGACATTTGTTAAATAAGAATAACCATGGAAGACAATCATAAAAAAATTACTGATATCATAGATGGCAAACTCCTTACCGATCGCAAGGTATTCTTGTGGGGTCAGGTAGATGATGATTCTGCTAAGCATGTAATAGACCGCTTGCTTTATTTAGACATGATGGATCCGGGTAAAGAGATTACCCTGATCATTAACAGCCCCGGAGGTTATGTAACTTCTGGATTCGCTATGTATGACACCATTCTTTCTCTTAAATCACCGGTATCTACTATATGCATGGGCTTAGCAGCATCTATGGGTTCCATCCTGCTTTCAGTAGGTAAAAAAGGCCGCAGATTTATACATCCACACGCTAAAGTAATGATTCATCAGCCAAGCGGTGGTGCACAAGGCCAATCATCCGATATTCAAATTCAAGCTGCCGAAATTTTAAAAACCAAAAGACTAGGTGGTGAAATATTAGCCAAGAATTGCGGACAACCATTTGATAAGGTAATGGCAGATATGGATCGTGATCACTGGATGGATGCACAAGAATCATTGGCTTACGGTATTGTTGACGGAATAATTGAATAAAACTTATGCAATTAACCAGCAGATCTAAGATAGTCGTTAAAAGGGAGCTTACCTTTATTGAAAAGCTTTATTTACCTGCCATATTACAGGGGCTTTCCATCACCATTAAACACTTATTCAGAAAAAGTGCAACGGTGAGGTATCCTGAAGTAAAACGCGAAATAGCTCCGGTTTACCGCGGAATGCATGTGCTTAAGCGCGATGATAAGGGCAGAGAAAACTGCACAGCCTGCGGCTTGTGCGCAGTTGCCTGTCCTGCAGAAGCCATTACCATGGAAGCTGCAGAGCGCAAAAAAGGTGAAGCGCATTTGTATCGTGAGGAAAAGTATGCTGCAAAATATGAAATAAACATGTTGCGTTGCATTTACTGCGGACTTTGCGAAGAGGCCTGCCCTAAAGATGCAATTTACCTAACCGATAGGATTGTACCATCAGCATACACACGTGGTAATTTTGTATATGGTAAAGATATGCTGGTTGAAGGCGTTAAACCTGAAGAGAGAGTAGATATAGGTAAACGCAAAAAGATATATGAAATGACCGGAGAGACAGACAAAAAATAATGCGCAAAACCATATGAGCCAACTAATATTTTTTATACTTTCTTCATTAACCATTGTAAGTGCATTGGGTGTATTGTTTGCAAAAAATCCAATGTACAGTGTATTGTCTTTAATCGTATGCTTCTTTACCGTGGCAGGACACTATATTATGCTTAATGCGCAGTTTCTAGCCATAGTGCATTTAATTGTGTATGCAGGTGCAATCATGGTGCTTTTTCTGTTTGTAGTAATGCTGCTAAATCTAAATGCAGAAACCGAACCGCATAAAACCAGCAAACTAAAATTTGCTGCGGTTATTGCCGGAGGCGTTCTGTTCCTTACTATTATTGCTTCGCTTAAAGCAGGCATACCTGTTGGCTATCATCTTCCTGCCAAATCCAATATTGGCCTTGTTGAAATTGTGGGTCAAAAATTATTCACCGATTTTCTTTTGCCTTTTGAAGTTTCATCCATCCTGTTCCTTTCTGCCATGATTGGTTCAGTGGTGCTGGCTAAAAAAGAAAAAAGATAAAACCTCGATAAAGAAACAATGGAAAACACTATACAAACTGTTCCGCAAAACTGGTATCTTCTGCTTAGCGCCTTTTTATTTTGCATTGGCGTAATGGGTGTACTTATGCGCAGAAATGCCATTATAATTCTAATGTGCATAGAACTAATGCTCAACTCAGTTAATCTTTTACTGGTATCATTTTCTGCCTATAATGGCAACAGCGATGGGCAGGTTTTTGTATTCTTTATTATGGTGGTGGCTGCTGCCGAGGTAGCCGTTGGATTGGCATTGCTAATGAGCATTTACCGCAATGTAGCCAGTACGGATATCAATGTATTAAATAAGTTGAAATGGTAATTAAGTATTTGTAATGACAGAAAATATTTTACAAGATACAGCTCTACTCAAACCGGCACTTATGGTTCCGTTGTTGCCTTTGGTTGGTTTTTTAATCAATGGTTTACTGGGTAATAAACTACCAAAAAGCATAACCGGCTGGCTGGCAGCACTCGCAGTGCTTGGCTCCTTCCTTTGTTCTGTTTCTATTTTCAACGGCCTCGCTGCTAAAGATGCGATTCATATCGATTTATTCAACTGGATTTCGTTTGGCAATACATCCATTGCATTCGGATTACAAATAGATTCACTTACCACAACCATGTTGCTTGTGGTAACCGGTATCGGTTTTTTAATACATCTTTACTCGATCAGTTATATGCACGATGATGAAGGATTCACAAGATTCTTCACCTACCTTAATCTATTCATATTTTTCATGCTTATGCTCATCATGGGAAGCAACTACCTCATGATGTTTATAGGCTGGGAAGGTGTAGGACTTTGCTCTTACCTGCTCATTGGTTTCTGGTTTAAGAATGATGCTTATAACCATGCTGCTAAGAAAGCATTTGTAATGAACCGCATTGGCGATTTAGGTTTTTTATTGGGCATGTTCTTTATGCTTTTTCATTTTGGAACATTGGATTTTGATGGAGTAGCAACTGCTGCAACCGGATTGGGAAGCAATCATATACTTATCGTTTCCATAACCTTACTGTTGTTTATTGGTGCCATGGGCAAATCTGCTCAAATTCCTTTGTATACCTGGTTGCCTGATGCCATGGCCGGACCTACTCCTGTTTCTGCACTTATTCATGCCGCAACAATGGTTACCGCGGGTATTTATATGGTGGTGCGGTCCAATGTATTGTTTGCACTTGCCCCCCATACACTTGATGTGGTGTTGATAACCGGTGTGGCTACTTCCGTATTTGCAGCAGTAATTGGATTAATGCAAAATGATATTAAAAAAGTACTGGCCTACTCCACCGTTTCTCAACTGGGTTTAATGTTTGCAGCACTTGGCCTGGGTGCCTTTAGCAGTGGCATGTTTCATGTAGTAACGCACGCATTCTTTAAAGCTTTATTATTCCTAGGATCAGGTAGTGTTATACATGCCTTGCATGGCGAGCAAGATATTCGTAAAATGGGTGGCTTAGCTAAGAAGATTAAAATAACATATATCACATTTTTAATTGGCTCCCTAGCCATTTCTGGCATCCCTCCTTTTGCCGGATTCTTCTCCAAAGACGAAATTCTTGCCAAAGCATTTGAGCAGAATCCACTGGTGTGGGGCATCCTTTCCATCAGCTCCATGATGACTGCTTTTTACATGTTTCGTTTGGTTTATTTAACTTTTAACGGAAATTTCAGAGGAACCGAAGAAACTAAAAAACATATACATGAGAGTCCGGCTATCATGACCGTTCCTTTAATCATATTGGCCATTCTTTCTATTATTGGCGGTTTCATGGGACTTCCTGAAGTGCTTGGTTTTCCCCACCGCTTTGCATCATACCTTTCACACATAACAGATGCTTCAAAAAATTTACTTCCAACTACACATCACCTGAGTCATCCTACAGAGTATGCATTAATTGCAACAGCTGTTATAATGGCTATTGCAGCTATATTCTATGCACGCAATCAGTATGTAACAAAAGGATATTTACCTTCAGATGATGAGAAAGCACTTCCAGCGTTGCAAAAAGCTGTAGCCAATAAATTTTATGTAGATGAGATATATGATAAAATATTTGTTAAGCCCATTCAGGTCTTATCAGATCTGTTTTTAGTTTTGGTTGATAAACTTATCATTGATTTACTTGTAAATGCCACAGCCTGGTTTGTTGGCCTAACCGGACGAACACTTAGGTTATTGCAAACTGGTAATACCGGCTTCTACATTTTTGCTATGGTTTCAGGAATGATTATTTTACTCCTAATAAGGTTGTTTATCTGATGATGTTACTACAATTACTTTTTCTGCCACTCCTTGCCTCGTTATTGGTATTGCTATCCGGCAACAAATGGGCTGCACGTGTGGCACTCGGCTTATCACTCATAGAAGTAGTGTTAACCTGGCTCACATATCAAGAGTTTAATCAGGGTGGTGCAGCTATGCTTACCTTTTTTCAGGAATGGATTAGCAATCCTAAAATAAGTTTCCATCTGGGATTAGATGGTTTAGGCTTAACCATGGTAGCACTTACCAATTTTCTCACCCCTCTCATTATCCTTTCTGCGTTTAACCGCAATATTGAAAATAGCAGAGGGTATTTTGCACTTATTACCCTTATGCAATTTGCACTGGTTGGTGTATTTATGGCCATGGATGGCATGCTTTACTACATATTTTGGGAACTTGCACTTATTCCAATTTACTTTATTGCACTCAGATGGGGTGGCACCAACCGTGTACCCGTTACGCTAAAATTCTTTATTTATACCCTTGCAGGTAGTTTGCTTATGCTGTTTGGTTTTATCATGCTCTATTGGTATAACCCTAATCATAGTTTTGATATTCGTGATTTTTACAGCAATGCTATTTGCAGCTGCAAACAGGGCTGGCTGTTTTGGTTATTTTTCCTGGCATATGCTATCAAAATACCTATTGTGCCTTTTCATACATGGCAAGCAGACACGTACAAAGAATCGCCAACGCAAGGCACCATGTTGCTTTCCGGCATTATGCTTAAAATGGGAACCTACTCGCTTCTACGCTGGTTGTTGCCAATCCTGCCTTCCGGTGTTAACGAATGGGCACCGCTGGCAATTACCTTATGCGTAATTGGTATTGTGTATGCCTCAGTAATTGCAATCATGCAGAGCGATCTTAAAAAACTTCTTGCCTACTCTTCTGTAGCACACGTTGGTTTAATTAGCGCAGGCATCTTTGCTCTAAACATGCAAGGCTTGCAAGGAAGCGTTGTGCAAATGGTGGCGCATGGAATTAATGTAGTAGGACTCTTCTTCTGTGCCGATATCATACTTAACCGCACACAACAAGTGAATATTGATAACCTTGGCGGAATAAGAAACGTAGCGCCACAGTTCAACACCTTGTTTATGGTTATTGTGCTTGGCAGTGTGGCACTTCCGCTAACAAACGGGTTTGTAGGTGAGTTTCTGCTTCTTTTCGGGGTGTATGAATACAATACCTGGCTTTCTGTGTTTGCAGGTTTAACCATTATTTTGGGTGCTGTTTACATGTTACGCATGTTCCAGCGTATCATGCTGGGCAATGTAAGCGATGCCACTTCAGCATTTCAGGATTTGTTGTGGAATGAAAAGTTGGTTCTTGGTGTGATTGTACTCGCCATTATTGTAACAGGTATTTACCCAAAACCCATTCTTGACCTTTCTAAACCTGCATTGGAAATCATACTCAATAAAGCAACTATTAAATAACCGAAAGTAAAGTGAATACGCTAATATATACTACCGCACTTGGATTATTTTGCATGATGGCAGAAGTGTTTAACCTGCGCAAACTCATGATACCGTTTATCCTTGCCGGACTCACAGCCATATTTTATGCAAATATTGCCGACTGGAACCACAGTGGTGATGTGGTACTGTATGGTATTAATATGAGCCACATGGTTAAGGTTGACCATTTTTCTGTTGCTTTCAGTGGCCTCAGCATTTTGCTTGCAGCTTTTATTTTCATCCTCTCGCATGATTATTATAAAAACGAACAACACCACCTGAGCGATTATCTCTCCATATTATTATTTATACTCTGTGGTGCATTGGTATTGTTTAGTTTTAACAATATGGCCATGTTGTTTCTGGGCATTGAAATTGTTTCCATTTCACTCTATATAATGGCCGGTAGCCGCAGGTTTGATGTGCGCTCAAATGAGGCAGGCTTCAAATACTTCTTACTGGGCTCATTTGCCTCCGGATTTTTATTGCTTGGCATTGCACTCATTTACGGAACCAGCGGTAGCTTTTACATGCAGCAAATTTCGAATTATGCCATGTCGGGTAATGTTAGCCCATTATTTTATTTAGGCATGCTGCTTATGTTAATGGCAATGCTGTTTAAGGTAGCGGCTGTACCCTTCCATTTCTGGAGCCCCGATGTGTATGAGGGAGCACCTGCTTTGGTTACTGCATTAATGTCTACCTTAGTAAAAGTTGCAGTGTTTGCCGCGTTTTACAGACTTATGCTGTTTTGTTTCACTGGTACATTTGCCTATGCACAACAAATACTGGCACTGGTTGCAGCAGCTACTATTATTCTAGGCAATGCAGTGGCATTGAGTCAGCAAAACGTAAAGCGCCTGCTGGCCTATTCAGGTATTTCTCACGCAGGTTATATGCTGCTAACACTGTTAAGCATTAATGGTGGCAACGCAGCAGCATTGTTTTTTTATGGTACCACTTACGCGTTGGCCACACTCGGTATTTTTGCACTCGCCATTCCGGTATTTGCATCTATGCGCAGCGAGCAGGTAGATGCATTTAATGGACTTGGTAAAAAACATCCGCTCATGGCAGCCATGCTCACCATAGGCATGCTCTCGCTTGCAGGCATACCACCTTTTGCAGGTTTTTTAGGCAAGTACTATATTTTTTCAGAAGCCATTATTAGCGGGCAGGTAACACTTACGTTTATTGCCATCATCAACTCTATAATCGGGGTGTATTATTACTTCAAAATTATTTTGGCCATGTATACCAAACCCGCTAATGAAAGTATACCCGAACCAACGCCTGCATTTTGGCTGGTTGCAGGAGTGTGCGTAGCAGGTGGCATTATTTTAGGCATTTTCCCCAACTCACTGATTACGCTGCTGCAGTAATAATAAGGAACTACTCTCCTTAATAATAAATATTTAACAGTAGATTCTTGAACAGCTTACTAAATTGTGATTTGCTTGTGAATTAGCTAAATCATATTTAGCAATATTCATGAACTACGTTACGCTTCGTTTCAATTTGCAGGTAACCATTCTTAGATAAAAGTACATATTAGTACTTAAAAAGATTATCAAAGCACAAGCTAACTACCTATGAGTTGATGCTATTGTTGCACTTTTTAATAAATATTTTCATGCACTTTGTTATATATATTTAGGTCCTGTAAAACTTAACCTATCCCTTTCTTTCTGTAAGACATGTTTGCTAATATAGCAAGGCAAGAATGTACGTTTATAAGGGTATAATTAGCTTTAAAATATATTTATAGCGCTTGAAAACCATTTATAGTTATTTTTGTTTAGTTTTAATTAAACAAACGCCCACATGTTAGTTACCCTACGTCAACTTCAATACGTGATAGCAGTGGCAGAAACAGGAAGTTTCTCCAAAGCGGCCGAACTTTGCCATGCCGAGCAAAGCACGATTAGCCAGCAAGTAAAAACCATGGAAGAAAAGTTGGGTGTACAAATATTCGATAGGCAATCCTTACCCATTCGCATTACCAAAGAGGGCGAAGAAATCGTATCTAAGGCCCGTTATATTATTGATAAAGTTGAGGAGTTGATTATGCCGTTTAAAGCAAAACCCAGCAAATTTGCTCCTGCTGATGAGCCTGCAAAATTAGCCTGAGCTATTTCTTTTTCTTTTCCTTGTCTTTAAAATAACCCCTCAACAAAGTGGTGGCTTTCAACGCCTCCATATTCTGATTAAAATTATCAGCCCCTATTTTTATGTGCTCAATTGATAATTTTAAATCATCGCGCATGTTGGTATCCTTTACCAATGTCCAGAATGTTCCTTTACCATCATCTATTTGCCCTAAAATACCATCCAGCTCTTTTACTATATGTTTGGCACTTTCTGTGGTAGTCCTCAAATCAAACATGGTTTGCTGCAGGTTGGCATAAAACGAAGTATCATTTACCATAGCCCCTAGCATACCCTGGCCCGATTTTACTTTCACTGCCATGCCATTCAAGTTATTTGCCAAATACAATGCCTCATTGCTTGCCTGCTGCACGTTGCGCATCACCACATCCAATTGATCTGATAAACCTTTATCGGTAAGTAATTTCCACAGGGTGCCCCTGCTGTTGCCAATTTCATCTGTAATATTTTTTAGGTTTAGCGCTATCATAGATACATACTCATTGGTTTGGTTAAGTGTGCGCAGCATTTCATCGGTTTCAACCGGCCTTAACGATAACAGGGTATCACCGGATTCAAGTTTTGCTGCTGCCTGACCGGTATTGATAAGGTTCACCAGTTTATTGCCCATGAGCCCATCTGTGCCTATACTTGCAATGGCATCTTTGCGTATAAACCTGCTGTATTTATCCTTAATGAGCAGCAGTACACTAACTGTTGAGTCGCTGGTGATATCAACAGACTTTACGGTTCCCACATCAGTTCCTGCAAAGCGCACATTGCTGCCTGAGTGCAATCCGCTAACATTATTAAACAATACCACCACTTTGAAATTGCTGCCAAAAATGTTTTGATTGCTGCCAATTAAGTAAAGTGCCAAGCTCATTAGCACGATAGCGGTGATAATAAATAATCCCAGAAGTAAGTGTCGTGTTTGTGGTGCTGCCATAATTATTCAAAAAATGAATGTACGAGTAAATCCGGGTTCTTGCTCAGGCTATCATAACTGCCCGTTGCGTAATTGATCCCATTAATCAGTGCCATCATTCGATTGGCTGTGATTTTTGCGCAAGACATATCGTGCGTAATAATAATAGCTGACATTTGATAGCGACCTTGCAAATCTACAATAAGCCTGCTAATCTCCCTTGATGTAACCGGATCTAAACCGGTGGTTGGCTCATCATACAATATTATTTCCGGTTTCATAATAATGGTTCGGGCAAGTGCCACCCGCTTTTTCATTCCTCCAGAAAGTTCGGAAGGCATGAGCTTTCCTGTATATTTTAATCCTACATTATCCAAAGCCTCTTCAATGAGCTTGTTTAACTCCGCACCTTGTATTTTTTTATTTAACCTTTGCATGGCAAAACCCATATTCTCTTCAACTGTCATTGAATCATACAAGGCACTACCCTGAAATAAAAATCCAATTTTGGTGCGCAAGGCATCTAGTTGCTTTTCTGTTAAAGCTTGTATGTTATGATTGAGCACTTCAATGCTACCACTATCATGATTTATAAGCCTTACCAGGCATTTAATCAATACAGATTTGCCGCTACCGGATTTACCAATAACCACCAGGTTTTCGCCTCTACACAATTCAAGAGAAACTTCTTGCAACACCTGATTGCTGCCAAACGATTTATGTACGTTACTCATTTTAACCAGTATTTCAGAATTGTTTATCATACTTGGCCTTTTATATAAAACCCAATATTTGCGAAATTTGTACAGCCAGAAGATCAATTACAAAAACCAGCAATGAAGCAATCACCACAGCACTATTTGCAGCTTGCCCCACTCCTTCTGTTCCTTTCTCGGCAGTATAGCCTTTATAGCAACCAATTAAACCAATAATAAATCCAAAGAAATAAGATTTAAGTATAGAAGGTATAAAATCGCCAAAAGCTACATTGGCAAAGACCTTTTTAAAAAATAAATCAAACGTTACTATTCCGTTTATGTTTACTGCAATCCATGATCCGGTGAGTGCAATGGCATCGCCAAAAATTACCAGCAAAGGCAGCATGAACGTGCACGCCCATACACGGGTAGAAACCAGGTAGCGCATGGGATTAACTGCAGAGACCTCCATGGCATCAATTTGCTCAGTTACCTTCATGGAACCCAGCTCAGCACCCATGCTTGAACCCACTTTACCTGCACAGATAAGCGCAGTAAGCACTGGGCCAATTTCTCGTACAATGGAAATTCCAACCATAGCCGGCAACCAAGATTCAGCTCCAAACAATTGTAAAGTTGGCCGTGACTGCATGGTAAGCACCAATCCAATAATAAAAGCAGTAGTACCCACTAGTGGCAATGATTTGTTGCCAATATTAAAGCATTGCTTTAGCAACTCCTTCCATTCTCCAGCCGGCCAAGCACCCTTACGCAAAAAGCGAAGCAGAAAAAGAAAAATACCGGCCGCCTCAGATAAAATAAGCAAAAATGCCTTCGGGAATAAGGACATAATCAGGTTTTATTCCGGTAAAAGTAACCCATATTAAGCCTGGTAAACATGAGCGAAATCAGCACCTTTAAATCAAATTAAACGATATATTTGAATGTATTTTCAACTGATTATTTGCTTATTAAACACACCATGTCATGAAAAAAAAGTTTATTGTCATTTTTATTATTGTGGCCATTGCTTTGGCTGGCATCTTTGGTTACCTGCGCAGTGCTACAAGGAAACACAGCCCTGCTGATAAGGTAGTATATGAGCAAAACGATGTGAAAATTGAAATAAGCTATTGCCGACCTTATCGCAAAAACCGTATTATTTTTGGCGAAGAAAAAAATGGTGCATTGCAGCCTTATGGAAAGTATTGGCGCGCAGGCGCAAATGAGGCCACCACATTTCAAGTAAATAAAGATATCGTTTTTAATGAGCAACCGCTTAAAGCAGGCATATACAGTCTTTATACCATACCTGGTGAAAGTAAATGGATTATTGCACTGAATAAAGATTTTGACCGCTGGGGATTCCTGTCTCCAGACGAAGATAATGATGTACTGCGCACTGAAGTAGCAGCAAATAATCAGGCTACCGAGCAGGAGCAGTTTCTGATAGCATTCTCGCAAGCAGACAGCACGGGTAATACATTACTTAACCTGCATTGGGACCACACATTGGTTAGTATACCAATTGGCATCAAATGAGTTTCTTAAGCCTACAACGCTTTTAAGCCTCAGAAATATGAGCACTGCGCTAAGTTTCTGTGGAGATTCTTTGGTTTTTACCACTGTTACATTTTTATACCTATGAGATATATCATAAAATATATTTGTATTGCTTTTAACATTTGTCAACAGAAAAATGACAGCTTTCCAGGATATCATCAGTGATAAAACTCCGGTTTTGGTAGACTTCGCAGCAGAGTGGTGTCAGCCATGCAAAACAATGGCACCCATACTCAAAGAAGTTGCCGGACAATTGGGAGAGAAAATAAGAATAATAAAAGTGGATGTAGACCGCAATCAGCAAGCGGCTGCTCACTATGAAATTAGAGGTGTTCCAACATTGATATTGTTCAGAGAAGGCAAATTATTATGGAGGCAGTCTGGAGTAATACCGGCCTCTCAGCTAATAGGTATTATCCAATCATTTATTAAGTAAAAAAAGATGTTATCATTTTTAAAAAAACTAATCGGGAACGAAAAGAAAGAGCAAATGCTTTTACAAGCAATCAGCAGAAATGCGCTAATTGTTGATGTAAGAACGGAAAATGAATTCAATGGAGGGCATATTCCGGGTTCCAAAAATATTCCGTTGAATCAAATTGTTGGCAAAGCAGGCGAATTTATTAGTTCCGGCAAGCCTGTTATTGTATGTTGTGCAAGTGGCATGCGCAGCAGCCAGGCTGCTGCAATACTTTCTTCCAAAGGTGTTGAGATTTATAATGGCGGCTCATGGGTTAACTTGCAACGTTTAATTCAAACAAAAAGCTAACATGAGTACATTACACCGCACAGAGACTGTTTTTAAAGGAGGTATGGCATTCGATACGAATATTAACGGACATACCATTAGACTTGATACGATTCCTGCAAGTGGTGGTTTAAACTCGGGGCCAAGCCCAAAACCCCTTTTGCTCTCTGCTTTGGCAGGTTGCACAGGTATGGATATTGTTTTCTTACTTAACAAAATGCATGTGCCCTTTGATGAATTGAGCATAGAAACCCAGGCAGTTTTATCTGATGGTCATCCGAGCGTTTACATTTCTTGCACACTCCTCTATAAGATAAAATTGGCCAATCAAAATATCAGATACCGCGAAAAAATGGAAAAGGCAGTGCAGCTATCCAAAGAGAAATACTGCGGTGTAAATGCAATGCTTACCAAAGCTTTTCCTATTTTTTTTGAAATTGTATACCTCTAATTTACGATATTGACTGGCAGATAATCAGTCTAAATAAAAAAGCTGCTCTGGAAAGCAGCTTTTTTGTTTATAGAATTAAGAGAGAAGGATTGAAAACTAAACTCCTCCTCTATTGAAGAACAATTTTGTGCGTGAATCCTGAATCGCCCACTTTAACCTGAAGAAAATACATGCCATTTTTAAGATTGAGCGTATTCCTGTCAATAGTTAATTTGTGCATTCCTGATTCTTTCAATTCATTACTTAGCGTAGCAATGTGCTTACCTGCAATATCCATTAAATCAATTTTAACGGCACCTTTACCTTGCATTTCATAAGATATGTTAGCTGTTTGATTAAATGGATTTGGAAATACTTCAAATTTTATATCGGAAGGCTTTAGCGTTTCCTTAACACTGGTATTCAAACCAACTTGTAAATTATCCAGATACAAATTATGGCCACCCTGGTAGGTAAATGTTATTTTAAATCTAACATTATTTAATTGTGCGCCTGTTCCAACCTCTGGTCCCTTAATTTCGAGTTTTTTCCATTGAGTCTGATTGGTAGGGATATAATATCCAACATTCTGAAGCGGAGCCAAATTGGTGTTTAATGCATTGGGTGTTGTTGCTGTTGCTGAGCCTTCAACGTTAAGCCTTCTTAACCACGTTTTACCACAATCAGTAGATACATAAATTGCCAAACCATCTCTGGAATCATTGGTGTTTGCAGCAGAGATATAGCTTGATGCAAATGAATAGAAAAACTGAAGATAAGGCTGGTTCCCTCCACTCAAGTTAAACGTTGGAGAAATAAGAGAATAGGCAGACCCAAAACTGAGAGAAGACCTCTCTAAAACCATGCTGTAACCTCCGGAGTATACCGCATTGGTTGTTCTGAGCCAGCGGGCATTTGGGGTTTCATTTTCAAAGTACCATCCTTTACCAATAAAATCATTGATATAATCCCAGTCAGCATAGGAAACACTGCCATTATTTGGAATATTATTGGGATCTTCAACAAATATTGCTTTCTCAAAAACCTTTGTTGTTGAACCTACGGCATTGGTTACTTTAAGTGTAATATTCTTCCAACCCGGTGTGCTCCACCTAACAGTTGGAGTGGTGGTAACATCCGTTGCAGGAGTTGCTCCTTCGCCAAAGTTCCACTCGCGTGCTGTTATTGTACCATTGTAAGAGTTATCTCTAAAGGTAAAATCAACACCTGTGCAAACAGCAAAGTTACCGGTAGTACTGCTAAAAGCAGGAACCGGAGAACAGGAAGGTGCACTTGTAACATCAACACCGGTTCTTACTAAATTTTCAGGCTGCCACAATTCTTTTCTGTAATTATCTAAACAGAAATGCATTCTTGCCACTTGCTGGGTAGTAAACATATTGCTCGCGCTATCACCCGTATAATAATCCATAAAGTTTTCAATTTGGTCAGGCAAATCAGGATTATCTGAACCGCAGGTATTAGGGGTTCTAACCACTTCCTGGTTACTAACAGTGGTGCATGGACTTTGCTTACAATTTACAGCAGGGCAGCATGGCCTTAAACCTTCCTGCCATTTATAAGTAGTAGGCGTTTCTTGTATTCCGTCTCCTTCATTATCACAACTGTCACCCTGAAAAGGATGGTATAGTCCAAGCCAGTGCCCTGCCTCATGCGTAGAAGTAGTTACGTTAGGCGTCTGACCCGGTAACGATGTTCCGATATTGCCAAACTCATTATGTATAACCATAATTCCATCAGTGATGGAAGAAGATGTGCCACCTGCAAAGAATGGGAACTGTGCATATCCTGCCAAAGCAATACCGGGGCCGCGGCTAATGGTTCTAACCACCCAAATATTAAAATATCTCTTGGTATCCCATGAGCTCAGTTTTTTAAGATTATCGTTTCCCCTATCTGTGAGCGGAGTAAAAACGCGAACGATGCCATTTGTGCAGTTACCATTTGGATCTTTTTTGGCCAAACGAAACTCAATATTGGCATCTTCAGCGATATCTTTGAAATAAGAACGCACCCTACCAATATCGCTATTCTTTTTCCTGAAAGACTTGTTCATAAAGTCAATTTCACTTTGAATTTGCGCATCTGAAATATTTTCAGAGCCATTGTTATGAAATATGTGCACTACCACCGGTATGATGTACTTGGGCTGAGCACTTTTCCCATAAGCCGACATACTATTTCTGAATTCCTGAGGATTGTAGGTTTTCATGAAATTTTTCAGGTTGGCTTCAAACTGCATTTTCGTTTCCATCAGCTGAGGACTAACCTGTATTTGGTCTCTCAGATGTTCATCGGTTCCGCACATTTTAACAACCTGGGCAGAAGCTCCTAAAGAAACTGCTGCGACCATCATGCTAACAATTATTTTTTTCATATAAACAATTAATTATTCTTTTTAAGTAACCCGTTACAAGGCTAATTTGATTGGCAAAATAATAAATTTCTGTTTGTAGTCAATTAACCAATACAATTTATATGTAAACAACCTGTAAAAACCTGATTGTAAACACTAAAACCCTGATAAGATAACAATTCTGCAACAGGCACTACTCCTCTTTGGCTTCCTGTTTGCCTGGTAATTTTATTTTTTGATGCACAATTGAGGCACATTTAAGGGTAGACCTCTAAAAAGAAATCCCTCTGCCTAATTACACATATCAATTGCATAGTTCCTTAGCAAGCCTAAAGGGTTGCATCCTTATTTCTTTGGTGCTCCCACACCTCCATGTCAAACATCTTTTTATTATCAATCCTTAACCGAATCGCAGTGCATACCTGATGAAAACCCTTGTTTCCTGCTGCCCCGGGATTAAAATGCATTAAACCATTTTTCGGGTCCTTCATCACCTTTAAAATATGCGAATGCCCGCACACCATAATATCGGGCACCCTGAGCTGCAACTGCTGCTTAAAAATGCGGCTGTAACTGCCCGGATAGCCACCAATATGCAGCATACATACCTCCAACCCTTCAACTTCAAATCGATTTACTTCAGGGTAATACATCCTAACTGATCGATCATCAATATTCCCCCAAACGCCCCTCACCGACTTAAAAGCTTCAAGCTTTTCAATCGTTTCCATATTACCCCAATCTCCGGCATGCCACAACTCATCACACTCCTTGAAAAAAGTGAATAAATAAGGATGCAGGTAGCCATGCGTATCAGATAAAATGCCAACTCTTTTCATAAAGGCTATATTTGCCGCGTATGACTTTTTATATTGTAATCATTACCTGCATAGTTAGCATTTTAGGGTTTTACAACCAAGTACTAACCAATCAACTCATTTTTGAGCCTTATGTTGTGCATAAATATAAACAATGGTACCGCTTTTTCACCTGCGGCTTGCTTCATGCAGATTTCATACACCTGGCTGTAAACATGTTTGTATTATACTCTTTTGGCAATGCTGTAGAGCAATACTATTCAATGGCATTTGGTCATCCCAAGAGCATATTTATGTATTTGTTACTTTATATTTCTTCAATAGGAGCAGCAAACGTTTCAACTTATCAAAAATACCTTAACAGCAGCAACTACAGATCACTGGGGGCCTCGGGTGCCGTGTCAGCAATTGTATTTGTGTTTATTCTATTCAGGCCATACCAGAAAATTTATCTCTATGGATTAATTGGACTTCCTGCAATAGTTTGGGGAATTGTATATATGATTTATTCTTGGTATATGAATCAAAAAGCTACAGACAATGTAAATCATGAGGCCCATTTTTTTGGAGCTGTGTATGGAATGTTATTTACCATTTTTTTCAAGCCCTCTTTATTCCTATTCTTTATTAAACAGGTATTTTGGCTTATTTAAAAGAAAAAGCCAATTCGAAAATCCCAAGGAGAAACCCTAAAATTTCTGGTAAAACTGCCCGGCTGAGATAAATTATCCTGGCGCCATAGCACATCGTATAAAACAAGGATATAGGCACCACCACGACCAACCTCCTGAACATAACTAGGACCTAGAAACAAGGCATTGTTCCAAATACGCTTAGATTTACCAAATTCGTTAAAGGCTGTAAAATTCATGGCATTATATTCTGCATAGCCAAAAATTTCACTCAATAAACGATGGCGCACAAAAAGATTAGGCCCATAGGAGTTATCTGAATAGGTTATTTTAGTTCCACCAGAATATTGTATTTCTCTGCTCCAATAAAAATAGGTAAACCCCAGACCCACACCCATGTTCTCATTTACGCGATATAATGCCTGAGGTTGTAGCAGGAAACTAGATGCACCCTGTCCAAAACCACCGCCAATATTACCACCAAAACTTATCTGATCCCAAAAGTTTATTGGCTTTTCATACTTTTTATCAGCATCTTCTTTCTTCTGCTCATCAAGTTGTTTCAACTTTCGTTGCGCCATTGCCGAATGAGCTGAGAACAAAACAATCATTAAGATAATGAACCTGTGTAAATGCATAGCTCGTTTATACATATAAATTCCAGTAATTGTATATTTAATTGAGAAAAAATAACACTAATTTATTGGCGAATTTAACTGAATAAACCTTATTTCGCATAGCTTTATTAAATAGCATAAAATGAATAAAATTCATAACTTCTCTGCAGGCCCGGCTATTTTACCGCAGTCTGCTATTGATGCCTCCATTGAAGCACTTAGAAACTTTGCAGATACCGGTTTATCGCTTATCGAGGTTTCACATCGCAGCAAAGAATATGAGGCTGTAGTGGAAGAGGCTACACAATTGGTTAAAGATATTCTGCAATTGGGTGATGATTATGCTGTTATTTTTCTGCAGGGAGGTGCAAGCCTTCAGTTCGATATGATACCGATGAATTGGTTAGGTGAAGGAGAAATAGCAGCCTATACCAATACGGGTGTTTGGGCAAGCCGCGCCATTAAAGAAGCAAAACTATTTGGTAATGTAAACGTACTGGCAAGCAGTGAGGATAAAAACTTCAGCTATATCCCTAAAAATTATGCTGTTCCTGCAGATGTAAAATATTTTCACTGCACAAGTAATAACACCATTTATGGTACCGAAATGTTCAACTTCCCTGAAACAAATAGTGTTCCGCTTGTTTGCGATATGAGTTCTGATATTTTCAGCAGACCTTTTGATGCTACTGCATTTGATTTAATTTATGCCGGAGCACAGAAAAACATGGGGCCAGCAGGAACAACATTGGTTATCATAAAAAAATCTTTTCTTGAAAAAAGAACCAAACGTACCATTCCAACCATGCTTGATTATAAGGTGCATGTTGAAAATGGAAGTATGTACAATACACCAAGTGTATTTGCCATCTTTGTTTGCATGCATACCCTGCGTTGGATAAAATCAATCGGGCTTAAAGCAATGGGCGAACGCAATAAGGCTAAAGCAGATTTGCTTTATAACGAAATAGATCGGAATGGCTTATTTACCGGTACGGTTGCCAAAGAGGACAGAAGCCGCATGAATGTAAATTTTGTGCTGACCAATAAAGAACACGAAGCTGAATTCCTTAAATTCTGCGAAAGCAGAAATCTAAGCGGATTAAAAGGTCATCGTTCTGTTGGTGGATTAAGAGCGAGTTTATACAATGCCCTGGAGTTAGAAAGCGTGCAGGTACTCGTAAATGCAATGCAGGAATTTGAAAAGGCGAAAATGGGTTGAGTTGTTGTGCGTTGGTAGGTTGAATAAGGAATACCTTGAACTAAGAAAACGCATATGTTTGATAGCGGATATATTAACCAGATGAAGCTTGATCAACTCAATAACAAATTAACTTATTTGTGCGAATTCATATTGGATAGATTACATTTCAAGAAAACAAAAAGAAAAATACTCAATAAATAATTTATTATAGAAGTTGTTTCGAAAATAAGATTCCAACTTCTGTACTAGTAAAAACGAATCAACTTATCAACTAAACCCTATGACCAAAATACTTGCTAATGATGGCATGGATGCCACCGGAAAAAAAATGCTGGAAGCATCAGGATTCACGGTAGATACCAATAAGATTCCTCAAGAAGAGTTAACTCAAAAGTTGCAGGCGTATGATGCCATTATTGTACGAAGTGCAACCAAGGTAAGGAAAGAT
Source organism: Sphingobacteriales bacterium (assembly GCA_021299635.1). Lineage (GTDB taxonomy): Bacteria > Bacteroidota > Bacteroidia > UKL13-3 > UKL13-3 > JAJTFA01. The sequence continues at coordinate 82,931 of JAJTFA010000005.1, forward strand.
TTAATAGATGCCTGCCCAGGGCTTAAGCTTATTGGTCGCGGTGGTGTTGGTATGGATAATATTGATGTAGCATATGCAAAAAATAAAGGCATAGCAGTAATTAATACCCCTGCATCCTCTTCCATCTCGGTTGCAGAGCTTGTATTTGCTCATATTTTCACAGGCACCAGATTTCTTCAGGTAACCAATCGTGTAATGCCTGACAAAGGTGACACCGAGTTTACAAACCTTAAAAAAACGGCATCTAACGGTATTGAACTTAAAGGCAAAACAATGGGTGTTTACGGGTTTGGCCGCATTGGTCAGGAAGTAGCCAAAATTGCCGTAGGCTTAGGCATGAAAGTGCTGGTATTTGACCCGTATGTAAATAATGTAGATTTAAGCCTGGAACTGCCTGCACTGGGTCAAAATTCAAGAATAAAACTCACAATTAATACGGTGAGTGAAGAATCGGTTATTGCCCATGCTGATTTTATTACATTCCATATACCATTTAACGAAGGCGACAAAGCAATAATAGATTCAGCTAAAATGAGCAAGATGAAAAAAGGGGTTGGTTTAATTAATTGCTCACGAGGTGGTGTAATCAGTGAAATAGATTTAATGACCAACTTGAACAGCGGCCATGTAGCTTTTGCAGGCTTAGATGTATTTGAAAAAGAACCTCCTGTTAATATGGAAATATTAAAACACCCACACGTAAGTTTAAGTCCGCATATTGGAGGTAGCACCCAGGAAGCTCAAAATCGCATTGGCATTGAATTGGCAGAAAAGGTGATTGAGCATTTCAAGAAATAACCCACAATAATTTCATACCCGATACATACATGGCAGTTATAAAACCATTTAAAGCCTTACGTCCAACCAAAGATAAGGTAGCTTTTATTTCTGCACCCAGCTACGATTCCTCCAGCAGAGATAAATCCTTTGCAGAGCTGGAAGAAAACCCATACAGCTACCTGCATATTGTTAAGCCATACCTGCACTTTAAGGGTGAAAAGAAAAATCCGGATAAACACTTTCCACTTGGGCTTGAATACTTTAATAAGTTTAAAGAGCAAGGCTGGTTTATTAAGGATGAAAAGGATTCGTACTACATTTATCGTGTAATAAAGGGAAGCAATGCTTATACCGGAATTATAGCAGCTGCAAGTGTTGACGATTATAATAATAATAGGATTCTTAAGCATGAAAATACATTAACCGAAAAACAAAACGAACTTGCCGATCATATCAGATGGTTTAGGCAAATGGGTAATCCTGTTTTATTAACTTACCCCGACACAACAAAGATTGAAGGCCTAATTAGTCATTATATCGAGCATCATATACCCGAATACAATTTTATTAGCAGCGATCAGTTAAAACACAATCTATGGGTGGTAAATAGTGAGCAAGATATTGAATTGATTAAAGGTGAATTTGAAAATATCCCCTCATTATTCATTGCAGATGGGCATCACCGCAGTGCCGGGGCTGCAGCACATTGTGATTATCAAAGAAATACTAATCCCTTGTTTGACGGGAAAGAAAACTTCAATTTTTTTCCGGTTTGCCTGATTCCATTTAGCAAACTTCATATTCTTGAATATCACCGACTCATTAAAGACGAACTGGTAAACCAACCGCAATTCATGCAGGCAATTGCCAGATACTTCGACATCATTCCAAGCGGACACCTACCCGTTCAGCCGCTCAAACCAAAAGAATTTGGCATCTATTTTAATCACACAGCATATTTGCTTCAACTAAAACAACCGTTTGCGAATGAGCTGGAAGGCATACTAGAAAACCTTGACGTAAGTATTGTGGAAGAGTTTATTCTCAAAAGAATTTTTCATATAAAAGATAGCAAAACAGACAGGAGGTTATCATTCATTGATGGCAGTAAGGGAATTCTCACTTTACAAGAAACAATAGACAAAAAAGAATTTGATTTAGCAATAACACTTTACCATACAACTATTGAAGAGGTAAAGAGTGTTGCAGAAAATAACCTGATTATGCCTCCTAAATCAACCTGGATAGAACCCAAGTTGCGTACCGGTTTAATTATTTACGAAACGGAGTAATCGCATACTCCTATGCGCTAAGTCTGAGCATGCTTTTTCAGTGCAAGAATGCTAAAATCGGTATCAACTTTTCTTATGGTGTTGGTTAAACGACCGAGACCTGTAATTTCCATTTCAACCACATCGCCTTCCTGCAGCCATTGTGGTTTATAGTTTTTATCATGCAGTAAACCGGTGCCATTAAGTTCAAGGAAACAACCTGTTCCAACAGTACCCGATCCAATTACGTCACCCGGCAAAATATCAACTCCATAGGCACAACGTTCGAGTATTTCGGCATATGTCCAATCCATATCACCTACATTACCCTCACTAACCAATTTGCCATTTACCCAACATTTCATGTTCAAATTATAGTTGTTTCCTACATGACCTGATTTGGCAGGTATTTTATATGCTTCCAGTTCATCAGGAGTTACAAAGTAAGGACCAATAACGGTAGAGAAATCTTTCCCTTTAGCCGGACCAAGGTTGAGTAGCATTTCTTCCATTTGAAGTGTTCTTGCACTCATATCATTCATAATCATAAAGCCGGCAATGTAAGCGTCAGCTTCAGCAGCTTTAATATTTCTTCCTTTCTTACCAACCACGATAGCAGCTTCCAGTTCAAAATCTAATTTATTGAAATGATCAGGCATGCAATAAATATCTCCGGGACCCTGAATGGCATTATGATTGGTAAAATAAAAAATCGGGTATTGATCAAATTCAGGTATCATGGGCACACCTCTGTTTCTGCGCGCAGCAGCAACGTGTTGACGAAAAGCATACCCATCTCTGCATGAAGTTGGATATGGAACAGGGGCCTTTAATTCTGAATCGTCTTCCGAAATTAAATTAGGTGTAAGTTTCCCTAATTTTATATCCGCATCAATCTGCAAAGCTTTCTGCATGGCTGATTCGCCTGCAAAAAGGAAGTCGCGCATATTATTAGGTAAATTGCTATCGACCGCTTGCATATCTGCAATCATGCCGTTATGATAAATACCCAAGCGGGCTTTATTCTGTTGTAAATAGGTAACTAATTTCATAATCTAATAGCGAAGTAAGTATGAGTTGATTTATAGCTTTGGTAAATTGATTTTATCAGGCACAATAATAACCTCCGGGAACTCCTCCAGCATCTTTTTATAAAGCGCATGAGCTTCCATACGGTTTCTGAAATCACCAACTCGCACCCTAAAATTGGGCTGCTGATAAATCAGATAAGCATCAGCCTCAGGATATAATTGCAAAAATTTGCTACGTGCATCTGTTGCACCTTTTCTATCGGCATCTGAGTAAATTTGAATACGAAAACCAGGAATACCTTCTGCCAGTTTATTTTCTTCAATATTTTTTTGAATTAAAGAATCAACCTGAGGATCACTTATTGCAGTTGCAACAGTTTGGCTATAGCCCTTGCTGCATATCAGCAAAAGTAAAATACCTGCCATAGTCCTTGTTCCTGAATATAATGTATTGTTTGGCATACGTTATGATGCGGAAGCTACCAATTCTAAACCAGATGAAGTACCAAGTCTCGTTGCTCCTGCCTTAATTAATTGCTCAGCAAACAATTTATCTTTTATGCCACCGGAAGCCTTAATTTTAATTTTAGCAGGCAACACTTTTCGCATTAGTTCAACCGCTTCAATGGTGGCACCTGCTGGGGCATAGCCTGTGGAAGTTTTCACGAAATCAGATTCGCAATCGGCACAAATCCTGCATGCCTTTTCAATTTCCTCATCACTCAGGTAAGCAGTTTCAATAATTACTTTGCATTGCTTATTCTGTAAATGGCAAGCAGTAATTACAGCTTGAATATCGTTTTGAACAGCTGCATAATCACCTGCTTTAAATGCAGCAATATTCATTACCATATCAATTTCATCTGCACCGGAAATAATAGCCTTTTTTGTTTCCTCAACCTTTGATGCCACTGTTGAGTAACCCAGCGGAAAACCTACCACGGTAACAATTTTAACCGGAGCCTTTTTAATTGTTTTTTTAGCAAGTTGAACATAATATGGTGGCACGCATACTGCATAAAACTGAAGTTCAATTGCCTGCTCACAAAGGCTAATAATATCCTGCTGATTACAATCAGGCCTTAGCATAGTGTGTTCTATATGCGCGGCCAAAGTTGATATTTCTGTCGTTTCCATAAAATTAACTTATCATCATGCTTCCTCTTTACCATGGCAAGCTTTATATTTCTTACCGCTTCCACATGGACAAGGATCATTTCTTCCTATTTTAACTACTCCCTTTATTTGTTGTTGCCTGGCTGCTTCATTAGCCTGCCCTGATGCAGCAAGTGCTGCAGCCCTTTGCGCCTCAGCAATTTCATCGGTTCTGCTTGTTTGAAGCCTTTCCTGCCTGCGTTGCTGCACCTGAGCTTCTTGCAAATTCTCCGCACGTTCTACTGGTATATAGGCTTTAAAAAGCATGGATAAAACATCACGATTTATTCTACTCAGCATAGCTTTGAATAAATTGAATGACTCGAGTTTATAAATCAGTAATGGGTCCTTTTGCTCAAACACTGCATTTTGTGCCGACTGCTTCAATTCATCCATTTCTCTGAGATTTTCCTTCCACTCATCATCAATTATCCAAAGAGTAGCAAACTTCTCAAAGGTTTTAAATAAATCCTTGCCATTGCTTTCATAAGCACGCTTAAGATTTACCGGTATCTGCATACCCCTGATACCATCTGTAAAAGGCACAGCTATATTTTCAATCTGACTACCTCTGCTATTGAACAAATCATTTACCACAGGAAACGCATCTTTTGCAATGCTTTCCTTTTTATGGTTATAATGAACCAATAATTCAGCAAACAGCGTGTCGGCAATCTGTTCTGTTTTGCCGTTTAAAAATTGTCCTTCATCAATTTTAGGCTCATAGGCAAATAAACGAAGGCATTCAAATTTAAATTCATGATAATTCTTCTGATCCTGATACTCCTCTACCAGCTCATGTGTTAAATCAGCCAGCATATTGATTAAATCAAGACCAAGTTTATCTCCATAGAGTGCGTTTCTTCTTTTGGTATATATTACTTCACGCTGAGAGTTCATCACATCATCATACTCCAACAAGCGTTTACGTATACCAAAATTATTTTGTTCTACTTTTCGCTGCGCACGTTCAATATTTTTTGTAATCAGAGAATGTTCAATGTTTTCTCCTTCTTTCATGCCTAGCCTATCCATGATGGACGAAATGCGCTCGCTTCCGAAAAGCCTCATCAGATCATCTTCCAACGATACATAAAATCTGGACGAACCCGGATCTCCCTGCCTGCCGGCTCGGCCACGCAACTGACGGTCAACCCTCCGTGATTCATGGCGCTCTGTACCAATAATGGCAAGGCCTCCAACTTCTTTTACTCCTGCACCCAATTTTATATCCGTACCACGACCCGCCATATTGGTTGCAATAGTTACTGCACTTTTTTGACCTGCTTCAGCTACAATATCTGCTTCGCGCTGATGTTGCTTAGCATTTAAAACATTGTGTTTAATTTTTCTAAGGGTAAGCATACGGCTTAATAACTCAGAAACCTCTACAGAAGTTGTTCCCACCAGCACTGGTCTGCCCTGCTCAATCAGTTTTATAATTTCATCAATAACGGCATTGTACTTTTCACGCTTGGTTTTGTAAATCACATCATTTTCATCCTTACGTGAAATGGCTCTGTTTGTTGGAATAACAACTACATCCAGTTTATATATTTCCCAGAACTCACCTGCTTCCGTTTCAGCTGTTCCGGTCATACCAGCCAGCTTATGATACATGCGGAAATAATTTTGCAAGGTGATGGTGGCATAGGTTTGTGTAGCCGACTCCACTTTTACATTCTCTTTCGCTTCAATAGCCTGATGCAATCCATCACTGTAACGCCTCCCCTCAAGTACACGACCGGTTTGCTCATCTACAATTTTAACCTTGCCATCAACTATAATGTATTCCACATCACGATCATAAACACAATATGCCTTTAGCAATTGGTTTACGGCATGTATACGCTCAGATTTAACAGAGAAATCAAGCATGAGTTGATCCTTTCGTTTAATCTTTTCTTCATCAGTAAGATTTGATTTTTCGATTTCTGCTATTTCACTTCCCACATCTGGTATAATAAAGAAATGCTGATCCTCTCCGTTGGCAGTAATCAACTCAACTCCTTTATCCGTTAGTTCAACACTGTTGTGCTTTTCATCAATCACAAAATATAAATCAGCATCAACCTTGTGCATTTCCTTTGATTGATCCTGCATGTAAAAATTTTCTGTTTTATTTAAAACCCCTCTCATACCCTGCTCTCCCAGAAACTTAATCAAGGCGCTGTTCTTTGGCAGACCTCTATAGGCTTGAAGCAACTTAAATCCACCATCCTTTTCGTTTCCAGATGCAATTAATTTCTTAGAATCAGCCAATGCAGTATTCAAATAGGTTTTTTGGGCCTGCACCAATTTCTCTATTCTCGGCTTAAGCGCATAAAATTGCTGATCATCACCTTTGGGTACAGGTCCGGAAATAATCAGTGGTGTTCGGGCATCATCAATTAAAACAGAGTCAACCTCATCAACCATGGCAAAGTGGTGTTTGCGCTGAACAAGTTCTGATGTATCACGACTCATATTATCACGCAGGTAATCAAAACCAAATTCATTGTTGGTGCCGTAAACAATATCTGCCATGTAGGCTTTTCTGCGCTCTTCTGAGTTCGGCTGATGATAATCTATACAATCAACCCGCAAACCATGAAATTCAAATAAGGGACCATTCCATTCACAGTCTCTTCGTGCCAGATAATCATTAACGGTTACCAGATGTACACCTTGTCCGGCTAGCGCATTTAAATATGCAGGCAATGTAGATACAAGTGTTTTTCCCTCACCGGTTGCCATCTCTGATATCTTTCCCTGATGTAAAACAATACCACCAATGAGTTGCACGTCATAGTGAACCATATTCCAGGTAATAATGTTTCCTGCTGCCTCCCAACTATTGCTCCAAATGGCCTTGTCACCTTTGATAGTTACAGGTTTCTTAGGTCTTGTTTTGGTGCTCAACTCCCGGTCAAACTCAGTAGCACTTACTTCCAATTCTTTATCCTCCGCTAGCCTCCTTGCTGTTTCTTTAACCACAGCAAATGCCTCAGGCAAAATGTCCATCAATACTTTTTCAAGAGACTCATCTCGTTGTTTCTTCAGCGTATCTATATCCTTAAATACAACTTCTTTCTCAATAAGGTCCAGTTCAGCGTCCTCAGATTTTGCTTTTAGTGTATTAATCTCAGCATCAATATCAGATAGATATTCATTGATTTGCTTTTTGAAAGCCAGGGTCTTGCCGCGTAACTCATCATGCGAAAGCGTACGAAGTTTCTCGTATGCCTGATTAATTTCTGATACAAAAGGGGTTATTTCTTTCAGGTCTCTCTCAGACTTGCTTCCAAATACCTTTGTGAGTGCTTTAAATACTGTTCCAATCATTTAATAATTCCGACTTAAGGGCTGTAAAAATAATACAATATTATGAATAGCGATAGTGCTTTTTATAGGCATAAATAAAGCCATTTACGCGCTTCTTGTCAAAATGGCATCATATCCTTTGTAAGACTTCGATTAAACATTAATGATAATGGCACGATTTTTATTTAAATTCGACCGTCAATCATAATACAAATGAGAATAATCCCCCTTAGTTTACTTATTTTCAGCACAATAAGTTTATATGCACAAAACCCAAGAATAAAACCTGCACCTACAAATCCGGGAGCAAAAAAAACAACTACTGAAACAACAACTTCACCTGCTCCAAGTCGCAGCTATCGCACCCCAACTGCTCCAGCCAATACTGAACCGGCAAATAACACACCTGCTGCTGTAGCCTCTCCCATTTCTAATACCGAAACTTCAAGTCCTGAACCGCTTAAAAATAATGTAATTTTTAACTTTGGTGGTATTTTAGGCCTGCCTCATGGGGAATTCAAGGATATTAGCAATAACTGGGGCTATGGTATATCGGCTAAACTGGCATACAATCCTTTTCATAGTTTATTGGTTGGTGAGTATGTGAGGCCCTTTCTGCTGGGATTGGAAGTTCAACACATTTGGTTTGGCGCAAAAACTGAGAATTACAGCCAGACAGAAGACTTCTATGTGAATGATATTGAGTCAAGGGTATCTTCCGGAGCACTTGGCATAGGGCTGTCCGGGAGGTGTGAATTCTTGAGCTACAAATTCTATCCTTTTATTGAATACAGTGCAGGTTTTAGATTTTTTAGTGGCTCTAATAATGTAACCATAACCAAAACTCCCAGACCAAATGTCCAGGGAAACATCACAACCGACAATGCCTCCAGAACTTTGGAGGCTTCTACAGTAGGATATTATGGGTTTGGCGGAGGTTTAGGATTCTCCAATGGGCATCACTTTAGATTTGAACTTAAACTGAATTATCAATATGGGGGCAACGCTACATACATAGACCCTGAGTCGGTAGCATTTGATGCCAATAATAGAATCAGTTATAAAACCAAGAGCTCTAAAACCGATATGTTTATTCCCTTTATTGGATGCTCATTTTTATTTTAAACCAATTCATTTTCTGAACCCACTTAGTTCATTACTTTTGCCAACAGTATGAAGTTAACGGAAATTTTAAACCAGCATAAAAACGAAACGCTATTCTCTATTGAAATCTTACCTCCGTTAAAAGGTAAAGACATCAAATCATTGTATGATGGTATTGACCCTTTGATGGAGTTTAAGCCTGCATTTATTGATGTAACCTATCACAGGGAAGAATATATTTTACGCAAAAGAAAAGATGGCGGCTTTGATAAAGTATATACACGTAAACGCCCGGGCACGGTTGCAATTTGTGCGGCAATCATGAACCGATACAAGGTAGAAGCCGTACCTCATCTGATTTGCGGTGGCTTTAACAAAGAGGAAACAGAAAATGCATTGATAGACCTTAATTTTTTGGGAATACAAAACGTGTTGGCTTTGCGTGGTGATGGCATTAAAAATGAACCAAGTTTTGTTCCTGAACCTGATGGTAATAAAAACTCCCTTGAACTGCTGGAACAAGTTACCAGCATGAATAGTGGCCGTTATCTGGATGAAGAACTGGAAAATGCAACTCCAACAAATTTCTGCATCGGTGTATCGGGTTATCCGGAGAAACATTTTGAAGCACCTAATATGATGAGCGATTTAAAGTGGCTAAAATCAAAGGTTGATGCCGGTGCAAACTACATCGTAACCCAAATGTTTTTTAACAATCAGAAATATGCTGATTTTGTAACTAAATGTCGCGAGATGGGAATTAATATTCCCATTATACCGGGCATTAAACCGCTCACTACAAGAAAACAATTAACAGCCCTGCCTAAAATATTTCATATTGATTTACCCGAATCCTTAGTAGATGCGGTAGAAAAATGCAAAGACGATAAAGCTGTAAAGCAAGTTGGCATAGAATGGGCCATTCAACAATCCATTGAGCTTAAAAAAATGGGAGTACCCGTTCTGCACTATTACACAATGGGCTTAAGTGAAACAACCAAGGCAATAGCGAGTAAAGTTTTTTAAGCGTTACTTATCTGCCTTCTTCTTTAACTTACTCTTAAAAACTTTCTCAAATTTTTCAAGTTTGGGCCTAATTACAAACTGGCAGTAAGGTTCCTCTTTGTTCAGGTTATAATAATTCTGATGGTAATCTTCTGCAACATAAAATTCAGCCAGCGGTGAAACCTCGGTAACAATTTTACTGCTATAAGCTCCTGACAGGTTTAATTGGTTAATTACAGCAACCGCTTCATCTAATTGCTGCTTATTGGAATAATAAATAACAGATCGATATTGTGTACCAATATCATTTCCCTGCCTGTTCAAGGTTGTTGGATCATGACTCAGAAAAAATGCCTGTAATAAATCTTTATAACTTATTTCATGCGGATGATAGAAGATGCGTACCACTTCGGCATGACCTGTTTTGCCATAACACACTTCGCGATAGGTAGGATTTTTAACATCCCCGCCACTATAACCCGATTCAACTTTTACCACTCCCTCTAGTTGAAGATAAACTGCTTCCACACACCAGAAGCAACCGCCACCAAATACAGCGGTATCTATTTGTTGATTTACATCAGCGTTTGTCATTTGAATAGTTTTTGTGTGGCTAGGATTAGATGGTTGCGAACAAGAGAACTGCCACATGAACGTAACAAACAATAGCAGTATTTGATTCCTTAAGACCATCATTACATTTAATTTATTTTACAGGTAAAGACACACAGAGATACAAAATAGTTTTATCATATTTGCATGGTATGAAAACACTGCTCATACTACTTACTGGCTTTATGCTTAACGGAATCTTCCCCAAAGATGCCCTAACTACTGTTGAAGGTAAGCCTGTTATCCTGAAACCATCAGAAAAAAACAAAGCAACTGTTTTTATTTTTCTTTCACCTGAATGCCCGCTGTGCCAAAGCTACTCGCTTACCTTAAACAATCTAAACAAAGCATATCACAGCAAAGGTGTGCAAATGATTGGCGTCATACCAGGCAATGATTTTAGACCCGAAGAAGTCCGTTCCTTTAAAAAAAAGTATCGAATTTCCTTTCCTGTATATATGGACAAACAAGGGAAACTAGCAGGGTATTTTAAAGCCCAGATTACACCTGAGGTATTTGTTATAGATAATAGCGATCAGTTGAGATATACCGGAAGAATTGATAACTGGGCGTATGAGCTTGGTAAAAAAAGAAGTGTAATAACAGCACATGATTTAAAGGATGCATTGTCAGCCCTTGTTATTAACAAACCCATACGAGTTACAAAAACAAAAGCAATAGGATGTTTTATAGAATAATTATTCTGATCATATTATCGATTTGCGTTGCAGCTTGCAATATAGGTTCACACAAAAGTGAGAAGGAGGATATTACCTTCTCAGAGCATGTGGCACCTTTGATTCATAAATATTGCAGCAAATGCCATATGCCGGAAGAGGCTGCTCCCTTTAGCCTGATAACTTATGAGGATGTTGTAAAGAAAGCCAAGCTCATTAAATATATGGTAAAGGAACGACTAATGCCACCATGGCCTGCCGATCCAACCTATAGCCATTTTGCCAATGAAATGGTGCTATCCGATGATGAAATAAAACTGATTGAGAAATGGGTTGATTCAGGTATGCCTGTTGGCGATAGCCTGAAAACATACACCACTGAATCTGTAAAGCAATATGTGCAACTGGGCGAACCTGATTTGATTGTTAGCGTTCCTAAAATAAACATAAAAGGAAATAATAAAGATTTATTTCTGGTTATGAAAATTCCTTTTGAACTACCTCAAGACACCTATGTACGCGCTGTAGAATTTGTGCCCGGTAATAAAAAGTTAGTTCACCATGTGAACACGCACCTGATACAATATGATGAGGGCAAGAAGAAAAACCTTCATGAGGGTGCATATTACATCAACCAGGATCAGGCTAACAGTCAAACCATACATAATCAACTTGGGCTGGTTCAGGACGATGGCAGCTATGCCCCTATGACACCAAGTGTAAGCAATTACCTCCCGGGAGCATTGTTTAGCTTTTATCCCAAAGAAATTGGTGGTTATAAATTAAAGAAAAAAAATGCATTCTATTTGAACGATATGCATTATGGACCCTCACCGATTGATGCAGTTGACTCCTCTTATTACAAAATTTATTTCAGCGCAACTCCACCTTCCCGACCGGTTGCTGAATTTCAAATGGGAACGTTAGGTATTGCCCATGTTGAACCTGAATTGATTATTCCGGCAGGTAGCGTAAAAACATTTCGTATCCAAACCATTTTGCCGGAAGATATCTCACTTATCAGCATCGTCCCGCATATGCATTTGATTGGTAAGAGCTATCTGGCATATGCCATTAAACCAAGCGGAGATACCGTGCCGCTGATTCGTATTCATAATTGGGATTTCAGATGGCAATATTTCTATCAATTCAAAAAACTGCTTCATTTACCCAGAGGCACAAAGATATTTGTAGAAGGAGTATATGATAACACTGCCGCCAATCCCAACAACCCATTTCATCCCCCTCAGGAAATTAGGGAAAGAAATGGAAGCATGAGAACCACAGATGAAATGTTTCAGTTAATTGTAACGTACGTGCCTTATCAAAAAGGTGACGAACAAATCAGCCTGGAAAATGCAACCCCCAGATAGTTATTTTCTATGAATCACTCCCGCTACTGCCTGTGCAGTTGGCATAATGGTAAGTTCATTGATATTTACATGTGCCGGCCTAGATAAAACAAAACTAATTGCCTCTGCAATATCACCTGCAACAAGGTTATCAAAACCCTCATACACCTTTTTAGCGCGTTCTTCATCTCCGTGAAAGCGTACAATACTAAATTCTGTTTCAACTGCTCCAGGATTTATGGCAGTAACCTTAATCGGATATTTAACAAGTTCTATGCGCATAGCCTTATTTAAAGCATCAACAGCATGCTTTGTTGCACAGTATACATTTCCATTAGCATACACTTCTTTGCCTGCAATTGAGCTGATATTGATGATATGACCTCCTCCATTTTCAATCATCAGCGGCAGGATTTGACGCGTTACATAAAGCAAACCCTTTATGTTGGTATCAATCATCACATCCCAATCATCTATATCACCGTTTTCTATGGACGACAAACCACTTGCAAGTCCTGCATTATTAATCAAAATGTCTATTTTCTTCCACTTCTCAGGCAATTGGCTTATCAACTGTTGCACCTTGTCTCTGTGTCGCACATCCAACTCCATACAATAGCTAGGTGCACCATAACGTTGCAAAAGCTCATCGGCTAATTGTTGAAGCCTTTCAGTTCTGCGGGCGGCCAGTATTAATGAATAACCTTCTGATGCCAATTGTTTGGCTGCTGCTTCTCCTAAACCTGATGAAGCACCTGTAATAAAAACTATTTTACTGCTCATTTTATTTAAAAAAGATTGTAAAAATATAAATGCTGACTTAAATTTACCCTATGAATTATACAATTGAGAAAAATGAGCATTATTCGCTGATTAAAACAGACCTTACCTTAATGAATCAGCATACCTGTCATAAGCTTCGTGAAAAAGTATTGCATGAGGTAGCCAGCAACAGTAAATATGTAATTGTAAACATTGAAGGTGTTAAAGAGTGCAATGCAGAAGGAACCCGCGAATTGATTCAACTAGCGCTGGATTTAAGAAATACCAATGGGATGCTTATCCTAACTCATGCCGATGATCATTTTACCCGTTTATTTAACAAGGCTGATATCACCTTTATACCAACAGATATGGAAGCCATAGACTTTGTCTTTATGGATCAGCTCGAAAAACAATATCTTGACATGGATAATGACTCATCAAAGGCATGAGTTTTGAATTGACCATTCTCGGAAGCAGTTCGGCTACACCCACCCCTGAGCGTTTCCCTTCTGCACAATACCTCAATTTTCTTGAGCACCATATGCTTATTGATTGCGGAGAAGGTGCGCAGATGCAGATGAGCAAATACAAAATTAAGAAATCGAAAATTGACTATATTTTCATTAGCCATATACACGGTGATCATATTTTAGGTTTGCCGGGGCTCATATTCACGATGAACCTAAACGGCAGAACCAACCCTCTCCATATCTTTGGTCCTGCTTCTTTGTTTGAAATACTGGACTTATTTTTAAAAAGCAGTGATACCAAACTGCATTTTGAAATTATCAACCACCATACACAAAACCAGGTAATGGAAGTTGTATTTCAAAATGAACGCCTGCGTGTAAGTTCATTCCCTCTGTATCATCGCATTCCTACCACAGGCTTTTTATTTGAAGAAATTGACAGGCCCAGGAAATTGAATGCAGAAGCTTGTGAAAGGCATGAGATACCTGTATCGTACTACCATGAATTGAAAAGAGGAAAAGATTTTATTGGCCTAGAAGGAAAGTTAATCATCCCTAACCACGAGCTTACATTTGATAATGGTAAACCCATACGATACGCTTACTGCTCTGATACCTGCTACCATCATGATACAATTAAACATGTAGGGCAGGTTAAATTGCTTTATCATGAAGCCACGTTCTTACATGAAAAACTTAACAGAGCAGAAGAAACCATGCATACAACTGCATTACAAGCGGGTAAGATTGGGGCAGCTGCTGCAGTAGATCAATTACTCATTGGGCACTTCTCATCAAGATATGATGATTTAAGTGTATTGCTAAATGAAGCAAAATCAGAATTTGAAAATACAGAATTGGCAACCGAAGGAAAAACCATCATACTGAGTTAACGCAAAGAAAACAGCATCCCTTCTTTTAAGGCATATGCTGATGAAATGACTTTCCCGATAGATGCTTTATTGGTTACTACTTCCATTAAAATGGCAGCAACCACTATCATATCCACCCTGAAAGAAGCCATCCCTTTTAACAACAAACGCTCCCTGGTATTGTGCCGCTTCATTAAATCACAGAACTGTTTAAGCTGTTCTATAGAAACACACTTCGCATACATGGATACCGAAGGACATTTTTCGCCCAAATCTTTTTCAAGCACCTCAACAAGCGTTTCAAAAGATCCTGCCGATCCAATCAGTATTTCAGCAGGGTATTGATGCAATGCTTGCCATAAAGGGGCTAACGATTCCTCGATAAAAGCTGATAGCTGTATTACCTCATCACTTGTTATAGGATCATTTGAATGAAAGCGTTCAATAAGACGGGCTGCGCCTAGTTTAAAACTCTCTTTCCATAAAATATAATCCTTTAACGCAATGATGAACTCTACACTACCGCCACCAATATCCATAATGAGCACAGCTTGCTCAGGCAATGCAAAAGAGTGTTTTACCCCTTCATAAATAAGCATAGCCTCCTCATTTCCGGAAATGGCTTCGATTGGAATGCCCAAATCAGCTGCACGCTGAATAAATATTGAGCCATTTTCTGCATCCCGGATGGCTGATGTTCCAAATGCCTTTATCTGCGTTATCTTATACTTATTAAGCACTTCACTAAACACCTCTAATGCTTGTATACCTCTTTTAAATGCCGCTTCACTTATTTGCTGATTATTAATTCCACCTTCACCAATTTTAACCGGAATCTGTATCTTTTCAATAACCTCAATTTCTGACCCTTTTAAATTGGCAATTAAAAGATGAAAGGTATTTGTTCCTAAATCGATAATGGCTTTCATGGCTAAAAGAGTTTAAAATTTAAATCTACACTTTTTTGCTTCTTGATGGTACTTTCTTCTTCTGTTTTACGCAAACTTAACTTCTGCAGCACATCAGCATGATTGTCTTTTACTGCTCTTTGCCGCTTCATTTCCCATAAACGTCTGGAAGCCTCTGCTGCGCTCGATTTATAATCAATAATAGGTTTAGGGTAATCAGCCCCAAGCACAACACCATATTTTATCTGTTCCTGCAAACCCATTTCCCAAGGCTCATGCACAAATGGCATAGGTAAAGCAGATAATTGAGGAAGCCAGGTCTTAATAAAAATTGCAGAAGGGTCCTTTTCTTTAGCCTGTTTTACCGGATTATATGTTCTGATGGTGTGCACGCCCATGGTACCTGCCTGCATCTGAAATTGCGGGTAATGAATACCAGGCTCATAATCTAAAAATAGCGAAGCAAGCTTATGAACGCCAGTATCCCAGTGCTGCCATAAATTATGAGTAAGAAAACTTACCAGCATAGCCCGCATCCTGAAATTAATATATCCTGTTTGGCGTAAACATTCCATACTGGCATCCACCAGCGGATAACCGGTTTGGCCATTTCGCCATGCCTCTATAAAAAATTCATTCCGCTCATTTCTTATCAGATCATATCCCTTATTTACATTTTCAAACTCCATACTACAAAGCGATTCAAACTTTTGTATGAAGTGACAATGCCAGAACAATCGGGAAATAAAAAACTGTATTTGCCTGCTTTTTGGTGGGTATTGCTCCGCTGCATAAGCTGCTGCCTGATAAACCTCCCTTATGCTCAGATTGCCCCAAGCCAAATACGCTGATAGCCTACTACAGCCCTCTCTACTTTCATGAGGTTTTGAAATAGATGAACTGTATTGCCATATGCGATTTTGTAAAAAAGACTGTAATACCTCATGGGCATGCAAATATCCTCCAGGCTGAAAAAGCGGCACCTTTTTAGAAACAGCTGCTTTGAACACAGGCGGTAAATCAAAACTGGTATAATTAACTTCTGAAATTGGAGCAGGCTTCGTTTTCTCCCAATCAGGATTAACTATCGCAGACTGCATGGTATTATACCACTTGTTTTGCCAATTCTTTCTGCTTTTTAAACCTCGAATAATACCATTGGTAGGAGATTCAATCCATTTTACGCCATGATGATCGCACCATTTTGCTACAGCTTTATCTCTTTCAAAGCTTATACCAACCCCAATTTCTTCATGGCTGTAGATAGCCTCAATAGAAAAATGAAGTTGTATATGGTTTAGTAAAGCAAGCATATTGCCATAACACTCAATTACACGTTGATGAAATGTGTGTAAGTATTGATTCATCTGCAGAATACTTTGGTGTGCAAAGCGCCAATGCCTAATATCACTATCGGGATGATCCAATAATTCCGGTTCATATACATAGAGACAAATAACCGGTAACCCGTGAGCTATTGCCATAGCTGCCGGACTGTGATCTGTAGTACGCAAGTCGCGCTTAAACCATAACACAACTACCTTTTGTTTATCCATCATACCTAAAACATTCATTTATGTAAGATGTTTATAATAAATGCTTACACCCGAACAAATAGACAGAGTAATTGAGATGGCCTGGGAGGACAGAACTTCGTTTGAGGCAATACAACTGCAGTTTGGTTTATCGGAGGCTGAAGTAATTAGATTAATGCGCCAACAACTCAAGCCATCCAGCTGGAGGCTCTGGCGCAAGCGGGTGAATCAGGGTATATCTCAGAAACATATGCACAAAAGAAACGAAGAGATTAACAGATTTAAGTGCAGCAGACAAAGAACCATCTCAGGCAACAAGATTAGCAAAAGATGAAAGGCGTAAAAAAACAGCATTTACCCTCAAAAACATGTGAAGTATGTTCCCGACCCTTCACTTGGCGAAAAAAATGGACTTTGGTTTGGAATGAGGTTAAATATTGCAGTGAGCGTTGTAAAAGAAATAAAATCAAATAGATGCTGGCAGGAATTGATTATGGAAGCAAAACAGCAGGAACAACGGTAATCTGTTATGGCCACCAACCGGATAAACTGAATTTGGTTGGTACAAGTGTGAAACAAGATGCCGATCAGTTTCTTCAGTTGATGCTGTTAAACCTCAAGCCTGAGCTTGTATGTATTGATGCACCGCTCTCGCTACCCGGAATTTACCACAATTTGCCTGGTTGTACCGATTACTTTTATCGCCATGCCGACAAGGCCTTAAATGCAATGTCTCCAATGTTTCTGGGCGGACTTACAGCCCGTGCTATCAAATTAAAAAATGAACCCTCACTCAATGGCATAAAATTTCTTGAAGCTTACCCGGGTGGATTTGTGAGAGAATTCAAGCTGCAGGATTCATACAATAAGAAAGAAAAAGCACTTACCCCACAATTTATTGAAATACTCAAGCATAAGTATGATGTGAATTTACCTGCATTTGAAATACCCAATTGGCATTATGCCGATGCCTTGATATGTTGGCTTATTGCCTACCGCATAAAAAACAAAATCAATCAAAGTTTCGGGCAGTTAGATGAAGGTCTAATTTATATTTAAGTGTATCTTAGCACCCATGAAGCCCCTTTTAATAGTTGCATTAGGCGGAGCATTGGGTGCATGTTGCCGATATCTGATTGGACTTTGGATAAAACCAATTGATCCCGCTGTTTTCCCCTGGCATACGTTTCTTGTAAATGTTAGCGGTTGCTTCATTATTGGTATAATTTGGAGCTATTTTAGCCAATATGGAGGGCCTTCAGCCATTGAGCTTTTCCTTACTACTGGATTTTTGGGTGGTTTTACTACATTCTCCGGTTTTGGTGCTGAAACCGTTCTGCTTTTAAAAAATCAAACATTTAAAGCCGCCTTTCAGTACATAATAGGAACCAATCTCATGGGCCTGCTATCTGTTTGGTTGGGTTATGAACTCATCTTATTTATCAAGCAATGAAAGGATTGGTTACAAAATCAACAGGTAGCTGGTATCGGGTAAAATATGGGACAGCACATGTTTCCTGCAGAATAAAGGGTAAATTTAGGCTTGAGGGATTAAAGCATACAAACCCCATTACAGTAGGCGATTATGTGAATTTTGAAATTGAACCCGGACAAGAAACAGGAATAATTACTGCCATTGAGCCCAGAAAGAACTATATCATACGAAAAGCCAGTAATCTATCCAAGCAAACGCATATCATTGCAAGCAATCTCGATCAGGCTATACTGGTTGCCACAATTGCCTTTCCACAAACTTCATTTGGTTTTATAGACAGGTTCCTGCTAACGGCAGAAGCCTACCACATTCCTGCCATCATTGTATTTAACAAATGTGATTTATGTACTGATGAATTAGAATCTGTACTTACTGATACTATTGAACTTTATAACAACAAGGTTGGCTACACATGCATTAAAACATCTGCAACAACCGGAGAAGGATTGGAAACACTCCGAGATTTGTTAAAAGACAAGACCACACTATTAACGGGCCATTCCGGTGTAGGTAAATCTACCTTATTAAACAAACTGGATTCAACACTAAATCTTAAGACAGGAGCCTTATCAAATTACCATTTAAAAGGGCAGCACACAACCACCTTTGCCGAAATGCTGGAGCTAAGCAATGGAGGTTTTATTATAGACACACCAGGTATCAGGGAATTTGGCATTATTGACATTGAAGACGCGGAATTATCTCATTATTTCAAAGAAATGAAACCTCTCATCGGTAGCTGTAAGTTTAACAACTGCCTTCATAAGGACGAGCCCGGCTGTGCCGTTCAGGCTGCGGTTGAAAAAGGAATAATTACTACAGAGCGATATCAAAGTTATCTGAGCATCCTTGCAAATGAAGATTTATACGGATAAATATGAGATTAGTAGTGCAGAGAGTTACGAAAGCAATAGTGCATATTGAGCATGAGGCTTATGCTGAAATTGGCAAAGGCCTTTGCATTCTTCTGGGTATTGAAGAAGATGATAGCGAAGCAGATGCCGACTGGCTGGCTGGGAAAGTGGCCGGATTAAGAATCTTTTCCGATCAGCATGGATTAATGAATTTATCAATAAATGATATTCAGGGGGAGTTAATGGTTATAAGTCAATTTACCTTATTCGCATCAACTAAGAAAGGGAATAGACCTTCATTTATCCGATCAGCCAAGCCAGAAAAAGCGGTTACACTTTATGAATACTTCGTTAGCAGTTTAGCAAATTATGTCAAACTACCTGTTAAGACCGGAATATTCGGGGCCGAAATGCAAATTGAATTAATTAATAATGGGCCTGTTACAATCATTATCGATTCTAAAAAGAAGGAATAAAAAAATCCCGACCACTTGGCCGGGATTCTTCGTTATTTAAAATCTCTTAATATTCCCAGAGGTCATGCTCTTTTTCAAATAAATCTTGCTTAATTCTCTCAGATTCTAGTAAAGCTGCAAGTCCATTATCTTTAAATTCCTCTTGTTGGTTTATTGGTAAATCATGATGATTTGCTTCTTTTACAATATAACTGCTGAAGAGCCTTTGTTCGAACCAATCATCAAAAGTTAATCTTGCAGCATCATTTTGCCTGTTAAAAACCTCTTGAGAAATCATAATATCTCTAATATCATTCTCATTAGAGCCATCTCGCTTGTGGTATCTTAGTACGCAAAGTTCTGAATATTCATCAACCTCTTGACCACCAAACTTTGGTTTGTATAAAGGTGCTATGGCAAAAATCCGAACATACATCCTAGACTCCTTTTTATCAAATATCCAATCTTCATAAATTCTGTACTTCTTTATGCGTTCTTCAGGAACGAATGGATTTGCTGTTTTAATTTGCCTTCCGGTTGGCTCTCCTGTCAATGAATCAATCTCATCACTCACGGTAGAATCTATACTTCTATTTACAATCTCTTCTGGAGTGTATAAGGACGAGAGCGAATCGTCTTTGTATGGTAAAAGTCGACCTTCCATAACCGCTTTATAAAAAACAAGTGAAATTGGGTTTTTTGGCCAAGCCATCACCTGATTTTGCTTCTCTCTTACATCGATTTCCCTAACTATTCTTTTTGCCCAAAACACATCAGCTTCTCTTAGGTATGGCCAAGGTACAACTTGTCTTTCTGTAACCGATTGTCTTGTGTATATGAAATCATCATATACATTATGCACACCGGTGTTTGTTTTGGTTGGTGCTTGAGCATCAGCAAAACGAATCAAGCAGAGCATACTGAATAGTAGTATAAATTTAAATTTATTCATAATAGGTTTTACCTTACGTCAATATTTAGGAATTGCGGTAATGTAATATTTCCATTCGGACCTGTAGCTTTAATTTCAGCGAATATAATTTGGTCACCAGTACGTGCATTCTGAATAACAGCTTGCATTTCTGGACTAAGTGTTCTGCCAGAAGCCTTCATAATTTTAGAAGTTCCGGCCTTAGGAATATAACGCATACCAAATCCTGTAACATCATAACCTATTCCTTCGTAAACAAAATTATTTAACTTGGCAAAAACAACTTTTTGAGCCCTTATTGTACCTACAGGAACTGGTCCACTAGCTTCAATAGATCCAAGAGCAGGTATCGGACTTGGAACAGCTTTTACCCGATATTTCTGTTCCCCCATTTTTTTAACAACACCATCAGGGCCTTTCACAGAGACTGAAATAGTAATTTCTCTTTGTGAACCATCAACAGTGCAAGTAAATCCGCCATCAACTTTTGGATCTGGTGCTAATTTGCCGCCTGCACTGCAAGTAACCTGAATTTGTTTTGAGGAGTATCCAGGTACGGATACGGAAATCGGGTTAGGCAAATTTTTATAGACCACATTCATCTTAGTAGCAGAAATAACAGCTAGCGGCTTTAAAACGAAATATGAACCTTCAAAATCATAAGTTTCAACTTTACCATTTGATCTTTTTGTGGTAATTACTCCTTTATATTTTTTCTCGCCTTCTCCTGATGCAACAAGTTCATATTTACCTATACCACCTTCAACTTTCAAAGCAGATCCATTAACCGTGATATTCGCCTCTTGTCTTGTGGATGCTGCTAAGAAGATGTCAGCCGAGTATTTACCGCCTTGTGTAATAAAGGTTCCATTGTTAGGAATAACTTTTGCTGTAAAATTTTCTACCACAACAATATCTTCAGTAAGCATACCTTTTAACATGTCCAAAACTTGTGCTTCAGTATTCCTGGTATCATTCTGAATTTTGGTTAACAAGGTCACAACTGCAGCAGCAGGTGTATGTTCAAACATCACAGATTCCCATTTTTTCTCTTCACCCTCTTCTTTAAAATCATCTGTTAAAAGGTCGGATTTTATGGTGGATTGCTTTTCCTTAGGAACCAAGGCAATTAGATCCTGACGGGCTTTGTTTATCTTAGCTCTCAGTTCTTCGCCCTTCTTATTATTGATCATTAAATTAGCGTGTTTCTCAGTATCATCGGCTTTCTGTATTTCTTCATCTTCGGTTTTGCCGTCACCGTTGCTGTCTTCCTTGCGCCCTTCTGCACCGGCAACAATCTCTGTTTTTAAATCTTCGATGAACTTAATTAAATCACCAGCAATTTGCCTGGCCTTTGAGGCATTGTTAAATACCATGGTGCCATTGGGATCATCTGGAAAATCTTTATGATACTTATCAATACCCTTCATTACTTGGGTATTTTTGGTATCAACATTAACTGAAGATTTCTCCAAACTCACCTCAACAAGGTGAAAAGCCTTCAAAATCTCCGCGGATACGTTTAGTGCAAGCAGGGCTGTTAACACGAGATACATCATGTTAATCATTTTCTGCCTGGGTGATATATTACCTCCTGCCATTTTCTTATTCCTTCTTTATATGATGGTTAATAATTGAATTAACTTCTTGCATTCACATTCATAGCAGCAAGCATGTTGCCATACACACTGTTCAATGCACTCAGATTATTCGATAATTTACCAATTTCATTTTTGAATTGCTCAGCTTGTCCTTGGGTTTCAGCAAGACTGCTGGCCACCTTGGATAAGTTACCTACAAAATCGTTAATTGATTTTAAATGATTGTTAGATTCGGCAATCTCAAGTTCATAAACAGAGTTTAATGAGGCTAGGTTCTTAGTCATTTTCTCAATTTGAGCTCCATACTCTCTTGAACCTTCAGATGCAGATACCAAACCGCCCATTGCATCAGCAGCTTTGGCATATGAACTACTTAACCCGGAAACCGATTGGGTTGCCTGCGTTACGTTTTTGGTATACTCATCGGTTGCAGCAGCAGCGGATGATAAATCTTTAAGATTACTAACATTATCACTTAATGACTTAATGCCAGTGCCTAAACTTTTAATTAAATCCGGACCAACTTTAGCTTCTTCCAACATTTTATCTAATTGCTGAGAAACTGTGCCTTTTGGCCTTTCTTCATCAGACTCGATGCCTGCTAGTTCAGGATAAACAATAGACCAGTCAATTTCCTTATGTAATGGCTCAAATGCAGAGATGAAGAAAATCATAGCTTCTGTTCCTAATCCCACAATTAACATTGGATTAGCACCTGGCCAGTGCATAATCTTAAATAACGCACCTACAATTACGATAGCTGCTCCAAATCCGTAAACTTTGGCCATGATTTTTTTGAAGGCCATACTTTCGAAAAAACTGTTTGATCCTGACATAATGTTTGAATTAATTTAAAATTGAGGTTTTAAGATTGAGAATTAGAATTGAATATTATTTGGTATCTCTGTTCGAGCGGCCTATATAAGACTGCACACAACGAAAACCAGTGTAGGAATTTGCACTATCTTGATACTCGTAAGTGCGGGTACCACAATTGATAAAATGGGCTATATCTTTCCAAGAACCACCTCTGATAACCTTACGTT
Source organism: Sphingobacteriales bacterium (assembly GCA_021299635.1). GTDB lineage: Bacteria > Bacteroidota > Bacteroidia > UKL13-3 > UKL13-3 > JAJTFA01. The sequence goes on from JAJTFA010000005.1 coordinate 106,153, forward strand.
TCAAAGTTTCAGGCTCATCTGGCTTTGCATCATACTGATAATCAGGATTTAGATCATGTGAAAACAAGTTAGCTGACTCAGCGTATGCGGTAATTGTCCATTCTGCAACGTTACCTGACATATCATATAAGCCAAAATCATTAGGGAAATATGAACCAACTCGTATTGGATATAAACCACCATCCTGCATATAATCTCCACGCATAGGTTTGAAATTAGCAAGCGAACATCCTTTCGCATTTTTCACATAAGGACCGCCCCATGGATAAACGTTTTGATCCCTTCCACCCCTTGATGCATACTCCCACTCATATTCGGTAGGTAAGCGAAGATCAGTAACCGTATAATCATCCAAGTCTGAATAGTATGAATTAAGATAAATTGTTCTCCAACGGCAGAAAGCTTTAGCCTGATTCCAGTTTACGCCTACAACAGGATAATCGTCATACTTTGGGTGCCAGAAATATACAGATGTCATAGGCTCGTTGTATGAGAAAGTATAATCACGCATAAATACAAGAGTGTCAGGATATATTTCAACCTCCTGCATTTTCTTGTACTTATCACGGGTTGTTTTGTAACCTGGCTTTCTGTGCAAGCGAGCTGCAGTTCTTAAATCAATATCCTCATATTTATAAATTATCTTCCTTACATCAAGTTGTTTGGTTCTATAATATGTTTCTTGTTCATTGTAAGCTAACTCTTTAAGAGATTCCTCAGCAGCTTTAGCGTCTTCTTCATTGATCTTAGCATCCCAGTTTAGGCCTATTCTATTTCCTTCTGCGTCTTTTAAGGTAAATTTCTCTTCATTGGCTTCAGCCATTTTTTCACGTACAATAGAGTCAAGCACTGTAACAACAAACTGGCGATATTCATTATTTGTGATTTCTGTCTCATCCATGTAGAAAGCTACAATTGATACCTGTTTGTTCGGAGCAATTTGTGCCATAGGAACGTCTTGTTCATTAGCTCCGATGTGTATTGATCCTGTTGGAACATAGATTGTTCCGTATGGTTGTGGATGAAACCACACAGGCCTGCCCTGAACTCCGGTGAGTTCTCCTCTGTCTCCTCCAGAACAACCTGCTATGGTTAATGCCACTAGGGCATATGATAAGAATCGTAGTTTTCTCATTTGCTTACGATATACTTAGTTTAAGTAAGGCAAAATTATAACTTAAAATGTATTTTCCAAGTTTAAGCTGAAAAATTTAACTTACAGTCAAATGTTGAAAGTATAATATTTTCATAAAAATCTGGGAGTCAGGCGTGGAATGGGTTGAGGCGGAATTTTCTCTTTAAACTTTGGCATGAAACAATATTTGAACAATATTTCATGTGAACCGGTACTATATTGAATGATATCGCTTGTTGTGAGGTCATATGAGTACCCAATTTGCATATTGGGGGTAAATTTATAGCCAGCTAGGATCGATATAGCATCACCTGCACGATAGGTTAAACCTCCTCTGATTTTGCCATTGTATTCAGCCATCACATTAAGATCGAAGGATAAGTTGGCTCCATCATATTTAAAAAACAAGTTAGGTTCAGCAACCAAAGTGCCGGGTGTTATTTCATATTGGGCCCCGGTCATCAAATAATAGTGTAATTTCATTTGATTATCTACCATATTATCGCCCCAACTATATTGAACATTGCCTTGATTCAGGTGTGTGGCTGATATGCCGGTGTAAAAATTCTGAAATCTCCACAGATTTGGCATGGTGTAGTAAATACCTGCGTTAAAATCTGTTGACATACCTGTTACATCTGTGATAGGAATCTTAGGATCGTTATCCTGAAGTGGCTTTAATTTTGACCCTTGAAGGTTTTGTTGCATGATACCGCCTGAAACTCCAACAGAAATCATGCTGGCGTTTTGAAATACCTTGCGATATGAAAGCGATAAAATGGGATTAATGCTATTTTGAAAACCTAACTGGTCATTCATTACATTCAAGCCAACACCAAAATGCTTACCAAGTGGTGAGTTAATGCTTGCCATAAAAGTTGTAGGGGCAGTACCCGCCTCATTTCCGCCAAAACCCATCCACTGTGAACGGAAGACACCAAGAGCGCAAATTTTCTCTTCCGTTCCTGCATAAGCAGGATTGTAGTTAAGGCGATTAAGAAAGAATTGCGTGTAGTGAGGGTCTTGCTGGGCCTTAAGAAGCAAGGAGCTGTAAACAAGTGTTAAAGCAAGTATAACTTTTTTCATTGTGTTAACTTAATGTGAAATTTAGACAATAATACAAAGAAATATAAGGAATACAAGTATTCTAAAAATTTCAATGGTAGTGTAAATTTACTATATGGAATTAAAAAAACAATAGGGTTACTTTTTTTCTTTGTTTGCCTTTTCTATAAACTTATCAATTGCCATAACCATGCTTGGATATTGTGGGGTTGGAGCGGCAATATTAACTGTTAAACCAGCCTCGGTAATGGCTTTTGCAGTTGTAGCACCAAAAGCAGCTATCATGGTTTTGCTTTGTTTAAATTTCGGATAATTCTCAAACAATGACCGTATATCGGCCGGGCTAAAGAAGGCAATGACGTCAAAATTCACATCCTTTAAATCAGAAAGGTCGGAAGAAACAATGCGATAGAAAAAAGCTTCTTTGAATTGAAATTTATTCTTTTTCATGAACTTCTCAATTTCAGTTTTACGCCAATCGCTACAAGGGAAAAGATACTTTTCTGTTGCATGATTCTTAATTACATTGAGCAATTCTGTCTCAGTTGCCTTACCCGTAAAAACCTTACGTTTACGCACCTGTATGTACTTTGCCAGATAATTAGCAATGCTATCATTAACACAGAAGTATTTGGTTTCCGGTGGCATCTCGATTTTTTGTTCGTTGCACATTCTAAAAAAGTGATCAACCGAGTTGCGAGAGTTGAGAATAATAGCGGTGTACTCTAAAATATGTACTTTTTGAGCTTTGAACTCTTTATATGGAATTGGGCTAATGGTGATAAAGGGCCTGAAATCTAATTTCAGGCTATGCTTCTTTGCGAGATCAAAATACGGTGACTTATCGCTTTCAGGCTTAGGCTGAGATATCAGTATGCTTTTGATCTTTTGATTTTTCAAAGTGGTGCTGCGTTTAGATATTTAATAATTATTAGCCAAGGTAGAATTTCCAAGGAGCAAAGATACAGAATTAGATAGATTACCGGAAAACTGAAAAAACTTGCACTAAGCATAAAGATGCGAATAATCCTGTAGCCAACACTGATAAAGAATAAGGAAACAATAGACTGGGTGAGCACCACACTCCATAATTCATCATAATGGTAATTCATAAAAATGATCAATGGAAATATTACCAACGCTATAAAATTGTTTACTGTGATGGTATTGGAAACAAAACCAATGGCCAGTTTATTCATTTTAAGAAGATAACCCAAAATGGCATGCATTAAAAACTTGCCAAAATAAATAAGTGTCAGCAAGCCACTAATTGCTGCGAACTGCCATAATCTGTTATCTATGAAATCTATTGCCTTTAGCTCAAGCTGGAAGGTAATAAAAAGTGAGGCTATGAAAATATAGATGGCAAACATTTGAAGAAAAATAAACGTAAAAGCAGATCGCTGCTCTTCCCAAATGCGCTCACTAAGTTTGAGATTAAATACTGAAAGAAGAAAAGTTTTAAAATTAATAGGGTTGAAAATACGAATGAGGGAGATATAAAGTACAATAAAGATTACTACCCAAAACTTCCATGGGGCAGGAACGGCTGGCCTCTTAACTATTTCCTTTGCATTTGGTAAATCTCTTTTGAATTTGATCTTTTCTACATACTTATTTTGAATGAATAGGTATGGCTTAAAAATACGCCTTAAGTTAGATTCATTAGCAATACTGTCTAGAAGCGTATTCCCATTCTTTTTTTGAACTGTATAAAAAACACTGTCGCTTGCTAGTGAGTCTAACACATATGAGGTATCAGGATTAAAGGTAAACGTATCTCCCAAGGGCAAAGTACCGGTATCTTGTGCATTTACCTTTGTAAAACACATCAGCATTAGGATGATATAAAAAAAGTTATTTCTCAACTAAAACAAAGCTGTAAAACCAAAATGGATTTTTGCATTTTCAAACTGAATGGATTGACCAAGCTCGCTACCCACGGCATAATACAATGCAAAAATTCCTGCTCCTGTTTCAAAGTTCAGACCAGCCCCAAAACCATACGGTTTATCAGTTATTGAGGGCATTCTCACGGTATTCCTGTACCATGCTCCGTTCCAAAACAGCAATACATTAGAGTTTTGCTGAAGCAGATATCTTAACTCAGTATTGGCAATGATGTAGCTGGTGGCAAATATAGATTGCTCATCAAAACCTCTTAATGTTCTTATTCCACCAATTCTGAATAACTCGTTAAAGAATAGATTTTCAGATACATTGTGGCCTCCTGATAACTGATTCCTTAGGGTAAAATATCTTCCCAGTGGAATAAACCAATCGGCCTGCGCCTTCATTTGATATTGAACCTGCTGCAAATTTATGGTATCATAAATGGAGCGCTGTCCTCCTCTCCCATCAGCGAAGCGGAGTTCATCAATGGTAGGGTTTCTTATTATTTTCTTTATCCCAACAGCAAACGTACCTTCTATTGAGTAACCTTTTCTAGGGTTAAAAAAATAATCATATCTGTTGAGCTTAACACCTACACCGTATTGTTGGTTCAAGATATCGGAAGATGTAGGAAGACTCTTTGTTCTGATAATTTGTAGTGTATCAACTTTGATAAGTGATGTATTTTGCACAGAATAGAAAAACTTAAAATAATCGGCACCAATAAATCTATATTGAAGACCAATTTCATTTTTAACATCAAAGAAGGTAGAATCGAGTTTAAGCAGGTTTAGTTCATAATCAAACGCAAGGCTGGTATTCAAAATGTATGGCAGAACTGCTTTGATGCGCAAATCTTGGGAGCTTACCAGAAAACTCCTGTAATTTAAATCGAACGAAATTCCTCGCTGGAATAAATTCTGAAGCCGCAGATTGGCCTCACCTGTCAGCAGAAGTTTATTATTAAGTGCGCTATTCGGTGCAAAACCAATAATACCATCTGCACTACTGGCTTTTCTGTTCTGAAGATAGAGTAAAGGTTTGGATTTATTCCCATAAAAATAAACTCCACTTGGTTTGCCAAGCTTTAGAAATAGCAACTGACTTAGTCTGCTATCCGCATTTCTTAGCAAGGCTTCCTGATAAACAGCACCTGGCTTAATGCCAAGATACTTTTGAAGAAAATTTCTTTGAATTTGTGCATCGCCTGCTATGTTCACAGAATCAAAAACAGTATATAACCCCTTTTCTAATTTTAGGATGGCACTTAATCCGCCTGTGGTATCTAACACTGCACTGTCTAAGGAAATCATTGCGAATGGATAACCATTATTTTCTAAATAAGACAGCATGCGCCCTACCTTATTGGTATATACCTGAGGGTTAAATTGCTTCCCTTCAAATGCAGACTCTCTGAAACCGGCTGCACCGATTAACTCTTCATCAATGTTAGCACTTTTGAGTTCAACCCACTTGCATTCGGGACCTGTAAAAAGTTCAAAATTCAGGGTATCTCCAATTTCTGAGAGAAGTTGAATATCAGCCAGTAAATAAGAGAAAGAATTTGCGACAATAAGTGTTTGCTGTAAATGCTTTTGAAGCGCTGAAGAATCAGACAACACGGAAATTTCCTTTATCTGCTTTTTCAGCTCAGTAGCCTCCGGTGTTTTACATACAATTTTTACAACAATTGGATTACCTGCTTTTGCATTAAAGCAATAGCACATAATCATTACCGCTAATTTCAGATACCTTTGCACCTGTTCAAATTAACCGCATTTAAATCAAATTATTATCATGGCCGGCTTATACATACATATACCTTTTTGTAAACAGGCATGCGTGTATTGCAATTTTCATTTTAGCACCAATACAAAATATAAGGATAAGATGATACGGGCAATGGCCAGTGAAATTAAAATCAGGAAAGATTATTTACACAATCAAACCATTAACAGTATTTATTTTGGAGGCGGTACGCCATCTACACTCGATCAAACTGAATTGAATATTTTATTTGATGCCATTTATAAACAGTTTAAAGTTGCTGGTGATGCTGAAATAACATTAGAGTCCAATCCTGATGATTTGCATGACAGGTATGTTTCAATGCTTGCTTCAACCCCAATAAATCGATTAAGTATTGGTATTCAAAGTTTTTTTGATGACGAACTAAAGTGGATGAATCGCGCACATAAGGCTTCGCAATCTATTGCTGCAGTGAAGCGCGCACAAGATGCAGGATTTCAGAATATCACCATTGATTTGATATATGGCATACCTGTTTCCAACAACGGTAAATGGGAACAGAATATATTAAAGGCACTGCAGCTAAATGTAGACCATATTTCTGCGTACTGCCTTACGGTAGAAGAAAAAACGCAATTAGGCAATCTGATAGCCAAGGACGCAACTAATGAGCCGGATGACGAAATTTCTCAGCTACAATTTAATATGCTAATTGATAAACTTGAGGAGGCAGGATATCAGCAATATGAAATATCGAATTTCGCAAGAAATAAAAAATATGCCATACATAATTCATCATACTGGAAACAGCATCCTTATTTAGGTATCGGACCTTCTGCTCATTCATTCGATATAGAAACACGTTGCTGGAACGTAAACAACAATCATCATTACATTGAAAAACTTGAAACAGGGAATACTGCTTTTGAAACAGAAGTTTTAAGCCCTGAAAATAGATTCAACGAATACATAATGACAAGCCTGCGCACCATGTGGGGTTGCGATAAGAATATATTAGAGACCGATTACAAGCAACAGCTGCAAAAAATAAAAATACCACTTGAAAACCAGATAAAAGTTAGAAACTTAATAGATACAGGAACACATTATAAGCTTGCTAAGCATGCCCGCTTTTTCGCTGATGGAATTGCGGCCAGTTTGTTTGTTTAATGAAACTCTTTGTTAAAACGGTGATTATTCTCCTCAATAAAATTGAGCAAATCCTCACGACCGGTTTTTTTTACTGAAGACGTAATAATGGTAGGCGGCAATTCTTCCCAGTTTTCCAGCATGCGGTTTTTAAACAACTGAACATTTTTTGTCGTTTCAGATTGTTTATTCTTATCGGCCTTGGTAAAAATAATACTAAACGGAATCTGATAATGCCCCAGCATATCTAAAAATTCTAGATCGATCTGCTGAGGGGGTATTCGTGAATCTATAAGCACAAAAACAACTTGTAAATTTTCTCTCTCGGTAAAATACGCAACCATACTCTTACTCCACTGCTCACGCAATGTTTTGGCTCGTTTGGCATACCCGTATCCAGGCAAATCAACCAAAAACCAGGCATCATTTACTAAATAATGATTGATATTAATGGTTTTACCGGGATTTGAAGAGACACGCGCAAGTTCGTTTCTCTTGCATAACATATTAATAAGAGAAGATTTGCCTACGTTGGATCGACCAATGAACGCATATTCAGGCTTATCACTTTTTGGGCACTCTGTAACGACTGAAGAGCTTTTAACGAATATTGCTTTTTTTATTTCCATGAATTATCTGAGAAGTTGCCAGATATTATTTTTAGAGATAACTTTAATTATACCTGACGATTTATTAAAGTACAGTGTATCTGTTGAATTGGTAATGCGAAACACACGTTTGTATGAAACATTTTCAATGAGCAAACTATCTGCAAAAGGCGAGCCACTATTTATTGTGCTTTCAGAAAAGTTACTTTTAAAGTTATTGATATTAATCGTTAAAGATTTGGTAAGGCCATCCAGAATCATTTGCGCATGAAAATTATTTGATATCGATGAATCCCCAACCATTATTTGGGTTGCTTTATAGTAAATTTCATCAGGCGGACACTCAGGATTAACAATAACTTGGGTTTTATTGCCATCTGCAGGAAACAAGTTAACACTGATATAAATACTATCAGAGTTGTTAAAACGAAATAGTGCAGAGTCTCGATTTATATATGGTGTTAAACCCAGAAGGCTTGCATCAACTGCAATAGAATCAACAAAAACTTTTCTGCACGGCACATCACGATTTGGTTTACACCCAAAACACAATAAACTTATACCCAATATTGTTAACATTAAACGCATCGTGCAAATAAAGCTAAATATGGAATGACTTTAAAATTAACTTAATATTGCAATCAATAGGTAATGCCAGTGACAGAAATCAAACCGGATAATAATTCATCAGCCTCTAAAAAACAGCAGGTTGAACAAATGTTTAATGATATTGCGCACAAATACGATTTCCTTAATCGGTTTTTATCATTGGGCATTGACAGAGGGTGGCGTAAGGCTGCAATCAAGTCGATTGCTGAAATTAACCCGAAAATTATTCTTGATGTGGCAACCGGCACTGCAGATCTTGCAATTGCTGCATTGAAACTAAAGCCTGAACATATTACAGGAATTGATATTTCAGCGCAGATGCTAGCTGAAGGTCAGGTTAAGATTGACAAAAAAGGATTCAATAAGCAGATTCAATTAATGAAAGGTGATTCTGAAGCATTACCTTTTTCCGAGAATCATTTTGATGCAGTTACTGTAGCTTTTGGCGTAAGAAACTTTGAGAACCTTCAAAACGGAATCAATGAAATGCATCGGGTGTTGAAGCCGGGAGGTAAAATTGCGGTTTTAGAGTTTTCAAAACCAAAGTCATTTCCATATAAGCAGTTATATCAATTTTACTTTTCAAACATATTGCCTTTATGGGGAGGCTTAATAAGTAAGAGTAGAAAAGCATATGAATACCTGCCTGAATCGGTTAAACATTTTCCTGAAGGCAATGACTTCTTAGCCTTTTTGACTAAAGCAGGATTTAAACAAACACAAGTTAAAACCTTAACATTCGGAACGTGCAGTCTCTACACCGCCATAAAATAAATTGCTTACTTCTGTTTATTTTGCTATGTGCAAGGAACACTAATGCTCAGCCAAATCTGGAACAATACGATAATCGTATCGTTCATTTTGGATTTACACTCTCAATTAATAACGCCTCAATTCGAGCAGATGCAAAAACCGCTTTTCAATCAACGGATTCACTGCTTAATTTCAGACAAGTTTCGTTTCCAGGTATCGGACTCGGGGCAATTACTAATTTTCATTTGGGAAAATATTTTGACATCAGGTTGATGTTTCCAATTATCTCATTTGTGCAGAGAAACATCATTTATGAGTTTCCAGGTATACAAAAGGAAGTTAAGATTGAATCTGCTTACTGCGATGCATCAATACTTCTTAAATATAAGTCGGCACGAAGAAAAAATACCAGAGCTTATGTTGTCGGGGGCTTCAGAATGAGCTATGACTTTGCATCGAGTACCAAGCAAAAAAGAAGCGATCAGGCTCCTGTGGTTTCACTAGTACCGGTTACGTACGGTTATGAAGGCGGATTTGGTTTGGATATCTATTTCCCATATTTTAAATTCTCCCCTGAAATAAAAGTGTGTAATACTTTTGGAAATGCTATGTATAGTGATGGGTATATTTACACCAATGCACTTGAGCGTTTATCGCCCAGCATGCTAATGTTCTCCTTACATTTTGAGTAAAAGCAATACATCAGAAACGATGAAGTTTAGCATTAAGCGAACAGACAATAAAACAAAAGCGCGAGCAGGTTTGCTGCAAACAGGTAGGGGTGTAATAGAAACACCAATTTTCATGCCTGTTGGAACTCAAGGCACAGTAAAAGGGGTAACACAACAAAATCTTTCTGATGAAATAGGTGCACAAATAATTTTAGGCAACACTTATCATATCTATCTTAGACCAGGGCTTGAAGTGATAACAAAGGCAGGAGGTCTTCATAAGTTTATTAGTTGGGATAAACCCATGCTTACCGATAGCGGAGGCTATCAAGTTTTTTCACTGGGTGATATCAGAAAAATAAGTGAAGATGGCGTTTGGTTTCAAAGTCATATTGACGGATCAAAACATTTTTTTAGCCCGGAAAGCGCAATAGATATTCAGCGAAAAATTGGTGCTGATATAATTATGGCATTTGATGAATGCACACCCTACCCTTGTGAGCTTGACTATGCGCGCAAATCCATGCATATGACACATAGATGGCTTGAACGATGCATCAAACAATATAGTGAAACCGCTCCGCTTTATGGCGTAGAACAAACCCTTTTTCCTATTGTTCAGGGAAGTGTATACAAAGACTTACGAAAAGAATCAGCCGAATTTATTGCATCACAAAACCAGCCTGGCAATGCTATTGGCGGCCTATCAGTTGGTGAGCCCGCTGAGATGATGTACGAAATGACTGAGGAAGTGTGTAATATTCTGCCTGCCGATAAGCCCCGCTATTTAATGGGAGTTGGCACTCCGCAAAATCTTTTAGAGTGCATAGCACTTGGAGTTGATATGTTTGATTGTGTAATGCCAACACGCAACGCAAGGCATGGTTATCTGTTTACTTCTCAAGGGATCATCAATATCAAGAATGAAAAGTGGAAGAATGATTTTTCTCCTGTAGATAATTTATTTACCCCTCACTATTCCAAAGCCTATCTAAGGCATCTTATTCATTGTGGTGAAATACTTGGTGCGCATATTGCAAGTAAACAAAATCTGAGTTTTTATTTATGGCTGGTAAAACAAGCAAGAAAACATATTATGGATGGCGATTTCGACAACTGGAAAACCAATATACTTAAACAAATTACCGAAAGACTCTGATGAGATTACTTGACAGATATATCATTAAGAAATTTTTGGTCACATTTATTTTTACCTTAGGCCTGTTTACGGTCATTGCAATCTTCATTGATATTCCGGAGAAACTGGATGACTTTTTAAAACGTAAGCCCCCCTTGAAAGCCATTATTTTTGATTATTACATCTTTTTTATTCCGTGGTTCTTTGGACTTTTTGGGCCCATTTTTGTTTTTCTTGCATGCATCTTTTTTAATGCCAAGCTTGCTCAAAATACTGAGATAGTAGCCATGCTCGGCAGTGGAATGAGTTTTATACGATTTCTCAGGCCATATATGATAGGTGCCGGAATTTTGGCACTAACTTTTATTTTTTTAAACACCTATCTCATTCCTATAAGCGATAAACACCGATTTGCATTTGAAGAGCAGTGGATTAAGGAGAAAAAGATAACCCAGTCTGAAAATATACATGTGCAGATTGAACCTGGCAGTATTCTGCACATGAGTACTTTCAACTATTTAGACAGTACTGGTTTTAATGTTTCTATGGAAAGATTTGATAGTAGTAAACTCATACAACGAATTACAGCTACAAGACTTTCCTGGAATAGAAACAAAGAAATGTGGAGACTTGAAGGGTGGCATCAAAGAATATTTACAAACGATGGAGAATTGCTACTTGGTGGAGATTTTAAAGATACGATTCTGAAGATTAAACCTTCTGAGTTTATCATAAGAACCCAGTATATATCCTCCATGACAAATCCGGAACTGAACGAATATATTCGGATTGAAAGAGAAAAAGGTTCACCACACATCAGTAAATATTTGGTAGAGCTATACCGAAGAACAGCCTCTCCGGTTTCATTTTTTGTTTTAACACTCCTTGCAGTTTCAATCTCTTCTCGTAAAAGCAGAGGTGGAACAGGTTTGGCTTTGGGTCTCGGTCTGTTTATTACACTTTTCTTCCTTCTACTAGTTCAGGTATTTAATACTTTTGGAGTAACCAATGTATTAACTCCTGCAATTGCCGTTTGGATGCCAAATATAATTTACTTGTTTATAGCCATCTACTTTGTTTCGAAGGCGCCTAAATAACCTATGAAATTAAACAAATATCTTCAGCTCCATATCATCATTTTCATTTGGGGGCTTACACCTGTTCTGGGCAAGCTTATTACACTAAATTCTTATGATCTGGTATGGTATAGATTACTTTTTGCTGCATTAAGCCTATACATATTTATGCGTTGGAAAAAAGTGAATTTGAAAACAGAAGGTAAAGTACTTTTTAAAATGAGCCTTATGGGAGTGTTGGTTGGAGCGCACTGGTTTTTCTTTTACCATGCAATTAAAGTATCAAACGTATCAATGGCACTTGCAGGCTTTTCAACCATAACACTTTTTGCCAGTTTGCTCCAACCTGTTTTGCTGAACAAGAAGTTTTATTGGGGTGATCTTATTTACGGCCTTGTAATTGCAGTTGGCTTGACTATTATACTGCAATTTGAAGGTTTTTATGTGATGGGGGTCATTTACGGCATCTTAGCCGCCTTTACCGGAGCATTGTTTGGTATATACAATGGCAAACTCATAGCAAAACATGAGGCAACCAAAATAACCCTCATTGAGTTTTTGGTAGCCTTTATTTTCATTACGCTATTAAAAATATTTATGCAAAATGAAACCAACTTTATCCCACTTCCGGTTCACAGCGACATTTTCTATCTTTTATTTCTTAGTATTTTCTGCACTACGCTTGCCTTTACCTGGAGTATTGAGATTTTGAAGGACTTCTCACCTCTTACGGTAATTATAACAAATAACCTAGAACCTATTTATGGCGTTGTGTTTTCATTATTGCTTTTTGGGGAATCGGAGGTAATGTCAGCAGGATTTTATGCCGGTGCCGTGGTTATATTGTTAAGCGTATTCACTTACCCTTATGTGCAACAAAAGTTTTTAAAAGATTAGATTCGTAGTAACAAAAGAGAATAAACATGAAAAACATTATAGTATTTTATTTTTTGTTGATTGCATTTACAGGAGTTGCTCAGAATAAACTATCATATTCAACTCTGGAAATTATTGCTGAGCCTGTAGCTATTATTAACCCAAGTGATGAAAGTTTACCTGACTTTGGACCAAAATTGCAATTGATTAAAAGTGCGCTTCCTTCACCCTTAACACAATTGCAGAAGAATAAGCAATTGGTTGATATGCAGCGCGAGCAGAAAGCCCGAAGTATTAGCCCAGCATCTTTTGGTAAAACCTCAGCACCAATTCCAAGTGTTGTAGGAGGTTTTGATGGAAACATAACCCAAGGCACACCTAACGATAATGATATTGCAATAAGTGATAGTGGAATGATTGTAAGTGTAGTTAATCAAAATCTATTTATGTACAATCAGCAAGGCGCATTGCTTAAAGCGCCCACGCTTTCTTTTTTTTCTAAGCCGCTTGGAACACTTAACAGGACCTACGACCCTAGGATTATATACGACCCTATTGCAGATAGATTTATTGCAGTTTTTCTTCAAGGTACTACTAGCGCAGATACCAGAATTATTACAGCATTTTCAAAAACAAATGATCCAACCAAAGAATGGAATCTATATGTAATACCCGGCAATACTTTTGGCGATTCCAGCTGGAGTGATTATCCAATTATATCGCTCAGTAAGGATGAACTCTTCATTACGGTTAACAGATTAAAAGACAATACCGGCTGGAAGGATGGATTTATGGAATCACTCATCTGGCAGGTTGAAAAGAACAAAGGCTACAATGCACAACCCCTTATTCAGAGACAATACAAAGACATACGTCTAAATGAGAAAGCGATATGGAGTGTTTGTCCGGTTAAATGCGGAATGTCGCTTCACGGATCAAAAATGTATTTCCTATCGGTAAGGCCAAGCGATTTGCAAAATGACACTGTTTTTCTGCATGAGATTACCAATACCATTGCTTCCGGAGGAGGTGAATTTAAAACAAGTATATTAAAAACAGACAAGGCCTATGGATTGCAACCCAATGCTTTACAACCGAATGGTAAGAAATTGCAGACCAATGATGCAAGGGTTTTATCTGCCATGATGGAAAATGAAATGATACATTATGTAGCAAACTGCATCGATACAATCAATTTTAGCCCAGGCATATACTATGGCCGCATCAGAAATTTTATGTATGAAGGAAACACACCTGTTATAACAGGGAAGATTATTGGCTATGATTCACTCGATATAGGATATCCTTCCATTTCTTATGTTGGCGGTGGTGTGAGTGACCATAGCGCAATGATTACTTTTTCACATGTTTCACCAAAACATTTCCCTGGCACTTCGGTTGTTTTTGTCGATAGAGATGGAAATATTTCTGCACCCGTTTTTGTTAAAACAGGCCAAAGCAATATAGCATTGCTTGGCGACAGTGTGGATCGCTGGGGAGATTACACCGGCAACCAAAGAAAATATAATGAGTCAGGTGTTTGTTGGATTAATGGCTCTTATGGTAAACAAAATGGCAACTTTACATGGATTGCAAAAATAAAAAGCAACGATTTGAAATTAGGTCAATCTGAAAATAAAAACCAAGTTAGTAACTTTATCATTAGCCCTAATCCTGTTGCAGAAGTTGCAAAGGTTACTTTTGAATTGAAGGAAACTTTTATCATTACATTCAATTTATTTGATGCATCCGGCAAATTAGTTGGTACACTTATGAGAGATAAAGTGAAAGCAGGAATCAATGAATTTAGTTTTAGAACAGATGATCTGAAAGCCGGTATATATTATTTAAAGCTCAGCACACATGATAAAAACATCGAAACACACAAAGTGCTTGTGCAGCATTAAGTTTATTATACCAATTGCTATTACTGTAAGTTTTTTTGAGTGCTGCAAAGTTTCAAACACAAAAAACAACCCAGAGAATATACTCAAAAACAATGATACCATCATCGTGTATCCTGCTCCAGGCACAGCAAATCAAACTGACTCATTAAAGCATATGCTGGATGAGAAACGGAAGAGCAAAAGAAAGAAATAATTTTAACCTGTCTAACTTAGGTTTAGAGATTTTACCTTTAAGTTCTTTTATCAATATGCAAGTTGGAAAACAACTTACATGAGTATACCTGCTAAGGTTGCTGATAGGTAAGATGCCAACGTTCCGCAGATGAGGGCTCTGAAACCAAGCTTAGCCAAATCAGAGCGTCTCGCAGGACTCAACTCCCCTATGCCACCTACTTGAATGGCAATTGAACTAAAATTAGCAAATCCACAAAGGGCAAAACTGGCTATCAATAATGATTTAGGGTGCATGGTTCCATTGGCAATCATGGGTGAAAGATTGGAATAAGCCACAAACTCGTTAATAACCATTTTTGTACCCATGAGCGATCCAACGGTAAAAGTATCTTGTGCTGGCACACCCATTGCTGCAGCAAACACAGAGAATACAGATCCAAAAATGCTATTCAAATCTAGTTTGTATAAATCAATTCCAATTCCTGAAAAGTCAAGCCCGCCTGATGCAATAAGGAGTCCGATCTTCCCTAATAAAACATTTACCAATGCAATAAGAGCAATAAAGCCAATAAGCATCGCTATTACATTTAATGAAACTTTTAGGCCATCAGCTGCGCCATGAGAAATGGCATCCAACAAATTTGCATGCGACTTTTTTACTTCCAGTTTAACAGCACCTTTTGTAGCACTTTCTTCTGTTTCGGGCCAAACAATTTTAGAAATTACAAGTGCGCCCGGTGCTGCCATAATACTTGCAGCGAGCAGATAAGGTGCAGGCACACCCATTGATATGTATACAGCCATTACACCACCTGCAATGCAAGCCATACTGCCGCTCATGGAAGCGAGAAGCTCACTCATTGTCATAGTATTTATATATGGCTTAATCATTATTTGAGCTTCAACCTGACCTACAAAAGCACTTGCCACATTAGATAAAGCCTCGCTACCACTAACACGCATGAGTGCGTGAACTATGCGAGCAAAAAATGATACAATGATTTGCATAAAACCAATGTGGTAGGCTATATTAACCAAAACGGCAACGAAAATGATGGTAGGCATAATTTTAAACATGAACAGAAAACTGTACTGATCACCAAAAATTGGTTTGAGCAATTCAGGTTTCATGAGTCCGCCAAAAACAAACTCACCACCACGGTCGGCCATTTCAAGCAACTGCTTAATACGCTCGCCCACCCATGCAAAAACAAATGAACCGAAAGCTGTTTTAAGTATAAACAAGGCTAATAATAGCTGAAGCAACAACCCACTAACCACTACTCTGTAGTTTATTGCCTTCCGATTATTGGATAATACAAATGCCAAACCTAAAATGAGTGCAATACCCAATAATCCGGAGAATCTTTCCATATCAATTATTTTTTGCGTTTTGTAATTTCGTCTCGAATGCGGGCAGCCTTATCATAATCTTCTACTGACAAAGCTTCTGTTAGTTTAGCTTCCAGCTCTTCAATGGTAAACTTTGAAAAATCAGCTCCCGCTCTTTTTTGATGTGGTTCAGCCTGCACTGGGATATCTTCTCCAGGTATTTCTTCTCCATCATCATTAAAAATTACCCCAACTTCAGTCATGATATCTTCATAAGTATAGATTGGGCATTTAAATCTAACAGCCAATGCAATTGAGTCGGAAGTTCTTGCATCTATTTCTCTTATTTCTCCGTCCATCTCACAAATAAGTTTTGCATGAAATACACCATCGATAAGGTTGTAAATTTCTACTTCCTGCACCTGAATATTAAATGTTTGACAAAAGGTAACGAACAAATCATGAGTCATTGGCCTGAAGGGAACTATTTTTTCAATCTCAATTGCTATTGCCTGAGCCTCAAAGGAGCCTATTACAATTGGGAGCTTTCTTTTACCATTGGCTTCGCCTAAAATCAATGTATAAGAACCATTGCTTTGCCCTGAACTTAAACCAACAATATTGAGTTTTATCCTGCTCATATCATTCAATCAACGTGACTGAAACAACTTGTAATTTATATTAAATTTCATTAAAATCAATCTTTCAATAGTTGGATATTAATAAAATTGAGGGTAGGCTGAAGGATTGTATTCATGCATCATCTGATAGATTTTCTCAAAAATATCCTCGGCATTTGGTTTAGAAAAATAATCGCCATCTGTTCCATATGCGGGTCGATGAGGTTTGGCAGTAATGGTGAGTGGCTTAGCATCAAGATAGGCATAGCCGTTTTGTTCCTCCAATACTTGTTGCATCATAAAAGCACTGGCACCGCCCGGCACATCTTCATCCAGAAAAACCACCTTATTGGTTATCTTGAGTTGCTCAACCAAACTATGATGGATATCAAAAGGAAGAAGTGACTGCACATCAATTAACTGACAGCTTATGCCAACAGATGCAAGTTGCTGAATAGCCTCTTCTGCAATGCGAAGAGTAGATCCATAGCTGATAATGGTTACATCTGTTCCATCAATTAAAATTTCAGGCTTACCCAAAGCTACTGTGTACTCACCTATATTATCAGGCATTTTTTCCTTGATGCGGTATCCATTCAAGCACTCAATAATGAGTGCAGGCTCATCACTTTTTAACATGGTATTGTAAAAGCCTGCAGCCTGTGTCATGTTACGTGGTGTTAAAACATGAATACCTCGCAGAGAATTAAGAATCATGCCCATAGGTGAACCTGAGTGCCAAATTCCCTCCAAACGATGTCCGCGGGTACGTATTATAAGTGGTGCTTTCTGACCGCCTTTGGTGCGATACTGCAAGGTAGCCAAATCATCACTCAAAGGCTGCAAACCATAAAGCAGGTAATCGAGATACTGAATTTCTGCAATAGGTCGCAAACCTCTCATTGCAGCTCCAATACCTTGTCCGATTATGGTAAGCTCACGAATGCCTGTATCAAACACACGTGTATCACCATACTTTTCCTGCAAGCCAGCGAAACCCTGGTTTACATCCCCTATTTTACCAACATCTTCGCCAAAAGCATATACACGTGGATCATTGCATAAAGCTTGATCAAAGAAAGCCTGCATAATCTCTCTGCCATCAACCATTTTACTATTTTCAGAATATTGTGGAGGTATTTCAGATACTTTATATGCAGAAAGCCCAGACTGACTGGTAAGGTGAGAATTGTATCTATCCGCATTCGCAGATCTGAAACTATTGCGATAGGTTATCAAATCATTTCTGGAAGGAAGCTCTTCCCCGAATGTAATGCGCAATGCCTCATTCAATGCAATTCCAATATCTTTTCTAATAGGTTCTGAAATTGCTTTTAAGCGGGTAAAAATGGTTTCAATCTCTGCACCCATTCTGCTCTCACCTGCAAGCGCTTCCAAATACACACATGCCTCAAGCAGTTCTGTTTTAATAGGTTTAATGTAAGCATCCCAAGCTGCTTTCTTGGCATCATTAACCAATTTTTTAGATTCATTCTCCAAAACGGAAATTTCATCTGCGGTTGCGAGTTTATTATCCAGTATCCAGGTTCTGAATTTCGTGATACAATCATATTCCTGCTCCCATTCCAAGCGCTCTTTTGACTTATAACGCTCATGAGAGCCTGATGTTGAATGGCCTTGGGGCTGGGTTAGTTCTTTCACATGAATAAGCACCGGTATATGTTCTTCGCGACTTATGGTTGCCGCCTGATCATAAACTTTGCATAGCTCAGGGTAATCCCAACCATTTACAGTAAAAATCTCAAAGCCATTACTGTTTTTATAACGCTGAAATCCTTTTAAGATTTCAGAAATATTTTCTTTAGTAGTTTGATATTTGGCAGGAACAGAAATGCCATATCCATCATCCCAAACTGAGACAATCATTGGTATTTGAAGCACACCGGCTGCATTAATAGCCTCGAAAAAATGTCCTTCGGATGAACTTGCATTCCCAATAGTTCCCCATGCAATTTCATTTCCATTATCAGAAAATAGGTTTTCACCAAGAATTGAAGCGTGCTGACGGTAATATTTTGAAGCATGTGCTAATCCAACCAAGCGCAGCATCTGACCTGCAGTAGGAGAAATATCGGATGATGAATTTTTAATTGCTTTAAGCTCTTTCCAATTGCCATGCTCATCTATGGTTCGTGTGCCAAAATGTCCATTCATCATACGACCAGCTGATGCAGGCTCGGCCTCTAAATCGGTATGTGCATATAATTGAGCAAAAAACTCTTGCACTGTATGCTGCCCTATAGCCATCATAAAAGTTTGATCTCTGTAGTAACCTGAACGAAAATCACCAGCCTTAAATGCCTTAGCCATTGCTATTTGAGGCAACTCCTTACCATCTCCGAAAATACCAAACTTGGCTTTCCCTGTTAGCACCTCTTTCCTCCCTAATAAACTGGCTTGCCTGCTCTTAAAAGCAAGTGCATAATCATTTAACACTTCAATTTTAAAGGCTTCTACATTTAATTTCGCCTTTTCACTTTTCCCCATACGCATGAATTTATCCCGTCAAATATATGATGTGACATCATTATTCTAAAATATGCTTAATATTTCATTAATTTTTTTACGAGCTGCAACTTATTTTTGTTTAATTGCGTTGCTGATTATAGCTTCGAACATTGTTTAAAAACCGGAATAATATTTGAACAGACCATTAATCATTAACCTAAACTTAATTATATGAAAAGAATAATGTTAACACTTTGCATTGCCTTTGGTGGTATATCAATGGTAAATGCACAAACACAAGCCCCTGCCGAAAACAAAAATCAGGCAGAAATCAATTTCACCAAGGAAATACATGACTTTGGTGTGATTCCGCAAAATGAACCTGCAACTTACATGTTCTATTTTACCAACACGGGCAAAGAGCCGCTAATTATTAGTAACGTTTCAGCCTCTTGTGGCTGCACAACACCTGAATGGAGCAAGGAACCCATACCACCTAAAAAAACAGGATATATTAAGGCTACATATAATGCTGCTGCAGTAGGACCATTTAATAAAAATGTAACTGTATTTTCTAATGCTAAAAGAAATACGATTATTTTAACCTTGAAAGGTGAGGTAAAAGTTCCTACCGTTATAACACCTAACTAATTATTACCAAAAGTTTTAATAAAAGTGGTACATTCAATACCTAAAAAGATGAAAAAATCAATTATGATAATGGGATTGATGCTTTGCAGCGTATTCACTTTCGCTCAGACCAATGAAGTGGATAATAATGCAGAGATAAAATTTGATAAATCGGAGTATGACTTCGGCACCATAAAAGAGGGAACCCTAGCAGCTTACGAATTTGTATTTACCAATACAGGGAAATCCGCTCTTATTCTCAATGCTGTCCAGCCTTCGTGCGGTTGCACCACTCCTGAGTGGCCTAAGGAACCCATTATGCCAGGTGCTAAGGCTAAAGTAAAAGCTGTATATAACTCTCATGGCAGACCCGGAACTTTTCAGAAGTATATTACCGTTAAATCGAATGCAAAAAACGGAGAAATTAGCTTGATTATAAAAGGAACGGTTACCCCAACACCGGTAGAACCCGTTTCTCCTGTGAGAATGCAAACAACCGAATAAGATAAAAAGAAAGTCCAATAAAAAAGGCTGCCAATTGGCAGCCTTTTTGTTAAATGCTTGAGCTAAATTACTTGTTTACAGTTTTAGCTAACTCAGCACCTGCTTTAAACCTTGCAACTTTCTTAGCTTTAATCTGGATGGTTTTGCCGGTTTGAGGATTGCGTCCTGTTCTTGCATTACGCTTAGCTACTGAGAAGCTTCCGAATCCGATTAAAACTACCTTGTCACCTTTTTTCAAAGATTTAGAAATAGCGTTGATTGTTGCATCTAAAGCACGGCCTGAGTCTGCTTTAGAAAGTTTCGACTCTGCTGCAATAGCATCGATGAGTTCTGCTTTGTTCATAGAATTAAAATATTAAGGGTTTGTTTACAAGATTCAAAATTATAAGAAATACCATACGATGCAAGTATTTTATAGAGTTTGCCTACTTTTTTATTATTACCAACTTAATTTTGATTTGAACGGAGAGGTATTATTTTTGCCAACCTTAAAAATCAAACCATTATGATTATTGGAGTTCCAAAAGAAATTAAAAACAATGAAAATCGCGTAGGTCTTACTCCTGCTGGCGTTTCAGCACTTACAAAGGCTGGTCATAAATTATTTGTTCAAGCAACTGCAGGCCTTGGAAGTGGGTTTAGTGATGAAGAATACAAAAAAGCCGGAGCCACCATGCTCAAAACCATAGACGAAGTCTACAAAAAGGCTGAAATGATTATTAAAGTAAAGGAGCCCATTAAACAGGAATATGGTCTTATAAAAGCAGGACAGCTGCTTTTTACGTATTTCCACTTTGCTTCATATGAACCATTAACAAAGGCAATGATAAAAAGTAAAGCAGTTTGTTTGGCATACGAAACCGTTGAAAAACCTGATCGCTCTCTACCACTGCTTGTACCTATGAGTGAGGTTGCAGGAAGAATGAGTATTCAGGAAGGTGCAAAATATCTGGAAAAACCAATGGGTGGCAGAGGTATTCTACTTGGAGGTGTTCCGGGTGTGCGACCAGCTAACGTTTTGGTATTGGGAGGCGGAATTGTTGGTACACAAGCGGCTAAAATGGCTGCAGGTCTTGGCGCAGATGTTACTTTGATGGATGTTTCACTTCCACGCTTGCGTCAGTTAGACGATTTGCTTCCTGCCAATGTTAAAACAGTTTACTCCAATGAATATAATATAAGAGAAGCCATTAAAAATTCTGATCTGATAGTAGGTGCGGTATTGATTCCGGGAGCTAAGGCACCTTCGCTCATTACACGCGATATGCTTAAAACCATGAAGCCCGGAACGGTTATGGTAGATGTGGCCATAGATCAGGGCGGTTGTTTTGAAACCTCCAAAGCCACCACCCATCAGGACCCGATTTATGTGATTGATGGCGTGATACATTATTGCGTGGCCAATATGCCGGGTGCAGTGCCTTATACCTCAACACTGGCCTTAACCAATGCAACACTCCCATATGCACTTCAGCTTGCTAATAAAGGTTGGAAGAAAGCATGCGTTGAAAATGAGGAATTGAAACCAGGCTTAAACGTTGTTGACGGGAAGGTAGTTTATAAAGGTGTAGCCGAAGCTTTCAACCTAAAATATACAGACGTTAAAGAAGTATTAAAATAAGCTTCTAAATTAATTTCTATAAAAGCTACCTGTTCAGGTGGCTTTTTTTATGCCATTTCCTGCATTCTTACTTAAAAGTAGACTTCAAATAACAGCATAATAAAAACTGCAGCAATCTATAGCTAACTCTACCATATCAAGCTGCATACCTGTTTAATCTCTAAATTATGCCATGTGCGCATAAACACTATCTTTGCGCAAATTATCATTCAATTATATGGACGATTTTTCATATGTATCCAATGCCGATGTAGCAGCTATTGAGGAAATGTATAAACAATACCAGGCCAACCCAGAATCTGTAGACTTTGGTTGGAAGAAATTCTTTGAAGGATTTGACCTGGGACATCAGCGATTTAATAGCAACGGGAAAACTGCTGTTGTTTCAGATGATATGGTGAAAGAGATTAATGTGCTTAATTTAATTAAAGGTTACCGCACAAGAGGACATTTGTTTACCAGAACCAATCCGGTTAGAGAACGCAGAAAATACAGCCCTACCCTTGCCATAGAAAATTTCGGCTTGGCTCCGGCCGACCTTGATAAAATATTCAACGCTGGAATTGAGTTGGGAATTGGACCAGCTAAATTGAAAGATATTGTTGCTCATCTTGAGCAAACTTACTGTCAGAGTATCGGTGCTGAATTTGCCTATATACGCGACCCCAAGAAATTAGATTGGCTCCAGAAAAAAATGGAGGATAGTAAAAATACACCTAAGCTCAATATCGAAGAAAAAAGGCAGATACTCTCTAAACTAAATCAGGCAACTGTTTTTGAGAACTTTTTGCACACAAAATTTGTTGGTCAAAAACGTTTTTCACTGGAAGGTCTTGAAACACTCATACCTGCGCTAGATGCCGTCATACAATATGGTGCCGAACTTGAGGTAAAGGAGTTTGTTTTAGGCATGGCTCACAGGGGACGTTTAAACGTACTTGCCAATATTTTAGGTAAAACATATGAAGATATTTTTAAAGAGTTTGAAGGTAAAGCATATGAGGAGGCCTTATTTGAAGGTGATGTAAAATATCACCTGGGCTACTCCAGTGAAATAACAACTGCCAAAGGTAAAAAAGTGCACCTCAGCCTTTCTCCTAACCCATCGCATCTGGAAACAGTAAATCCTGTGGTGAAAGGCATAACCAGAGCTAAACTTGAGAGAAAACATGCGATGAACATTGACAACATCTGCCCCATCTTAATTCATGGAGATGCATCAGTAGCCGGCCAAGGTGTAGTGTATGAGGTTTTGCAAATGGCAGGATTAGAGGCCTATTCCGTTGGTGGGTGCATGCATATCGTAACCAATAATCAGATAGGTTTTACTACAAACTACACCGATGCAAGAACATCAACTTACTGCACAGATGTTGCTAAAATAACCTTATGCCCGGTTTTTCACGTAAATGCAGATGATGTAGAAGCTGTAGTTTTTGCCATCAGACTTGCTATGGAATACAGACAGGAGTTTAACAGTGATGTATTCATTGACTTATTAGGCTACAGAAAATATGGCCATAATGAAGGCGATGAACCCCGTTTTACCCAACCCATGTTATATAAAGCCATAGCAGCACATGCCAATCCTCGTGAAATTTATAATCAGAAACTCATTACTGCCGGTAGCGTAGAAGCTGATTTGGCAAAGGAGATGGATAAAGAATTTAGAGCCATGCTACAGCAAAAATTGGAGTCGGCAAAAGCTTCAGAAGCATCGCCTGTTACCAATTTTATCAGAAACACATGGGAGGGCTATCGTTCGGCCAAACCGGAGGATTTTGACCAATCACCTAAAACAGCAGTTGATAAAAAAATATTTCTAAATCTTGCTGAAAAAATCACCCAAATTCCTGAAGGTTTCAAAGCCTTCAATAAAATAGAAAAGCTGTTTAATGATCGCAGGAATATGGTTAAGAATGATGGGTATGATTGGGCAATGGGTGAGTTGATGGCATATGCAACACTTAGTTCTGAAGGGCATGCCGTTCGAATGACAGGACAGGATTGTGAACGCGGCACCTTCTCCCATAGACATGCTATTATCAAACAAGAAGATTCTGAAAAGGAATACAATATTTTCGAAAGTTTAGGTTCAGATAATAAAGCAAAAGTAGAATTCTACAATTCTCTGTTATCTGAGTATGCGGTATTGGGTTTTGAATACGGTTATTCAATGGCAACACCAAATGATTTAACTATTTGGGAGGCCCAGTTTGGAGATTTTGCCAATGGTGCGCAAATAATCATAGATCAATACTTATGCAGTGCAGAAGCCAAATGGAAAACATATAGTGGATTAACGCTGATGCTTCCTCATGGATATGAAGGACAAGGGCCAGAGCACTCTTCTGCACGAATTGAAAGATTTTTGCAACTGTGTGCTAATTTCAATATGCAGGTTTGCAATATCACTAGCCCGGCCAATTATTTTCATTTGCTGCGCAGGCAAATGCACAGGCCATTCCGCCTACCATTGGTTATTATGACTCCTAAAAGTTTATTGCGCCATCCACTTTGCGTGAGCAAGCTTGAAGATTTTGTGAAGGGTGGTTTCAATGAGGTAATAGATGATTCTTTCGTTGATGCTAAAAAAGTGAAACGTGTATTATTCTGCACAGGAAAAATATATTATGACCTGCTAGAAAAACAGCAAAAAGACCAACGTAGGGATATTGCTGTTGTTCGTGTGGAACAACTCTTTCCTATGCCTGAAAAACAGATGGATGCCATTATGGACAAATACAAACAGGCAAGCTATTACTGGGTACAGGAAGAGCCAAAAAATATGGGCGCATGGACTTACCTGTTAAGAAGAGAGGAAAACTTTAAACTAAAACTCATCTCCAGAAAGGCCAGTGCATCTCCAGCTACAGGATTTTCTAAAGTACATGCAAAAGAGCAGACTCAGATAGTGGAGGATAGTTTTACACTATAGTGTTTATTACATCTTTATTTTCAATTGGATATATTCAAGTCTTTTGATTGATTTGAAATCCATTTGAAATATTATTAGAAGTATTATCACCCAGCGATTATATAGGTGAGAATATAGTCATCTATAAGTCTTTTCTCAATAGTGTATTTCCAACGATTATCATCCAAGATAATGAAACCATTAAGTTGTTGAGCATTGGCAATAAATGGTTCAATAAATAAGTTTAATCTGAAATCTATACCGCGTTTACCATTTAATTTGTAGAGTGATTCTTTTGCCGACCAAATAGTTGTTAATGCCTCAGTCGAAGGCGGAGAGTCCAAGTATTTCAATTCTTCTATGCCCACAAACTTCTTACTCACCCTATCTACTCTGTTGTCAATAAGTTCCAAATCGATTGCAACAAGTTTAACGGGCGAAACAATCACAGCAGCCATTTGATGTGAGTGGGTGATAGAAATATGGTATGCCTTACCACCAACCATGAGTGATGGTTTGTTATGTTCATCTTTCATTATCACAACTTCCTCATTAGGAAACAAACATTTTATCAAAACCCTGCTGGCATACCAATGCATGCTTTCCTTATTCCTGCTGCTAATGTCCTGAACAGAAAAATGATGCAATTGCATGAACTCTTCTCGCGATTCAGTTATTTTCCAGAGAGCTAAAATTGTATTATTGTCAAAAGTTTCTTTAGCGTATAAAGGCATGGTTAAATTGAATGTTTCAAAAATAGCACATTTCAGCGGTCATAAAGATGCCGTTTTTGCTTTGTGTGCATCTACACAAGCTAATACATTTTACAGCGGAGGTGCAGATGGATATATTGTAGAATGGGATATTGAAAGCAAGCAAAACGGAAAATTGCTTGTACAGGTGCCAAGGCCGGTATATTGCTTACATGTTATGCAAAAAGAGCAGCTGCTGATTTGCGGAACAGCGGAGGGCAACATGCACGCAGTTGATTTAACTGAGCGAAAAGAAATAAGAAATATTGAGGCGCATGTTTCCGGCATATATGATATAAAGGAAACAGTACATCATCTCATTACTGCAGGTGGTGATGGTAAAGTTTTGATTTGGGATAAGGGAAGTTTTAACCTGGTTAAAGTGCTACATTATGCAAGCAAAAGCGCTCGGGTAATAGCTATTAATCCCCATGAAAACATTATTGCTGTTGGCTATAGCGATTGTTTTATCAGGTTCTTTGATGCTAACTATTTTGAATTATTGAATGAAATTAAAGCCCATGATAATTCTGTTTTTGGGCTTGCCTTTTCAGGTAATGGTAAAGTACTTTTATCAGGTGGAAGAGATGCCGAATTAAAACTATGGCATCACGAGCATTTTTTATCAAGAAAACAAAGCATACCTGCGCATCTCTTGCACATCAATGCTATTCAGTTTAATCCTGAAGGTAATTTTTTTGCAACCGTAAGTATGGATAAGACCATCAAAATTTGGGATGCTTTAAACGTAAGTTTACTTAAGGTAGTAGATAAAGTCAGAAATGATGGTCATCTTAGCTCAGTGAATAAAATATTGTGGCATAAAAACAGGCAATTTATTACCTGTAGTGATGACAAAACCGTTATGATGTGGGAGCTAGATTTTGTGCAATAAAATTCAAGAAGTAAATCCATGCTCTTTCAGATGCATCGAATTGGCTAAAAGTTTACTATAATTGAGAGGTAAAAATTAAAACATGATTAGCATTGGTGAAATTATAGGTTGTTTGGAACTAAACGCCCACCCAACCCTGCAGGAATCCTATGATAATGCAGGCCTACTGACCGGCCAGGCTTCAACAGAAGCAAAAGGTGTACTGGTTTGTTTGGACTCAACAGAACAGGTGATAGAAGAAGCTATACGCAGAGGCTGTAATCTTATTGTGGCGCATCACCCCATCATTTTTAGTGGCTTAAAAAAAATAAATGGCAAAACATATGTAGAGAGAGCCATCATAAAAGCCATTAAGCATGATATTGCTATTTATGCCATACATACCAATCTGGATAACGTGATTAAGGGAGTGAACGCGAAAATAGCAGAGAAATTAGGACTGAAAGACATACGCATTCTAAACCCTAAGCCAAATCTGCTTAAAAAACTGGTTACGTTTGTTCCACATGCAGCAATTGAACAAGTAAGCGAGGCTTTATTTGCAGCAGGAGCAGGCCATGTCGGTAATTACGATGAGTGTGGGTTTCAAACCATAGGTTCTGGCACATTCAGGGGTAATGAAAGTAGCAATCCGGTAATTGGAGAAAAAGGCAAAAGACATACCGAAGCGGAAACCCGTTTTGAAACCATATTCCCTGTACATCTGGAACATACCATCATACAGGCGTTGAAGAAGGCACACCCATATGAGGAAGTTGCATACGAAGTATATTCACTTGATAACCAATGGCAAGAAGTAGGTTCGGGCATAATCGGCCAACTAACAGAGGCTTTGGAACCTTTGGCATTTCTTAATCATCTCAAAAAAAGTATGAACCTCCCCTCAGTTAAGTACACACCGGTGCAAAAACAGATTAAAACAGTAGCGGTTTGCGGTGGGTCAGGTAGTTTTCTATTGAAAAAGGCCATTGGAGTTGGCGCAGATGCCTATGTTTCAGCAGATTTTAAGTATCACGAGTACTTTGATGCAGAAAAACACCTGATGATTGCTGATATTGGCCATTATGAGAGCGAAATTTTTACTACAGAGCTGCTTAGAGATATAATTCTCAAAAATTTCCCTACATTTGCCGTCCTTTTAACAGAAATAAATACGAATCCAATTAAATATTATTAACCATGGCAGTAGCTACAGAAGTTAGTGTTGAACAAAAACTGAAAGCGTTATACAAGCTTCAGATTATCGACTCGAAAATAGATAAACTCAGATCCGTACGCGGTGAACTTCCAATGGAGGTTTCTGATTTGGAAGATGATATTGCCGGATTAGAAACCCGAATAGAAAATGTTAAAACAGAAATTAAAAGTTTAGAGGAATCAATCTCTATCAATAAAACTAAAATAACTGACTCTAAAGCCAATATTAAAAAGTTTGAGAAACAACTGGATAATGTAAAGAATAACAGAGAGTTTGAAGCACTTAACAAAGAGATTGAAATAGCTGGATTAGAAGTACAGGCTGCTGAAAAGCGTATCAAAAATGCACAGTTTGATATTGAGCAGAAGAACCTGAACATGGAAGGAATTCAGGCTGAATTGACAGGTCGTAAAGTTGACTTGAAGAACAAAAAAAGTGAGCTGGACACCATTGTAGAAGAAACTGAAAAAGAAGAAGCAGAATTAAACAAGCAGCGTTCATCTGCATTAAAATTTATTGAAGACCGTTTATTACATTCCTACAATAAAATTCGTGGAAGTGTTAAGAATGGTATTGGTGTTGCCCAAATTGTAAGAGATAGCTGCGGTGGTTGTTTTGCTAAAATTCCGCCTCAGCGTCAATTAGACATCAAGCAACGCAAAAAAATACTGGTTTGCGAGCATTGCGGCCGTGTTTTGGTTGATTCTGTGCTTGCCGAAGAAGTTGCTATCTAAAAATTAGTACACGTATGTGTTTCAAAAAAAGAGCCAAGGCTATTCTGCTAACATGGCTCTTTTTTTATGCCTCATGGTGCTCTGCCCTGCAAAGCTTTAGCTTTAACGAGCAACTGCTGCTTGCCCAATCAAACATTTTGCAATTTAAACTTGCCAATGCCATAAAAATAATTGAGCAGGAAGAGCGTAAAAATCCAAATAATCTGGCAAGCCTTTATCTAAAAAATCATATTGACTTTCTTGAGTTGCTTATGCATCAGGAAACAGGTCTGGTTGAAAAATATGAAAAAAAAAGAAATCGCAAGCTCGAACTCCTTGAGCAAATTCCTGAGTCCTCTCCTTATCACCTATTTGCCAAAGCACAATATTATTTGCAGTGGGCTATAATTTATGCTCAGCATGAGCGCTTTCTTAATGCTGCAGTGAACTTCAGAAATGCATACCATTTACTCCAAACAAATAGTCTTAAATTTCCGCACTTTCTTCCCAATAAGAAGGAGTTAGGACTAATAAACGTTGTATTGGGATCTGTACCGGAAAACTTTAAATGGGTTTTAAACCTTACCGGTTTTAAAGGAAATTCCTCAGAAGGGCTCGATTGGCTAAAGGATGTTGCGTTAGGTGAGGTTAATCCAGAGCAAAAGATTGAGAAATATTTTGCTCTATTCTACCTGATTTTAAGCGAACTGAATTATGGAAACAGAGAGCTTGCATGGCATTATTCTGTAACTGAGTTAAAAGACATCAATAAGAGTTTACTTTCGGTTTACGTAAAGTCTTATGTAGCCAGAAAAACAGGACATACAGATGAAGCTATTAGCACCATTCAAAAACGGCCACATGGGGATGAATATACCAACACACTCCTATTCGATTACGAACTGGGTGTAGCCAAATTGCAAAGATTGGATTATGATGCAGATGCTTATTTGAAAAAATTTGTAAGCTTTTATAAAGGAACTGAATTAATAAAGGATGCATATAAGCGACTTTCATGGTTTTATCTTATTCAACAGAATATTGAAAAATATGAGATATATAAAGGCCTTGCCCAAAAATATGGTGCATCCATAAGCAATGAAGAGAAGGTAGCACTAAAGGAAGATTTACCGGATTATACACCGCACCCTTTGCTTTTAAAGGGTAGACTTCTTTTTGATGGTGGATACTATTTGCGTGCCGAACAAATTTTCAAAGGGATAGATAAAAGAACATTGATTAACAAGTATCAGCAAGTTGAATACCCTTATCGATATGCCAGGGTGTTGCATGAAGAAAAAAAGATTTCGCAAGCAGTTGACCTTTATTTGGAGGTAATTGAAAAATCAAAAAATAATGTGTATTACTTCGCACCTAATTCTTGCTTACAGTTAGGCTATATCCACGAGAAACTTGGATTTGTGCAAACAGCACTCTATTACTACAGAAAGGTACTTACCTATAAAAACTATGAATACAAACTAAGCATCACACAGAAAGCAAAAGCAGCTATTAACAGGCTGGATAAATGAAAAATCGGGATGATAAAAGTCATGGTAATAAAGCCTATGTTTGAACAACTTTGACACGCTAACAAATCAATCGTTATGATAAATTTTGAATATATAGAAACAAGCAAAGATAAATTCAGAGAACAATTCCTGAATGCCAAACCATTCCCGCATATTGGCGTAGATGGTTTCTGTGATGAGAATAAACTAGTTGAATTGTACCAAAGCATACCGGAGATAGAAACACCCAGTGCTGATTATGTATTTGCCAAAAACAAGTTTGAAAAATCTAAATTCTGGCAAATGGGTGGCTTATTTAAGGAACTTTATGACGATTTAACATCTCCGCGTTTTCAGGATTGGATCAGGTATGTAACCAATGAAGATGTATTTATTGATGCTGAATTTTATGGCGGAGGTATACATCAGGGTAAGGCAGGCAGTTTTCTGGATATGCATGCCGATTTCAATTATCATCCACTTAAAGAAACTTGGTTTCGCAACCTTAACCTGCTGTTATACATAAATAAAGATTGGGAGAAAGCCTACGGAGGAGAGTTAAAACTGGAGCACAGCGAAACAGGTGAAAAAACAAAAGTTGATATCCCTTTTAATAGGTTAACTATTATGCTTTGCAGGGGTTATACACTTCATGGTTATGACCCGATTAACTTCCCAGAAGGCAAATACAGAACTTCCATTGCAGCATATGCGTATACACTTCATGAGCACCAAATGGAAAGTGCCAGAACTACGGTCTGGAAAGTGGAAAAAAATAACCCCATAAAGTACCTGATATCGAAAATTTGGGTTCCTGCAGTTAAAATTAAAAGTAAGTTTAGCAAAAGCAAAACCGCTAAGCATTAATATTTGCACAGCATCCGATTAGTTTTATATTTGCAGCCCTATCGCCCGGATGGCGGAATTGGTAGACGCGCTGGTCTCAAACACCAGTGAGCTCAACCCTCGTGCCGGTTCGACCCCGGCTCCGGGTACAAAATCCTCAGCATTTGCTGGGGATTTTTACGTAATGGTAATGGCATTCGTATACATCATATACTCCCCTTCGCTCGATAAGTTTTACATCGGCA
>JAJTFA010000006.1 GCA_021299635.1 Sphingobacteriales bacterium
TTTGGGTATGAACAACCTGGTGATAAACGAATTGGAACTGAAAGCAGGTATGTATTTTGTGCGCATTACGCAGGGTAATGTTAGCAAGAATATACGTGTAGTGAAACAAGAGTAAAATCGTTTCTAATAAACCAAAAAAGCAGGCTCCAAAAGCCTGCTTTTTTTATGTTAGCTTATCCACAAGGACATTGATTTATGTGGGTATTTTTAAGTTCAATTTCATCGCATCAGTAGGTTAAAAACTTATCTTGCATTGCTCAATGTAAAGCTTGTAAAAACAGGCTTTACAGCGATTTAATTAACCCAAGAATGGCAGAAGATAGAATTATTCCGATTAACATTGAAGATGAAATGAAAACCGCCTACATCGACTATTCGATGTCGGTAATCGTTTCCAGAGCACTACCTGATGTAAGAGATGGCTTAAAGCCTGTTCACCGAAGAGTGCTTTATGGCATGACTGAACTCGGATTGGCCTCCAATAGACCATATAAGAAATCAGCGCGTATAGTTGGTGAAGTATTAGGAAAATACCATCCGCATGGCGATGGTTCCGTATATGATGCAATGGTGCGTTTGGCTCAAGAATGGAGTATGCGCTATATGCTAGTTGATGGGCAGGGAAACTTTGGCTCAATAGATGGCGATCCACCGGCTGCTATGCGTTATACAGAGGCTCGCCTGAGGAAATTGGCAGAAGAACTACTTGTGGATATTGATAAAAACACAGTTGATTTCAGACCTAATTTTGATGATAGTTTATCAGAGCCAACGGTACTTCCAGCCAAAATACCTAATCTGCTTGTTAACGGAGCTTCTGGAATAGCGGTAGGTATGGCAACCAACATGGCGCCTCATAACCTGCGTGAGGTAATTGAAGGCATTATTGCCTATATAGATAACCGCGATATTGAAGTTGCAGAACTAATACGCTTTGTTAAAGCCCCTGATTTCCCTACCGGAGGCATTATCTACGGTTATCAGGGCGTGAAGGAGGCGTTCGAAACAGGAAGAGGTAGAATTGTGATGCGTGCAAAAGCAAATTTTGAAACTTCAAAAACCGGAAAAGAGCAAATTATTGTTAATGAAATACCTTATCAGGTAAACAAAGCGCAGCTAATTGAAAGGGCAGCCGAACTCATTAATGAAAAAGTCATAGAAGGGATTAGTGATATAAGGGATGAATCTGATAGAGATGGAATGCGGATAGTATTTGATTTGAAACGCGATGCCGTTCCAAACGTTGTGCTAAATCTTCTCTATAAATATACTGCACTACAAACATCATTCAGTGTTAACAATGTTGCACTTGTCAAGGGGCGCCCTGAAACATTAAATCTAAAAGATCAGATAAGACACTATGTAGATCATAGACACGAGGTTGTGGTGCGCAGAACACAGTATGAGTTGGAAGAAGCACAAAAACGTGCCCATATTTTAGAAGGGTTACTTATAGCCATAGATAATCTGGATGCGGTTATCAAAATAATTCGCGAAGCTGTTACCCCTGATGAAGCCCGCGTGCAGTTAATGGATAGCTTTAAGTTAAGCGAAATACAAGCTAAAGCAATTTTGGATATGCGTTTACGGGCGCTTACTGGTTTGGAGCGTGATAAACTTAAAGACGAATATGCAGAGCTGATGAAACTTATTACCTATCTTAAATCAGTCCTGGCAGATGAAGGTCTTCGTATGAAGATTATTAAGGATGAGTTGACTGAAATGAAAGAAAAGTATGGTGATGAGCGTAGAACAGAAATAGTGATGAGTGGAGATGAGATGAGCATGGAAGACCTTATTCCTGATGACGAAGTGGTAATTACCATCTCGCATATGGGATATGTAAAGCGCACTTTACTTAGCGAATATCGCACGCAAAATAGGGGAGGTCGTGGGTCAAGAGGGGTTTCTAAACGTGATGAGGATTTTGTAGAGCATGTATTTATGGCTACCAATCACAATTACTTGATGTTCTTTACTAATCAAGGTAAATGCTTTTGGTTAAAAGTTTGGGAAATTCCTGAGGGAGAGAAAACATCCAAAGGCAGAGCCATTCAGAACCTTATCAATATTACACCGGATGATAAAGTGATGGCATACCTAAATGTGAAAAACCTGAAAGACGAAGAATACCTAAATAATAATTTTGTGGTGATGTGCACAGAGCAGGGAACCATTAAGAAAACTACCTTAGAGGCTTACTCCCGTCCGCGCACCAATGGTGTTAATGCAATAAATGTGAGAGAAGGGGATATGCTGGTAGAAGCAAGGCTAACAAACGGCAACTGCGAAATGATTATTGCCAGCACATCAGGCAAAGCCATTAGATTTAATGAAAGTACTGTAAGGCCAATGGGCAGAACAGCCACAGGAGTAAGGGCCATACGACTTGAAGGCGATGACCGGGTATTGGGTATGATTGCCATTGAAGATCCTAAGAAAACCAATGTGCTTGTGGTAGCTGAAAATGGTATGGGTAAGCGCAGTGAAGTAGAAGATTATCGCATTACCAACCGTGGAGGTAAAGGTGTAATGGCCATGAATATTACAGACAAAACCGGAAAATTAGTTGCAATAAAAGAAGTTGATGATACCAATGACGTGATGATTATGACCAAGAAAGGTATAACCATTCGCTTATCGATAAGTGATTTAAGAGTGCTTGGTCGGGTAACTCAGGGAGTTCGTTTAATCAATCTCGATGACGGTGATGAAATAGCTTCTATTGCCAAGATAGATTATATTGAGGTGGATGAATTGCCTGAAGGAGAATCAGCAGATAATAACTCAAATGAAAATACTGAGGAAATAACCCCTCCGGTAGAATAAAAGAAAGCCCCGATTACAACGGGGCTTTCTTTTTGGATTTCACTAATAGGTCTATATTTAATATTACCTTATGCAAAACAAGTCCTTTAAGTATTTGATGGTTTATGTGTTAAAAAGCATAGCCGGTATTATGCTAAGTTTTCTGGTGTCAATTAATATTAAACAAATTGATTACACTTGGTGCCTTATTTCTGTCATACTGGTTTTATCTCCTGAAGGACATGATGCAGTAAAACTTGCCATAAATAGAATTAAAGCCAATATGGTTGGGGCAGGTGTGGGTATCCTTTTTCTCTTGTTTCCATTGTCCAATCCTTTAAATCTGGTACTTGGTGCTTCACTCTCTTTGTATTTATGTTTTCTGTTAAAACTGGAAGATGCAACAAAATCAACCCTTGCAGCATTAGTTATCATCCTTCTGTATCAGGATAGTAATGGACTGATTGATGCTTCATGGCAAAGACTTGTTGCAGTTATTGCCGGATGCGTAATTGGTTTACTTGTAACCTATATTTTTCACTATATTTTTAGGTGGAAATTACATGCTGGCATGCATACTTCTAATGAAAAGGAGGCTTAATCCAATTTAAAAAGGCTTAAAAAATCCTTAATTCGCCATTTTTTATCGGGTTTAAATGCAGGTTAGGTATAAGCCATAAAACAGATGCTATATTCAGCAATATCAAGCCTTCAAAGGGGTAATGGGTAGTGCTAATAATCTGGTATAAAACCCTGTACAAATGTCCAATAAGAAAATTTAATTAGTAAAATTCAAGTATTTGCGTTTACTTGCGGAGGTAATTTATATTTCTCAAAACAATGGATATCTACGTAGGAAACCTAAACTGGAAAGCCAGCGACAACGAACTTAAAGACTTGTTCTCTCGTTATGGCGAAGTAACAAAAGTAAACATCGTTAAAGACAAAATGACAAGACGTAGCAAAGGCTACGGATTTGTTGAGTTTGCAAGCGATAGCGATGCTAACAATGCCATTAATGAACTTAATGGTAAGGAATTTATGGGCAGAAACCTGGTTGTAAATCAGGCAAAACCTCGCCAAGAAAGATCTGAAAATAGCGGAGGATATTAATATCGACTCCTGTTACTTAATGGCAAAGGGCGCTCAAGGGCGCCCTTTGTTTTTGTGTAAAACGCAATAAGCCGGGTTCTGTCATTAAACCGGTGTTACCACCAGTTCATTGCTGTCATTTATCTGGCCCTGTCTTCACAAACAGGATCTAGCAGCCCACCCATCACACCAAGCACAGCAAGCAACTGTGTTGCCGGCAAGCCGGCAAAATGTGACCTATTTGGCCTTGCAACCCGTGAGGTTTGCCATGCAATTACCATTACTGATAACCCGGTGGTCTCTTACACCACCTTTTCACCTTTTCCTCCGCCTGAGCAAATCGGGCAGGGGTAGTCTGTTTTCTGTGGCACTGGCTGTATCTCTTTGCGGAGACCCTACCTGTTAGGTAGCACGGTGCTTTGTGTTGCCCGGACTTTCCTCTGCATTTTATTGCAGCGACAGCACGTTTTACAAGAGCAAAGGTAAGCTAATTATTGATACTTGTTTTTAAGGTAGTGATAGATATCTAATTGGGCCCTGTATTTAACCTCTGTATCCGTTCCGGCATACTTATTATCATAATCACTATCAATTACCCTGGCCTTGATATTATCGATTAGCTGCAATTTAATGATATGCCTTATTTCCTTCTTAATTTCTTCATCAAAAATGGGAAAGCCACTTTCTATGCGGTGGTGCAGGTTTCTGGTCATCCAATCGGCACTAGCCAAATAAATTTTTTCATGCCCGCCATTGGCAAAAATATAAACACGCGCATGCTCCAAAAATCTATCAATTATGCTACGCACCCTAATATTGTCGCTTAAGCCGGCAATACCAGGAACTATCCCGCAAATCCCCCTCACAATTAAGTCAATCTGCACGCCTGCTTTACCCGCTTCATAAAGTTTTCTAATAATTTGTTCATCTATTAAACTGTTCATTTTTGCAATAATATAGGCAGTCTTACCTGCTCGCGCATTTGCAATTTCAATATCAATTAGAGCAGCAAACTGTTTAGCCATATTCTCGGGCGCAACCAATAAATGATTAAACTTATGCTTTCGTGGGCTCTGAAAAAGCATATCCATCAGTTTCTCCAAATCGTTGGTTATCCTTTCATCCTTAGTAAATAACCCATGATCACAGTATAGGCGGGCGGTAACCCCATTATAATTACCGGTAGACATATGGGCATATCTGGCAATTCTGCCATTTTCTTCCCTGTAAATAACACAAAGTTTACAATGCACTTTTTGACCTGGTTTGCCAAAATGAACCCTGGCACCAGCTTCCTGCAGCTGTGTTGTCCAGTATATATTGGATTCCTCATCAAATCTTGCCTGCAACTCCATTAAAACCGTTACTTTTTTACCATTTTTAATGGCATTAATAAGGGCGTTTACCACATTGGAGTATTTGGCAACACGGTATAAGGTGATATTTATAGCTTGAACCTGAGGATCAATAGCTGCTTCACGCAGCATGCGAATTAAGTAATCAAAGCTTTGGTAAGGGTGGTGTAGGATAAAATCTTTCTTACTGATTACTTCAAATATGGTTCTTGCCTGATCTAGCTCAGGCATGGGTATTGGAGGCAGGGCTTCATAATTGAATGCAGGATTATTGAGTTTAGGAAAATCCATAAAATCTTTAAAATTATGGTAACGCCCACCCGGTATCAAGTTCACATTTTTCAGTTGAAGTTTATCTGTAACCAGCTCAAGCATATTGCGCGGTATGCTGTTATCGTATATAAACCTGGTGGGTGATCCTTTGGAGCGTTGTTTTAAGCTGCGTTGTAATTTTTCAAGTAGATTTTCTCTAAAGTTATCTCCCTCATCCAGAGTAAATTCAGCATCTCTTGTTAATTTAATAGTATAAGCTTCAAAATGATCAAAATTAAAAATAGAAAATATGCGATCAAGCGAGCATCTGATTACGTCATCAATAAACATTATACGCGTTTTGTCATCCGTTTTGGGTAAAACATAAAAACGTGGCAATTGGGGAGAGGGGATTTCTATAATGGCATGCTTTGAAGCAATCTCATTGATAGCACTGCTCATGCGCACTGCGAGGTATATCGATTTATCCTTTAAATGTGGGGTTATTTTGGTGTGATCCAGTATAACGGGAAAAACGTGAGGTAGAATATCTTTTTTAAAGAATTCCTCTACATATTTTTTCTGTTCAGGTTCAAGCTGGTTTTCATTTACAATATATATTCCATTGGCCTGAAGCGCCTTGATAATATGATTAAATGCTTTATTAAACCGCTCTTGTTGTATGAGGGATAAGCGTTGAATTTCACCCAGAACAATATCTGGAGGGAATTGGTATTCAGAAATAGCTTTATTTCGATTTAACTGCTGCAGCCTGCGTAAACTCGCAACTCTTACCCTAAAAAATTCATCATTATTAGATGAAAAAATCGCTAGAAATTTAAGGCGCTCCAATAAAGGCGTTTCAGTATTCTCGGCCTCTTGCAACACTCGCTCATTAAACAACATCCAGCTTATGTCTCGGTCTTTAAATAAATGTCCCTTTAGTTCTTTAAT
The DNA here is from genome assembly GCA_021299635.1 of Sphingobacteriales bacterium. GTDB lineage: Bacteria > Bacteroidota > Bacteroidia > UKL13-3 > UKL13-3 > JAJTFA01. The sequence continues at coordinate 6,462 of JAJTFA010000006.1, forward strand.
CATGCAGTAATAATGGCTTTATCCTTTCCTAGATTGCAATAATTTGCAACGAATATCAATAATACACAGGTTATTTGTATATCTTAATAATAACTTAATACAGGAAAAGCTACCAATAAATCAACTGAGCGGGTTGTTTAGATCACTTTGTGCATTGATTACAGCTGCAAGTCTTCATCGGAAACACCTTTCCATATTAAAAATTTTAAATTACGTTTGCCGTATAATATAAACCATAATATTAATTAAAAATGAAGCGCGTATTATTAATGTTAAGCCTTTTTGCAGCAATGGCTGCAGTTGCACAAAGAAGTAATGTAGAGAGTGCAGCCATTTATTTTAGAAACCTTGAAATGGAGGATGCAAAAAAATCCATTGATGAGGCTTCGGTAAATGATGAAACCAAAAACGACTCTAAAATGTGGTTTTATTATGCCCAGATTTATGATACATTAAATCGCAATCCTGCCTACAGCAATCTGGATAAAGATATTGTAGAAAAGTTTGTTATTGGTTGCAAGAAGTGTATTGACACCGATGTTAAAAAGAAATATAAGTATTACTGTGGTTATGCCATAGTTAATAGTGGTTTTTCAGCCTACAACAAGGCAATTGAATATTATAGTAAAAACGATGTAGCAAATGCAAGTAAGTTTTTTCAATATGTGATTGATATTTTTCCTTATGACGAAAACAAGGACCTAACCAAGAATAATATCAATGAAAAGTCTATTATATATTCACTTGCGGGCCTTGCACTCAATAATAAGAATTATCCGGAGGCAAAAAGGCATTTGAATAAACTCATTGATTTAAATTACAACGACCACATCATCTATCTTTTATTAAGCAACCTTTATATGGAAGAGCGCGATACCACAAAAGCAATAGAGGCTATTGAAATGGGTAAAAGTAGATTTAATGGCGAGAAAGACTTGATTAACCAGGAATTATACATTTACCAAGCAATGGGGCGCACTGATTTCTTGTTGCAAAAATACAATGAGGCACTAGAATCGGATCCTGAAAATACCCTTTATTTATTTAACAGAGGAGCTATGCAGGATATGATTAACAATGATTTGCAGAAACGCGCAAAACATTCATCAGATACGGCAGCTAAGATAGCTACCAAAGCAAAAGCCGAGAAAAATCCAGGCAATAAGGCAAAACTGGATAAAGCGGCAAAGAGCTTTAAGGTTTTAAGCGATTCATTGTTTAAGCAATCAAAGGTTTATATAGCAAAGGCAGAGGCTGATTATAAGAGAGTTATTGAGGTTAATCCCGATTATTTAGATGCTTATTACAATCTCGGTGCGCTTTACAATAACCAAACCACAGAGTTGGCTGAGAGGATGGAAGCACTTAATTATAGCGCTGCAGACTATCAAAAGAAGTTTGACGCGCTTAAAAAAGAGCAAGATGGTATCCTTAACATTTCATTGGGCTATTTAAATAAAGCTTTGGAGTTAGCTGATCAAATGCCGGAGGATGATGAGGCCAGGAAGAAGTTTAAGAAAGAAACCCAATATAGTATTATCAGTAGTTTACAAAACGTATACAAAAACCTTGGTGATGAGAAAAAGACCATGGAAATGATGAAGCGAAAAAAGGAAATAGAGTAATAACGTTATAGGTATAAATACGAAAGCAGGAGGACCCGAAACTCCTGCTTTTTTTATTGCTTACCTTGATGAATCTGTGGGGTACACTAGGCAGTAGTTTGATCTTAAAGAATTGATTTCCTGTTATATTATATTTAACATAATATTAATTATGAGGCAATATGATCATATTGAATTGGGCACGTTAGCATGTACTTATGGCCGGGCTGTTTGCTGTATCTACGTTATTGCATAACGCAGGATGCCGCGTCCATCCCTAATGCATTTTTTAACCAATCATCTTCAAAAAATCGTCCTCACTAATAATGGCAATATTCAGGTCTGTAGCTTTCTTCAATTTTTCCGGTCCCATTTTATCACCGGCTATCAGGTAAGTTAAACTTTTGCTTATGCTGCCAACATTTCTTCCGCCATTCGCATCAATTAGTGCTTTTAATTGATCCCGGCTCATGCTAAAAACTCCTGAAACACAAAAACTCTTTCCTTTAAGTTTATCGCTGCGGTTTAAAGACTGGTCATGATCGACTTGCATTTTTAGGCCAAACGCTTTTAGCCTCTGGCATAATTCAACATTTCCAGCATTCCCAAAAAAGGCTACTACGTTTTCGGCTATTTTATCACCAATTTCATAAATAGATGCTATTTCATCCTTTGTAGCTTTGGCAATCGCATCAATATTTCCAAAATGCCTAGCTAATTTTTTAGCTACCGTTTCGCCCACCATTCTTATTCCCAAGGCAAACAACACCCGTTCAAATGACACCTGCTTAGAATCTTCAATACCTTTTAAAATATTATCAACCGATTTTTGTTGCAGCGAACGTTTGCTCCATTGATCTTTCCTTTCATTAAAGGTATCAAATTCAATACCCAGCAATTGATTTGCTGTTAACGCATACAAGTCGGCATAATTGTTTATCAAACCTTTTTCAAAAAATCCGGCTATGGTTTCACCGCCAAGACTATCAATATTCATTGCCCTACGCCCAATAAAATGTTCAATTTTGCCAATAAGTTGTGGTCTGCATCCATCCTCATTCGGGCAGTAATGAACTGCTTCGCCTTCTTTCCTCACTAAAGGTGTTTGGCAAACCGGGCATTGTGTAGCGTAGCAAATTTTATTTGCGGTGGGCAATCTTTTCTCAATATATACTCCGGTAACTTTAGGAATAATTTCGCCCCCTTTCTCTACAAATACCCAATCTCCTTCATGCAAGTCAAGTCTTTCAATTTCATCGGCATTATACAAACTTGCCCGCTTTACAGTTGTTCCTGCCAGAAGCACAGGTGACAAATTAGCAACAGGTGTAATGGCACCGGTTCGTCCAACCTGATAGGTTATTTTTTCAAGCAGGGTAACCGCACTTTGTGCTTTGTATTTATACGAAATAGCCCAACGCGGATTCTTAGCGGTAAAACCAAGCTCCTGTTGCTGCTCATAGCTATTAACTTTAATCACTACGCCATCAATTTCATAACTTAAATCAGCCCTGGCTGCCTCATAACGCCTAATAAATTGCATTACCTCATCAATATCCCTGCAAAGTTCAAAATGATCACTTACCTGAAAGCCCCATTCTTTAGCTTTCCGTAGGCAATCAAAATGATTTTCTGCAATGGGTGTATCGCTGTAAACAAAATACAAAAAACAATCGAGCGGTCGTTTCGCCACTTCTTTTGAATCTTGCATTTTTAGTGTGCCTGATGCAAAGTTTCTTGGGTTTTTATACAACCGCTCTCTTATTTCTTCTTCATCCAGCCCCTTTTCTTCCAACTCTTTTTTAAAGGCTTTATTAAGTTTATCAAATGTTTTGCGGTGCATAAACACCTCTCCCCTTATTTCAAACGTTTGCGGGTAATCACCGGGATTTAGTTGGTGGGGTATGGTTTTGATTGTTTTAATATTGGCCGTAACGTCATCCCCTACCGACCCATCCCCTCTTGTTACTGCACGAATCAGTTTCCCATTTTCATAAGTAATACTTATGGCCAAACCATCAAACTTTAACTCACAAACATATTGCGGAATAATGCCAATACCTTTTATTACCCTTTCATTAAAATCAATCAGCTCTTCTTCTGAGTAGGTATTGCCCAAGCTAAGCATTGGGTATTTATGTTTTACCTGTACAAATGTTTTGGTTATATCACCTCCGACTTTTTGTGTAGGAGTATCCGGGTGAGCAAGGTGCGGAAATTGTTTCTCCAGTTGCTCAAGTTCTTTCAGTAAATGATCAAACTCAAAATCACTGATGCTAGGCTGAGATAATATATAATAATTGTAATTGTGCTTATTAATAAGAGTGGTTAACTCCTCTATTCTTATTTTAGCCTCCAGCTCATTCATGCAGGCAATATACTTTTTTAGTGGATTGCTTCAAATAATCAATTACCACCTGATTTTAACAAGGTAAAACCAAAGGTTGTGCCTTCACCAATAGCAGAGCGCACATGTATGGTTTGGTGATGTGCCTCAATTATATGTTTTACAATAGCAAGGCCAAGACCTGTGCCACCGGGGCCACTTTCGCGAGCACGACTTTTATCAACCCTGTAAAAGCGTTCAAAAATTCTAGGCAGATGTTCCTGTGCAATTCCTTCTCCGTTATCAGCAATTTCAACTAAAACATTCTCATCCATATCATAGAATGCAGCCGTTGCAGTGCCATATTCTCTGCCGTATTTAATTGAGTTAATAACCAAATTAACCACTACCTGCCTGATTCGGTATTTATCTGCCATTACCCAAAAAGGTTTATTGCAACCTTCTTTGATTAACAATGAAATGCCTCTATCCTTGGCGCGTACTTCCAACTGCTCATACACATCTTTAACCATTGCATTGATATCAAAGCGCTCATACTCCATGTGTAAATCACCTGATTCAAGCTGTGAAATAGCAAGCAAGTCTGCTACTAAATCGCTTAACCTGTCGGCACTTTTTGCAGCTTTTTTAAGAAAACGTACGTTTACTTCCGGGTCATCAATTGCACCATCTATCAATGTGTGTATATATCCCTGTATATTAAAAATAGGGGTTTTTAACTCGTGCGAAACATTGCCTAAAAATTCTTTTCTAAAATCTGCGAGTCGTTTCAACTCATCCATCTGCTCTCTCTGATCTTTTGCCCAATTGATTACTTCCTTGTTCATATTGGCAATAGGGTCGGTTTTCCAGTTAAAATTACTTAGTCTAGCATCATACTTCTGTGTTTTTAGGCTATGGATGGTTTTATAAATGAGCTTTATTTTACGATAAATAAAATACTCAAGTGAATAGAAAAATAGCACAAAGGAGAAAATCAAGGTAAACAAGGCAGCTATTGCTGCATGTTCAATTCGATAATCGTCTATAAGAAAAGTAATTATGCCTGTAAAAGCCGATAATACAAACGCTATGGTTAATGCTATTGTTAATGGCTTTGGGTTCCTAATCATAGTTCAAATTTATAGCCTACTCCTTTAACAGTACCTATGTACTCATCTCCCAACTTTTCACGCAGTTTGCGTATATGTACATCTATTGTGCGATCAACAACAAGTACTTCATCACCCCAAACTTTTTCCAAAATATATTCTCTTGTAAAAACCTTACCGGGTTTGCTGGCCAATAAATACAGGAGTTCAAATTCCTTACGGGCCAGTTGAATTTTCACACCGTTTTTGTAAACCAAAAATGTTTCCCGGTCAATCACAATATCGCCAACAGTAAGTTTTGTTTCAGCAACTTCTTTATTTTTTCTTCTCAAGATTGCGCTAAGCCTGCTTAATAACACACGTGGTTTAATGGGCTTAGATATATAATCATCTGCTCCGGCATTAAAACCTGCAATCTCAGAATACTCTTCGGCACGCGCTGTTAGGAAAACAACAAAGGTTTGTACAAATAATGGGTCAGATTTAATTTGTTTACATGCCTCAATGCCATCCATTACTGGCATCATCACGTCCAATAGAATTAAATCGGGCTTAACTTTTCTGGCAACATCTATAGCTTCTTGTCCATTATGAGCAAGAGACACATCATAACCCTCCTTCTTTAGATTATACTGGATAAATTCCAGAATATCATTTTCATCATCAACCACCAAGATTTTAAATGTCTTTTCCATTATTTATTTTTTTGTAAGAATAGACAGTTGCTATTGCTGTAATGTTAATTCAAGTTTAAATTATTGTTAATCATTAGAAGTTGCCCATTAGCTCGGCTAATTTATCTTCCAATTGTTTACCTCTTAAGTTTTTAGCTAATATTTTACCCTCTTTATCAAGCAGCACAGTAAAAGGTATGCCTTCTATATTATAGTCTTTTACAACAGATGAATTCCATTTTTGCAAATCAGAAACATGGGTCCACAGCAATTTATCATCATTAATGGCTTTTATCCATGCATCTTTATTATCGTCCAGAGAAACGCTAAATACGTCAAAACCACGTATTTTATACTTGTTGTACATACGTACCACATTTGGATTTTCTTCGCGGCATGGCCTGCACCACGAAGCCCAAAAATCTACCAATACATATTTGCCACGTAATGATGACAAAGCAACCGATTTGCCAAATGGATCATTTTGTATAATTTCTGGTGCAACCTGCCCTATTGCTGTTTTCTTCATCAGTTCTACCCTGCTATGCAGCTCGGCTGCATACTTAGAAGCTGTCATATTTAAATAGAGCCTTTCATCTACCTGTTTCAAAAATTCAAAATCGGCATCCGGGAGTAAAAAGTTTGATACAAAGTATGCAGCAACACTATTCGTGTTATTTGCCAATTTAACAAGTTCTAATTTTCGTGCAAGTAAAATGGAATCATATTCATTGCGAATTCTTGCTTGAATAGATGCAGAAGGAACATTTCCTTTGGTAAGAGATGTGTACTTATTTTCCATGTTTCGCATGGCAATCAAAAATACATTGTTTGATTGCATAATTTTTCGAAGTTCTTCGCTATCTGCCGATCCGTTTACACCAAAGGCATCAGGTTTTTGCGCATCAATAGAAACCGCAATATCGCTGGCCGAATCAAGCACCAGCACTACCGCACCATTAGGAGTAGTAATTGTACTAAATGTTTTTTCATGAACATTACCCTGCAGTTCAAAGGTTCCATCTGCATTAACGGTAGCCGTATCAAGTAAAATGAGTCCCTGATTGGTTATTTCATTTAGCGAAATAATTTTATCCGTGTTATTGGTTATTTTTCCTTTGATTCGAAAACCTGCATTCTTTTGCTTTTCTGAACAGGAGCTTATGGCTATTAGTAAGGCCATGCTGCCTGATAAAACGATATTTTTCATGCTATATTTTATCTAATGTATCTTTAACCAGCTTGCTGGCCACCTTTGGATCGGCTTTGCCTCTACTTAATTTCATAACCTCACCCATAAATAAACCCACCAGCGAAACCTTGCCGGTTTTGTATTCTGTTACCTTTTCAGGGAAACGAGCAATTGCCTCATCAACAATTTTCTGCAATTCATCTGAATTGCTTTCCTGAATCACATTTAATGTTTCCGCAATTTCTAAAGCCGATTTGTGGTGTTCCCTTAACATTACAGGAAAAACTTCCTTAGTGGCTACGGTTGAGCTTACTTTACCAGAGTCTATCAAATCTATGATTTCCGCAATTTTTGCGGGTTGCAATACAAAATCTTTTATTTCAAGGGCTTGCTCATTTAAATAGCCTTTTACTTGCACCATTACCCAATTTGCTGCCGATTTAAAATTGCCTGTATGTTTCAATACTGCCTCAAAATATGATGCTACATCTTTGTTTTCGGTGAGCACGCCAGCATCATATGCACTTAACCCATAAACAGCAGTAAACTGGTGAAACAATTCCTTAGGTAATGCAGGCATTTGTGCCTTTACAGCATCAATAAACTCTGCTGTAATATGCAAAGGCGGTAAATCAGGCTCAGAAAAATATCTGTAATCACTTGCACCCTCTTTGGAACGCATCACAATGGTTTCACCCTTCATGGCATCAAAAGTTCTGGTTTCCTGGAAGATCTTCTCTCCTGCTGTTATGGCATCAATTTGTCTTACTATCTCATAATCGATGGCACGCTGCACATTTCGGATAGAGTTCATGTTCTTTACTTCCACCTTGGTGCCAAAAGTTTTGTTTCCTTTTAATCTTACAGATACGTTTGCATCACAGCGCATAGACCCTTCTTCCATATTACCATCACATATATCCAAATAACGCAACAGTTTTCTAACCTCACTTAAATACAGGTAAGCTTCTTCGCCTGTGCGTATTTCCGGTTGTGTTACCATTTCGACCAATGCAGTGCCTGCGCGGTTATAATCAATCAGGGTGTCATATACATCTTGGTCGTGCATGCTTTTGCCGGTATCCTCTTCCATGTGAATACGTATTAGTCCAATACGTTTTTCGGTACCGTCTTTCAGTTTTATTTCTATATAGCCGTTTTCGCAAATTGGTGTGTTGTGTTGCGAAATCTGATAGCCCTTTGGCAGGTCGGCATAGAAGTAATTTTTTCTGGCATAGTAGTTATGAGGTATGATGTCGCACTGGCAGGCAAGCCCTAATTTCACTGCATACTTCACTGCTTCTTTGTTGTGCACGGGAAGTGCACCCGGATGGCCTAAACTAATAGGGCCAACTTGCGTATTGGGCATGGCACCATAAGTAATGGCATCGCTGCAAAAGGCCTTACTCTTGGTTAGCATTTGTGCATGAACCTCTAACCCTATCACTGCCTCATATAAATTATAGTCTGTACTCATTTCAGGAAATTGCTCAATTAGGGGCAAATTTATTCTTTCGTTTCATACCTTCATAAAATAGTTTCAACCCTTTTAGTTATGATTAACTTTTTTTTGAGCAGCCAACAAACATTATGTTTGATGGCAAAACATCTTACATTTGTTTTAATCCAATACGTTTAGCATGAAATCTATACATAATTTATTCGAGGAGTATGCCGAAAACCACAGGAATCCGCTAAATAAAGCTATACACTGGGTGTGCGTACCTGCCATATTTTTTAGCATTGTTCTCTTGCTATTGCAGGTGCGCCTGCATGAATATGTTTCACTGGCATCGGTATCAATAGTTGCGGTGGTTCTATATTTCCTAAGGCTATCTCCTCCGTTTGCAGCAGGCATGGTATTTCTGTATATCTTAAGCATGGTAGGTGCCAAAATAATGGCAATGCAAGGTATAATACTATGGCAAGCAGGATTATACATTTTTGCTACTGCATGGTTTGGGCAATTCATTGGTCATAAAATAGAAGGTAAGAAGCCATCATTTCTTACCGATGTAAAATTTTTACTGATTGGCCCAGCATGGCTTATGGGTTTCATTTTTAAACGCATTGGAATCAAATACTAAAGGAATTTACCAAAAGCCTTGTTTTGCTTTTGACATAACTGCAGTATTGACTTACATTTGACAAGCATGAATTCCATTAATCTTCAATTTTTTGGTGCCGCAAGGCAAGTTACAGGCAGCAAACACCTCCTTACCACTCCAAAGGGCAAAAAATTGCTCCTTGATTGCGGTCTTTTTCAGGGTAAGGTTCCTAATGGTCAAGACCTGAATAGGCATTTTGGTTTTGCACCCTACGAAATTGATTATGTAATTCTATCTCATGCACATATTGACCACAGCGGTCTTATTCCGAGGCTAGTTAGAGAGGGCTTTACTGGTAAAATTTATTGTACGCCTGCAACCTTTTCATTATGTGAAATAATGTTAATGGACTCTGCACACATACAGGAATCTGATTTAAAATATGTGAATGAAAGACGCAAAAAACGAAACGAAACCATTTTTGACCCGCTTTATGATGTGGAGGATGTAGAAAAAGCGCTTACCCTTTTTAAACTGACTCCATACAATCAGCCAACCGCAATTGATGATGAAACAGAGTTGTTATTTACCGATGCCGGACATTTGCTGGGAAGCGCTTGCGTGCACCTGGATATCAAAACGGGCAACGATCGTAAAAAGCGTATCACTTTTTCCGGAGATATTGGTTGTTATGGCCGCAAGATTTTAAAGGATCCGCAGCCTTTCAGACAATGTGATGTTTTAATATGTGAATCGACCTATGGGGACCGTTTGCATCCTGACCGCAGCAATGAAGAGCATCACCTATATGAAATTGTTAAAAAAACATGTGTAGAAAACCTGGGAAAACTGATTATACCAGCCTTTAGCGTAGACCGCACGCAGGAAATCATTTATTCACTTGACCGTATGGCCAATGCAGGCATACTTCCGCATATCAAAGTTTTTGTAGACAGCCCACTCTCTATTAAAGCTACGGATGTTATACGCAAACATGAAGAATGCTTTGATGATGAATTCATAAATTATATCCGTAAAGACCCCAATCCATTTGGGTTTAAAGACCTGCACTACATTAGTAAGGTTGAAGATTCTAAAATGATTAATAAGTTAAAGGAGCCTTGCATCATCATCTCTTCTTCAGGTATGGCTGAAGCCGGCAGGGTTAAACATCATATAAAAAACAATATCTCAAACCATCAAAATACCATTTTGCTTGTAGGCTACTGTACCCCATACAGTTTAGGTGGCAGGCTAAAAGCAGGTAATAAAACGGTGCGAATTTTTGGCGAAGATTATGAGGTAAAAGCCAATATTGAGTCTATTGAATATTACAGTGCTCATGGAGATTATGAGGAAATGTTGAGGTTGCTGGAATGCCAGGATAAAGGCCAAATTAAGCGTATATTTTTGGTGCATGGCGAGTATGAAACTCAAAAAGTTTATAAAGAAAAACTAATTGAACATGGTTATCATAATATTGACATCCCTGAACAGGAAGAAATCTTTACCCTATAAATGAAAGAAAATAAAAGAACCATCTTGTTTTTATTGCTTGGCTCATTCTTTATTGCCAACGCAATCATTGCAGAGTTTATAGGTGTTAAGATTTTTTCAGTTGAAGAAACTTTAGGCATACCTCCTATTACCTTAAACTTGTTTGGTGATGTTTATTCCTTTAACATGACGGCAGGGGTTCTTTTGTGGCCTCTTGTGTTTATCATGTCGGATATAATTAATGAATACTTTGGCAGAAGTGGTGTAAAACTCTTTTCATATATAGCAGCAGTGCTTATAACGTACGCCTTTATTGTGGTGTATGCTTCAATAAAAACTGTACCTGCAGCATTTTGGTTAACCAAAGAAACTGCTGAGGGTACTTTAAATATGCAAACGGCTTTTGGTGCGGTATTTGGACAGGGACTATGGATTATTGGCGGCTCTCTCATAGCTTTTTTAATAGGTCAGCTAGTGGATGTCCATATATTTCACCATATTAAAAAGAGAACCGGTGAAAAGGCCTTATGGCTTCGTGCAACAGGATCTACCCTTATTTCGCAGCTCATAGATAGTTTTGTAGTGCTGGTTATTGCCTTTTATATTGGTGGAAAATGGCCGCTGAAATTGGTATTGGCAGTGGGTGTGGTAAATTATATTTATAAGTTCATGGTAGCTGTTTGCCTAACACCAATGTTGTATCTGCTGCATCAGCTTATAGACGTCTGGCTGGGTAAGGAATTGGCAAAGCAGATGATAGACGATGCGCATAAGCAATAAAGTAAATTTGAAATAAAATGTTATGACAGCAGTGCTCAATTTTACCTCTACATGCGAAACTTACTTTTATTATTTAGTTTTGGTTTAAGTTATGTGTGCAATGGTCAGCATGCCATTATCAAAGGCACTGTTGAATCAGAAAATAAGGAGCCATTACCTTATGCAAGCGTGTATATTAAATCTCTAAACCTATCAACCACTAGCAATAATAATGGTGATTTTCAACTGAAAGTTCCGGAAGGCAGGCACGAGTTGAGCTGCCATTACATCGGCTTTAAACCAAAAACAATTACAACTACCGTAGCACTAAATGAAACCAGATCTGTTCTTTTTTCATTACAGCCTGAACAATATAAATTAAGCGAGGTGCAGATAAATGCAACTACAGAAGATCCCGCTTACCCCATCATGCGCCAGGCAATTGCCAGAAGAGGCCTGTACCGATATGAAGCTAAAGAATTTGCTTGCCGTGTTTATCTGAAAGGCATGCAAAGATTAACCAAAGCACCCAAAAGGGTAATGTTAATTAAAGTTCCCGAGGATATTAAACCTGGTGTTATTTACCTAAGCGAATCCTTGTCTGATTTGCAGTTTCAAATACCTGATAAAATAAAGGAGAAACTCATTTCTTCGAAAGTTAGTGGAGATAACCGTGCCTTTAGTTTTAACCGCGCTGGCGCTATTAAATTTTCTTTATATGAGCCTACTATTAATTCTTTTGGTTTAAGTGAAAGAGGCTTTGTTTCCCCGCTATCTGGCCAAGCTTTTACCATGTATAAGTTTAAGCTGGAAGGCGAATCAGAAGAAAATGGTCAGGTTATTTATAAGATAAAACTCATTCCAAAACGCAACCATGATCCTGTTTTTAGAGGATATATTTATATTGTGAAAAACAGTTGGCGTTTGCATAGCACGGATTTACTGGTGAATAAAGATGCAGGCGTTGAGTTTGTTGATACGCTTTATATAAAGCAACAGTATACACCACAATCCAATGGCGTATGGATGCCAAGCAGCCAGCGCTTTATTTTTCAGTTTGAGGCATTTGGTTTTAAGGGTAACGGATATTTTGTAGCCTCTTATTCTAATTATAATGTCAATCCTAATTATCCGGCCGTATTTTACCATAAAGAGCAAAAAGCCATTGCAGAGAATAATCCTCCACCTCAGATAAAGAAAGTAAAAACCATAATGTGGAAAAAGGAATTAAAAAAGCAGGACTCCTCTCTGTTTTCAAAAAAGCATTTTAATAATGAGTTGCTGAATATTGACAAAACAGCCAATAAAACACCCGACAGCTTGTGGGATGCTGTAAGACCTGTGCCTTTAACAGATGAAGAAAAAGCGGATTACAAAGAAAAAGACAGCATTCAAACGGTTCATGAATCTCAAACCTATTTGGATTCAATGGATCGGGTAGAAAATAAGCCGGAAATATTTGGCGTACTCTTCACAGGTTATACTTACACAAATAGTTATAGAAAAACATATTTTACCATTGAACCTCCTCCATCCATTATACAATTCAATACAGTTGAAGGCTGGGTGCTTAACCCAAAATTAACTTATGAGCGTAAACTTGAAGACAATACTTCCTATAGCATTTTAGCACAAGCACGTTATGGTTTTGCCTCTTCGGCTTGGTATGGCAAAGTGGGTGCATCATGGAATTTTGATGCTATCAAAGAATCAAGATTAGGGTTTGAAGCGGGTAATTTTATAGCACAATTTAACAGTAATGAACCCATCAGCCCATTTATAAATTCGGCATATACCCTTGCGGGTGAGGTCAATTATATGAAGTTATATGAAAAGGCCTTTTTGAATATAAATTATACAAGTGAAGTTGCAAATGGTGTGAGGCTTAATATAAAAGCTGAGTATGCAAACCGAAGTAACTTATACAATCGCACACATTACAGTTTTGCAGGTGAAAAATATGAACGTTTCACCTCTAATCAACCTATAAATATGGAGTTGCCCAATGGGCAGTTTGATGCTCATCGGGCTATTTTATTGGATTTGCGACTGAGGTTAACATTTGCCCAAAAATATATTTCCAGGCCTGATATGAAAATTGACTTCAGGAGCAAATACCCTTATGTATTTATTGGCTATAAAAAAGGTTTTGGTATTGAGTCTACTTCACCGGATTTTGATGAACTTAGTTTTTCTTCTTATTATTCTTTGGACTTAGGTTTACTTGGTTTTGCAGATATCAGGGCTGGTGTAGGCATGTTTATGAATAATAAACGCACCTACTTAATGGATAAACATCATTTTGAAGGCAACCAGACCATCTTTTCACTGAGAGGTTTTAGAGGGTATCAGCTGCTGCCTTATTACCAATACAGCACTTCCAGGCAAATTGCGCAGGCATTTTACTCGCATCATTTCAATGGTTTTTTTATTAATAAAATACCTATGTTAAGAAAATTACGTTGGCAGGAAGTAGTTGCGGTCAATTATCTGCACACACCGGATTTAGCGCACTATATTGAGTGGGGCGCGGGTATTGAACATATTTTTAAAATAATCAGAGTTGATTATTATCAATCATATATTTCAGGAAACTATCTCATGCAGGGGATGCGCATAGGGTTTGGGTTTTAGCAATGCTTAGCTCGTTATTTCGGAATACTAACATGAAATCCAAGCTTTTTTATGTTACAGGATTATTCCATGATCCTTAAAGAAGCTCTGGCAGTGGATCAAAACAAAAACGCTAGGCGTTTACAGGCATTTCGCCACTAACAAAAAAGCAAGCTTTTTTGTTAGCTTGCTTCATTCCTGATGCTTGTTTTGATCAGTTAGTAGTCCCAACAGGATTCGAACCTGTGACCATCGGTTTAGAAAACCGGTGCTCTATCCAGCTGAGCTATGGGACCGATTTTGGGAGCGGCAAAATAAGGCAAAATATTATTCAGAAGCAAGCGCAGACTGCACCGAAAACTACTCCATTCTATTAGTTGACCTTAAGGCTATTCTGCCTCCATAAACGGGTAACGATAATCTACAGGTGGCACAAATGTTTCTTTAATAGTTCGCGTGCTTACCCAACGCATTAGGTTTTGCATGGCCCCAGCCTTATCGTTAGTGCCGCTGGCTCTTGCGCCACCAAATGGCTGCTGACCTACTACAGCTCCCGTTGGCTTATCATTAATATAAAAATTACCTGCTGCATTCCTTAATTTCCATGTAGCCAAGTCTATTGCATACCTGTCCTGAGCTAATATTGCTCCGGTTAACGCATATTCTGATGTATTGTCAACCAATTCAAGCGTTTGCTCAAATTCAGTTTCATTATAAACGTAGATGGTAAGCACAGGTCCAAACAACTCCTCGCACATGGTGGCATACTTTGGATCCTTGGTAACGATAACTGTTGGTTCTATAAACCAACCTTTGCTTTTATCATAGCCTCCTCCGGCAATAATTTCGCAGCTTGAATCTTTCTTTGCCTTATCTATGTATGAAGCCAATTTATCGAATGACTTTTCATCAATCACAGCATTCACAAAATTTCTGAAATCTTCTACCGGCCCAACTTTAAATGATTGTATATCTTTAATCAATCCTGCTTTTACATTTTCCCACAAGTTGGAAGGAATATACGCACGCGAGGCAGCAGAGCATTTTTGCCCCTGATATTCAAACGCACCTCTTGAAAGGGCGGTAACAACTGCCTTTACATCGGCTGAGGGGTGAGCAACTACAAAATCCTTACCACCTGTTTCGCCTACAATGCGGGGGTAAGTTTTAAATTTATGAATATTGTTACCTATGGTTTTCCAGATATCCTGGAATACACCTGTAGAACCGGTAAAATGTATGCCGGCAAAATCAGGGTTATTAAAGATAACCTCAGCTGCAACAGGTCCGCTAGGATAAATAAGGTTTATAACACCTGGAGGAACTCCTGCTTCCTTAAATATCTCCATCAGTACGTTGGCAGAATATACCTGTGTGTTACTGGGTTTCCATACCACTACATTGCCCATCATGGCTGCACTGCTGGGTAAATTACCAGCAATGGCAGTAAAATTAAATGGTGTAAGTGCATAAATAAATCCCTCGAGTGGTCTGTATTCAATGCGATTCCAGATACCTTTTGCACTTTGTGGTTGGTCCTTGTATATCTGGCTCATGAAATACACATTAAACCTTAAAAAATCTATGATTTCACATGCACTGTCAATTTCCGCCTGAAAAGCATTTTTGCTCTGCCCAAGCATTGTTGCAGCATTCAATTTAGCACGATATGGCCCTGCAATTAGCTCAGCCGCCTTTAAAAAGATAGCCGCACGTTGCTCCCAGGCAAGTGCCTCCCATATTGGTTTTGCTGCAAGTGCAGCATCAATTGCATCTGTTACATGCTTTTCCTCACTAATATGAAACCTGCCTAATACGTACTTATGGTCATGTGGCGGACGTATTTCCATGGTTTTATTGCTGCGCACTTCCTTATCTCCGATATACATAGGGATATCCATTTCCTTGCTCCGTGCCTCAGCAATAGCAGCCTTAAGGGATGCGCGCTCTGAACTACCGGGTGCATAATTTAAAACTGGCTCATTTTGTGGTACAGGTACATTAAAAAATCCGTTCATATAATTCAGATTATAATTAGATTGGCAAATATACAGGCCTGCATCAAAGTAAAAAATGAAAGAAATTAGGATATTTTTATTAGAGTTGATTAATAAACAAAGCTCAATTACCCAGTGAGGAAAGCGTATCCAGTATGGCACCGGCCTTTATCAGACATTCTTCATATTCTTTTTCGGGTATGGAGTCATAGGTGATGGCACCGCCTACTTCAAAATTCAGGTATTGATTAACTGAATTGTACTGCAAACTTCTAATTACAACATTAAAATCAAAATCTCCCTCGGGTGTAATATAACCTACTGCACCTGAGTATAGCCCTCTGGCCGTCCGCTCATATTGCTCGATAAGTTCCATGGCTCTAATCTTAGGTGCACCTGTCATACTGCCCATTGGGAAAGCGTACTTCAATGCATCTACCCAATGAATGTCATCTGACAACGTTGCAGAAACAGTAGATATCATTTGATGCACCTGCTCAAAAGAATAAATACCAAATAACTCTTCAACCTTTACTGTTCCTGTTTTAGCCGACCGCGCCAGATCATTTCTAACAAGATCCACAATCATTAAATTCTCAGCCCGTTCTTTTTCTGAGTTTAAAAGCGCTTGTTTGAGAGCAATATCCTCGGCTTCATTCGCCCCACGTTTACTGGTTCCTTTTATGGGCTGTGAGAACATCCTATTGCCATTTTTTTTAAGAAAACGCTCAGGGCTTGCGCACATCAAATAGTGTTCGCTGGATTTAACGAATGCGCCAAAAGGAACAGGAGATTTCTTAATCAGGTCGGCATAAACCAGCATAGGGTTTATTTTCGAATATGAGGAATAGAACTCAACGCAATAATTAATCTCATAAACATCACCTTGAATAATGTGTTGTTTTAATGCCTCAACCGTTTTCAAATAATCTTCACGACTCACCCTTTGCTTTATAGAAACAGGCTCTGAAAGTTCTTTAGGAGGCAACTTAATTTGTTCAATTTCATCAATCCAATTATCACCGGAAATAATATCACCCTTATTGCTAATTGCCAGCATTTTTTCCGGAACAACCATGCACAAGGCAGGAAATCCAATATGATTGGGGTGCATGGAGGTTAATTGCTCTACATCATTTTTTAAATCATAGGTAAGATAACCTACCATCCACTCCCCTTTGTGCTTATTGGTAAAATCTTTCAATTGCTCAAAAGCACCCTCAATATCACAAACGAGTTTAGCTTTACAGCCTGATGTAACCAGTAGTTCAATATCTGAAACATCAAAAGCATTGGCCTGAAGATTATTATCCAAAACGCACGCAAAATCATTGACAGCTGCCCAATGCAATGCCTTTAATTTAAACTCATCGGTTACCTGTATAGTTGTAATCATTTTTTCGGAGTTTCAACTTGCGCGGGTAATTCCTCTACCCTAACCCAAACAATACCTTTGCCATTGAGCATACCCAGGTGTTTTGCAGCCTTGCGAGATACATCAATAATACGTTTGTGTGATCTTGGGCCTCTGTCATTTATTTTAAGGATAACCCATTTCTTTGTTTGCATATTGGTAACCTTTACCAATGCACCAAACGGCAAGCTGCGATGAGCCGCAGTTAGTTTATTATTACTAAAACGCTCACCGCTAGTAGTTATCCGACCATTAAATTTATCAGCATAATACGAAGCAATTCCTTCCTTATTATATAATTTAAGCGAATCGGTGGTTTGTGCGCTCAATGCCGTAAAAAACAACAACATTGATACAAGGCAAATAGAATTTCTGTTAATTTGAAAGTGCATAAAGCAACGCAATTTAAACTTTTCTTATGACTAACATCAAACCGCTTGCAGAGCGTGTAAGACCCACTAGTTTATCATCATACATTGGTCAGGAGCATTTAACCGGTGAAGGTGCGCCATTATATCTTGCCTTAAAACAAAAGTTTATTCCTTCCATGATTTTCTGGGGACCTCCGGGTGTAGGGAAGACGACATTGGCAAAAATTATTGGTCAAGAATTAGGGTTGCCTTACTATCAATTAAGTGCCATTAGTGCAGGTGTAGCAGAAGTAAGAAAAATTATTGAGGAGGCTAAAAATTATGGCAAAGTATTGTTATTTTTAGATGAGATACATGGTTTTAACAAAAGCCAACAGGATGCATTACTGGGTGCAGTGGAGAATGGCAATATCATTTTAATTGGTGCCACTACAGAGAATCCTTCATTTGAGGTAAACAATGCATTGCTATCACGCTGTCAGGTTTACTTATTGAAGCAACTGGAGGTTGATTCCCTGCTTAAAATAACCCAGCAAGCTATAGAACAAGATGAAGTGCTTGGTAAAAAGAAGTTTAACCTAAATGAAACTGAAGCATTGCTTGCATTCTCAGGAGGAGATGCAAGAAAATTGCTCAATATTCTTGAACTCATAGCGAACCAGCCGCAAGATGAAATTAGTATTACCAACGAAAGCATTACGGCACTGCTGCAACAAAGAATTGCCATGCATGATAAAGATGGCGAAGCTCATTATGATACCACATCTGCTTTTATTAAATCCATAAGAGGTAGCGACCCCAATGCTGCAGTTTATTGGCTTGCCCGTTTACTCAATGGTGGTGAAGACATCAAATTTATTGCCCGTAGAATGATAATACTGGCAAGTGAAGATATAGGTAATGCCAATCCTACAGCATTAGTTTTGGCTACCAATTGTATGCAAGCAATTCAGATGATAGGTATGCCAGAAGCACGAATCATTTTATCGCAATGCGCTACTTATTTGGCTGCCTCTCCCAAGAGCAACTCCGCTTATACAGCTATAACAGATGGCTATAAATTAGTTATAAACTATGGTGAATTGCCGGTACCTCTGCATTTGCGTAATGCACCTAATAAATTCATGAAGTCCCTAGACTATGGTAAAGAATATGTATATGCACATCATCATGAAAATAGCTTTACAGAGCAAGAATTTATGCCTCAGCAAGTAAGTGGTTCCGTACTTTACAAACCCGGCAAAAACCAAAGAGAAGAAGAAATGAGGCTATTTCTTAATAAAAGATGGAAGGATAAATACAACTACTAAATTGAGCGCCCACCCAAGAAAATATAGAGATCTGCCTGCCCTATTTGGTAGCTTTTCACTATTGTTAATTGTATATTATTTTTTATTAATTGTTCTCTAATTCATCCCCTTTTTGGGATATTTATACGATAAATAGAATTTTGAGCTTTGTAATTATGAATCTACAATTAACTTGCACCTAGTTAATTCATCCAAAGCAAAAAATAATGTTATGAAAAAACACATCAGCCTAATCACTTTATCTGCAATTCTATTCTTTGCAGGAAACTTATTCGCACAGTCGCAGGAAAACAACAATGATGTTAATCCAAACGACAGCAAAGAGTGTAATATATACTCCTATGCACGCCCTGTAGCCCAAACCAGAGGCAAATCCGGATTAATAGCAAAAATTCCTGCTAAACCTGAAATTCAGAAAGTACTGCCAAAATCTATTTCCAAATCAAGAGGGAAAAAACCTGCCTGTATGATTAGCTTTTATAACTATAATAACCAAAAAGTACATGTATTTGTAGACAGTAACTATATCGGTACACTGCAAGCAAACAGTTTAGGTGTAGTTGAAACGCTTAAATCATATAATAATGTGTATTGTGTAACTGACGATAAATCATTTCAATGGAAACAGAATGGCGAGTGTAAATGCACTTTTGTGTATCATCTGCGCTTAAAAGAAGGCGAAGGCGAGATTAAATATTGATAATACCCAATTCTGTAAATTGATACTAAGAGCTTCAAGAGCCTCCATACTTGCAACAATCTAATCTCTATTCCTCCGGCTCCAATAAGCACCGGAGGTTTTTTTTGCATAAAATTTAAAGCATCTTGCATCTTCAATTTTATATATAAGCATGAAAGAAAGATTTTGGCTTTTCATTTGTTCAATTATTGGCTTTTTACCTGATAGCTCTGCTCAAATCGAATTGGTATATGATAATATGGTATATGACAACAGGGTGCAAACCGTATTACTTTCTAAGGCAGGTGTAGATGACCGCTACCCTATTATTACATTAAATACTGCTGAGCAATTGGAGCTGGGCTTTGACATTCTTGGGAATAAAAATGAATATTTCCAGTACACGCTAATTCACTGTGATGCTTCTTGGAATCCCACACCGCTTAACCAAAATGATTACCTCAGGGGAGTAACGTTTGATAATATCAATGATTTCAGATACTCAACCAATACGTATATAAAATATGTGCATTATAGTTTGCTGCTGCCAAATGACAATATGAAAATCTTGATTGCAGGAAACTATTTACTTAAGGTCTATCGGAATTTTGATGAAGAAGACCTAATACTTACCAGACGCATGCTGGTTCTCAATAACCAGGTAACCATTGATGCCAAAGTTCAACCTTCTACACTTGCCCAATATCGTTTTACCAAGCAAGAAATAACATTTAATGTGGGATACAAAGGCTTTAATATCATTAATCCGTTTAATGATGTAAAGGTACAGATTATGCAAAATGGCAGGTGGGACAATACCATTAGCGACATAAAGCCTCAATTTGTTCAAGACAATGTGCTGCAGTATAATAATTTTGAGCAGGTCCTATTTAGCGGAAGTAATGAATTTAGGTTCTTTGACTTTAGAAGTATACGATTAACGAGCCCAAACGT
This sequence comes from Sphingobacteriales bacterium, assembly GCA_021299635.1. GTDB lineage: Bacteria > Bacteroidota > Bacteroidia > UKL13-3 > UKL13-3 > JAJTFA01. The sequence goes on from JAJTFA010000006.1 coordinate 27,012, forward strand.
AAGAACAAAGACATTTGATTCTTTGTATCACATCATCCTAAATACCGATGAATCAAGAGGCAGTAATCAGTATGTGCAATATATTGATAACAATGGCAGAAGATTAATAGCCAACCGAGATGGGAACGATGCCCGATATGACGGAGATTATGCCTGGGTTAATTTTTACCTGAGTGTGCTAACTCCTCCGCAAGACAAAGAGGTGTATGTGTTTGGTGAGTTTAGCGACTGGAAGCTGCTTCCGCAGTATAGAATGCGTTATAATAAAGCAAGAAGCAGATATGATCTGGAAGCACTGCTTAAACAAGGCAGGTATGAATATTTATATGCAGTAAAAGACCCTGAGACCGGAAACCCGGATGAGTTATATTTTGAGGGCGGCCATGCCAATACAGAAAATGAATATGTGATACTGATTTATCATAAGCATATTCAATATAAATATGATGAATTGGTTGGAGCCAAGCGTTTTAAAACACAGTTTTAAAACGGGCAGAATTTCTTGGTAGCATTTATTGCGAAAACATTTCTTTATTCTTAAAAATTAAAAAGCCACTCCATGAAATTGGAGCGGCTTTTTGGGTGGAATATGGTCCCGATGACAAGCATCGGGATCGAACCCACGACTCATCAAAATTAAAAAGCCACTCCATGAAATTGGAGCGGCTTTTTGGGTGGAATATGGGACTCGAACCCACGACCCCCTGAACCACAATCAGGTGCTCTAACCAGCTGAGCTAAAACCACCGTGTTTTGGTGCTCTAACCTCCCGATTGCGAAGCTATCGGGATGAGCTAAAACCGCCATTTGACAAGCTGCAAATGTAATACTAGATTTACATTTGGCAAAAAAATTATCCGTTCAGATTTTTTTCTACCTGATCCCAGTTTAGCACATTCCAATAGGCCTGGATATAATCAGCTCTTTTGTTTTGATACTTAAGATAATAGGCATGCTCCCATACATCCAGCCCCAATATTGGCCTGCCTTGCATAGGTGATATATCCATCAGTGTATTATCCTGATTGGGGGTTGAAACAATGCGCAGTTTAGCATTTTCACTAATAAGCCAGGCCCAGCCTGAGCCAAAAACCGATGCTGATACCTTTTCAAATTCTTTTTTAAATGCATCAACCGAACCAAATGCTGTCTGCAACGCTTCTGTGGTTTTTTTACCGGGTTGGGTTTCTTTTTTCAATAATGCCCAAAAAAAAGTATGGTTCCAGTGTCCGCCACCATGGTTGCGCACGGCCGATCTCACTGTTTCAGGACAACTTCCCAGTTTGCCCAAAAGTTTTTCAAGTGTATGCCCCTTAAGTGATGGTTCTTTATCCAAAGCCTCATTTAATTTATTTACATACGCCTGATGGTGTTTGCCATGATGCAACTGCATGGTTTGGGCATCAATAAATGGCTCCAACGCATCGTAGGCATAACCCAATGGCGGAAGTTCAAATTTATCAGCCCCGGTTTGCTGTATAAGCAATTTAATGCCCGCCTCTGCCCTGTTGGTTTGCAATGCTGCCCCTATACCTACCAGAGCCGCTCCTTTAATGAATTTTCTTCTGTTGGGTTTCATGAGTTTGATAGATTGATAATAATCACCTTCGAATGTAGGCAATTTGACTAATTTTGCTGTGATATGTCTGAAAAAATAACAGCGTTGAAGGTTGATGGTATGACTTGTACCAGCTGTGCACAAACAGTGTACAAGCACTTGGAAAAGGAAGGCATGACACATATACAGGTAAATTTTGCAACCGGTGAAGTTAGCTTTGAAAACGCTAAGCAAATAAAAGATGAGCAAATCATTGATGGTATAAACCGCATCGGCTACAAGGTAATTAACGAATTAGAGCAGGGACGCCCAAAATTTCTGCACTCGCTGGATCATAAATTTTATTTCTGCCTGGTATTCTCATTGCCGCTGATATTACATATGTTTTTGGATTGGCCATTGCTGCATCATCCGGTTTTTCAGTTGTTGGTTTCCCTGCCTGTATACTTCGTTGGTCTTACTTTTTTTGGGCGCAGTGCGTGGCACTCCATAGAAAATAAAGTTCCCAATATGGATGTACTGATATTTATGGGTGCCATATCATCACTTACATACAGCCTTACAGGCACTATCCTGTATGCCGGTACACCACTGGTGCATAAGTATCTGTTTTATGAAACCGGCACCTCCATAATTACACTGGTATTACTTGGCAACCTATTAGAGAAATATGCTGTTAAACGCACCACCAAAGAAATAACAGCGTTGCAGCAGTTAAAGGTAACAGAGGCCAGACTTGTGTATGAGGTAAACGGAAAAGAAAAGATTTATCCGATACCGTATGAAAATATTAAAACCGATGATATACTGCTGGTAAACACCGGTGACAGCATTCCTATTGACGGAGAAATTATTAAGGGCACCGGCCACGTTGATGAATCAATGCTTACGGGTGAAAGCTTACCTGTGAATAAAAATAAGGGTGAGGCGGTAATTGGCGGAACCATTTTGTATGATGGCAACTTGTATATCAAAGCAACAGCCACACATAAAAATGCAGTTTTATCACAAATCATAGAACTGGTAAAAAAAGCACAAGCCGATAAACCTGCTATGCAAAAACTGGCCGACCGCATCAGTGCCATATTTGTGCCCCTGGTATTGGGCATTGCTCTGCTTACCTTTTTAGTTAATATTACTTTGGCTGGCACCGACATGCAGGATGCACTCATGCGGGCCGTAGCAGTTTTGGTTATTTCATGTCCTTGTGCCATGGGTTTGGCCACACCAACAGCCGTTATGGTAGGCATAGGTAAAGCAGCAAAAAACGGCATATTGGTTAAGCAAGCTTCGGCATTAGAAATGTTGGCAAAAAGCAAGAAAATGGCGTTTGATAAAACAGGTACGCTCACCACAGGTAAGTTTACATTCAGCATAAACTTGCATGGGCAAGCCAATGAAGCCAGCGTAAAGAACATACTATATCAGTTAGAAAAGCACTCTTCTCACCCCATTGCGCGTTCCGTTACCAGCAATCAAAGTTGGAATACGGCTCCCATGCATTTTATTGAAATCAAAGAGCACAAAGGCCGTGGAATGGAAGGGAAATGCGACAACGGAGATCATTATTTACTAAACACTACCCGAGTGGCCGGAGGTGTTCAGCTAATTTCTGGCGATTTATTTCTGATGAAAAATGAGGAAATGCTGGCCACTATTTCCCTACATGACGAAGTAAAACCTGGAGTAAAAGAAGGTATTCAATATCTGCATAAACAGGATTTACAAACAATAATCCTGAGTGGCGATAATGAAAACAAATGCAGACAGGTGGCAGCTGTTACAGGTATTGAAAAAGTATATGCAGGAAAACTACCTGCTGAAAAGTTTAATCTGATTCAAACCTGGATTAAAGAGAGTACCACCGCCATGATTGGTGATGGCATAAATGATGCCCCGGCACTAAGTAAAGCACATGTAGCCGTATCGTTCAGCAACGCAACTGATATTGCCAAACAGTCGGCACAACTTATATTAATCAATGATGATTTTAATACATTTACCCGTGCACATATTATTGCCCGCCAAACATACCGCACCATTAGGCAAAACCTTTTCTGGGCATTTTTTTATAATGTACTAGCCATTCCACTGGCCGCAGCAGGCTTTTTACACCCTATGATAGCTGCAGGTTCCATGGCGCTAAGTGATATAGTTGTAATAGGCAATTCCATACGTTTGCGCTATACACGCATCAAATAATCTACTTAGTTTCTGAGTTGGGTATAAAAGTGTTTTGATATTTGAATGCCTTTGTGGTTATTTGAGGCAAACACATGCCGGGCTTTTTAGAATCAAAATTAAACCGATTTAATAGTTTGCAGACTTTTCAGTTTCTGCGCTATGGAGCCATTTTGCTTATTTCCGTGCTATTGGCAAAGATTACACATTATGCCTATGATAGTCCCGGATATGGCTTACTCATCATTAGCCGTTATGAGCTTTTGCTTCTGGTTAGCTCAAGTCTAACTTTTTTTTGGGTTTCCAGCATCTGTAATACACTTATTCCATTTTATAACGGTAGCGATGAGGATCAGCAAAAGCATATTTTGTTTAATGCCTTTGTCATTTTGGTAGTGCTCTCATCGGTTGGCGCGATTGCCATGTTTACTTTTGGTAGCATCAAATACAGTGAAAACGACCTGTTTCATACCAAGGATTTATTTCACACATTTTCTCTGGTGGTTTTTTTAAACACGCCCACCTACATAGCAGATTATATTCTCTACCTAAAAGGAAAATACAAATCACTTATCATTTGGGGTGTGGTAACATTTGGCCTGCAGGTAGTTTTACTTTGCATGCCGTTGCTGATGGGTCAAACACTTAACCTGGCCATAAACTTATGGGTTATTTTATCGCTGCTTAAGTTTAATTACACCATTATTTTACTGATGAAATATTCCATCATCAGTGTGCACACCAGGCTTATACTTGACTTTATGAAAAGGGTTATGCCATTTATGTTTTCTATTCTATTGGCAGGCAGCATGGAGTACATCAGCAGCTATATTGTTCAGCATTATTATACCGAAGCAGAGTTTGTAATTTTCAGATATGGTGCTAAAGAGTTACCCGTATTTCTTATTCTGGCTAACTCACTTAGCAATGTATTCAGTGGTGAAATTGCCAAGCTAAATCAGGAAGGTAAATTGGAAGAAGGAGTGAGAAAGCTGAAACACTCATCAACCAAGCTCATGCGCAGAACTTTTCCTGCTACCATGATTTTGATGCTTGTCAGCCCTTTGCTTTTTCGTTACATGTATAGCGAACAGTTTGTTGAAGGTTATAAAGTTTTTAATATTTATCTGCTACTCATTATTTCCCGCATGATATTTCCGCAAACCGTTATAATGGGTATCATGAAAAACAGAATCTTTTATGTCATTTCTTTCAACTACATTATTATAAACGTGCTGCTTTCCTTCTGGTTTATGTATTTGTTTGGCATATATGGCATAGCCTATGCAACTGCACTTGCATTTTTGGCAGAGAAAATTATGTATGCCATTTATTGTAAAATGGAAGGCATTCGCTTCCGCGAATACACTGCACTTTATGAGCATTTGTTTTTTTCTATCTTAACCATAATTGTTTATTTTGCCTCTATGTGGTTGTGGAATGCCTACCCACTCGTTTCCTAATCCAAAATCTTTCTTACCTTCGCTATTATGTGGTATAACAATGTTTTAGAAACCATAGGCAATACGCCTATGGTAAAATTGAATAAGATAACCAAAGACCTTCCATGTACGGTTTTAGCCAAAATTGAAACCATGAATCCTGGAAACTCAATTAAAGACCGTATGGCTTTAAAGATGATTGAGGATGCAGAAAAAGATGGTAGACTGAAGCCCGGTTACACCATTATTGAAGGCACCAGCGGCAATACGGGCATGGGACTTGCCATTGCTGCTGTAATAAAAGGATATCGCTGTATTTTTACCACAACAGATAAACAATCTCGCGAAAAAGTGGATGCATTAAAGGCCTTTGGTGCAGAAGTAATTGTTTGCCCAACCGATGTTGATCCGGAAGATCCCCGCTCCTATTACTCTGTTTCATCCAGGCTTGAAAAAGAAATTCCAAACTCATGGAAACCCAATCAGTATGATAACCTCTCCAACTCGCTTGCTCATTACGAACAAACAGGTCCTGAAATTTGGGAACAAACCGATGGCAAAGTTACACATCTGGTAGTTGGTGTTGGCACGGGCGGAACCATTTGCGGAACCGGAAAATACTTGAAAGAAAAAAATCCGGCTGTAAAGGTACTGGGAATTGATACCTATGGCTCGGTATTTAAGAAATATAAAGAGACCGGAATTTTTGATAAGGATGAAATTTACCCTTACATCACAGAAGGTATTGGAGAAGATTTCTTACCAAAAAATGTAGACTTCTCTGTTATTGATCATTTTGAAAAAGTAACCGATAAAGATGCAGCCATTATGACTCGCAGAATACCACGCGAGGAAGGTATTTTTGTTGGAAACTCAGCAGGTGCTGCAGTGGCAGGCTTGATGCAGATGAGCCATATGTTTAAGAAAGATGACGTTGTGGTGGTAATTTTTCACGACCATGGTACACGCTATCTGGGTAAAATGTTTAATGACGACTGGATGCGCGATCGCGGATTCTTAATTAATGAGCAACCAAAAGCCATTGATTTAATTGAACGCCACAAACACTTAAAACTGGTTACAGCCAATATTAAAGACAATGTGCACGACACCGTTGTGAAGATGCGCAAATTCGACATTTCACAAATACCGGTGGTAAACGATGCAGGTGCATTCGTTGGTTCTTTAAATGATACGCACCTGTTTAGTAAACTTATTGAGCAGCCCGATTTGAAGAATGAGTGTATTGACAAAGTGGTGCAACCACCCTTTCCTTTTGTAAGAAAAGATGCAGCATTGGAAGAAGTATCCAAACTTATAACCAAAGAAAACAATGCTGTATTGCTTAAAACCCTTGGAGGAGATACCCACATCATTACCAAACAAGATATAATTGATGCACTTGGTTAATGCTGATTTGATAAAATGCATGTGGAGATCAAATAAAAAAGCCGCACTGATTTATCAGCGCGGCTTTTTTATAATTGAGTGCCTTACTTCACACGTTCCACATAATCACCTGTGCGTGTATCAACTTTAACCTTATCTCCCTGATTAACAAAAAGCGGAACCATTACTTCAGCGCCATTATCAAGGGTGGCAGCTTTTAAGGTATTGGTTGCCGTATCCCCTTTTACTCCGGGTTCGGTATAGCTTATTTCAAGTATCACAAATGTAGGAGGCTCAGCTCCTATAGGCTCATCGCCTTCAAAAGAAACCTTCACAATCATTTCTTCTTTCAGAAATTTAGCTGCATCGCCAAACATCACCTCGCTGATATATACCTGATCAAACGTTTCCGGGTCCATTAAAACCAAGTTGGTGCCATCCTTATAGAGGTATTGCATTTCCTTAAACTCTACGCGTACCATTTCCACGCTTTCTCCGGCTCTGAAACGGTGTTCCATTTGTTTGCCTGTTTTTACATTGCGCAACACCACCTGATAAAATGCACGTAAATTACCCGGTGTGCGGTGTTGGTATTCCATCACTTGGCATAACTCGCCATTGTATTTGATGAAACAACCTCTAAATAAATCTCCTGTATTTGCCATAAAATCAATTTTCTGAGGGCGCGAAAATGCAAAACAGCATCGACTTTAACAAACTTATGTTGCTATTTAGTAGATTGCCACAAATTATTGATGCATGACAGAACCTGTTTATTCCGTTGCCTCGCGCCTGATGCGCTATGTGCAAATAGATACCACGGCAGACCCAAATTCTGAAACTACACCCAGTAGCATGAAACAAAAAAACCTAAGCAATCTGCTGGTAAAAGAACTGCTTGAAATGGGTGTATCAGATGCCCATATGGATGACCATGGCTACGTGTATGCAAGCATTCCATCCAATACCACCAAACAAACACCGGTAATTTGCTTCTGCTCTCATGTAGATACAGCTCCGGATTGCAGCGGCACAGGCGTTAAACCCATTCTGCATAAAAACTGGGATGGAAGTGATATTGTGCTTCCGGATGATACAACCGTTATCATTTCAACCAAACAGCATCCTTACCTGAAGGAGCGTATAGGTGATGATTTAATTACCGCATCTGGCACTACCTTGCTGGGCGCAGATGATAAGGCAGGCGTAGCTATTATTATGAATCTGGCCGAAATGCTCATAAAAAACCCGCATGTGAAACATGGTACCATACGTATCCTGTTTACACCCGATGAAGAAATTGGCCGTGGTGTAAATAAGGTGGATATGAAAAAACTGGGGGCCGACTTTGGCTATACACTTGATGGTGGAGAACGCGGCACGCTGGAAGGCGAGAATTTTAGTGCTGATGCATGCATTGTTACCTTTTACGGCACAAGTGCTCATCCTGGATATGCTAAAGGCAAAATGGTGAATGCACAAAAAGTGGCAGCCTATTTTATGAGCCTTTTGCCCTTGGATAAACTTTGTCCGGAATCAACCGAAGGCTATGAAGGCTTTGTGCACCCGGTGCACATGAGCGGAGAACTTGAACAAGCCAAGGTGCAGTTTATTATTAGAGATTTTGTAACGGCACAATTGCAAACACATGCGCACATGCTGGAAGAACTGGCACAAAAAGCTGTTGCAGCTTTTCCGGGTTCGCATGCTAAAATAGAAGTAACCGAGCAATACCGAAACATGAAAGAAATGCTGGATGCCAAACCACAGGTAATGCAAAACGCCATAGAGTCCTACCGCAGAGCCGGACTTAATCCAGTTTTAAAGAATATACGCGGTGGCACTGATGGCTCAAGGCTATCGTATATGGGCATGCCCTGCCCCAATATTTTTACCGGAGAAATGGCCATACACAGCAAACAAGAATATGTAAGCGTGCAGGATATGCAAAAAGCCGTGGATGTATGCATAGAACTGGTGCAAGTATGGGAACAGCAATCATCTAATGAATAAAAAATATGTATCCTACCCTATCTGATTTAATTCGTGATTTGTTTGGCTTGAACACACCCTTGCCTATACAAACTTTTGGTTTTTTTATGGCATTATCCTTTGCAGCTGCGTACATTGCCACACAGGCCGAGCTTAAAAGGAAAGAAAATAATGGGCTTCTTAAACCGCAGCGAAAAAAAGTAATTCAAAACAAACCTCTTACTTCTACTGATTTTGCAGTGAGCATAATGTTAGGTGCTTTGGTGGGCTATAAGCTATTGGATATGGTGTTGCATTATGCCGATCTGGTAAATAATCCGCAGGCTTTTATCCTTTCCAGCAGAGGCCATCTTGCAGGTGCATTTTTGGGAGCAGCCTTTGGCTGGTATACTAAATATGATGAGCAGAAAAAACTGAAGGACAAAAAGCCACAAGAAATTGAAATCAATGAATACCCGCATGAGCTAATGGGCAATATATTGGCCATTGCAGCCATAACCGGTTTGATGGGGGCCAAAATATTTCATAACCTGGAGTATATCGGAGATTTTATTCAGAATCCGATAGAAGCATTACTTTCCTTTAGCGGGCTTACCTTTTATGGTGGTTTAATTATTGCAGCCTTCTCCGTTGTATATTACACTCACAAAAACGGCATACCTACCCTGCATATGATAGATGCCGCTGCTCCAGGCCTTATGTTGGCTTATGGGATTGGGCGCATTGGCTGCCACCTCAGCGGTGATGGCGACTGGGGTATAGTGAATGTTGCAGCAAATCCCATTGTTTTTTTGCCTGACTGGTTTTGGAGCTACAACTATCCCAACAATGTGGTGAATGAAGGCTTACCTATGCCGGATTGCATAGGTAAGCATTGTTCTGTGTTGCCTCAACCGGTTTACCCAACGCCCTTGTATGAAGCCATAGCCGGTATTGCCTTGTTTTTATTGTTGTGGCAATTGCGCAAACACATCACAACTGCAGGCGTGCTATTTTGCATATACCTTATGGTAAATGGTGCTGAACGATTTTTAATTGAAAAAATAAGGGTGAACAGTACCTACGAAATTTTTGGTGCACACATTACACAAGCCGAGCTCATTTCTTCGTTATTCCTAATCATTGGTTCTTTAGGAATCTGGTGGTTAAATAAACGAAATAAATCATACTAACTCATAGGTATAATTTGAAGTTTTACATATGAAACAAGCCATCGCCACACTGCTTATTTTACTCATTACACTTGCTGCTGCCGCACAGCAAACCAATAACATACCAATCGATACCCTTAAAAAAGTTTTACTACCAGAGTTTATTAAAGAAGCTCAACGCGACCCTGAATACCAAAAGCGCTATGAAAAACTGGTAAAAGATGTGAAAAAAGTATTGCCGTATGCGAAGATGGCCGGTTTTAGAATGCAGATGATGGAACAAAACCTGCAAATGCTGCCAACCGAGAAAGCAAAGAAAGAATACCTGAAACGCACGGAAGAATCGATAAAAGAACAGTTTATGGATGATTTGGTGAATATGACCATTACACAGGGGAAATTATTGATTAAGCTTATACACCGCGAAACAGGAAAGGATACCTATACTCTGCTAAAGGATTACCGTGGTGGGTTAACGGCAATATATTGGCAAACCCTAGCCAAGGTATTTACGGCCGACCTTAAAAACGAGTACAACCCGGTTGAAGATTGGCAGATAGAAAAAATTATAAATGAGCTGGGGTTTGAGTAAAACACGTCAAATTTATGATGCGAATTGTATGCTCCTTTTGCAAATGGAACTAACGAAGCAATTGGTTGTGCTAATTTCAGAGAAAATTACATTTACGAAGCTATGGCTTAGCACCTATAAATTGTTCTTGGTGGTATACATGAATATTTACAATGCTAAGCCAATAATATTTTTAAAAAGGGAAACATACCCTCCTGCTTCTTCCCCATTCTCAGGAATGGATCAGTCATTGGTAAATCACTCATTCCTTCTCCGCATACACATATTCTGCAAAACCCATCAAATCCCAAAACACGCCTCCGGGCAGGTAACCTTTTTTTAAGGTCTCAGTAATGAGTGTAATGGGCAATGCTAAAATATACGGCCAATACCTGCGCGTACCGGATTTAATAATTTTAAAACCTTGTTTTTTCAGCAATGCCTCAATTTCTGCTACGCTATAAATGCGCACATGGGTATCGTCATCATAAAAATTAAGCGTATCGCGCATACTAGGCAATTTGGTGCTGCGCAGTCCCGGATATTCAATATAAATTTTACCGCCCTTTTTTAGCTTGGTGCTCAAACCTTCTATCACCTTGTCGCCATTATGCAAATGCTCAATCACATGCGACATCATCACCACATCAAAAAAATGATTGGGTATGGCATCAAATTGCAATTGGGTTAAGTCCATCTCATAATAAGCCTTCATCAACTTCATATCTTCATCGCTATTGCGGTAGTTGGTGCGGTCAATGCCATAATAATGAACCTGCGGAAAAAACTTGGTGGTTTTATGCGGAGAACCACTACCCGATCCTACATCCAGATAATTGAATGCCTGATTTTTGAGCTGATGATAAAAAAATCGAAAACGTGGAGGCAGAGGTTTAAACATATCACAAATGAAAGCGATTTATGAGGTTTTAGCAACACGCCCCCTAAATCTGATTTTGCGGTATTGTTTAAAGAGGGCTGTTTCCTGAAATGTTCTGATAAATTTAACCTTAAGCCAAATGAGCGGATACATGAGCCTGATGCGCATACTTGCCCATACCGGAAAATGAATGGTTGCAAAACGCATATACTCTTTATAACCCGGCATACGCTTATGGTAAGAAGTGCCTTGCACATCATAGAATGAAACAATACGCGGAATAAACATAGCCTTATTTCCGCATTGCTTAAAAAAGCGCACAAACCATTCGGTATCGGCAGCCAGCTTGTAGGAAATATCATATCCGCCAAGGTTAGCAAATGCGGTTTTACGTGTAAAAGTTGCCTGATGACAAATGGGGTAATGGGTATAAAAATCACTTAACTTAACCGGTTTGCCATTGATATAATTAACACCTGTTGGCTCATTAATGGTTTCAACCTGTGCGTAAATAAAATCAGATTGCGATAAATCTTTGCTGAAAATATCTTGAAGTACATTTGCATCATAAAACCGATCGCCCACGTTTAAAAAGTATATCCACTCCCCTTTTGCTGCCGTAATTCCTTTATTCATGGCATCATAAATGCCTTTATCAGGCTCACTGATAATGGTGCTTATCTTAGAAGAAAATGGCTTGGCTGCATTTAGTGTTCCATCTGTAGAGCCTCCATCAACTATAACCAACTCAATTTTGGTGTAGGATTGTTCAATTGCCGATTGCAGCGTTTCGGCAATCAGTTGCGATCCGTTATAAACTACCGTAATTATGCTAACTAAAGGTTGTTGCATTAAAATCCGTTGGGGCAATTACATTTTTTGCCTTTGGATGAAGGCCTGCTGCTGCTGCAGGAAGTATTCAATACCATAACCAAAAAGACAATACCAATAAAAAAAATAGCTGTTAATTTTTTCACCACCGCAAAATTAGGGTTTTTGCGTAAACTTGCGCCAATATGATAGAATTCATTCACTTTTTAATTGATTTACTCACGCACACCAAAGATGTTCTGTTGCAACTATTTCAGCAATACGGAACACTCATTTATGCTATTTTATTTTTAATCATTTTTATTGAAACTGGTTTGGTAATATTTCCGCTTCTGCCAGGAGACTCCTTACTTTTTACTGCAGGTTTACTTTGCGCACAACCAGGAGGCTTAAATATTTGGATTTTAATACCTCTGTTAACGTTTGCCGCCATTCTGGGAGATAATATCAATTATTTTGTAGGTAAGTTTTTTAGTGAGCATGTACTTTCCTGGAAAATTGGCGAGAAAGTATTGGTTAAAAAAGAGTGGCTTGACAAAACCCATGCTTTTTTTGAGAAGAACGGAACCAAAACCATTATCCTAGCAAGATTTGTTCCTATTGTACGCACCATTACACCATTTGTTTCAGGTCTTGGCCGTATGAACTATAAGGTGTTTTTGCCTTATGATATTTTAGGTGGGATTATTTGGGTGGGAGGCGTTTCCTTGCTGGGTTATTTTTTGGGACAGATCCCCTTTGTAGAAAAAAACCTGGAAAAGTTTATTCTGGGCATAGTATTTCTTTCTATTTTACCCATCATCATTGAGTTTATTCGTAACCGAGTTGCCAAATACAATACGTAATATTGTTTTACTTGGTCTGCTTATAGCCACTCATCTAAGAGCAGAGACTATAAACGGTAACTGCCAAATTTTGCAGCAACCTTTTGGAGATGAACTTTTTTCTGTTGGCCCCGGCACAGAAGTTGATTGTAGCCCTGCAAACAAAGGCTGGTGCTATATATACACCAAGGTTTGGGTGGAAAAGAAAATGGTATATGACGGACAACAAGTATTGGCTAATGCAAAACTCAAAAACAATAAAGGAAAATTACTGGGCAGGAGCAAAATTAGCTTCACTCCAAACCAAACATTAACTGAAAATGATACAGCGTATTTACTAGAGCTAAGTGGTTATGTGGAGGTATCGTGCATAGAAGATACCAGTGTGGTGGAGCACGATTTGGAAATGCTTATCGGAAACTTCGATAGTTTACCTGACCAAAACCTTTTGAGCAAACACCTGAATAGATTTTCTTATGAAGCATGGGTTACGGCCAATGGCTTCGAATCATATCTGCTCCCTGATAAATCGTTTGGGGCTCAACCTGCTGGAATTCGCACAGCCATTGTTTGCGAAAACAATAAAGTAATTGCCATTATCCATGGAAGGAAACTGCAACTTAAGAAATATGAAAACCACCTGCAGGAATCGCGAGTTGGCATTTACTTCTTGGCAAGCGGTAAAGAAACCTATAAAAAACGCTTTCAGCTCACTTTTCAGGCAGAGATTGAAAAAGCCCTGAACAGGTAGCTGTATTTTTTCTAACACCTGACCTTCATCATTTTTCATTGCCAAGCAGTCATCTAAACTTGTATAAAAGTTTAGGATGGACGAACGTTTGAAAAACTTATTGTATATAGGAGTTGGCCTAGCCTCGACCAGTGCTAAAGCCAAACAATTGATTGAAAAAATGAACGTGGAAGGAAGGCTTACAGAGGAAGAGGGCAAGCGCATTATTGATGAGTTATTTCAAAGCGGTAAAAACAGCGCAGACGAAGTGAAAGAACAGGTAAGGCAATACTTTGCTGAAACGCTCAGCGAACTTCAAACACCATCGCAAAAAGCTTTTAACGACCTGGAAAAAAGAGTGGCGCAGTTGGAAGCACGATTAAACAGCAAGAAAAATGAAGTTTAAGCACCTGCGCAGATACCGTCAAGTTATAAGGGTTTTGTTTAAATACGGACTTGACGATATGCTGGCTCACTCCAACCTGCGCAAGGTTATGCCTCGCTTGCTGCTGCATAAAAAAATTCAAGGAGAATTCTCTAAACAAACTTATACCCGAAGTGAACGTATAAGGCTTGCAATAGAAGAACTGGGGCCTACCTTTATTAAATTTGGACAAATACTAAGCAATAGACCCGATTTATTACCTCAGGAAGTAATTGAGCAACTGGAAAGATTGCAAGATGCTGTACCCGGATTTTTATTCAGAGATGTTAAAGCCATTGTAGAGAAAGACCTCGAATCAACATTGGAGGAGTGCTTTGCCAATTTTGATGAAAAACCTCTAGCCTCTGCCTCTATTGCACAGGTGCATAGGGCAACCTTGCACAACGGAGAGAAGGTGGTTGTAAAAATCCAAAGACCTGACATTGCAGACATCATTGATATTGACCTGCAAATTTTGTTAGAATTTGCAGAAATAGCTGAAAATAATTTTCCTCAGTTTGCACGTTTCGAACCGGTAGAACTGGTTCATTCCCTTAAAAAATCAATGCTGCGCGAGTTAAACTTTTTACTGGAAGCAAACAATATCATTCGCTTTCAGAATATGTTCAGAGAGGAACAGCGCATCTATATTCCAAAGGTTTATACCCGCTATAGTACACGCAGGGTAATATGTATGGAATTTATTGAAGGCATTAAAATAAATCAGGTTGATGCCTTAAGAAGCCAAGCATTTAACCTGGATGATATTGCTGAAAAAGGATTGTATATTTATTTCGAGCAAATTTTCAGGCATGGTTTTTTTCATGCCGATCCGCATCCGGGCAATGTTTTGATTTTGCCTGGTGAACGCATTTGCCTGATTGACTTTGGTATGGTTGGAATATTAAATCGCAAGGATAAAGATGCCTTCAGAGATTTTATTGTTGCAATTACCAGAGGCAATTTTACCCAACTCACCGAGTCTATTGAAAAGCTCACCAAACGTAAGCGTATTGCCAATAAAGAAGAACTGGAGTACGACCTGAATATTTTAATTGATGAATTTCCGCCTCATACCATAGATCAGCGAAACATGACAGAGGTGGTTGATAGGCTGCAGGAAATCATCTACAAACACAAACTGGCTTTCCCGAATGATTTTTTTCTGCTGCTTAGAACCTTGGTTATTCTCGATGGAATCAGCCGCATCCTAAATCCTAAATTTAATACCCTTGAAAGAATACGCAAGCACTCGCTCCGTTTGTTTCAAGAAGGGTTTGAGCCACAAAATATGGTTCGCACCACATTGGAAATGATTGTTGATGTTTGGGATTATGTGCGTGTATTTCCTTCTGACTTTAAACGGATCATAGAAAAACTAAAGGAAGGTAGGGTTAAAATAGAAATACAAGGGCTTAATCCGCTCCTACATACAATGGATATTGTATCTAACAGACTCGCTGCGTCTATTGTTATGGCAGCCATGATAATAGGTTCCTCACTAGTGGTACTCAGCCATATTCCACCACTCTGGCATGGCATACCTGTAATTGGCCTCACAGGCATAATTGTTTCCGGCCTGTTTGGTATTTTTATGCTCATCTCAATTTTTAGAAAAGGTAAATATTAATAAAAACAACTATGAACACACAATCATTTGAGGAACAATTCAAAAACTGGATTTCTGAATGGAAAACCCGTTTAGAGGAAATGCAGGTACAATTTAGCTTAGGTAAAATGGATGCCATTGAAGCATTTGAGAAGCAAAAGGACTATTTACGTAGCCTTGTGCACATGCTCAAAGAGAATATTGACAAGAGCACGGATATGGCTGAAGAAACTGCTACTAAAGTTAAAGCCAGTCTTGAAGAGCTGCAATTGCAATTACATTTAGGCAAGGCAGATGGCAAAGATACCTTTGATTCGCAGCGCAAAAAAATTGAAGCGGCCCTGCATAAAGTTTATGTGGAAAGTAAAGAAGCCTATGGCAATAACGTTAACTACATGATGAAACTGTTTGATAACAATGCGCAGGCATTTAAAATAGGTCTTGAAATTGTACACCTGCAATTTACTTTGCTCAAGATGGATGTAAAAGGTGATAGCGAGAAATTGCGTAAGGAAATGCAGCACAAAATGTATGATTTCTATAACTATGCCGAGAAAGCGCAGCAAATAACAAAGGAAAACATTGAGCAGTGGAACAAACAACTGCATGAAGGTTATGAAAAGATGCGTAAATGGATGAACGATTTTAAACCTAAAGGGTAAGCAAACAGCGTGTATTAAGGCAAGCTATTCCCTGCGGAGGCACTTCCCTGTCTATTAATTTATCCTTTCTGCACAGGTTGTTGAAATTCGGTTAACAGCCTACCTGCATACCCTGCTATTTTCGCAGCGTTATGATGGAATCTGTTGGCTTCATTTCTATTTGTTTGTTGGCACTGCTAGGGCTAATGGTGCTGGTTCAATTGTATTATATCTTCGGGGTATTTGGCAAAATTGCATTTTATAAGCCACAGCCCTCTTTAAAAAAAGAAACAGAGCCCTTATCTGTAATCATTGCTGCACGGAACGAATTGGATAATCTGCAAAAAAATCTGGTATCGATACTTGAACAGGATTATCCGGACTTTGAAGTAATTGTGGTAAACCACTGCTCTTGGGATAGCAGCCAGGCATACTTAGAAGAGTTGCAAACCCAATACAAGCACCTCAAAGTTTCTCAATTGCTGGAGCAGGAAAAATATCCAACCGGTAAAAAGTTTGCCCTTACCATTGGTATTAAGGCAGCAAAAAATGATTTACTCATCTTTACCGATGCCGATTGTGTGCCGCATAGCAACCAGTGGTTGCGACATATGCAAAGCAGGTTTATTTCAGGAAAAGATATTGTATTGGGCTTCTCCCCTTACAAAAAGTACAAAGGATTGCTAAATCTTTATATACGCTTTGAAACGCTCATGACAGCATTGTTTTATTTCAGCGCTACACTCATGGGTAGGGCGTTTATGGGCGTAGGCAGAAACATGGCATATAAAAAAGATTTATTCTTTAAGCACAAAGGTTTTGCAGGCCATCAGCATATTATGAGTGGTGACGATGATTTGTTTGTAAATGCTGCCGCAACTAAGCACAATGTTGCCATTGATATACATCCTGAAAGTTTTGTTTACACAGAACCTAAGCGCAATTATGCAGCATGGAGTCGCCAAAAATCAAGGCACATGACCACAGGAAAGTTTTATAAAAAAACAGATAAAAGATGGCTAGGATGGTACTACACGAGTCAAATGCTTTTTTATGTACTTATTTCATCAATACTTATTGGATTTCCATTGCTTTGGCCTGTGGTAGCTAGTATTTATGCCATCCGTTTTATTTCACAGGAAGTGGTTTTTTATATGGCTGCACAGAAATTTAAATGTACCGGCATTTTGTGGTTCATTCCCCTGCTCGATTTAATGTATGTATTTTATCTGCTCATTTTCGGAACCAAAGGTTTGTTTACACGAAACAGCAGCAATTGGTAGAACGTATTGGATATTATAGAGAAATATTTCCCTGAACTTACATCCGAACAGCTCGGACAGCTGGAAATGCTGCAAAATTTGTATGCCGATTGGAATGAGAAAATCAACGTGATTTCCAGAAAGGATACTGATAACTTAATGGAAAGGCATGTACTGCATTCACTTGCCATTGCAAAGTTTATAACCTTTGCAAAAGGAACCAGGGTATTGGATATTGGCACCGGTGGCGGATTTCCGGGTATTCCATTGGCCATTTATTTTCCCGATGCGGAGTTTGTGTTGTGCGACTCCATAGCCAAGAAAATACATGTAGCCGAGAGCATATCCGAAACCATTGGATTACGAAATACAGATTTTGTAGTGGGCAGAGCTGAGCAGCTTAAGGAGAAATTTGATTTTATTGTGAGCCGCGCTGTTGCGCCAATGGAGCAACTTTACCGCTGGTCGGCTAAACTAATTAAACCCAACTGTATAAATTCCAAATACAATGGATATCTGCTGCTAAAAGGCGGAGACTTAGCTCCAGAAACCCAAACACTTCAGCAGCTAAATAAGAAATTGATTATTGAAGAAACTCCACTTAATACTTGGTTTAGTGAGCCTTTTTTTGAAACCAAAAAACTGATTTATATTTTTTAGTTGGATAGACAATGTTTCTGAGGATTGGAATTAAGAACTTTTTAACACATTAAATAAATCAATATTATACATTTGTGCATTAGCTTATTGTTCAATTAATATTAATTCAATAAAATCATGAAGAAATTCTTTTCCATCACCCTTTTTGCAATAGCCTTATTATCCAGTTCATTTATATCTCCCAAAAATGAAGAACTAAAATGGATGGATTTTAATGAAGGATATGAATTGGCCAAGAAAAAAAATAAGATAATGCTGGTTGATGTATACACAGATTGGTGCGGATGGTGCAAGGTTATGGATCGTGAGACCTATGCCAAACCCGAGGTAATAAAGATGATTAATGCAGATTTTGTTGCCATAAAATTTAATCCTGAAAAAAAGGATGTGGTTTATACCTTTGAAGGTAAGCAATACACCGGTGATCAGTTGGCCGGAGTAATAAGTAATAACCAGCTAACAGGTTATCCTACCACCATTTTTATGTATCCCAAAGGCAAAAAAATGAATGTAGTGGGTGGCTATCAAAATGAAAATAATTTCAAGAGCCTGCTCACCGGAATTAAATCAGAATTTAAGACAGGGGTAAAAAAATAAGTTCCTGTTATAGCTCACTAATGCCTGCAAATGGAATACGTTTGCAGGCTTTTTTATTACTCAAACCTGATGGCCTTAACCGGAGTAATACGTGAAATAAAAGCGGAGGGCAAGAGTAAAACCAGATAACATACGATAAAAGCTCCTGAATTAAGGATCAGGATATCAGCAATTCCAAGCTGAACAGGAACCTCACTTAAATAATAAGATTCCTGAGAGAGTTTAAACCACCCCCAATATTTTTGCGACAAACAAAGTAGCAAGCCGATTGAATTGCCAAGAGCAAGACCTACCAAAACTAAATAGGAAGCCATATAAATAAATGTTGAGGCAATGACACGGTCGGGTGCCCCAAATGCCTTGAGTAATCCTACCATATTGCTTCTTTCCACAATCAGTATTAGCAGTGCTGTAATCATATTAATGCAGGCTACCACCAGCATTAGGATAATGATGATAATCGCATTCAAATCTAAAAAACCCAGCCACTCAAAAATTTGCGGCTGCAGCTGTCTGATGGTTAATACTTCCAGATGATATGGAATAAGAGGCATTAATGACTCAGTTATATTATCCAATTTGGTAAAATCATCTATTTTAAGCTCGTATCCGCTAATCTGATTTTCGTTCCAGTTATTCAGTTTTTGAATTTGCTTTAAATCAGCAAATGCATACAACTCATCCAGCTCACCATATCCTGTTTTATAAATACCGATAACCTTAAACTTTCTTACCCTTGGCGGATCTTGAACAAAATACACCACCACCGCATCATTCAATTTCAAATGTAATTTTGATGCAGTAGCAGCAGAAAGCATTAGCTCCTGCGATGTAGTTGAATCATTAAAATGTGGCAGACCTCCCTCCTGCAGATATTGCTTAATAAACTTCCAATCATAATTTTTATCCACACCTTTTATCACTACGCCCTGAAACTCCTCAGCGGTTTTAATAATTCCTGCCTTAATGCCAATAGGCTGCACAGCTGCAACTCCCCGCTGCTGCTTCATAAGCTTTACAAGGTGGGTATCGTTTTGAACCGGAATTGTTTCATAGGAATTATTTAAATCCAATCGGCTAATTTGTATATGGCTGCCAAAGCCGGTAATTTTGTTACGAATTTCAAGTTGATATCCTTTTACGATGGCAAAGGTGCAAATCATAACCGCTATGCTTATTGCAACAGATGCAATGGCAATGCGTACAATAAGCCCGGATGTTCCCTTCCCCTTGCTATATGAAAGGCGTTTTGCTATGAAATAAGAGATTTTCAACCCAATAGAATAATGTTCGAATATAAGAAGCTATCAGCATTTTTACTTTTTTGTATTTGTGGCCTGCAATTAATCGGTCAGGTTATAACCGGTGCAGAGCAAACAAAGAAGTATATACCAATGCTAAAAAATAAGCGAGTGGCACTGGTAGTAAATCAAACATCA
Organism: Sphingobacteriales bacterium; assembly: GCA_021299635.1. GTDB lineage: Bacteria > Bacteroidota > Bacteroidia > UKL13-3 > UKL13-3 > JAJTFA01. Next base: position 47,193 of record JAJTFA010000006.1, read on the forward strand.
GTTATCGGTAATACCCACCTGGTTGATTCTCTAAAAAAACTAAAAGTAGATATTCGCCTAATTTTTGCGCCTGAGCATGGCTTCAGAGGTAATTATGGTGCCGGTATTGAAATAAAGAGCGGGAAAGATGCCAAAACAGGTTTAACTGTGATTAGCCTTTACGGGAAAAATAAAAAACCATCGGCCGCAGATATGGCAAAAATTGATGTTGTTATTTTTGACATACAGGATGTTGGGGCAAGATTCTATACCTATATTTCTACTTTGCATTATGTGATGGAGGCTTGCACCGAACATAAAAAAATGCTTTTTGTTTTAGACCGGCCAAACCCGAATGGATTCTATATTGACGGACCTTTACTTGATACCGCTTTTCGCTCTTTTGTAGGGATGCATCCTGTACCTATTGTACATGGAATGACCGTAGGGGAATATGCTAGTATGATAAATGGGGAAAAATGGCTTGGTTCAGAAAAATCGTGTCTTCTATATATAATTACCATGAAAGGCTATGACCATAATACACGATATAGCTTGCCTGTAAAGCCATCACCTAATTTACCAACCATGAATGCCATTTATCTTTACCCGGGCTTATGCCTGTTTGAAGGCACCAATTACAGCATGGGAAGAGGCACTAACAAACCATTTGAATGCATTGGTAAACCGGGATTGACACACGGTAACTATACATTTACGCCAAAACCTATAAAAGGAGTAGCAGAAAATCCGCCATATGCTGGTAAAGAATGCAGGGGCTATTTACTAAGTGATTATGTTCAAAACGTTTTTATGCATAAACCACAACTTAATATCGGATGGCTGATAGATATGTATGCACAGGATACTGCCAAAAGCAGTTTCTTTAACGATTTCTTTCCGCTTCTTGCCGGAGGCAAAGAGTTGCAACAGCAAATTGAGAGCGGAATGAGTGAATCCGAAATCAGAAAAAGCTGGCAGCCGGGCCTGCAAACTTTCTATAAAATAAGAATGAAATATTTGTTGTATAAAGAATTTAGCATGTTTAACAAATGAAAGCCGTTTTAGCACTGATAAGAAAAGACCTTGTTATTGAGTGGAGACAGCGCTATGCGGTAAATGGAATTCTGCTACATACCGTTGCTTCTGTATTTGTGGTTTATCTTTCGGTTAAAGTATTGAATGCGCCCACATGGAATGCTCTGTTCTGGCTGATTATGCTCTTTACATCCATTAGTGCAGTGGCTAAAAGTTTTATTGCGGAAAGCAAAGGCAGAAGCATGTACTACTTTGGTATTGCCACAGCACCTCAGATTATTATATCAAAAATTATTTATAACAGTTTGCTTATGCTCGTAATTGCAATGGTTTGCTTTTCCATATATGCCATTGTTTTGGGGCAGCCCGTTAGCAATTTTCCTTTATACTTATTGGCAATGTTTGCCGGATGTATTGGCTTCGCATCCACGTTTACCTTCATCTCTTCCATTGCATCAAAAGCGGGCAATAGCAACGTATTGATGCCTGTTCTATCTTTTCCGGTTATATTGCCTTTATTACTTGTGCTGATTAAAGCTTCGAAAAAAGCAATGGATGGAATTGATAATTCTCTCATTTTTCCTGATTTGATTGTGCTATGCTTAATTAATCTAATGGTTGTAGCACTTGCATACATGCTTTTCCCTTATCTGTGGAAGGAATAAATAAAATACTATTTTGAAAATCATCTATCTTGGAACTCCTGCATTTGCTGTTGCACCGCTTAAAGCTATTATTGAGGCAGGCTTTGATGTGGTTGCGGTGGTAACAGCACCTGATAAACCTGCTGGAAGGGGAATGCAGATTCAATTCTCTCCGGTTAAAAAATATGCCCTTACAAAGAATATACCTGTATTACAACCCAAAAAATTAAAAGATCCTACATTTATTGAACAACTAGCTTCATTTAAAGCCGATATTCAGGTAGTTATTGCTTTTAGAATGTTGCCTGAAGTGGTTTGGAATATGCCACCTAAAGGCACCATTAATCTTCATGCTTCTCTACTGCCCGATTATCGCGGAGCAGCTCCGATTAATTGGACAATTATTAACGGTGAGAAAGAAACCGGTGTAACCACATTTTTCTTAAAACAAGAAGTGGACACAGGTGATATTATTGGTTCTAAAAAAACCAAAATAACTCCCGATATGACTGCCGGTGAATTACATGATGTTTTGATGAATCTAGGAAGTGAACTCATTGTAGAAACGCTACAACAGGTTGCAGAACATAACTATACAGCCGTACCTCAAGGAAGCAACAGCATGAAAAATGCACCTAAAATCTATACAAACGATTGCCAAATCAACTGGGAACAGAATTCCGAGCAAATCAGAAACCTAATCAGAGGCCTATCGCCTACACCAGGTGCTTTCACTTTTTATGATGGCAAGGTGCTTAAAATATATTCTTCCGATGTTGAAAACTGCAGGCATGAGTTAAAACCCGGCTCAATTGAAACCGATAAAAAAAATTATTTTAAAATAGCTTGTCTTGATGGATTCTTGGCTATCAGCGATTTGCAGCCTGAAGGAAAGAAAAGGATGCCAATTAGAGATTTCTTAAATGGCCTACAGAATAAAGTCTAATATAGTTAAAACTGATTGTTATCAGTTAGTTGAATTAATTTGTTATTGATTTAATAAATATTACTTTTGTTGTGTTTGTTAATAGCTATGATAGAAAGATTTTTTATTATTCTTGTTTTATGCTTTGCTCCAATAATTTCAGTTTTGGCACAAAGCTCTTTACCTCCTTCATCTTTCGGGTCAATCAATGACTTGCCTATCAATCAGGGTGTTGTTATGGCCTTGGCTGCCGGAGTTGCTTATGGTTTAAAAAAACTAAACAGCAGAAAAAAACAATAACAGGATTTTCAATTTGAAATCCACTCTTTCCGATAACGATAAAAGTTTACTATTTTTTCTTGCTAAGATTGGCTCTCTATACCTTTTGTGGTATATCGTTTTCGAGTTTTTTATCAAAAATGATGGAAGGCTTGACCAGATCATAACACAAAATATTTCTATGGGAATAGTTTGGCTAATGCAGCATTCCGGTATTGATATGTACTATACCCCGGCACGCAAAATTGGAGAAACTTATCTTTTTATTGCAGGCACCAATAAACCTCTTGTAAGGATTGGCGCCTCATGCAATGGCCTTGAACCTCTTATTCTATTTTCCATTTTTATTATTGCTTATCCTGGTAAAATCATGTATAAACTTTGGTTTATTCCTTCGGGTATCATAATCATTCATTTCATAAATATTATCAGGAACTATGTGCTTACCTTAATGGTATATTTTAGGATGCCAAGTTTTGATTTGTTTCATCGCTATGTATTTGTTATTCTGGTATATCTGATCATTTTTGGGTTTTGGATGCTTTGGGTAAATATTTTTAGCCTTAAAGGTCTGAAAAACAATAAAAAAACTGAGTAATGAGCAAAAGAATAAAAATCTATGTAATCTTTTTTCTTTTGGTTTTATTAAGCCTTTTAAAAGATGATTTTACACCGGATTATTTGAACACCCCTGATGCATCCTTCCTAGCTCCTCAGAATCTGTCAGTTTCCAGATTATCAACTGTTTTAACAAATCCTTTTTTCTGGTTTTGCTCCATTCTATACACCATTTTTTTTATACTTATTCCTGTTTATGTGCTTTACCTAAAGAATGAGCTAAAACCGGCTAAGTGGTGTGGCATTGCGCTATCTATTGCAGCTGTTGCACTTTATGCCAGTATTTTCTTAGAATCAAAAGCTTTAGATGTACATCTGATACCTAAAATAAACCGTTATTTCCATTCTCCTATCTTTACTTTATTTTTGGTTGCAGCAATAAAAATAAAAACCAGGTAATGTCATTCTTTGAAGATAGCACCCGGGCTTCCGGTAAATCTTTGGCAATGTTCCGCATAGTTTTAGGTGCATTCCTGATGCTGCTTGTGCTAAGAATTATGCCGTATAGAGATATTTATTTCGATCAGGTAAAAGGCACTGCACCATACACTTTTCCATCTAAGTTGCTGTTGTTTTTCTGGTTTATTTCAGCATTTTTTCTTGCAATAGGTTTCAAAACGCGCATCAGTTCCATTATTTGTTACACATTTACCGTTATCGGGGCTACATTCTTTTCCATGACGGGTATTGGAAGCTTTAATGATGATGTTTTAAGGATTTCAACCCTGCTCCTGGCATTGCTCCCGAGCGCTGATTATTTTTCAGTTGATGCTCTATTGAAAAAAATGAGTGATCCGCTCCATACTGCGAGTAGTCAATGGCGCTTAAATTATAGACTGGCAATCATTTTAATCCTAGGTATGCTGTATGCCGGCTCTGCCATCAGTAAACTTCTATCACCTGTATGGCAGCAGGGGTTAGGTTTGTGGATTCCATATTCTGTGCCTGCAAGAAGGTGGCTGGAGTTTTCTCCATTTATCAACAACAAGCTGCTCATGCAATGCTTTGCATGGGCTACCATTATATGGGAGCTGGCTTTCCCGTTGTTGTTTTTCAGAAGAAAATTTAGCCTATTCTTTGCGATATCAGGAATTGCGCTGCACGTTTTTATTGGCCTCGTGTTCCCAATCTATTTTTTTTGCATGGGCCCAATTTTGGCCTATTCTCTATTTATATCAGATAACTTTTGGTCTTGGCTTGAGCGTAAATTAAAAAACAACAGACAGTTTACGGTAACCTATAATCACGAAATCCGAGCACAGCGCTACTTGGCTGGGTTTCTTATCTCAACAGATTGGTCCAATACATTTCAACTAAAAAAAGGCGATTCACTCGCGCTGGATGGTGCAGTCTTTGCCACTACTCAATCAGCTTTAAACGAACTTGGCAGGTTCAATTCTGCAATTTGGTTAATAGCTGCATTAAGCAGGATTAGATCCATAAGAAATCAACTTGCCAATGTGGCTATACTTATTACACCTCAGGTTCACAGGTCGGAAGCACAAAAAACGGAGGTGAAGCAGCAAGTCTTTGTTACAATTTGCCTTTTCATTATAGGCCTTCAAACTGCCATCCTAGCCTATGGTGTTTATGCCATGCTTAACAAGAGTCCGGAACAACGATTTGCTTATCATCAGTCAGGGGTGCAAAAGTTTGACCTTTCGCCCAATCCGGTTAGTGCAGCTCGAATATTTTTTGGCATTAATAAACGTGGATTATTTTTGGATGCAAGTGTTAGTGGCAGTTTTAAAGCTGTTAATCTTTCGCTTGTAAATAATGGCACAGAAACACCACTTCCTCTATATGACGCAAATGGATATTGCCAGTCACTTAACAGAGATTTCGGGTGGTCTGTATTTGCTCACTATTACTTTCTAAAAGATAGCTATACGATTAATCATGAAGCCCTTAAAAAATTTACCTCATTCTGGAATATTAAGAACGGGCTAAATCCCAAGGCAATATCATATAAAGTATATACCAAGGTTTACACCTACCCAAAGGCATTTGAAATAGATTATTTGAAAAAGCAGGAAGCACTGCAATGGGATTTTACAGGCACTGCTGAATGGCAAGATAGCACCTTTCGATATTTACCTGCTGTAAAAGATTCTGTTAAATAAGCAGTTACCTGCCAAAAAAATCAAAAAAAATGAGGTAAGTATTTAATTAATACTTATAATTGCGGGCTTTTTTAAGCGAAAGGAGAAATTAAAACTTGACACAAGAAAACACAAATTCAACACAAATCGCACCGGATGCCAGCTTTGACTGGAGTATGGACAAAGAAGGTTTCAGTCTTTATTCAACTGAAGAAAAGGCTAATCTCGAAAGCCTTTACGAGGCAACCTTGAGCACTATTGCCGAAAAAGAAATCGTAAAAGGAACCGTTGTAGGTTTCACAGAGAAAGAAGTTGTATTAAACATTGGCTTTAAATCCGATGGATTAATTGCACGTACAGAATTCCGCGACATGCCCGAACTTAAAGCTGGTGATGTCGTAGAGGTATTGCTTGAAAACAAAGAAGACCTTAACGGTCAGCTTGTACTTTCACGCAAAAAAGCTATCAGCGAAAGAGCATGGGAAAACATTATGAAATCTCATGAAAATGATGAAATCGTAAATGGTTATGTTAAAACCCGCACCAAAGGCGGATTAGTGGTTGATGTAATGGGAATCGACACTTTCCTTCCCGGATCACAGATTGATACCAAACCAATCAAAGATTATGATGTATATGTTGGTCAAACCATGCCATTTAAGGTTGTAAAGGTTAACCATGCATTTAAAAATGTGGTAATATCTCACAAGGTATTAATTGAAGAGGATATTGAAGCTCAAAAATCTGATATTTTGTCTAAGCTAGAAAAAGGACAAGTATTAGAAGGTACCGTTAAAAACATGACATCTTTCGGGGTATTTATAGACCTTGGAGGTGTAGACGGATTGCTTCACATTACAGATATTTCATGGGGTCGTATTAACCACCCTGAAGAAGTATTGAAAATGGATCAGAAAATCAACGTGGTTGTACTGGATTTTGATGATGAGAAAAAACGTATCAGCCTTGGTCTGAAACAACTTTCAGCACATCCTTGGGATAGCATGGCAGAAACCCTTCAGGTAGGTGCCAAAGTGAAAGGTAAAATTGTAAATATTGCCGATTACGGTGCTTTCCTTGAAATTGCTCCTGGTGTTGAAGGCCTGATCCATGTTTCAGAAATGAGCTGGAGTCAGCATTTGCGCAACCCACAAGACTTTATGAAACTAGGTGACGAAGTAGAAGCAGTTGTTTTAACCCTGGATAAAGACGAACGCAAAATGTCATTAGGCATTAAGCAATTGCAGCCTGATCCATGGGTTAATATCAATGAAAGATACCCTGTTGGCTCTAAACACAAAGGTGTTGTTCGCAATATGACCAATTATGGTTTGTTTGTAGAGTTAGAAGAAGGTGTTGATGGTTTGGTACACGTTAGTGACTTAAGCTGGACTAAGAAAATTAAGCATCCTGCAGAGTTTGTAAAGAAAGACCAGGAATTAGATGTGATTGTATTGGAGGTTGATCTTGATAACCGCAGATTAAGCTTAGGACACAAACAATTGGATGAAAACCCTTGGGATACTTTTGAAACAATCTTCACTGTAGGTTCAATTCATGAAGGAACTGTTCTTAAAGTTGAAGAAAAGAGCGCAACTATAGCACTTCCATATGGTGTTGAGGGATATGCTCCTATTAAACAATTGCAGAAAGAAGATAAGAAAACTGCGAAGGATGATGAAGTTTTGCAGTTTAAAGTAACTGAGTTTAATAAAGAGAATAAGCGTATTGTAGTTTCTCATACTTCTGTTTGGAGAGGTGATATTGAAGAGAAGAAGGTAACTGAAGAAAAGAAAAAAGAAGGTGAAAGAGACAAAGCTTCTAAAGCTGCCAAGAAGTTGAATGATTCTAATGAGAAATCAACTTTTGCAGATGTTGAAGGCTTAGCTGCACTTAAAGCTCAATTAGAAAAGAAGGACTAATAATCCTAATTCAAATACCACAAGCCGCTTCTGAATAAGGAGCGGCTTTTTTCATGCTATGAACATATCGTAAGTTTCATAGATGCATTATATTTATATTGCAATGCATGTTTCATAAAGAACAACTCCTCATCTTACTTATTGTTATGCCTCTGATAACTATTGCACAAATTAGGGTTACAGAGTGCAATGATACCCTTACGCCTGCCAAAATAGTTAGAAACTATTTTATTGGAGAAGGCATCTTGGTTAGTAATATTGTTTTTAAAGGAGATCCAGATGCGCTGGCCATTTTCACTGATACCGGAGCACGATTAGGTTTTAATGAAGGAATCATTCTCAGCACAGGTTTGGCAAGGCATGTTTGCGGCCCAAATTCAAGGGATAATGCCGGAGCTAATTTTGCACGACACTCATTTCTGGATGAAGACATGAAAACCAAAACCGATATGTGTGATGGTGCAGTGCTTGAATTTGATTTTGTACCACAGAAAGACAGTATTCTATTCGACTTTGTGTTTGGCTCTGAAGAATATCCTGAATTCGTTAACCATGAGTTTAACGATATCTTTGCCTTTTATGTTTACAAGAAAACACCTCCGCGAAGTAAAGCCTATAATATGGGCAAACTGCCAAATGGCAAAACAGTAATGATTAATAATGTAAATGACCGAACCAACGGTCAATGGTATATTGCAAACAACCTGCCAACTATGCCTCTGTATGATTATATCGAATATGATGGCCTAACCACGATGCTTACGGCAGCTGCAAATGTTGAGCCATATAAAACCTATCATTTAAAAATCATTATTGCTGATTTAGGTGATTGCGAGTATGACTCGGGGGTATTGCTAAGGTCTCGCTCCATGAGCAGTATATATTCAGTTGCCAGGGCACAAAAAATACCCAAACCCATAAGCAAGCAGATTTATCTGAACTTTGCTCAGGATTCATATAACCTGCTTCCAAAAGAGGAATTTAAAGTAAGAAAACTGGCTGATTCACTTTCCATTTACCGGTTTGACAGTATCGTGGTAGTTGGCAATACCGATTCAACTGGAAAGGAAGACTACAATACCGAACTTTCTTTTAAAAGAGCGTTAACTGTTCAGCACTTATTAAGTAAACAACTCAACAAATCTGTTATTGTGAAAGCCTATGGTAAGGGTAGCCGCATTCCCCTCAGACCCAATACAACAGAAGAAAATAAAAGTATTAACAGAAGGGTTGAACTGTTGCTTTATCCCCGTAAATCGGCAAAGTAAGGGATTAGGTATAATTCTAACTCAATTGAAAATATAGGTATATTTATGTAAATAAAATCCGATTTTTGAATATTATAATTTATCATTGTTCTTAGTGTAAAATAAAATTTCATAATAAATGGCTCCACACAAAGCACATATTCTGATTATTGATGATGATAAAGAATTGTCCGGATTAATTAAAAAGCATCTCACGGCTGAACATTATCAAGTTAACTACATGAATAATGGGGCTAAGGGTGTAATGTTTTTTCAAACGGCTAAGATTGATCTTATATTGATTGATATTGTTATGCCGGAATTGAATGGTATTGAAGCAGCAAAAGCTATAAGACACCATAATCAGGATGTTCCTATCATCTTTCTTACTTCTCAAAGTGATATCCAAACCAAACTAGAGGGATTCAGAGCAGGTGCCGATGACTACTTGATTAAACCATTTAATATAGACGAATTAACAATGCGCATTGGTGCTATTCTTAGAAGAAAATCAGGGAGCATAAAAAAATCTGAAATACACGAAAACTCAAAGCTTGGCATTTTCACCTTCGATTATCAAAACCGAGAGCTTAAATCGCCTGCACAAACCAAATTGCTTAGCATAAAAGAAGCTGATCTGCTTAAAATCCTATTTGACAACATAGGTGAACTTGTGAAGAGGGATACCATACTTACCTATGTTTGGGGAAAGGTAGATGATTATGCTGCCAATAGTATGGATGTTTATCTTTCAAGATTGAGAAAGCTGCTAAAAGAAGACAGCCAAATTATGATAGAAAACCTGCACGGAACCGGATATAAGTTACATATTCACAATGCTAAGTGAAGGTAGCCAAACGTAAAAAACAGAACCTACTCCTGCCTCACTCTCACACCACACTTTACCACCAAGTGAGTTGCATAGTTTTTTTACAATATATAATCCCATTCCGGTTGAAGACTCTCCTCCTGTAGGAACAGACTTTAGTCTGGAGAATTTGGTAAATAAGGCGGCCATGTCGGCTTCGTCCAACCCCTGACCCTCGTCTTTTATGCTAAGCAGTATTCCCTCCTTTTCATCCTTTACACCAATTTGAATCTTTTTATCATGGTTTGAATACTTAATGGCGTTAGATAGTAAATTATCCGCAATGCGCTTGAATTTCTGAGCATCTGTTATAAACACAAATTCTGCCGTATTCACTTCCAGTTCTATGCTTAAACGTTTTCTATCTGCTGTATTCTTGAAGCTGTCACAGAGCATAGATAATGACTCATATAAATCTATTTCAGATAAATTCAGGTTCATTTTACGCTCTTCCAGATAAGTTACATCTAATAAATTCTGAATCATGTCGCTACTTTCTTGTACCAATTCCTGCATGTTTTTAAGTAAAAATTTGTCTTCTGTATTTATCTGCTTGGTCTGCAATTGTTGTATATGGGTATGCAGCCTCGTAAATGGCGATTTTAAATCATGACTTAGTACTGCCATGATATTATTTTTCTCTGTGTTGAGCTTGGTAAGTCTTTGGTTAATTTTGCTTTTTCTGTATAGCGTGTAAACCACAAATGCTGCCATAATAAGCAGAAAAACAACGATAATAACTGTGGTTCGCTGCTGTAGTTTTGCGTTTAGTAAGTCTACTTCTTTCAGCGCATTCTCTTTTTTTAGGATTGCATTTTCATTCTCCCTCCTTTCAGCCTGGTAAATTGCTTCAAGTTCATTAATTCGGTTACTTTTATTTACGGTAGCTGCAGAGTCTTCAAAAAGTTTTACACGTTCAAAAAGATGCAGAGCCTCACGAAATTTACCTGTTCGTTTATAAAATTCTCCCAAAACCTGATAGAAACCTAAGGTTATTTCAGGCTCATGTAAACTATCGGTTAGATACTTTGCCTGCTTTAAATAACCTGAAGCCCGTTTAAAATCTCCCTGACCCATATAAATCTGCGCTGCAGCAATAATTGAAGCTGCAATTGCACTTTTATCAGCTAAGGCTCTTCTGATAACAATAGATTTTTCAATACATGAAACAGCTAGATCATATGCGCCAAGCTGCCTGTGAACCTTAGATATATTAACCAATGAAATAGCTACTCCTTCGGCATCATTTTTATTTTCTGCCATCTGTTGGGCCTTCTTAAAATAATTTAGTGCACTCACCAAATCACCCGACTCAAAACAGGCAGCTCCAATAAGGTTATATAGATTAACCTTACCAACGCCATTACTGCCGGCAGATAGTTCAAGTTCATCCAATGCACGGATACCGTATTTAAGAACCTGACGATAATCTTTCAGATTCATATAGATGATAGCAATATCATTACAAACCATTGCCACATGAAAAGGGTCAGAAAGCGATTCATAGTGCTTTAGAGCCATCAAATAGGTGGAGATAGCTTTATCATACCAAGCCATTCTTCTATACACCCTTCCCAAAAGATTTAATGACTCAGCTTCACCCTTTTTGTATCCAATTTCTTTAGACAAGCCAATGGATGTAAGAGCTACCGCACGAACCGATTCTTTATCCAGATCGAGCATTTGATAACAATTGGCAATGGCCTTATTCAGATATACACTATCCGAAAGGTTTTTCACCTGAAATCTTAAACTATCAATAGCAGTGCTTGCAATTACCGGGGTATAACTGCTTATAAAAAGAATTAAAAAACTTACTTTATTTGGAATCTGTTTAAACATTAATTATCAAAAATACCGAAATGATTGAATTTGGACTCATAGGTTACCCTTTAAATAACACCTTTTCTAAAGATTTCTATGCTGAAAGGTTTAAAAAGCTGGGGTTAAGCAACCATGTATACAAAAATTTCCCGCTAAGCAGCTTAGAGGATTTTGAGCCTTTGCTGAAGCAATCAGATACTTTTGGGGGATTTAATGTAACCATACCCTACAAACAGTCAATTATTACCTATTTAAACACCTTGTCTGATGAGGCTATGGCCTGTAATGCTGTGAATTGCATAAAGATGGTATATCATTATGAGCACAAAAAATACTTTCTAAAAGGATACAATACCGATGTATACGGATTTGAGCAATCATTTAAGCCCTTACTAAATGATTTGCATAAAAATAGTCAGGCTTTGATACTTGGGTCGGGAGGCGCAGCGCAGGCTGTTATCTTCATCCTTAAAAAATTGGGTATTCGCTATAAGATTGCAAGTCGCAAACTGAAAACACCCAACTGCATACCATATTCTGCCATAACTGAAGATGTAATTGTAAATCATTTGATGATCATAAACTGCACCCCTCTAGGCATGTATCCTAATATTGAATCGAAGCCGGATATACCTTATCAATTTATTGGAAAGCATCACCTGTGTTATGACCTGGTTTATTTGCCAGTAGAAACAGCTTTCTTAAATGCATGCACGAATAGAGAGGCCATTACCAAAAACGGACTTGAAATGCTTCAGTTGCAAGCTGAGAAGAACTTGGAAATTTGGCTTAGCAATGAATTTTAATAAACACCCGTATAGTTGTGCGGAGTAATTCTTTTTAATTCGGCTTTGACCTTAGCGCTTACCTTTAATCTATTAATAAACTGGTGCATTTCCTTCTGGGTAATGACTTTATTTGTGCGGGTTAGCAATTTTAAGGCCTCGTAAGGTTGCGGATATCCTTCCCTGCGCAATACTGTTTGTATGGCTTCTGCTACTACTGCCCAGTTGGCTTCCAGATGCCTGTGTAATGCAGGTTCATTCAACAGCAACTTATTTAACCCTTTCATTAACGATTGTATGGCAATTAAACTATGGGCCAATGGCACCCCTAGGTTCCTTAATACGGTTGAGTCTGTTAAATCACGTTGCAAACGTGAAATGGGCAACTTGGCAGCAAGATGTTCAAAAATAGCATTGGCCAATCCAAGGTTTCCTTCTGCATTTTCAAAATCAATGGGATTAACTTTATGAGGCATAGCAGATGATCCCACCTCACCCTTTTTAAGTTGTTGTTTAAAATACTCCATTGAAATGTATTGCCAAAAATCCCTACTTAAATCAATCAGGATTGTATTAATACGCTTCCACGCATCGCAGGTGGCCGCCAAGTTATCATAATGCTCAATTTGTGTGGTTAGCTGCGAACGGGTAAGCCCAAGCGAGTAGTGAAAAGCATTTGCAAATTTTGGCCAGTTAATTTTTGGATAAGCAATATGATGTGCATTGAAATTACCTGTGGCACCTCCAAATTTTGCGCTATACGGTACCTGCCGTAATTGATTTAACTGTGCTTCCAGACGTTCGGCAAAAACTCCAATTTCTTTACCAAGCTTTGTGGGTGATGCCGGCTGCCCATGTGTGTGTGCCAGCATTGGAACATTTTTCCATGTTTTGGCTAAGGTATGTAGCTTCTTAAGCAAAGCCTCAAGTTCGGGAAGCATTACTTGCTTCTGTGCATCTAAAAGCGAAAGGGGAATAGCTGTATTATTTATATCCTGAGAGGTGAGGCCAAAATGAGCAAACTCCTTTAATGCCCCCAACCCCATGCTATCTAATTTCTCCTTAATAAAGTATTCTACCGCTTTAACATCATGATTGGTTGTTGCTTCTATTTGTTTAATCTGCAGTGCATCTGCCTCAGAAAAAGCGGCATAAACTTGCCTTAAATCCTTTTTATGCTGTGCATTTACTTTGCCTTTTATTTGCGGCAGCGGTATTTCGGCAAGGGCTATAAAATATTCTATTTCTACCAGCACTCGGTATTGTATCAATGCAAACTCGCTAAAATAAGTGGCTAGCTTTTGGCTATGTCTGCGGTAGCGCCCATCAACCGGAGAAACTGCTGTTAAGGTAGTTAGTTCCATATGCTACGAAAATACGGCCTATGATATAATTTATTAGCATAACCGCTTAAATCTTTTTTTAACCCGATATCTTACAATATAAACCCACTATCATCATTACATATTAAATTACAAAACAAACTGCTTAATTTGCTTAAATATATAGTGTATTATGAAACAGTTTTTTAAAATGCTGCTGGCATCCGTTCTGGGTGTTATCATTTCTAGTTTTATTTTAATCTTAATTCTCGTTGGCATTGCTGCATCCATAGCCAGCAGTGCTAAAGATGATGAAGCAGACATCAGCGAAAATAGCATACTTCAGCTTAACCTGAGTTATGATATTCCAGAGAGAACATCAGATAACCCATTTGGCAATTTTGATCCGATTTCAATGGAAAGTAAAAATCCTATCGGATTGCATGATATCGTAAAAAGCATCAAATATGCCTCAACCGATGACCGAATAAAGGGCATTTATATGAAAGTGGATTTTTCGCCTGCCAGTTATGGTACGCTCGAAGAGATTCGTGATGCGCTTATTGAGTTTAAAAAATCAAAGAAATTTATCATAGCCTATGGTGAGATGATGGAGGAACACGCCTATTATGTGGCTTCTGTAGCCGATAAAATCTATTTGAACCCTTCAGGTGAGTTGCTAATTGATGGATTTAGTTATAATGAGTACTACCTGAAAGGCATGCTTGATAAAGTTGGCGTGCAGGCGCAGCTTATCAGGCATGGAAAATACAAAGCTGCAGGAGAACCATTTGTAGCAGAAAAAATGAGCAATGAAAACCGTCAGCAAATAGAGTCTTTTATGGGCTCCATGTTCACACACTTTATAGCAAAAATTGCAGAGGCACGCAAGAAGAGTGCTGATGAAGTTAGGAACATTGCCGAGAAACTACTGGTGCAAGGTCCTGCTGATGCCAAAAAATACGGCATGATTGATGAATTAAAGTATGAAGACGAAGTAGACGAGTTGTTAAAGAAAAAATCAGGGGTTGACAAAAAAATTAAACTGGTTTCAATAGATGCTTATCATAAAAAGGTTAAAGAAGGTAAGCTTACTGCCAAAGAAAAAATAGCCATTGTATATGCAAATGGTGAAATTATAAGTGGCGAAGGAAGTGATGATGAAGCCGGTTCTGCTAAAATAGCCGCTGCAATAAAAGAAGCACGAACCGATAGCAGTATCAAGGCACTTGTTTTACGTGTAAATTCACCCGGGGGAAGCGTAATTGCTTCAGAGGTAATGTGGAGAGAAGTACAACTAACCAGGAATGTAAAACCTGTAATTGTTTCCTTTGGCGCTGTTGCTGCATCAGGTGGTTATTATATAGCCACCCCTGCCAATGTAATTGTGGCTGAACCAAACACCATCACCGGATCCATTGGCGTATTTGGTATGCTGCTCAATGCTGAAAAGCTGATTAAAGATAAGTTAGGCATTAACGTAGAGAAAGTAAAATTTGGTGAATTTGCTGATTTGGGAAGCCCTGATAGGCCCTTAACAGAAGCTGAAAAAGCTATTGTTCAGAAAATGGTTGACCACACCTATGTTGATTTCGTTAACAAGGTGGCAAAAGGCAGGAATCTGCGATATGAGCAAGTTGATTCTATTGCAGAAGGCAGGGTATGGAGTGGTGTTGATGCAAAAAGAATTGGATTGGTTGATGAGTTAGGTGGATTGGATAAGGCTTTAGCTATTGCTAAACAAAAAGCAGGAATTGATGAATACCGCCTGATACAATTACCGGAACAGAAAGATCCGATTGAGACTTTTTTCAAATCGCTTAGTGGAGAAGTATCTGCATATTGGCTAAAGCAACAACTAGGTACCGAATACATCTATTACAAGCAACTGCAGCAACTCAAGAATAAGCAAGGGTTGCAAGCACGACTCCTGATGGAATTGGAAATCAAATAATCAACATTGGCACAAATTAATAACATAAGCTTATGGGTCTTATAAAAGAATTTAAGGATTTTGCCATGCGCGGCAGTGTAATTGACCTTGCCGTGGGTGTTGTAATTGGTGCCGCTTTTCAAAAAATTGTAGACTCCGTTGTTAAAGATCTGTTAATGCCAGTATTGGGCTTATTGCTTAATGGCATTGATTTTAGCCACCTTGAAATCCCGCTTATGGGTGAGGCCAAAATTACCATAGGTAATTTTATAAATACAACCATTCAGTTTATAATAATGGCTTTTGCGGTGTTTCTGCTTATTAAGGGAATAAACAGATTGAATCGCCTGCAAGAAGAGAAGGATGCGGCCGCAGAAGCTACTGCGCCTCCAGCTGAGCCTAATGCACAAGAAAAATTGCTTTCTGAAATAAGAGATTTGCTTAAAAACAGATGATGATTGCAATACAATTATTCCAATGTTATTATGGTATTTACTTGTATGCATTGAATAAATAAAATACATTTGTTAGGTGTTGAAAAAGCAATTATACAGTCTTATCTCATTCATCCTGATTCTATGTATCCTTACAGGTTATACAGGCATCCCCCTGTCTACAATGATTTGCAAAAAGGACGGACATACCAGTATTTCGGTATTAAACAAAGCCGAAGGCTGCAAGCATACCGGTAAAAGAGCCATTAAAAGTTGCTGCGATACCGCAAACACAGATGAGAAGGAAGCTAGCGGTTGTTGCAATTTCAATCATCTTTTCTTGAAAATAAATGCACAAACACTTACTCAGCAGATTAAAGATAAAACCGAACATACACTTTATTCAAAACTTTTTTTGTTTCCCTCCTACTCAGGATGTGATTTTAAATTATCGCCATCCAATACATGCATTCACAAAAAATCACCAACGGAATGGCAAATCCAAAGAAATAAACCTGCCTTTATTCGTATTTTTCTTATTTAGTATTTCATGAATTTAGTATGAGCATCTGCAATGGGAAGTGTCAGATGCCTTTCTTTTAACTTGTTTTAATTACTAAAACAACACATCATTCATGAAAAAAATTTGTTTATTATTAGCCGCCAGTTGCATTGCCATCATACCCTTACTTGCACAAAGCATTAAAGGCAGTGTGATGGATGTCCGCTCCAGGCAGCCATTAGCCGGAGCAGTCCTTAAATGGATAGAAACAGGCAAAGGAACCGTAACCAATGCATTGGGTGTTTTTGAAATTTCTTGGCCGGCAAAGTTACCTGCCACCTTGCTTATTAGTTATGTAGGTTATGAAAACGATACGGTTACATTTAGTAACCAAACCATACTTCACATTAAACTAAAACCATTAACACTTCAGGAAGTTGAAATTACCGAAACCAAGGAAGCTACCAGTTACTCTACCATTGAGCCATTAAATAGGCAAACCCTTGGCACAAAAGAATTGAAGAAAGCAGCTTGTTGCAACCTGAGTGAAAGTTTTGAAACCAATGCCACGGTTGATGTAACATACAGCGATGCATTAACCGGTAGCAAACAAATAAAAATGCTTGGGCTAGATGGAGCCTACACCCAAACCATGATTGAATTGCAACCTGGAATAAGAGGACTAGCAACCAACTTTGGGTTGGCACATATACCCGGCACCTGGGTTCAAGGCATAGAAATTACCAAAGGTATTGGCTCCGTTGTGAATGGTTATGAATCAATGGCAGGGCAAATTAATATTGACCTGCTCAAGGCCGAAAAGGCTGAAAAATTTCACATCAATCTTTATGCAGGTGATATGGGCAGGTATGAGGCAAATATTCACACCGGTCATAAATTTAATAAAAAATGGAGCACCTTATTGCTTTCGCATGCCAGCACCATTGCAGGCAAAAATGATTTTAATGATGATGGTTTTCTGGATATCGCTACCGGTTATCAGCTGAGTGCGCTTAACCGCTGGAAATTCGAAAATCCTGGGAAGCTAATGGCAGGATTTGGTGTATTTGCCAACTATGATCAGCGGCAGGGAGGCCAGACAAATTTTTCAAACCGTGCAGAAAATGATGCAGGTAAAATATTTGGACTAGGCATTGTAACGAGGCACCTGGAAGCATTTAGCAAAACCGCTGTGGGATTTGCAGGAAAGCCATATAAAAGTCTTGGTCTTATGTTGAATGGGAGGCACTATGAACATGATGCATTCTATGGATTTAAATCATATAGCGGAAAGCAACAAACCGCCTATGCCAACCTTATTTATCAATCAATTATTGTAAGCAGTGAGCATCAGTTTAAAGCAGGAGCTTCATTCATGTTTGATCGTTACAATGAACATTTTAAAGATTCAGCCTTCAACAGAATCGAAGTAATTCCAGGTGCATATGCAGAGTATCATTATAACAACCTAAACAAACTGGATATTTTGCTTGGCCTGCGCACGGATTATCACAACATGTATGGCATTCTGGTAAACCCTAGGGCACATATTAAACTTAATTTTGGCAAGGCCTCTGCCCTGCGCTTTTCAGGTGGCAGAGGCATGCGGGTGGCTAATGTATTTATAGAAAATGCAACTGTAATGGCCAGTTCCAGACGCGTAGTGGTTTTAGATAAATTTAACCCGGAGGTTTCATGGAATTATGGCACATCTCTTACTCACAAGTTTAAACTTGCCAATAAAAACACCACCATCGTGGCCGATTTTTTCAGAACAGATTTTGAAAACCAAATTGTAGCTGATCTGGATAAGAATTCTCAGGAAGTATATTTTTACAATCTAAGGGGCCGTTCTTATGCCAATACGTTTCAGGCAGAAGTTATTTATGAGCCGCTAAAAAGATTTGAAACAAGGTTTGCCTACAAATGGCAGGATGTAAAAACTACATACCACACAGGGCTGTTGGAAAAACCATTGATAGCTCGCAACCGCCTCCTCGCAAATATTGCCTATGCAACCCGGTTTGATATCTGGAAATTTGATTTAACAGGAAAGTGGTTTGGCCGCAACCGTATTCCTCAAACATCAGCCAATCCTGCTGGATTGCAAATGCCGGCATACAGCAGCAATTACTTTGTTGTAAATGCACAGATAACCAAGGCATTTAAAAAGTTTGAAGTATATTCGGGTGTAGAAAACCTTTTTAATTTTGTACAAACCAATCAGATTATAGATGCTGCAAATCCTTTTGGACCTTATTTTGACGCCTCACTTATATGGGGGCCGGTTATGGGCCGTGTGGTATATGCAGGATTCAGATTGAGCATTAAGTAAAATAAGAATTAGAAAATCATACACTGAAAGTAAAGCGGTAAATAATAATAATCCTAACAACCAATCATTCATTAAACCAACTATGAAAATAATTATAATAGCACTGGCAGCAATTACTTGTATAGCAAATACAGCCTATTCACAAGCAGCAGATTCAACGACAGTAAAGAAAGAAGGAATACAAACCATCCAAGTTAAAACCTCGGCCGTTTGCGATATGTGCAAGGAAACGCTGGAAAAAGCAATGGCTTTTGAAAAAGGTGTAAAAGATTCAAATCTGGATGTAGACAGCAAAGTACTTACAGTAAAATATGATCCGAAAAAGACATCCCCTGAAAAGATTAAAAAAGCTATAACGCTAACGGGGTACGATGCAGATGAGATGCCTGCCGATTCTGCTGCTTATGAAAAGCTGGATCCCTGCTGCAGGAAAGACGCGAAGCACTAAGGGAAATCGCTGATTTTCAGAAAACACAAAATATATCCACAGGCTTTATTTTCTTACATTTTCTTTTTATTATTGAATTCTCTACGGGCGTTGATTATGGCGCCCGTATGTTATTAATAAAAAGTATATTTATGCATTTAGCCATCGCAGGAAACATCGGTTCAGGAAAAACAACACTCACTACCCTACTTGCTCGTCATTATAAATTTGAACCTCATTATGAAGATGTAGAAGACAATCCATATATCAGCGATTTTTATGAGGATATGCAACGCTGGGCATTTAACCTGCAGATTTATTTTTTGCATAGCCGCTACAATACTCTGCTTCAATTTCAGAAGGGTAAAAAGAAAATTATTCAGGATCGTACTATTTATGAAGATGCCCACATCTTCGCCCCAAACCTGCACAGCATGGGTTTAATGAGTACCAGAGACTTTGAAACTTATCAGAAATTATTTGAATCCATTAGCCAAACCATTAAAGCTCCCGATCTTTTGGTATACCTGAGGGCTACCATTCCTAGCTTGGTAAATAATATTCAAAAAAGAGGTCGCGAGTATGAGGATTCGATACGTCTGGATTATCTCCGCAGGCTAAATGAGCGTTATGAAGCATGGATTTCTACCTATAAGCATAAATTACTCATCATTGACGTAGATAACCTTAATTTTGCTGAAAAACCTGAAGATTTAGGTTTGGTAATTGATAAGATTGAAGCCGAGATTAACGGCTTGTTTTAATAATGCTTTAGTAAGCCTCAGCTTTATTAGAAACGATTGAAGCGCGAAAGAAAAAATACCTTCCCGCGCTACTGTAATGCGGGAGCTCTATATCTTTTGGTTTCTAATTATTTAGCATAGGATTCACCCTACAACCCAACTGACTTTTTATCTTGATATAAAAGTTGCGATAAATCAAGGTTATTTTTGTTCACTAACCGTTAACGCAAGCAAATGCAAAAATGATTTTTTACAACGCGCATACACTATTTTGCTTGCTTACTACAACATTCTACGCACGTTCTCAAACCCAACAAATTTTACGTCAATAAAAAATTGACCATCAAAGGATACTTATGAATTATCATCTCTGGAGCACCACATATGCTCAGGGTGTGCAAATGCATTTTGGAAACAGTAAATAAGAATAATGCAGCACATGTGCTGCAAGGTTGAACTCCATTAATAATATTCTAATTTTCTCTGATAAGTGTAACTGTACCTGTAACCGTTTTAGGTTCCGGTTCGGTTACAAGCTTATATTTAAATATAAAATAATAGACCCCTGCAGGACAAGCAGCACCAGTATTATCAACCTTACCATTCCAGTTAATGCCATCGTTACCTAAACCATCCTTATCTCCTTCAAATACTTTATTACCCCATCGGTTAAAAATGACAATTTCATATTTGGTCCACCCTTCAATATCAATATCAAAGGCGTCATTCATATTGTCAGCATTGTCCGGGGTGAATACATTCGGTATTTTTACACGTGCTCCAAGCACAACCGGCTTGCAAATAGAATCTTCACAATCCTCTGCATTAAAAGCCCAAAGACACACCCAAAAAGTATCAAGTTGGCTCACAGAAAACTGATGGCTTGCATCCTTAAACGAGGTAGTATTTGCTGCACCAGAGTTCACATCATCAAAGTTCCAAAGATATCTTACTGCATTGCTTGATGATTTATTTATAAAACGATAAACTGGCGCACCGCTTGCATCTACATCAAAATCTGCTTTGATCTGCGTAACAAAAATGGTTTTAAAAACTGTATCAATGCATAATTGACTGCTGGGTGTTCTTGGCACAAGCATCAAGTTATATGAGCCAGATGACTTATATGTGTGCCTTGCTATGGTGTCAGGCCTTAGGGTAACCAGGGTGTCACCATCCCCAAATTGCCAAAAGAAAGATTTGTATAAAGTATCTGCTGTAGCTGTAAAAACAACTTCTTCATTTGGACAAATACTGTCATTGCTGTTTAATGAAACCGGTGCTGATGGAAATACATAAACCGTGCGCGAGGGAATATTGGTATTGGTATCAGGGAAAAAGTCATTACAGGTAAGCATATTGCCTGTTGTTGTGTTAAAGACTGTATCTTGCCCCTGTAGCCTTATTTTGTATACTCCGGGCTTTAAATAGGTATGTACAACATCAGAATCTGTGGTGATAGGTCTAACATTATTGTCACCAAAAAACCAGGTCCAGTTTAGTAATTGCTTTTGAGTGGTATTATCAAATCTTACGGTAAAAGGAGCACAACCAATGGTATCGGTAGCAATATTAAATCTAGGCTGAGGCCCTTTCATGTCTACCGCCACCTCATCTGTATCTACACACAAGTTTGCTGACGTAACAATTAATTTTACTTTGAATTGTCCGTTAGAGGTAAAATTATGGGCAGGATCTTTCTGTAAACTATTGGGTTTATTATCAGAAAAAATCCATGTCCAATTGGTAATAATCTCCGTCCCCAAAGAAGAAGAATCAATAATGGATGAAGAGTCTTTGAATTGCACAATTTGCGGTGCACAAAACCAAGCTGTTTGCTGGGTTCCAATTCTGGCCTTTAGCTCTGTAACATTAATAGGGGTAGTAAATAAAAATGTATCTCTGCAACCGGAACTGTCTAAGGCCATCATGCGTATATAATATAAACCGGGCTTAGCATATTTAACAGTTGGCCTATGGCCGCTCATACTGAAACCTTTTCCGTCCCCAATATCCCAAAACACCTGCTCCTTGCCTGCTGCAGCCCTTTGTGAATTGGCCCAATAGTCTACCGTGTCTAGCCCACCTGGCAAACCCAACTTAACATACCTAATAACATCAATGAGCTGAAGTGTGTCATTAACGCACAACGCAGGTCGGCTTACCGATACCTGAGAAAAGAAGCCGGCACTTATCCATCCTGTATATGTTAAATTACAATTTTTTATGTCTGTAATAGTAACACTCACGGCAAAGGCACCCATCCCGGGTAGCCTAAATTCCTGCGGAACAATAACGGAATCAAATGGCTCTAAAACCTGTGTTATCGAATCAATAAAACCATATACATTACTGCCAACCGACCACTGCACCCGTTTTAAATTTCTCTGTATAGTATCTAGCAACTGCAGTTTTACAAAATAAGGCGCACAACCTTTTAGTGAGCGTGCTGTATCAACAACAGTAAAGAAAGGGTTTTTAGGAAAAATTCTAAAATAACGATGGTACCACGCAGTATCATAGCAATCACCATTCTTAATAATAATACCAACTGTTATCCAACCATTAGGGTCGCATGTGTTTTGGTAGGCATTTTGGGTAAATCTAGGCCTGCGTATAGTATCAAAAGGAACCCAGTTATTTTTATTGCATGCAGAGTCAAAATTAATCCAAGCTTTTTCATACCCACAGGTTGGTTCTGTTCTATCAATATCAAAAGTAATTAGCGTGCCAGCACAAACCGGCCCTGAGGTATCAATAAGCAGCCTTGGTCTGGGTGGATTAAAGGTACTGTCATAACCAGCCTTTGGCGGACCCATAACCA
Organism: Sphingobacteriales bacterium; assembly: GCA_021299635.1. Taxonomy (GTDB): domain Bacteria; phylum Bacteroidota; class Bacteroidia; order UKL13-3; family UKL13-3; genus JAJTFA01. The sequence goes on from JAJTFA010000006.1 coordinate 69,944, forward strand.
CAGTTGAGGTATCTGAATGGGTGCATCCGGTGCTTAAATCCTCCATAAATAAAGACACCTTATAACAAGCATTTACTCCTTGGGGATAAAAGTGTTTAACCTGAAGTGAATCTGTGGAAAAATTACAGTTAAGACCAATATTTAAACCATTGCGTGTATCGGTTGTGCATGGAGGTGCAGTTGCATCACCAAAGTTCCATAACCTGCGCATAGCAGGATTATTAAAATGGCAGGATGTATATGGGGAAGGCGTTTTAAAATAAACGGTATCTTTTGCCAGACACTGATTATTATTAAGTACGCGCGCAGTATCATTTGCAATATTTGCCCGGGGTCCTAAAACATTAACAAAGGTATCTTTAACGTAGGAACAATTGATGAGACTAACCGTTAAGCGCACCCTGTAACGGCCACAATCAGGAAATGAATAATCTCTTAACTGAGGTGCAGCAAAATCCTTTATTCTGTTGTTATCCTTATCAAACACCTCCCACCTTACATTTGAGAGTGATGAGTTATTGGTGAATGTAAACTTGTTTCCCCGGTAGCATTGGGTAATGCCTGGAGTAATAGAAAAACCTGTACCCAATTTATTTACATAGTAAAAACTATCACTTGAAATTGTATCAGTGCAATTGTTTATATCAACCACCACCAGTTTACTGGGTATTGACTGATCTGCAAAAAATGTATGAGATGTGCTAAGCCAATTAACAGAATCGCGCACACCATCGCCAAATAGCCAATAAAATTTCTTGATGATGTTGAGTGGAATATTGGAGTTATTGACATAGTTTACCCTTGTACTATCACAGAAGTATTGCGGTGTGGAAGTAAATTGTGGGCTATTGCGCTTGGGAAGCAACACTACAGAGTCTTGTTTTTCCAAACGGTTTAGGCAGCCATTGGTATCTCTCACCTCCAGCACAAGTGTATAAAGATGCCCAAATACATCTACATTGTTTTGATAGCAATAAGTTTGATTGAATACCGGTGTTGTATTTAACAGGTACCCGTTACTGAGTTGCCAGACCAATTGATTAAGAGGTGCATTGGAAGGTCCGGGTTGAGACAGATTGCGGATACAGAGGTTGTTGTTTTTAAAACACATGGTATCCTCTGTTGTAATTGCAAAATTAGCTATAGGTAAGGCATTTACCGATACGGTTGGGCCATTAGCGTTGCAGGTTGTCCCACCTGCAAAAGCCACAGTAATACTTGGTGTGTAATTACCTGCGGTATTATAGCTGTATACAGAGATAGCTGCCGCATTTGTATTTACGTTGCCATCGCCATAATTAATGGTAATATTATTAACTGTGCCACCGGTTGTAGCAATGCTAAATGTTGCTGTATTGCCCACACATAACTTTTGCCTTGAAAGCGTAAGGGTGCATGTTTGGGCAATCGAGGTATTGCATGCGAGTAATAAAATAATGGTCTTAAATAACCTGATTATGCTCATTTATGGCAATATAAACCAATTTTATTAGAGAATGGTTGCAAGGAGAAAATGTTAACCTAATTTTAAGGGTGTGTTACACATCACAATTTTATCATTTGCCAATTAGGCCTATCTTTGCCCCGTATGCAAAAATCGGTAGCATTTTATACCTTGGGCTGTAAGCTAAATTTCTCTGAAACCTCAACGATTGGGAGGCAATTAACTGGTGCCGGCTTCAAAAAAGTTAATTTTGAAGAGGGTGCAGATGTTTATGTAATCAATACCTGCTCAGTTACTGATCATGCCGATAAAAAATGTAAAAAAATTGTACGTGAGGCCTTGCGTCATAATCCGTCAGCGTTTGTAACCGTAATTGGCTGTTATGCGCAGCTTAAGCCTCAGGAAATTGCCAGAATTGAAGGAGTGGATTTGGTACTTGGTGCTGCCGAAAAATTTAATATCGATCAATACCTCTCCAACACAACAAAAAAAAATGTTGCAGAAATTAAGGAGGGAAAGATAAAAGAAGTGCTGGATTACCATGCCTCCTACTCTATTGGCGATCGCACACGCACTTTTCTAAAAGTTCAGGATGGATGCGATTATTTCTGCTCCTTTTGCACCATACCACTAGCAAGGGGCCGCAGCCGAAGCGATAGTATTTCAAATGTAGTAAAACAGGCAGAAGAAGTGGTAGCCTCCGGCATTAAAGAAATTGTACTTACCGGTGTAAATACAGGCGACTTTGGGGCACAAACAGGGGAAACATTTTTTGACTTGCTGAAGGCCTTGAATGAGGTAAATGGTTTGCAACGCCTGCGCATTTCATCCATTGAACCAAATTTATTAACTGATGAGGTCATTGAATGGACTGCGCAATCCAAACAAATTGTCCCGCATTTTCACATCCCGCTTCAATCAGGATCTGATGAAGTGCTGAAAGCTATGCGCAGGAAATATGATACTGCCTTGTATACCTCTCGGATTCAAAAAATAAAGACCCTAATGCCGCATGCATGTATTGGTGTGGATGTTATTGTTGGATTTCCGGGCGAAACGCATGAACACTTTTTAGAAACCTATCAGTACCTGAATGGTCTTGATATTTCCTACCTGCATGTGTTTACTTATAGTGAAAGAGCCAATACCACGTCCATTAAAATGCCGGGAAAGGTTAAGCAGACCGATCGTTTTGAACGCAATAAAATGCTTGGTATTTTAAGTGATAAAAAACGTAGGTTTTTTTACGAGCAACATGTTGGTAAAGCAAGACCCGTGCTTTGGGAAGCAGAAAACGATAATGATACCATGTTTGGATTTACCGATAACTACATAAAAGTAAAAACAACTTACGACCCTATGCTGGTTAATGAAATTACCGAAACCAGTTTACAGGTAATTGATGAGGACATGGTGGTAAAAACCCGCATACTAACACCTGTTTATTGAGGCAAATGGCTTTCTTACAGCCTGATACGCCAGAATATATCGTATTTCATCTTTTTTAACTTTAAACTGACTAAAAGTCTTGTTAAATAAGGCATTCGGTTGTGCATAAAGTGAGCATAACTGCTAAAACCCAACGTGTAAATTGCTCGAAGAAATTTGAACAATTAATATGCTAACAAGAGTCATTGTGCTAAATTCCAAGGTTTATGGTAAAGCCGAAATCAGATTGGATGACTGCGACAGTCTTCAACTGGTAGGCCCTAACAATATCGGGAAAAGTACACTTATTTACGCCCTTAACTTTTTATTCATCATTGATGGGCAAAAGATGAGTTTCAGCGGAAACCGTAAGGGCGACAAAGAAACGATTCATCATTACTTTCCAAACCACAACCAAAGCTTTATCGTTTTTGAGGTATTTAAAAAATCATACTACTCCATTATTGTTAAGCGTGACAGCGAAAGCAATCTTGAATACTACAAGTTTGACAGCGAGTACAAGGAAGATTACTTTGTTGATGAAGATAAACGCTTGTTAAAGTTTGAAGAAGTTAAGGAACGTTTGGCTTCAGCAGCACTTAAACTGGAACAATTTAAAGATAAACGAGAGGTCTTTCAATTTGTATATCAACGAGGAAAACGAAATAACGCTGTAGTTTGGCTTGATGACAGTGTGCGAAGTGAAGGTATTAGCAATAATTTTTCTCGCATATATCGCTACCTGATCAATACCAAACTTATTACCAACAAAAACCTCAAAGAGGCGCTCATTGTTGCTGATAACAGGGAAAATGATACCCTTAATTTTTCACAGAAAAATAAGAAAGATATCAATGACCTGAAACGCATCAACAACGAAATAAGAAATCTGAAATCGGTTAAGAATGAATTTGACGAATTCAGGGAGTTGGTTAGTCAGTATAACGCCAAATCACATATTTTAAGCGAATTGTACTTTGGTTTTAATAAAAACTACGCGCACACCATGCCTGAGCTACAAGTGCAATTGCATGAAAAGGACAAAGCTATTGGGCGCCTGAATACAGAAATGAACGAGGAATTGATCCCTCAAAAAGCAGATCTTGACAGAAAGATTGGTGGTAAAGAGGCGGAAATCAATGCACGAACACAGCTGCTCCACGAAAAGGAGAATGAAATCAAGATTATTGATGCTTATGAACCGGTTAAGATTCTCAATGAACAGTTGGCTAACCTGGATAAGGACCGCAAAGCCATTGAAAGTCGCATAACAATTGCAGAAATGCAGAAGTTAAACAGCGAGCAAATTGAGAATAAGGTTGCACGAATTGGTGAGCAGATTAAACGGGTAGAAATGCAAGTTAAAAACTACAGCAATCTCCTCATCAATAAGATTTCAGGATCGGTAGAAAATCGTAAATTACTCAACTCTATTTTAAGCGAACAAGTAAGCAGCTTGCCAGGAGAACAAGTATTAAAACAAATTCACAAAATCTCTCAAACCCTCAGTATTTTTGATGGGCAGATTGATATTTCAAAAAATATAGAAATAAAAGACTTTAAAAATGTAGATGAGTTGAAAGCTGAATTGGCAGCCTTGAAAGAAGACCGCACGCAGCAGGAAGCTCTTTTAAAAGTTGTAAAAGATCTGGAAGCATCACAAGATCAGTTAAACAAGATTAGTGAGCAAATTGAATCAATCAAGTTTAAGCTTTCTCGCATAAAGTTAAAGCCTGCGTTAAGCAAATCGCTTGAAAAGCTTAAGACCGAAATCAATGAACTGATGTCGGAAAAAGAGAAATACGAAACCGAACAGAAACAAATAGCCAAAACAATTGCCAGAAAGAGCAATGAATTGCGCGATTTGCTGGATGAAAAACAAAAGCGTCAGGAGAGAATTAACAGGCTCATTGAAATGAAGCATGAAATTGATGAGCTAGGCCTGGCAGGCGAAGAATTTGAAAGCAATGAAAGTCTCGATCAGTTATACAATAAGGTAAAGTTGAACTGGCAAGACCGCATTACACTCAAATCCAATAAAGACCACCTATTTGAAAAGCTGCGTGATAAGCTGCAAAGCACCTTTGCCGATGAAAATGATTTCATTAAGTATGTGGAAGAAGAAGTAGCTTTAATAGAAGACAAGGAACGAAGCATACAATCTTTGTTAGAAAGTATCTCCACCCAATTTGCTAATCCTGCTTATACCTTGCTGAAGCGTTATGAGGAGTTTAAAGAATTTATCTATAATAAATTTAACAGCAAGCTTACCCAAACAAGAATATCAGATATAGAAGCCCTTACCATTGAATTAATAGACAACAAACGTTTGGTTGATGAAGTGAAGAAAATTAGCCAAATTCAACAGGTAACAGGGCAACTCATGTTTGAATTTGATAACAGCGACAGTTTAAAAGTACTTGATCATTACCTTGAGAGTGGAACACAAATTGAATTTGATGATTTATTCGATATCACACTGCATTTATCACGCAAAGGCAGCACCAAGCAAGTTGATCTAAGCCAGCAAATAGAAAGTGACGGAACAGATAAGATGATTCGCTTGGTAATTGTAATGAATATCATTAACAGGCTGGCACTGGCTGATCATGAAAACCGAATCGCGTTATTTATCGATGAGGTAGCAACCATTGATAAGCAGAACAGACCAGAGCTGGTTCGTTTCTGTAAAGACCATTTCTTTATTCCAATTTTTGCTGCACCGGATGCAGTTCCGGGCTTTGGTAAGTATTATTTTATTTTCCGTAGTTCAGGGAAAATAAATATCAATGAAAAAACCAATGCAGCCTATGGAGAAGTGGTAGATAAAAATCTAAAATTGGAAGTATAACCGTTTATAATAAACCAAAAATGAGAACGGAACCAAGAACCATCATAAACTTCCTGTCGAACTACTTTGATATTGTGCGAGAGTTATTCGACATTCAGATGAAGGACGGGCTTATAAAAACAGAGGAGCTGAACCGTATTTTGTCTGAAAATGAAACTGATATTGAGAATAAACTGATTGAATATAAGTTTCTGAAAAAGATATCTGACGATTATGAAATTCGTCCGGTTTATTTCAAGTTTCTCGAATTTATATTAAGCGAGTTTAAACCGCTTTTACCTGAAACGATCGAAAAGTATGAGCATTCCATTACTTCCTTATTTAAAAAGATTAAAGAAGGAATTAGTAAAGACAGAAATATTCTATTGCAGCGCATAACTGATTTGAACAATGAGGTGAGGGATTTTACAGATGCTGTTGAGAAAAATACGATCAGGCTTATAAGCGAAACAAAAGAGTTAAAAGCAAATGTTGATAAAATAGATTATCGGGAGAAAGTTCGCAAGGCCAGTTTCTGGATTGATTATTATATCAAACCATTGAATACTATTCTGGATGTTAGCCATTCTCAATCAATAACCAATCGTTTGTTGGACATATCACAATATATCAATATCAGGCGCCTAAATTTTGAGGATGAGGTTACAAGGCAACAATTTGAAAAACTTTATACTTTTTTGGTTCAAATCAATGATGACTTGCTAAAGCAATCAAAGATATTAACCAATGAATTGCTTCCCCTTATAGAGCGAATACGGAGTGAATCACTGATCCTTACCGGCTGGATTGAATTCCTTAAAAATCCAAACAAATGCGAGGTGCCACACTTAACAAAAGCATACAGAAAATTGCCACAAAGCAATAATCCGTATCATAATGCACTGGAGTATGTGGAGCAGTTCTTACAAAGCAACGAAATCTATCTAAATGAGCCGGAGGATGCTCTTAGTGAAAAATGGATATTTAACAAGGATTTCTATCTTGATAAACTCAAAAAGGAATTACCACAAACCAATTTTTTTGATTGGGCGGGCAAAACCTTGCGGACAGAATACAAGGCTGTTGAAACAGAAAAGTTTTTCTCGCTCACTTCCCTGTTATTCGAAGAAGATATCGATCTTGAATTTGATAATAAAGCCGACCGGCAGATTATTAGAACTACAGAAATGAATTTACGAGTACCTAAAATAAAAGTTAAACGACATGGATTATCCTAGATACCACCGAGATATTGTGAACGATCTGCTGGATGGCAAATTCGTTCTGGCTACTGATGCCAAATTTGTTGAATTAAAAAATAATGGAGATTTCTACGGCAAGTTTTTCAAAGAAAGTTTCGATTTTTATCTGGTTATTAAAACAGAATATGCATTTCTAATTAGCGAAGAAACAATGGAATCGCTAAGCCGCGATATTTGCATTTTTTTGGGTGTTTTATGCTATGAATTGGACAAAGAAGGAAAAAATTTTCTTGATGAAATTCAATATGCAGAATTTGACCAGGAAATAATAGATACTCTTTTTGAGAATTCCTCTTATATTGACCTAATTCAAAATAACAATCAGCTTAAAAATAGCGATAATAGAAAACAATTTCTTGGAACTCTGAACCGAAGGAATATAATTGATAGAAGCAGCGATCGAAAATTTACATTTACCCCTGCCTATCGTGAATTTATGGAATTTGCCAGAAATTTTGCCAAAGGAAAACTTCAACAAAATACCGTTGATGAAGAATCACAGGGTGCCTAATTACTGAGCGGATTCTTGGGCTTCATTAGCATTAGGCTTTAGATTCTCAATAATAACGTACACATCTTCATCTTCACGTTTCATAAGATATTTTTCTCGTGCAAACTTTTCGAGGTTTTTATCGTTTGAGAAAAGTTCGTTATATTCCTTTTTAGCCCTCTCTATTTCCTGCGTGTAGTATTGATGTTCAGCCTTTACCTTGTTGTATTGACCATATAGTTTTACCTGATCCATCAAGCTATTTTTATCAGAAAAGAATAGCATAGCAATGAACAAAGCCGTTGCTATGATATACTTGTTTACTATCCATTTCTGTAACTGATGCATATGCAATATTAATAAATAATAGGCTAAAGCAATTCACAGAAAATCTTTGCATTGTATAGTAATTGGCACAAAAAAAGGCGACTCCAATGGAATCGCCTTTCAGGGTATAAAAATAATTTATTATTGAACGTTGAACTTACCGGATTTAATGGTAGCTCCTTCTTCAGTTTTTATTTCATAAAAATAAAGCCCTTTTGCGAAAGTGGAAACATCCAGCTCCGTATTCATTTCAGCAGTATTAATATTAGCAACAACCTTACCTGCCAGATCAACTACTGTAATATTTTTTGCCTTCTCATAAGTGGTTTCAAAATATAATTTGTCTGTTACGGGATTAGGGTAAACATTGGTTGTGGCATTACTAAGCGCTTCTGACAAACCAACAGGCCAACCTTGCTGATTATACCAAACCACTGATTTAGTTTTGGCATTATTGAGGGTATTAGCCGTAGATTCAGCAGCTACTGATCCTTTGTTGATTACTAAGGATAATACTTGAATGGTTACGTTTATGGAAACATTTGTGGCTAAATTGGTGGTAAGTGAAGCCGATACCATCATCGTATCATTTGGCGCATAAGCCTTGCTTGGCATAATGATGGCAAATGAAGTTTGGCCTGGATAATAAATTCTGGGATTGGTATTTGTTGTTGAAAATTGCCAAATGATGGTATCACCTGGTTGAACAGTGTCCGGTCCTAAGTTTTTCATCTCAAATGACAATTGGATAGTTGTGCCTGTGGAGGTAGACCTCATGCTATCAGGTGAAACAATGTTTGTAGTTGCCCAGTCAATATTTCTTTGAGCAAAAGCAGAAAACGAAACAAGCGCTGTAGCAATTAGTAATAGTTTTTTCATGTTTTTTAGATTAAGTAGTTTTAACACTAACAAAGAAAGAAAAAAACTTGCACCTTCACAATAATTTTTCTTTTTTGTAGAACACGATTTTTACCCATGTCTATTAAACCAAACAAATATCATTATTGGCTCATTGGGTTGTTTTTTGTTAACCTGATATGGAGTTGCAGAAGTCAACAAAAAACTTTTAGAGAAGCCAATCGGCAACCGGATTATATGCAGGAATTTCATCAGGGTTTCCGTACCCATTGCACCTATAGTATTTTTAATACCGAAGTAGGACCTGCTACCGGTATCAATCTGACCGTGGAAATCTATCGCGATTCCATTCAATCACCATTCCCTGAAATTGATTCATTGGTTGTGAATGGAAAGAATATTCCTTTTATCATCAGAAGCACCAATCCATTAATTATAGACGGAGATTATCGTAAAAAAATGAATCAAACCGATGGAGCAATAAAAGACCCTATTATTGATAACAAAAACTTTGTACCTGCATGGATTTACTTGCGATATAAAGGACAAATATTAAATATAGCGCTTGGTGAGTTCTTTTATAAATCATATTAAATAAATGAGAACGAGTTTACTGCAGTAGCTATCTTTAAACATTTGTAATAATACATGTGATGCTTTACTTTGCTGTATGCGAAGATTATCATTCATCAAAATCGTTATAAGCATTGGCTTTTTAATTTCCTGTGCTTTTAGTTCAACACTCTTATCCCAACCTCCCCGCTCATACAGCTCAAGCGAGATATTGTTGCAGCTAAAAAAGCTAAATACTGTTGGCTCGGTACTTTACATTGCTGCCCACCCCGATGACGAAAACACCCGGTTGATAGCCTATTTGGCTAACGAAAAATGTTTGCGTACCGGCTATTTAAGTTTAACACGTGGTGATGGCGGACAAAACCTGATTGGACCAGAACAAGGTGTGGAATTAGGGGTGATACGTACGCAAGAACTATTGGCCGCACGCAGAATTGATGGTGGTGAACAATTTTTTACCCGCGCTTATGATTTTGGGTTCAGCAAATCGCCTGAAGAAACACTCCAAAAATGGAACAGAGATTCCATTTTAAGTGATATGGTTTGGGTAATCCGAAACTTCCGTCCCGATATTATCATTACCCGTTTTGCAACCGATGGCAGTGGTGGACACGGACACCATACGTCATCGGCTATTTTAGCCGAAGAAGCTTTTGAAGCCGCAGGCGACCCTACCCGATTCCCTGAGCAATTGCACTATGTGGACGTTTGGAAACCACGCAGATTATTTTGGAATGTAAGCACCCGATTTCAAAACCCGAATGCAGATATGAGTCCTTACCTAAAATTGGATGTGGGTGGTTACAACCCCTTGTTGGGAAAAAGTTATGGCGAAATTGCAGCCGAAAGCCGCAGCATGCACAAAAGTCAGGGCTTTGGCAGTGCTAAACAGCGTGGCGAATACTTTGAATACTTCAAACCCATTAAGGGCGACACTGCAAATTTGAACAATATTTTTGACGGGATTGATTTCAGCTGGAAACGCGTGAAAGGTGGAGAGCAGATTGGAAAATTAGTTGATGAGATAATTGGAAAATTTGATGTCAAAAACCCATCTCTCACCAATAGTATGCTATACGACATTCAATTAGCTATTTTAAATTCTAACAACAAGCATATCTTAAATAAATCAAATGAATGTATCAAACTAATTGAAAACATGAACGGTATTTTTGTTGAGTTCATTGCTGACAAAGCCAATTATTCAACCAACGATTCGGCAACTATTTCAATCAATATTATCCAACGGTCTCAGCTTAAAACATCTTTAGCACTCTCCAAAGGATTACTTGGCAAGACACCTATTGCCTCATCAGAATTAAAATATGATTCACTGTATTCGTTTAAAACACGTATTGGTTTCATAAATGATAACTATAGGTATAATGGAACCTATTGGCTAAACAGGCCGATAAGAAAGAATTTATTTACTATTCAACCTGAACTTATTGGCTATCCGGAGTTGTTCGACTATCCACGAATTAATGCCATCATTTTCCAACAATCAAAAAACAGGCTGAATACACATATAAGTGAGCGTAACCTCCAATACAAATGGGTCGACCCGGAAAAAGGGGAACTGCACCGCCCGGTGGTAATTACGCCTCCGGTAATGATTAACGTGAGTGAAGATGTGTTGGTGTTTACTGATGATAAACCGAAAGAATTGAAAGTAAGGCTAACTTCCGGTAAGGATAGCGTGCAGGGTATGGTAAGAATTATACTACCTGAAGGTTGGAACATTAGTTTGAAAGGAACAAATTTCCCTAAAAACATGTCCAGTGGCGAAACAGGTGTTACCTTTTCCACCCATAAAAAAGGTGACGTGCAGGAGTTAACATTTATAGTTTATCCGCTTAACAACGCTGCAGAAAAATCGTTTACACTAACAGCTGAAGTAAATGGACACCGATACACCAAAGGCATCAAAGAAATTAAATACGACCATATTCCCGTTCAAACATTATTTCCTGAAGCAGAAGTAAAATTGGTGAAGTTAGATGTGGTAAAAAAGAGTAAACGCATTGGCTATATTCCCGGTGCGGGCGATGAAGTGCAAGCGTGTTTAAGTCAGCTTGGCTATGAAGTAACTACACTTACCGATGATAAATTGGCCGGTGAAAATTTAAGTCAATACGATGCCATTATTACCGGAGTGCGTGCTTACAATACCAACGAAAAGTTGTTATCTGTTAAACAAAAACTGATGGATTATGTAGCTGCGGGAGGCAACTTAATTGTGCAGTACAATACCAATAGTTGGGCTGGTCCGCTGAGTAGTGATATTGGTCCGTATAAGTTTAAAATTACCCGCAACCGTATTACCGATGAAGAAGCAAAAGTGAATTTCATATTGCCTAACCACCCTGTTCTTAACACGCCCAATAAAATTACTGAGAAAGATTTTGAAGGCTGGATTCAAGAGCGCAGCATTTACCACGCAGGCGAATGGGACAGCAATTATGTTGCGCCCATCAGTATGACCGACCCTTATGAAATGACGGTGGGTGGTGTGTCTCCAAGAGGTAAACCGGAGAAAGGAGCATTGATTATTGCCAAACACGGAAAAGGTAATTTTGTGTATACAGGGTTGGTTTTTTTTCGCCAACTACCAGCAGGTGTTCCTGGAGCATACAGGCTGATGATTAATTTAATTGAGTTAGAAAAACCATAGAATCCGGTTAATATATTTATGACCAACCGTTGATTGCTATATAGCCCTAATTATAACTTGACAGGCTCGCAGCATAAACAATCTAGCATACCTCCTAAAAATCAACTCATCAAACCCTGCAACTTTTTCTTACTTTCGTCCAAACATGAACTATCAGCAAACGCTAGATTATTTATTTTCGAAACTGCCCATGTTTACTCGCATTGGCGCAGCTGCGTTCAAAAAAGATTTAACAAACACCCTAGCCTTGTGCGCAGTTCTTAATGAACCGCATACACAATTTAAATCCATACACATTGCTGGCACCAATGGTAAAGGTTCCACCTCACATATGCTGGCTGCCATTCTTCAAACTGCAGGCTATAAAACAGGATTATATACATCGCCACACCTCAAAGATTTCAGAGAACGCATACGCATTAACGGTAAAATGATTTCGGAATCGGAGGTTATTACATTTGTTGAAAAATACCGACAACAATTTGAATCTATTGAACCTTCGTTTTTTGAGTGGTGTGTCGCCCTATGCTTTTATTATTTTGCCAAACAACATGTTGATATATCCGTAATCGAAACTGGCTTAGGTGGCAGGCTGGATAGCACCAATATCATAAACCCTCAGTTGTGTGTTATTACCAATATCGGATGGGATCATGTGGATATGCTGGGCGATACATTGGATAAAATTGCTTTTGAAAAAGCTGGCATCATTAAACCATCTGTACCTGTAGTTATTGGCGAGCAATTAGACGAAACGTCTGATGTATTTATAGAGCAAACTAAAAAATGCCATGCTCCGCTGGTATTTGCACAGCAACAAATAGCTCTTCGAAATACACACTTTGAAAATGGTATTTTGCGTACTGATATTATTGAGAACGGAAAATTGTGGTTAAGCAGTTTGCAATGCGACCTGGGCGGGTACTATCAGCAACATAATATAATTACCGTATTGGTAGCAGTAAGACAATTGCAAAAGTTGGGCTATCAAATAACAGATGATCATTTATACACTGCATTAAATTCGGTAAAGCAGCTAACTTCACTTCAGGGTCGTTGGCAAACCTTAAGCACCAGCCCACTTATCATTTGCGATACAGGACATAACACAAATGGCATACAATACGTATTACAGCAAATTGATGCTACACCTAAAAAACATTTGCACATGGTAATAGGTATGGTAAAAGACAAAGACATACAGAAAGTTTTGCAGCTGCTTCCCTCCTATGCTACTTACTATTTTTGTCGTGCAAATATACCGCGTGCCCTGCCTGAACAAGAGCTGGCTGCTGCTGCCCATGCAGCTGGATTAAAGGGCCTCGCCTATCCTACCGTAGCAGATGCACTTACTGCCGCGCAAAAAAATGCACACGCGGATGATATGATTTTCATTGGAGGAAGTACATTTGTTGTGGCCGAAGCCGTCTAATTTTTATACATTCACCTCATGAAAAATCTCTTTACATCCGTTGCTTTGCTATTTGCACTTGTGCCTTTACAAGCGCAGCAAAAGCCCGACAAACCCAACCCTGCCAAAACCGAAAGTGTTATTTTCAAAAATGCTTCGCTCACTATCAGACAAGGAGAGGACAATGACAGTATTAATATTTACCCTAAAATGGGTACAGGAAATATGTGGGTGGTACAATACAGCTATCAAGCTCCTGAGTATCCGCAAATGACCGATGATGAGTATTATGAATCACTCATCTTTCAACTGGCACCTCCCAAGGGCAAACGTTTTATGCTAAAAGATGAAGATCTTGTAAAAGCCAATACCGTTTTTCAAAAATCCTGCTTCTGTGCCGACAGGGGTTATTTTAAAATAAGCAAGGGAACCATAACCGGCACACGCATAAACAACACCACATGGAAAATTACAGCCAACTATGTGGTACCTGCAAAAAACGGCTTATCTATGGGGCCAATCTCTAAAAGTTTCAGTGCCCGTTTTCGTATACAAACTCAAAAATAATATGCACATCAGAAAAGCAGAGCCTGCAGATGTCGGCATCATTCTTCATTTTATTGAGGCCATTGCCGATTACGAAAAACTGAGTGACCAGGTTGAAACCACCGAAGAAAAACTAAATCAAACCCTGTTTGGCAAAAAACCTTATGCATCAGTATTGCTTTGTTATGAAGGAACTACACCTGTTGGCTTTGCCCTTTATTTTTATAACTACTCCACGTTTAGGGCCAAGCCCGGAATTTACTTAGAGGATTTATTTGTAGATCCTGCATACCGCGGTAAAGGCTATGGCAAGGCTTTGTTTCAGGAATTAATTGCCTTGGCAAATCGCGAACATCTGGGGCGTTTGGAGTGGTGTGTGTTAAACTGGAATACCCCTGCCATTGATTTTTATAAAGCCATGGGCGCAACCGCTATGGATGAGTGGACCGTTTACCGCATTACCATCTAACGCATGCAAATTACCGTTTACACAGATGGCGCTGCCAGAGGTAATCCAGGGCCAGGAGGGTATGGCGTGGTTATGGTTTCAGGCAAGCACCGTAAGGAACTTTCAGCCGGTTATAAACGCACCACCAACAACCGCATGGAGCTGCTGGCAGTGATTGCTGCATTGGAGGCTATGAAAATGCAAGGCACCTTTATTACCATATATACCGACTCTAAATACGTATGCGAAGCTGTTGAGAAAGGCTGGGTGTTTAACTGGCAAAACAAGGATTTTAAAGGCAAAAAAAATGCCGACCTCTGGAAACGTTTTCTTGAATTATATCCCCAACAACACATCACCTTTCGTTGGATTAAAGGTCATGCCGGGCATAAAGAAAATGAGCATTGCGATAAACTGGCCACCAATGCAGCAGATGGAAACAACCTTTTAACTGATGAGGGTTATGAGAGTGGCTTATACAACTAAGTGCCAAGCACGCAAACCGCTAAATCACTGATTTTCTAACCGCTAACAAAAGGAACGGCTATTGTTTATAAAATTGGCAAAACCTCTTGTGCAGGAAAATTAGTTTTACAACGTTATTTTAATTTCAATTTTATATGTCAACTCAAAATATTGAATGTTTAATTATAGGCAGTGGCCCTGCAGGTTATACCGCAGCCATTTATGCGGCACGTGCGGATATGAAACCCGTAATGTATGCAGGTATGCAGCCCGGTGGCCAACTCACCATTACCACTGATGTAGAAAACTATCCAGGCTACCCGGATGGCATCATGGGACCTGAAATGATGGAGCTCTTTCGCAAACAAGCGGAACGCTTTGGCACCGATGTACGTTATGGCATGGTAACCAAAGTAGATTTCTCGCAACGCCCGTTTAAAATAGAGGTTGATGAAAGTCAACACCTGCTGGCAGAAACCGTAATTATTGCTACAGGTGCCTCTGCGAAGTGGCTGGGCATACCCTCAGAGCAGAAGCTTAACGGTAAAGGCGTATCGGCATGTGCTGTATGCGATGGATTCTTTTTCCGTGGAAAAGAGGTAGCTATAGTAGGTGCCGGAGATACCGCGTGTGAAGAAGCGAGCTACTTGGCCAAAATTTGCAGCAAGGTATATATGCTGGTAAGGCGAGATTCTTTCCGTGCCTCCAAAGCCATGCAACACCGGGTGCAAAACACTCCCAATATTGAGATATTATTCAACACGGAAACCGATGAAATATTGGGCGAAAACAAGGTTGAAGGCATGCGCGTAAAAAATAGCCAAACCGGACAAACCAAAGAAATCGCCATTCAAGGTTTTTTTGTGGCCATAGGTCATCAGCCAAATACAGATGTGTTTAAAGGATGGATTGATATGGATGAAACAGGCTATATTAAAACTTTGCCGGGCACCAGCAAAACCAATATAGAAGGTGTATTTGCCTGTGGAGATGCGCAGGATAAGGTATATCGGCAGGCCGTAACCGCAGCAGGTTCAGGTTGCATGGCTGCGCTGGATGCTGAGCGTTTTTTGGCAGCCAATAAGCATGCCGTTGCCTAATACTTATGAACTGGCTATCCTTAAATACCGAAGCAGATTTGCAGCAAGCCATCGTAGCTTCGCATACCCATCCCGTTTTATTGTTTAAGCACAGCACACGCTGTTCCATTAGCCATACTGCATTAAGCCGCATAGAGAATGCATGGAACCCTGAAGAAGTAAACGGTACCCTGCCCTATTACCTTGATTTGCTAAACCACCGCGATATTTCCAACCTCATAGCCCAAACTTTTGGCGTAACACATCAATCGCCACAAATACTCATTATCAAAAACGGTAAATGCACCCACCATGCGTCACACATGGAAATTACGTTTGATGAGGTGAAGGAGCATGTTTGATATTGTGAGTTAGCGGCTTGAGATTTCTAATCCAATATTTAAAATTCAGCTGTTAGCTTTTGGCTCTTGGTAATTTGATGTTTTTTTTAGTTGATATTAATCATTTGAAATTGAACATTCATTATACGATATTTTTGTTAGATTTTTGATTTGATTCTTGCTTTTCTAAATCTCTAAAGCTCTAACTTCGGCTCCACTAATATCACCTCTTCCCTATCAACAATTACCTGCCCGGGTTCCATGCCCTTAGGTTTACGCACGTATTTTTTTAATGTATAGCTCACAGGTACCAGAGTACTACCCTTTAACTTTGAATAATAGGCAGCCAACTGCGCAGCATAAGTAATAACCGCTATAGGAAAAGTCTGACTCTGCTGCTTAATAACCACATGTGAGCCTGATACATCTTTGGCATGTAACCAAAGATCGTTTTTATGAGCATAGCGGATGGTTAGCAAGTCATTATTGGCTGCATTCTTGCCCACCCAAATGGTAAAACCATCTTTTACAAATACTTTAAATGGCAGCGGAGCTACTTTTTGCTGCTGCACCTTCAAATAAGGCTTAATGCCTTTAATATCATTTGCAAGTGTAGCTTTATCAAAATCTAGTTTTAGCTGGAGCAACCGTTCTTTGGCCAACTTTAGTGTGTCTTGCAATTGCAATGTGGCAATTTTTTTGTTGCGGTGTTTACGATAATAGTAAGCTGCATTTTCCTGTGGACTCAAATCTTTCTTTAATTTGATTTGAGCAGGTTTGTTATTGTAAAAATCATGCAGGGCTGCCATTTCCATACCCTGATGCAATATGTGGAGATTAGCCATGATTAGGTGACCTGTTTGCTCTGCAGTTAACTTATCATCCTGTTCCTGCAATTGCATAGCAGTTTTTTGTACCAGTGATTCTGTTCTTTTTATTTGCGCTTTCAGGCTTTGCAATACCACGCTCTTCTGCTGCATAAAATGCAGGTGTGCCAAATTTAACCGCGCAAATTGAGTAAGCGAATCCAGCACATCACTGCTTTCATACAGCTTGCCATCCGCTGGTGTAAGATGCATGCGGTAAGGCAGGCGCATATCCTTCGATTTCCCGATACAAAAATACCCATCTATTACGGTAGGATAAACAGGTACTTTGGCTGGTTCCAGAAAAGAGGTATAGCTCAATTGCAAATCATTTTGTATGGCATCACGAAAAATATCAGTCTGGATTTTTGCTGAATCGTACAACAACACATTAGCCAACCCATCATATAGCTTAAATACCAATATAAACCCATTGGCAAATAACATTTCAAATGATCTATTTTGACCATGCATGTTTATTGCTGTAATGGTTTGCTGCTGCACTTCCTCAAATACTGCTTGAGCATTAGAAACTTTTTTCATCTCATCGTTCCCAAATAATAAAAAGCAGTGCCCTGATGCAATTACCATTTTTATGGTGAAGGTAGAACCATTCTTATTAAAGAGTAATAATAATTCATCTTTGCTCAGCGTAAATGAATCAGATAATACAGCATACTGTAAATGAACTGCAAGAGCAGCTTCTAGCTGCCTGATGGTATGGTAATGCTGATGCATAGTTTAAAAGGAAAGCTGCAACCCATCATAAGCCAGGTGCACGTTGGGTGGTAATTCGGCTTCTACTGTTACTGCCAATCCCAACTGATGACTAATATGTGTTAGATAGGTCTTTTGCGGTTTAATTTCTGCTACAAGCTCTAAGGCCTCCTGTAAGGTAAAATGAGAAATATGTGGCTCTTTGCGAAGCGCATTGAGAACCAAAGTGTGGCATCCTTTTATTTTTTCTTTTTCTGTTTCGGTAATAAAATTGGCATCGGTGATATAAACAAAATCATCAATCCTGAAACCAAGTACCGGTAATTTATAATGCATCACCTCTATAGGTTGAACCGGTATATCATCAATATCAAAGAGGCTCTTATCAATGCGATTTATTTCAACATCGGGTATACCAGGATATTTTTCTGCAGAAAAAATATAATGAAACTCATTACGCATTTGTATTTCTACACGTTCATCGCAGAAGATACGTATTGGTTTTTTCATCCTGAAATTAAAACCTCTAACGTCATCCATACCTGCTAAGTGATCTTTGTGTGCATGGGTAAAAACCAGTGCATCAAGATGTTTTATGCCGCAACGCAACATTTGCTGCCTGAAATCAGGGCCGGAATCGATAACAATGTTTTTTCCATTTTTTTGAATGAGCACTGCAGAGCGCAAACGTTTGTCACGCTCATCGGCAGAGGTACACACCTTGCAATCGCATGCAATTAGCGGTACACCCTGTGAAGTTCCCGTTCCTAAAAAAGTTACCTTCACGCTGTTATAAATGCAGTTTAAAGTAATCGGTAATTTTTTGCATCAGGTGCACACGGTCCTTGCCCAATACATTATGCTTGTGTCCCGGATAAACAAAATAATCAACTTGCACACCTTCATCTACACATTTTTTCAGATAAGTTAAACTGTGCTGCCATACCACCACATCATCATCAGTTCCGTGGATGAGCAACAACTTACCCTTTATATTTTTCACGTAATTGGTTAGATCTGCATCTTCATATCCTTCAGGATTTTGTTTGGGCGTATCCATATAGCGTTCGGTATACATGATTTCATACAAACGCCAGTCAATCACAGGACCTCCGGCCACGCCTACCTTGTATGCATTGCTTCGGCTCATGAGCCCGGTGGCCATAAAGCCACCAAAGCTCCACCCAAATACACCAATGCGCGCAGCATCAACGTAAGATTGCTGCTTTAAAAAATTTACACCTGCCAGTTGGTCTGCACGTTCTATATTCCCTAATGAACGGAATGTGGCTTGCTCAAAAGCCATCCCTCTGAAAGACGACCCTCTGTTATCAAGTGTAAAAACTACGTAGCCTTGCTGTGCCATATAATATAACCAATAATCACCTCCACCCATCCAGCTGTTGGTTATCATCTGAGCATGCGGACCACCGTAAACATAAACGAGCACAGGATATTTTTTTGTAGAATCGAAATCAGTCGGATAAAACATGCGGCAATTTAGTAGTGTACCATCATCTGCTTTGATTGAGAAAAGGCGAATTCCACAAGCTTTATAATCAAATAATGGATTTTTTGACTGATGTAAAATAGATAACTCGGCCCCATCCGATTTCATTAACGTAGTTCTGCGTGGAGTATTGATATTGCTGTATGTATCTAAGATATAAAGACCATCACTACTAATGCTGCAGGTATGTACCCCTTTGTTTCGGGTTATCTGAAATACTTTACCTGTGGCCAATTCCACAGAATATAATTGCCTTTCAAGTCCATCTTCTGTTGCCTGCATATAATATGCAATGGTACCTTTTGCATTAAATCCCACCAATTCTGTAACATCCGCTTTACCCTTGCTAAGCTGACGAATAACCTTACCGTTATGATCCATTAAATACAAATGGTTGTAACCGTCTCGCTCACTAAACCAAATAAATTGCTTGCCAGTTTTATCATGGAAAAACAATCCATGCTCTGGCTCTACATATTTGGCATGCGTTTCGGTGAATAATGTTTTAATAAACTTTCCGGTTTTGCCATCATATCGATTTAGTTTCATTTCATTCTGGTCTCGATTCACAACGGCTATATATAAATACTCATCATCAGGCGACCATGTAACATTGGTTAGGTACTGATCATCCGGAGTACCTGTTTCTACCATTACGTTGATACGTTTGTTAATATCATAAATATATACTTTGGCTGAATGACTTGAATTACCTGCCATCGGATAGCGTATTTGCTCAGTAAATCCGGGAGTGTTATTGTTTGTATCATTGCTAAGCTTAAGCAAAGGATAATTGGTAACCAATCCTTCGTAGCACTTATAATAAGCTACTCGGTTTGCCGTAGCCGACCAAAAAATACCTTTGTTTATACCAAACTCATTGCGATGAACGGCTTTCCCATTAACAACGGCAAATGTGCTGCCATCACCCGTAATAGCAAACTCCTTGTAGGAACCATCGCCAACATCAACAGTAGATTTGAGACTTTTTACTTTTTCCCAAGCTTGTTGGTTATACACCAGCACATTATTGAACTGTATAAAAGCCACATGATTGTTTAGAGGTTCAAACTGGGGCTCTTCTCCGTTTTCCGGAATTTTATTAAGCAGGGCAATATTGCGTTTCTGTAAATTAAGCAGATACCAACCATTGTTATAAAAAAAGCGGAACTCATCTTTATTCATCCAAGTAAAAAACGGGAAACGCTCAGGCATGCGCTTTTCAGAACCAATAGCTTCTAGCCAAGATTTTATATCTTCAATTCCAAGTATGGTGTCTCGCTGCAAATCATCAGCATTTTGCCTTACCAAGCACTCTTTTCCATTGCGCTTGGCTACATAGGTAAACAAATGCGTACCCGGAATCCACATAAGTTGAGATAGTCTTTCGGGTGCGAGTGTGGTTCTTTGTTTAAGCACCGCATCTTCTACGGTAAGTATTTTGTTTTGGGCAAAGGCTGTGAAAATTTGCAGTACTGCTGCCCCTAAAAGAAGTATCTTATTTTTCATTGCTTTTATAAAATAAACTGAGTTGCAGTATACGTAAATTAGCCAAAACGAGCAAACAGCTAGAAGTCGACTACCAACATCACCTTGCCTACCATTTCAGGCGTTTATCCGTATCCTGATCTTTCCAGAGATAGTAATCGTTAGTTAGTTGCCTATACTCCGGTGTGGGGTTTCCCTGAGCATCATAAACTGACATATGCTGCTCGGTAAGTGAAGCAGATGTTTTACCCAATACCAAAATATGCCGGTTGGGCGTTTTATGCTCAAGTGAATGTATGTAAATGATATGTTGTAAATGCAACCCATTTGCAACTGCCTCTTCCAGCAACTCCCCTGCTTCCTTAGCAGGTAAAATAATCCACGCTGTTCCAGTATCATTCAGGTTCTTTTGTATACAATGAAGCAAGTCGGTAAAAGGTAAATCCTTATCATGCCTGGCCATGCTGCGTTGCTGATCGGTAATACTCATACTTGCTTTGTGGCGGTAGTAAGGCGGATTACAGATAATGATATCATATTTTTCTTGGGCTTTAAATTCTTGTATGCGCTGACGGTATAAAGTGATTCGGTGAGCCCACAGTGATTGAGAAAAATTAAAGGCTGCTTCAGTTGCAGCCGCTTCATCGGTTTCAACAGCATCAATCAACGCTTCACTTTTTTGGGCCAGCATCAATGCCAGTAAACCTGTTCCTGTGCCAATATCCAGTATGTATTTAGTATTGTGCACCTTGCAGTAGCATCCCAGCAGCACACTATCGGTTCCAATTTTCATGGCCGAGTCCTGCTGCTTAACGGCAAACTGCTTAAACTGAAAAATCATTAAAACGCCCTGTCAATGGGTTCAAAATCCAGAAAATCGATATGAGGTGCCAAGTAATTTTCTTTTACTGGTTCTTCTTTCATTAAATCTGTACTCAGGTATTTTTTGTTGCTGTCACAAAAAATGGTAACAACGGTAGCTTCTTTTCCGTATTTATTTTGCAACTGAATAGCACCAATAATATTGGCACCGGATGAAATTCCCACAGCAAGTCCTAATTGTGAGGCCAGTTTCTGTGCAACTAAAATAGAATCACCATCAGATGCATGCACCACATCATCTAATTCATTCAGCTTTACAATCTCCGGTATAAACTCATCAGAAATTCCCTGTATGCGGTGCGCTCCTACTTTATGTCCAACCGATAAAGTGGGAGACTCCGCAGGTTCAAGCGGATGTATTTTTATACCTGCATCCAGTTTCTTTAAAAAATTCTTTACACCCATCACCGTTCCGCCTGTTCCCACACCTGCAACAAAAGCATCGGCTTTAAGTCCACAATTATCCAACTGCTTCCATATTTCAGGACCGGTGGTTTTTTCATGAGCTTCGCAATTAAAATGATTGCTGAACTGATATGGGAGAAAGATATTATCGTCTTCGGAAGCCATCTTCTGTGACAAAGCAATACTTCCAAGAAAGCCACCTTGCTCCTTGCTTATTAATATCACTTCAGCGCCTAGGCTGCGGATAATATCCATGCGTTCACGGCTGAGCCAGTTTGGCATTATAATTTTTACCTGATGACCAAGTGCTTTGCCAATAGATGAAAATGCAATTCCGGTATTTCCACTGGTGGCTTCAATAATAATATTACCAGGCTTAATGGTTCCGTTCTTATAGGATTGTTCCAGAATGTATAAAGCCATACGGTCTTTGATACTTCCGGTAAGATTATAATGTTCGCATTTTACATATACATCGCGCTCTTCACCTTTAAATTGATATCGGATGCGAAGCATGGGTGTATTACCAACCATGCGCCACAGATATCTGAATTTGCTGGCAAGCTCAATAGAAAAATGTTGATTGATTCTGCTCATAAAGGAGGGCAAAACTAAAATATAAATCCAACTGAAAAAAGAAATTATAAGGCAGATAACGTCTATAGCAGACTGTGCATCGTATGGCTGATGGTTGAGGCAATTTCGGAAGCTGAGATCGCAAACTTACCTTTGGCTGCCAGATCGCCTGCAAGGCCATGTATAAAAACACCGGCAATGGCGGCATTATTAACTGAATATCCTTGAGCCAATAATGACGAAACTACGCCCGTTAGCACATCACCGCTACCACCCGTAGCCATTGCGGCATTTCCGCTTGTATTAACAAAGATGCGTCCATCAGGCAGGCAAACACGTGTATAAGCTCCTTTAAGCACTACTACCACGCCATGGGTTTGCGCAAAAGCATGTGCTTTTTGCTGCCGCTCAAAACTATTGGAGGAGAAACCTGCTAATCTGTCGAACTCTTTTGGATGAGGTGTTAGAATACATTGCTTGGGAAAACGAAAACTAAAATGATGCTCCTGCAACAAATTGGCACAACAGTTTAATGCATCGGCATCAAGCACTACAGGAATTTGAATGGATGGCAAATACGCACCCAGCATTTTTATTGTCTCTGCATGCATACCCATACCAGGACCAATGGCTGCTGCGGTGCAACCTTGCAAATTAGGGAAATGCCTGATTTCATAGAGCTCTTCATCGGTCATTACCATGGCTTCTGGCAGGGCCGTTTGTAAAATGGTATAACCAACTTTTGGAACGTATACATGCAATAATCCGCATCCGCTGTAAAGCGCGCCTTTGGCCATTAAAAGGCTCGCCCCCATTTTGCCATAACTACCGCCTGCAAGCATCACATGTCCTTGTGTGCCTTTGTGTGCAAAGGTTTGTCGAGGTTTAATAATCGATTGAACCAGTTCTGAAGTAATAAACTCCATGTGTGCGTGAGCATGCCCCTCAAATCCATGATGCATTCCAATTGGAATGACCTGTACATTTCCTGCATAAGTACCTGTTTCAGCAAAAATTAAGCTATGTTTAAGTGATTGAAAAGTTAGCGTTTGTTGTGCCTGAACCACCGTATAATCCTTTATAGCTTCAGGCTGTAATACATCAGCAGGTAAACCCGAAGGCATATCAATTGAAATGACCTTTGCCGTTGATGCATTCACTTGTTCAATAACTTCTTGATAAATACCACTCACAGGTTTATTTAGTCCATAACCAAACAAACAATCAATAACCAAATCGGATCTATTAAAATCAGGGAGCTGTTGCTGCTGTTTCAGCTCAATAATATTTACAAGCTTATTGCCTTGCAGGCGTACCAAGTTGGTTTTACAATCGGCCGAAGGTGCTGAATCATTATAAACAGTGATAACCTTTGTTTGCACATTAGCAACTGATAAAAGGCGCGCAATTGCAAGGCCATCACCACCATTATTTCCAGGTCCGCACAAAATATAAATATGCCTTGCGGCAATGGCATGCGGCAAAAGATAAGGCATACATGCAGTGGCTGCACGTTCCATTAATTCAATGGAGGCAACAGGTTCATGCTGCACGGTAAATGCATCCCATTCTTTAAGCTCCTGTGCAGAAAATAATTTCATGCCATCATTACGTTTACTTCAAAGTTAGTTTTTTTAACGAGCCTGCCTATGGGTTTAGCAAATGCAGCCAATCCGTTTTGCGATAGCAGTTCTTCAAATATACCGGTAAAATCAGGAGCTACAGCCAACAGTAAACCACCGCTTGTTTGCGGGTCATTAAGCAATTGAAAAGAACGCATATCGGCAACACCATTTACTTTTCTCTCGAACGCATTCCAGTTACGGTAAGTATTATCAGGTATTAGATTTTGCTGCAGATATGTATCAATTCCTTCAAATACTTGCACAGCATTAAAATCAAGCTCAGCAGTTAGGTTAGCACCTTCAGTCATTTCAATTAAATGTCCAAGCAATGCATAGCCGGTAACATCAGTTATGGCATGCACTTGCTCATGCTTTGCTGCTATCATTCCAAAAGTATTGAGGCTGCACATACTTTCTGTTACGGCCAGTATATGCTTAGTATCTGCGGCTCCGCGTTTAATGGCAGTAGCTATTATACCTGTGCCGATAGGTTTGGTCAGATACAGGACATCACCAGTTTTACAGGTATTGTTTTGTTTAATGTCTTGCTTAGGCACCAATCCATTAACAGACAAACCAAAAAGCGGTTCTTTAATATTAATGGTATGACCACCGGCTATTGGAATACCTGCCTGATTACACATATCAATGGCACCTTGCATCACCTGCTGCGCAAGCTCAAGGGGCAAATCATCAACGGGCCAACCAAGCATAGCGTTTGCAAAAACAGGTTTACCGCCCATTGCATACACATCACTTAAAGCATTTGCAGCGGCTATGCGGCCAAAATCAAATGCATTGTTTACAATAGGTGTAAAAAAATCAACAGTACTTATCATGGCCTCACCATTATGCAAATCCCAAACGGCTGCATCATCATTGCTATGGTTGCCTACCAGCAAGGAAGGATAGGTATTTAGAGAACGCTTATCGGAAAGTATTTCAGACAAAACAGCCGGAGCTATTTTGCAACCGCAGCCGCTTCCGGGCGCATAGGATGTAAGTTTATATTCCATTGTTTTACCGCTTATCAATTTGAAAAGGCTTATGTTTGCAGCGTTTTCATGAGCAAAGGTAATTTAAATATTGTCAACAAGAGAGCCTCGTTTGAGTATCATATTTCGCAGAAATATGTTGCGGGTATGCAACTGCTCGGAACGGAAATTAAATCCATTCGTGAGGGCAATGTAAACTTGAATGATGCCTATTGTTTTTTCAAGGAAAATGAGCTCTATGTACGAAATCTGCAGATTGGTGCTTACCGCCAAGGCACGCATCATAATCATGAACCTACACGCATTAGAAAACTACTGCTTAAAAAAACTGAACTGAGAAAAATAAAAAGCAAAAGCAGTGAGCAGGGTATCACCATTGTGCCGCTTAAACTATTCTTTTCCGAAACAGGCTATGCCAAGCTAGAAATAGGTATTGCGCAGGGCAAAAAAGCGTTTGATAAAAGACAAGACATTAAAAAGCGTGATGTTGAACGAGAAATTCAGCGGTACAAAGACTGAGGTGATAAATCAACCCTTCTCAGGTTTTCATTTTTTTCTTCTTTGCAGAAGGGAATAAAATATTATTCAGAATTAATCGATAACCCGGTGAATTGGGATGTAAGTTTAAATCCGTAGGGGGCTCTCCTACCTGATGCTGATAATCTTCGGGGTCGTGTCCGCCATAAAATGTCCATGTGCCTTTGCCGCTGGTACCATGGATATATCTGGCTTCGCTTAGTTGCTTGGTTTCTCCCATTACAAGTACTTCACTTTTGATAAATTGTTTTCTAAATGCCGTTGTCTGCCCATAAAAACCTTTTATGGTTTTGGTGTGATTTTGACAAAGCATGGTTGGTACAACATCCCATTTAGCAGAAAAATCGAAAAGGGTAAACATATCATTGTCTTCCGAAATCGGACGGGTTTCAGGAGTATTGTCAATATAGGAATACTCATAGATGTATGGATTGCTGATGAGTTTAAAATCCTTGAATGCAAAGGCTTGGCTGTAATCTAGTTTTGCATCAGGGTTGGGATCCATTGGGTCACCGTCAAATATGGCATCACAAATATCAATACCATCTGCAGCAAGTGCAATATCATACGAGTCGGTTGCCGAGCACATGGCAAATAGAAAACCGCCACCTATCACATAATCTCTAATTTTTTTTGCAACTGCCAGCTTAAGTTGGCTCACTTTGATAAAACCATGACGCGTGGCTGTGGCTTCAGCTTCCTTTACCTCAGCCTGATACCAGGCTGTATTGGCAAAACTGGCATAAAACTTACCGTATTGTCCCGTAAAGTCTTCGTGGTGCAAGTGCAGCCAATCATATAGAGGCAACTTATTCATCAGCACTTCATCATCAAAAATTACATCATAAGGGATTTCTGCATAAGTTAACACCATGGTTACTGCATCATCCCAGGGCTGTTTGGTTTTGGGTGAGTAAACGGCAATTTTGGGAGCTTTGTGCAACTTAATCAACTCCATGTTTACCTCAGGTTTAGCTATTTCAGCCAAAATCTGACTAACCTGCCCTTCACTGATTACCTCATAAGTTATACCGCGCACACGGCATTCTTTCTCGGTTGCATTATCATAAGGCAGTAAGAAACTTCCATCCCGGTAATTGAGCAACCAATCTACATCCAAATCTCTTTTTAATTCCCAATAGGCAATACCATATGCTTTCAAATGATTTTTCTGATTTTCATCCATTGGTACGAGGATGCGAGATGCAATTGCCTGCATATCAAAACATGTAAGAATGGTTATCAGAAGAACTTTAAAATATGAACCCATAGCTTGCAAACAAATTTACCTGCAAAAATAACGAAAGGTTAGTTGTTAATATTTTCGTTTTCAAATTTACGCCAAGTTCCCTGCACTTTCATCACCTTTTCAATCACATCACGCACACATCCTTCCCCTCCTTTTTTATCTGATACATACATGGAAATATCTTTAATTTCCTGCACGGCATCATTGGGGCAAGTTGGCAAACCTGCAAGTTTCATTACATCATAATCGGGCAGATCATCTCCCATATATAATACTTCTGAAGGTTTTATTTGCAAAGATTCGCAAAGGTTTTCAAAAGTGGCCACCTTATCTTTAACACCTAAATGAATATGCTTAATTTTAAGAAACTCCAGTCGTTTTTGTACCCCTTCCTGGGCACCTCCTGAAATGATGATAACAATATATCCGGCCAGCAAGGCACGTTCAATTCCATAACCATCTTTCACCAAAAAACTGCGCGGCTGCTCACCACTTGCCAGCGCCAACACTTTCCCATCGGTAAGCACTCCATCTACATCAAAAACAAAACACTTGATATGGTGCAGTTGCTCTAAATAATTTTTCATTTTTTATTTCTATGTTGTTCAATAATACTTGCCGAAATCAATTCATACAATTGCCTGTATTGCACATGTTCTCGAAGCAGCTGCAAATGCATATCAATGGTTTCCATATCACCTCTTACAGCAGGCCCCGTTTGCACCTCAGCAGGTAATTGGTGCTGAATGTTTTGTGCAGTTTGGACAATAAGTGGTTTAAGCAAATCAAAAGATAATCCATGTGTTTGCAAAATATCATTGGCAACTGCGTATAGATGATTGGTGAAATTATTGGAAAATACTGCAGCAAGGTGCGCCATTTGACGTTCATGCAATTTAACCTCTGACACTTTTTGACTGATGAGCTTTGCCGTCTTTTTTAGCAATCTTATTGTTTCCTCATTGGAGGCTTCAAGAAGCAATGGCACTGTATTGAAATTAACATCCACTCCTGATTTTAGTGTTTGTAAAGGGTAAAAAACACCGCGATGCTTGTGCTTGGCCAAAGCATCCATGCCCAATATACCCGAAGTGTGAGCCACTGTGCCCGAGATATTAATTTGATTGCTAACCTCTGCAATGGCCTCATCCTTTACCGCTATTATGGTTAACTGCGTGTTAGCAGGTAGCTTATCAATATCATCAACCCATAAAGTATGAAATTTTGTGGCAAGTGCTTTAGCCTTGCGCTCATCTCTGGCATATACAGCCGTAATTTCTGCTCCGGCATGCTGCAGCGCAATGCCTAAGTGGGAAGCTACGTTGCCTGCTCCTATAATGGCAATCTTAATCAAATGTGATGGAGATTATAATGTGGTGGTGGCAAGGTACAGTGTATTTTATACATACACAAACTCTTTTTGTAATGCTGCGGGCGCCTTGTTTAAAAGTTCGACTTGCTAAATTATTGTTAAACCATATCTTTGAAACAAATACATTAAATAAACAAGTGGCCAAAAACTTATCATTCAGCAACGGGCATACACCCTTTACGCTGGAACTCAAGAAAAAAGTGGAAGCATATTTCACTGAAAACAAAATCAAACCTACAGGCACTTGGAAACTCTATTCCAAAACGTTACTACTTTGCGGATTTGCAGTCTTCACTTATGTCATATTGCTATCAGGCATTGCTCCATCATGGGTTAATGTTATTTTTTGTGTGCTTATGGGTTTAAACTTTGCAGCAATTGGTTTCAATGTAATGCACGATGGTGCACACGGCAGCTACAGCAGTAAAAAATGGGTAAATGACCTGATGAGCTACTCCCTGAATGCTCTGGGTGGCAGTTCGTTTTTATGGAAAGTTAAACACAATGTAATGCACCATGCCTACACCAATATTGAAGGGCATGATGATGATATAGATATTAAACCTCTTATACGTACCAATACGCATCAGCCTCGTTACTGGTACCATAGTTATCAGCATATTTATTCCTTCGTCTTATACACCACCACATATATTATTTGGATTGCCTTCCGAGATTTTAGCAAATACTTTAGCGGTAAGGTATCTAACCGCAAGTTTGCCAAAATGAAAACGTATGAACATATTGGTTTCTGGTCAAGTAAGGTATTGTATGCCTTATTGTTTTTGGTAATTCCAATTACCCTTGTTGGTTGGGCACATGCCTTAATTGGTTATTTAATTATTTGCGGAGTATGCGGACTGGTGCTAAGTATTGTATTTCAGTTGGCACATGTGGTGGAAGATTCTGATTTCCCTGTACCTGATGAGGATTCTCATAAAATAGAATCGAACTGGTTTGTACATCAACTCTCAACCACTGCTAATTTTGCTACCAAAAGCAAACTGGTTTCATGGTTTGTTGGTGGACTCAATTTTCAGGTAGAGCACCATTTGTTTCCTAAAATAAGCCATATCCACTACCCTGCCATTAATAAATTGGTAAAGGAGTTATGCGCTAAATACGATGTTAAATATATTGAGTACCCAACCGTGTTCAGGGCCATCAGAGCTCATGTGTCGCACCTGCGCATAGTAGGTTCTGCCTAATTTTAATCTATCTGCTTAAGCCTTGTGCTATGCACATAGCTGTCGCGGTTTGCCTCAGGCAGGCGCTCCATTTCCTGTACTTCTATATATAAAAAATCATACTCATTAATAAGTTTGCCTGTTATGCGGTAACAGCCTCTTCCGCGAAACGGGAAAACCTTTGCCACCGGTGGAAAATGTACGGTATCTATCCATTGTCCGTTAAGGTCAAGAAAAGTTCCGAAGAACATGGCTTGTCCTGCAGATGTGGATGTACGTTTATGTGTAACATAATAGCCAACTATACAAACCACCTTGCCTTGCATATTTTTTAAATCGGCAGCTGTCAATGTTTCATCCAGGGTTGCCTTTAACAAGGTAAATGGATGAACCGTAACCGGAAATCCAATGAGTATCATTTCATCAAACACATGGTCGCCCACAAATTCTTCCAGCTCAGGCAAATCAAACGGCTTATCTTCGGCAGCAAACAAATGCGGCATAGATACTAGAGGCCTTGCATGGTCAGCCAATACGTGTACTTCCCACAAAAGTATTTTACGGCTTTTACCGGTAAACCGGAATGCGTCTGCACGTATCAGCAGGCGCATTTGCTCAATGGAAACAGGCAGACGTTTCATAAAATCAGCCAGACTTAAAAAAGCTCCGCCCTTTTTTCTCTCATCAGCAATAGCATACATTACCTGTTCTTCCAACTCTGCTATTAAATGAAACCCTAGCCAAATAGTTTTACCACTGATGCTACTCAATGCTTCACTATGGTTTACGCAAGGCATTTCAATTTGGCCCCCATGTAAACGTGCTTCGTTCACATAAAATTCTTTTCGATAAAAGCCACCACCATTATTGAGTGTGGCCACCATATATTCCAACGGATAATGTGCCTTGAGATAAAGTGCCTGAAAACTCTCAACAGCATAGCTTGCCGAGTGGGCCTTTGAAAAAGCAAAGTTGGCAAAGCTTTCTATCTGAAACCAGATATCTTCAATAGTTTTCTCTGCATATCCTTTATTGCGGCAATTGGTAAAGAACGTATCTCGTACCCGCCAGAACTCGTTGCGCTGCTTAAATTTCCAACTCATGCCCCTGCGCAGGTAATCGGCATCAGCCAAACTTAAATCAGCGATTTTGTGAGCCACCTTAATTACATCTTCCTGATACACCATTACGCCATAGGTTTCTTTCAGCACGTCATACATTTCAGGCAGTGCTTCTTGCGCTTTTTGGCGCGCAGCAGGGTTGCGGTATCGCTCAATATAAGCATTCATCATTCCGCTTTTAGATACTCCAGGACGGATGATGGAACTGGCTGCAACAAGCCTCAGGTAGTCATCGGCCTGCAGTTTGGTAAGCAGCATGCGCATGGCAGGACTCTCTATATAAAAACAACCCATGGTTTTTCCCTCACGCAGCAGTTGCTTTACGGGCTCATCATTCATAAACAAAGCCGTTTGGTGTATATCTACTTCCTCGTGCCGGTTTTGCCCTATAAAACCTAGGGTATCCTTAATTTTACCCAGTCCGCGCTGACTTAAAATATCAAACTTATACAAACCAATATCCTCCGCTTCTATCATACTAAAATGGGTAGTGGCATATCCTTTGGGAGGCATAAAGGTGGCTGTGTATGCGTGAATAGGCTCCTCTGCTATTAGAAGGCCACTGGCATGAATGCTCAGGTGGCTTGGAAAATCCCGTAAATAATCGGCATAGCGCAGAATGAGTCGTGCGTTTTCATCATCAGGGCTATGGGTGCGGGTTGCCTGCAGCTTGTTTATTTCATGAGCAGGTAAACCAAACACTTTTCCTAGTTCACGCACCACAGCATCAAACTGAAAGGTATTGTATGATCCAAGTAATGCCGTGCGGTGCCTTCCAAAACGATCAAAGATATAACGTGTTATATCATCGCGGTCGGTCCAGGAAAAGTCAATGTCAAAATCTGGCGGAGTGCTGCGGTAAGGATTAATAAAACGTTCAAAATACAAATCAAGAGCAATGGGATCTACATCTGTAATGCGCAGCAGGTAGGCAAGAATACTATTGGCCCCGCTTCCGCGCCCTACATAGTAATAACCTTTATGCTGGGCATAACGCACAATATCCATATTAATTAAAAAGTAGGAGGCAAAATCCATCTGACTGATAATGCGCAACTCCTTTTCTACCCTCGCATGCACATCAGGGCAAACCGCATTTCCGTAGCGATAAGCCATACCCTTTTCTGCTTCGGTCTTCAGTAACTCCATATCGCCTGCAGCACTACCCGTGTAGCAGTGAAGATTTTTGTTGGCAAATTTTCCAAATTCAATATAAGCATGGCAGTTATTGAGTAACCTTTCCGTATTGCGCATAAGTATGGGATATTGCCTGTACATAGACTGCATCTCATCGGCTGAAGGTATAACAGCACCTGCATTTCCCTGTTCTGATTTGGGCAGCATACTTAATAAAGTATTGTTATCAATAGCACGTAGCAAGCGGTGGGCATTATAGCTGCGTTTATCGGTAAAACTCACCGTGTGCAACGCCACCATTTTTTTTTCACCAACAGATTGCACAAGGTTGGTTTTAAGCAAATCTTGTGCACCTATTCCTACAAACTCATTAACGCGTAGCGACCTGCCAATGGCAGATGCAAAAGGATAAATAATAAATACATCCGGCATATCGGGTGCACATACATCAAATGGTAAGCCATGGTGCAGGTGGTAACTCAGGTGCTCATTGAGTTGTAATAATCCTCGGTTGTTTTGGGCAATGCCCACATATTGCATGTTTACTCCGTTGCGAAAATCAATACCCGGCTTTACCTCCAAACCAAAACCCGGAGCCAGCCTCAAGGCCTCAACCCATGCAGAAGTATTATTTATATCGGTAAGGGCAAGTGCCGTGTAGCCCTGCTGCTTGGCCATTGCCAGCAAGGCTTCTACCGATAAGGTACCGTAACGTAAGCTAAAATAAGTATGACAGTTGAGTAACATAAAGATGGCAACTCTCACAAAATAAAGTAGCACCATACAGAGCAAAAAATATTGCTACAATCTTGCGCATGATTATTATACACAAAACATGTAATGCATTGCCGGTGTACAATAAAACAATATATGATGAAGTCTATAAAGGGATATTAGCTGCAGTATAATTTCATTTATTCGGCCGAAAACTGCATTTTTGTTGAGATGCGTTTTACTTCCACCTTCGTTTTGCTACTCATAACTGCTCAAATACATGCGCAGGGCACCTATATTCCTTTGGGAAGTTATAGCCAGCATGTGCTCGACAGATTTGAAATTAAATCTGGTAAGCTTGCCACACCTGCGGAATTCAGCACAGCATCCAAATCTTATCAGCGAAATCGGATTGCACTTTATATTGATAGTTTTGAAACACAGGGATTGAAACTGAGCAAGCAAGACTACTTTAACCTGGCCTATTTGCAAAACGATAATTTTGAGTTTAGCAACAGTGAAAGTACGCGCAGCAGCAGAGCAATACTAAAGCATTTATATAAAAGCAAAGCAGCTTTATATCACCAAAAACAAAAAGATTTTACATTGGTGGTAAATCCAGTTGCCTATCTGCAGGCCGGATATGACAGCAGAAGCAAGGATCTGACCACACTTAATACCAGAGGCGTTGAAATGCGCGGTACAATTGGTAACAATATTGGCTTCTTTACCCATTTCAGTGATGAAATTTTTAAAATAAACAGTTGGGTAAACGACTTTTATATGGCAGAGGCGGTTATACCCGGAGCCGGTTTTTTAAAAACCACTGACTACAAAACATTTAATTATGGAAATGCCAGCGGTTATTTGGTGATACAAGCCAACCATTATATTGATTTACAGTTTGGCCACGGAAGAAATTTTTTGGGCAATGGCTATCGCTCCTTGTTTATGTCTGATTTCAGTCGCGACCATTTATTTATGCGTGCCAACACCCGCATCTGGAAAATAAACTATACCAATATCTGGGGGCAGATGTATAACTATGTGGGAGGCGGCCAAAGTAAATTACCCAAACGCCATTATTATGCCACCACCTATGCCAATGTAAATGTAACCAAACGCTTAAATATTGGCTTATTTCAAACCATATCCTTTCAACGCGATAGTGGTTTTTCCGATGGCGGTTATGACCTGCAATACCTTAATCCCATTATATTTTACAAACCCATTGAAAATGGCCTGAATAGCCCCGATAAGGCTCTGCTTGGTATGGACTTTAAATATAACTTTAAGCAGCACTTTTCTGTATACGGCCAATTTGCCATTTCAGAATTTGTGATGAGCAACGTATTGGCAAGAAATGGATGGTTTGGCAATAAACAGGCTATGCAACTCGGAATAAAATACATGGATGTGGCCAATATCAGCAATCTGGATTTACAGTTAGAAGCCAATATTGCTCGCCCGTATATGTACACTTCTTTTAATCCACGCAATGCATATGTAAATTTTAATCAAAACATGGCACACCCGCTTGGTGCAAACTTTTATGAATACATCGGCATTATCAGATATCAGCCTAACGAGCGCTTAAACTTAAAAGCCACAGCCATCGTGGCCATTTACGGAAACGATACCAATGGCAGCAACTGGGGAAGAGACATTAGATTGAATTATCGTCTTTCTCAAAGAGAATTCGGCAATACAATAGCGCAGGGGGTTAAAACCAATTTATACCTGGCCGATATGGTTGTAAGCTATATGCTTAAACATAATTTATTTGTTGATGTGCAACTGCTTTACAGAAAAACCGAAAGTGAAATTTCCATTTTTAATTCAGAAACCCTTATGAGCTGTGTAGCATTAAGGTGGAATTTTGCCGAACGCAGGTGGGATTTTTAATCGCCACTGTCAAATTTCTGTAGCTGCTTGATAAATACGTCAAAGTCCTTTGGGTAAGGTGCAATTATATCATATTGCTTACCATCCAGCTCAAACAATAAACGATAAGCATGCAGTGCCACTCTTTTCATCATACCCTGCTCCAATCCTTCTTTGCCGGTTTTAAAATTTCGTTTAAAATGTGATAACATTGGCACCTTACCTCCATAACTTGTATCTGAAACCAATGGAAAATTTTGAGAAGCCATATGTACCCGGATTTGGTGCAAACGCCCTGAAACAGGCTTACATTCAAGCAGGGTGTAGTGATTAAACGTTTGAATGGTGCTGATTATGGTTTCCGCTTTCTTGCCCTCTTTCACATCTACCTTTGCTAATCCGTTTTTGGTTAGAGATAGTGGCAGTAGAATAGATTTATTGCTTACCTGTAAGAAACCTCCCACCACTGCATGATATATTTTATCTACCTCTCTGGCTTCAAATTTCATGGCCATTGCCCGATAGGTTGCTTCGTTTCTTGCAATAAGTAAAACCCCGCTTGTTTCTTTATCTATGCGGTGGCAGAGCTGTGCATCGGGTTCATATTTTTTTGCCATTGATATGATACTCGGCATCTGATTGCTGCGCTCATCGAGCGAAGAAATACCCGCAGGCTTATTGATGGCGATGAGGTTTTCATCCTCCATCAAAATTAAATCTTTAAATGGCAAAAATTTACTCATAGCATGCAAAGCTATCTTTTTTCAGGAGTCAATAGATGTTACGGTAAAAGAAACTTAAGTTAACCGTTTATGTAGCCTGCCTCTTAGCTATCAGACTGTAATTAGTGGAATGCATGCACCAATATAACATCCGCTCTATCTGTATCTGGTTCTGGTAAACCAATTAGGGCTGCGCGCCCCGAACCCTCAGTTTCTTTTTTCTTGATAAAAAAGAAACCAAAAAATCAAGGGCTGTATGCCTTTTCGCTATCACTTACGTTTGTTGTATGCCACGCACCCCAAGCCGCTGCGCTCTTGGGTTGCTTACGCAAGGCCAACTGCCATACAACTGCTCTTACTGATTACGCGAAAATGCATAAGGCCCGGTCATGCGGAATGAGCAAGAACCGGAAGTTTATAGCACGCGAGAGGACTCGCACAGTAGCGGGGAGTTGGGTTATACAAAAGCATGCAGCGGTAGGGCAAAAAGCATTTGATGTGAGACCTGTGCCAAGACAAAACACCTTCGAAAATGAAGGTCTTTTGCAGCGCTTTTGGCCCCTCAAAAGCGCGAAAGTAAATTACTTATTTATTCATAACATTTTCAGTAAAAGTAAAACCACTACGGCCATCTTGCTCCGCAAAATCAATTACCATACCGGCAAAAAAGAAAACCTCTCCGGGTGTATAAATAACATCTAAACCATTAATTACAGCTACCTTGTCTTTATCGGTCTTCTCATCAAAACCAATGAGCAAACGTTTATTGGTTTCATTTTTTTGCCTAATACCAATGCGCAGGTAATGCGTTTTGGGTATCATCAATGTTTTACGATAGCTTTCAATAGCGGCAATGGCAGTATGTGTAAACTTCACAATTTCCATGAATACTTAATTTTTTACGCCTGCAATTTGCTTAACCAATGCCGGACCCTTATAAATTAATCCCGTATAAAGCTGAATAATGGTGGCACCTGCATCCATTTTTTGTTTAGCCTTTTCAACCGAGTCAACTCCACCTACCCCAATCAGGGGTATTTGGGACTTTGAAGTTTGATTAATGTATTGCAGCACCTCGGTGGCGTGGTTAAACAAAATTTTACCACTGAGGCCTCCCGCACCTATAGCGTTAACAGTTGCACTATCGGTTAACAGATTATCTCTGGAAATGGTGGTATTGGTAGCAACAATTCCTTCTATTTTGCTTTCGCACACAATGGCTATCACATCATTCAACTGCTCACGGGTTAAATCTGGTGCAATTTTCAGCAGGATGGGTTTAAATAGTTTTCCTTGTTCAATGTAGGTTAAACGTTTTTTTACCAATAACGATAAAATATGCATGAGGGGTTCCTTATCCTGTAAAGCACGTAAATTAGGCGTATTAGGAGAACTAACATTGACAACAAAATAATCAACTACATCATATAATCCTTCAAAACACCATTCATAATCACGAGCAGCGTCTTCATTCGGGGTTACTTTATTTTTACCAATATTGCCCCCAACAACCAATCCTTGGGGCCTGTTTTTTAGACGTGTCGCAATAACCTCTACCCCATCATTATTAAAGCCCATACGGTTAATAATAGCTTCATCTTTCAGTAACCTGAACAACCTTGGCTTAGCGTTGCCGGGCTGTGGTTTAGGGGTAACCGTTCCAATTTCAACCGAGCCAAAGCCCAAAGCCATAAACTCTTTCAGATATTTTGCATTTTTATCAAAGCCTGCTGCCAGGCCAACACGGTTCGGAAAGTGTATACCTAAAAACTCAACCGGCTGATACACAAAAAATAACCTGCGCATGAGCATGTAAAAGAATGGAAAATGGAGCGCAGCCCTTAAACAGTTAAGCGCGAAATAATGAGCCGTTTCTGCCGGCATTAAAAACAATACTCTTACAATAAAACGATACATTGAAGGGTCAAAGTTTATATTTTAATTGGAATTAAAAAACAAACCTTATTCACGTTAGGTTTATAGGGATAAGGGCATGTGTAAGTATGTTTAAAAATAATTAAATAAAAAATGTGGATTAGTTGGGTAGGATAAAACGTGTCTATTTCTAAATTTGCGCACACTTTAAAAATTGAAATTATAAACGTATGAGTTGGTTTACCCGAATGTTCACTTCTACCATTGGCCAAAAACTGATTGTGGCCTTAACCGGATTGTTCCTTTCTACTTTTCTTGTAGTTCATATGGTTGGCAATCTGCAATTATTTAAAGACGATCAGGGAATGTCATTTAACCTGTATTCTGTGTTTATGACTTCTAATCCGCTTATTAAAACAGTTTCATATATCCTTTACTTAAGTATTCTGTTTCATGCGTTTAAAGGATTGCATTTGGCCTACAAAAATTTGAAGGCCCGCCCTGTTGGATATGCTGTGGTAAACGGGAAAGCCAATAGCCACTGGACATCCAGAAGCATGGGCGTTTTAGGAACCATCATTCTGGTTTTTATTGTAGTGCACATGAATGATTTTTGGGCCGAGTATAAATTTGGCCACATTCCTTATGTTCAGTACGAAGAGAATCTGCAAACCGGTGAAATCAAATCCAAGCCATATATTGATGAAGCCGGGAATCCGAAAACCATTGCCAAAAAAGTTGAAGAAACCATTATAAGCAAAGACGGGATCGATTATAAATTAACCATAACCAAAGACCTCTACGCTGAGGTGGCTGAAGCATTTAATAATCCGCTGCTTGTTCTATTGTATGTAATTGCCATGTTTGCTGTGGGGTTTCATTTATTTCATGGATTCAAAAGCGGATTTCAAACGCTTGGTTTAAATCATCCACGCTACAATCCGGCTATTCAGTTCTTAAGCACATGGGTATTCGCAGTAATTATTCCTGCAGGCTTTGCGGCCATGCCACTTTATTTTTTATTGATTAAATAAGTTAAACACAGATATGACTACATCACCAAAATTGGATGCCAGAATTCCTGAAGGAACGCTGGAGCAAAAGTGGACCAAATACAGGTCAACTGTTCCGCTGGTTAACCCCGCCAATAAAAGGAACCTTGAAATAATCATTGTTGGCTCAGGTCTGGCAGGTGCTTCTGCTGCTGCTGCCTTGGCTGAACTTGGATACAAGGTAAAAGTATTTTGTTTTCAGGATTCGGCCCGCAGAGCCCACAGTATAGCTGCGCAAGGAGGTATCAATGCCGCAAAAAATTATCAGAATGACGGTGATAGCACCTATCGCCTTTTTTATGACACCATCAAAGGAGGCGACTACCGTGCACGCGAAGCCAACGTATACCGCCTCGCAGAAGTAAGTGCCAATATTATTGATCAATGTGTTGCACAAGGTGTGCCATTTGCCCGTGAATACGGAGGAATGCTGGATAATCGCTCTTTTGGCGGAACACAAGTAAAACGTACGTTCTATGCAGCAGGTCAAACCGGTCAGCAGTTATTATTAGGAGCCTACAGTGCATTGCAGCGTCAGGTTGGTTTGGGTCAGGTAGACATGCTTACCCGCCACGAGATGCTGGATATTGTTAATGTAGATGGCAAATGCCGCGGTATTATAGCCAGAGACCTTGTTTCCGGTAAGCTTGAGCGCCATTTTGGTCATGCTGTTTTACTTTGCAGCGGAGGTTATGGAAACGTATTTTTCCTGTCTACCAACGCAATGGGCAGCAATGTAACAGCCGCATGGAAAGCACATAAAAAAGGCGCATTCTTTGGCAATCCATGCTTCACTCAAATACACCCAACTTGTATTCCTGTTTCTGGTGATCATCAGTCTAAATTAACATTGATGTCAGAGTCTTTGAGAAATGACGGACGCATCTGGGTACCTAAACGTAAGGAAGATGCAGATGCTATACGTGCAGGGAAACTCAATCCCAATGATTTGAAAGAAGAAGACAGAGATTATTATCTGGAAAGAAGATATCCTGCCTTTGGAAACCTAGTACCTCGTGATGTGGCCTCACGTGCAGCTAAAGAGCGATGCGATGCAGGGTTTGGTGTTAATCAGACAGGCGAAGCCGTTTATCTGGATTTTGCCTTCAACATGAAATATAAGTACGGCAAAAAGGAAGCTACAAAAAAAGGAATCCAAAACCCTACCGAAGAGCAGCTAACCGAATTAGGTAAAGCTGTTGTAAAAGAGCAATACGGTAACCTGTTTGATATGTATCAGCAAATAACCGGTGTAAATCCATATGAGAATCCTATGATGATTTATCCGGCTGTACATTATACCATGGGTGGTTTGTGGGTTGATTATAATTTGATGACTTCCGTTCCGGGATTATATGCCTTAGGAGAAGCCAATTTCTCTGACCATGGTGCTAACCGACTGGGTGCATCAGCGTTGATGCAAGGATTGGCTGACGGTTATTTCGTTATTCCTTATACCATTGGCGCATACCTGAGCAATGAAATCAGAACCAGGGCTATCGACACCAACCACGAGGCCTTTGAAGCAGCAGAAAAATCAGTAAGAGAACGTCTGGAAAAACTGAAAAACATCAACGGAACAAAAACGGTTGATTATTTCCACAAACGCCTCGGCAAAATCATGTGGAACCAATGCGGTATGGCACGAAATGCTGAAGGATTAAAGCAAGCTATTGCCGATATACAATCACTCAGAGCAGAATTTTGGAGAGATGTGCGTGTACCTGGTGGAGTAAATGAATTTAATCCGGAGTTGGAAAAAGCTGGACGTGTTGCCGATTTCTTGGAATTGGGTGAATTGATGTGCCACGATGCATTAAACAGAAACGAGAGCTGTGGTGGCCATTTCAGGGAAGAGTTTCAGACAGAAGAAGGTGAAGCATTGCGTGACGATGAAAACTTCGGTTATGTGGCTGCATGGGAAATGACAGGAGATGCCAACTGGGAACTACACCGCGAAGATCTGAAATATGAAAATATTAAAATTGCCCAACGCTCTTACAAATAAAAAATCTATTAAAAGTAAATATTATACGCCATGAGTGGAAATATGAATCTTACACTAAAAGTGTGGAGACAAAAAAATAAAGACGACAGAGGTAAATTTGAAACCTACCCGGTTCAACATATCTCTCCTGATATGAGTTTCTTGGAGATGTTTGATGTGTTAAATGAACGCTTAATAAATGAAGGCAAAGATCCAGTTGCGTTTGACCATGATTGCAGAGAAGGTATTTGCGGTATGTGTAGCATGTTTATTAACGGCAGACCTCACGGACCTTTGCAGGGCGTAACCACATGCCAGTTGCATATGCGTTCTTTCAGAAATGGCGATACCATAGTGGTAGAACCATGGAGAGCAACCGCATTTCCTGTAATCAAAGACTTGGCTGTTGATCGTTCAGCCTTTGATCGCGTTATTTCAGCAGGAGGTTTTATTTCGGTTAATACCGGAAACGCACAAGATGCCAACTCGATACCTGTGCCAAAGGATGATGCAGATGCTGCCTTTGCAGCGGCAACCTGCATAGGCTGTGGAGCCTGCGTTGCAGCTTGCAAAAATGCCTCAGCCATGTTGTTTGTATCAGCCAAAGTATCGCAATTTGCATTACTCCCTCAGGGCCAAGCCGAGCGTCAGGAACGTGTATTAAGCATGGTTGCACAAATGGATGCTGAGGGTTTTGGATCTTGCACCAATACCGGAGCCTGCGAAGCTGAGTGTCCCAAAGGCATTTCACTTAGTAATATAGCTCGTATGAATCGTGATTATATTGGTGCTCAGCTATCAACTCAGAAAGCATAACCATAAAAAATCACTTTTGAAAAATCCCGTTAAGTAAAGGTTAACGGGATTTTTTTATGCAACTTTTACATGCCATTTCTACTCTTGTAGATAATAATTTCGTACCTTCACCTCGTTAAATCAAGCCAATAACTGAATTCATTGCTTACATATCGTTTATTATTCTTTACTCTTTTACTGGCATTTTTTTTACCACTCCAAGCCACACATTACCGTGCAGGTGAGATTACCTATCAGATAGTGAATGGAAAAACGTATCAGTTTACCTTTGTAACCTATACCGACCCGAGGAAACCGGCAAATGACAATACAAGGGTTTTAAGGGTAAATTGGGGTGATGGTGCAAGTGAAGATATACCCAGAACAAAAGCTGTAGTTATCAATAGCACCGTACAACAAAACACATATGTTTATCAGCACTCTTATTCAACCGATGGGGTTTATCTGGTAAACTTTGCCGATCCGAATCGTGTAGAAAATATCAGAAATATCAATGGTGGCGTATCTGTTGAGATTCCTTTCTATGTTGAGGCAGTGCTTCGCATAAACAATAGTATTGGTTCCAACGAATCGCCCATTATGTATGTACCTCCAATTGATGAGGGATGTATTGGATTTACCTATGTACATAACCCCGGAGCATATGATGCTGATGGTGATTCAATTGCCTATCAGTTAATCCCACCTTTCCAGGCTGAAAATACCCCAGTTCCTAATTATGTAGATCCCATGTTTTCAGATAGCTTCAGTCTCAATCCGATAACTGGCCAAGTAACCTGGCAAAAACCCCAGATACCCGGTATTTATAATATAGCCATCCGTATTAATGAATACCGCAATAACCGCCTTGTAGGATACATTGTGCGTGACATGCAGATTGAAATAAAAAACTGCCCCAATGCACCACCAATCATTGCACCGCTGCCGGACTTTTGCGTAAGAGCAGGTGAAACAATAAATTTCAATACCAGTGCTTCAGATCCAAACGCGGGCCAAATACTAACATTAAGAGGCTATGCAGGCCCTTTCGAACAAGCTAGTAGTAAGGCTACCTTAACTCCGGACCCTGCACAGGCAACCACATTTGTAAATGCCGATTTCCGTTGGAAAACAATTGCCAATCACGTGCGCTACTTCTCGCATCAAGGTATCATTAAGGTTAACGATAATTTTATTCCTGAACTGGCCGATATTAAACCTTTTAGAATTACCGTAATAGGCAGACCACCCAATAACCTCATAGCCACACAGGAGGGAAACGGATTACGTGTAAGTTGGGATAAAGACTCTAGCGGATTAGCTAATGAATATCTGCTGTATAGGCGTATCGATAGCTCAAAGTGGAACCCCGGTCAGTGTGAAAGAGGCATACCCGCATCAACAGGTTTCAAACTTATTTCAAAGTTTAACGATATCAATACCACCTCTTATCTTGATAATAATGATGGCAAAGGCCTCTCACCAATGGTGAGCTACTGTTACAGACTTGTGGCTGTTTTCCCGGCAAGAGACCGATTTGGAACACCTATTGTTTCCTACAAATCTGAAAGCTATGCATCAACCGAAATTTGCGAGGCTATTGTTAGAAGCAAACCTGTTATTACACAGGTATCCATTCTAGAAACAAGCATATCCAATGGCAAAGTAAAAGTTAGCTGGCTAAGACCGGATACTCTTAATCAGATGCAATTTCCACCACCTTATCGCCTCATCCTTAAACGCGCTAATACTCCTGAGCAAAATGCTAACCCTGTTGCTATATTCGATTACCCGACATTCGATTCCATTGCTGATACCAACTATACAGATACACTGGTTAATACCAAAACGCTTCAAGCTGTATATGTGATAGATTTTATAAGTACAGCAACCGGAATTGAATTTATTGACGCCAGTCAGCCTGCCACCGCATTAAGAGCATCCGTTCTCTCAACGGATCAAACCAATATCCTTTCATGGAAAGCCAATGTGCCTTGGGATAATATAGGCTACGTTGTATACAGAAAAAATTTAAACAACCGGTTTGATTCTATAGCTTATACCACTTCCAATATCTTCAGTGACGTAAAACTCGTTAACAATACTGAATACTGTTATCTGATTAAATCCTTTGGTAAATACTCACTTCTACCCGACTCAAGTGAGAATTACTCACAGGAAATTTGTGGTACACCTCTTGACACCGTGCGACCATGCCCGCCATCGGTTAGGGTTATTACCCCTTGCGTGGATTTTAGCAGTTTTACCAACCGTTTAGAATGGATTAACAACAACTTTTGTGCAGATGACGTGGTCTCGTTTAATATTTATTTCAAAAAGTATAAAAATGATTCTGTTTACACTAAACTAAAATCTGTTTCCAATTTAACATTTGCATATGATGATAGCAGAGAAGAACTGAAGAAAGGCATTGGTGGATGCTACGTGGTTACCGGAGTTGACAGTTTTAACAATGAAAGTAATTTTTTAAATGAGTTTTGTGTAGATAATTGTCCCGAGTACAAACTGCCCAACGTTTTCAGCCCGAATCAGGATGGCGTAAATGATGAATTCAAACCATTCCCCTATCGATTTATTGAAGGCATAGAAATTAAAATTTTTAACAGATGGGGGCAGCAGGTATTTACCACAGAAGACCCTGAAATAAGATGGAATGGCAAAGCACAAAAAACAGGCTCCGATTGTACGGATGGTATTTATTTTTATACCCTAAAAGTATATGAACAGTATCTGGAAGGTATTAAATTGCGCCAAGAAAGCGGCAGCATTCAGCTCATTCGTAATTAAGTATAAGTGTTTACAGGAATTATAGAAACTACCGGAATCGTTAAGGACCTTGCTCAGGATGGTACCAACTTGCATTTGCGCATTGAAACTGCCATGGCATCAAATCTGCATATCGACCAAAGCGTGGCACATAATGGCGTTTGCCTTACCGTGGTTGAAATTAAAGACGATACTTTTGTAGTTACCGCCATTGAAGAAACGCTTCTGCGCACCAATTTAAATCAAATAAAAAAAGGTGATTTAATAAACCTGGAAAGGTGCATGCCTGCCACAGGAAGGTATGATGGGCATATGGTACAAGGCCATGTGGATGATA
The DNA here is from genome assembly GCA_021299635.1 of Sphingobacteriales bacterium. Taxonomy (GTDB): domain Bacteria; phylum Bacteroidota; class Bacteroidia; order UKL13-3; family UKL13-3; genus JAJTFA01. Next base: position 113,943 of record JAJTFA010000006.1, read on the forward strand.
TTGCCACCTGCACACAGATTGAAAATAGAGATGGGAGCTGGCTTTTTACATTTGAAATTAAACGTACTGAGTATAACGCATTAATGGTTGAAAAAGGTTCTATCTGCGTAAATGGAATAAGCCTAACCATTGCAAAAACAACTGGCAGTTTTTTTACAGTAGCCATCATTCCATACACCTACGAACATACCAATCTGCAACACCTAACAGTTGGCAATTATGTAAATATAGAGTTTGATATTATAGGTAAATATGTTCAGAAAATGCTTGCAGCACGCAGCATTGTTTAAGCAGTGTTGCAATAGGTATTAATCCAATCGCAATCTGCTCCTGTAATTTCCTTGTTTAGCATTAACCTCAAGAAGATAAAGCCCTTTGGGCAAATGCGACAAATTTAATGCGGTGTCATAATATTCCATTTTGGCTCTATAAACACTGCGTCCACTTAGGTCTCTCACCTCAATTATACCCTCCTCTTTAATGGCACTGCCTAATGTAATTTGTACATGCCCGTTTGAAGGGTTAGGATACACAACCATTGCAGATGACACCTGTAAAGATTTTAAGCCGGTATTATAGCCAATCACAATTGCATACCTGGTATTGGTATCATATTGCAGTGATTCCGGAATCTGAATAGGGATGCCAAAAAGAGGAAATCGCCCTCTTAATTTTACCACAACTTTTAGCGGATAGGTTCCAACCTGTGCAGGTGTAGCTGTACCAGTAATTTTAGCGCAACCCACCTTACCCCCAAGAACCATACAGTTGGCATTGTGGCAGGCATAACTAAAGTTTGCGGGCAATCCAATTACCTCTGTAATTCTCAAAGAATCAACTGTTACTTTTACCATTGACCCAGCAACCGTGGCATTTGTATCGGCTGGCGCCTTGTATTGAATAATGGCGGTGTAAGGCTCATTTACAATGGTTTTCTCCAATTCGGCTGGTAAAATTCCCTGAGTCCCCGGGAAAGCTGTATCGGGCATGCATGGCTGCGCCTGGCTAATTTTAGCAGCAGTTATCAATACAAACATAAAGAGTATGTTGGTAAAGTTTTTCATTGTTAATTTATATTTGATTCAGCAATTTACTCAATGCATTTAAAACACCAATTAATTCTTGCCGTTTGTATCTGTAAATTTTCCACAGCCACCGCACAGCATACGCTTATAGGAAATATTACAGATGAAAACAAGGAACCACTAGCCAGTGTGAGCATATATGTAAGCCCTTCCATTGGCACTACTTCCAATGCCTCGGGCAACTATCAATTAGAATTTACAGAAACAGGCACTCAAGAAATTACCTTTAGTTATGTAGGCTATGAAACTGAAAAGAGAAAAGTTTTTATTAATGGAGAAACACGCATAAACCTGCATTTAAAACCAAACCACGGAGAACTAAACCAGGTGGTTGTTTCGGCCGGCCGCTTTGAACAGGAGATAAAACGAGTTAGCGTTTCAACAGATATTATTAAGCCATACCTGATAGAAAATAAGGTGGTTGTAAACATGGAACACATAATGAATCAGCTGCCATCAGTGAATGTGATAGACGGACAAGTAAATATCAGAAGCGGCAGTGGTTGGTCTTACGGAGCTGGTTCAAGGGTTATGGTATTATTGGATGATATACCCTACCTGAGCGGAGATGCAGGAGTGGTGCAATGGAAATTTATACCTACAGAAAATATTGAGCAAATGGAGGTGATTAAAGGTGCCTCTTCTGTTTTATACGGCTCATCTGCTTTAAATGGAACCATCCATATCAGAACTGCCACAGCAAAGGATAAGCCACAAAGCGGCTTCACCTTATTTTCAGGATTTTTTGATCAACTCGCACGAGATAGCGCACAATGGAGTAAACGTACCCGCTGGCAATATGGCTTCAACGCTTATCATAATCGCAAGATAAAACAACTTGATCTTAGCACATCAATTAACTACCTGAAAGATGAAGGATACAGATTAGGTGAAAATGATGAACGACTTAGAATAAATTGGAGAACCAACTACCGAAACAAAAAAATAGCCGGTCTTAGTTACGGGCTTAATGGCAGTGTTAACACCCAAAAAAGCGCGAGTTTCCTTCTTTGGGAAAGCTTTGCACAATCTTATATATCACTTGACTCAGCCTCAACCAATGCAAGGGTGTTAAATACATCTATTGACCCGCATCTGGATTTTTATACAGGCAGTGTAAAACATAAAATCCGAGGCAGAATGATGTATACCAATAACGATATCACCAATCTTCAGGGCGACTCCAATAATCAGGATAACTCATTTAATCTCTGGTATGGAGAGTATCAAGGACAATTGCCATTTTATAAAAATAGATTTATGCTTAGTAGTGGTTTAGCCGGTAGCTATACCTACAGCAATTCTCCTTTATATAATGGAACCAATATCGCTACCAATTATGCACCCTTTGCTCAGCTGGACTACCGCTACAAACAAATCAGTTTATCTGCAGGCTTGCGCCATGAACAATTTGCCATTAATGAATTTAAACAAAGTCAAACCATCAAACGTGCCGGATTCAATATTGAGGCTGCACGATACACATTTGTGCGGGCAAGTTACGGTGAAGGCTATCGCTTTCCTTCAATAGCAGAAAGATATGTAAGTACTTCTGTGGGCATTCTCAACGTATTCTCTAATCCTGAGCTTAAGCCGGAAAGCGGTTGGAATGCAGAAGCCGGAATAAAACAAGGATTTAAACTAGGCAACTGGCAAGGTTATGCAGATATCGCATACTTCCATACCGAATATGATAACATGATTGAATTTATTTTTGGTCAATGGAAAGAACCGGATATCAATAACCCGATTGCAGCATTAGGATTTAAATCACTCAATATTGGTAGAACCCGCATTACAGGCTGGGATATAACACTCGCTGGCCAAGGAAAAATAGCCGACAACTGGGAAATGAAAGTACTTGCAGGATTCACCTACACCAATCCTTTGGCAGTTGATTTTGATAAAATTATTGCCACTAGCTTTGATGGTTCTGTTGCTTTCCCTTATAAATTTTATAATGAGGACTCATCCAACAATACTTTAAAATACCGCTACAACCATATTGCTAAAGCCGATATAGAATTAACCTATAAAATGATATCGTTAGGAGTTAGTGTTAGGTATAACAGCTACATGCAAAATATAGATCGCATTTTTTTGGAGCCGTTGCTTACGCAATCTGTACCTGGTATAAGCAGAGGAAGACAATTAAATCCGAATGGGGATTGGATTACTGATGTAAGGATTGCCTATAAAATAAATACTAGCTGGCATGTAAACTTTGTTGTAAACAATATAACCAACCATGAGCAGATGACAAGACCAGCAGATATGAGACCGCCAAGAATGTTTGTGTTGCAAGCAACCTATAAATGGTAATCATTAAAATTTGATTAAAACAAAATCTTTATATTCGAATAATGGCAAAACCAAGGAAGCCCAACCCGGAAAATCCGGAACAGTTCGAAGAGCTTAAACTTACCAAGCCAAAAGAAGTTGCTGCAGGCATACCTGCTGTTATTTCATCAGCAAAGCATGTATTTAGTGAAATGGACCCCGTACGCGGGATGAAAGCCTTGCTAAAACTTAACCAAAAAGATGGTTTTGATTGCCCTGGCTGTGCTTGGCCAGATCCGGACGATGAGCGCTCCCCTATTGCTGAATATTGTGAGAACGGAGCAAAAGCCATCGCAGAGGAAGCAACAACCAAAGCCCTATGGCCGCAATTTTTTGCCGAAAATAGTATTGCTGATTTATCTCAATTGGATGATTACCGCATTGGTAAAAAAGGTCGTGTGGCACAGCCCATGTATTTACCCAAAGGTGGTACACATTATCAACCCATAAGCTGGGATAATGCGTTTGCACTTATTGCAAAACATCTGAATAATTTATCATCTCCGGATGAAGCCATTTTTTATACATCTGGTCGCACCAGTAACGAAGCCGCCTTTCTATATCAACTTTTTGTGCGCGAGTATGGAACCAATAACCTACCTGATTGCTCCAATATGTGCCATGAAAGCAGTGGTGTGGCATTAAATGAAACCGTGGGTATTGGCAAAGGTTCTGTAACACTAGAAGATTTCTACGAAGCTGAAGTCATCATTATTCTTGGGCAAAACCCGGGAACCAATCATCCGCGTATGCTCAGCGCATTACAAAAAGCAAAAGAAAACGGCTGCACCATTATTTCCGTAAACCCATTGCCAGAAACAGGTCTCGTTGCATTTAGCAATCCCCAAACCGTGAAAGGTGCATTGGGAATTAAAGCCCGATTAACCGATATTTTTCTACAGGTGAAAATAAATGGCGATATGGCTTTACTAAAAGCCATTATGAAGCTGATGCTGGAGGAAGAAAGAAAAAATCCGGGTACCGTTTTTGACCACGACTTTATTAAGCAGCACACCCTTGGTTATGATGCACTGATTGAAAATATAAATCAGTATTCCATAGATGAATTATGCATTAACTCGGGAATAAGTCTTGAACAAATCAGGCAAACGGCCCAAGCCATCATGCATAAAAAGAAAATTATTGCATGTTGGGCAATGGGATTAACCCAGCATAAAAATGCGGTAGATACCATTAAAGAAGTTGTAAACTTGCTTCTTGTAAAAGGCAGCATTGGCAAACCCGGTGCCGGAACCTGCCCCGTGCGAGGGCATAGTAATGTTCAGGGTGACCGAACGATGGGTATTTATGAGAAACCTCCGCAGGCTTTTCTGGATAGCATAGAACGGGTATTTGGTTTTAAACCTCCGCAACACCACGGTTATGATGTGGTGGATTGCATAAAGGCTATGCACGAGGGGAAAGGAAAAGTGTTTTTTGCAATGGGTGGTAATTTCCTTTCAGCCACACCTGATACTCAGTATACAGCTGAGGCGCTGCAGCGTTGCAAACTTACAGTTCAGGTAAGTACCAAATTAAACAGAAGTCATCTCATTACCGGTGAGGAGGCGTTGATTTTACCAACCTTCGGCCGAAGTGATAAAGATATACTTAATGGACAGGAACAATTTATCAGTTGCGAAAATTCAATGGGTGTTATACAAATGAGTAAGGGCAATTTAAAGCCCGTTAGCAATGAACTGATGAGTGAAAGCCTAATTGTATGCAACCTTGCCAAGGCCACGCTGAGTAACCGAAGCAAGATAAATTGGAATAAATATATGCAGCATTATAATAACATACGAGAGGATATTGAGCACACCATTCCTGGATTTACAAACTACAACAAGAGAGTGCTTGAACCCGGGGGATTTTATTTGCCCAATGCTGCGCGAAACGGTCGATTCAATACGTTTTCCAGGAAAGCTATGCTAAATGTGGCCAACCTTACCACCAATCACCTTGAGCCTGATGAGTTAATGATGATGACGGTGCGAAGCCATGATCAGTTTAATACAACTATTTATGGATTAAATGACCGCTACAGAGGTGTTTTTAATGAGCGTAGGGTAATTTTTATGAATGAGAAAGATATGGTGCGACATAATTTGCAAGCCGGAGATATTGTAGACCTATATAATTACCATGATGGCATAGAACGTGTTGCACGTAAATTTATAGTGGTTGCTTTTAATATACCGGAACAATGCACAGCAACGTATTTCCCTGAAACCAATGTTTTGGTACCCATTAATAGTGTAGCAGATAAGAGCAACACTCCTACAAGCAAATTTGTAGTTTTAAAAGTGCGTAAACATGAAGCAATTACGGCTTAACTGCTTTTTATGTCGGTTCAAATGGAATTATCTTTGGTTTGGTATAATCTATGCCATTAATCAGTGAATTAACAAATAAGATTTACTATATTCACCCCTGAAAACAATGCATTATGAATAGAATAACGACCACACTTATCTTGTTTAGTTTAGCATTTGGAGCTGCTGCCCAAAATGGCCAAACCATGCCCGAAATAGTTCTTAAAGACCTGAACGGAAAAAATAAAAATGTAGCTGAATACTCCAAAGCAGGCAAAATTGTTATTATTAATTTTTGGGCCACCTGGTGCACCCCATGCAAAAAAGAGCTGAACAATATTCATGAAACGCTATATGAAACATGGAAAAACGAATATAATGTAGAGTTGATTGCCGTTTCAATAGACGACTCCAGGAATGTGCTTAAGGTAAAGCCTTATGTTGCAGGCCAGGGTTGGGAATATGAGGTATTACTTGATGTAAACAGAGATCTGCTAAGAGCCCTCAACGGTCAAAATGTTCCATACACCATTGTGCTTGACAAAACAGGAACGGTTGTTTGGACACACAACGGATATATTGAAGGTGATGAATTTAAACTGCAGGAAAAACTAAAAGAATTGGCAGGAAAATAAAACTTCTGCTAAAAAAAAGGAGCCTTTCGGCTCCTTTTTTTGGTAATATAAATTTGGTAAAAGTATTAATCTTCTACGATAACAACTTTCTCAGTGTTCGGTGATTTGGAGTTAACCAGCTTGCTGTTCTTTTTAAGCAATTGCTTGCGCTGACGAGATACGGTTTTATTTAATCTGTCTTTTCTTTTGTAACGGGTAAACATAGTTGTCTGATTTAATGGGTGGCGAAGTTAAAACCATTTTTTTACAATGGCAAATATTTAGCCTCAATATCCCAAAATTTTCATCATGGTATCTGAGTCTTGCTCTTGCGCAAATACCTGATAGATAAGGCTTCCATCCTCTTTTTTATCAATAATTACATGTTTCGGGGCGGGCACCAGGCAATGCTGAATTCCGCCATACCCTCCTAACGACTCCTGATAGGCTCCGGTATGAAAGAATCCCATGTATAATGGCTCATCATTGAGTTTTGGCAGAAATACCTGATTGGTATGCGTGTCACTATTATAAAAATCCTGGCTGTCGCAGGTTAGGCCTCCTAAGTTAATGCGCTGAAACTCTTTATCCCAGTTATTTATGGCCAGTAAAATAAATTTCTGTCCTATGCCCCAGGTATCAGGTAAGGTAGTAATGAATGAGCTATCAATCATATACCACAATTCCTTATCATTTTGCTGCTTTTGCCCGATAATAGAATACAAAATACCACCACTTTCCCCTACGGTAAATGAACCAAACTCGGTAATAATATTCGGTTCAGGTACAGCTCTGGATTCGCAAATGGTTTTAATGTAGTACACAATCTGATCGATCATGTATGGATAATCATGCTCTACACCCAGGGAGGTATAAATTGGCATACCACCACCAATATCAATGGTATCAAGCTCTTCGCACACTTCTTTTAGGTCGCAATACACATTAACCAATCGGGTTAGTTCGCTCCAGTAGTAGGTGGTATCTTTAATGCCTGAATTTACAAAAAAATGCATCATTTTTAGGCTAAAAGCCGGATTGTTTTTGATGCGCTGATTATACAAATCAACCACACCTTTATAGCTCATACCCAATCGTGATGTGTAAACCAGAAATCCCGGTTCTTCTTCCGTAGCAATGCGCATACCCAGCTTAACGGGGCCTTTCATATGCTTTTCAAGCACATCCAACTCCTCCGGATTATCCATTACGCAAATCAGATTCTCAAATCCGTTAGATACAAATGCAGCCATTTTTTTGGCATATTGCTCTGTTTTATAACCGTTGCAAATAATATATTTTTCTTTGCCAAACCTGCCCTGCTCATGCAGGTTTTGTATCAAATCCAAATCAAAAGCTGATGAGGTTTCAATATCGGCATTGTTCTTCAGTACCTCATTGAGCACAAAACTAAAGTGTGAACTTTTGGTGCAATAGCAATAATTATAATTGCCTTTATAATCATATTTCTCAATAGCCTGATCAAATAAGGTTCTGGCTTTATTTATCTGAGACCCGATTTTTGGCAAATACGTAAACTTAAGTGGCGTGCCATATTCTTGAATCACTTCCATTAGGTTAATGTCGTGAAAAAAGAGGTTGTTATTGCGCACCTCAAAGCCATGACGCGGGAAATAAAAGGTCTGATTAATCAGATCAATGTACTTGTTTTTTACGGGTAAAGCTGCCAATGTATGTTTTGCTTTTTATTTAAGTAATGTGTAATAAAATAACCGATGCAATGATAGAAAATACACATGAACAAATTGCGAACTTTTTTTGTGATTTTAATTGGTTTTTGACAGTCCTGAAAATAACTATTTTTTGGGAAGAAAAATTTCAGCCATCATGCAGCGGGCACTGCCACCTCCGTTAGTTTCAATGGTATTGAGCGGAGTATGAAGCAATGTGGCATGCCTGCTTAATTTAGCTAGCTGCTCAGGGCTTAAACTTGCATTGGCCTTGCTACTCATGATAAGCAAGGGCCTGCCATCTTCACCCTGCACTTCCAGCATATTACCGGCAAACGCTTCCAACTGATTCAGGCTAATTTCTATGATTTCTTTATTTGTTGAATCTTTAATTGCGCTTTGGTGCATAGGATTGGGAATACAATCCAAACAAATAACCATAAAACCACTTCCCACACTCATCACTACATTGGTATGATAGATAGGCTTGCCTGTGCGGTCAATTGCATTGAACAATACAGGTTGGTAGCCAAAATCACTGCAGAACTGTTTCACCAATACTGCATCCGTTCTGAGAGAAATGCAGGCATAGCAAATTTTATTTTCCCTGTCAAGCACCATGCTGCCTGTTCCTTCCAGGTATCTCCCTTCATGCTCTGCCAATGTATAGTCGGCAATATCAATGATAGAAAATACCTCAGCCAGGTTAGTTATGATATCTGCCCTTCGTTCTTGTCTGCGGTTTTCTGCCTGCATCGGATAAACAGCCACCTTAGCGTTGCCATGCGTAGAAAACCAATTATTAGGGAAAATAGAATCAGGCGTATGCGGTTGTGCTGTATCCTGCACTACCCAAACCTGCACACCATTGGCTCTTAACAAATCTACCAGTGCGGTAAACTCCATTAAAGCCTGCTCCTGAACCGTATGTTGTTCCGTAGCTTTCTGAAAAGAATTACTCTCGGTTGTTTGTACATTGAATCCAAACTGAACCGGAGCAATCATGAGGATATGTGAGGTGTGTTGTTTTTCCTTTGCCATGAGTAATGTTGCAAGGTAAAGGAATGATCTTACATACAAACATCAACAACCTAAAAAGGGCAATTTGCCGCTTTTGATTAGATTTGCAGAAGTACCATTCATATATATATGCGCGGTGAGCGATTTAAAGTAATTACAGTTGAAAGCGATTTTGGCGCAGGAAAAAAAGGTGCTGCATTAGGTCCGCAAGCACTATTAAGCAGTTTACAGAAATCAGGATTCAAGGCTTTTGATGTATTTAATTACAACCGGTTGGTACCGGAGGAATTGCCTTCTACAACAGATACCCCCTTTGGCAAGAACATTGAAAATATCAAGAATTTTCAGGAGAAGATTGTATTGTATATCCAGGACATACTAAAGCTGGAAAAGGTTCCTTTTATTATTTCCGGTGATCATAGCAGTGCCAATGCGCTTATATCAGGCATTAAAGATTATCATGCCAATAGCCGCGTAGGTGTAATTTGGATAGATGCCCATGCCGATTTGCACAGCCCTTATACCACTCCCTCTGGCAACGTGCACGGAATGCCAATTGCCGCACTCATGGGGCAGGACCACAAAGAAATGGGCAAAAACCAGCCCAAGGAAATTACGAAGCAGTTATGGGAAGTGCTAAAAAAAATTGGCCGAAGGCGTATTACACCTAAAATACAAGGAAGAGATATTGTATTTATTGCTTTGAGAAGCACCGAAACCGAAGAAGAACGGATTATTGCCAAAGAAGAAATTAAAACCTTTAGGCCACAGGAGATTGCTGCCCTTGGCATTGAGCGAGTGGCACAGCAAACCTTGCATCATTTGCGCAACTGTGATTGCATTTATGTATCATTTGATGTAGACAGTCTTGATTCATCGATTTCTTCAGGCACCGGAACACCGGAAGCAAACGGACTTAGCTTAGGGCAAGCAACCTACCTCCTAAACACCTTTGGGTCAGACGAGCGTTTGCTTGGGTTGGAAATAACAGAAATTAATCCAACACTTGATGCAGAGAAACCCATGCAGGAGGTGATTGCATTATTACTAAAAAAGGTTTTTGCCTAAGCAAGCAGAAAAGCGAGAGTATCTACACCATCGGCATAATCCCATAATTCGGGCTGCTGGGCTGCACCCAATGGAAGCCACATTTCATTTGTTATGCTGCTAACAACGCATTGTATCTCGTTAGCCTTATTGCTTATTTCTTTTTCTATCCATTCCAAATTTTTATATTCCTCATAAAACAAGCAACCCAATGGAGAAGCCGTACGGTTATCTTCTTTCACGAGTAAAAACCCGTTATCATAGTGCTTGGTGAGATTCATTAAAAAAATAGCCTTATGATAAGTGTAGTTATTGGCATATTTATGATGATGAATAATGGTGTTATAAGACTCAATGCCTTCAAAGAAAGGGATAAAGTTAAAACCTTGCGGCACATAAAGTTTGGAAACATTGCGGCAGCCCAATCCGAAATAGCTAAAAACATCCAAGCCCAGTTTTGCATAATCATCGGGCGTTTCGTTACCGGAAAGCACAGCCACGCTGTTTCGGTTTTTGCGCAATAATGATGGTTTGTCTTTAAAATAATATTCAAAATACCTGTTGGTATTATTGCTGCCAGTAGCAATCACCTTATCAAAATCCTTGGGTATGCGCTCCTCGCTGATGATTATTTGATCATTAAAACCACAATCCTGAAGTAGCTCAATGGCCTTCTTTAGCAATACACCATCATCAGATGAAAGTTTTACCATTGCCTGAGCTCCACTAACCAGCACGCACAGTAGGTCGTGCAATCCCACCAGTGGAATATTACCTGCCATAATAATAGCTGTTCGGACGGCAATTTGCTTATCAGGAATGGAATACGGCTTAAGCCAGTTGAGCAATTTTTCTTCTGTAATCTGGCTTTGCCACGCCATTAGAGCACGTTGTACCTCCTCGGCAGTAAACCAGCGGTTCTGATGACAGGCTTGTTGCAGCAAGGCCTCATCAGAAGTCAGAGTTGACAGTTTGTGTGCAAATTGCACCAATGCGTCCACACGTTGTTGAAAATTCATCTTCTATTTAGAATCATTAAATTTTGAGATGCAAAGCAACAAAACTTATTTTGCATCTGTTAAACAATAAAATAATAATTCTTTAGATATGGCAATAATGATTACTGACGAATGCATCAACTGTGGTGCATGCGAACCTGAATGTCCGAATAACGCAATTTATGAGGCAGGTTCCGAATGGGCATGGGCTGATGGAAATACCCTAAGCGGTACCATTGAAATAAATGGTGAGCAAATAGACGTATCCAAGCGTTTTGCACCTAAATCAGACGATACCTACTACATTGTTACAGGCAAATGCACCGAGTGCGTGGGTTTTCATGAGGAGCCCCAATGTGCTGCCGTTTGTCCGGTAGACTGCTGTGTGCCTGACCCCGACAATGTAGAGAGCCAAGATGTGCTGCTTGAGAAGAAAACAAGAATGCATATTTAACGACATTATTCACCACAGAAAAAGCCACTTTGAGTGGCTTTTTTATTTATCTGTCAACAATTAATATAGCGTTTTTACAAAATATCAATAGCTATAGAACGAATAAAACCCACGACTTCCGTTGCTGTATAAACCTTCAATCAGTATTTGTCCACGCACTTTCTCCAAGTCCTTAATCAGTTCCTCTGCACTGATATACTCTTTTTTATTGAGTGAGGTGATAATAAACTCCTCGGGTATTCCCATATTACGCATGCGGCCATTGCGAAGATTTACAATTTTAATTCCGGTGCGTATGCCATACTTCTCTGCCTCAACTTTAGAAATAACCTGAAAATCGGCTCCAAGTGTGGTAGATGTTACGCTTTGTTTTTTAAGGATGGATGTATTACCCTCGCGGTTGATGAGTTTAATATACACATCCAACGCTTTGCCACCTCTCATTAAACTCAACTTCACCCTGTCACCCGGACGGAAATAGCTGATATGCTCATCAAAGATGGATTTGCTATCTATCTCCTTCTCATTTACCCTTGTAATAACATCACCGGCCTTTACACCGGCTTCATCACTTGGACCTGTGGGCAGAACATACTGAACGTATACACCTAGGTTATCATTAATACTTAATTTTGAAGCAAGCGTTGCATCAATATCCTTCACATCCATTCCTGTAAAGCCCCTTTGCACCTCATTAAACTCTATCAGGTCTTTTACAATTTTGCTCACCATATTTACAGGTATGGCAAATCCATAGCCATTGTAGCTGCCCGTATTTGAAGCAATAGCTGTATTAATACCAATGAGTTCTCCTTTTGTATTAACAAGTGCTCCACCGCTATTTCCCGGATTTATGGCAGCATCGGTTTGAATAAATGATTCAATTGGGAATCGATTATTTACAATATTAATATTTCGGCCCTTTGCACTAACAATTCCTGCCGTTACGGTTGAGGTAAGATTGAATGGATTGCCAACGGCCAATACCCACTCGCCTATTTTTAATTCATCAGAATTTCCTAAAGTGATTTGCGGCAATCCTTTGGCCTCAACTTTTAGCACGGCAAGATCAGTTGAACCATCGGTACCTACCAGTTTGGCTTTGTATGATTGTTTGTTGTTATTGGTAATTACTTCAATTACATCAGCATCTTTTACTACATGCAAATTGGTAACAATATATCCGTCCGGTGAGATAATAACACCTGAACCTGAACTGGTAACAGGACCCCTGCGACCAAAGAAATCCATATTACTCCAGAAATCCAGAAATGGATCTACATAGTTTTGTTGCTGGCTTAGTGTTTTAATGAATACCACCGTTGGTGTGGCTACCTGACTTGCCTTTACCATATCATCTGATGATGCCACCGCACTGCGCATAGAAATATTGCTGGCAGTTGGTTGGGATATTTCCGGAGTGTTTGTTGCAGATTGCAGCACCACATGGCGCGGAATAAGCATATGAAAAGCAAATGCTCCTGCTAAACCGCTAACAAAGGCAATGCTTATAACGATTGCTGTTTTCTTCATACGTCTATTTGATGTTAAATTAAAAAGCAGTGCAAATTTAATAGCACTGCTTAATAACGTCAAGTACCCTTTTTTTATTTGTCTAATGAATCTTCTCCAGGAATAATTACTTTGGCTTTAATGCGCAAGTTAAAAACAGGCTGCGCTGGATCATTGGTGTAAATGGTGAGCCATTTTTCCTGCACCCCCCTGAGATTTGCACTATCAAAAGAAACAGCAATTTTACCTTTCTTCTTCTTACCAATGATAATTGGTTCCTTTACGTTGGTTATGGTACAACCGCAAGTACCAATTGCCTTTTTAATAATCAAATCACTTTTACCTTTATTAATTACTTCAAACTCATATGTAGCTTTTTCACCCAGATACATCACTCCAAAATCATGCGCTATTTTAGGAAGAACAGTTTTAGGCGGATTGTTTTGCACCTCTGCGGGTAAACTTTTGTAATCATTTACTATGGTAGATTTAATAATAAATCGCTTTAATGGCACTGAGTCGTCATCGGTTGATATAACAACTTCATCAATACGCTCCCCAATATCTTTGGCCTTTGCTGCATCATATTTTACCATTACATAGGTTGCGGTACCCGGAAGCAATAATTTATGATAGCTACTTGCCTGTATATGCGAAGGTGCTTTAAATCCATTGATGCTTAAACGTTTACCGGAAGTATTGATAACGGCAACAGAGAATGAATCGGCTGCATTTTCAGGAATTTCTTTCAATATAGGATTAATGGTACTGAGGCGCATATTACCCTGAACAAATGGGTATGCTTTAACGGTTTCCTCACTCTCACTTACAACTGTGCCTTTAATACTAAGATATATTTTATCGGGCTCAGCATTGTTAAAATGCACCGTAACTAACTTATTAAAATCTCCAGGACGACCTTTGGGATCGTAGATTACAAGAATTTCAGACTCCTCTCCTGCACCAATCAATTTGGTTGACCACTCGGTAGCTGTGCACCCACAACTTACATCAATATTGCGTATAGAAACCGCGCCTGCACCTATATTTTTAAAATAAAAACGAGCTTTGGCAAGACCTCTTTCCTCCTGTATCAAACCAAAATCATAATTGGCATTCATAAAAAAGGCTGTACCTTTTTTTGGTAATTTGGTATCCTTATATCCGGAGGAAGACTTATCTTGTTTTTTCTGTTGTGCAAATCCTGGCTGCGCTGCCAGTATCAGGCAAATTATAGTCAAAACGCGTATATGCATATTTAGTTATTTATTAAAGTTGACTAAACAATTCTGATTTTGGTTGCAAAACCTAGCTGGTAATGCTAAATCCATCAGCATCTTTCCAAGCAGGGAAAGCCTCTCTCCATGCCTTTACCTCTTCTAAATCTATGGTTACTTGCTTTGCCTGTTCTTGGTCTTTCAGGTGCAAAATTATTTCACCCTTGGGATTAATTACCATTGAATCACCTGGATGATTCACACCATTGCCGTCCATACCAACACGATTCACAGCCACTACATAGCACTGGTTTTCAATGGCACGTGCAATAAGCAAAGCTTTCCAATGTTCTATTCTGCGATCAGGCCAATTGGCCACTACCAGCATCAGGTCATAGTTCTCATTAGCCTTTCTGCGCAACCATACCGGAAAACGAAGATCATAACAAACCACAGGCATAATGCGCCAGCCATTATGTTGAATAATGGTTTTATGCCCACCGGGTGAGTAATGTATATTTTCCTCTCCTATGCTAAACAAATGACTTTTATTGTAATGCGTATACAAGCCATTGGGCTGCATCCAAACAAAGCGGTTAAAATAGGCCCCATTTTCTTCAAACATCAAGCTTCCGCAAACAACCATATTCTTTTTTGCACTAAGATCTTTTAACCAGGTAAATGTTTCATTACCATCTTTCTCTGCAAACAAATCAGGACGCATGCTAAAACCGGTGGTAAACATTTCAGGAAAAATAATTAGCTCATTAGGTATTGATATACCGGAAACCAGATCATCAAGCTGCCTGCGGTTAGCCTCTTTGTTTTCCCAAACCAAGTTGGCTTGCACCAGTGTTAGCTGAAGATTGCTCATAGTTTGTGTAATTTCTCTGCCGCCTGTTCCAAGGTTTCATTTTGCTTAGCAAAACAAAAACGCAGTACCTGATTATCGTTTTTCTTATTATAAAACACGGAAGTAGGAATACTTGCCACCTTATTTTCTTTGGTTAATCTTACGGCAAAATCCACATCATTTTCTTGTGTTATTTTACCATAATTAAGCAACTGGAAATAGGAACCCTCACAAGGCATGGGCTTAAACCTTGATCCTTTGATGAGCTTTAAAAAATAATCTCTTTTTTCCTGATAGAATGCAGAGAGCTGCAGGTATGCATCTTTATCATCCATATAGTCGGCTATGGCATGTTGTATGGGTGTATTGGCACTAAAACACATAAACTGGTGTACCTTTCTAAACTCCGCCATAATATTGGCGGGTGCCATTACGTAGCCCATTTTCCAGCCGGTGGTATGGTATACTTTTCCAAAAGATGACACAATGATGCTTCTTTCAGCAAGGTTGGGGTAGCGTGCCACACTTTGGTGTTCAAGCCCATCAAAAATAATATGCTCATAAACCTCATCACTCAAAATCAAAATCTCGGTATTCTTTACCATCTTCTCTAGCTTCTGCATATCCTGTGCGCCTAGAGTAATACCGGAAGGATTATGCGGAGTATTGATAATAATCATACGCGTGCGGTAATTAACGAGCTTTTTCACCTGATTCCAGTCAATACGATAATCTGGGTATTTCAATTCAGCAAAAATAGGCCTCCCGCCATTTATTTGAATTGCGGGTACGTATGAATCGTAACATGGCTCAATTACAATTACCTCATCACCTTCTTTAACAAAAGCTGAAATAGCAGCATACAAGGCATGGGTGCCTCCCGGTGTAATTGTTATTTCTGTATCAGGATGATAATGGGCACTATAAAGTTCCTGTGTTTTGGCTGAAATCTTTTCTCTTAACTTCATGAGTCCAGGCATGGGTGCATATTGGTTAAAACCTTTTTGCATATAGTGCGTAACCAGGTCGATAAGTTTAGGAGAGCAAGTAAAATCAGGAAAGCCCTGAGCCAGATTTATTGCACCATGCTCTGCAGCCAGTGCCGACATAACGGTAAAAATTGTTGTTCCTGTTTTGGGTAGTTTAGAGGTAATGTTTCCTTGAAATTCCACTGCGCGTATCAAATTATTTGGCAAGCAAAATAAGATATTGAAGGCATTCCTCATCCACATTTCATTGTAGATATGATAAACGGCTTTTTTACAGAATTTTATACCTCGGGGAACATGCAATGTCTCGCAAAACCAACTTATATAAATAACAAAAGCCAACCGCTTATTTATTGGTGGCGTGGTATTATCTTCGCGCCCTCTTTTATGATAGCACTTAATAATATTTCATTTGATTTTGGTGGCAGATACTTGTATAAAGATGCCAATTGGCATATAAAACCAGGCGAACGCATAGGGCTGGTGGGTATGAACGGAACAGGTAAATCCACCCTGCTACGTGTTATAAATGGCGAGTATCAGCTATCTGATGGTAATATTTCCAAGCCAAGAGATTTAACCATTGGGTTTCTAAATCAAGATCAGCTTTCTTTTGAAACGGATGATTCCATCATCAACGTAGCCATGATGGCCTTTGCCCGTGCACTGGAGCTGGAGAAGCAAATAGAAGACGTTCTAAAACTGCTTGAAACTGATCATTCGGATGAAGTTATAAACCGCCTAAGTGATTTGCAGCATGAATTTGATGCGCTGGATGGTTACAATATCCATCATAAATGCGAAAAAGTGCTTGAAGGCTTAGGATTTACTACTGCACAACTGACTCAACCCTACAGAAAATTTTCCGGTGGATGGCGCATGAGGGTAATGCTTGCAAAACTTCTTTTGCAAAACCCCAACCTGCTGATGCTGGATGAGCCGACCAACCACTTGGATTTACCTACCATTCAATGGCTAGAAGAATACCTTCAATCTTATGACGGAACGGTGATTGTGGTATCGCATGACCGTGAATTTCTGGATCGTATGGTTACCAAAATTGTAGAAGTAAGCATGCAAAAGATAACTGAGTACCCAGGCAACTATAGCAATTACCTTATTACCAAAGCCGGACGCTCAGAACTGCAACAACGCGCCTACGATAACCAACAGCAGTTTATTAGAGATCAGGAAAGACTCATCAACCGCTTTAAGGCAAAGGCTTCAAAAGCCAGCATGGCCCAAAGTCGTATGAAAATGCTTGACCGAATCGAAAAGATAGAAGCCCCGGAAGAAGATAACAGGGAAATAAATATCCAGTTTAGAATGGCACAACAATCAGGTAAAGTGGTGGCCGAGCTGCAAGATATTTCTAAGGCGTTTCCGGATGTGAACATCGTAAAAAAAAGCAACGGAGAAATAGTAAGAGGAGATAAAATTGCCCTGATTGGTGCCAATGGCAAGGGTAAATCTACCCTGCTTCGCATGATTGCAGGAACGGAAAACTTTGATGGCAAAATTAATATTGGCTACAATGTAAATCCTGCATTTTATGCCCAGCATCAGCTGGAATCCCTGAATATTAATAATGAAATACTGGATGAAATGATGCACCATGCCGGTGAGCGTACCGAGAATGAGGTGCGAACCTTACTGGGTTGCTTCTTATTTGCCGGTGATGAGGTATTCAAACGAATTAAGGTACTATCAGGAGGTGAAAAGGCCCGTGTGGCCTTAGCTAAAACCCTTATGCAAGAGGCTAACTTCCTGTTGCTGGATGAGCCTACCAATCACCTTGATATGCGCTCCATAAACATACTGGTGCAGGCCCTGCAACAATATGAAGGAACGTTTATTGTAGTTTCACACGACCGTTATTTCGTTTCACAAATAGCCAACAAAATATGGTGGATTGAGAACGAAATCCTAAAGGAATATCCCGGCACGTATGAGGAATATGAATATTGGAGGGCCAGACAGGAAGAAGAAGCACTGAAACAAGCTAAGAATCAACCTAAAACAACCCAACCACCAGCACCCAAAGCCGAGGTAAAACAAGAAGAAAAGCCTAAAAGTGTTTCTAATAACCACATTCAAAAGCTTCAGAAGGAATTTGATGAACTTGAAAAGGAAATGAACCGTTTAAAAAATGAATTAGCAGCAAACGAGCTAGATTTTGGATCACCGGAGGTATTAGGAAATAAAAATGCTCTTGATAAACTAAGATTGGTATATGAGCGAAATAAGCAACTGCTTGAAGAAACCGAAAAAAGGTATGAAGTGGTTTTTGAGGAACTAGCCGGATTGCAATAAACCACCTCTTTATTAATACTGCCACCTTGGCTGATTGGAAGATAAAGGGCTATACTAGTACCCCTATTTTACATTCTACTTTATGAGATATTATTTATTATATATCAATATTTTATATTGTAATATCTAATCTTTTAATTTAGATATAAACTCATCTTGCAATGCATCCAACTGTATGGCTATTTTATCCAAGACTTGTTCTCCTTTGGCAATATTAGACCCCATTTCCTTTAAATGCATAACCTCATCAAGCAATATCTTATGATAAGATGAAATGGTTTTAAAAATAGCCTTGGGTTCCTTTGTAAGTACTTTTAAATCATTTATTTGTCTTAATATATCTGATAAATCAGCCTTGGGTGTTGACTGATTAAACATATTGCCCTGACCCAACAGCAGCCAATAGGGGTTTACATCAGGAAATACCTGCATCACCTTCTGAATCAATTCTATGCCTGGTTTATTACGGCCGCTGCATATATGTGCAATAAGCGGCAAGGAAACACCCAGCTTTGCAGCAAATGATGACTTGGTTAGTCCTTTTGTATCCATTACCTCAATAATTCTTGTATTTAGGATATCCATAACTGAAAATCTATTTAATATTCATTATATCAAACACTTAAAACAAATGTAAACAAATAGGTTTACATTTGTTAATATGGCTTTATAAAAGTTATAAACGGCTATTACAAATGTTAAATACATAATTTAACTTATGCTTTAAAAGATAATATTTAATTAATTGATAA
>JAJTFA010000007.1 GCA_021299635.1 Sphingobacteriales bacterium
TTTGGGTATGAACAACCTGGTGATAAACGAATTGGAACTGAAAGCAGGTATGTATTTTGTGCGCATTACGCAGGGTAATGTTAGCAAGAATATACGTGTAGTGAAACAAGAGTAGTCTTGTTTGTATAATAAATGAAAAGGGGGCAAATACAATTTGCCCCCTTTTTTATAATTTCGAAGTATGCAATTTGGTTTTAGTTACTGTCCTTATTGTGGTAACACTTCAGGATTTATTTATGTGCATGGCCATTATCAATGTAAGAAGTGCAATAACAATGTAATGCCTTGCTGCGGAGGTGAGCAGGAGATGGATTTGAACAAAGAGGTGAAGGATGAAAAAAAAGGAAACGCACAGAGTTAAAATTATCCCTTACTTGTTCAAAAGTAATTATAGTTTTTAGAAAGACTTAAAGCCAACCGCTTCACGTACTTCTTTCATAGTTTTACTGGTGCTTTCAAGTGCTTTCTCAGCACCTATTTTGGCTACTTTAGAAAGTAAAGCATCATCCTTCTTAATGGCTTCAATTTTTTCGCGGATAGGTTGTAAAAAGGTAATCATATCTTCAGCTAATTGCTTTTTCATATCTCCATATCTGATGCTGCAATTTGCATAAGCTATTTTGTAATGGTTCAGAGCATCCGAAGCAGATACTGCCTGCATCAAATCAAAAAGGTTTTGTACCGAAGAGGTAGGGGTACTATTAGCTTCTGTCGGGCCGGTATCAGTTACGGCACGACTTATTTTTTTTCTAATTACGTCAGGTGAATCAGACAGATTAATAACATTATTATCGCCATCACTTTTGCTCATTTTGCCACCACCTTGCAATCCCGGAATCTTAATTAATTCGGTGCCATAATTAAATGCATGTGGCTCAGGAAAAATATCACATGAATATATTCTATTGAACCTGTTGGCAAAGTTTCTTGCCATTTCCAGATGCTGTTCTTGATCTTTGCCTACCGGTACCTTTACTGCTTTATGAATAATAATATCAGCGGCCATTAAAACCGGATAGGTGAGCAAGCCTGCGTTGATATTATTGGGTTGTGTGCGGGCTTTATCCTTAAATGAGGCTACTCTTTCTAATTCGCCAAGATAAGCATGCATATTAAGCAACATATATAGCTCAGGAATTTGAGTTAGGTCGCTTTGAATATATAGAGCACACGCATCTGGATCTAAGCCGCATGCCAGATACTCTGCTAAAACTGTTTTTATATTTTCATGTAAATCTTTTGGATTGGGATGGGTGGTAAGTGAATGATAATCGGCAATAAAAAAATAGCACTGATAATCATATTGCATCTTAATAAAGTTTTTAACTGCACCCATGTAATTACCTAAATGCAAATTACCGGTTGGCCTGATGCCGCTAACAACAATTTCTTTGCTCGCTTTCATTTGCCGAAAATAATAAAGATTTAATGGATTGACTAAATTTTATAAGACCAGACATAGATTTACTTATTGCCTGAATCAACTTTTGCTAAACCTATAAGTCCAAATGTTGAGTGGTACTGCTATTTTTGTATGTTACCTGCGAGTAGATACATGATAGCCATTCGTGTTGCTACACCATTTTCAACTTGATCCAAGATGATGCTATGCGTACTATCTGCAACATCACTGGTTATTTCTACGCCTCGGTTAATGGGGCCGGGGTGCATTATAACTATCTCCTTATTCAGTTGTTGCAACTTTTGTTTATCTAGTCCAAAAAGCATGGAGTATTCACGCAATGATGGGAAGTATTTTATTTCTTGGCGTTCCAGCTGAATGCGTAACATATTTGCCACATCACACCATTGTAGTGCTTTCATCAGATTATGTTCAACCTTTACCCCAAGGCTTGTTATATGCTTTGGGATTAGTGTTGTTGGGCCGCACACCATTACCTGAGCACCTAATTTTTGGAGACAGAAGATATTAGAAAGAGCCACGCGTGAGTGGGTGATATCACCAACAATGACCACTTTCTTACCTTTTACACTGCCAAGTTTTTCTCTGATGGAGTAGGCGTCAAGAATTGCCTGTGTAGGATGCTCATGTGTTCCGTCTCCTGCATTTATTATTTGAGCGTTGATGTGTTTTGCTAAAAACAAGGAAGCACCAGGAGCAGGGTGGCGCATCACAACCATATCAACTTTCATGGAAAGAATGTTCTTAACTGTGTCAATTAGGGTTTCTCCTTTTGAAACTGAAGAAGAGGAGGCGGAAAAATTGATTACATCGGCACTCAGTCTTTTTTGTGCCAGCTCAAAGGAAATACGTGTGCGTGTAGAGTTTTCAAAAAATATATTCGCAATGGTTACATCACGCAGGGAAGGAACTTTTTTAATTGGGCGGTTAATAATGGCTTTAAAATTATCCGCTGTTTCAAAAACCAACTCAATATCTTCACGTGTAAGATTTTTTATTCCGAGGAGGTGTTTTTGCGAAAATCTCTTCATTCCTTTTTTAATTTTGAGTGACGATATGAATTACATCCTGTTTGTTTTTTTCCTTCCACTCCACATGTACCTTATCGTTGGCTCTGGTATCAACTGCCAAACCTGTATAGTCTGGTTGGATAGGTAGATGTCGGCTAAATTTTCTATCTACCAATACCAGTAATTCTACTTTTGCCGGTCTGCCAAAATCTGTTAATGCATCAAGTGCCGAACGAATGGTTCGTCCTGTATATAGTACATCATCTACCAATACAATATTTTTATCTGCAACAGTAAAGTTAATGTTCATGGAGCTTGGCAAAATCTGCTCGTTCCCCCTTCTGAAATCATCTCTGTAAAATGCAATATCCAGCTCTCCATAAGGAATTTCGGCTTCGCCTATAAGTTGTTTTATTCTGCTATAAATTCTTCTTGAAAGATAGGTTCCCCTAGGTTGAAGACCTATGATTGCGCTGTTTTTAAAAATTCCGTGTTTCTCAATTAATTCAATACACAACCTGTCAATGGTAATGTCAAATTGTTTTTTTTCGAGTATAACCTTTGAACTCATTTGTTCTTTTTTCAGCTGTGCCTGTATATCGAAACCAAGCAATCAGGCACTTAAATATCTGCCAAATATCGTAATTAATTATGTAAAAACCCTACACGATGTATAAAGAGAGGTAAACTAATAGAGTTACTTGCGTGTTTCAGCCAAGCTCAAAATATGATCAAACTCAATACGGGTAACTCTTCCAACGCTGAGTCTGCTAAGCCTAACCAAATCCATTTGAGCTAGTTTTTTATCTGATTTTATTTGTTCCAGTGTAACTGGATTGATTAATTTTTTAAATGGTTTAAACTCCACAACACTCCAATCACCTTCTTTGGCAGTGGGGTCGGGGTAATGCTCTTTTACAACTTGAGCAATGCCAACAATTGCCTTCCCTTCATTGCTATGGTACCAAAAGGCTAAATCGCCTTTCTTCATTGCACGCAGGTTGTTGCGTGCGGCATAGTTTCTTACACCATCCCACACGGTTTTTTTATCTTTTTGGAATTGCTCCCAACTGTATTTAAAAGGTTCAGATTTAATTAGCCAGTAATTCATACTATATAAGTTTACCTATTCTTTATAAAATAGCCATTTACCCAACTCTTTGTAACTTGGCTTTTTACCATACATTAATATACCAACCCGGTAAATCCGTCCGGCTATCCAAACGGTAAACACAAAACCTAAAGTCATAGCAGCCATTGAAATCATTACTTCCCATAAAGGCACACCAAATGGAATGCGCACCATCATCACTACAGGAGAGGTGAGTGGTATAATTGAAAGCCAGAAAGACAATGCGCCATTAGGATTAGAGGTTACCACACTTTGAGCAAGAACAAATGCAAAAACCAGAGGAAGCGTAATAGGCATCATAAATTGCTGAGTGTCGGTTTCGTTATCAACGGCAGATCCAATTGCCGCAAAAAGAGATCCATAGAATAAATATCCTGATATAAAATAAAATATAAACATGGTTACAATCATGCCATAATTAAATCCTGATAGTGCTTGCAAAATATTGCTAAAGTCATTCTCAGCACCGGTTGTCTGCATCGCCTGACCGGCTTCTGTTGGAAGATTCATAGATGATAGCAAAAAGCCTGAAACTGCACTTCCGAGAGCAAAAATGATGAGTATCCAGATTACAAATTGAGTTAACCCTACCAAGGCAATGCCAACTATTTTTCCCATCATCAACTCAAATGGTTTGAGAGATGAAATTATGATTTCAACGATACGGTTTGTTTTTTCTTCTATTACCCCACGCATTACCTGGACCCCATATAAAAAAATAAATAAGTAGATAAGGATTGCACAAATATATCCGATGGCAGTTGATGCTCCAGCACTGCTAGATTGGAGTCCTTTTGAGGTAATTTTTGCGGTTTTTATACTAATATTTGTTGTATTTATACTCTTAATAACTGTTTGATCGATACCGTACTGTTTAAGCTTGAAGTCCTTAAGTACCTGCTCCATTTCTTTTTCTATGTAATTGATAGTGGTTATACTTGGCTGATCATTGGAAACCATAGTTGCCCCGTGAATACTATCATAGTTTGATTTTGGAATAGTTAATACTGCATAAAAACCTTCCGATCCTATTAGTCTCAATTCTTCTGCCTCACTATTTACTAAGCCATAAAAAAACTCTAGATTAGGCTTACTTTTAATTTTACCTATAAATAGACCGCTTTGGTCTGAAACATAAATACGTTTTTTAGTGTCTCCCAGATCACGGTTAAATGCAAAATAAAAAATCAGGCCATAAAATAATACGATTAGAAGTGGCGCGAGCATGGTCATAATAAAAAAGGATCTCTTCCTTACTCTTGATAAGTACTCGCGCTTTACAACAAGCAGTATCTTCTTTAACATAAAACCAAAAGTATTAAATTACTGAATACCTTTTTCAATAAAGTCTTTAAGTTGCTCTACAGAGAGTCTTTTTGCAATAATCTTTTTTTCTTTATTTAACAGGTACAAAACAGGGGTACTATTAATGTCATACAATCTATGGTATCCACTTTCGTGCTTAGGGTCATGAACATTTAACCAGGGGAGTTGATTATCCTTGATATACTTTCTCCACTCAGCATTATCTGTGGTAGAGCCCAATGCATAAATCTCGAATTTCTTCTGCTTACTAACCGTCTTTTTGGGATTAAGTTCTTTGTACAGCGTTAATAATTTTGGTATTTCTTCCTTACAACGCCCACAATGCGGATCCCAGAACAACACCAAGGTATAATCTGCCTCAATATTATAAAGCACCTGATATTTCATAGCAGAATCAGGCAGAACTAGGTTTTGGGCCTTAATGCCAATTAGCGTATTTCTAAGTGTATTTGCACGGTCGGTAATTTTAAATCTTAAAGTTTCATCAACCCAATGGCTAACTTCCTTGCGTGTATAATACTCATCAACCATGTGCACAAAAACTGCATCCATACCCATGTATTGTGAGGTTTCATAATGATTGGTAATCCAATAAATACACCATTTGCTGATGTCTTTACTTTTTAGTGTTTTCTTTATCAGGAAATCAGCAGCTGCGTTAATGGAGTCTGGTATTTGAAGGGTAAGTTTGGTAATAAAGTTCTCAATTTTTGGATGAAAAACAGGTGTTCTCGAAATGCGATCGTCTGTAAAGTCAAACCCATCAAAATAATGTTGCTTGTAATAGTTATACTGAAAATTGGAATCCAGTATTTCACCTTTAGGCCCTAGCGGGGATTCTGGTATATCTATCTCCTGCATGATTCTAAATATTTTTGCAATCAAAAACGAAGGTGTGGTTTTAATAACATTTAATCGGTAATCTTCCATTAACTGCTGCAAATCTTTTAATTCTCTTAAATACTTATTTGACATTGCAGTGTCGTTCATGGCTTTGGCCTGCTTCATTTTTCTATCCAGCTCCATTCCATTTTTACCTTTCTCATTGGCAAATTTTGAGTATGCAAAAAATGCTGCACATTCGGGTGAGCCTTTTACAACCATACTTCCAATATAATCGGCTGTATCTGTCTCCATTGTAAATTCTTGCTCATTTACCACAAAGTCAAATAATAAGCGTTTATCTTGAGATGCAATAATATATACACCACCTGGTAATGTATCGCGACCTTTAAAAACACACTTGCCCGTTGCATCTGTGCGCGAGCTGTCTCTGATATAGGTTTTATCTCCGTAATAATATCCCAAGAGATAGGTTTGATTAGCACCACCTTTAACCTTAAATGTTATTTGATAAGCTTTTAATTGTTTTACTCCGGCAAGCAGCACAACCGCCAAAAGCAATAAATATCTGTTTTTCATATAATGTTTGTAAAAATAACGCCTCTTTTTTCAGCAAAAATATGTAAGCACATGATTTAACAAAATATTAAGAGTGACGCATATCATATTTATTAGCTATTGTATGCTTTAAATTAGACCAAAATTAAAATGATTATAAAATGGAAGTAAGAAAACATGTAACTGAACTTCACACCGATAGGGTTGAATGGTTAAAAAAAATGATGTTTTACAAAGACGATTTGGCATCGCACCTGAACAGGCTGTCTGAGGTTGTGCAGAATAATAGTAGTATTGAAGTGACCAGCATGGCCGAGCATTTTCAGAACCAGTTTATCAGGCAATTAGAAGTGAACGATGTGCTTTGCCACGAAATCAATGATGAGTCTAGGTTGTTTGCAGAGATTGAAGCCCAAAATCCGGTAGCAACCGACCGAAAACTGGCAATTGATCATTCAGAACTTCGTGATAAAGTTGAAACGTATGAAAAGCTTTTCAATGAACTTAGGCATGAATTTAATACTTTCGTGAGCAAAACGCTATAAGGCTTTTGCTGACATTATCTCCAATATTTATATCAAAGATTCAGGCTCAACTTAAAGACGAGTCTGAATTTTTTTTTGACGCATTATCAATGCCACCGGCAGTTAGTATTCGCTTAAATCCATTTAAGCCTGTTGATGTATTTGATCAAACAGATGCAGTTCCCTGGTGCAACATGGCTTTTAATCTTAATCAACGCCCTTCATTTATTGCCGATCCGCTGTTTCACGCAGGTGCTTACTATGTGCAGGAAAGTTCATCTATGTTTTTACATCATGTATATACGCAAATTCGAAATAAGCTAAGTGGTCCTGTTTCTGTGCTGGATGTTTGCGCAGCACCCGGTGGAAAAAGCACATTAATTGCCTCTTTGCTCCATGATGATGATGTATTACTGAGTAATGAGATTATCCGCACACGTGTGCTTACGCTAATGGATAACGTAAACAAATGGGGCAGGGCCAATACATTTGTTTCCAATAACGATCCTGCTGATTTGGGTAGGCTAACCCATTTATTTGATGTAATTCTCGTAGACGCTCCATGCTCTGGAGAAGGTATGTTTAGAAAAGATAAACATGCCATTAATGAGTGGAGTGAGGCTAATGTTGAGCTTTGTGCAGCTAGGCAAAAGAGAATCTTACATGATGTGCTACCTGCCTTAAAACCCGGTGGTATGCTTATTTATGCTACCTGCACGTTCAATCATGAGGAGAATGAAGACAATATAAAATGGCTCAATGATAAACACGGATTTGAACCGGTGGAAATAGCTATTCCCGATTCTTGGCCTATTGAGAAAACAGCCTATCATGGTTTTAGATTTTGGCCGCATAAGGTTAAAGGTGAAGGTCTGTTTGTAGTTTGTTTACGAAAACCTAGCGAAAGCAACCCTGTAACAGCTATCAAAACAAAATCTTCAATGGTAAATGCCAAGCAAAAGGCATTGCTGGCTTCCTATCTAAACGAATCTGATTCATTTCAGATTGCGGTTTTGAACAATGATTTCATAGCTATACCTGTTCAGTTTTCCGGATTTTATGATAAACTAAATGGGCTACTTAGATTGGTTAAAGCTGGTATTTGTTTGGGTGAATTAAAACATGATCAACTCATTCCAGCGCATGAATTAGCTTTGTCGGTGAATTTGTCTTCAGATATACCTCGTGCAGAACTTACTTTGGAGCAAGCGCAATCTTACCTTAAAAAAGGTAGCCTCCCTACGAGTTGCTTTAATGGCATAGGCTGGCAAACCGTAACTTACAAAGGACTTTCGCTGGGTTGGGTAAAGGTGCTGCCAAACAGGGTAAACAACTACCTCCCTGCAGCTTTGCGCATTTTGAAAGATATTGAAGAGTAAATTTGTCTCTATCCTTCCAGATTTTTATTCTGCTTACTCCGCTTTTTTATCTAGCAATTTGAATACATCATAGCTAAAGCCGGTAAAGCTAAACCCGCCATCATGAAAAAGATTTTGCATGGTTACCTTACGTGTATAATCACTAAACAGCGAGATGCAATAATCAGCGCACTCGTCAGCACTTGCATTGCCCAGTGGAGATAACGCTTCGGCATAATCATAGAAATCGCCAAAGCCCTTTACACCGCTTCCGGCAGTGGTCATGGTAGGGCTTTGTGAAATGGTATTTACACGCACCTTTTTATCTTTTCCAAAACGGTAGCCAAAACTGCGTGCATAGCTTTCCAGTAATGACTTCGCATCACCCATTTCATGGTAATCAGGGAAAACACGTTGTGCTCCGATATAGGTTAAAGCTACAATAGATCCCCAGTCTTTCATTGCATCTTTGTTCCAAAGAGTTTGCATCAATCTGTGGAAACTGATGGATGAAATATCCAAGGTGTCGTGCATGAATTTATAATCAAGATTGGTGTAATCTTTACCTTTTCTAATGTTTAAACTCATCCCAACCGAATGAAGCACAAAATCTATCTTACCACCTAAAATTTCAAGCGACTGGTTTACGAGGTTTTCCATGTCCTCATTCTTGCTCACATCACAAGGAACTATTTTTGCATTGCCACAGGCCGCAGCCAGGTTGTTTATTTCGCCCATGCGCATTGCAATGGGGGCATTGGTTAATACAAAGCGGGCTCCTTCGGCATGGGCTTTTAATGCTACCTGCCAGGCAATAGATTTATCATTGAGCGCACCGAAAATTATTCCTGTTTTGCCTTTTAAAATTCCGTTAGCCATGTTTTATAAATATTAATTGGGTTTTTGACCATGCAAGTTTATACTTTTTCCTATTACATTTGGCAAAATGAATGCGAAACCGCTTTTATTCTTGATTCTCAGTTTTTTTTTGGGTGGCTTTCAGGCTTATGGGCAACAAAAAACTTTTACCCGCTATGATTATTTGCATGGCAAACTCAACCCCATGCGCACCTGCATTGATGTTAAGCAATATGAAATAACCTTAAAAGTAGAGCCTGATAAAAAATATATATCTGGCCATAACGATATCACCTTTTATTCTAAAAATGATTTCAGGAAGCTTCAAATAGATCTGCATTGGAAACTACGCATTGACAGTGTTGTTTACGGCAATATGCATCTACCTTTTACACGCGACAGCAGCTTTACTTTTATCGATTTTGGTTTTTCAGTAAAAAAGAATCAGCTGCGTAAGCTCAAAATTTATTATTCAGGTAAACCGCATGAAGCTAAAAAAGCTCCTTGGGATGGCGGATTTGTTTGGAGTAAAGATGCTTCCGGAAACGATTGGGTAGGTCTTGCTTGCGAAGGAATTGGTGCAAGCTTATGGCTGCCTTGTAAAGATCACTGGAGCGATGAGGCCGACAGTGTAATGATGCACCTCATAGTGCCTGAACAGTTAACGGGCGTTTCTAATGGAAGGCTGATTTCTGTACTTGATGCCGGCAATGGGTTTAAGCAGTTCAATTGGAAAACAGGCAGTACTATTAATAGTTATAATATCAGTGTAAACATTGGTCATTATGCCCATTTGCATGATACTTATGAAGCCAGGTTTACACAAAAGGATAAACCCCTCATGCTGGATTATTACGTTTTAACAGAAAACAAAGAAAAAGCATCGGTTCATTTTCAGCAAGTAAAAGGAATGATGGCCTGTTATGAAAAATACTTTGGTTCATATCCGTTTTGGGATGATGGTTACAAATTGGTTGAAACACCTTTCTGGGGAATGGAGCATCAAAGCTGTGTGGCCTATGGAAATAACTATGAAAATAATCGCTATGATTTCGACTTTATTATTATCCATGAAAGTGCACATGAGTGGTTTGGTAATAGTATAACGGCATCAGATCCTGCCGATATGTGGATTCATGAATCTTTTACCACCTATGCCGAAGCTATATATGTAGAGCATATGATGGGAAAAGAAACAGCACTTAGATACCTCAAAGAACAAAAGCGAAATATTGAAAACCGTGAACCAATGATTGGAACTTATGATGTACATTATCATGGTAGAAAGGATAATGATATTTACTACAAAGGCTCGTGGATGCTGCACACATTACGTAATGTGGTAGATAACGATACCTTATGGTTCTCGGCATTGAGAAATTTTTCTCTTCGGTATAAAAAACAAATCATTAATACAGCCACTGTTATTCGCTATTTCTCTGAAGCTACTCGCATGAATCTAAAGCCATTTTTTACTCAATATTTGTACAAAGCCGGTTTGCCTGTGTTGGAATATGAATTAAAACATACGGAAGACGGACGTATGGAAATAAAATATCGGTGGAGCAATATTGTAAAAGGTTTTGAGATGCCCATTAGAGCCACTCTTACAAAAGATCTGTTTGAAACCATTACACCCATGCGTGCTTGGCAACTCATAGAGCCTAACTATATTTTATCGGATGATTTTAAAATCCAGACAGATTATTTTTTGATTGATGTATTAAAACGTTAGAGAGTGAACTGGAAGGAATTTTGGAATAAACGAGCAAATGCTGCTGATGCATGGACGCAGGTAGGGAGAATTAGCAAAGAGCCTGATAAACAGGATGAGGCTATGCAAAAAATAGCAGAGCATATTGCTGAATTGCTTCAGTTGCAGAAAACCAACAAGGTACTTGATGTATGCTGTGGTAATGGTTTGCTTACTTCATTTGTAAGCGGCTATTGTACATCAGTTACAGGAGTTGATTTCTCTGAAGACCTGATAGCTCAAGCAAAATATCATTATCCGCATCTTTATTTTTACAATGCAGATGTGCTTAATCAGCATCAGTTGCAAAATGGAGCGCAACATTACGATGCAATTTATCTATACTATTCTTTTCAATACCTGGAGTCGTTTGACGAGGGTTTGCAAGCTATTGCCAACTTGCTTCCCATGCTTAAACCCGGAGGCAAATTACTCATTGGCGATATACCCGATAGGGCCAGATTTTTTGTTTACTATCATTCATGGTCGCGACTTTGGCAGCTATTCAAGCAATTTCTCATGAATAAAAATGATATGGGTAAGTTTTGGAGTGAGGAAGAAATGCACCTAATATGCCAAAAACTGAATGTGAAGGGAAGCTTCTTAAAACAACCGCCCCATCTGCCTCACGTGCATTACCGATTTGATTTTTTGATTGAAAAATGATTGCAATTAAGAGAACATTGCCTAAATATGGTTGTTTCGGGGTTTCTTCATTATTTAAAATCGCCAATTCCAAGTTATAAATAATAGCTCTATTAGCTGGATTGATAACTTAATTAAAGAAGCAACTGTATGTGCTTTAAAAAAAGGTTATTTATTTTGATAAAATAACTAAAACTATATATTTGCTCATTCACCACCTTAAAAAAAGATTTTTTACATGAATAAAAAGAAAAAAATAAGGCTTGAGTTCCCTATCAAAGCATCGCCTACCTTGGTGTATAATTGTATCAGCACCCCTTCAGGTCTGGCTCAATGGTTTGCCGATGATGTTGATATATATAACAACCAGTATAAATTTAAATGGGGGAAAGATGAACAGGTGGCTGAGCTCATTAAGAAAGTAAACAACAAAGGAATAAAGTTTAAGTGGGCCGACTCTAAACCCGATGAGTATTTTGAGTTTGAAATAATTATTGATGAACTTACAGATGATGTGGCATTGGTAATAACTGATTTTGTTGAAACAGCTGATGAGGTAAATGCAATGCAACTATGGGAAAGTCAGGTGCATGACCTGAAAATGTCTTTAGGAGCCTGATTGTTCAGGCTTTTTTATATTTATACGTTCCGAAACTTCGGCCATCCATTCGATTCCGATTTGATGCAGTTTTTCTGCTTTCTCAATCTTTACTTTGCGCACCAAACGCAAATGGGAAACATCTGTTGGCATTTTTGGGCTAATTTTTTTATTAGAAGATAAACTTATAAAATCTTGTCGTTCCAAATCGTTTTCCCAAAGGCACGACATGTTGCTGCAAAGGTGTGTTTTTTTCCAACCCCTCAATTTTATATCTGTAATAACAGAATGATGTACATAATAATTGAGCGTAAAATAGTGCCCCCACCAGAATACAATTCTAAATAATGTTTTAAAACCGGGTCCGCTTATTTGTGGTGTATCCATAACCAAGTAGGGCATCTCTTTATAATTTTCTCCCTTGCTTAATTTTTTTATAAATCCTTCATTTTCATAGAAAAGTAGATTGTTTTGATAAGTTTTATAGATATCATTTACGGCACCATCCATGAGTACGGAAATTTTTCGGAGAACTTTTTGCTTGGTAATGGGATAAAAGGAATCTGCAGCAAAAAGCAATTCTTTTTTTGTTAGATTTATTGTCGATTTTCGCATCTCGTTTTAAACTTAATCAAATATAGGTTGAACAAGCTTAGTATTCTTATTTCAAAGCAGTTTTTTCGAAATTTTATTCCCACTTTTCTGGTGGTGATATTTATTCTGCTAATGCAGTTCATCTGGCTTTATATTGATGATTTGGCAGGAAAAGGTATTGGCTGGCTGGTTATCTCTAAACTGATGTTTTTCTTTTCAGCCAGTATTATTCCACTTGCTTTGCCTTTGTCTATTCTGCTTTCCTCTATCATGACTTTCGGGAATCTGGGAGAAACATATGAGCTTATAGCCGCTAAAGCTGCCGGTGTTTCTATTTGGCGCATTTTTAAACCCATGTTTATGGTCGTTTTTATGCTTGCTCTTTTTGGCTTTTTTGTTTCTAATGTTCTTATTCCGCAAGCTACTCTAAAATATAGGGCTTTGCTGTATGATATTAAACAGCAAAAGCCTGCATTGTTTATAAGAGATGGCGTGTTTTACAATGGCATTGAGGGTATCAGCATGCGTGTTGGTCGTAAAGAGCCAAATAGTGGAAAGTTATTAGATATTATTATTTATGATAACAGGGGAGGTGTTCAAAATCCTGTTATAGTTACCGCTCAGAGCGGTACCATGCATATGAGTGAAGATGGTCGTTATATGTTTTTCAATTTGTTTAACGGCTGGCGTTATGAGGAAATGGAGAGACAAAGTAATTATTATCGGAACTATCCTCATTTAGGCGTTTCTTTTTCAGAGGAAGAAGTAGTTTTTGATATGTATGCATTCAATTTAAATCGCACGGATGAGAGTTTGTTTAAGGATGGCTATCAAATGCTTAATGTGTTAGAGTTACAGGGAAAAATAGATTCTTTAACCAATTTATTAGGCACTAAGTATAAGTACACCTATACCTACGCTGATATGTATTACAGAATTAATGATTCTTTGTACAAAGAGGTTAAGCCAGCAAAAATTGCTATTCCAGTGGCACACTTAGCAGATAGTTTTTCGGCTGATAAAGCAAATGCCATTACCCTTGCCCTTAGCAATGCACGCTCTATGAAATCAATCATAGACTATGTATCTAACGATACCAGAGAAACGAAAAAAATGATTATCCGTTACAAAATCGAATGGCATAAAAAGTTTACCTTATCAGTAGCATGTATCATTATGTTTTTTATTGGGGCTCCTTTTGGCAGTATTATACGTAAAGGCGGCTTTGGAATGCCTGTGGTAATTTCAGTTCTCCTGTATTTGGTATTTCATATCGTTTCACTTACTGGTGATAAAATGGCTAAAACCCAATCAGCCAGCCCTGCCTTGGGTATGTGGCTTTCTATAATGGTTTTGTTTCCTGTAGGTTTATTTCTTACCTATCAGGCGGCCAACGATTCCGGTTTGTTCGATAAATCAGCTTGGGTTAATTTAGTCAGAAGTTTTAAAAGGCGCGCATGAGTTTACGCATTCTGCAAATAATGAATCGGGTACCGTGGCCATTGAAAGACGGTGGTTCACTAGGATATTATAATTACATCAAAGGTTATTCAGAAAACGGTTGTGAGGTTTCAGTAGCTGCTCTAAATACACGCAAACATTATGTTAGCCAACTACCTGCTGAGTTAACGCAGTTGGCTCAATGGCATTTAGTGGAATGCGATACATCCATAAAACCTTTGCATGCTGTTGCCAATGTCTTGAAAGGTGATACATCCTATCAGATGCAGCGCTTTCATAAGCAGGAATTTGCTGATTTGCTCGTTGCTTTGCTCAAACACCAAACATTTGATGTGATCATTTTTGAGAGCCTGTTTGTGGCATCTTATTTAAAGTATGTTAAGCCTCATACAAAAGCCCTGCTTGTTTTAAGAGAGCATAATATTGAGTTTGAAATATGGGACAAACTGGCTGCAGGTAGCAACAATCCAATTCGTAAATGGTATATGATGCACCTGGCAAATCGTATTAGGTTAGATGAAATAGAGGCATTACAACTTTTTGATGCTTACACCACCGTAACCACTCAAGATGCAGAAAAATTAAAAGAATTAGGCTGCATCAAACCAATAAGGGTTTCACCGGCAGGTATGGATTTGAAATTGCTAAAGCCCTCTGCCAATGCGCAAAATGGTCGCATAGCTTTTATAGGTTCACTGGAGTGGATGCCTAATCAGGAAGCAGTACTTTGGTTTATTAAAAATGTGTGGCCGATGGTGAAAAATCACCCTAAACTCCTTTCATGTGAAATTGCAGGAAGAAATATGCCGGAATCTTTTAATTCTTACTCCGAAAATAAGTTGATAATGGCGGGTGAAGTGCCTGATGCGGCTGCATTTTTGGAAAACAAACAAATATTGATTGTACCTTTGTTCTCCGGCAGTGGCATAAGGGTAAAGATCATAGAGGGTATGGCCTTGGGTAAAACCGTTATTTGCACCCCCATTGCTTGGCAAGGCATTCAATGTAAGGATAAAACGCACCTTTTGCAAGCTACTGATGCCAATTCATTTGCTTTGGCTATTATAAAGTGCCTAGAGGATGAAGATTTTTCTAAGCAGCTGGGAGTTAATGCCAGACTATGCGCAGAAGAAAATTATGAAAACAAAAATGTGACTGCAGCGGTCATTAACTATTATAAGGATTTAATACATGAGCGAAGATTTTAAATTTAATACAATAGCAGAGGCTGTTGAAGAAATAAAAAATGGTCGAATGGTTATTGTTGTAGATGATGAAGACCGAGAAAATGAAGGTGATTTTTTAACGGCTGCCAGAAATGTTACACCTGAGGTTATTAATTTTATGGCTACCTATGGCCGCGGATTGATTTGTACCCCGATTACAGAACAGCGCTGTGCCGAACTGGGATTAAACCTAATGGTAAAAGACAACAATGCCGTTCATGAAACAGCTTTTACCATTTCTGTAGATTTACTTGGCAAGGGTTGCACTACGGGAATCTCCGCGCATGACAGAGCCAAGACCGTGCAGGCTTTAATTGACCCCGCAACCAAACCTGATGAGCTGGGTAAACCCGGACATATTTTCCCGCTTAAGGCTCACTCCGGAGGTGTTTTGCGCAGAGCAGGGCATACAGAAGCTGCAATTGATCTTGCAACACTTGCAGGATTTGAACCTGCAGGTTGCATCGTTGAAATTTTAAATGAAGACGGCAGTATGGCACGGCTTCCTGATTTAATAAAGGTTGCAGAGCGATTTAATCTTAAACTCATTACCATAAAGGATTTGATTGAATACAGACTTCAAAATGAGTCATTGATTCAACGCATTATTTCTGTAGATATGCCCACATATCATGGTTCTTTTCAGATGGTTGCTTTTCAGCAAAAAGATACCGGACAGGAGCATCTGGCATTGATTAAAGGGGAGTGGCAACCTGAAGAACCTGTATTGGTGCGAGTGCACTCATCTTGTGTTACTGGAGATATTTTTCATAGTATGCGCTGCGATTGTGGTGATCAGTTGCATAAAGCCATGGAAATGATTGAAGATGAAGGTAAGGGCGTTGTCATTTACATCAATCAGGAGGGTAGGGGCATTGGTTTAATAAACAAACTTAAGGCATATAAATTGCAGGAGCAAGGTTTGGATACGGTTGATGCCAATGTGCAACTAGGTTTTAGACCAGACGAGCGTGACTATGGAGTTGGAGCCCAAATTTTGCGTGATATTGGTGTGCACAAAATGCGACTCATGACAAATAATCCTACCAAACGCGCAGGCTTAATTGGTTACGGACTAGAAATTGTAGAAAATGTACCGATTAAAATTAAGCCCAATACACACAACAAAAAGTATATCGAAACCAAACAGTCCCGCATGGGGCATGATTAATAGGCTTAGCCATGAAAGCACCATTCAAACCCGGAGATAAAAAAACCTTTGTAAAACAAGTAACAGCAGCAGATACGGCTGTTTTTGAATCTGGTGCTGTTCACCCGGTTTATGCAACGTTTGCTTTAGGAAGAGATGCAGAGTGGGTTTGCCGTCTATTCGTGCTTGACATGAAAGATGGGGATGAGGAAGGAATTGGGACTTTTCTGTATATCAATCACCATTCTCCTGCATTGCTTGGTCAGGAGGTATTGTTTACGGCTACCTATAAAGACCTAATAGAAAATCAATTAATATGTACTTTCGAAGCAAATATTAGCGGAAGATTAATTGCTTCCGGTGAAACCGGACAGAAAATTTTGAAAAAGGTAAAATTAGAAACTATATTCAACCAATATTTATAATCCATGCAAATTAATCTAACCGGCAAAAATGCAATGGTATGCGGCAGCACCAAGGGAATAGGTAATTCCATTGCCATGCTCTATGCGAAATTAGGAGCAAACGTAACATTGGTTGCCAGAAACGGAGCCTTGTTGGAAAGAATTATCCGCGACCTTGATACATCAATGGGACAAAAGCATGATTTTATTGCAGCTGATTTTTCAAAGCCGGAAGAGTTAAAAGAAAAAGTGCTGCAAAAAGTGCATGAACCAAAAGTATATCATATTTTGGTTAACAATACAGGTGGCCCTCCGGCAGGTTTAGCTATTGATGCGGAATTGCATGAGTATGTAGCTGCATTTACCAATCATCTTTTGTGTAATCAGGTGCTTACTCAGGCCTTGATGGATGGCATGCGGGCCAGTGGTTATGGTCGCATCATCAATATTATCTCCACATCGGTAAAAGTACCGCTTAAAGGTTTAGGTGTTAGCAATACCATAAGAGGAGCAGTGGGCAACTGGGCTAAAACGCTTGCCAATGAGTTAGGCCCATATGGCATTACAGTGAATAATGTTTTACCGGGAGCAACGGCAACTGATAGGTTAAAGCAAATTATTGAAGGTAAGGCCACTAAGCAAAATCATTCT
Source organism: Sphingobacteriales bacterium (assembly GCA_021299635.1). GTDB lineage: Bacteria > Bacteroidota > Bacteroidia > UKL13-3 > UKL13-3 > JAJTFA01. Next base: position 17,515 of record JAJTFA010000007.1, read on the forward strand.
ATTGATGAGGTGAATAAGGAAATGACTGATGAGATCCCGTTGGGACGTTTTGCATCGCCTGAAGAAACAGCATATGCTGCGGCATTCCTGGCAAGTGAGTATGCAGCATATATAACAGGCATTAACCTTCCGGTTGACGGAGGAAGAACACCTTGCTTGTAAAACCATACTTAGAATAACTTGTTCAGGTTTTATCTTTCTTAACATTTAATCCAATAATTATATGAAAAAAATCACGTCACTTTATGCAGCTTTTGTAATGGGTACAGCTGCCATTGCTCAAAGCATCCCTTTTCCGCAGCCTAGTCCGTTGGCTACGGTTACACAAAATTTTGCTACATCCAAAATTGAAATCAGCTACTCTCGTCCAAGCATCAAGGGTAGAAAAATTTTTGGTGATGTGGTTCCTTATGGCAAATTCTGGAGAACCGGTGCCAACGCAGCTACCACCATTAGTTTTGGTGAAGATGTTAAAATTAATGGTTCAGAAGTTAAAGCGGGTAAATATGGCTTGCTTACTTATCCCGGAGAGAATGAATGGACAGTTATTTTAACCAAGGATTTAAATGTTAATGATGAAGATTCCTATAAAAAAGAAAATGATGTAGCCCGTTTAACGGTTAAGTCAGGTAAAAGTTCCTCTACCGTTGAAACCTTTACTATTGAGGTTTCGGATATCAGAAATAATGCTTGTGATATTGAGTTGAAATGGGAAAACACCTTGATTAGTTTAAACATAATAGCGGATTATGATGCACGAATTTCAAAATCTATTGAAGAGACTATGGGTAAGGATACCAGACCTTACTATGGTGCAGCCAACTATTATTATGAAAATGGTAAAGACCTGAAAAAAGCACTTGATTGGGTAAGCAAGGCTGCAGATGCCAATCCACAAGCGTATTGGGTGTTGTTGCTAAAAGCTAAAATACAGAAGGCAATGAAAGATTTTAATGGTGCCATAGCAACCAGCCAAAAATCAATGGAATTAGCCAAAGCTGATAACAATGATACTTATGTAAAAAATAATGAAAAGCTAATGGCAGAAATTAAGGCTCATCCTGAATACAAGCCAGCCCCTGAAAAAAAGAAGAAATAAGGGGGATTTAACTGATAGCAAACAATGCTTACGTAAGTTCAGCAATCATTGTAAAAGGTTTGTTAAGGATTAAATGTTAGCTTAGCCTAATTTTCATTAAATTCGAATCAGATAAATGAAAAAAGGGCAAATAAAACAATTCAGAATAGGCATTTATTTGCTTGATATTTTTTTGCTCGCCATCACGGCATTTGGAGGGCCACAGATTCATTTTGTGCAGATTCATAAAAAGTTAGTACGTGAACGCGGCTACCTCACTGAAGAAGAATTAAAGGAACTAAACTCCTTATGCAGCATGTTGCCCGGGCCTACGTCAACACAAACCATCACAGCTATCGGGTTTAAAAAAGGTGGACCTATTCTTGCCTTTCTTACACTTGCTGTTTGGGTTTTTCCGGCATGCGCCATCATGGCTTGTTTTGCATTTATTATCAATCGCCTTTCGCTTGATAGTCCACGATTAACCTTTTTACAATATATACAACCTATGGCGGTTGGATTTATCATATATGCTGCATATAAAATCAAAGAATTATTCATTCACCGTTTGCATCACTGGGGACTAATGGCATTAGCATCCATTTTTGCCATTTTTTTTCCATCTCCTTACATATTTCCGCTACTGCTAATCGTAGGCGGTTTGGCTTCAACCTTATTTAAGCGCACTAACTATGCGGATGTTAGGCCTGTTAAAATTGAGAATTGGAGCAACCTGCTTTTATTTTTTACAATTTTTATATGCGCAGCTTTGTTAGGTGGACTCACTCATCAAAAAATATTTCTATTATTTGAGAATACATATCGTTACGGAAGTATCGTTTTTGGTGGCGGACATGTGCTCATCCCCATGATGTATAATCAGTTTGTTGAGTTTAAGCAATATATAACTGCACACGAGTTCTTGGCTGGGGTAGGTATGTTACAGGCCGTGCCCGGACCTGTTTTCAGTATTTCTTCTTACACAGGAGCACTCATTCTAAAAGATTCAGGAGTTTGGGGCATGCTGTTTGGCAGCACTGTGGGTACAATTGCCATTTTCTTACCCGGAATTTTACTCATCTTCTTTGTATATCCCATCTGGAATCAGATTAAAGTATTTTCTCCTGTTAAAAATGCCATTGAGGGTATTAATGCAACTTCTGCCGGACTAGTTATTGCTTCAGCCTATTTGTTGTTTCAGCCGGTAGAGGTAAATCAAATGAATATGCTCATTTTACTTGGGACATTATTTTTACTTTTAACTACCAAAATTCCTTCTCCAATCGTTGTATTATTGTGTATTCTTGCAGGAGTATTTTTGTAATGAAAAAGGCGTTTTATCTATTTCTATTTTGTTCGTTTGTTTACTTTATTCCGTCAGCACAGGCGCAGGCTGATGATGATTTACTGCAGCTTTCCGGTGTAGTTGTAAGTGCAGACAGTTTGCAAGGCTTGCCTTTTGTTTCGGTTCGTATTAAAGGGTTAAACAAAGGTACTTTTACTGATGCTGATGGTTTTTTTTCTTTTGTGGTAAGAAAAGCTGATACCGTTTTGTTTACGTTTATCGGTATGAAGGATGCTATTTATGTGGTGCCGAAAAATCTAACTGCATCACGCTATTCTATTGTTCAACCAATGGCTGAGGATTCGGTGTTATTGCCTGAAACGGTGATACATGCCTGGCCAACACCTGAAGAGTTTAACTACTATTTTGTTAAAGCCAATATTCCGGATACTTATGGAACCCTTGCCAGAAATAACCTAAAAAGAAAAACACTTACCACGTTTGGCTCCAGCATGATTATGGATGCAAGAGAAAATCAGCGCTATGCTGCTTCCCAATCGGCTAGCAGATATTATTACAGCGGTCAGTTACCACCGCAACGATTGTTCGATCCGTTTGCGTGGAGTCAGTTTTTTAATGCGTGGAAACGTGATGACTTAAAGAAAAAGTAGTTAGCCTTAAATACCAAGCCACTCGCGGGCTGTTTTATTCAGTATCTGTTCTTTGGTTGCCTCATCCAGTTGCTTCATCATCTCAATAAATTTTCCATGTTCTAAATCTCCCAGAGGAAAAGGGAAATCGCTCCCTAAAGCAATTCTATCGGCACCAAATAATTTAAGGTTGTATAAAAAGGCTTCTTCATCATGCACCAGCGAGTCAATAAAAAATTTCTTTACATAGGAGCGCGGATCGTCTACATCATTAATATTACATAGATCGGGTCTTGCATGATATCCGTGGCTTATCCTGCCAATGGTGTGAGGAAAGCAGCCGCCACCATGTGCAAACATGATTCTGAGTTTAGGAAATTTATCAAAAATACCGCCAAAAATCATGCTGCAAATAGCTCTTGAACTTTCGGCCGGCATGCCCACTAGCCAAGGCAACCAATACTTCTTCATTTTATCCTGACCCATCATATCCCACGGGTGTACAAAAATGCACATGCCTAACTTTTCGGCAGCTTCATAAAACGGAAGGAATGATTCGTCATCCAGGTTTTTTCCCAAAATATTTGTGGCAATTTCTACACCAGGTAAATTTAATTCATGCTTACAGCGGGTTAATTCTTCCACAGCAAGCTTAATATCCTGCATGGGTAGTGTTCCTATGCCAACAAAACGTTTAGGGTTGTTGCTCTGCACCTCAGCCAAGTGATTGTTTATGTATTTGCTCCATTCATGGGTATGTTCCGGTTTGGCCCAATAGTAAAACAATACCGGAATGGTAGATAAGGCCATCAGTTGTACCTCCTGCTTATCCATATGGCGGATAATGGCCTCAGGGTCCCAGCATAAACTATCAATGGCTCTAAAAAATGTACCATCTGCCTTCATCATATTGGCTTTGCCGGGCTCATAGTGGTCAAGGTAAATAAAGTCATCGCCATAGCCATATTTTTCCTTCAGGTTTGGAATTTGTTCAGGTAAAATATGCGCGTGTATATCTATTTTATGCATGGTGTGTGATTGAGGAATGATTAGCAAATGTAATATTTAGCCATTCATGCCGGAAATGTTTATGCATCCGGTTAAGAATTTAATTAATATCGAAGAAAAAAATAAAGATGAAATCTGCGTTGAATACCGTTGAAGAATATTTGGCAACATTGCCTGAAGATAGAAGCAAGGCTTTACAGGAGTTGCGTAAACTTGCCAGGAATTTTCTGGGTAAAGAAATAAAAGAAGAAATGAGTTACGGCATAATTGGCTGGGTAGTGCCTCACCGTGTTTTCCCTGCCGGATACCATTGCAATCCTAAGTTGCCACTTCCATTTGTTAGTGTGGCTTCTCAAAAGGCAGGTATCTCACTTTATCATATGGGCTTGTATGCAGATAAGCAGTTGATGGATTGGTTTGTGAAAGAATATCCTAAACACAGCGCTGCTAAATTAGATATGGGTAAAAGTTGCATCCGATTTAAAAAGCCTGACGAAATACCGTATACCTTGATTGGTGAATTATTTAAAAAGATGAATGCAAAACAATGGATAGATGTATACACCCGTGAGTTGCAGAAAAAATAGGTTAGGCAAAACTAAGTTTACCTGCTTCTTCTTTTACCAAATTAAATGGCTCGTCTTTAATTATCAGAAATCCGTCTAGGTCTACAATATTAATATTGTTACACAATTGCATGGCGCTCGAAATACCAAGAGAAGTTTCAACCATGCAGCCCACCATGGTTTTCATTCCATGTCTGCGGGCTTCCTTTAATAAATATAATCCATTGAGGTAGCCTCCGGCTTTCATCAGTTTCATATTAATGCCATCAAATCTGAGTTTGAGTTGTTCAAAATTGGCCTCAGCGCAAACACTCTCGTCAGCAAAAAGCTTAAAAGGGCTGTGTTTTTTAACGTGGGTATAAGCTTCATCCATAGCAGCCGGCATGGGTTGTTCAATCATTTCAATGGGGTAGGGCTTTAATGTTTCCAGAAAGCGGATTAGCTCCTCTGGGTCTTTCCAGCCTTCATTGGCATCTATTATTAAAGGTTTATTGCACACTGCGGTTAAGGCATTCAACAAATCATGAGCCTGTTCTGCGTTTACCTTTATTTTAATCTTATCAAATCTGGAGAGTTGATAATTACTAAAAAAATCTGCAATGGCTGTTGTTTTCATAATGGGCAGTGAGAAAGCTGTAGCAAGAGGCGGTGGTAATTGAACTCCTAAATAGTCTGAAACTGTTTGTTGATGTTTGGCACACCAGTAATGAATATATGCCGACTCAATACCAAATCTGAACGCATTGCAGGGTTTCAATTCGTTTAACAGTGCTGTTAAATCATTAATGTCTTTTATTTGGGCAGGATGCTTTGCGTTAAACAATTCAAACTCCTGCATTACACGTTCCGGTGTTTCCTGGTATCTGATATTGGGAGCTACCTCACCCTTACCGGTGTATTGGCCATCGGTAACCGTGATTATGGTATTGATTTTATAATCGGTGGCATTACGTGATAATTTCCACGTATATTTTAAATCCAGCCTAATTGGGTTAGCGCTCCATTTCAACATATCAGATAAATCTTGAAACCCGAATTTCAGGTATCAAAGGTTCCTTATCAAAAATGTTTTTCACCAATTTGTGGGCAACCCATGGCCCGACCATTACGCCTTTCGTTCCCAAGCCATTTAATATATATAAATTTTTATGTTGCGGATGTTCGCCTGCAATGGGTCTGCGGTCTTTTGCAGTGGGCCTGATGCCAGACTCATGTTTGATTACTTCAAAAGGCAAATTCGTGATGGTTCTTAACTTCTCTACAAGTTCATCTAAGCCCTGTGGCGTAGGATTGGGATGCTGCGTATGGATATAATCATAGGTTGCACCTGCTTTGTAGCAATCATTGCCAATTGAAACGAGGTAAAGGCCTTTTTTAATGATGCGTTCTGTTTCAAGTCCATTGCAGCGTATGGTTAGCACTTCGCCTTTGGTAGGGGTGTAAGGTATGAAATTAAAATAAGGATTGTGGCGGTATTGGTGTCCTTCGCAAAAAGCTACATTACCAAAAGTGTATTGCGCATAATGCCATTGATTATTTTCAATATTCAGGGCTTGATGATTAAATGCTTCATTCTCGAGGGAATCTTCCTGCAACAATAATTGCTCAAATCCACTGAGCATAGCAGGCAGATTTACCCAGCCACTCTGATTTACCTCAAAGGCCCCAAAAGGCTCAACTGCATGAGGATAGGGTAGTGGATGTGGGTTGAGATATGAAGCAAAATCTGCTTGATCAAGCCTTGCAGCAAAATCATTTTGCTCTTTAATGGATGAAAATACCTGGTAGATCTGTTGGTTGTGCAGCAATTTAGTTTCGAGCAATTTCTCAATTGCTATATAAGTTTGGGTGGCGAAAGGAATTAGAGTTTCGGCCATCCAGCTTTTGGCCATTCGTTTGCCACTAATAGGAGTAAACATACCGGCTGCAATGCTACTTGCTTCTCCAGGTGACGATTGATCAATAATCAGATATGACTTTCCTTGCAACTTACAAAAGTAACTTAGCAGTGTTCCTGCAAGTCCGCGGCCTACTATAAGAATATCTTTATGCATACGATTTAACAGCTCTGAGCATATGTCTTTTCATGGGAGGTCCGGGCAGACGCTGCACATCAAATCCTATTTGTTTTAAATTTCTTTTCACTTCTCCTTTTGATGCATAGGTTACCCAGATGCCGCCATTGTTTAAACACAAATATAATTTAGTGAGGTTATCAGGCTGCCAAAGCACGGGTTGCTTATCAGGCCCAAAAGCATCAAAATAAATGAGGTCGTATTTTGTGGAAGGGATAAAATCTTCAAGGGTATTTTTAATCTTTAGTAGCGAGAATTCAGGGGTAATTTGAACAGCTTGTTCCCAATTGGCCAGATGCATTTGTTGGAAAATTGCTGAAGCCTCAGCTGAAGCATTTTGGGTATAGTTAAGATTGTTGATGAGCGTTTCAGGTAGAGGAAACGGCTCTATAGCATGATAGTTGATTTGAAGATTTTTGCTTTGCGCCTCCAGCAGTGTTAGCCAGGCATTGAGTCCGGTTCCAAATCCAATTTCCAGTATTTGAATGGAAGATTTTTTTTGAGCAGCCTCCATGAGGCCCATTTGTATATACACATGCAACGCTTCTTGTATGGCACCATTCCGAGAATGATAGGTTTCATCCAATTCAGGCACGTAGATGGTGTGCGAATGGTCAAGGGTTTGAAGCAGTGATAAATTCATAAGAGGGGAGACAAAGGTAAATTGCAAAGTGTTATGAATGAAGACTTGAACGGCATAATTCAATTTTTTTTTGCAGAATTGGAGCCGCCACTTACTTTTGCACCCGGAGAGATGGCAGAGTGGTCGAATGCGGTGGTCTTGAAAACCATTGACTGTAACAGGTCCGGGGGTTCGAATCCCTCTCTCTCCGCCAACTAAAAGTCGCCCCTAAAGGGGCGACTTTTTTATTTGTGCAGCAGCGCAAACTTGTTTGCAGCCTGCGGAGCAAATAAAAAAGTGCAGAACGCAGTTCAGCGGCTTTTGGTTGCAGCCACCCCCAACGGGATCAACGGAGTTAATCCCCAAATACATTGCTCTGCGGAGCAAATAAAAAAGTGCAGAACGCAGTTCAGCGACTTTTGGTTGAAGCCACCCCAAATGGGATCAACGGAGTTAATCCCCAAATGCATTCTGCTTCGGAGCAAATAAAAAAGTGCAGAACGCAGTTCAGCGGCTTTTGGTTGCAGCCACTCCTAATAAGATCAACTCAATTATTTTTTCTGCGCTGGAGGCCAGTAAATATAAGAATATCCTTAATAAATCCTTAAAAAGCTTGTTTTTGTATTTTAAATTATACAACTTGAACTTCAGTTAACAGGTTTATAAACATAAATTGATTATATTATGAAGAAGCAACTTTACATTTTTACTAAACAAATAGTTCAACTAATTTGGCTATTTTGTTTTATTTCATTGATGAGTAACTCTGCAAATGCTCAAGCCACTCCCCAATTTTTTACAGGTAATATCAACGCTCCAGCTAATAGTTTTCCTTTTAACCAAGCTGCAGGAAAATCAATGCAATCATTGGTTGCTCCCGGTGAATTCACTGGTGCAACAGGAGGCTTTATTACTAGATTCTACGTGCAGGGAACAGCCAATGTAACTACAACCTGGCAGAATCTAACCATTAGCATGGGTCAAGCCGCTGTTACAACATTGCCTACAACATCCATATATACCGGAGCTCTGACCCCGGTTTTTAATTCAACCTTTACACAAACATCCACAGCTGCCGGCTGGATGTTATTTACTTTACAAACTCCATTCAGATATGATCCTTCGTTAAGCCTTATAATAGAAATTACCCAATGTGGTTCTTCTGGTGGGGCTTTTACAGTAACCAATGTAGGTCGCACAGGTTTTCGCAGAACCTGGAATTTGAGTGGTTGTGTAATGGCATATTCAGGTCAAGGCCAAGAACTTTTTAATTGTGGTATTGATGTTGCTCCAGCAGGCAGCAATGATGCCGGGGTGGTATCAATAGATTCAATTGCTCCATATGCAGCAGGTAACAGACCTGTTTATGCCAGAATAAGAAATTGGGGGCTTAATCAAATTAATAATGTTAACGTTAACTGGTCGGTAAATGGTGTAACGCAAACCCCTGTGGCATTTACTAGTCTCCTTGACACTATTGGTGGTGCAGGCAGTGCGTTTGCAAATATTAACTTAGGAAATGTAAATTTTGTTAATAATATAACTTATAATATTAGAGCATGGACATCTCAGCCCAATGGGCAAAGTGATACAGTTAATGTAAATGATACAGCATCAATTTCCATTCGCTCCCCTTTGAGTGGTAATTTTACGATTGGAGCAACGGGAGATTTTCCCACCATTACTGCAGCTGCAAACTTATGTGCTTCAGCCGGTGTGAATGGACCAATAAATTTTACCCTTATTGATGATTTGTACAACAGAGCAACAGGAGAAAATTTCCCTGCTACATTCAGCAACATTAATTTCCCGGTTACCATTCGTCCTTCAAGCACTGCAAATCCTTTAATTATTGATAGTTTAAGCACTGCAATTATTAATATAGATGGTTGCCGTAATTTTAGTATTGATGGCAGAAGAAATGTTAATGATAATGGAAGGAATATATCCATTGAGAACCTCAGTATTTCAACATCGGCAAGTGTGGTACGTTTTTATAATGATGCAATTAGCAGTTCATTAAGAAATGTAGTCGTTAGAGGTGCTAATAATACTACATCAATTACCACAAACCCTTCTTGGGGTTTGGTGCATATCGGAGGTACCAATAAGGCTGTTCCGTTTGGTAATGACAGCATCGTTATTTTTAATAACCTCTTTGCCAGATCACAAGGCCGTCCATATTCGCAAGGCCTGGTTTCAGATGGCCAAAGCATCACCGCACAGAACAACAACATAGATATGGATAGCAATTGGTTTCAGGGTTTTACCATCAATGGTATTCATGTTACCACTACAGCATCAACATGGGGTAATGGCGGTAATTTCCGGATCAGAGGAAATAGTTTCTATGATACAATGGTTACCGTTCCGGCTACCACCATGAATTGTATTAATTTTATACCAAACCAATCTTCAGGTTCAAATAATAATTTAATTAGCGGTAACTATATTGGAGGGCAAGCCGCTTTTACAGGGAGCATTGCTGCTACACCTGCGTTGCCACGTTGGGAGTTTGGAGTGGGGGCCACTGCCATATTTAATGGTATTGTGGTGAATAGTGGCGCAGGTACAGGAACCACGGTTAGCAATAACGTAATAAGGAATTTTAGGTTTAATAACCCAACCACCACCGCAGGGTTTAACATGATTTCTCACGGTCAGGGAACTATTCAGGTATTGAACAATATCATTGGAATGGAAGCTGATACAAATAATATTACCTTTTACGGCAATGCAAATCTAAACGGCATAACTTGTTCATCAACCAACGATCAAACCATAAACGGCAACAGTGTTAGGTCTATAACGGCTAGGAGGTCAACCAATGCACCTACCAGTTTAATTGTAAGAGGTATATTAACTCAAAGCAGCACAGGTAATGTAAATGTAAACAACAATACTATTGCCGGCTTTTCAGTTCGTTCAGATGCTACCGGTTCTACCACTTCTTGTGCCGTTATGGGTATTGCATCTTCTCATACCAGCAGTTCAATAAATATCAATAACAATACCATTGGCGGTTCAGGAGTAAACGACTCTATTGTGAATTATTCTACTATTACATCTGCAACAAGGGTAAATGGAATAGTGGTAATTAATTCCGGTATACATACCATCAATAACAATACCATCAGAAATTTATGGAATTTTAATGCAGGCCTGGGAACCTCCACCTCAGCAAATTTGGTGGGTATTAATATGCAAGCAACAGGAAATGGAAATACCCTTTCCGGTAATACCATAGATAACTTGAATATGCCTACCAATGGTGCTACTAGTACCATTGGCCTATTTTCAGGGAGCGGTGCAGCAAGTATCTTAAATAATACCATAAGTAATATTTATGTAAACAGCACCAATACGAACACTTTAACATCTTCATCCATTATCGGTATTTGTGTTGCAGCAAACTCATTACACACAATTAATAACAACATACTCTTTAACTACGATAACCGTGCAGACGCTTCAACCCAGGTTTTAGGTATCATTTATAATTCTAATAATTCTGCAATCATCAATAATAATACTATACGAAACTTAAGAAACAGAGGCTATAGCACCTCAACCGGTTTAGCCATAACAGGTATTTTACTCAATACCTCTTTTGCCAATCAAACTATAAATAACAATACCATACATTCACTTACCTGCTATGATGAAACCAATGCCAACAGTGGCATTATGGGAATTTATTTTTCCGGTTCAAGTTCATTAACAGGTAACGTAAACTCAGTAAACAATAACTTTATTCATAGTTTTGGTGCAGGTACTATTGGTTTCCCAACACCTTCTTCAAGTTTTAATATTTATGGTATTACTGTTGTTTCAGGTAATGTAAACTTGTATAATAATATGATTAGGTTAGGTAGAGACTCATCCGGTACTCGATTAACAAGGCCAATAAATTTGCGTGGTATAGTTATTCAAACCGGAGGTACGCTGGTGCATAGGATAAACCATAATACTATTGTTATTGATCAGAATCCAAATACTACGGGATCACAGACAACCGCAGCATATGAGCATTTGAGCAGCTACTCTGCACCTGGATTTTGTGATATAAGAAATAATATTTTCACAAACTATTCAGTAACCAACTCTCCTTCAACAGGTACACATTTTGCAGTAAGATACTCATCATTTACTACAAATGTGAGGTCTAATCACAATATATTTAACATTACTCCTTCAGCCACCTCTTTTATTGGTTTAGCCAATAGTACAAACAGGATAACGATGGAGAACTTTAAACTGGGTTCATTAACAGATGTAAATTCTGCATCTATTAACCCAGGTTTGGTTAATCCAACAGGCGACTTCAATACAGTAGATTTGCATCTTTCTTCTACCAATGCTGCCGAAGCTCAAGGCGATAGCTCGGTGCTTACTAACGTTGCCACAGACTTTGATGGCAATACCAGAACGAGCTGGAATGATGCAGATATTGGTGCTGATGCATCGGCAGGTACCCTAACCATTGATAGCGTTTCCCCGGGTATTAATTTTAACAACCTTATTAATATTGCACCTGTTCCAAGCAGGGTGCTCAATGCTACCATCTATGATCGTTATGGTATGCGCAGCAATATTGACACACCTAGGGTATATTACAGGAAAAATGCAGGAGCATGGACTTCAAGTCTCGGCACATTAACAAGTGGTGACTTACGAAGCGGCACTTGGCAATTTACTATAGACCATACAGCTTTGGGTGGTGTGGTTGTAAATGATGCCATACAGTATTTTGTGGCAGCACAGGACAGTACCAACAATAATTTTGCATCAAACCCAATGTATGCTGCAACTTCAGTTGGTAATATAGTTACATTCCCGAGTGCTCCGGCTAGTTATTCTATTACCGATCCAATCCCTACCACCGTAACTGTTGGAACAGGCGGCACCTATACATCACTTACAGGAACAGGAGGATTGTTTGATGCCATTAGCCGTTCGGTATTGCAAGGCAATACTACAGCACAAATTATTAGTGATATTACCGAAACCGGAGCATTTTCTTTGAATGCATGGAATGAAATTGGAGCAGGTGGTTATACGCTCACCATTAGGCCGCAAAGCGCAACTCAGCGCATAATAAGCGGTAATACCTTTTATACCAATGGTATGATTAGGTTAGATAATGGGGTTTCTAGGGTTAATATTTTAGGTTATCCATCAAGTATTACTGCGCCAACTGCTGCAGATACCTTTTTAATTATTCGCTCAAACTCAACCATTACTCCGGCTCTAGGATTATCTAATGCCAGCAATACAGATTCTATTATGAATGTGATATTAGAATCAAGAACTGCTTCTAATGGAATATTATCTATCCTTAATTCTTCAGCTATCTATAATACGGGTGTTTATAATGTAACCATTGAAAATTGTATCCTCAGACAAGATTTAACTTCGGTTGCTACATTTTTACCAGCAACAGGGTTTTATGTAATAGGTTCCAGTCCAAGGTTAAACTCCAATATTCGATTTGCAAATAATCAAGTAATAAACTGCACAGGTGCAGGCATAAACATCATGTCAGGTAATGGCAATTCGTTTAATATTTTAGGCAATCATTTCTATCATAATAACGGAGTTTTAAATCTCGGTTTGAATTACTATATACTCTTCAATCCGGGTCAATTTTCTGATAACAATATTATTTCAGGAAACTTTATGGGAGGAACAGCACCTCTAGCAGGAGGTTTGCCGTTTCTAACCACTACCAGTATTCATTATGGAATATATGCAAGCAGTGGTTTGGGCAGCGGCACAACCATTCAGAATAATATTCTATCCAACCTGAGGATGACAAGTACTTCTGCTTCATACAATGGTATATTTTTAGTTGGTTCAGCATCGGTTTATAATGTAAACAATAACAGGATTGGAAATATCGATTCGGTTCTAAGCATACATTTCGCTTCAACTGGAAGCATTCGTTCTTATGGCGTATATTCTCAAACAAGCGGAAATATATCTGTTACAAACAACCAGATTTATAATATCAGATATAATGGTACTGCAACAACAACTGCCATGCTTACAGGTATTCAGGTATTTAATGGGTTTTCTAACAATAATATTATAACCGGAAATATTGTGAAGGGGTTATATGTTAATTCAACCAATACAGGAACCTCTACTGCTGCAGCCATACAAGGTATTTACTGTGGATCAGGCAGTACTTCTATTACAATAGCAAATAATACGGTGCAGGAGTTAATTAATATGAATAATACTGCTTCGCATGCTATGGTAGGTATTTTAAATGCTTCCGGTGTTGCTAGTATTACAGGCAATACAGTTAAAGGAATGGCCTCAAGAAGTACCAACGTAACTACAGCCTCAACTGCAATAGGCATGTGCGGTATTATGAATTCTGCTACCACAACGGGCACTTATAATCTGAATAACAATTTAATTGATAGCATGTGGTATACAGGTACCTCAGGTTTGCAGATGATGGGGATTTATTTTGCTGGTACAACTCTTGCTATTGGTAATATTGTAGGCAATACCGTTAGGAATTTAAATTCAACGTCAACTGCTATAGGCACTACTACATCAGCAAGCCTTATAGGTATTTTTAATAACAGCAGTGCCGTAAATCAAATTATGAGGTCAAATTTGGTGCATACCTTAAAGCATCTCAATACATCCGGTAGTTCTGTTACAGGTATTCATTTCACTACAAGTACTTCTCTTACGGGTAATAACTCTATCGTAGATAGAAATTTCGTGCATAGCATCAGTTCCGCAGCTACAAGCGGCTCCCCCATACTTACCGGCATATTGCATTCCGGTTTTGCAACCTACACCAATAATATGATAAGAATGGGGGTAGACTCTGCTGGCAGCCAATACACCGATCCAAGATTAATCAGAGGTATTCACATCAACGCTACTACACAAGTTTATTTATACAACAATTCTGTATTGGTTGCAGGTTCACCTTCCAGTGGATCACTTAGTACGGCTGCAATTGAATTTACTTCTGCTGTCACTACCGCACAAATATCTGAAATCAGAAACAATATCATTGCAAATATTGCTTCAAACGGAGGAACAGCAACCAGCATACACTATGGCCTGAAGACTATAGATACCGTACGATTTATTTCTAATTTTAATTTATTCTTTACACCTGGGACTGGCGGTGTGGTAGTAGGCACCAATATAAGGTCATATCCTTCTTTAAGCGGTGCTGCAGGATGGAAAGACTGGTCTCGCCAAGATATGGCCAGCGCATACGGTGACCCTAATTTTAATACCAATTTTTTAGGCACAGCCGATTTAGCATCTCTTGAATTACAAACTAGTAACCCTGCTGAGCGTAGTGGAGATCCCAATTTAACAGCTGTTTTAACTGATTATTTTGGCAACAACCGAAGTGCACTTACACCTTCTGACATTGGAGCACACGCAGGCAACTTTACACAGTCTCCTGATGTTTTCCCTCCGGTTATTACCTTTACACCATTAACCAATACGGGAACTTTAACAGGTACAAGAACTTTAGCTAATGTAATTATCAGAGATAATAATGGCATACCTATGTCTGGTGCTAACAGGCCGGTAATCTGGTACTCAAAAGATGCTATAAATTGGTTTAGTGCTTCAGCTATTACTCTAACTGGAAGTGCAACCAATGTCACAGCACAGTTTAGCATAGATTACACACCAATGCTACCATTATCCAATAGTGATACCATTAGGTATTATGTACTGGCACAAGACAATGCAGGTAATGTTATTTCATCAGAACCTTATGCTATTGCAACCTCAGTTTCAAACGTTGTTTCTCATCCAGTTAGGCCAAACACCTATAATTTCTTGCCTGTTATTCCTGCAAACAGTGTATTTCAGGTTGGTGTAGGTCAAACCTACCCTACGCTAACCGGTGTAGGTGGTTTCTTTGAATTTATTAATTCAAGAACATTGGGAGGCAATATAACTGCAGAGATTACTTCAGATATAACTGAGCCGGGAACAATTATTCTTGGTCAGTTTGCAGAAGATGGAGCAGGAGGCTATAACTTAAATATAAGACCAAATGCCGGAACAACTTCTCCAAGATTAATTTCAGGTAATACCACTACTGCACTAATTCGTTTAAATGGAGCCGATAGGGTTAAAATGAATGGAGTGCCAAGCGGAGGAAATGCAAACGACAGGCTCCTGATCATTCGAAATTCAGGAAATGCAGCCACCATTGAAATGCAGAATGCAACCTTTGGCGTAAGTATCAATAATTGTATCATTGAGGGCGCACCTACATCAACAATCGTTGGAGTAATTAATTTTATTGTTAATGCAGGAACAGTTGGAAATTCTTTCGATACAATTAATGGTTGTATCATCAGGAATAATACCAGTTTAGCGTCACCATCCGGTGTACCTGCAACCCTAATTCATTCAAATGGGTTGTTAAGTCCTTTGGCGCTAAACAACACATTGGTTATTACCAATAATGAAATTGCGAACTTTAATAACTATGGTGTTTATTTTAACACATACACCGGAGATAATTGCCGGATTATTGGTAACAGTTTTTATAATAATATTAGCAATCAGCCGATTGGCAATACCTTCTACCCAATATTGATTAATTCGTCAAGTTATTGCGGTAATGCCAGTGTAATCGGTAATTTTATTGGGGGTTCTGCTGCCAATTGTGGAGGAGTAGCCTGGACAAAAGCCAATACCGGTTCTTTTTATGCAATTTATGGATCTTTCAGATCTGGGGTAATTTCAAATATTACTAATAATACCATCAGAAATATCAATTATAACAATCCTTCTTCATCTTCACAGTTTATTGGTATTTATCATATTAGCGGAGATGCAAATATCAGTGGTAATACTATTGGAAATGGCACCGGAACAGGAAGCATCATATACGCTACGAATACTGCTCATTACGGCATCTATTCTTCAACTTCCGGTACACTCGCATTAAATAACAATCAGATTGGTTCATTTAATATTGGTAATCCGGGATTAAGTTCATCATTCTATGGAATACTAATATCAGGTACTAATCCGCTTTCCATCAATAATAATTTAATAGGCAGTACATCCACCTCTCAAAGCATTAGATTAAATGGTATTGGTCAGTTGTATGGTATTTCCACAACTGTATCTGCCAACCTTGCTCCAAGTTATGCAATTACCAATAATACCATAGCAAATATGGACGCTGTTGCCAATTATGCCTCAACATTTGTGAGGGGTATTCAGGTTAGTGCAAATACTTCTGTGGCTAACGTAACCGGCAATACTATTAGAGATCTGTATTCAAGAAGTTCTAGCAATAATACAAGCACCAATGCTTCCATTATTGGCATTCAATACAGCAACAACAATAATGTTTCAGGTAACGTTGCAAACAATGTTGTGTTTAATATTGCTGCCACAGATGCCGGAAATTCGCCAACCTCCGCTTTTGGTATTTTATTTTCTTCGGGTTTTGATATCAATATTCAATCAAACCGTGTTTATAATATAAATAATTTATCTACATCAATCAGCACCAATCCGGCACCTGTTGCAGCGGGTATATCAATCGCAGGAGGTAACACCACTGTTAACTTACGCAATAATCAGGTGGTACTGGGTAATGGGCAAACAACCAATACCCAATTCAATGGTATTTGGATGCAATTTAACTCAAGTAATCAGCTTATCGTTAATGCATTTAATAATAGTGCAGTGGTAACCGGTACAGCTGCCAGTGGCAGTCAGCAATCATTTGCATTTGTACGTGGTAACAATACAGGAACGGAGATGGGTACGTTTATGAACTTGCGTAATAATATTTTTGCCAACAACAGAACTGGTGGTACAGGTAAACATTATGCAATTGCCAACCAAACCAATGCTGCAACCAATAACACGTGGACAGCTAACTCATCAAACCACAATTTACTGGTTGCTGCAAATGCATCCCTAATTGGTTTGTGGGGGCTTAGTGATCAAAATCTTTCTCAATGGATTGTTAATACAGGCGGGTCTGATGTGTTTAGTTATGCAGCAACGTCTACCACCGGCAGTAGTAGCGCAAGCAATCTTAATCTAAACAATTTGTTTACGAATATTGCAACCGGAAATCTTGGCATTCAAACATCAAATGCAGAGGTTTGGTATGTGTTCGGAAAAGGTATAGCGGGTAGTGCCATCAATAACTTATCAGAAGATTTTAGTGGCATATCCAGAAGCACCGCTGCAGGCACCGGTATTACATTAGGTGCTATTCAGCTTAACACTGCACCGTCAATACTTCCTATTGCAGCGTTGGCTTCAGCCAATCCTATTTCCAACACAACTACCACTTACACTTTTGGAGGAAGAAATATTCTTAGTATTAACTGGGGTGCATCGTCTCCTTCAGCTGCAACCGTATTACATTTCACTGGAGTTAATCCTATCGGGACCGCTCCTTCAGGAAATAATATGAACCAATATACCAGGGTAAATGTTACTGGCGGATCAGCTCCTTTTAATTTTGGTGCAACCCTTGCATATGATCCAGCTACTCTTGGCGTAATCTCATCAACCAACAATCTTAAAATATCTACACAAACTTCAGGCACCTTGCTAGCACCAGTTTGGTCAACATTACCAATATCTACTGTTAATGCTGGTAACAGAACCGTATCAGCCGCTGGTATTTCCGGTGGTGGTTTAGGAGCCTTATTTGTTACAGGAACAGAAAACGCTGCTCCCCCTGTTATTTCTGCTTTTACACCGGCAGCCCGGGAGGTTGGTGGTGCGGTTACCATTAGAGGTAGTTTATTTACCGGTGCAAGTGCTATTAGTTTCAACGGAGTGAGCCAGCCAACATTTACTGTGGTAAACGACACAGCAATCAATACAACTGTGCCGATTGGTGCCACCTCCGGTACGGTTTCGGTTACCAATCCTTATGGTACAGCTACCAGCGCTGTATTATTTACGGTAATCCCGGCACCTACTGTAACTTCTATCTCTGCCACATCCGGCACATTTGGTACAGCTATTACCATTACAGGTACAGGATTTTCCTGGGCAAATCAAGTGCAGTTTAATTCTACTAATGCCGTGTTTGCGATAGTAAGTAATACATCCATTACTTGTACAGTGCCAACGGGTGCAACAACAGGAGTAATTACAGTTACTAATCCGGCAGGAAGTGCAGGCAGTGCATCTGCCTTCACAGTTATTGGTGCTCCAACCATTTCATCGTTAACACCCGCAACCGGACCTGTAGGAACGAATGTAACTATAGCAGGTGCAAATTTTCAGGCAATTACCTCTGTAACTTTTAATAATGTTGCGGCATCCTATACAGTAAATAGCGCTACGCAGATTACAGCAACAGTTCCTAACGGTGCATCAACCGGTTTGGTGCGCGTTGTTAATGGTTCAGGTACAGGTGCTAGTGTGGGAAATTTTACAGTTGTTCAATTGCCAACCATTACAGGCTTTAGCCCATCCTCAGGTAGTTCCGGTACAAACGTCATTATTAATGGAACAAACTTTTCTTCTGTTGATTCAGTAGAATTTTTTGGAGGAGCAAACGCAACTTTTACCGTGAATAGCAGTGCTCAAATTACTGCAACTGTTCCTGCGGCCGCATCAACCGGTGCTATTACGGTTTATACCAGCGTAGGTTCGGTTACCAGTGCAGGCTCATTTACCATAATACCAGATTTGCTCGTCAATACACTCTTTTCTGCAGTAACCGGTACTTACAATAATATTACTGTAACCGGTACAGGTGAGGCAATATTAAGTGGTCCATTGGTTGCATTAGGCAATGTTGTGGTGCAAGCCGGTGGGGTAGTTAGATTTGGTAACAATGTGCTTTCAGGGAACGGAAACTTTACAACACAAGCCGGGTCAAGTTTATTTATAGGCTCACCTCAGGGTATATCTGCAACAGGTGGTTTAACCGGCAATGTGCAAATGGGAGGTACGCGCACTTATAGCAGTGGAACAATATATACTTATGATGGTATAGTGGCTCAGGCAACCGGAACCGGACTGCCTTCTGCAGTTGATACAGTTGCAATTAATGACACAGCAGGTGTAACTTTATCTCAACCTACAACCATCAATAACTTATTAAACTTTATGAATGGTAAGTTAATTTTAGGAAACAATAACCTAACTGTTAACGGTAGTATTTTAGGCATCAGCACTGCATCATATATTGTTACTCCAAATACAATTACCAGCGGTGGTTCATTAAGAAGGCCTGTTTCAAATAACAATATACCGGTTGATTTTCCTGTAGGTACTATTTCTACTCAAACGCCTGCACAAATTCAACTATCAGTAGGTTCTACGGCAGATGTGTTCTCTGTTCGTGTTTTCAACGGTGTGTTTCAAAATGCCACATCAGGCCCTGCTTTATCAGCTAATATTGTTAGAAGGACTTGGGCTATTTCTGAGAACATAAATGGAGGTTCGGTTGCCACTGTTCAGTTATCATGGGATGATACGCTTGAAAACGCAGGTTTCTTGCGCTCAAGTTGCGGAGTGTTTGGTTATTCAACTGCGCAATCAAGCTGGTTATCGCCTTCTGGCTTTTCTCCGGCAACCGGAGCAGGTCCTTTTAGCATTTCAAGGAATAACATCAGTTCATTTGGAGCATTTGCAGTGGGTGATAATACCTCTGCACTTCCGGTTGAGTTAACCAATCTTTCAGCTAATATTTTGGCAAATGATGTGGTTGTTAGCTGGACAACAGCATCAGAGTACAACAACAGTCATTTTGAAGTAGAGCGTTCGTATGACGGAACATATTTTGAATTTGCAGGAAAAGTTGATGGCATAGGATTTAGCCAATCTGAGCAACATTATCAGTTTATTGATAAAGAAGCTGCACGTAAAGCGAATGTAAACCTTGTGTATTACCGTTTGAAACAGGTTGATTTTGATGGTATGCATACGTATTATGGCCCTGCATATGTGCAATTGCAATCTGCTTCCAAACCTGTACTTGCTGTATTCCCTAATCCTTTCAATGAGGTATTGCAGGTGCAAATATTTAATGAGCAAGCGGGCAAGGCACATCTCATTATTACAGACTTGCAGGGTAGGGTGGTTTATTCCAATACGATGGAAATGGGTTCCGGTTTGCAAACCATTGCGCTACCTAACATCGATTCATTAAAAGATGGCGTTTACTTTATGCAAACACAAATAAATGGCCACACTGCCAAAACAAAACTGGTTAAAGCCAGCAATTAATTTCATACCACACCATGAAACAGAAAGGTTGCCTGTGAAAACAGGCAACCTTTTTTGTTTGATAGGGCTATTTAGCACAACTTCTTAAGCTTGTATTGGGTGATGCTTAAAGGTGCGATATCCTCCGCACAAAGGTTCATGCAGTAGATTGAAACCTATGCTGCATACACAGCGGTTTTTATATTTTGCAAATCATAAGCAAGTTTTGATTTGCTCCATAAAAAAACCTCGCCCACAAGGCGAGGTTTTTTTGAGTGTGATTCCGCTGGGATTCGAACCCAGGACCCCTACATTAAAAGTGTAATGCTCTACCAGCTGAGCTACGGAATCAAGTTTTTATG
This sequence comes from Sphingobacteriales bacterium, assembly GCA_021299635.1. GTDB lineage: Bacteria > Bacteroidota > Bacteroidia > UKL13-3 > UKL13-3 > JAJTFA01. The sequence goes on from JAJTFA010000007.1 coordinate 38,382, forward strand.
TCCAACTTCACCATGCTATTCAAATTTCGTTTGCTCTACTCCCGAAACAAACAAAATCTTCGATTTTGGCTTTGTTTCGAGGACTCTCGAAAAATGGGCAAATCAAAGATTTGCAATTTTTCGGAGCAGCTGAGCTACGGAATCAATCCTCCTCGTTTTCCTAACGAGGCTGCAAAAATAAGGCGATATTCGAATTAGGCAAACCTGAGAATTGTTTTTTTTAAAAAATTATTAACAGTTGCTTGCCGGGTCTTTTAACCGCTATTCCCTTATTTGGTTTCCAGCATCACAAAAGGAACCATCATTTCCTCTAGCGATATGCCGCCATGCTGAAAGGAGTTATTGTACATGTTTACGTGGTAATTGTAATTGTTAGGATAAGCCATAAAATGATCCTCTGTGGCAAATACAAACCTCGAGCTTACATGCAACTTAGGTAAAAAGGCCTCCTCAGGATTCTTTATGGTAAATAACTCACTTTCATCATAACTCAAATTCTTGCCTTGCTTATATCGCAGGTTAGTGCTGGTGCTTCGGTCACCTACAATTTTTACCGGACTGCTTACCCTTATTGAGCCATGATCCGTTGTAATAATGAGTTTGGCTTTTTTTTGTGCCAGTCTTTTTAATGCGTCAAACAGGGGAGAGTGCTCAAACCATGACTGTGTTATACTCCTATAGGCCGACTCATCCTCAGCCAGTTCCTTCATTACATTCATCTCCGTGCGTGCATGGCTTAGCATATCAACAAAATTGTATACAATCACATTCAACTTATTGTTATACATATTAGGTATCTGATCTACCAAATCCTTGCCTGCATTCAGGTTGGTTATTTTGGTGTAGCTAAATTTATCCTTAAACCCAAGCCTGCTTAGCTGCGAGGCCAGTAATTCTTCTTCGTGCTTGTTTTTGCCTTCATCCTCTTCTTCATCTACCCATAAATCCGGGTATTTTTTTGCAATATCAGAAGGCATCATGCCTGCAAAAAATGCATTTCTTGCATAGTGCGTGGTGGTTGGTAAAATGGTAAGATATACATCATCTAAAACGGTTCTGAACAGTTCATTTAGCAAGGGTTGTATCACCTTCCACTGGTCATATCGGAAATTATCAAGCAGTAGTAAAAAAACAGGTTCGCTAGTTTCATTAATAACCGGCATTGCTTTTTGTTTCAGCACAGTATGGCTCATCGCAGGCGTTTGTGTATCCGGTTTTCTTAGAAAAGACAAATAGTTATTTTTAACAAACTTAGTCCACTCCCTATTGGCTTCGCTTTTCTGCATCACAAAAATCTCACTCATGCCTGTATCTGCGCTTGAAGAAAGTTCAAGTTCCCAGAAAATGAGTTTCCTGTAAAGATTTGCCCAGTCTTCAAACGTGTTAGTATCCATTAGCTCCATGCCTATTTGCCTAAACTCCTGCTGATAGCTTTGAGCCGTTTTTTCGCTGATAAGCCTTTTATTGTCCAGTATTTTTTTAATGGATAGGAGAATCTGATTGGAATTTACCGGCTTTATCAGGTAATCGGCTATTTTGCTGCCAATGGCATCTTCCATAATTTGCTCTTCTTCACTTTTGGTAATCATCACCACTGGCACGTCAGGCTTATTGCTCTTTATTTGAGAAAGGGCCTCAAGCCCCGAAATACCTGGCATGTTTTCATCAAGAAAAATAATATCATAGTATTTACTTTTGCTCGCTTCTACGGCATCTACGCCACTTGTTACGGTATCAATTTCATATCCTTTGTTTGTTAAAAAAATAATATGGGGCTTAAGCAAGGCAATTTCATCATCGGCCCAAAGTATGTGTGCATTTGGCATATAAAAAGTCTATTTTTGTTGGCGTATAAACCGTTACGAATTTAATTTACTTTTATTGTGCAGCAAGGTTTTAATAAGAAGAAAATCATAAATGATCCGGTATATGGGTTTGTAAGCATTCCTTCGGAGTTGATTTATGATTTGATTGAGCACCGCTATTTCCAGCGCTTACGCAGAATAAGACAATTGGGATTATCCAATATGGTCTATCCGGGTGCACAGCATACACGCTTCCAGCATGTTATTGGTGCAATGAGCCTTACTGTTCAGGCAGTTGATATATTGCGCAGCAAAGGTATAGCCATTAATGCTGAAGAGTGTGATGCCGTGTGTGCATCAGTTCTCCTGCATGATATGGGGCATGGACCATTCTCGCATACGCTTGAAGAGGTAATTATTAAGGGTGTGCACCATGAAGATATCTCTTTGGCATTTATGCAGCGCTTAAACGATGAATTGCAGGGAAGACTTGGCATGGCTATTGATATTTTTAGAAATACCTATCATAAAAAGTTCTTGCATCAGCTGGTTTCAAGTCAGGTGGACATGGACAGACTCGATTACCTGCGCAGAGACAGCTTTTATACCGGGGTGCAGGAGGGTGTAATTGGTCACGACCGAATTATTCATATGATGAATGTAGTTGATGATGAAATTGTGATTGAAGAAAAAGGAATTTATGCCATTGAGAAGTTTTTGATAGCACGCAGGCTTATGTATTGGCAGGTGTATCTGCACAAAACGGTAATTGCCGCAGAAGAGCTGCTGGTAAGGATTTTACAGCGTGCTAAATTTCTTGCAGGTAACGGAATTGAATTGTTTGCATCGCCTGCTTTTAGGCACTTTTTGTACCACACACCGGGCAAGGCTGATTTTTTCAGTAATCCACAGCATTTGGATTTGTACAGTGAGTTAGACGATAGTGATATTTTTGGAGCGCTCAAGGTGTGGTGCTCGCATACAGATGCAGTTTTATCTGCTTTATGTAAGCAATTGCGCGACAGAAATTTACCTAAAATTAGTATACAACACGCGCCATATGATGCAGATGAGGTAGAGCAACTTAAAATTTCTGTTGCACAGCGCATGAATATATCAGTTGCTGATGCAGCATATTTTGTGTTCAGCGACCGTGTGATGAATACTGCGTATTCTCCTGAAGGTTTCAATATCAATATTTTATATCGAAACGGACAGGTGCAGGATATAGCAGAAGCCTCTGATCAATATAATATATCAGCCCTGGCTAAGCCTGTTACTAAATACTTTTTATGTTGTCCTAAAAACAATTAACTTGCCCCGTTAATACAACCTGTTAACATTCAATGCAAATTACAGTTGGAGAGATTGCAAAATTATTGAAAGGCGATTTAGAAGGAGAAGGCAGTGCTTTGCTGTCTAAGGTCGCAAAAATTGAGGAAGGAGAGCTGGGAGCATTGTCATTTCTTGCCAACAATAAATATGAACCCTTTTTATACGAAACCCAATCAACAGCCGTGTTGGTTAATAGGGATTTTGTGCCTTCCGCACCTGTTAAGGCTGCACTAATAAGGGTAGATGATGCATATGCCGCATTTACTTTTCTGCTTGAGAAATTTGCTAATCGCACTGCTTCCAAACAAGGTATTGAAAATGGGGCCTTTGTTAGTTCCAAGGCTAAGGTTGGAGCCAATGTATATATTGGTAGCACTGCTTATATAGATGAGTATGCAAGCATTGCCGATGACTGCAAAATATTTCCTCAGGTTTATATTGGTGAAAATGTAAAACTTGGTAAAAATTGCATTTTGTATCCGGGTGTTAAAATCTATCATGATTGTGTAATTGGCGACAACTGCATTTTTCATGCCGGTGTGGTTATTGGCAGTGATGGTTTTGGCTTTGCGCCATTGGCCGACCGCAGCTACAAAAAAATACCTCAAACAGGTAACGTTATAATAGAAGATGATGTGGAGATTGGAGCCAACGCTACCATAGACCGCGCAACAATGGGCAGCACCATCATCAGAAAAGGTGTAAAGCTGGACAACCTGGTGCAGATTGCACATAACGTAGAGATAGGAGAACATACGGTTATGGCTTCACAAACAGGCGTGGCAGGCAGCACCAAAATAGGTAAATATTGTGTGGTTGCAGGCCAGGTGGGCTTTGCAGGTCATATTACCATTGCAGATGGTTCAACATTTGGTGCACAAAGCGGTGTGCCCGGAAGTATTAAAAAAGAGAATGAAAAATGGTTTGGTTACCCTGCCATTGAATACAGCAAATCAATTAGAGCTTATGCCTTAATTAAAAATTTACCTGATCTGGATAAGCGCCTCTTTGCTTTGGAGAAATTAGTACAGCAATTAACAAAGGATATAACATCGTGAAACAAACAACGATTATGAAACCGGTAACCCTAAGTGGGGTTGGCCTGCACACAGGTAAAGAGGTTACTCTTACTTTTTTGCCCGCACCGGATAACCACGGAATTAAGTTTCAAAGAGTGGATTTGCCTGGCAGACCTATTATTGACGCAGATGTAGACAATGTAGTTGATATTTCACGCGGTACCACCATTGAGCAAAACGGAGCCCGTGTGGCAACTGTTGAACATGTGATGGCTTCTTTGGCAGGTTTGGAAATTGATAATTGCATGGTTGAAATTAGTGCAGAGGAAACCCCAATCATGGATGGCAGTGCACGCTTCTTCATGAAAGCCATAAAGGAAGCAGGCGTGCAGGAGCAGGAAGCAGAAAGAGAATATTTTACCCTGCCACAAAATATTTATTACCATGAGAATGACCGCCAGGTTGAAATGATTGCCATGCCGTTAGACGATTATCGCTTAACGGTAATGGTTGATTATAATTCACCCGTTCTCGGAAGCCAGCATGCTTCCATTACGAGTTTAAAGGAATTTGAAAAGGACATTGCCTCATGCAGAACATTCTGTTTTTTGCATGAATTGGAAATGCTTTATAACAACAACCTCATCAGAGGAGGCGACTTGAATAATGCCATTGTAATTGTTGATCGTGTAATTGAAGACCACGAGTTAGAGCATTTGGCCAAAATGTTTAACAAGCCGAAAGTAGAGGTGAAAAAGGAAGGCATTTTAAATAATGTTGAATTGCGCTTTCACAATGAGCCTGCCCGTCATAAACTGCTCGATCTTATTGGCGACCTTGCGTTAATTGGTATGCCCATAAAGGCTCAAATAATGGCCGCAAGACCAGGACACGCAGCCAATGTTGCTTTTGGTAAAAAAATTAAGGCGCTTATAAAAAAATCAAGGCATAATGTAAATGTGCCTCGGTATGATGCGAACAAGGAGCCGGTTTACAATACGCAACAAATTACAAAGTTGCTTCCGCATAAGCAGCCTTTCCTGTTGGTAGATAAAGTTACAGAAGTTGGCAAAAACCACGTGATTGCGGTGAAGAACGTTACTTTTAATGAGCCCTTTTTTGCAGGCCATTTCCCTGATAATCCTGTAATGCCCGGTGTATTGATAATAGAAGCGATGGCCCAGGCAGGTGGTGTTTTAATTCTTTCGCAGGTTGAAGACCCTGAAAATTATAATACTTATTTCATGAAGATTGATAATGCTAAATTCAAGGAGAAAGTATTACCAGGAGATACGCTGGTATTTCGCCTGGATTTAATATCACCCATACGAAGGGGGGTTTGTGTAATGAAGGGTACTGCTTTTGTCGGTGATAAAATGGTATGTGAGGCAGAACTGATGGCACAAATTGCAAAAAAATAATTTACGTAAACTTTATATCCTCAAAACATCAATGATACACGCTCTTGCTTATATTAATCCGGAAGCTAAGTTGGGCCCAAATGTAGTTGTAGAACCCTTTACTGCTATTCATCATGATGTTGAAATTGGTGAAGGCACGTGGATAGGTTCGAATGTTACCATTTTTCCGGGTGCACGCATCGGTAAGAATTGTCGTATTTTCCCTGGGGCAGTTATCAGTGCCATACCGCAGGATTTGAAATTTAACGGAGAACAAACCATTGTTGAAATTGGTGATAATACAACCATCAGAGAATGTGTTACCATCAATCGTGGAACAGCAGATAGGCATATAACCAAGGTTGGTAAACATTGTTTAATCATGGCTTATGTACACCTTGCACATGATGTAATCGTAGGAGATCAGGTAATTATTGCCAACGGTGTACAAGTTGCAGGGCATGTAAACATTGCCAATAATGCACGAATTGGAGGCTTATCGGCAGTGCATCAGTTTGTAAATATTGGCAGGCATGTAATGATAGAAGGGGGCTCAATGGTAAGTAAGGATGTGCCACCTTTTGTAAAAGCAGGCCGATATCCATTATCTTATGAAGGGGTTAATTCTGTAGGTTTAAGAAGAAGTGGTTTCTCCACTGAAAAAATTAATGAGATACAGGATATTTACCGTGTCTTGTTTGTACACAATACCAATGTTGGTAAAGCACTTAAATTGGTTGAGGCTGATATGCATGCCACAGCGGAAAGAGATGAAATTATACAATTTGTTAGCGGTTCAGAGCGTGGAGTAATGAAAGGTTTTCAGCGATAAGGTTCTTTTATGCAGGTTCAGCTGCTCCATATCGGAAAAAAATTTAACAGGCAGTGGCTCTTTAAAGACTTATCAGCCAGCATGCCTACTGCATCTTCAACAGCATTAGTAGGAAATAATGGTAGCGGTAAATCAACCTTGCTACAAATAATATATGGTTGGCAAGTGCCATCTGTCGGTGAAATCATGATTGGTGAGAATCAGATAACCATCAAGCCTGAAGAAGTTCATCGCATTGCTTCATTTGCGGCACCTTATCTGGAGTTACCTGAAGAGCTTACCTTTCAGGAGTTGCTTCATTTTCATTTTAAGTTTAAGCAGTTGCAGGATGGTTTGCATTTTAGTGATTTGGTGGAAATGAGCGGGCTAAGTGGCAATGAAAATAAACCTATTCGCTATTATTCATCTGGCATGAAACAACGAGTAAAACTTGCCTTATCCCTATACAGCAAACACGAGTTGCTTCTTTTGGATGAGCCATGCAGCAACCTGGATGAACAGGGAATAAATTGGTACCGGAATATAATGATAAATCGCAAGCAACCTGCAACCACAATCATTGCCTCCAATCAATCCTTTGAGTACGATTTTTGTTCAGCCTCACTAAACATATCCGATTTTAAAAGGGTACCTGCACAATAATCTCAGCTGCTCTAAGGCTTGCCCCAGTGCCCCCAATTAATTTTTGAAGTGTATCGTAATCGTTCAGAAGGCTGCTATTTTTTAAACCTCCGGGTAGCACCATATTCAGCTCTTTTCTCATTTTTTCAGCCGTAACATCAAATTGTATCAACTCTTTAATTGCAGGCTTATCCATACATAGGTTAACCAATGAAATATATTTAACCTTTACCAATTGTTTGGCAATGAAATATGAAAGCGGATGTCCGGCATAGACGCAAACCTGAGGCACAAGCAATAGTGCTGTTTCCAGTGTTGCCGTACCACTGCAAACAATTGCAGCATCGCTGTTTTTAAGCAAATCATACGTTTGATTAAATACCAAGTGCAATCGGTTACTTAGCCATGGCTTGTAAAACGACTCGGATATACCCGGGGCTCCTGCAATAACCAGTTGATAGGAGGTGAGCTGTTTTGTTGCCTCTATCATAACAGGCAGCATTCGTTTAATCTCCTGCTTGCGGCTGCCGGGTAGCAGCGCAATTATTGGCCTTTCATCAATTTTGTTATTTTCCTTAAACCGGGTGGTGAATTTATACTTTGCGATTTCATCACACAGTGGGTTGCCAACAAAATGGGTTTTTACCTTCCATTTTTTAAAATAATCAACCTCAAAAGGAAAAATAATCAATAAATCATCTACAAACTTTTCAAGTTTTTTAGCCCTGTTTTCTTTCCATGCCCACACTTTTGGGGCAATGTAATATACCACCCTGATGCCTTTTGATTTGCAATACTCGGCAATTCGTAAATTAAATCCGGGATAGTCAATCAACACAACCACATCAGGATTAAAGGCGTCAATCTGTGCTTTGCACAGCCGCAGATTGCTGAATATTTTGTTCAGATTCAATAACACTTCCACAAACCCCATTATGGTAACATCTTTATAATGGTTAAGTAAACCTGGTGCCTGAGCCTGCATGCGGTCGCCTCCCCAGTAATTAAATATAGCGGAAGGATCTTTTTGTTTTATGGCGGCAATCAGGTTGGCTCCATGAAGGTCTCCCGATGCTTCACCTGCTATAAGAAAATATTTCATCTTGACTTAGGTCTGTGCACAAATCTAGTTATTTGAATGGTTAAGATTTACTACATTTGATTAATCAATTAACAATTGCTATGGAAAACAACAAATCTAACCGTTCCAGCTCCTATCTTTTGCTCCTGTTATTACTGGGCTCGGTGGCTGTTAACGTGTATCAGTGGAAATCACACAATACCACCGTTATAGTTCATGAAAATGTATTAGACAGCATGATTAGTGTAAGGGTGGAATTGGAAAAAGAACTGGCTACAACAGGTGTTGAACTGGAGAAATACCGTGGTATGTCGGCTCAACTAGACAGTTTACTGAATGATGCCAACAATGAAATTGCAAAACAGGAAATTAAGATTAGAAAACTTATAGCCTCGGAAACCAATGCCAAAGCTTTGGGCAAGAAACTGGAAAAGGAATTGGCTGCATTACGTAAACTTAGAGATGAATACCTGGAGCAGATTGATCAGCTGATTACTGAGAACAAGGAACTAAAGGCTAAGAATGAGGAGCTGAATACCACTGTTACGAGCCTCTCTGACGAGAAGAAGAGTCTGCAAAAAACAGTAGCTACCGCATCACAGCTCAAGGCAGAGTATGTAAAGGTTAGTTCATTTAAAAAACGCGGTTCAGGCAAGTATGTAGAGTCTTCTATTGCAAAACGTACCAATAAAATTGATGTATGTTTTACCGTAATGGATAATAAAGTTGCACCTTCCGGAGAGCGTATGCTACATTTGGTAATTAAAGAGCCAACAGGAAAAATACTTGCAGGATATACGAAAGCTGCATTTAACGAAGCTGAAACAGGCACTGAATTGTCCGCAACTGCTTCAATGAAGATAAACTACAATGGTGAAAAGCAGGATGCCTGTTTGCATTATGAAAGCGATGACCGTATACTTACTTCAGGTAATTATAATATTGAAGTGTATATTGATGGAACCCTGGTTGCAACCTCTTCTTATTTTCTCAAATAAATTTATAGGTTAAACTTACACAAAAAAGCTGCCTGAATGAAGGCAGCTTTTTTTGTGTTGGCCTCTGGAAATAAGTTTTTTAAATGCCTGATATTGATTAATATTGACAAACAATAGCTAATTGTATCAATTATGAAAAAGATAGTTATGGGTATTATGCTGTGCGCTACCTATGCAAACGCACAAATAACCGTTAATAATACAGATATGCCTGTTCGCGGAGATACCCTGCGCTACAGCATTGCAAATACAGTAGATGTAACTTCCAGGCTTGCCCTTTCAGGAGCTAATCAAACATGGAATTTCAGTGATTTGAGGCCTGCCAGTCAGAATATAGCCAGTTTTAAACGTGCTTCTGATATCAATGCAGCCTATAGCTTTACTTTTACCGGTTCTACCTATGGTACCGAGGCCTCCAACACCTCTTTTGGTGGTTTGCTTCAGGCTTCCGATGTTTTTAGTTTTTATACCAATTCATCTTCTTCATACGCTTGTGACGGCCGTGGTTTTGAGGTGAGCGGTTCGCCTTTACCCCTTACACAAACTTATTCCGGTAAAGATGTGGTGTATAAATTTCCAATGAACTTTGGGAATAAGGATAGTAATACCTATATCAGCAATTCGGTTAATGCACTTGTAGTCACACTCAATGGTGGCGGAAAGCGTGTAAATATGGTTGATGCATGGGGCAGTCTTACAACCCCGTTGGGAACTTTTGATTGCTTAAGGGTAAAAAGCCAGATTATTACTTACGATACTGTGCGCAGCAGCCTTTTGCCAATACCTTTCCCCATTACCCAAAATGTTACCGAGTATAAATGGATAGCCAAAGGCCAAAAAATCCCTTTGCTTGAAATCAGAGTACCATCAGGAGGCGGAGGTCAAACTACCATTAATTACAGAGATCGCTACAGGCCGGAAGCTTATGAAAACAAAGCGCGGTTTACCATCAGGGGAAATAAGCTTACCTATGCTGTGAGTAACAATTCCGATACCTGTGTGCTAAACAATAGCAGTTTAAATAACCCAAATTCTGTGCAATGGACCATTACACCAAATACCTTCACGTTTACCGGAGGAACAAATGCTACTACCAACACGGTTAAAATATTTTTTACTGATACGGGTAAATACACCATTAAACTCAGAGCCAATTATAACGGAGGTTTTGATGATACCACACGCGTTAACATAATTACCGTGGCCAAAGGTCCGGTTGTTAAATTTGGTGCCGACAGAAACGCTACCAATACCACAGCAATTGTTCAGCTGATTGATTCCAGTGAAGGCAATCCTACCAGCTGGAAATGGACTATTACGCCTAATACAGTTTCTTATGTTGGAGGCACAAAAGACACAAGCCAAAATCCCAAAGTTATTTTTGATGTGCCAGGCACTTACTCGGTTAGTTTACGAATTACAAACGCCATAACTTCTGCTACACTTACCAAAACTGATTTTATCAATAGCTATAATACAGCAGTAAAAGAAGTGAGTGCTAAAAACCATGGCTGGCAATTATCTCCTAATCCTGTAACCGACAAATTTTGGGTTAAAACCACCGGCTCTAAGATTAAGGGTATTGAACTCTTTGATATTACCGGAAAAATGGTTCACCCTCAAGTCATCAGCACCTTGCCTGCTGAGTGGGAGTTGGATTGCAGTAACCTTAAGCCAGGTATTTATTTTGCTAAATTAACCAATACGCAGGGTGAGATGGAAACAAGGCGAATCTCAGTCAAATAAGCCTAAAACAGCAGTTTGAATGCATTAATTAAATGTTAATTATTCCTTCAAAAATTGTGAGGTGATATATTATTTTTGCCCTAAAACCAAATTACAGAAATGGATATTTTTGAAAAGCTGAATAAGAAAGCCGGCCCGCTTGGTCAGCATGCTGATGATGCATACGGATATTATATGTTTCCCCGCTTGGAGGGTGAGATTGGTCCGCGCATGAAGTTTAAGGGTCAAATGATGCTTAACTGGAGTCTCAACAATTACTTGGGTTTAGCCAATCATCCTGAAGTTAGAAAAGTTGATGCGGAGGCCACTCAGGAATACGGTCTGGCTTATCCAATGGGTGCACGAATGATGAGCGGGAATTCTGTTCACCATGAACAGCTTGATAGGGAGTTGGCAGCTTTTGTGGGTAAAGAAGATGCGGTGCTTTTGAACTATGGTTACCAAGGTATGGTTAGTGCAATTGATGCGCTGGTTGACAGGCATGATGTGATTGTGTATGATGCCGAGAGTCACGCATGCATTGTAGATGGTGTGCGTCTTCACATGGGTAAGCGTTTTGTATTTGCACACAACGATATTGAGAATTTAGAAGTGCAATTACAACGTGCAGCCAAACTGGTAGAAGGCACACCCGGTGGTATTCTGGTTATAACCGAAGGTGTATTTGGTATGACAGGTGCGCAGGGCAAAATCAAAGAAATTACTGAGTTAAAGAAAAAATACAATTTCCGATTATTTGTAGACGATGCACATGGCTTTGGTACGATGGGTAAAACCGGTGGTGGCATTGGTTTTGAGCAAAATTGCAATGATGGTATTGATGTGTATTTTGGCACATTCGCTAAATCTATGGCATTAATTGGTGGTTTTATTGCTGCAAAAAAAGAAGTAGTAAAGTACCTGCGCTATAATTTACGCTCACAGATTTATGCCAAGTCCTTGCCCATGCCAATTGTTAAAGGTGCACTAAAAAGACTGGAGTTGATTCGTAACCATCCTGAATATATTGAAAAGCTTTGGACAATAGTGAATGCACTTCAGAAAGGATTAAGAGAACAAGGTTTTGATATTGGTAAAACCAATACTTGTGTTACCCCTGTAATGATGAAGGGGACAGTTGGCGAGGCAACCGCTGTGGTGCACGATCTGCGAGAAAATTATAAAATATTTTGCTCGGTGGTGGTATATCCTGTTATTCCAAAAGGAATGATTTTACTGAGATTAATTCCTACTGCCGTGCATACATTGGATGATGTAAAGGAAACCATTCGTGCATTTGCCGAGGTAAGAGCAAAGCTCGCTCAGGGTCAATATCAGGTAGAAAAAGGTATTGTAGCGATGGGTGAAACGCATTAAGTCTAATCACATTTTCTAAATTACAGGGGAGGTTGCAGAAAATTGCAGCCTCTTTTTTTTATTGACTTATTTGGGCAAGTCAAAATAAAGGCCTGTTTGAAAAAAGTCGCGACCTGTTTCATCGTTTATTCTATAGTCAAACTGGTGTACATACCCAACCTGAATGCTAACGATGTCTGATAGTTTACGACTTAGGGCTACCAATATTCTGTTACGCTCAAAATAGGGTTCTCTATCAGTAAAGAAAAGTTCATTGCTGGCTTGTATTGCGTATGGCCTTATGTCATCAACAGGTTTCCCAAAAGGATACGAAAATCCAAGCCGATAGCGGAACCTGTTTCGGTAGCCGTTGCTGGTAAACCTTAACTCTGCCCGATAGCGCTGTTCTATTTTTAGTCTACCTATGTTTTGGATTAACATGAGCTGAGGCCATAACCTAAACTCATCATTGTTTTTAGGTCTTACAAAATCACCTCCCTCCGCAAAGGTTTGATAGCTGCCTGCACCAAGTGTTGCACTTAGGTTATTATAAAGCCTATAGGTAAAGCCGCCTTTGTATTCATAATAATGGAATTGATCGTAGAATTTAAGTGAGCGTAGCTGGGCTTCAAAAAAAGTATCGAAGTTTTTACTTATTTTATACTTTACCTGTAAAATATTCCAGCTGCCTGTATTTCCCTGCTGTGCAAAAATATTCAGACTTATTAGCGTAACAGGAAGTAATAAAAACCTTCTTATGTATTCAGAATTGCTAAGCATTCAATTTTTACCGATGTAGGTATTATTAAGGTTGTTTAATCAGTTTTAATACTTGTTTTTGTTTCGAATTGATAAAATACATTCCCGGCTTTAGAATTGATATATCATAGCTGGTTTCATCTGCTTCTTCTTTGAGAGTTCGTAATGGAATTTCTTCTCCAAGTAAATTAAACATTGCAACCGGTTCAAACGGTTTTTTAACGGTAATCATATCTGTTGCAGGATTAGGATAAACAACTAAAGCTTTGCGAGTCTGTAAATCATTCATTCCTATAGGTAGCGTTTTTGACACTACAACAGTTACTGCAGTATTGGTTATAATATTGCTATAAGGGAAACACTCTATTTCTGCATTATTGGTAATGATGTCATTTACCTTAAGTGTGGAGTCTGGCAAAATAGAGAAATGGATAAAAAATGTTCCTGCCACCGCATTGGAATCCACTGGTCTAAGGGTATCAGCGGACCCAATATAATAAAAACTACCTAATGAAAAAGAAGCAAAGTTGTGGCTGCAGCTAACTAAATTAAAAGTTGGGTGCTGCAGGGTAGGCTTCAATGTGTCTCCAATAGAAAAATAACTGATGGGTGAGGTTTGTCGGTGTGAATATCGTACGAAATAATTTAGTCTGCGTTTTTGTTTTATAAAGTCAGGTGTAATGCTTTCCTGCGGTATTACCCATTTCCCGGCTTCTTTAAAGGTTGAATCTGTTACCTGATAAAAAGCTATATTGTTATTGAACGTATCCGCATCATTAGCTTTGGGTGTTATTTCTGCAGAGATATTCAATGTATCTCCAATATTACTGCCTGGTCTTAATGATGCATAAATGATGCATTTTTGCCTTTCAAAAGGTTCTAAACTCCTTTGCAGTGTTAGATTGTTACCATTTATTGTAGCATTGCTAATAGAAGTGCTGTCTATTTTTTGTTTGCTATCCAAAGCAATGTTAACGGTTGAATTGGTTGTGATGGTACCTTCATTAAATATCTCCACACTATAAAGCGTTTGTTTACCGGGTGCAGGTTCATTTAGAGGAACCAATGATATCCCACAATTGCCAATTAGGGAGTCTGCCACCATTGGAAACCAAACCTTACTGTAGGTAAAGTTTGCCGGCTGCCTGCCTTTAGCTGATTTAAGGTAACTAAATGAAGATTCTACCGACATGGTATCCATCAACCAATTATAGATGTATTGGTACTTGCCAAAATTGTTGCTGTAGAATGTTAACGATTTTTTGCTGTTGATTCTTTGGCCTTGCACAGGTTTTTCATTTGTATCCCAAATGCCATTTTTATTGGCATCAAAAAAAACATTGGCTTCAATAATCCTTTTCACGTATTGAGATTTATTCACCCGGTATAATCCTTTATCTGTTGTTACATATACATGCGCACTATCAGCGGTTAATTGCCAGGCACTGGTATTTGTAGGTAAACCATTTGCCAATAGATTGTAGTTGATACCTTTATTGGTAGAAACCTGCGGTTCTCTGTTTGCAACCGTTGCATAAACCAAACCTTCATCATAAAACAGAAAATTAATATTGTTATTGTTAAGCATATCAAATTTTTGACTCCATGTTATGCCATTATCGGTTGATTGATAAATTTTGCCTACTACCGATCCTATTAAATTACCTTCAATACTTAGCAGATTGTAAAAATTTAGGGTTGTTGGATACAGTATTGCAGTAAGGCTATCAAGGTGGATACTTCGTAAACCATTTTTATGGGCTAAAAAAAGTCTATTGTTCTGCACGGCTAGCGGTTTGGCCGGGGTATTTGATGAGCTAGCTTCGCCATACATGAAGCTAAAGGTATATCCAAAATCTTTTGAATAGAAGACACCATTGCTTACCCCCACAAAGAAATAATTCTCATAGGCAAGGAGATAATCTGAGGTGCCTGTAATCTGATTTATTTTGGTCCAGCTATTGCCGTTGTCGTGTGATATGAATAATGAATCGTTGGCACTATACATCAGGTGTTGACCTGAATTTACCAAACCAATACTTCCATTGGTACTAAAAAGGCCGCCATTATTTTTCCTGAGTATTCTAATTTGATTGTTGTATAAATTGAAGCGCAAGAAAGAACTGTCGGTTTTTAGGTTGCTTACAAAAAGGAAGCTGTCGTTTCGTGCTACCCCATTAATAACCTTACCGTTAGTAATTGGGCTAAATGGTAGCCAGTTTGCAGCATTTATAAAGCTTAGCGGAAGTAAAATAAGCAGGCTTGAGTAAATCGTTTTTTTCATCACGTGCAAAAGTAGAGTTCTTTGCTCACTTATGCATTTGTTTGAGACGATGCGGTTATTTTTTTTACGTATTGTATGCCGGATGCTATCAGCATGACCAGAAGGCAGCCAATTACGTTTAACCATAAGAATGAAACCAAATCGGCACTGTAAATAATTACAATGGCTAACTCAGCTAGAATAGCTGCATAGAAAACTGCAAAAGCCTCAACCTTTTTTAGGTAAAAGGCTACTACGAATATGCCAAGCATGGTGCCGTAAAACAGGCTTCCTAAAATATTCACCGCTTCAATTAAACTGCCCATTTGTGAGGCAAACATGGCAGTGGTGATGCAAAATATACCCCAAAACAGTGTAATCCATTGAGATGCGCGATAATAGTGTGTATCTGATTGCTTGGTTACCCATATCCGTTTGTATAAATCAATCACAGTAGATGAACTTAGTGAATTTAAGGCAGCTGCAATGCTGCCCCAGGCCGAAAGGAATATTACTGCTATGAGCAAACCAACCAAGCCTTTTGGCAGGTGGTGTAAAACAAAATATAAAAAGATATAATTTGTATCATTCGTATCGGCTGAGCGATCTGCAGCTTTTACCATATTCTTCGCCTCGCTGCGTAAACGCTCTTTTGCCTGTACTACTTGTTTCAGACTCAATTCAGCCTCTGCAACCTTTTCAGCTTCCCCATCTTTTGACGCATTGCTTAATTGAAATGAATACAATTTTGCAGCAGCGTTAAGTGAATCTTGCCTTCTATTTAAGTCAAGTAGGTTAGATTGACTAATCTTATCATTTAGTTTTTCATTGAATAAAACAGGTGAGGAGAAAAATAGATAGAATGAAAACACCAATACGCCAACCAGTAAAATCAAGTATTGCATCGGTACTTTTACCAGGCCATTCATAAGCAATCCCATGCGGCTTTCCTTTAAATTTTTTGCTGTTAAATAACGTCCAACCTGACTTTGATCTGTTCCAAAATAGGAAAGAGCCAGAAAAAATCCACCTACTAGGCCGCTCCACAGATTATATTTGTCTTTCCACCAGGCATTGTCAGTTACATCAATATGGGTAACAATGGTATTCATTTTCCCCATGCGTGCAGCTACATCTATGGCTTCCGTAAATCCAATCCCTTCAGGCATTAGTTTTACAACCATATAGCCTGCCAGAAACATGCCTGTAAATACGATAAAAAGTTGTTGCATTTGCGTATAGGCCACAGCTTTGGCTCCACCTGTCATGGTATAAATTATAAGTAATCCTCCCATGATTAAGTTGGTAAGATAAATATTCCAACCAAGTATAGTTGAAAGAATAATGGATGGAGCATAAATGCTGATACCAGTTGAGAGTCCTCTTGAAACGAGAAACAATAACGAAGTAAGGGCACGTGTTCTTAAATCAAATCGGTGCTCCAAAAATTCGTATGCAGTGTAAACTTTTAGTTTATGAAAAATTGGAACGAAGGTGATGCATAATACAATCATGGCAAATGGTAACCCAAAATAGTACTGCACAAAACGCATTCCATCGGTATAAGCCTGTCCAGGTGCAGAGAGAAATGTGATTGCACTCGCCTGCGTACCCATAATGGAAAGCAATATCAAAAACCAACTCATGGAGTTGTTGCTTTTAAAGTAACTATCCAGATTTTTTTCGTGCGTGCTTTTATAAATGCCATAAGCAATTACGGCCATAAGCGTTAAAATAAGTACTGCCCAATCAATATAACTCATACTATAATTTGGTAATTAGCAGATACAATTGATCATTTTTTAAATAAGACCATTGCCTAATTAGTAAAGGTTTTTAATGAGGTGTTTATTGCAAATAAATCATTACTATGGATATTAATCAAAAAATTAAAAATTAACCTGTGCGGCAGCAGAACGATTAATCTTTGTTTAACGCACAGATCTAAAGTGCCTTTTCTTGCCACCCAAGGATGGGCTGTTTACAAAAAGTGGTAACCCTATATAAAGGGTACATGGAATAGTGACAGATTGCTGTTGCAAGTGCGCTATTCAGAGATATGAAGCTATCGTTTTGCAAATATCAGTTCTATGGGAATAGGCTATTTAGTTGATGCAAGTTCATAAACAAAAAAGCTAATACTACTTAACACTTTTACCTTTAGCAACAGCACTAGCAGTCCACGGGTCATCCGGCCATGAGTGTTTAGGATAACGTCTTTGTAACTCCTTTTTTACTTCAAAATAAGTATTGTTCCAGAAGCTTCTCAGGTCGGTGGTAATTTGCACAGGCTTATACCCAGGCGAAAGCAAGTGAAGCACAATGTTTGTTTTCCCTCCATTAATGGCAGGAGTATCAGTTAAACCAAAAACTTCCTGCAGCCTTACAGCTAAAATTGGCGTACCCCCATTGGGTAAGTACTCAATAGGTATAACAGAGCCACTTGGAACCTTTATCTTAAGCGGTGCTAACTTTTCTAATTCCTTTTGTTTATCCCAGGGTAAAGATAGCATTAGCGCTTCAGTAGTATCTATTCGCTTCAAGTCTTCATTCTTTCTCACGCCATTTAAATAGCCACCCAGCCAGTTTTGAGGCTGCTGCAATAAAGCAGATAAAGAAACATCTGGCCACGATTCATCTGTGTTCCATATTTGTAAACTGTTTATCCTGTTTTGCAACTGGACAAATTTGGCATCAAACGTTAGCAGCTGCTCACCTTCTGTACATATAGCTTTGAGTATTGCCTGTTCAACCAGCGCTTCTTCAGGATTTAGTAAGGGTTTACTTTGCAATACGATATTTCCGATGCGCATATCATGTGTTGCAATCAGGCCGCCTTTTCGGGTATCCCATTCTGTAACCAGATTTTGCTTTACCATACCCACCAAATCCTTTGGGTTTAGGGCAGATGCAAGAAAAATTTTACCTAATCCATCACGCGCATCCATATGTGCAACGGCAAGCCAAGGTTCATGTGCAAGGTCATCTTTGTGACCTGCTACAGCAATTTTTCCATTGGCCAGCTGAAATTGTGCATTATTACCCATGCGCGCACAAGCAATACGCTCAGGATAGGCATGAGCCAACAATAAACCTGTTACATAAACATCAGCCAGGCTATTATCCGGTTCTGTTTTAATGATGCTTCTATATTGTGCGGCAATTTTTTCTATGCGTGCTAGCTTGTTGGATAATCTGCCGGCTTCTCGGCTTCTTCTCAATAAATCTATGCGCAGATTAATATCAATACCCGAATCTTTTGGCATGGGATCTCTCTCTTCCAGTATGGCTGCAATGTCCGTTGCTAATGCTGCGGCATCTTCTTCCCTTGCCTTAAGCAGCATATGTGCAATACGCGGATGACAAGGTAATTGATGCAATGCTCTTCCGTGCTCGGTTATTTTACCGTTTTCAATGGCATTCAGTTGTTGTAAGGTTTCAACTGCCATATTAATGGATGCTTTTGGTGGTGCAGTGAGCCATAACAAATCATTTACATTTTTAACTCCCCATGCATAAAGTTCCAGCATCAAACCGGTGAGGTCAGCCTCTTCAATTTCGGGTACGCGATGCAGCTTCAATCGTTCATGTGTGGCTTTGGTCCACATGCGGTAGCAAACACCTTCGCTTAAGCGTCCGGCACGGCCTGCACGCTGATCTGCTGAGTCTTTGGATACGCTTATGGTTTCTAATCTGGATAAACCTGACTTGGGATCGAATCTGGATATGCGGCTCAGGCCGCTATCTACCACTATTTTTATCCCTTCAATGGTTAAACTGGTTTCTGCAATAGAGGTTGCAAGCACAACTTTACGTTGTCCTTTTCTGTTGGGCATAATGGCCGCTAATTGCGCAGCGGGAGGGAGTTGCCCGTAAAGCGGATGTATGCGAAATGAGCTTAGCTCTTTTTCCAGTATGTCTGACGTACGTTTTATTTCAGCCTCACCGGGTAAAAATACCAAGGTATCACCTTCGTGTTTTTTTACAATGTCAAAGACAAGCTTTGCTGTTAGTTCTGGCAACAACATCACATCGGTTTCGCCTCCATAAAAAATTTCAACCGGATACTGTTTACCTTCACTAATAGCCAAAGGTGCTTTAAGCATGGCTTGCAGGTGAGGCATATTTAATGTGGCCGACATAATCATGATGCGCAAATCTGGACGCAAAAACTGTTGAGATTCCCTGCATAGTGCCAATGCCAAATCGGCATGTAAACTCCTTTCATGAAATTCATCAAATATCACCAATCCAATACCTTCCAGCGCATTATCCTGCTGCAGTAATCGGGTAAGTATACCTTCGGTAACAACCTCCAGTTTGGTTGTCGCACTCGTTTTTTGCTCAAATCTAATACGGTATCCAATCGTTTTGCCCACTTCTTCATTCAACATTTCAGCCATTCGCATGGCGATTGTTTTTGCAGCAAGCCTCCTTGGCTCTAGCATTATTATTTTTTTATCCTTTAGCCATTCTTCATGCAATAAAGTCAGTGGTAAGAGTGTACTTTTACCGGCACCCGGAGGGGCATTTACAATAAGTGTAGCATGCTGGTTTAAATTATTCCTGACTTTTAAAACAATATCGGAAACCGGTAAATTAAATTGCGTGTAATCAAAATTCACCTTACAAATCTAATACATTAGGGCGTGGCTATTATCATCTATAATCAAATGAAAAAAAACTACATTCGCCTCGCATCAATTGTATTCAGTAATGAAAAAGCTAACAACACTATTGTTCTTTTTTCCATTGTTTGTTTATGCCCAAAACGCACGCATGTCAGCCAACATGCAATTGTATCTGCAGCAGCCTTCTGCTTGCACGCAAAAGGTACTGTATAAAACAGCACAACAAAATTATATCAGCACGTTTTTAAAGGTGCAGCAACCATTTAATGAACAACCCTTGTTAAAACTTGGTGTAAGCATTGGTACCCGGGCTGGGAATGTGTATACTGCGCTAATACCTGAGCAGGTTGTTCAGCAGGTCCTGCAAATTGAGGGTATTGAATATGTGCAATTGGATGAACCCATTTTTGCCAGTCTGGAAAGTGCCCGTAAGGCTGCACGGGTAGATTCGGTTCATCAGGCCATTCTTTTAAATATGCCATACACAGGTAAAGGTGTTGTAGTTGGTATTATTGATGCAGGCTTTGATTATAGCCATCCCACTTTTTATGATACCACCGGCAGTGTGCTGCGCATCAAACGTGTTTGGGAGCAAAGGCAGACCGGCAATCCGCCTGCGGGTTTCAATTATGGAAATGAATTAACCGATACGGTTGCCATGCTTGCCAAAGGTTATGACGTGAATACTTTTTCGCATGGCACACATGTGGGAGGCATAGCAGCAGGTTCAGGTTTTGGAAGCACCGGCAACATGCGAGGCGTGGCCTATGAGAGTGAGCTGGTTTTTGTAGGCATAAGGCCTGAAAAAAGCGAGTGGACCGGCATGGGAATGGCCAGCATCATTGATGCTGTAAATTATATTTTTACCTACGCTCAATCGGTTGGCAAGCCTGCTGTGGCTAATTTAAGTTGGGGCTGTTCCATAGGCCCAAATGACGGTACTTCTTTGTTTGCAACGGCATTAAATAATATTACTGGTGGCGGTCGCATATTTGTAAATTCTGCCGGAAACAATGGTGATGAAAACATTCATCTGTATAAGGCATTTACAACTACAGATACTGCCTTATATAGTATTGCAACCCTACCAGTAGTAAATAGCCAGAAGCGCAGCTGGCTTGATACTTGGGGCAATGCAGGCAAAAGTTTTGCTGTGTCGTTGCAGTTGTATAACGGAGCACAGCGCTCCACAGACTCATTGGTATTTTTGCTATCACAAACCGCGATTGATACATTCCTGATTGGTTCTGATGGCGATACCTTATTCATTAAAGCCTATGGTACACCGGCCGATTTGAATGGCAAGCCTCATGTATTGCTCGATGTATTTAATAAATCAACCAACCGCATTCTGTTTGGTATACATAGCAAAGCTGCAAAGGTGCATAGTTGGATGGGTTTTGTAGATGCCTACAATGGCTATTATGGAGCCTTTGAGCAGGGTGGGCTGGCAAAAGCAGTAGACGGCAATAACCAATATACGCTGGGAGAAATGTCGTGCACACAATCTGCTGTTACAGTGGCTGCGTTGGTTTCTAAAATATCATTCCGCAATTTAGCAGGAGGGCAAATCAGTTATTCCGGTTATGCAGGCACAGGTTTTTTGGCGCCATTTAGCAGCAAGGGGCCAACGGTTGATGGCCGCATAAAACCAAATATTGCCGCACCGGGCATGACCATAGCTTCCGCAGTAAATTCTTACGACCAGAGTTACGCACCCGGAGGTGGAAATTACCAGATGAGCGTATTAAAGTTCGTTTCCCCTAAAAATAACCGCAACTATTATTATGCTGAAGCCAGCGGCACCAGCATGTCGGCACCAATGGCCAGCGGAATTGTAGCTTTGATGTTGCAGGCCAATCCATCATTAGAGCCGGGTAGGGTGCAACAAATTCTTGCACAAACCGCCACTAAAGACACACGCACAGGAATCAACCCCGACAGCAGCCGTTGGGGTGCAGGAAAAATAAATGCCTATGCTGCACTAAAGCAATCTTTATTAAGTGTTGGGGTTTGTAAAGAGCCTCTGGTTGAAGAGCAAAGCATTATTCTGTATCCAAACCCCACAAGTCAATACATGCAGCTTAACTATATTTTGCGTAAGGCTTGCCCTGTGCTTATTCGTTTATTTGATATAGCAGGAAGGGAAGTGTCAAGTTCCATACACCTTGGAGAAATAGGAGCAAACACAACTCGCATGGATTTGCAAAATCTCAAATCCGGACTGTATTGGGTACAGGTAAATGAAGGAAAGTCGATTAAATTGGTGGTGAAGTAAGAGAAAGTAGGGGAGTTAAGTACATGAATAATTTTTGAGCCGTAATCAGATTTGTAATTGTGCTGCCAAATGGGCTTCATTATACTCGATAAGACGGTGTTTTACTTAAACCAAAAGTTTCGCAAAGAACTTCCAGCTTCAAACTTCAAATCCATTTCAAATTATACCTATCTTGCTGCCATAATAAAAGAAGTCGGTGAAGTTTATTGAAGTAATTAAAATAGCCTTACATTCCATTAGAGGTAATAAAACACGGGCTACTATTACCGCGTTGATTATATCCATAGGTATCATGGCTCTTGTGGGTATACTCACGGCAATTGATGGTATTAAAGGTTCCATCAATGAAAACTTCTCCAACATGGGAGCCAATACCTTCAATATCAAAAACCGCGGAAGCAATATACGTTTTGGTGGAGGTGGTAAAGCGCCCAGGAGATATAAAGATATTAGCAGACAGGAAGCCTATGCTTTTGTTAAAGATTTTACCTACCCATCTAAAACGTCCTTATCGGTTAATGCTTCTTTTGCAAGCACGGTGAAATGTAATGCTACTAAAACTGATCCCAACATTATGGTTATGGGCGGAGATGTAAATTACCTCGATGTGGCAGGATATGAAATAGAATCTGGACGAAATTTTTCAGAGCGTGAGGTTGAGGCCTCATCCAGCGTGGTAATATTAGGCAAGGCTGTGGCCGCTAAATTATTCAAAAGTCAGTCAGCCTTGGGCCACAGTGTATTGGTGGGTGGTGCACGCTACCGTGTTATTGGCACACTTAAAGAAAAAGGTTCAGCAATGGGATTTGGTGGCGACAGGCTGGTGGTAGTGCCTCTGGAAAACGCTAGGCAGGTATTTGCCCGCCCTAATATGAGTTTTGTGATTACCGTAGCCATAATTGATGTGCCAAAAATTGATGCAGCCATCGAGGAAGCAACTGCGGTTTTCCGAAGGGTGCGTAAACTGAATATTGCAGCAGAAAATAATTTTGAGATACTCAAAAGTGACAATATTGCTAAAGAGCTGATTGATAATTTGCGATATGTTACCCTTGCCGCTACCATCATTGGTTTTATTACCCTTGCGGGAGCGGCAGTTGGCCTAATGAATATTATGCTGGTATCTGTTACCGAGCGCACACGCGAAATTGGTATCCGCAAAGCAATCGGAGCCAACCGCATGGTGATACTTCGTCAGTTTTTATTTGAGGCTATCATGATCTGTATCATTGGCGGACTAGGAGGTATTATTCTGGGATTACTCATTGGCAATATTGTTGCTGTAGCTGTAGTAAAAGGCAGTTTTGTGGTTCCCTGGCTGTGGATTGGCTCAGGATTGTTGCTTTGCGTAATGGTGGGCCTCATCTCAGGTATCTATCCTGCATTAAAAGCATCCCGGCTTGATCCTATTGAGGCCTTGCGTTATGAATAGACCCACCATTGTTGAAAAGATGCTTTATGCACTTTTGCAGTAAAAATTATATTTGGCAAATATCTTTTGCATGATTCTTTTATCGGTATCAGGTTTTGTTCCTCCGGCTTGGTTGGTTGCTCCATTTGCATTATTGCTGATGCTTATTGCTACCGGACCTTTATTGTTTGCTCATGTCTGGCATAAATATTATAAGCATATAGCTGTATCGCTTGGTTTGCTAGTGGGCATTTATTATCTGACGGTTTATCGTCAGCCACTTCCTGTAATAGAAACCCTGGCTGAGTATGTTTCTTTCATTTCGCTTTTGTTTGCCCTGTATGTCGCAGCAGGAGGCATTTATATTTTTGCTGACTTTGAATCAAAAGCCATAACCAATGTATTGTTCTTGTTGCTGGGAGCAATATTAACCAATATCATCGGTACAACAGGTGCATCAGTATTGCTCATTCGACCGTATATGCGCATCAATAGATATAGGCTAAAACCCTATCATATCGTTTTCTTTATCTTTTTTGTTTCTAACCTGGGAGGCTTACTCACGCCTATTGGAGATCCGCCTTTGTTTATGGGGTTTCTAAAAGGTGTTCCTTTTTTCTGGACTACCACGAATCTTATTTTGCCTTGGCTAATCGCATTACTTTTACTTGCCATTATTTTTATCATACTTGAAAAAAATAATACAAAACTGGATGAGGTTGATGTGAGTGCACATTATACCCAAACGATCATCATTAGTGGTAAACGCAATTTTATATGGCTAGGTTTGATTATCCTTACCGTATTCATGGACCCAATGATTATTGATGGTTTTCCTTCCCTTGAGTTTGAAGGCAAAAACATATCTTATATCAGAGAATTGCTGCAACTGGGTATCGCCATCACTTGTTTGCGCTTTGCTAAAAAAACAGCCATTCAAAGCAATGAATTTAGCTTTGAGCCCATACTTGAAGTGGCCTTTTTGTTTGCAGGTATTTTTCTTACCATGATTCCGGCTCTGCAATTGCTGGAGCATTACGGAAGCTTGCTGGGAAATATCTCTCCTGGAATGATTTACTTTGGTTCAGGAATGTTTTCTGCCGTGCTGGATAATGCCCCAACCTATGTAAACTTTTTTGCATTGGTTATGGCGGTGTTTCATTTAAGCATTAGCAATATTCAGGATGTGCAGGACTTTATTAGCAGTGAGCAAGCCATTTATTTGATAGCTATTTCTGTAGGATCGGTATTTTGGGGTGCCATGACATATATTGGCAATGGCCCTAATTTTATGGTAAAAGCAATTGCAGAAAATGCCGGTGTTAAAATGCCACCATTTTTTCAATACATTTATAAATACAGTTTGCCTTTTCTACTTCCGGTGCTGGTGGTAGTATGGCTGATATTCTTTTATTAAACTTATGCTCAACGGAAAAAAAATTGTAGTGGTATTGCCGGCATATAATGCTGAGCTTACACTCGAAAAAACGTACAACGAGATTCCATTTCAAGTTGTAGATGATGTTGTTCTTGTAGATGATGCAGGAAACGATAATACGAGTGAGCTTGCTAAAAGAATCGGAATTAAGCATGTTGTTCGTCACGAAAAAAATAAAGGTTATGGAGGCAATCAGAAAACCTGCTACGATACTGCGCGCAAGCTGGGTGCCGACATTGTAATTATGCTGCATCCCGATTATCAGTACACACCAACGCTCATAACAGCAATGGCTTCTATTATTGCTTACGAGGTATACCCGGTAGTGTTTGGCTCCCGTATCCTTGGTATGGGCGCGCTTAAGGGCGGTATGCCTTTATATAAATTTATTTTTAATCGTTGCCTCACACTGTTTCAAAATGTTTTGATGCATCAGAAATTATCAGAATATCATACCGGCTACAGGGCTTTTAGCAAAGAGGTGTTGGAAGCTGTTAATTATCAACTGTGCTCAGATGATTTTGTGTTTGATAATGAAATGGCTGCACAAATATTTTTTAAAGGGTATGAGATTGCGGAAGTAACGTGCCCAACCAAATATTTTCCCGAGGCTTCTTCTATTAATTTTAAACGCAGCACCATTTACGGATTGGGCGTGTTGCGTACCTCCGTTATTTATCGACTCCAAAAATGGGGTTTGGGTAAGTTTCAAATCTTTAGCTAATCTTTCTATGTTTTAACTATTTGATGATGAATACTCAGATGTATATCACTCGTTTTCTAAATTTAATTAAACGTTCAATTTAACTTGCATTGAAAATCGATTTGCATATAGTTTCACCCATTTCTAAAGAGAATTTAAAATACGATTTTCCGGCAGGTATTGCTGTATTTCTTGTTGCAGTACCGCTTTGTCTGGGAATTGCGCATGCATCGGGGGCTCCGCTCATTTCAGGACTTATAACCGGTGTGATAGGAGGACTTGTTGTGGGTATGGTTAGTAATTCTGCTCTTAGTGTAAGTGGCCCGGCTGCCGGTTTAACAGGCATTGCTTTTGCTGGCATTGCAAAGCTGGGTTCTTTTGAGGCATTTCTACTGGCTACATTTCTAGCAGGTGTTATACAGATTATTTTGGGTGTGCTTCGCACTGGTGCTGTTGCTGATTATATTCCAACCACAGTTATCAAAGGTATGCTTTCAGCTATAGGTTTAATTCTAATCATCAAACAGATTCCATATCTATTTGGCTACCATAAACAGGCAACTGTAGCAGAGGAGTTCATTACACCCACGCCCGGGTTAAATGAATTCCAAATGCAGGAGGTGTCAGCTAATCCAAGTAAAGTTAGCATGTTAGTTGATTTTATTAGTAACTTACATAATGGGGTTATGATTATCGGTATTATTTCATTGATTATTCTTGCTGTTTGGGATAGGTTTTTTCATATGCGATTTAAAACCATACCTGGTTCTTTGCTTGTAGTATTTTTCGGTGTTCTACTAAACCACTTTCTGCATTTCTTTTCCAGTATAATGCCGCTTCAACCCAGTCATCTTGTGCAAATTCCTGAAATAAATAGCATAAACGAGTTTATTTATGTTACCCATTTCCCTAATATGAAGGAATTATCCAATTATGAAGTATATGTAATTGCTATTACTATAGCCATTGTAGCTTCTATTGAAACCTTATTATCTGTTGAAGCTATTGATAAACTAGATCCACTTAAGAGAAAGACGCATGCAAACCAAGAATTATTCGCACAGGGAATTGGCAATATGATCAGTGGTATGCTGGGTGGTTTGCCCATGACCGCTGTTATTGTGCGTGGCTCAGTAAATGTATCGGCAGGTGCACGCACCAAGCAATCGGCTATATTACATGGTATGTTTATAGTAATTGCTATGGTTTTTCTTGCGCCTCTTATCAATACCATTCCGCTCTCATGTTTGGCAGCTGTATTGGTTTATACAGGATATAAACTTTTTCAACCTTCACAGTTTATTCAGATGTATAAGAGAGGTTGGAATCAGCTATTGCCATTTGTACTAACCATTGTAGCCATCATATTTACGGATTTGCTCATAGGTGTAATGATTGGATTAGCTGTTTCTGCCATCTTTATTATTAAACAGGACTATGAAGGGGGCACACTTAAGATTATTGATACCGGTAAGCGAAAAAGGTTGGTATTTGGCGAGAGTGTTACCTTTTTACAAAAGCAGCGGCTTCAGTATTTTCTATCAGAGCTGCAAACAGGAAACGTTCTTGAAATTGATGCATCTAATACCTATTTTATTGATGCATCTATTCAAGAATTATTAGATGAATTTAAGGAAACAGCTTCAGAAAAAAAGGTGCAACTAATAATCCATGAACCGGCTCAATTCAACTCTCATTAGCATTAAGCAAAGAGGTAAATCTATTTTTTGACAGGTATCCTAATCAGCAAGGCAAATCCGCCTTTTCTTTCAAGCTCTTTAATATCGTTGCTTACGTACTCTTTAGCATGCTTTACTTTCACTAAAAAATATACCGGCTTGTCAATATTGCCATGTAATAGCCATTCCTTATCGGTATAATTAGCATTTTTTTGTGGCTGCACCTGTGCATAAAAGTATTGGGCATAGCTTTTATGCCCCAATGATTCAACATAGCAGTCTTTGCCCTTCAATTGCTCATAAAATAAAATAGCAGGTTGCTGCGAGTATGCTTCTATTTTAGGTACAATCAAATATAAATAGAACGATATGAACAGTGCGGTACTGCAAAGTAGAAGCATCAATCCTCTTTCTGCTCGATTTTGTAATAGCCTTATGACACTGCTGATAACAATCATTAGGAAGATAAAGCCTAATATGAATTCATAACCGTTCCAAGGGCCTTGAATTTGTAAAGATGCTACGGCAAATTCATCTTTTATATAGGGAATGATTGCTGCTTTATATGAATCAATTAAGGTGATGCCTCCCAACGTAACGGCAATGATTGAGCCTAGCAGTAATGTGGTAATTATGGTGCCATTTGAAAATTTCCTCAAGCTTTTAATTTGCACGTCTGTGCCCAATGCTGCCATAAACGTAAGCGGCAAATAGCATAAGGAGGAGTAGTGAACAATTTTGGTTTTAACCAATGAAAAAAGGATGAGTACCACCCAGAATAAAATAGCCATCCATTTTTTTAGCTGGGTAGGTGATTGATGGCCTGATTTGATAATGGCATTAAATCCTCTGAATGCAAAAATGGATGAAGGGAAACAACCGAGCAGTAAAACAACCGGATGATACCAGAGAGGCTGTCCATGTCCTGCCACCGGATTTTTAAACAAATCAATTTGATATGAAAGAAAATCTTTGATTACCGTAATACCATTTTTGCTAACCTCAGAAACAACCCAGAGAGAACTAATTAGCAGAAAAGGAACGAATGCCATTACAAAAAGGCGCAGTGAAAAGAATATCCTAAAACGATTAGTCATTATCCATATCACCGTGCATAAAGCAATAATTAGCACAGCTACGGGGCCTTTGGTTAACACAGCCAATCCGCTGAATACACCTGCCAGCATAAATCTTTTAGAAAGATACTCTGTATTGTCATTGATGCATGCCAGATAGAGTTGATAAATAGCTGAGAAAATGAATAGGTTAAACCATGGATCAATAATGCCACTCTTAAAATAAAGAAAAGGAGTAAAGGATCCTGCCATAAATAAAACCCACCACATGCCTAGTTCCACATTGAAGTGTTTTTTACCAATTCGAAAAATCGAGGTGAGTGTGATGATGCCACAAATGGCATTGGGAAAACGTGCTGCAAATTCATTTATACCAAAAAGTTTCATGCTGCCTGCCTGTAACCAGAAGAATAAAGGTGGCTTTTCCCAAAAAGGCTGAAAATTTATTTGCACCCTAAAGTATTCACCGGTTATGAGCATCTCTCTTGCCGATTCTGCAAAATTTATTTCGTCCCAGTCAAACAAGTGCACATCTCCTAAAAACGGCAAAAACAATATGGCTGAAAGCAATGCCACTTTGAGCTCACCATATTTTTCAAGTAGGCTATTCATCTTTCTTCGGCTTAAATTTGCTGAAGCTGTAATAAACAACTACTGCTGAAATGACCCCCAATAACGATCCAAAAAGGGTGTCTTCAAAAAAGTGCTGTAGCAGATATATTCTGGTAAATCCAACAAAAACTGCGGGCAAGATGTATGCAATTTTAATAAGGCGATTCTTAGCATAAAAGGAGAGCAGTGCAAAGAAAGCAAATGCAGTAGTTGTGTGACCCGAAGGAAAGCTATTATAATTTCTGATTTCAACACCGTCAATGATATGCAAGCGTGATAAATCTAAAACCATTGCAGGTCTAAGTGATTCAGTAAAAATTAAGTGCTTAAGCCCTTGTGCCAGAATTGAACTCAATAAATAGCTAAGCACAAATACCAAAGCCATTTTGCGGTTAAATAAGGAGATGAAGGCACTGGCTATGAGGAAGAAGAGTCCATCTCCGATATGCGTTCCGTATTTACACACGAAATCCAGTAGGGGATTATATAGGCTGTTAATGGAATGTGAGAGAGACTCCTGCGTAAAGGTGTATTGTATATAAATACCACCAATGCAAAGAAAAATATAGGTGTATAAGAATGGTTTGGTATATAAAAGGTGACTGCTCAACACTACAAAAAAACAAAAAAGCATGTTCAGAACAAACATGCTTTTCTAAGTAGGTGAGTTTATGGTTATTGGCAACCGGCTTTTAACTTATTCTTCTCGTTGGTTTGGTCATCTGAACTGTTGTAGGTTTTCTTTCTTACCGTAGCTTCAATATCTACCAGTCTCGATCCGTTAGGAATATTAAAGAAGCGTCTGGGTATCATGGTTATCTTAAACCTGCCATCAGTCATCTTTTTCATTTGCAACTTTGGGTTTTCCTGCACTTTAAAAAACTTGGCTGGCTCAATGGAGCTGCGCACTTGAGTCGTTGTGTCTTCAATGGTTGCAATGATATGCATGTAAGCCTCGCCATCTGGCAGGTTTTGCATGGTAGTTTTTGGCTCCTGCGGATTATCATAAACCAAACTGGTAATTTCATTTTCAAAAATGGTTCCCGGAACTGCATAAACAATACCACGGTTTAACTTTGGTGGTGTAATAGGTAAATTAAAATCTTCTGTTTTAGAATCTGGGTCGCCATAGCCTCCTCCGTCTTTTGGTTTTACTAGAAATGAAATTCCCTTCGCATAAACAGTATTTGCATCAACGCCATAGAATGAAACCGGTACCATTTCATAGTACCAAACATTTGCTCCTTTATCCGGGTCTTTGGTCATACGCAATGTTTCATTGCTGTTTTTCCAAGGCTTATCTCCTGAGCCATTTAGTAATGAATCAACGCGTGCTTCATTTGGGTTCCAAGTCCAAATATAAAATGGGCCATCAGGATTACTTTTCATAACATCTGCGCTAGCAGAGGTGGCTTTCGCAACATTACAATAAATACGTACCGTCTTGGTTACATCCGGATTTTCAGGCTCTACCCAAGCGGCTTGCCCCATGGTTGAGAGATAAAAACAGATATTAAGAATGATGAATATAATTTTTTTCATGGCGCTATTTTTTTAAGAAATCAATATTAAAGGTAAATGCTTTATCAGATCCGCACATAGATGTTTTGGTATACAGTAATTTTGGATTTGCTCCCAACAGATTGGTTCCTATGGAAATGCTACCAATAGCTTGGTTATTTGCATCACTCAAATTTATTTTGGTAGGGTAGGCAGGGTCATCAAAAGACCATTTTCCTGAGGTTATACCAAAATAGTTTACCACTACACCAGCGGTATCCGCAGTAAAGGTATAGTCGGTCTTAAAAACGATGGAAGGTGCGTTTGAACCCGGTTCCTGCGTAAAGAAATCGGTTATATCCATTGTTTCTTTGGTTAATGATTTCTCGTCAACTTGCATGGCAGTTTGCATTTGCCATTTACCACTAATGATGGTAAGCAGTTGGTCTGAGCTATAGAGCGGAGGCCCAATTTTTTTGTCTTCATCATATGGCTTTTCGCATGCGCTCCATATAAAGGGGAGCAAACACAGCATTAATTTTAACAATGTATTTTTCATATATTAATTATTTACAAACAGTTGTAGGATTAAACTCAAACACCCTTGATGTGCCGCAAGAAGCGGGGAATTGAAGAATCATGCCATTGCAATTCCATGGAACCCCTCTAACCATTAGATTATCCTGACCCTTGCTCACACCTATTCTTTTAACCTGATGCAATCTGTCCCCTTCGCAATTCATTTCCAATCTGCGCTGCATCCTGATTTCATCTACTAACGCACTGCCGCTTAAAGAAGCAATATAGGTTTCTTTCGTTGCACTTGGCTTATATGCCCTTTTAACAATAGGCGTTAAATCTGCAATGGCACCAGTTGAGTTTCCTTGTATGGCAAGAATTTCTGCACGCATTAGCTTTAAATCTGTTAAGTGTAGGTAAGGTGCAGCAAAATTATTCAGATTAAATTTGGTTGTAGCCATTTGTTGGTTAGACTGACCTTTAAAATAGGTTTTCGTTATTTTACTGCGCTGATCACTGGTATCGTTGCTCAGCAAACCAGCAAGTTCAGCAGAGAAGCAGAGTATAGGTAATACATTATCACCTTGCAAATCATTTCTGTATTTGTCTTTAAACTCACCGCTTCTACTTCCGGTTTCATAAGCATTATTTCCGCTTACAAATCCAAAAATAACTTCATTCGCCACATTATCCCTGATGAATCTGTTTAAACTATCACTTAGCTGATACTTATTGGAATTGATTACCTCATCAAGCAAGGGTAATGCATTGGTATAATCATTCATTTGAAAGTAAACTTTAGCCAACAGAGCTTTTGCACCATCTTTATTTACATAAACACCATTTTGTTCAGGTAGTTTGCTAATGGCTGCCAGCAATTGGCTAATGATGTACTCGTAACTTTCCTTAACGGTTGAACGAGGAATAGCTTCATTTTGCGCTCTTTTTCTGAGAATGATTCCAAGGTGAGAATTATCAGGAGTATAGCCATAAGGCTGAGCCCACAACCGCAACGATTCAAAGTGGCAAAGTGCCCTGAGAAATGCAGCTTCACCCTGAAAACGATTTTTTTCATCATCGCTTAGGTTAAGTTTATCGTAATACAAATCCATAACATTGCAGCGATAAATGGTATAGTATGGCTGTGCGAACGCGCCTCCAATAAATGTATTAAACTGATCACTTTGTCTGTTGTATATACCGGTAAGGAAACCATCATTATTGGTTGGCTTGCTCACATCATCTGCCAGCAAATCTGAAGCTACCTGAAACTGTCCGTTCATCATGTTTGCACAGGCATCATAGCATGAGTTAAGAAGTGCCTGCATATCAGCTTTACTTCTAATAGCACTATCAGGGGTTAACGCACCTTCTCCGGCCTCTAATTCTATATCAAGGTTTTTTTCGCATGCACTAAGCATTATAACTGTGGCTAAGATGGAGCTGTATAAAAATGCTGATAATTTATATGTTTTCATATTGCGTATCATTAAAAGGTTACGGTAACTTGGAAGTTATATGTTTTTTCCTGAGGAGCATTCAGGTAATAGGTATTTTGAGCCTGCATATTTCGGGATTGATTGATATTTCCTTCACCATCACGGGCGATTTCAGGATCAAGACCGGGGTAGTTCGTAAACACCAGCAGGTTGGTACCGATAAAACCAATACGGGCCGCCCCCAATTTTAGCTTCTTTGCCCATGCAGCCGGCAAATTATACCCAATGGATAGATTTCTGAGTCGAACAAAGCTTGCATCATATAACCACATCGGAGTGTTGTATTGCCAATAGTTTGGCAGGCCATAGGTAGATGCGTCCAGCGTTAAACGTGGGAATGTGGCATCATCACCCGGGCGCTGCCATCTTTCAGCAATTTCCGGACGGATGTTCCAAAAGGAAACCACACCCAATTGGCGTTTTGCAGAGGCATCGTAAATGTTGCCTCCAATCTGGAATACAAACAGTACACTTAAATCCCAGTTTTTATATTGAAACGTATTGGTTAAACCTCCTGTTGCTTTGGGCAAAATGGAGCCAACCGGTACACGGTTATCAGGATCCCATGTAAATGTTTCGTTTCCGTTTTTATCAAAGTATACCGGTCTTCCTGTTTCTTTATCAACCCTTGAAAAGCGAACCAGATAAAATGTACCAACAGGACTCCCTACCACTACACGGGTATCATTTGTTCCGCCACTTACTGCTTCTTCTGTATAGTTGCCGGTGCTGGTAAGTTCGTTTAGGTTTCGGGCTATTACAAGTTGAGTTGTCCATTTAAAGTTTCTACCCATAACATTGTTGGATTTGAGCGATAATTCAACCCCATGATTTCTGATAGAACCCACGTTGTCAAAGTATTCGCTGAAACCATTGGACGGATCAATATTTAGCCTCATGATAATATCAGAGCTGCGCTTGTCATAGTATTCAAATGAACCTGTAATACGGTCATTGAAAAACCCAAAATCTATGCCGGCATTAAATGTCCATGAGGTTTCCCAGCGTAGGTTTTGGTTCTCTAATTTGGTAGGATATAAAATTGGTTGTCCGTTATAAGGTGTGGTAGGAGATTTTTGGAAGAAACCAAATCTTGCATTGTTATCAAAGTCAGAATTTCCGGCTTTTCCATAAGAGGTGCGTAATTTAAGGTAGCTGATATATTTATTGCCTGACAAGAAGCTTTCGTCAGATATGTTCCAACCTGCTGAAACTGCCGGGAAAAAACCGTATCGGTTATTGGTACCAAAACGCGATGAGCCGTCATAACTTAAAGAAACCTGAGCATAATAACGTTGCCATAAACTATAGTTAATGCGAGTAAAGTAACGCTCAAAAATCCACTCTTGCTGCAATTTATAGCGTTTTAAGTAATCAGGTGTGAGCGAATCATTTTGATTTAATAGTCCGTTAGCGTTTCGTTGTTCTAGATTCAGGCCATTGGTAAATGAATGCTGCCTTTCGAATCCACCCGTAATCATAAGATTGTTGTGTTTATTGATATCGTACTTATAATTAGCCTGAACCGTGTAGTTGTTATTGTTGGTATAATTGGCATCTCTCTTTGCAATACCCGTTGTGTCAGCCCTGGTATTCCTCAATAATTCTGCGGGCGAATAGGTATCATCGGCTATATTTTGGAAATCATAATTGCCCTGCACCCGCACAGTTAGATTTTTTACAGGTTCATAATCCAGACTAAGAGAGTTGATGGTTCTTAATTCGCGCGTCTCCCATTTATATAGTTCCTGCATCATCACCGGATTGGTTCTGAAAGCTGCATCAGAGTTATTAAAGGTGAAATAAGTTCCATCAGGGTTTTTGATGGGATATATTGGCAAGGCAGACGACATTACCAAGCCAAACCCGCCCGACCAGCCACTGTAAATCCTGTTATTTAACCCGGATGTAAATGAGGTTCCGAATGACGCACGTAGGTTTTTTAATATTTGATAATCCATATTAATGCGTGCTCCGGCTCTTTCATAAGAATTGCCTTTTATAAATGTTTCGTTTTTAAGATAAGAGAAACTGGAGAAAATATTAAAATTATTCCACCCTTTTGAAAGGGTAATATCATGTTGGTGTTTTACTCCGGTTTGGGTGGTTGCACTGTACCAGTCAGTGTTATTGTTACGGGCTTCATCCCAAGTAACTCCTGTAATACCGCCAACTGATAAATCCGGTTTACCAACCCGCCCGTCATTAATCCATGCTTCTTCATATAGTTGAAGGAATTCATCCCTGCTTACTGTTTTAGGTTTGGCAGTGGGCGTAGAGAAACCAATTTGCCCGTTATAGGTTACGTTAAATTTGCCTTTTTTAGCCCTGCGTGTGGTTATCATAATTACACCATTTGCACCACGTGAACCGTAAATGGCGGTTGCAGCTGCATCTTTTAAAACTTCTACTGATTCAATATCGTTTGGGTTAATGGTGGCAAGTGGATTAAAATTGAATCCACCACTATTTCCATATACAGCATAGCTCTGGGTTATGGGTATTCCATCAATTACATAAAGCGGATCACCACTGGCACTGATAGAACTGATACCTCTGATTCGTATAATAGATGGAGATCCTGCTACACCGCTTCCTTGTGTAACGGCAACACCAGCAAGCTTTCCTTGCATAGCTTGCTCAAAACTTTGTACAGGCAAATCATTCAGTTCTTTGGTTGAAATTTTCGCTATAGATGAGGTTAATTCTCTTCTGCGTTGCACACCATAACCAACCACAACCACATCGTCCAGCTGCTTAGGGTCTTCTTTCATGGTTAAATTTAGGCTCACAGCAGCGTTACCAACTTCAATCACCTTGTACTCGGTTTTAAGTCCGGTGTATTGAAATTTTATTTTGTATTTACCGGCTGTAAGTCCTTCTATACGGTAGTTGCCATCTATATCGGTAACTCCGCCTTTTTGAGTACCTTCAGCCATCACCACGACCCCAATAAGCGGCTGGTTTTGATTATCGGTTATTTTGCCTGAAATAGTTTGGGCTCCAACCCTTGCAAAGATTGTTGCCAGAAGCAGTGTGAGTAAGGTTCCTTTCATGTTTACATTAAAATTATTTCGTTCAATTTTACGGTTCAAAAAGCCGTATTTTATGGGCTATAAAATTATAATTAGTAATGCGATTTAGAAAAAAGAAAGTGTATTTCCTACACTTATTTGTTTTTTTCTAAAAAATTATTTTTATTCGAATGACAATTGAATTAAAACATATGAAAAAATTACTACTATTTACTGCTGCACTTGGATTGTTTTCAGGTGCATTTGCAAAAAAAGTCAAATTTCAGGTTGACATGACCGGAAAAACGGTTAATGCCAATGGGGTATCTGTTGCAGGTGATTTTCAAAAAGCTGCCGGTTCTCCTAATGATTGGACGCCAGGTGCCACCGTTTTAACAAAGGTTGGAACCACTGACATTTATTCTATTATTGTTGACATCCCTGCCGGACGTTATTATGAGTTCAAGTTCATCAATGGTAACACCTGGGGAGATGCAGAAAGTGTGCCAGCTTTAAGTCAAAAAGGGCATACCAATAATGGTCAAACCAACGACAATCGTTGGTTCTTCATTGATTCTACTGCCAACGATACTACTAGTATCCCTGCTTTCTTATTTGGTGGTAATGCTCCGGCAGGGCAGTATGCAGTACGTTTTGCTGTAGACTTATCTAAAGAAGCTTCTGTTAGCAATAATGGAGTTCATTTGGCGGGTAGCCTTCAAGGTTGGAATCCTGCCTCTACAAGCATGTCTAATTTATATACTTCTAACAAATTATACGAAGTTATTGTATGTCTTGCAGCAGGTTCATACGAGTATAAGTATGTAAACGGAAATGATTGGAACAGCCCTAGTGTTCCTGAATCAGTTCCTTCAGGCTGTGCAGTAAATGGCAACAGAGGTGTTACAGTTGCTACAGCTGACCAGGCTTTACCTAAAGTTTGTTTTGGTTCATGCACTGCTTGCCCAGCTGCTCCGCTTCCTAAATATAACATCACCTTCCGTGTGGACATGACTAACTCTAATTGTGATGGAGGTTATGACTCTGTAACTGTAGCTGGCGGTAAATTACCGGGTGCATGGGGAAGTGGTACAACGCTTAATCAGGTTGGAACGTCCAAAGAATACAGCAAAACTATTCAGATGGACTCTGGTGAAGTTGAATTCAAATTCCGTTATCACAAAGGTGGTAATACAAACTGGGAAGGTATTGCAAACAGAGTAATGTCGTTCAAGTCAGACTCAACAATTGCTCTTCATTGTTTCAGCACCACATCTGCATGTGTTCCTAAACCAGCTCCTTCTAGCATTACTTTCAAAGTTGATATGTCAAATGAAGTTCCGGATGCACAAGGTAGAATTTATGTAATGGGCACTTTCCAAAGCCCTAACTGGCAGGCTGGCGCATTGCGCTTAAAGCCAGTTGCAGGTGAGCCTGGAAAATTTTCCATCACTGTTAATAATGTTTGTCCAGGTTCTTTCAATTACAAATTCTTAAATGGTGACTCTTCACTTGCAGCAAGCGAAGAAACTTATCCTGATTCTAATTCACGTGCTTGTTTAGAGCCAAACGGATTAGGCGGTTTTAACCGTAAATACACCAGAACTGATACCAATGCAGTGGTTCTTGGTTATGTATTTAATAAGTGTGCTATCATCGCTCCTGTTGGTTTAAATAAAATTACAGGCGCATTTAATCAGGTTGTTTTATATCCAAACCCTACCAAAGAGTTTGCTATCTTAAACCTTAATTCTGTTAAAGGTGAAGTAAATGTATTAGTAGCAGATATCACAGGCCGTGTAGTGAAAAACATCACTACTAAGGCAACAGAAATTAAACTTTTAAAAGAAGAATTAGGCCATGGCTTATTCTTTGTTCGTTTAACCGGGAATAACGGTGAAACAAGAGTTATGAAACTCATAGTGCAGTAGTTAGTTTTTTTAACAAAATAGCCCGGCTTTGCCGGGCTTTTTGTTTTTATTAAGGTTAGGTTTTATCTACTGGTTTTAAATGCGTATAGCTGCGCAGGTTTATGAAGTACCCCTTTTTGCTTTTCTCCCAATTCAATCAATTCTTCATCCTTCTTAAATCGCTTGATGAAATTGCGTTTGTCTAATGTGGTGTTCAATATCACTTCATATAAGTTTTGCAATTGTCGCAACGTAAATTTTTTAGGGAGTAGCTGTTCGGCAATATGGTTATAGTGCATGCGGGCCCTGATGTCTTCAATGGCCGTTTTTACAATCAGGTTGTGGTCGAAAGCAAGTGGCGGAACCCGTTTCACATTCTTCCAAACTACATTTTTGGCAAAAGAACCCGGAACTGGCCTAATCATTTCTTTTCTTACCAGTGTGTAGTAGGCAATGGTTACAACCCTTGCATCCGGATCTGAACGGTAAAAGGCAAGCCACTCTTTATCTTTCTCTTGTTTCACGCGCATGGGGTCGCCAAACGTATGAAACTGTTTTAAATGCAATCCCTCCACATGCGTAAGTTCTTTCAATACACGTGTGGCCGCCTCATCCAAACTTTCAGATTCATCAATTAAATCTCCGGGTATAGCAAACTGTGGACGGTATGAATGAGCTGTTCTTAAGGCAGGATCTTTTTGCTCAATAAGCAAAACCTCCAGTTTGTTGTTGCTCTCATCATATCCGAATATCACACAGTCGACCGACAAGTGTTTGCGAAAGGTACTTTTTTTCATGGTGTGGATGGTATCGCAAAATTAACTCAATTTTATTTTCATACAAACTGGTGTTATCTATACACTTATTTGATTATTAACTGATGTTGTTTATCATTGCATCACGATCAAAAATACTTCAACATGAAAAAAATTGTTAGCATCATTACTGTTCTTTTTATTTTAACTTATACCCAAGCGCAGCCCAAACTTCATCAATCATTGGGCAACGTGCAAAACTTTGAAAATAAAGATCCCTTCATCATTTTTTCTACCTCATCCGGTACTTTGCGCATCACCGCTTATTCAGCTGTTTGTTTGCGTGTTCAAATTAGTAAAACAAATACCTTTGATGATTTTAGTTATGCCGTACAGGCTAAGCCTGTTGCAGGGTTAATAAAGGTTACCGATACAGGCTCTTCTTTTGAATTGCGCACCGACTCATGCTATCTAATCATAACAAAAAATCCTGCACGTATTTCACTTTATAATAATAAAGGAGAATTGCTGAATGAAGATGAACCCGCATTTGGAACCGGATGGATAGGAGAAGAAGTGAGTACCTATAAAAAGATGCAGGATGATGAGAAATTTATTGGGTTGGGAGAAAAAACAGGAAACCTCAACAGAAGAGGTGAAGGTTTTACCAATTGGAATACTGATTATTTTGCTTATCCATCAAACGGAGATCCTATATATGCTTCAATCCCTTTTTATATGGGGGTGCACCACAATGTGGTTTATGGTTTATTTCTGGACAACACGTATAAATCGCATTTTAATTTCGGAGCATCTAACAATCGATTCAGTTCATTCACTGCTGAAGATGGTGAGATGAA
Organism: Sphingobacteriales bacterium; assembly: GCA_021299635.1. Classification (GTDB taxonomy): domain Bacteria; phylum Bacteroidota; class Bacteroidia; order UKL13-3; family UKL13-3; genus JAJTFA01. The sequence continues at coordinate 77,461 of JAJTFA010000007.1, forward strand.
TTATTATTTATTTGCATCAGCAAATGTTGCAGGCATTATCGAATCATACACTGCATTAACAGGTCGTATGGAAATGCCATCCTTATGGAGCATTGGCTTTCAGCAATGTCGTTATAGCTACTATCCCGATAAGGAGGTAATTACACTGGCTAAGACTTTTCGCGACAAAAAAATCCCCTCTGATGTTATTTATTTTGATATCCATTACATGGATCAATACAAAATTTTTACATGGAATAACGAACGATTTCCGCAACCCAAAAAAATGCTGGATGAACTGGAAGGTATGGGCTTTAAAAATGTGGTGATTGTTGACCCGGGCATTAAAGTTGAAAAAGGTTATAAAGCATATGAAGAAGGTGTGAAGGATGAATTATTCTTAAAGTATCCTGACGGAACCAACTATACTGGTCAGGTTTGGCCGGGCTGGTGTCACTTCCCTGATTTTACCAAACCCAAAGCCAGAAAATGGTGGGGACAATCTTTTGCAGGATATATCAATGATGGAATTGACGGATTTTGGAATGACATGAATGAGCCTGCTACCTGGGGGCAGCGTTTCCCTGATTTAGTTGAAGCTGATTTTGAAGGACGCAAAGCTTCCCATCGTGAGTGGCACAATGTGTATGGTATGCAAATGGCTCGTAGCACTTTTGAAGGCACCAAAGAGCTGATGAAAGGCAAAAGGCCTTTTATTTTAACACGTGCAGCCTACGCTGGTATACAACGTTACTCAGCCATATGGACAGGCGATAACCGCCCTGAAGATGATCATATGCTGGCGGGTGTACGTCTTATAAACAGTTTGGGATTAAGCGGTGTTTCTAATGCCGGTTATGATGTGGGTGGTTTTGCAGGTGAGGCTTCTAAAGAACTGTTTTGCCGCTGGATGCAGTTGGGCTCTTTCTGTCCGTTTTTCAGAAGCCACAAAATGATTGATGCCAAAGACAGTGAGCCTTGGAGCTATGGCGAGAAAGTAGAAGAAATTGTAAGAAATTATATTTCGCTGCGATACCGTTTGATGCCTTATTTGTACAGCTCGTTTTATGAATCAACCAAAAATGGAATGCCTGTGGCACGCAGCCTGGCTATTACCCATACATTTGATCCCATGATATATGATTGGAAATACCAAAACCAATATATGTTTGGACACGGCATCATGATTGCTCCGGTTACGAGCTATAAAGAAATTAATAAGGTGTATTTACCGGTAGGAGAGTGGTATCAGTTTTTTACGGAAGAAAGATATGAAGGTAATCGGGAATTATATGTAGAAACACCGATGGAAATGTTGCCGGTTTATATAAAAGCCGGTAGTATTATACCGATGCAAACCGTTGTTCAGCATGCAGGCGAAAAGCCTTCTGATACACTGGCTATTCATTTCTATTATGGCAAACAAGCCAATACATTTGAGTATTACGAAGACCAGGGAGACATGTATGAATACCGCAATGGTAAATTCCTTACCCGAAATTTTACCTACCAACCTTCCCGCAATACATTAACTGTTTCAAAGGCAACAGGTAATCATGTTTCAAAGTATAAATTCCTTCGTTTTTATATGCATGGTTTTCCCGCCAACGCTTCAATCAAGGTAAATGGTAAAGCAGTGAATATATTTACTGCACAATTGGAAATGATGCCGGGTGTATCTCAATTTGATCCAATAGGTAAAAGCATAGATGCCAAAAAAGCGGAAGTAGGTTCATTTGTAACGGAGCATAACAGGGATGAAATAACCATCAGCTGGTAAGCAAAAAAAAATCCTGCAGACGCAGGATTTTTTTTATGCTGTAGTTTTGCTTTTTACACGCTGCAAATGAAACTGAACAAGGTCGGCAAGAGGTGATTGAATAACCTTGCCCACTTTCATATCGTAGCTTACTGCTACTTCTTCCAGTATTTCTCTAAATACATAGCCAACAGAGCCTACACAATTAAAGCTGTAGTTTTTATAGTCGGGATATTTGCTCACCAGGTTTTTAAAGAAATCCCTGAATGAGTCGCGCACCTTATTTTTAATGTATGGATGTGTTAAATACTCATCGGCAAACTTACAAAAGCTGGCAAGGTATCTATTCGGGAATTGTGTGGTGTAAAGCGTATGGAATATCTGTTCATTACTCTCAATCTGAAAACGCTCTTTAAAACGTTGCTGCAATTCCGGTTCAAGGCGTTTACGCATAAAATCACGTACAATCTTTTTGCCTATATAACTGCCGCTTCCTTCATCGCCCAATAGATAACCCAGTGAATCAATATTCATTACGCAATCATCGCCATTGTATAGGCAAGTATTTGCGCCTGTTCCCAGAATTGCTGCAAAACCTTCACTAGTTCCAAGTAAAGCTCTGGCAGATCCCAGTAAATCGTGTCCTACCAAAATGTTTTCCGCATTTATGAAAGTGCGTACCAATGCTTTTTTTACAATATCTTTTTTTTCCGGAGTTGAGCATCCTGCACCATAAAAATGCACCTCAGTAACGGTAGAGGCGTCAAAGTCTTTAACCAGATTCTCTGATAAGGAATAAAAGATTGACTCAGTATCTATAAAATAAGGATTGTAACCTATGGTATGATAAACCTTCATTAATCCTTTTTCCGGGTGGGTTAGCGCCCAGTCTGTTTTGGTTGAACCGCTGTCTGCAATAAGTATCATGATTTTCTGTAACCTTTTAATCCGTAATAAATAATATAAATATAGCACAAAGCCGGTAGCAAATATGCTGTTTTTAAACTAAAAATATCCCCCGTTATACCATATAAAAAGGGTATAAGTGCACCACCTACAATAGCCGTGCATAAAATACCGGAGCCTTCATCCGTTTGTGAACCCAATCCATCAACCGCTAAAGTAAATATGGTGGCAAACATCAGGGAGTTAAATAGGCCAACAGCAAGTAAACTCCACATGGCAGTGGCGCCAATACTTAAAATCGAAATCATAACCAATGTAAAGGCCATCAAAGCGTTAAATGCCAAAACATTTCCCGGCTTAAATTTACTGAGAATCCAGCTACCTATAAATCGCCCCACCATTGCACCACCCCAGTAATAGGAAACGTATTTACCTGCCTCATCAGCCTGCATACCCATTACATCAGGCAGTTGCAGGTAACTAACAATATGACTTCCAATAGCTACCTCAGCACCCACGTAACAAAAAATGCCAATTGCCCCTAACATAAGATGCGGGTATTGCCATGCTTTTTTTGCATTGGTATTTTGTTGTTTTCCGCCATGCTCGATTGCGGGTAATTTTAGCAGCATGAGCACAGCTGCAATAGCTACCAGCAACAAACCAATCCATATATATGGTTGTTGCACTGCACTCACGTCTATGTTTTCAATAATTGAAACATCTTTAGGTAAGCCGGAAAGAATAAGCATACTTCCAAAATATGGTGCTATGGTGGTGCCAACCGAATTAAATGCTTGGGTCAGCGTTAGGCGGGCAGAAGACGAGGAGGAAGGCCCCAAGGCTGCAACATAGGGATTGCCTGCTACCTGAAGCAAGGTTATACCAGATGCAAGAATAAATAATGCAGCCAGAAATAATCCATATATCTTACTGCCTGCTGCAGGATAAAACAAAAAACAACCGATGGCTGCAATCACAAATCCGGCTATCATACTCTTTTTGTAACCTATGCGGTTTATGAGCATACCCGAAGGAATAGACATGAAAAAGTATGCGCCAAAAAAACATAGATTAATAAAGTTGGCCTGTGCATAGTTAAGCTTAAAAATGGCTTTCATGTATGGAATCAGAATATCGTTGAGACAGGTAATAAAACCCATCATGAAAAACAAGGTCATGAGAGAGGCCAAGGCAATTCCTGCGTTGGATGCCGGTTTCTCTTCATGCAAAGGCTGTTCAGATTTGGTAGTGGTGGTGGATACCATAGTTTATAAATTATGCTATAAGGTGTACAAAATACACTAATATTGTATAATTACAAAAAAATGCTATGAAAAAAGTAATATTTTATGTGCTTCTGCTCTGCAGTGCAAACCTGTTGGCTCAGCCTAACAAATCAACGCCTGTATTTTATGAAATATTTGTGCGCTCTTTTGCCGATGGCAACGGAGATGGTATTGGCGACCTCAAAGGAATTATGGATAAATTGGATTACTTGCAAAAACTGGGTGTAGGAGGTATTTGGCTAACGCCATTTCATCCTTCTCCTACCTATCATAAATATGATGTAATGGATTATTATGCCATCGATCCTGAATACGGAACACTGGCCGATTTTAAAAATTTACTGGTTCAGGCCCATGCGCGCAATATTAAAGTGGTAATGGACTTGGTGGTGAATCACACGAGCAGCAGGCATCCATGGTTTATCAATGCATGTGATGGGAAAGTGCCGTACAACAACTACTATGTTTGGAGTGATACGGCAAAAACAAAAGGTTGGTATAATAATTTAAAGAATCCTCAGCAACGCTATTACGGCTTTTTCTGGGAACAAATGCCTGATTTAAATTTTGATAATCCTGAGGTGGAAAATGAAGTACTCAAAATTGCATCTTTTTGGCTGGCTGCCGGTGTAGATGGTTTCAGGCTGGATGCGGCTCAGCATATTTATGAGCCACATGAACCGGAGAAAAACATGCGCTGGTGGAACAAGTTTCATAAACACGTAAAAAAGATTAACCCTGAGGCGTTTATAATTGGTGAGGTATGGAATAAAGATAGTTTGGTTGCAGCATACCTAAAAGATGGTATGGATGCCTGTTTTAATTTCGATTTATCAGCAGCAATTATCAAAGCGGTAAGTACATCAACTCCAGGAGATTTTATTCAGAAACTTATTGGTATGCATTTGCTATATCGTTCCTACAATGCCAATTACGCGGATGCTATTTTTATTACTAACCACGATCAGGATAGGTATGCTTCCATACTGAACAACAATACAGCACAGATGAAACAAGCAATAGCAATCTTGTTTACCTTACCCGGTATTCCTTTTTTATATTATGGTGAGGAAATTGGCATGTTAGGTAAATTTCCGGATGAACTGAGGCGTGAACCATTTTTGTGGGGAACGGATAATTCGTATAACACAAAATGGGAAAAGTCATTGCACACAACACCAACCTCTGTTGTACCCTTAGATAAGCAAATCAATGATCAACAAAGTTTGTATGCATATTACAAGCAATGGCTAAAACTTCGCAATGATTATCCTTTTTTATCAACGGGTAAACTGGCTTTGTCTGCTTTTACATATGATGGTTGCATTTCCTTTGAGTTGCACCACAACCAAAATCATTACCTCGTTATTCATCGCCTCGCTCAGGGAGGTTTACAAGTAAAATTGCCCAAAGGTGCCAATATTATACACGCACAACAGGTGTCAAAATCCGGAACCCGGTTTCAATTATCAGCAGGAAGTGTACTTGTCGCAAAAATTAAGTAGATAGCAAACAGGTTACTATTAAATAACATGGTATTGTATGGCACATAGTATAATGAGAAGCATATTTTCAACCGCTATAACTGAATCCGAATAAGGCGGATAAATGTGTTTTGAGTTTATGTTTTACTTCTTCATTCGAAATGTGCATACCCACCTCTTTTGCAATGGAAGTAACCTGTTTATCTGAAATGCCACAGGGTACAATATGATTAAAATAACTTAGATCGGTATTGATGTTTAATGCCAGTCCGTGCATGGTTATCCAGCGGCTGCAGCGCACACCCATTGCACAAATTTTTCTGGCTTTTAGTGGATTCCCCGGCTCAAGCCAAACACCGGTATAGCCTTCATATCTATCGCCCTTTAATCCATATTCTGCAATGGTAAGGATGATGGCTTCTTCCAATGTGCGCAGGTATCGATGTATATCGGTAAAAAATTGCTCCAAATCCAGAATGGGGTAGGCAACCAATTGCCCCGGACCATGATAAGTAATATCGCCACCGCGGTTAATGGGGAAATAGGTGGCCTGAATGCTTTTTAAAAATTGCTCATTAATGAGTAGGTTGTTTTCACTGCCACTTTTGCCCAAGGTGTAAACGTGGGGGTGTTCGCAAAAAATCAAATCATGAGAAATGGGCTGCTGCTGCTCTAAAGGCTTGTTTCGGTTAGCAAATTTTGAATCAGCTTTTTGTTTAAAAAGTGCTTCCTGTTTATCCCAAGCATCTTTATAGGAAATGAGTCCCCAGTCAGAAAAAGTTACCTTTTTCAATATGCTTATTTATAAATATCCTTCAATTCTACCGGCTTTTCATCTTTACCTTTTTTGCGCATGCGCAAATTCAATACTTCTGTTCCTAGAGAAAATGCCATTGCAAAGTAAACATAACCTTTCGGCACATGATAACCTATGGATTCTGCTCCCAGCAGCATACCTATCATCAATAGGAAAGAGAGTGCTAACATTTTAACACTGGGATGTTTGTCGATAAAATCACTGATGGCAGACGAGAAGAATAGCATGATGATCATTGAAATAACAACAGCAAGAACCATAATGGGCAAATGCTGTGCAAGACCTACAGCAGTGATTATCGAGTCAAAGGAGAAAACAATATCAATGATAATTACCTGCATCACCACATTCCAAAACGTAGCTTTTACCTTGCTACTTTGATTATGATTACCACCTTCAAGCAATTCAAAAATTTCAAGAGTGCTTTTGTATAATAGGAATAAACCACCTGCCATTAAAATAATATCGCGCCAGCTAACCGTGTGATTAAAAATGGTAAACAGCGGATCAACCATTTCATTCACAATATAACTGATAAAGCCAAGTAGTACCACTCGTATAAATAAAGCCAGAAATATGCCCAGTTTGCGGGCTTTGCCTTGTCTGTTCTTATCCAGTTTATTGGTAACAATGGAAATAAAAATGACATTATCAATACCCAGAACAATCTCCATGATGGTTAGGGTAACAAGTGAAAGCCAAGCTTCAGGTTTTAGTAAAAGTTCGTACATGTCAGGAATGAATGGTGCAAAGATATTATTGTTTTATAAAACTTTCTACGCAGGTAAAAATCTCATTTAGCTGCTCAGGTTCAAACCAATGGGCATTGGATTGGCGTTTAAACCAGGTAATTTGTCGTTTTGCATAATTGCGTGAGTGTTGTTTGATGAGTGTAATAGCTTGTTCAGTTGTCATTTTGCCTTCAAAAGCTTCAAATAGCTCGGTATAACCAACTGTTTGAAGGGCATATAAGTCTTTGTGCGGTAGTAATTGTTTAGCTTCATCTATTAAACCTGCGGCAATCATTTCTTCAACCCTCTTATTAATTCTGTTATATAGTATTTCACGTGGGCGGTTTAAAATAATTTCCAATGTTTGAAATGCACGTGGCTGTTTAATAATATCTTTATTTAATCCTCCACCTTCGGCAATTTCTATAGCCCGCATTACCCGTTGTGTATTATTCATATCAATTGCTGAAGCGCTTTCCGGACTTACTTGTATTAATCTTTCCTGCAGCGCATTTATGCCGTTGCTTTCAAACAATTGATACAACTCATTGCGCAGCTGTTCATCTCCTTCAGGCATTTTATCCAAACCTTCCAGTAAGGCTTTTACATATAACCCTGAGCCACCAACAGCAACAACCACATCATGTTTCTTAAATAATTCTTCAAGCCTTTTAAGAGCATCACGCTCAAAATCGCCTGCAGAATAGGATTGGTGGATGGAGATATGTCCGATAAAATGGTGCTGCACAGCTGCCAGCTCTTTAGCAGAAGGTTTTGCTGTACCAATGGATAGTTCCTGATAGAGCTGCCTGGAGTCTGCCGAAAGTATTTCGGTGTTCAGATGTTTGGCTAGTTCAATAGCTACAGCAGTTTTCCCAACCGCTGTGGGGCCCAGAATGCAAATGAGTTTTTTAGAAGGTATTAGCGTCATTGCTTATCTGCGTGTTCGTTGGGCATAGTCTATATTTTCCTGATAATTGGTTTGCAAATAAGCCTTGCCAAAGTTGATGAAAACACGTGCGGAAGTGTCGTTATTTTGATTCAGCAACTCTTTTTGCATATTGTGGTCATAAACGACTGTATGATCTTTGGTAATCCAGCCAAAGCCATTATCAAATGCATAATATGCAAATGCAGGAGCAAAGGGATTAAATAAATTTTTACTTCTCACAAATGAGGAGTCTTTAATACCACATTGTGCCAGCACAGTGGCAGCAATATCGGTATGCATGCCAACTTTTTCTGATACAGTTCCCCTGAGCGCTTTTTTTAGGGCACCTCCAGTAATCAGCATAGGAATATGATGCCTTTCTGTTTCATGATGGCTGCGCTCGTATGGAAATGTTGAGCTATGATCAGCAACCAGAACAAAAAGTGTTTGATTATACCAGCTTTCATTTTTTGCAGTCTGTAAGTAGGCATACAAGCAACTATCGGCATAGTACATGGTATTTCGGTAATTATTGCCAACACGGTCATCCCCTTCCTCAAAGTGTTTGGGGACATCTGCATCAAACCACTCATGCGTGGTTATTGTGGTTAATGCAGAAAAGAAGGGCTCTTTAACCTGTTTCAGCTCCCTGAGTTGTAAGGCAAATGTTTCTTCATCATAGGCTCCCCAAACGGTTCTTCGTTTAATATCAAAATCATCTTCTCCCATTATTTTCTGAATGCCTGCTGAACGTAGATAAGCTTCAATATTGTCAAAATAAAGACGACCGCCAGTAAAAAACGAAGTGTGGTACCCTTCATTATTAAATGTTCTGATAATATTGGGTAGCTTATCAAATTTTCCAAATGATTGAATAATGGAACTCACTGGTTGGGCAGGATAAGCACTGAGCGTTGCCAACAATCCTTGTTCAGTGCGGTAGCCGGTTGCATAAAAGTTTTTAAATAAGATGCCTTCATTTGCCAGTTCACTAAATTTGGGTGTTACATCACTATCGCCCCCGTAGCAGGCCATCACATCCGGATTCCAACTTTCCAGAAATATCAGCACAATGTTTGGTTTAGCAATATCTGTAATACGTATGGTAGAATCTTTGAGGGTTAGGTGTGCCTGTTTAAATAATTCACGAGCTGTTTCCTCATCAAAATATCGGTATGGGTTATTGTCATCATCTGCATTTTTTGTAATTAGTTCAATGAAATTCCATGTGCCATTTAGTGATGCATAGTTGAGCACTGCATGTGAAGAATGGAAAACCCAGTTACGGTTTAATGGCACAGGCTGCAGACCTCCGCGAATGCCTATGATAGAACTTGCAATAAAAAGCACAGAAATGGCAGCATGCTTAATAGGTTTTTGCTGCTGCATTATATAACCAGTATGAAAGTATGCATATAACTTCATCATACAAACGGTTGTTATAAGCATCATCAGTATTAAGCCAATATTCTCAATTGCAAATAGGGTAGGCACCACTTCTTTAGGATAGGCGAGATATGATAATGCTTTTCCGTTTAGTTTTGTGCCCCATACCTTATAGATTCCTGCATCGCCCATTGCTATCATGCAACAGAGTGCGATCATGATGAGCTGATAGATATTGATGATACGAAAGATGCTAGTAAAGCTTTTATCATATCCATGAACAATATAAAGTAAGGTTGGTAAGGCAATTAAATAAAGCGAAGTTGCAAGATCCATGGAGAAGGCCTTGATGCTTGATGTGAAAATTTCTGTGAAGCCAAAGTGAATTGAATCATAATTAATCGCTAGAAACAAAAGTCGTTGAGCCAGAAAAAATAAAAGCCAGAATAAAATTAATTTAACAAGTGCTTTAATCATAATCCTCTTTTAATTATACATCCTCCACCTTACACCCATGCGAAAAGATGAAAGCGAAACCGGATACGATGGTGTATAGTAAAATCCATTGTTGAATAAATCTTGATTGGCGTGCTCAAACTTAAAGAAGATAATTGCGCGCTTAATCTCTGCACACAAAAACGGGTCGATAACCGGATAATTTCCAATTCTCGTTGTGTTCTGTATATAAAATAATCTTGAAGCAGGATTATAGGCATTGCCAAAATAGCTGCTGTTATAAAATGCGTCAAATCCAAGCTGAAAGGTCATGACTTTGAACAAGCGTGATTGAAAATAATAACGTACGCTGCCACCAAATTCAGGCACTCTAACATTATTTGAACTGCTTTGCTGAAATATGAGCTGATGCTCAAAAAAGAATTTCCACAACTGGAAAGTTTTGCTCAGCTCAACTGTGGTTATTTGTATGTTGCTGCTTTCCTGCTGAGGTAGTGCTTTTTCATTGACATACACAAAATTATTAAGCAGATGCCTATTAAAGGTTAATGAAAAATTATTTCGAAAGATATTTGTTTGCATGCGTGCAGCCAGCTTTGCGAAACTTACAGCCTGATAAGTATTGTTCCAGATAAATTGATTTGATTTGAATAATTGTAAAGTATAATCCGGCCTGTATTGCTGCATGGTAACCATTGGTGTTAAACAAAACCATTTGTTTTGAATGGTGTAGAATGCGTGCAACTTATAATCACCGCTATTATAACCTTGTGTAATGTATTGTGCATCTATTCCATGCAGTACTTGATTGTTTTTAACAGATACTTTTTCTATGCTGCCTTCAACCCCAATGTTATAGTGAAACCGGGTAAATACAATCTGAGATGCATTGATGAGTTCGTAATTTATTCCGGTGCGAAAAAGCCAGCGGGAGCTATCTGTTTTTATGTTGCTCATCCAGGTAAGCTCAATGGTATTGCTAAGCCTGCCAAAATATGCCGAGTCATAGGTTGTACTGGTGGTATCATAATACCTGTTGGGCAGCAATGCTGAATCGGTTGTTCCGTTGTTTTCAAAAATAAAACTCTCTTCGTGTGTATGTATGCGATGTGACAGCTGAAAAGAAGGTTCAAAGGTATAAATGCTGTCTTCTCCATCCTTTATAAATCTGCCTTTGCCAAACTTGTAGTATTGCTTAATATAAGCATCTCTTGTTTTAAATCGTGTTTGTGCTTTGCTTAATTTTACCACTACTTTTTTATTCTGACCCGTTAATTCCTCAAAAGCAGAATCGTTCTGGTTGCCACCGTTTTCCTCGTTGACGCCTCTGTTCCAAGTAGCATGTGCCAGCAATGCATAGCGTTTTTCTTTGCTTTGGTAATGGGTAAAAAACTGGTAATTATACATACCGGTTATTTGTCTAAGCAAAAATCCTTGCGAGGTAATGCGCTGAAAATCTAAGCCCATATTCCAGCGGGGTAAAATATTTTGTGCATGCTTGGCTTGCAGGAATATCAATTCATTTGACCCTTGTGTATAAAATAAGTCGGTATACGGACTTTTATTATTGAAAAATTTTGTTTGCTGTGGGTTAATAAAATAGCTCTCAAACGGATTAAATCCGTATTGAAAACCTATGCTTCTTTCGGCATTAAATAACAATGGTCTCATTGCTGAGCCAATATTTCCTAGATCCTGAAAGATGATATGCTTTTTATAGCCGGCATGAAATATTTCATTGCGGTTTAATGATGTGTCGAGTGAAGTGTATCCTAGCCCGCGGTCTAATTCGTACTCGGTAATATGTTTAGTAGAGGTTTTAATAACGCGAGTGGTATCCTGTGCCCTTAATTGGTTTATGGCAGCAAATAGTATAACCGATATAAAAAGATGTTCTTTACTCAAACTTATTTAATCAGTTTTATGGTTTTTTGTGAATAGCCGTTGTCTAATTGTACCATATATATTCCTTTGTCTAATAAGCCGGTGTTTATGGAGAGTGGTGTTTCAACTTCCCTGTTCTGCAAATAAAAGTTTTTTTCTGCAACACGTTTACCTTGCATATTGTATACCGTTACCTTTAGCTCATCGGCAAGGTTGTAGCGAAGTTTAATGGATAATTCGTCCTGAACAGGATTTGGATAAATGCCCGCTACTATCTCCATATCAGCATGCTTAACTGATAAAGGATAAAGTGTATTTAAAACAAATAGACCTTCGCTGATGTCGCTTGCTAAAATATTTCCTGAGGGGAGGAAAGGCCAAACGCCCCAGCAACCATGAAAGCCAAAATAGGTGCCCGGTGCATTTTTAGGATACGTATCATAAAAGGCAACTACAGGTGGAACACCCGGGAACTGATATTTTTCCGGATTTCTTAAATCATAGATATAAACCCCATCTTCATAACTTGAAACATAAACATAACCGCCTTTCCAGTAGGCATTGTGTGGCAAAGCCCCTGTATTTGAATTCCACACGGTTTTGAATGAAGGGTTTCTGATATCGGAAATGTCATACAACTTAATTCCCAATCCTTGGTTTTCATCTGTAAATATAAGCCACTTGCCAGTGCTGTCAATCCATGCGCTGTGGTTGTAACCAGCCTGCGGGTAGGGTGGAGTAATGGAACTGATGAGCAACGGATTGCTTGGATTGCGATAGTCATAAATATACAAGCCGGCATTTTCGCCAGAAAGATAAACCGTATCATGCCGCGCATACATCTCATGTACCTTTATAAAACTTCCCTGCGGTGGGTTAAGCCGGCCAAGAAAGGTTGGTTTCTCAGGATTTTGAAGCGATAGAATATCCATAGCCGATATTCCTGCCGGTTTCAGAATATTGGTGCACATATATAACCTTTTGCTTGCTGCTTCAATGAAAATTGTATGTGTGGATGATCCGAATGTATCGTTATTAAATACCTCAACCATGGAGTCGGGCAAATACTGTAAATCAAAAATTTGCAAGGCTCCTGTTCCGGATGTACGGTCGCTTACGGTATATAAATAATGTGAGTAAGTTTCATAATCACGGTTAATGGCAAACTTAGCCCTACATGGTTTCACATCACAAAAAATCATGTTATTAGGGTTGGTTACATCAAATACATAAATACTGTCTGTGCTTCCTGCAATAAAGTATTCTTTGTTTTTTACAGTATCCTTCCAGCCTGTGCAGTCGTTCCATATTTGGTCACCATCTACTTTTGGTAAATTTGGGTTATTCCATTTGCTTAGCACCTTCATGTTTTGCGCTAGTTGTGCATTGCCTATGGTTGTTAAAAAAATTATCCCGATAATGAAACAATTAAACTTTTTCATGATTTGATAAGTTCTCTGATGAGCAAAGATAGATTAGGCTCTGCTTTGTTTGCAGCGCGAATGACATCTTCCAGTGTTGTTTTTTCAGGTATATCCGGCAATCCCATATCAGTAATTACTGATATGGCAAACACCGGAATATTCATATGCCGTGCCACAATATTTTCCGGAACCGAACTCATACCAACGGCATCGGCACCAATGGTTCTGAGGTAGCGGTATTCGGCACGCGTTTCAAGCGTAGGTCCTTGTATGGAGGCATACACACCTTCGTGCACAATTATATCGTTTGCTATGGCAATGGCTTTTGCTTTTTCAATCAAGACCTTAGCATAGGGTTCACTCATTTCAGGGAAACGTGGTCCCAGGCTGTCTTCATTTTTCCCTCTCAGGGGATGCTCAGGTAGCAGGTTAATATGATCGTTCAGTATCATTAATTCAGAAACCTGATAGTTAGGATTAAGTCCACCTGAGGCATTGGATATGATGAGGGTTTTGATGCCAATAAATTTCATAACCCTTACCGGAAAAGTTACCTGCTGCATGCTGTAACCCTCGTAGTAATGAAAACGTCCCTGCATGCATACCACATCTTTTCCGCTGAGTTTCCCGAAAATCAATTTGCCGGCATGACTCTCAACCGTTGATATTGGGAAGTGAGGAATATCGCTGTAAGAGATTACTTTGTCGGCTTGAATGTCTTCAACCAATCCGCCAAGGCCGGTTCCGAGTATAATGCCATATTCAGGCTTTACTTCTGTTTGTGAGCGTATATAATCAGTTGCTTGCTGTAATTGCTGCATCAACATAATTTACGATTGATTGAATGAGTTTTTGTCCGTCATCATTAATAAAAAATATTTCAATAGGAAGATAGTAAAAGGGCAGCTTTTCCAGAACTGCTTTTTGTGGATGGGATTGTATTCTTTTGGCGTCTTTCTCTGTAGTGAGTAAGATTTTCTTCTTGGATTGAATCAGTTCAAAGCGCTCAATCAAATCTTTCAGTTCCTTTTCAGTAAAAGTATGATGATCGTTGAAGCGTATGAAGTGATGCAAGTGTCCGGTAATTTTAATAAACCGTGTAAATAAATCAGGATCGGCTATACCTGCAAAAGCCAGAATGCTGTAATCCTTTATTTCATTGCTTTGTATGCTTGCCGCCTCAAATACCGGATGCAAGGCATGGCTATATTTTATTCCGGTAAAATATACCTCTTGTTCGGGCAGAGGTTCAATGGCTCTAATCATCTCTTCCTGCTCATGCTTGCTCATTCCTTCCTCACATTTAGTAACCACTATGGCTTGCGCTCTCTTATAGCCGTTTCTAAACTCTCGCAGCCTGCCGAAAGGCAATAACCAATCTTTATAAAAAGGTGAAGCGGCCGGGGTGAGCACCATATTGAATCCTGCCCTGATGCCCAAATGCTGAAAACCGTCATCCATGAGTAAAAGATTGGTATCAGGTGCATCGGCCAGCAATTGCGGCACGCCAAGAACCCTATTTTCACAAGATGCTACAGGCACATCAGGAAATTTATGCTTCATTTGCAAAGGCTCATCACCTATATCTGCCGCTGTAGAATGAGCATCAGCTAAAATATAGCCGCTGGATTTTCTAAGGTATCCTCTGCTTAAAATAGCTGCTTTAAGTTGTGGAGGTAAATTGGCTAAAAGCCACTCAATATGAGGGGTTTTACCGGTGCCGCCTGCCGATAGGTTGCCTACACAAACAATGGGAAAATCAAAATCCATCCGTGTAAATACACCTGAGCTATACAGCAGGTTTCTGAGGAGTATACCTAAGCCGTAAAGCAAGGTAAATGGCAACAGGAGTATTCGCAGCAGAAACATATTGGCAATTATACAACTTAACTGCCTATTTTGGCTGCTTGATGCAAGTAAACTATCCGGTTGAAATGAATTGCAGTATAAAACAAACAATAGCTGTAAGCAGCACCAGTATAGCTTTGCAGCTGCCTGGACCTGCAGGGTTGCCGGTATTTCTATATATGCTTAATATTCAAATTTCTCAGATACAGCTATTTTATACCATACGCCAATTCGGGTATTTTAAGCAAGGGCAGAAGAAGCCAACCTGCCGTCCTTGTTACCAGCTCTGTAAAATATCCACAAATTGTAGCTAATTCTGTGGATTATGAAAAGTACTTGAGCCCTAATTTGCAGGCTTGTTTGAAAATGGCCGCACAGGCTTTAGCGTAAAAGAAAGTATATGGCAAAAGAAGTGATTTATGACGAGAGCAGCATACGCTCATTAGACTGGAAGGAACATATCCGTCTTCGTCCGGGTATGTATATAGGTAAGTTGGGCGATGGCTCTGCACCAGATGACGGAATTTATGTATTGCTTAAAGAGGTACTGGATAATTGTATTGATGAGCATGTGATGGGCTTTGGTAAAACTATTGATATTAAAATTACTGATGATAAGGTAAGTGTAAGGGATTACGGACGCGGCATACCATTGGGAAAGGTGGTTGATGTGGTGAGCAAAATAAACACAGGTGGTAAGTATGATTCCAAAGCTTTTCAGAAATCAGTTGGATTGAATGGGGTGGGTACAAAGGCAGTAAACGCCTTGGCTACCTACTTCAAGGTGCAATCATACCGTGACGGCAAAACTGTTGCTGCAGAGTTTACCAAGGGTGAAATTGTAAAAGAATATAAGCAACAGCAAACCCTTGAGCCAGACGGCACCTTGGTTGTATTTACTCCGGATGATACTATTTTTAAGCACTACCATTTTATTCCTGAGTTTATAGAAAATATGTTGTGGAACTACGCTTACCTCAATTCTGGTTTGGTTATTCACTACAACGACAAAAAATTTTACTCAAAAGATGGATTGCTGGACTTGCTTAAACGCAAAACCAACGAAGAGGAAATCAGATATCCGATTATTCACCTCAAAGGTGATGATATTGAAGTAGCTATTACACATGAAAACCAATATGGCGAAGAGTATTATTCATTTGTAAACGGACAGCATACCACGCAGGGCGGAACCCATTTATTAGCCTTTAGAGATGCATACGCTCGCACGCTCCGCGATTTTTATAAAAAGGAATTTGATCTGGCCGATATGCGGGCTTCCATCATTGCAGCTGTGAGTGTGCGGGTGCAAGAACCAGTTTTTGAGTCGCAAACAAAAACCAAACTGGGCTCCATCAATATGGCACCAGATGGGCCATCTGTGAAGCAACATGTGATGGATTTTCTGAAGAAAGCACTTGATGATTATTTGCATAAGCACCCGCAAACTGCAGAGGCGCTCCTTAAACGAATTAATCAGAGTGAACGTGAGCGCAAAGAAATGGCCGGAATTAAAAAGCTAGCCAATGAAAGAGCAAAGAAGGCTTCTTTACATAACAAAAAGTTACGCGATTGCCGTTTTCATTACGATGAAGAAAAAAGCGAAAAGCGCCATGATTCTACCTTGTTTATTACCGAAGGTGATTCGGCTAGTGGTTCGATCACCAAAAGCCGCGATGTGGAAACACAGGCTGTATTTAGTTTGCGTGGCAAGCCATTGAATTGCTATGGTCTTACCAAAAAAGTAGTTTATGAAAATGAAGAATTTAACCTGCTGCAACACGCACTCAATATTGAAGAAGGGCTGGAAGGCCTGCGATACAACAGAATTGTGATTGCAACCGATGCCGATGTGGATGGTATGCATATTCGTTTACTGATGCTCACATTCTTTATGCAGTTTTTTCCTGACTTGGTTAAGAACGGACACCTTTATATTCTGGAAACACCGCTTTTCAGGGTGCGAAACAAACAACAAACCATTTACTGTTACAGTGAAGAAGAAAAACAAAGAGCCATACAAAAACTAGGTAGCCGGCAGGAAATTACCCGATTTAAAGGGTTAGGAGAGATTTCTCCTGAGGAGTTTGGATTATTTATTGGCGAGGATATTAAATTACAACCGGTTATTTTATCGCAAGAAACACCCATCCCGAAATTGCTGGAGTATTTTATGGGTAAAAATACCATTGACAGGCAAAACTTTATTATTGAAAACCTGCGCATTGAAAAAGATTTGGTAGAGAAAGAAGTGGAAGCTGAAGTATAATAACAGGAAACGGAATAAACGATAGAAGAAAGCAAGCAAATGGATACGAAAGACGAGCAACTTAACAAAGGATCACAGGAAAATCATGGATTACATAATGTGATACCGGTTACCGGCTTATATGAAAACTGGTTTTTAGATTATGCCTCATACGTAATATTAGAACGTGCGGTACCTGCAGTTTCTGATGGATTAAAACCCGTGCAGCGCAGGATTCTTCATGCCATGAAAGAGATGGATGACGGCCGCTTTAATAAAGCCGCTAATATCATCGGGCAAACCATGCAGTATCACCCGCATGGCGATGCTGCCATTGGTGATGCTATGGTTGGATTGGGGCAAAAGGATTTACTCATAGAAACGCAGGGAAACTGGGGCGATGTGCGCACAGGTGATGCAGCTGCAGCTCCTCGTTACATAGAAGCCCGCTTATCTAAATTTGCACTTGAAGTTGCTTTTAACGGGCAAACCACAGACTGGCAGGCTTCCTATGATGGACGGAAAAAAGAACCTGTTACACTGCCAATGAAATTCCCGCTATTGGTTGCACAAGGCGTAGAAGGTATTGCTGTGGGTTTGGCAACAAAAATATTGCCTCACAACTTTTGTGAAATTTTAAAAGCAGCTATAGATTGCACCAAAGGGAAAAGTTTTGAGATATATCCTGATTTTGCCACTGGTGGCATGGCAGATGTTACCAACTACAACAAAGGTGCTAAAGGCGCCAAGGTGCGTGTTCGGGCTAAAATAGAAGAACTGGATAAAAAAACACTCATCATCCGAGATATACCTTTTGGCACCACTACAACATCATTAATTGATTCCATCATCAAAGCCAATGACAATGGAAAAATTAAAATTAAAAAGGTAATTGATAATACAGCCAAGGATGTTGAAATAGAAATTCAACTGGCACCTGGTGTTTCACCCGATATTACCATAGATGCCTTGTATGCTTTTACCGATTGCGAAATCAGCATATCACCCAATGCTTGTGTAATTGTAAACGATAAACCTGTTTTTACCGATGTAAATGAATTGCTACGTCTTTCCGTGGATTATACCAGAGAGCTGTTGAAGCGTGAATTGGAAATAAGAAAGGGAGAACTGGAAGAACAATGGCATTTCTCATCACTGGAGAAGATATTTATTGAGAAGCGAATATATCGCGATATTGAAGAATGTGAAACGTTTGAGGCTGTTATTGATACCATCTTTAAAGGAATGAATAAGTTTAAGAAACTTTTCAGACGTGAAATTACAGAAGATGATGTACTGAAACTAACCGAGATTAAGATTAAACGTATTTCCAAGTACGATTCATTCAAAGCAGATGAGTTGATGCGCAGAATTGAAGAAGAGCTCAAACAAGTGCAGGCCGATTTGGATAATCTTAAAACCTATCAGGTAAAGTATTACGAGAACTTACTTAAGAAATATGGCAAAGGTCGTGAGCGCAAAACCGAGATAAAGATATTTGATACCATACAGGCAAACCAGGTAGCCATCGCCAATAAGAAGTTGTATGTAAACAGATCGGAAGGTTTTGTGGGCACCGGCAACGCCATGAAAAATGATGAATACATTTGCGACTGCTCTGATATTGATGATATCATCGTTTTCAGAAAAGACGGTAAAATGCAGGTGAGCAAAGTAGCTGATAAGCTTTTTGCAGGTAAAGATATCATACATGTAGATGTGTTCAGGAAAAATGATGAGCGCAGAATTTATAACATGATATATATTGATGGCAAAACCAAAACCAGTTATGCCAAGCGCTATGCCGTAATGGGCATTACACGTGATAAGGAATATGATTTAACTACCGGAAGTGCAGGCAGTAAGGTGTTGTATTTCACTGCCAATCCAAACAGTGAGGCTGAAATTGTAGAAATTACCCTTAGCCCAATGTCGCATGCACGCAAGCTGGTATTTGATTTTGATTTTGCCGAGCTGGCCATTAAAGGCAGGCAGGTACTGGGAAATATTGTAAGCAAGTATCTTATCAAATCAATTAAACTGAAACATAAAGGTGCCTCAACTATGGGCGGTCGCAAAATATGGTACGATGAAGTGATTGGCCGATTAAATGTTGACGAGCGTGGCAGATACCTGGGTGAGTTTGATACACATGATCAAATTTTGGTGTTTTACAAAGATGGTAATTATGAACTTACAAATTTTGATTTGAGCAACCATTATGAGGTAAGTCACTTGTTGCACATTGGTAAATTCTGGGCCAAGCGGCCCGTTTCATTAATTTACTATCATGATAAGGAGAAGGCTTACATGATTAAACGTTTCTTTATTGAAACACTTACCCAAAACAAGAAATTTTTATGCATTCCGGAAGGTGATAAAAACCGTGTGGTAATGGCAACCGACCAACAAACACCTGTGGTGGTGTTGGAAAGAAAAGGCGGCAGCAAAAAGGCCAATACGGAAGATACGATTAACCTTGCAGATTTTATTGAAGTTAAGGGGTGGAAAACCATTGGAAATAAATTTGCCGAGAAGGATTTTGTTAGTGTGGTTTTACTGCCACCTGATCCTGAAACCGAAATAGAAGAAGCAGTTAAAAATGACTTGCAGGTCAATCAGCAAATGTTGCTGGTAAACGAAGATATGCTCAGAGAAGAGGAGGAGCGTGTGAAACGCTTGCTTGCGGATGAGCCTGAAGAAAAATCAGATAAACCTAAGCGAAACAAAAAGATGGGAGGTTCAAAGCCAGATGCAGAGCAGCCGAAGCTGTTTTAAGAGAACTTGTATTTCTACAAAATACATAACCAAACCACCCTTTGGTAAACTACAAAAATTAACCAATTAATTCCTTTGCGGCTTCAATTACCTTTTCGGAAGGATTTTCTCCATGAAGCATTCGTGCTATTTCTTCCACGCGTTCCTTTTCATTTAGTTTCCTGATAAAGGTACTTGTGCTATTCTTATCGCTTGATTTGTATACGTAAAAGTGCGCATTGGCTTTGCCTGCAATTTGTGGTAAATGTGTTATGGCCAGTACCTGATGTTTGCCTGCATGTTTTTTCATTACCTGCGAAACTTTGAGTGCAGCTTCTCCGCTTATTCCTGTATCTATCTCATCAAATACAATGGTTGGCAATGCTACCTTGTCGCTAATCAGTGATTTAATGCAAAGCATTAGGCGACTAAGTTCTCCACCGGAGGCAACCTTGCTAAGGTTTTGCATCTTACCACCTTTGTTAGCCGCAAACAGGAATGAAATATCATCGGTTCCATCGACACCAAAGTTATCAAGCATATGGTGATCTATTTTTATGCGTGCTTCTGGCATTTGCACCTGTTTAAGCAACTCGTGAATTTGCTTCTCAATGGCAGGTAAACTTTTTGCTCTTTTGCTGTTTAGTGCCAGCGCCTGTTGTGAAAGTGTTGCATGCAGTTTTTCCAATGTTTGCCTTGATTCTGTAATTTGTTTTTCCAGGCTACCCAATGCATCAATTTCTGATTGGAACTTTTCGCTTAGCGTTAGCAAGTCTGAGTTGGAAGCGACCCTGTGTTTCTTTTGCAAGTTTATAAGCAATTGCAGGCGGCCTTCTGCTTCGGCCAGTGCTGCTGGATTAGCATATGTAGCACCGGCAATATGAGCAGCTTCGGCTGCAATATCTTTCAATTCTATCATCAGGGTGTCCAATCTGTTGATGAGTTCACTTAATCCATCATCAAACTTTGCAGCCTGTACAAGTATACCTTTTATATTTCTGAGTTCATCCAGCACATTACCCTCTCTGCCATCCATGGCATGAAAAGCATTTCCGGCTGCCTGCTGTATGGTTTCCGCATGGCTCAGGCTGTCTATTTCCCTCTCTAGTAATTCTTGTTCATCTGCACGTATGTTGGCTTCCGATAACTCCTTTAGCATAAAACGAAAATAATCTTCATCTTGCCTGGCTTTGGCTTCTTTCTCTTGCAGCTCGTTTAACAGTTTTTCGGTTTGTTTATACGCTTTGTAGTTGTTTTTGTAGGCCAGTAATTCTTTGTCTGTTTCGGCAACAGCATCAACCAGATTCAGCTGAAAAGAGGCTTCATTCAATTCCAGTGTCTGGTGTTGCGAAACAATATCTACCAGCCGGGAGCCCAGTTCTTTTAACTGCTGCAGTGAAACGGGCGTATCATTAATAAACGCACGCGATTTTCCTGTGGTGGTAATTTCTCTGCGGATTATGCAGGTTTCATCGTAATCAAGTCCTTCTTTATTAAAAAAATCATTCAAACGGTAGGATGTTATCTGAAAGCTGCCTTCTACCACACATTTCTCGTCCTCTTTCATCAACACTTTTGTTTCGGCACGTTCTCCCAGTATCAATCCGAGTGCTCCCATTAGTATGGATTTTCCTGCACCGGTTTCTCCTGTTATGATATTCAGTTTCGAATCAAAATGAATATCTACCTCCTTAATGATGGCATAATTTCTTATGTAAAGTCTGCTTAACATGCTTTCCCAAAAATAAGTGCTGCGGTTGATTTTATCCGCACGTAATTTTCAACAAACTAATTCTGCTGAATTTTTTCGTATTTGCTGATATTGCCTGGATTAATTTCGCTGAGTAATGCCACTACTTTTGGCTTTTCATTAGCAGGCGCACTTTTGTAAATATTTACCAGTTCATCGCCCTTGGCTTCAAAAAACACAATTAGCATTACGGTGTTGGGAGCTACTTTAAAAACTTTTTTAACCAATTCCAAGCTGGCATAAATATTTTTTCTTGCAGCTTCCTGATCTTTAATCATCTGGTCGAGACCCAGGCGGTGGTATTTATAAAAAGCCTCACGCTGCGGTCTGAAACGCTCATTTAGCACATTGTCTGTTAAATTAAATCTACTGCGTAAATTTCTTTCAAACGGTTGCCATCCGGCCAAACCCGTGGGTTGCGCATTGTTCACCACCTGAAATGCTTTAATAAAATAAGGTGTGCCTGCAAGTAATCCGTAGCTATCCATATCCATCCCAATGATATAATAGGCATAAAAAGCCAGCAGTGAAGTAAGGTTGCTGCTAAAAGAGTTATCATTAAATATCATGGGCTGAAACTCAACGAAAGTGAAGTCCCAGTTTTCATCATTTAGGTTAAATATTTGGGTATTGTATGATGAACCAAAAACAGGCCTGCGTGCCTGAACCTGCGCTGCACCTTTAAAGTGGTTGGTTTTTACATCATATTCACTCATAATAATCTGAATATTACATTCAATACGCTCATTGGGTTTAACCTCTTCCTCTGTCCATTTGCGGGTATTCATAAACTCCGTAAGCGCCTGCTCGAGGGTGCGAAAAATACGTTTGTCAGTAAGTTGTATCTGGTTATCTAGTATTTTAACCTCACAGAGTAATTCCTGTGCCTGTAGGCAAAATGCATTGAAAAGAAAACATATCAGAACCCCTATTTTACGCATGTATGAGTGCAATAATCTGATTAACGATATCATTGGCAACTTCTGATTTTGATTTTAATTTAAAATCCTGGGTAATGCCATTTTTGTGGATGATGGTTATTTTATTGGTATCATGTGAAAAGCCTGCACCTTTAGACTGTAGGGAGTTTAGTACAATAAAGTCAAGGTTTTTTGCTTTGAGTTTTTTGGTCGCATTTTCCAATTCGTGGTCTGTTTCCAGGGCAAAACCTACCAGTATTTGTTTTTTATTTTTATTGCGTCCCAGCTCTGCTAAAATATCTTTTGTTTTAAGCAGTTTGAGGTGTAACTCATTTCCGCTTTTTTTAATTTTTGTTATCGATACTTTTTCGGGTGTATAATCAGCAACGGCTGCGCTCATTACGGCAATATCACTTTTGCCGAACTGCTTAACTGTTTTATCATACATCTCCTCAGCAGATGTTACATTTACCCGGCAGATATTTTCATGCTGCAGGTGCAAATCAGTTGGCCCTGAAATAAGGGTAACTTTAGCACCATGCCTCGCAAAGGCTTCCGCAATGGAAAAGCCCATTTTCCCACTAGAGTGATTACCAATAAACCTTACCGGGTCTATACTTTCATACGTGGGGCCCGCAGTAACCAATACGCGTTTGCCTTTGAGTTTTTGAGTGGCAGTGTTGTGATGTGTTAAAAAAGTAAAAACCTCTTCGGGTTCGAGCATACGTCCGAATCCGTTCAACCCACTTGCCAGTTCGCCTTCTGCAACAGGCAAAATAATATTGCCATACTGCCTTAGTTTTTCAAGATTGGTTTGGGTGGATGTGTGCGCATACATATCCATATCCATTGCCGGAGCAATATAGGTTTTGCATCGAGCCGAGAGGTAGGTGGCCAGCAAGAGGTTGTCGCAAAGGCCATGAGCCATTTTTGCAATGGTATTGGCAGTTGCAGGAGCTATCAGCAATAAATCAGCCCATAAGCCCAGTTCAACATGGTTTGTCCATTCACCACTTTCAGCATTTGCTAACAGTTCGCTATGAACGGGATTTTTACTTAAGGTAGCCAGTGTAAGTGGGGTAATAAATGCTTTTGCATCAGGAGTCATGATAACTTTTACCTCCGCACCCTGCTTAACCAGCAAGCGGATAAGCGTTGCTGTTTTATATGCAGCAATACTACCCGTTACACCTAAAATAATTTTTTTGCCCTTCAGCATTTTACTCTTCGTCTTTCAATCGCTTTTCTTTCTCGGGGTTGCGGTAGTAAATCTTATTATTTAAAAATTCCTCCATCGCAATTGAAGTAGGCTTTGGTAAGCGCTCATAATAAGATGAAATTTCAATTTGCTCGCGGTTTTCAAATACTTCTTCAAGGGTATCGCTATCGTGCGCAAATTCAGAAAGTTTATTATGCAATTCTTCTTTCATTTGAGCAGCAATTTGATTGGCTCTTTTAGATACGATAGCCAATGATTCATACAAGTTGCCTGTAGGTGCATCAATTTTTCTGATGTCTCGCACCTGCGTACTTTGCGGTGCATTGTTGTAATTGGTGTTTGCCATAATTTGATATATTAATTGTTAGTTGTTTCTATTAATGATTGTTCTTGTTTGCGTTCCAGTTTCTTTAAGTTACTTTCTGTTTTAGCATAAAGCACACGAAGTTCATTGATGTATTTGCTTTGGGGGTATTCACTCAAAAAAATTTGATAGGCATTCATGGTTTCTCTCAGCCTTTCAGCTTTCTTTCCCTCTATACTATTCATGGCCAGTTCATAATGCGCTTTTACAGTAAGGTAATCAAGCTCTTCCTTCTGCGGCATTTCCGGAAAATCTCTGATGGCGTTTTGTAAACTCACAATAGCACTCTTGTATTCCCCCATGTCATAATACAGTCGACCCATTTTATAAGCTTTATACGAAAGTTTATTTCGTAGTTTATCCATCAGTGCATTGCACTCCGATATGTATTTGCTTTCCGGGTAAACACTTACAAACAAACGAAAAGCTTCCAGTCCTTTTTCTGTATCGGTTTGGTCAAGAAAATAACTTTGCGACTCCAGGTACTGGCAGTAGGCAGTCATGTATAAACTTTCTTCCGACCATTGTCCGGTAGGAAAATTTTCGTAGTAAGATTTAAACTGAAATCCGGCCAGCAGATAGTTTTGTAAGCCATAGTTGCAATAGGCGCTATAGTAAAGCACCTTCTCTGCCATTGCTGTTCCGTTAAAATTATCCTGCAACTGTTCAAATAAAATAGATGCTCGGTAATAGTCTTTTTTGTTGTAGTAGTATTGAGCTATTTCCAGTTTCTTATTCAGGTCGGGATTTTTAAGCGCTTTTTGATACTTTGAGCAACTACCCAGCACTAATAAAACCAGCATGAAGTGACATATTTTATGGAACGATTTAAACATCGGCAGCAAACATAAGGTATTTAACGCTGCTTGTAAAGAGGTAAAACACAACTATTTTCATTTTAATTAAATGATAATCAATATTATATGCAATAAAGTGGCTGTTTTAAATGATAATTAATTTTATTGGTTTTTTATTGGTTTGTGTACTTTCTGATTTAATTTTAAAATCACCGAAGTCATGCGTTTCTAATAAGTTCTAATAATGTCTATGTGGTACTTGATTCGCTACTTCAGCATACATTGACTATATGCAGCTATACATTTCTTTTCAGGAAAAATAGTTGATAATCAATAGTGTTAATAAAATTGTTGAACAAGCGTTATACAAATTTAATTTTAATTTTACTTTTGCCACCGTTAAATGGTTCCTCACTGTATGATTCGTCATTCATTAAGGGATTAAAAGGGAATCAGGTGAAAATCCTGAACAGTACCCGCTGCTGTAAGCTTCATCACCCAAGGGTGTAAACGTTAGCTCCAATCTTTGTCACTGTGCAAAATGTGTATGGGAAGACCGGAGTTCTCGGAAGCAAGTCAGAAGACCTGCCGCTTAGCAATTTCATCATGAGCTTTCGGGACAAAAAGCAACGTGATAAAAGGCTGACTGCGTCAATTTTATTTTCCGGTCGTGCGTTTATCCCTTCTTTTTCCTGGTGGCTGAATGGCTTGAGTTATGCAAAAGAGATTCAGTTGTGTGTCTATTTTAATGCTGCTTGCATCATTGCAAGGCAAAGGCCAACTGTTGTCTGATTCTGCCACGATACTCAAAGATGTTTCAGTATATGCCACACGCTTTGATTCGTTTAGAGCCGGCTCGAAATTTACCATTATTGATTCTGCTTTGCTTGCCCGTGCAGCGCACTTTTCATTGGGTGATTTGTTGGCACAACACTCCGCAGTTTTTGTTAAAACCTACGGGCCTTCCAATATCAGTACAGCTTCCTTCAGAGGAAGCAATGCAGAGCATACGGCTGTTTTGTGGAACGGATTTAATTTACAAAGCGCCATGCTAGGGCTTGTTGATTTATCATTGATTCCGGTTGATTTTGCCAATCAGGTAACCATTGATCATGGCGGCAACGGTGTATTGTTTGGCAGCGGTGCCATTGGCGGTGCCATTCGTCTGCAGAGCCTACCGCATTTTGGCCAGGGAATGAAGGCATCTGTTTCGGTAAGCTCGGGCAGCTTTGGCTATCAGCGTTTGGGCATGCAGTTTTCCTTTGGTAGCCGCAAATGTTTTTTACGCATACGTGCAAACAATCTACAAGCACAAAATAATTTCACTTATAAAAATACATCACTTGCAGGAGCTCCTGAGCAACGCAGGCAAAATGCAGCAGTTAACGGCAAAGCCATTCAATTTGAAAATCATTTTCTGATTAATGCCAAACAATCTATTAATTTTTTTATTTGGTATCAGATGGCCGATAGGCAAATTCCTTCAGTGCTCTCAACACAAGCAGCCAAAGCCAAACAGTTTGATGAATCTATTCGCATTTCTTCTGAATGGTCGGTTAAATCAGGTGTCTGGCAAAGTTTGATAAGGGTGGCAGGTTTTTATGAAGTGCTGAACTTCGATGATCCTATAACCGCAATCGATGCAAATAGTAAAATTAAAACGCAAATCAGTGAATTTGAATTACAATACCGCCCGCACAAAAAGCATGTACTACTGATGGCTTTGAGCAATACATGGTCGGCAGGGCAACATGAAAGTTTTGGCGAGGAAAAAACACTAAACAGGATTGCTCTTTTAGCCAGCTGGAAATATGATACAGGCAAGCGATTTAAATCCAATGCGGGTATCAGGCAGGAATGGCCTGACAGAAATACAGCACCTTTAATTCCTTTTGCAGGTGTCAGCTATCAGCCTATACCTGCGTTGGGTTTACGAGCACAGGTTGCAGGTTCTTATCGTTTTCCTACATTAAACGAACGCTACTATGCACCGGGTGGCAATCCGGATTTAAAACCTGAAACAGGATGGGGGCAAGAGATGGGTGCAGACATTAAGCAAACAATAAAAGACATTAAATTTAGTGGCGTACTTACATTTTACAACAGAACTGTAAACAACTGGGTGGTTTGGGTGCCCTCCGGCAATTTTGCCTCTCCGCGCAATTTGCGCAGCGTGTGGAGCAGAGGAGTAGAAATGGAATGGGGTGCAAGTAAAAAATTAGGTAAGCACTACGTTAGTGTTCACTCTTCAATAAACTATACAGCTACTACCAATCAGCGTTCTGAGATAACAGATGATGCCTCAATAGGCAAGCAACTCATCTATATTCCGCGTCTAACACAACAACATAGGATGGCATGGCAAATGGGTGCTTGGTTTGTACAATACCTGCATCAGTATAATGGTATGCGTTTTATTGCAACCGACAACAGCAGCTGGCTAAATGATTATCATGTAGCCGACATTGCCTTTGGCTATGGTTTTAAAATTGCCAAAACACAGTTTGCGCTTCAAGGTAATATCAATAACCTCAACGATGTTTCATACATGGTATTACCGGAAAGACCCATGCCCGGAAGAAATTATGTCTTAACCTTTTCAATCATTCTTTAATATGAAAAAACTAATTACCATTCTTTTTATTAGTCAGTCGATTTACATGCAGGCGCAATCCGTTTCAACCTTTGAAAAGCTGCAGTTGCCCCCGGGAGGATATTTGAATGCATCAGGCGAAGCAGTTAAGAGTAACTTTAGCAGTGGTAATATTCGTTTGCCTAATATTTATGAAACAGAATATGGCGGTTATTGGTCGGCAGGTTGGGCTTACTCCAATCTGAAAAATGATACGGTAGGTGGGTATACAAATCTTTACAGCAGCTTTGCAGCAGCGGGTCATCAGGCATCTGTAAACTATGCTGTGGGGCAGGGTGGAAGTATCCTATACACCGCAGGCGCTGATGCAGGAGACAGCATTAAAGGATTATATGTTACCAACTCAACTTACGCTGCCTTAAGCATGAAAAATGGTGATGCGTTTGCAAAAAAATTCGGAGGGCAAACCGGTAATGATCCTGATTATTTTGCCTTGGTTTTTAAAGCATGGAAAAATGGAACTCTCAAGAATGACAGCATTGTTTTTTATCTGGCTGATTTCCGCTTTGCCAATAATGCATTAGATTATATCATAAAAAATTGGACCTACGTAGATTTACGTGCACTTGGCAAAATAGATTCTCTGCGTATGCAACTCATCAGCTCGGATACCGGATTTTTTGGTATGAACACGCCCTCGTTTTTCTGTGTGGATGATATCATCACCACTCTTGATACCGCAGATTTTGAAAACCTGCCACTTGTAACCGGCAGCTATCAAAATAAATCAAATGCAGTGCTTAGGAAAAGCTATCAGAGTGAATTGGCTTTTTTCCCTTCCACTTATACTGTTTCTGAGTATGGTGATTACTGGAGCAGCGGGTTTGCCATAAGCAGTGTGTTTGATACCGTTACCCCGGGTTATGGCAATTTATATACCAGCTTTGCAGGCTTAGGAGCTGATAGTTCTATACAATATGCTATTTCACAAAATAGAAGCAGGGTGCTGATACCAACCAATATTTTGCCTATACCCCATGCAAAAGGTATGTATGTAACCAATACCACCTACGCTGCCTTAAGCATGAAATTTGGTGATGCATTTGCTAAAAAATTTGGCGGACCCTCAGGCAACGACCCGGATTATTTATTGTTAACCGTGAAAGCTTTTTTAGGTGGAACCCAAAAAGCAGACTCGGTTAATTTTTACTTGGCTGATTTCAGAAATGCAGATAATAGCAAAGATTACATTCTAAATACCTGGAAGTGGCTTAACTTAACGCCACTGGGTTTGGTGGATAGCCTTGAATTTATTTTAAGTTCCAGCGATAATGGTGCTTTCGGTATGAATACGCCTGCGTTCTTTGCGCTTGATAATCTTACGATTGATTTTTCTAATTTGGTAAATGAACTTCAGCTTTTGCAAGCGGTAAAAATTTATCCCAACCCTGCAACAGAAAAGTTATTCATTGATGCATCCGATGACTTGATACATGCTGTTTCGTTACACGATTTATCAGGCAGGCAATTGCTTGAAAAATCGTTTAATCAAGCCAGTGAAATTTCATTGCAAGGCATACCTGCAGGTTTGTATTTGTTAAAACTTCAGGGTGAAGAAAAAAGCGTGGTAAAAAAAATAATGATTAAATGAAATATCAGTTATTGTCTTGTTTTTTTTGGCTGCCTTGTGCAGTTGTACTTGCTCAGTCTCGTCCATATGGGCATGAGCAGGCCATCCATCAGGATAGCAATATTTTTGTTGCATGGGCAACCAAAAGTACGCTAGCACGCAGTTTTCAAAATATTGCTGATGTATCGCTGGGCTACACCACTATTGGCGATGAAAACAGTGCTATTGGCAAAGCCGGACAAAACGGAGTGGTTTCTTTAGGCGATGGTGGTTCGGTGATTGTGCAATTTGATAAACCCATTAAAAACGGACCGGGACCTGATTTTGCCGTGTTTGAAAATGGCGTTAGCGTTTTAGGTGATACCACGCTATTTATGGAACTTGCATTTGTTGAAATAAGCTCTGACGGTTTTAACTACGTTCGCTTTCCGGCTTATAGCTTTACGCCAGTTAACAAACAACTTATTAATGGGGAGGGGAATAGCCCCAGTATGGTGCATAACCTTGCCGGCCGCTTTGCCGCCACCTGGGGCACTCCGTTTGATTTGGAAAGTATGAAAGGAGCTTCCGGCATTAATGTAAATTTTATTACCCATATAAGAATTGTTGATGTGGTAGGAAGTCTCGATAATCGTTATGCTACGTATGATGTGCTTGGAAATAAAATCAACGATCCTTATCCTACACCTTTTGCTTCCGGTGGATTTGATTTGGATGCCGTAGGGGTAATCAACCAGCAGCTAGAGTTGTATGCAGGTCAGGCTATGAATAATGCAGCAATTCAGTTTCCCTCACTCATTAAATCAGATGAGTTGCTCGGTATTCAAAATTTGCCTGCCAACGGACAGCTAACCATTTATGATTTGCAAGGCAAAGTCATCTTTCAACAAACCTTTTATGATGAAGTGCTTACTATACCATTAGGCACCTTAAGCCCGGGTTTTTTTATAGCTGCTTTGCATATAAATGGAGCAATATTGACAAAAAAAATAATGGTGTATTAATAATAAATGGAATGCGCATAACAAGTATCGGTTTGCTATTTGGGTTGATTTTTTTGGCATCATGTGATGACAAAGAACAGCCATTTGCCGATTTTCCTTTGCCACCCAAAAACCAGGGCGTGGTATTGATTGGCAGTGAAGGTAATTTTCAATTTGGAAATGCCGATTTAACCGTGCTGGATAAAAGTAATTATACGGTGTTTAGCGATGTGTTCTTTCAGGCCAATAGGTTTAAATTAGGAGATGT
This sequence comes from Sphingobacteriales bacterium, assembly GCA_021299635.1. Taxonomy (GTDB): domain Bacteria; phylum Bacteroidota; class Bacteroidia; order UKL13-3; family UKL13-3; genus JAJTFA01. Next base: position 107,884 of record JAJTFA010000007.1, read on the forward strand.
ATTACAATCCATTTACGTGCATGAGCAGAAGATTTATCTGGTGGTAAACAACTCTCAGAAAATTGAAATCATCAGTCCGCAAAACTATGTTTCGCTGGGCAGTATCAACGGTTTTACTTCTCCTCGTCAAATAGTGGCCAAAGGAAGCAAAGCATTTGTTTCGGAGTATTATGCAAATGCAGTGAGGGTGGTTGATTTAATTAGTAAACAAATCACCTCCAGTATAAATATACCAGGTTGGGCCGAAGAAATGCTTTGGCTAAACAATAAATTGTATGTATGCAATGCCAGCCGAAATAAAATTCTGGTTATTGATGCCACCACAAATGTATTAACAGATAGTATTACTGTTGGTGCCGAGCCGGTATCCATCACAGCGGATAATGCAAACAATATTTGGGTGTTGTGCAAAGGCAGCAAAACCAAACAGGTGCATCCCTCTTTACATAAAATTGATGCCATTCGTGGAACGGTAGATTTGCAACTGCAGGCAGGGGTGTATGATGATGAAGCCAAAGAACTTTGCATCAATGCAGCAAAACAAACCTTATACTGGATTTCCAAACATGTTTATGCCATGCCGGTAAGTGCAACACAGATGCCTGCCTTGCCTTTCGTTTACAACAATCAGCAAACATTTTACGCCTTGGGTTTTGATCCCGATGCAGGAGAGTTGTTTGTGGCTGATGCCATAGATTATGTTCAGAAATCCATGATATACCGATATCATGAAAGTGGCGCTTTAAATGGCCAGTTTAAAGCAGGTATCAATACCGGACATTTTGCATTTTATAAACCATGAGTTCAAACATTTTACCATCCAATAACAAGCTACCAAAAAAGGCAGAGCTCATTCTAGGAGAGCACTACTATATTAACGAGCAGGGTTTTTGGGTATTTACGGAGAAATACCATTTGCTTCGCGGTTATTGCTGCAACAGCGGTTGCAAGCATTGCCCTTACCAAACTAAAGAAAAATAAGCATGGTTGTTTTAGAGAATACTGAATTTGTAATTCAATGTGCAATGCATGGAGCCGAGCTAAAGTCGGTTTTTCATAAACCAACTCAAACTGAGTTTATGTGGCAGGCCAATCCTGCAGTTTGGGCACGTACTTCGCCTGTGTTGTTTCCTATTGTAGGCAAATTGCTTGGCAACCAATTGCGGGTTAATTCAACTGCATACCAAATGGGACAGCATGGTTTTGCAAGAGATTGTGATTTTGATTTGGTTAAACAATCATCACAAGAGGCACATTTTCGGCTGAGTTCATCAGCACACACACTTTTATACTATCCATACAATTTTGTATTAGAAATTATTTACCGCTTGCACCAAAATGAGTTAAGCTGCAATTGGCTTGTAACAAATAAAGGCAATGCTACGATGCACTTTAGTATTGGCGCTCATCCCGGATTTAATTTGCCCGGAGGTATGAGCCAATATGAGCTGGTATTTGAGCAACCGGAAACGGCTTCAAGAATTGTATTGTCAGAAGGATTATTCTCTGAAAGGCAAGAGCCATTTTTTATACAAACAGCTGTATTGCCGCTTGAAACAACTTTGTTTGATAAAGATGCCCTTGTGTTTACCAATCTTCAGTCAGAGCGGGTTACAATCAGAAACAAGCACAGTACTTATGCAGTAGATGTAAGCTGGCAAGATTTTGCTTATCTGGGTATATGGAGTGCAAAGGGATGCGATGCGTTTGTTTGTATTGAGCCATGGTGTGGTCATGCCGACATGGTGAACGGGCACTCTGATATTAGCAGCAAGCCCGGCATGCAGTCAATAGAGCCCGGTGAAGTGTTTAGCAAGAAATATGGCATGCGTTTTCAATATTGAAAATAGATAAAACTCGAATGTTATGAATAGGTTTGATTAGAGGAATACTGGATAAAAACGCTAGAGCTCAAGTTGGTTTAATTTAACACTTACATGGGTCTTCTATAGGCTCAACCCTCTTTTTTTTCTCACACCTCGCCTCTCACCGCATGCAACTTATTTCTGGCCTCTCTTATATAGAACTGCTGACCAGCCTATATGTGCTATACATGTACATGTGTACAACCAATTTGGCTAGATAGACGAATTGGTTTATTCACACCAAAATAACTCACTACTTATATAAAAACAAGAGGAAGTGTAGATAAATTTCCATACTACGCTACAATTGGCTTATGGGGTGCAGCAAGCTACCATGTTGTGTTAAACACCCGGCCCGAAGCGCAGCGCAGGGAAAGCCCCAAAACAAACACTCTTTATTTATCATGCTAATTGCCACTCCCCCCGGCAAAAAATAAGAACCACAGCACACAAAAAAAGCGAACCCTTTCGGTATTCGCTTTTTGTAATATGAAGTAAACAACTTTTAGTTACCGGTTTGTGTTTCATATGCCTCCATTGGCAGGCATGCACATACCAGGTTACGATCGCCATAGGTATTGTTTACGCGGCCCACGCTTGGCCAAAACTTAGCGGCTTTTACATAAGGCAGTGGGAAGGCTGCATGCTGGCGGGTGTAAGGGTGTGTCCACTCATTGGCGGTAACTACATGGGCAGTGTGGGGTGCATTTTTTAGCACATTATCTGCCTTATCAGCTTTGCCGCTCACTATATCTTCTACCTCTTGCTTAATGCTTATCATGGCATCGCAAAATCTATCAAGCTCTGATTTGGGTTCGCTCTCTGTTGGCTCAACCATTATAGTGCCTGCCACAGGAAAGCTCATGGTAGGGGCGTGGAAGCCATAATCCATTAATCGCTTGGCAATATCTTCTGCCTCTACGCCTGCCGCATTTTTAAATACGCGTGTGTCTAGAATCATCTCGTGTGCACAACGGCCTTTGCTACCTACATACAAAATAGGGTAGTGTGCCTCTAGGCGTGCTTTAATATAATTGGCATTGAGTATGGCATAGGTAGTGGCTTGCTCTAATCCATGTGTACCCATCATGCGGATATAGGCATAAGATATAAGAAGAATAGAAGCACTGCCCCAAGGTGCAGCACTAACAGCCGACATACTTTGCTTGCCACCATCCATATTTACTACGGCATGACCCGGCAAGAAAGGAACCAAATGCTTGGCTACACCAATGGGTCCCATGCCCGGACCACCCCCACCGTGCGGTATGCAAAAAGTTTTGTGCAAATTAAGGTGGCACACATCTGCTCCGATATTAGCCGGGCTGGTAAGGCCAACCTGCGCATTCATATTTGCACCATCCATGTATACCTGGCCACCGTTTTGATGAATCATTTCGCAAACCTCGGTAATGCGTTCTTCAAAAATACCATAGGTTGATGGGTAGGTAACCATGAGGCAGGCCAGGTTATCTTTATGTTCTTCGGCTTTTGCTTTTAGGTCGTCAATATCTATATAGCCGTTATCAAGCGTTTTGGTAACAACCACCTTCATGCCGGCCATAACAGCGGAGGCAGGGTTGGTGCCATGGGCCGATGAGGGTATGAGTGCAATATTGCGGTGTGCCTGACCTATGGATTTAAAATACTCGCGTATTACCATGAGGCCTGCATACTCGCCCTGTGCACCTGCATTGGGCTGCAGGCTAATACCTGCAAAGCCTGTAACTTGTTGTAAATACTCGCTAAGTTCAGCAAAAATGCGGTTATAACCCGTAGCCTGATTTCTTGGAATAAACGGATGTAATTGGCCAAAGCCCGGCATAGTTACCGGTATCATTTCTGCAGTGGCATTGAGTTTCATGGTGCAAGAACCAAGGGCAATCATGCTGTGGCAAAGTGAAAGATCCTTAGACTCCAGGTATTTGATATAGCGCAGCATTTCGTGCTCGCTGTGGTAAGAATTGAAAACAGGGTGAGTCATATAAGCACTTTTGCGCACGAAGTTGGCAGGTGCTTGTAGCGTGGTTGTTTCATGCTGCTTCAGATGTGCCGGTTTTCCGCTTAGTGCAGCAATAAGCGCATTGATATCATTGATGGTATGCGTTTCGTCAATCGAGATACCGATGTGCTTGTCATCATACTTGCGTATGTTTATTTCTGCATGTAAACAATCAGCCAATGCTTTATCGGCCGAAGGCACCTGAATAAGTAGGGTATCAAAATAATGTTTATTCTTTTGGGTAAAACCAAGTTCGCTTAATGCATGTGATAATTGATTGGTAAGGCCGTGTATGCGTGAGGCAATTCCTTTCAACCCTTTAGGACCGTGATAAACACCATACATACTGGCCATTATAGAAAGAAGCACTTGTGCGGTGCAGATATTGGAAGTAGCTTTTTCGCGCTTAATATGTTGCTCACGTGTTTGCAAAGCCATGCGCAGTGCCTGATTACCTTGAGCATCAATAGACACACCGATAAGGCGACCGGGCATTTGGCGCTTGTATGCATCTTTAGTGGCAAAGAAACCCGCATGCGGACCACCGTAGCCCATAGGCACGCCAAAGCGTTGGGCAGAGCCTACCACCACATCTGCGCCCCACTCACCGGGAGGAGTAAGTAGGGTAAGGCTAAGCAAATCAGCCGCAACGGCAACCTTTACACCTTTCTCTATAGCCTTGGCCATAAAATGGCTGTAGTCAAAAATTTCACCATTGCCAGCTGGGTATTGAATAAGCGCACCAAAATAGCTTTCATCAAACTGCACGTTTTCATGGCTGCCAATAATCAGTTCTACTCCTATTGGCTCAGTGCGTGTTTTTAGTAAATCAATGGTTTGGGGGAAACAGAGTTCAGAAACAAAAAACTTATTGGCTTCCGGATTTTTGCTTTCGGCATGCAGCATGTGCATCGCTTCAGCAGCCGCTGTGCCTTCATCCAATAAGCTTGCATTGGCTATTTCCATACCGGTTAGTTCTATAACCATGGTTTGGTAGTTGAGCAATGCTTCCAAGCGGCCCTGTGCAATCTCTGCCTGATAAGGTGTGTAGGCGGTATACCATCCCGGGTTTTCAAAAATATCGCGCAGCACCACATTTGGGGTATGGGTACCGTAATAGCCCATACCAATAAAGTTTTTATAGATTTTATTTTGCCCGGCAATTTCAGCGAGTAAGGCAAGCAATTCCGTTTCGGTAAGCGCTTCGGGCAGTTTCATTCGTTCTTTCATGCGTATGTGCGTAGGAATTGTTTCATCAATCAGCTGCTCCAAGCTGCCCACGCCAATGGTTTTAAGCATGGAGGCCGTATCATTGGCCAAGGGCGAAATGTGGCGGTTAATAAAACGATCGGAATGATTTGCAGAAATGGTACTCATAAGATTGAAGTAAATTATTTTAATACGTATAAAAAGCGAGGCGAAATTAAAGTTTTATTCAATTAAAAAAACCCAGCAGCGTTATAAAAAATGCAGGCAAAAAACAGGTGTAATGGTAAAATGTAAGCATAGCTGCAAAAGCTTACAGAGGTAGCCTTTGAAGCAATTTCGCCAAGCATAAGGAAGTGGGTTGAGGGTAACTTGTTGATAAATAGTAGCCACGTAAAAAGCTTGTGGAATAGAGCTTAAACAATTTCCTCATAATATTGATATGAACTTTAAAACCCAAAACACCATGAACACCCAAAAAATGCTGAATGCCCTGACCTACACGGTAATCATTCTGGGGCTTTTTTTTAAATTTCAACATTGGCCCGGAGCGAATATAATGCTGCTGGCTTCTTTTGCAATCTTTTTTGTTTCGGCTACGCGCTATGCCATAGCAGGCCCGCAGGAAGGCAGCATGAGTACCATGTTGCACTACTTGCTTTCAGGCATGCTGATGGTATTTATTGCCGCAGGTTTGTTTAAGGTATTGCATTGGCCCGGAGGCAATGTGCTGCAACTGTTGGGTTATTTACTGGCCTTGCTGGTGCCAATTGTTTTAATTTTTCAGAAAGACAGTTTTCATATCCCGGCAAACTACTTTATCATGTTTGCTATGTTCTTTGCTTTTATGCTGTTTATTATTCCAAATAACCCACTATCAAAAGTAATGGGATTTGAGCAAAAGGATTTTGCATCTGAGCAAACCAGACATGATATAGACCAAACAGAAGCAGCAGCTACCACCGACAGTACTGTACAGGCAGCACCTGAAGCTGCAGAAGTAGGCCACGAGCACGGGCATGAGCACGCTGAAGGCGAAACACATTAATTTATACTTTGATTTTTTAAAATGGATACGTGGGTTGGCGCAAGCGGCCCACGTATTGTTTTTTACAATAAACCCAAACCATGTTTGATGAATAGGTTAATATTAAATATACTTGCCAATAATAAATAAGCTAAAATTTATGAAAATAAAAACAATTCTGCTTGCTTTAATGCTAATTGCTGGCATCGAAACCATGTGCGCGCAGGGCACTGCTGCTGCGACAACGCCTAACGAATCGGACAAAATTGTGGGTATTTGGGAAACAGGTACCGGCAAAGCAAGGGTCAATATTATTAAATCAGGAAAGTTTTTTTACGGACGCATTGTTTGGCTTAAAGAGCCCTTAAATGAAGAGGGAAAACCAAAAGTAGATAAGAACAATCCAGACGAAACCAAGCGGGCCGCGCCTTTGCTGGGAATGCGCATGCTTGCAGGCTTTGAGTTTAAAGGGGATAACCTGTGGGAAGACGGTACCATTTACGATCCGGAAAGCGGAAGCACCTACCAATGCAAAATTTCGTTAGAAGATAACAATACCATGAGCATACGCGGCTTTATTGGCATTTCTGCCTTTGGCAGAACCGATACATGGAAGCGTTTACAGCTGAAAAAATAATCAAACCTATAACTGTCATCCAACAAACGGATGCATGGGTGTTAGCTACCAAAGAGGCAGGATGAGTAATCTTGCCTCTTTTTTTATAGAAGGGCCATGCGCTTTTCTCAAATCTTCGACAATCCACAACATTGCATACATTAATTGTGAATTAGCCATATCCGATAATAGGTGTATTGACCTTAATTCGAATAATCATTATTTAAACATCTTACATGAGCTCATTTAAGGTAAAAGGCGGCAAGCCGCTTAAAGGCGATTTGGTGCCACAAGGCGCAAAAAACGAGGCACTGCAAATTGTATCGGCAGTATTGCTCACACCGGAAAAAGTAATTATTGAAAACATACCGGTCATACGCGATGTGATGAAGCTGATAGAGTTGCTGGGCGATATGGGCGTGGTTGTCCAACAGCTTAATGAACATACATGGAGCTTTGAGGCAAGCAATGTAAACTTAGAATTTTTGCGCAGCGAAGATTTTAAGAAAAAGGGTGCAGCTCTGCGTGGCAGCATCATGATTATTGGTCCGCTGCTGGCGCGTTTTGGCATGGCCTATATACCCGAGCCCGGAGGCGATAAAATTGGTCGTAGGCCCGTTGATACGCACCTCAGAGGGTTTGAAGCCCTGGGCGCTACATTTGAGCATTTGCGCGAGGAGCGTTTTTATAAAATCAATGCCAAATCATTAAAAGGCACTTATATGATGTTGGATGAAGCATCAGTTACGGGTACAGCCAATATTGTTATGGCGGCATCGCTCACACCGGGCAAAACCCAAATATACAATGCCGCCTGCGAGCCTTATTTGCAGCAATTGTGCAAAATGATTAACCGCATGGGTGGCAAAATCAGTGGCATTGGCTCTAACCTCATAACCATTGAGGGGGTTGAAGCACTTGGTGGATGCACCCACCGCATGCTGCCTGATATGATAGAAATTGGCTCTTTTATTGGCCTGGCCGCTGCCACCCAATCAGAAATAACCATAAAAGATTGCTCTATCCCGGATTTGGGCATCATTCCTTCCGTGTTTAGGCGCATGGGTATTGAGCTTGAGTTTAGGGGAGATGATATTTTTATCCCTTCTCAAGAGAGTTACAAAATACAATCATTAATTGATGGTTCTATCTTAACCATTAAAGATGGCATCTGGCCTGCCTTTACACCCGATTTAATTTCCATAGCATTGGTCACGGCAACACAGGCTAAAGGCAGCGTGCTCATTCACCAGTGGATGTTTGAGAGTCGCCTGTTCTTTGTAGACAACTTGATAGATATGGGCGCAAAGATTATTCTATGCGATCCACACCGTGCAGTAGTAATTGGCTCCAACCGCGAAACCAAACTCAGGGGTATTACCATGAGCTCACCGGATATACGCGCAGGTGTATCCATGCTAATAGCAGCAATGGCAGCCAATGGCACATCCACCATTAACAATATAGAGCAGATAGACCGGGGTTATCAGTTTATTGATAAGAGATTAAATGCCATTGGTGCAGATATAACCCGTATTGACTAAACAATTTAACGCAGAAAACTGCATTTTTGCCCCGTGAAAAACGGTATCTGGTGCATCTTGTTTCTTTTATTTGTGGGCTTTGCTTTCCCTCAGGAGGAGCAAACAGCCCCTTCATTTACCTTTGCAGGCAAAGGCAACGATACAATTACCAATACAAAGTTGCAGGGAAGGCTGGTTTATATTTATTTCTGGGCATCGTGGAATCCCGCAAGTCGCAAGCATCACCCCGCGTTGGTTAAGTTGTATGAAAAATACCGGATGAAAGCGCAAACCGGGGGCAAAAGGTTTGATGTAGCAGGCATTAGCCTGGATGAGCAGGATTATAACCGCCTGCTGGCCATGAAACAGGATGATTTGCACTGGCCTTACCATGCATGCGATTTTAAAGGCTGGGAAGGTAGCTACGTGCTTGCATTTGGGGTAAAGCGCATACCTGCATCCTTTTTAATTAATGAGCAAGGCAAAATCATTGCCCGCGATTTGTTTGGCAAAGCGCTGGAGCAGACTGTAGATTCGCTGCTGGTGTCAAATTGACACGGCAACACATATGGCAATGAATTTGATTACATGCACAGCATACAACCTAATTTTAGAAAGCAAAGAAAGCATATGAGCGAACAGAACAATCAGCACAACGAGGAAAACAAGCACACCGAACCCGTAGTTACCGATGCCGTGAAAGAAGCAGCACCTGAGGGTGCAGATGAAATAAAGGCACAAATTGAGGGAGACCTGAAAGAATTGAATGAAAATGAGTCAGCAAAAGATTGGGCTTCTGAGTTGAAAGCAGTAGAAGATAAATACCTGCGCCTGTATGCCGAGTTTGAAAATTATAAGCGCAGAACATCGGCTGAGCGTTTGGAACTCTTTAAAACAGCCAACCAGGAAGTATTGGTAGCCTTGCTGCCCGTACTTGATGATTTTGAGAGGGCACTTAAATCCATGCAGCATGCAACTGATATTGCAGCCGTAAGAGAAGGCGTGGATCTGGTGAGCAATAAGCTTAAAAATATATTACAGCAAAAAGGCCTAAAGGCAATGGAGAGTGTGGGTAAATCTTTTGACAGCGATTACCATGAAGCCATTACCAAAATACCGGCACCAACCGATGAAATGAAGGATAAAGTAGTAGATGAAGTTGAGAAAGGTTACTTTCTGGGCGATAAGGTAATACGATTTGCAAAAGTAATTGTAGGGGAGTAAAATTTAACCAATGGCAAAAAGAGATTATTACGAAGTTTTGGGTGTAGGCAGAAGTGCCTCGGCTGATGAAATAAAGAAGGCCTACCGACAGATGGCCATCAAATACCATCCGGATAAAAATCCCGGTGATAAGGCAGCAGAAGAAAAGTTTAAAGAAGCGGCTGAGGCTTATGAAGTACTTAGCGATCAGCAGAAAAAAGCCAACTACGATCGATTTGGTCACCAGACTTCGGGTTATGGTGGTGGCGGCCACGGGGGTATGAATATGGAAGATATCTTTAGCCAGTTTGGCGATATCTTTGGCGATGGCAGCCCCTTTGAATCTTTTTTTGGCGGTGGCGGACGAGGCAGGGGCGGCAGAAGGCAAAATGTTGGAACCAACCTGCGTATCAAAGTAAAGCTAACCCTGCAGGAAATAGCCCTGGGCGTTGAAAAGAAAATAAAGGTAAACAAGCAAGTAGGTTGCTCTGGTTGCGGAGGCAGCGGTGCAAAAGACAAAACATCGGTTAAAACCTGCGGAACCTGCAATGGTGCAGGTCAGGTTAGAAGGGTAACCCAAACTTTTTTGGGCCAAATGGCCACTACCACAGTTTGCCCAACCTGTAATGGTGAGGGTACAACCGTAACCGCCAATTGCGGAGGTTGTAGGGGCACAGGTGTAACCACTGGTGAAGAGGTAATAAGCGTAAATATACCTGCAGGGGTTGCCGAAGGCATGCAATTAAGCATGAGCGGTAAAGGAAATGCTCCGCAAAGAGGAGGCATCCCGGGCGATTTAATTATTGTAATTGAAGAGGTAGAAGATCCGGTTTTGAAGAGGGAGGGCAGCAATATTGTGTATGATTTGTATATTGGATTTGCCGATGCCGCACTCGGCACAAACGTAGAAGTGCCAACGGTTGACGGTAAAGTGAAGCTTAAAATTGATGCCGGAACACAGGCTGGAAAAATTCTGCGCCTGCGGGCCAAAGGCATACCCGATTTAAATAGCAACCACAGAGGCGATCAGTTGGTGCACATCAATATTTGGACACCACAAAAATTAACCCCTGATGAAAAGGCCATGCTGGAAAAAATGCGTGAGGCCGAAAATTTTAAACCGCAACCCGGCAAAAACGATAAAAGTTTTTTTGACCGGATGAGAGAATATTTCAACTGATATCTATAGCAAACCACCTTCGGGTGGTTTTTTTATGCCTGTTGAGTTGAATCAATTATGCGTTCTTTTATTTTATTCTTTACAACTAAAATCAGATATTTGGCGTTTAAGGAATCAAATGAAGTTTGTTAAAATTTTAGGTGCAAACCTATTTGCTATTGTAGTGGTAGTCGTTTTGATACTCACCATCATTTCGTTGGGGCTTAATTCCTACACCCGTCATGGCCAATCACTTACTGTTCCTGATATTAAAGGCATACCCATCAAAGATGCCATTACCATACTGGAGCAAAAAAAACTAAGGTATGAGGTAATTGATTCTTTGTATTTTGATGATAAGCCCAAACTGAGCATACTGGAGCAAAATCCGCAACCGCAATCTAAAGTTAAAGAAGGCCGCATCATTTATTTAACCATAAACAGCGATGCTGCACCCAAAGTGCCCATACCCAACCTCATTGATGTTTCTTTAAGGCAGGCCCAGGCCATGTTGTTGGCAGCAGGCTTAAAAACAGGTCAGCTTATTTACAAACCGGATATTGCCCAAAACGTGGTGCTCGAGCAACAGGTAAGCGGCCAAAGTGTTGCAGCGGGAGATAAAATTGCCAAAGGTACATCTATAGATTTGGTATTGGGTAGCGGTTTGGAAGGTGCGGAGGTGCCCATTCCTGATTTAACAGGACTGAGTTTGGATGAAGCTGGTAATTTATTGCAGAGTTCATCGTTGAATCTGGGTGCGGTGGTTTATCAGGGTGTAATTAAAGACAGTACACAGGCCAAGGTTTTTAGGCAGCAACCGCCTTATTCGCCTTCTGCTAACGTAACATCGGGCCAACCGATAGATCTCTTTTTAAAACAATGATCAGAAACAGCGCATTACTTCTTCTGTTATCCTTGCTTCACCTTTTTGCATTTGCGCAGCGTGGTGAAGTAAAATTGCCTTTGCAGGGCAACCCTTTACTCAAAGCCTATGCAGATCCGCATTCTGAGCCTATTGAAACAAAACCTACGCAGGGTTTATACAAAAATGCAGGCGTTTATCCGCTTATAGAATTGCTTAATGAAGGTGCAGATACCTTAAACCTAAACCGATGGAAACCAAGTGGTGTGCGGAAAAAAGGCGGGCTTCTGGTCTTTAATTCACTCAATGCAGCGGGTGCAGCCTATGCTGCCGGCAACAATACATTTGGCATGGCCGATACGCTCATGTCGGTTCCTATTAACCTAACTTTATCCAATGGCTTGTGCTACCTGAATTTCACTTACAGCACAGGTGCTACTTGGCAAAGTACCGACTCACTGGTGTTAGAAGGGCTCACGCAATCAGGTTCATACCAACAGCTATGGGTTGCGCCTCAAACGGTCAATACATTAACAGAAGTGGTGCTGCCTTTGGCTTATGCAACCAATCAAGTAAATTTTAGCTTTAGGTTTATATTGTATACCGGTCGCAGTGCATCCAATATAGAGACGTTTGTATTGCACCACGTTTCGCTAACCAATCGCTGGAAACTGCCTGCCCATCATAACTTCAGCAATTACCTCGTAGATTCTACACCCGACCAACTTTTTTGGACAGCTGCATCCGCAAAGGTTTATTCAGCTAAAGTGATGAATTATCCGGGAGGAAATGTGGCCGTGTTTGATGCATACAGCAGAAGTAATACTTTGTATACGGGCAACGCAGGTGCTTGTGATACGTTGCTTTCTAACCTTATCAATGTGCAAACTTATGAGGTTGCTGATTCGGTTTATCTCCGTTTTTTTTACAGGGCCTTGCCTGCCGCTTCAGCGGCTGATACCTTAATCCTGCAGTATAAAAACAACTTGGGCATTTGGCAACAGGTTTGGCAGCAAGCGGCAAGTACCATGAATGAAATCGATACCTTTATCAGGCAAATCAATATCGGTCGTTTTCGTCATCCCAATTTTCAGTTTAGGCTCATCAATATCGGCACACATGGTTTAGATGATACAGCTGTATTTGCCGTAAGCGGTTTCCATATTGGCAAAAAGATTTTCCTTCCGTTCTTAGATGATTTTTCTGCATCGGTTGTATACCCATCAGCTCAAGGCTTCACATCAAAACATGTTTATATCAATAACCATTTCCCAAAAAATCAACCCAGCAGAAATGTAGCTACCTTTGACGGACTTGATTTTAGAGGTAATCCATACGGTGTGGGCAGAGGCTACTGTGATACCTTGCTAAGTCAGTCATTAAATCTGCATGGCTTTAAGCCTTCCGATTCAATTTACCTCACCTTTTGGATACAGCCAATGGGATGGGGAGAATCGCCCAATGCAGGAGACTCTCTGGTTATACAATTTAGAAATAGTGCAGCAAACGGATATGATTTTGAAACAGTGCGCAATATTTCACCGGCTTTTTTAAAGAAGGATAGTTTTGTTGAAATCAGATTGCCTGTGGTAAAAGAGGCTTACCTGCATGATGATTTTCAGTTTCTGATAGTGAATATTGGCAGCCGAACGGGCAACCTTAATCATTGGCACGTAGATTACATAAGGCTTGATAAGGGTAGGGGTGTTTCCGATTTTTATCAGGATGTAGCAATTACTTCTGTGCCTTCATCTATGTTTAAAACCTATCAGGCTTTGCCCGTAAAACATTTTTTGGCCAACCCTTCTCAGCACCTTGCAGCCTCGCAAAATTTGGGTATGCGCAACAACAACAATATCGGGTACTCGGTAAATTTTTCTCGTGAGGTTTTTGCTCCTGATTTTGTAAGACTTGACAGTTTTGGCAATATCAATCCAAACTTGCCTGCACTAGGGGCCATGCAGATGAGCATCAATAAACTTACCAACTTGCCTGCACAAAATTATTCAGGCGATTCATTGGTATTTACTGCCCGTTATTCCATTTCAGGGTCGGGTAGTGATAATATTTATTCCAATGATACAGCCGCCTCACAAACCATACTTAGCAATTATTTTGCTTATGATGATGGTTCGGCAGAAGCGGGCTATGCCATCAGAAACGCAACAGGTGCGGTAGCCCTTGGATATGAACTTGCGGTGCAGGATACCTTGTATGGCGTTTCCATGTTTTTTAACAGAGGCAGTTCTGATGTTACAGGAAAATCATTTAGCCTCATGGTTTGGCAGGCAGTAAGTACCAACGGCAATTCCACAGGAGAGACTGTGCTCAAAAAAGTTTTGCTGAGTAGTCCGGTGTATACCAATGCCATTAACGGATTTTTTTATTATCGTTTTGATGCACCATTGGTGCTTCCGCCTGGTAAATTTTATATAGGCTGGGAGCAGGATCAGATGTTTGAGCTCAATATAGGCATTGATGAAAATTATGCCATTAATGATACGCCCGGTGTAAATCCGGATATGTGGTACAGAATAGATGGTTTGTGGGATAAAACCATTTTAACGGGGGCATTGATGATGCGCCCCATTTTTGGAAAATGGCTAACCCCGCCCGTTGGATGCAAAGAAGAATGGGCTGTACCTTCGCTGGATGTCAATGTATATCCAAATCCGTCTTCAGATTATGTGCGTATAAACTTGGCGCAAGAAAAGAAAGTGAGCGCGGAATTGTATGACCTTGGAGGTAAAATGCTATTGCAGCAAGAGGTAAGAAACGGAGATTTAATTTTATTAGATATCTTTTCAGCCGGATTTTATTTCATTAAACTAACCGATACGGCAACAGGTGCCACAACAACCAGAAAAATAATTTTAAGCAAATAGAACCATGAACGATATAACCATTGAAGAACTGAAGGAAAGAATGGAAAAAGGGGAGTCTTTGTATATCATTGATGTGCGTGAGCCACATGAGTACGAAGAATTTAATATTGGCGCAAAACTGATTCCGCTGGGCAGCTTGCCTGATGAGGCTGCCGGTATGGATGAGTTAAAGAATGAAGAAATTATTTTGCATTGCCGTTCAGGGGCGCGCAGTGGGAATGCCAAACTTTATTTACAGGAACTGGGTTTTACCAAGGTAAGAAACCTGCTGGGAGGCATGCTTGCCTGGAGAGAACGTTACAGCAGCTAGTTTAGTTCCTGCTTAAACATATGCGGAAATCAGTAGCCCTTATATCAGGATTGGTGCTTGCCTTGGTAGGCATTTCCAATCTGCACTGTTCACGCAATACCGCACAGCAAACACCGGCAACCTACCTTAACCACAGCGATTCGGTTAAATATGTTGGCATACAAACATGCCGCGGTTGCCATAATGAAATTTATAACAGCTTTATACAAACAGGAATGGGGCAATCCTTTGCTCCGGCCACACATGAAAAAAGTGCAGCCGATTTTTCAAAACACCATGTGGTGTATGATAATCACCTTAATCTTTGGTATCACCCATTTTGGCGCAACAACAATATGTATATAATGGAGTTTAGGCTGCAAGGCAAAGACACCATTTATAAACGCCTTGAAAAGGTAGATTATATTGTTGGTTCGGGTCAGCATACCAACTCACACTTAATGAGCATTAATGGCTATGTTTATCAGTTGCCATTAACATGGTATGCTCAAAAGAAAAAATGGGATTTGCCACCGGGCTTTGAAAACGGCAAAAACATGCGTTTTAGCCGCGAGATAGGATTGGAGTGTATGAGTTGCCACAATGCAATGCCAACATTTGAAAACAACTCTCAAAATTTATTTACACAAATACCCAATGGCATTGATTGCGAGCGTTGCCATGGTCCGGGAGCGTTGCATGTAAAAGAAAAGACTGCAGGCAATTGGGTTGATACCGCCACGCAAATAGATTATACCATTGTTAACCCAAAGAAGTTATCTTGGGAGTTACAAACCGATATTTGCCAGCGTTGCCATTTGCAGGGAAATGCTGTTTTAAAAGAAGGCAAGTCGTTTACCGATTTCAGACCCGGAATGAAACTCAGTGATTTTATTGAGGTGTATATGCCCAAATACAAAGACCGCGATGATGAATTTATTATGGCCTCGCATGCACAGCGCCTGCAAATGAGTAAATGTTACATTCAATCAGCCAATGGCCAGGCATCCGCACAGAATAAATTAACGTGTATAAGTTGCCATAACCCGCATGTAAGTGTAAAGGTTACGGGTAAACAGGTTTTTAATCAGGCATGTGCCCAGTGCCACGATATAAAAACAGCTTGCAAAGAAACCACCATTAAGCGCAATTCTGCCAGCGATAACTGTGTAGGATGCCATATGCCTTTATCGGGCACCATAGACATTCCACACGTTACGGTTCACGACCATTATATCAGGAAATCTGCTCCGCAAAAAGTTAAATCAGCCGTAAAAGATTTTGCCGGAATTTATTGTGTAAACAATCCGCGTTCAGCAAGCGATGCAAAAGCCAAAGCTTATCTGGCATATGCAGAGAAATTTGAAGGCGAGCGCATTTCCGTTGATTCAGGTGTGTGGTATACCAATCAGGCCGGTACCAGTGCCCCTGCTGTATTTGATATGCGTGTGCATTACCTCTCTTTGGCAAAAAAAGAAAGTGAAATGATGCAACTGGCCTCTGCAGTTAAGCCTTCATCTGTTAACGAACCATGGACCTGCTACCGCATTGGGCAAGCGTATCAAAACAACAATGAGTGGATACGTGCTGAGTTTTGGTACAGACGCGCACTAACGCTGGCACCGCAAAATCTTTCTTTCATGAATAAGTTGGGAGAAGTATTGATTCAGCAGCAAAAGTTGGAGGAAGGCATGGAGGTGCTAAACCAATCCTTGCGAAAAAATCATAAGCAGGCAGATGCATTAACAAACCTGGGTTTTGCTTGTGTAACTTCAGGTGATATACAAAAAGGACTGCGTTGTTATGATGAGGCACTTGCCCTTTCACCGGATAATGAACAGGCTTTGCTAAATAAGGCAGCTGTGCTTAATGCGAAAGGGCAGAAGGCAGAAGCCAGAAAATTGTTGCAATGCATCATTGTGCTCAATCCCGGCAATACAGCAGTTAAGCAATTGCTTAAAAACCTATAATCATGCCTCAGGCAAGAATGGCTGCTTCTGTGGTTTGCACCTGTGCAACATCTGTTCCGTTATAGGCAAAAATATTGTAGAAGCTCCCTGTTTTGTATTGACGGCTGCTAATCCATTTCTCTATATTGAAAGCGCTTTCCAGCACAATGTATCGGTTCTTATGATAGTTGAGGCCTTTCTTTTCAAGTAATGCATACTTTAATTTTGATACCGGTTCTACGCCAAAGCGTTCCTGTGGCTTCATACGGTGATACAAATAATAATCGGCTGTAAGCAGTTCCTGCAATACCAGATCATCTGCATAATGGAGCTGTATGTATTGATGCAAGGCATCATACACATCATGCAAGGAGTGCTTATGAAAATGATAATGCGCATGAAAATACGTGCCAAGGCCTCCGAGAAATTTGGCTATGCTATAGGTTTCTCCCGCATAAATCAGTGTGCGGCAGGCTCTTTTCTTGTTCCAGTAAATCTCAAGTGCCTCTTCAAGTTTGGTAATATCATTCAATTCCTGCTCCGATAAGAAGTTGCTTTTGATTAACTGATAGGGTGGAAGTGCATCAAATTCATAACCATATTGCGTGTATCGCTCTCTGATGGGTGTTCCTTTCAGGAATTTTAAAAAGCCTAATTGCAATTCCGGTGGATGAAGTTTAAAAACCTCTTCAATGCTGTGTTCAATATCGGCATGGTAGTCAAGCGGTAAACCTACAATTAAATCAAGATGCATTTCTATCTTATCCTGTAATTGTTTAATAACCTTACTTGTTTTCTCAAAATTTTGCTTGCGGCTCACTTCCAAGTTTGCTTTTTGGTTTACAGTTTGTATGCCAATTTCAAAGCGGAACAAGCCTGCCGGAACTTTATCCTGTATGTATTGGATAATATCAGGATGTACAATATCTGCCGTTATCTCAAACTGAAAGATATTACCTGGTTTGCGGTGTTGCAAAATGTATTCGAATATGGCAATGGTAAAATCTTTCTTGATATTAAAGGTGCGGTCAAGAAATTTTATTACACGTCCGTTCTGCATCAGGTAGCTCAACTGATTTTTGATGGTTTCATCAGGCAGGTAGCGAACCTTGTTATCCAAACTTGCCAAACAGAATTCACATTTGTAAGGACAACCTCTTGATGTTTCAATATACAACACTTTGTTTTCAAGTGTACCTGCATCATCGTTCATGTAAGGATTAAAGCCTTCAAATCGTTTTAAGTCAAACGCAGGTGGCATTGGATTTTGATGAATTTGGTTTTCCTCTTTCCACACCAATCCAGGCACTTGCTCAGGCTTTCCATTATGTTTCAGAAAAGTCTCAAAAGGAATTTCACCTTCACCAATTATAATATAGTCAACGTAGGTTTTATTAATCACATCCTGCCAATCAAAACTCACCTCCGGCCCACCCAATAAAATTTTAATTGATGGATTAAGTTGTTTTAGCTTTTCTGCAACTTGTAAAGTAGGGGTGATGTTCCATATATAACAACTGAAAGCAACCACATCATATGTTTTGCATGTATCAGCAATACTATCCGTATTTTCTTTAATAGTAAATTCTTTCCATGCAAGACCCTTATATGATTTGTTCATTTCATATAATATCCGGATGGCCAGATTCAGGTGAATATACTTTGCATTTAACGTTGTTAGCAGTACTTGCATGTGGTAGATTGTAGCAAAAGCCCTGCAAAGAAAGCAAAATCATTTGATACCAATAAAAAAAGGCTGCCTGTTCAGGCAGCCTTTACCATAAAATGCTAACGTATTACCTAATAGATATCTTTTGTACGGATTGTTTTCCATCTGCCGTAGTAACCGTAACAAAATAGATACCGTTCTTTATTTTATCTGTTGTTATATGATAGTCTTTTTTATTGATATCAGTTGCCATATAGATTGATTTTCCTAGCAGGTCAACCAATCCAACTTTACTAATACTTGTTTGGGTGCTGATAATATGTATTTCTCCATCTTCAACCGGATTTGGAAAAATAGATATACCATTTGCACTTTTCACTTCGTTTACTCCCGTAGTTATATCAATCACGCTTACCAGTCGGGTAACTTCAGCTGCTGCATTGCCCGACCCATCTATGGTTTTGTAGTATACATAGTAAATACCAGGTATATGATTTATAATTTCGCTCGTATTTACATTTACCGAGAATGAAGAAGGCGCGTAGTAATTATCATTCACCACAAAGCCGGGCTCTTGATAATTGCTGTATCTGTTTATCTCAATCGGATTGCCTCCCAACAATACAATTACCGGTGCCGTTTTATCAACCACCCTTACGGTTCTTGTTAGCGTTACGCAGTTGTTGGCCGCATCGCATACATTGTAGGTAATCGTGTATACACCCAGCACATTCATGTTTAGTGTGCTCGTGGTTTGTATCGTTACATTCGGATAGTAGTTGTCTGTT
>JAJTFA010000008.1 GCA_021299635.1 Sphingobacteriales bacterium
AAGCCAACCCCCAATACCCAACCCCCAACTCCCTGAAATTGGTTTTTCCTACTCAACCGGTAAATAAAGTTTCCTTATTTTTTTTAACGGTCCGCTGCAATAGCTTTCATGGCAATTGGCGCATTTGCCAATCATCAGGTTATAATATTTGGTTTGCTCTTTGGGGTGTGCAAACAAGGCTTTGTATGCCTCCTGAAACAAACGTGCATTTTCATAAAATTTAGGTTCAAGCACTGTAGGGTCGGTTGGCTCTGCCAAATAAAAACGTATAAACGGGTAGCGCAAACTATCCAGGGTTTCGCCTCTTAGCAGTTGAGCCCGCATGCTATCCGCATTTTGTGCCATTTGGCGCATCATCAGCGCCATGGGTTTGGCGTTATTGGGGTCTTTAATGGCGGTTGTATTACAGGCTGCTGCGCTATCTGCCATGGCCGTACTATCGGCAGCATGCTGGTTTTGTTGGGTTGTTTGCTGTTGTGTGCAGGCGGCCCACAGCAATATGCCTGCGCCTAGCATCAACAAAATGTAAACGGTTTTCTTTTTCATGTATGAGCTCATGTAGCATAAAAAACCCGGATACACTCCGGGCTTTTCATGATGTATAAACAATAACTTATTTAATAATTACACCGCTTGCCTCAAACACCAGTTCTTTTTTTGGTTCTTTAATGGCATCAATTTCCTCTTTGGTTTTGCCTGCATCTTTTGCATACTCTTTTAAATCGGCAACAGAGGTTTCTTCTATTTTAGCAATGCCCTGCACAATGGCAGCTTTGCCGGCAGCATCTTTGGGTACAAAAAATGCATAATCTTTAAACGTTACACGCAGGCTGCTGCTATCTGCGCTTTTTAAATCCATCCAGCAACCTTTTTTCTGGCACACGGCATCAACCGTAGCAGTTAGTTTTATAGGTAATTCTGTTTTATCGCCCATCAATGCAGCAAGTTCTGAAATGGCTATGGCACTGTCGGCCGTAATTTTATCGCCAAAATAAGCCTCGGTTGCGGTTTGTGTAGAATCAGCGGTGGTGGCAGATTGCCCTTGTTGTTTGTTTCCGCAGGCCCAGATTAAGGTAGAAGCAGAAAGGATAGCAAAAAATTTTTTCATGATGATCGTTTAATTAACGGCTCAAAAATAAATGTTTTCCGTTTTATGCCATCAACTATTTTTGTATGCAAACATGATGTTTAAAAAGCTGCTGTTGTTATGCCTGTTTTATGTTGCCGTTTTGCCGGTGCAGGGCCAGTGGCTGGTTTGGTTTGCAGATAAAGGAGCACAGCAGGTGCAGGAGGCTGCCCGGTACCTTTCGGCAAAATCCTTGCAGCGCAGGTGCAGGCAACACATTGCACTTGCAGCAAATGATTTGCCCGTTTATATGCCCTATATCCATTTGCTGGAGCAGCAAAACATCAAGGTTAGGCAAACATCTAAATGGCTTAACATGGCTTATGTAGAAGCAACGGAAGAACAGGTGGCGCTGCTGCGCAACTTGCCCTGTATAAAAAAAATTGCAAAAGCAGGAACAGCCATGAGCACGCCATGCACTTTTCAGCAGGCAGCGGCCACACCTTTTGATACGCTAACCAACAGTGCAAACCAGCTGGAGATGCTGGGATTACATTACCTGCATGCCAACCGTTTTACAGGCAAGGGCATGGTTATTACGTTTGTAGATGGTGGATTTACAGCTGTTGATGAAGCATTGCCCTACAAACATATTTATGAGCAGAAGCGGGTGTTAGCCACCCGAAATTTTGTAACCCCCGGAAGAGATATTTATAAAATGGGTGGCGAAGGTGAGCATGGTTGCCGGCACCGATATTATTAACTCATCGGTTGGTTATTTTACCGGATTTACTTCGGGCACCGGTTATACCTATGCCGATATGGATGGCAAAACCACCATTGTTACCCGTGCAGCGCAGATGGCAGCATCAAAAGGAATTTTGGTGGTAAGCAGTGTGGGCAATGAGGGCACCAAAGACTGGAAATATTTGATTGCACCTGCAGATGGCGACAGTGTGCTGGCAGCCGGTGGGGTAGATGCATTGGGAGTATATGCACCTTTTAGCAGCCAAGGCCCTTCGGCCGATGGCCGAATAAAGCCCGATTTATGTGCAAGAGCAGATCAAACCATACAGATTGGTGCAGATGGCAGGGTAATTTGGGGCTGGGGTACTTCTTTTTCTGCGCCTTTGCTCAGTGGGTTGGCGGCCTGTTTGTGGCAGGCAGATACAAGCTTAACCAATATGCAGTTGTTTAAAATTTTAAAAGAGTCGGCCAGCAGGTATGCAAACCCCGATTCGTTTTACGGTTATGGCATACCCTCTGCTACTGCTGCCTATAAAGCCATCACAGGAAAAAACTTGCTGCAAACCACGGTAAAACCCGGTGATATAAAGGTAATGCCCAACCCGGTAAGGGGTGGCAAACTAACCCTTGGCATTGATGAAGGGGTAGCGGTATTGCCCAACCTGCAGTTGCTGTTGTATGATAGCCGCGGCAGAAAAGTATCCGAAGAGCAGGTTGTATTGCAACCGCGGTTGTGGTTATATGAAATAAACCTGCAACCACTCTTTCATATGCAGGGTATTTATTATTTGCAAATACAAAATGCGGCCGATGGGAGCCTGCTGCACAAACAAAAAATACTGATTTCAGAAAGCTTTTAAGGCTAAGAAATAAAAAACACTATATTTGCATCCCATTGGTCTCGTGGCCGAGAGGCTAGGCAAGGCTCTGCAAAAGCTTCTACAGCAGTTCGAATCTGCTCGAGACCTCAGAAAAAAGACTTCCCAAGTGTGGAGGTCTTTTTTTTAATTCCATTGCGGATCATCCGGAGAGTTAGCCATATAAGCATAATCTTCGTTTAGGTTTTTAACCACATTGGTCCACATTCGTTCAGGATCATCACTAAAGATTAATGAAGCTGGAGCTTCTCCAAGCCACCAGGCTTTTTCCTGCATTTCATCTTCAAGCTGACCAGGAGCCCAGCCGGAGTAGCCTACAAAGAATTTAAATTCGTTCAGCTTCACCACTTTTTGATTTAAGAGGTCGTTAACCAACTCAATATTACCTCCCCAGAAAATGCCATCTTTTATGGGTTGAGCACCTTCAATGAGTTCGCCAACGGTATGAATAAAATGAAGTGTATTGGGTTCCACCGGTCCGCCATAAAACAATGGAAAGTCAATATCAAGCAGGCCGGGCACCACTTCATTGCTTCTAATGCTGAGTAGCCTGTTCAATACAAAGCCAACCGAACCATCCTCATTGTGCTCACCTAAAAGGACCACGGTGCGTCTAAATTGTAAATCGCTTAAATAAGGCTCACTTATAAGAACAGAGCCCTTAAGCGGAGGCCCAAATGAGGGTTGAATATTTTTTACTTGCATAGATAATATGAAGGATGTTGCAGCGCCTGTTTAATTTCTTCTAATCATACAGGCAGGTAAATCACATCAGGTACAATTTACATGTTATGGGTTTTGAGATATTCACCAAACATCCACACTAGAAAAGAGTTTAATAATTTTACCTTTGCTTTATGGAAGAACTATCAAAATCGATTGCTGACTTAAGGGTTGATTACAGTTTGAAGAAGTTTGATGAGACTGATTTGCTTAAAAATCCAATAGAGCAGTTTGAGATGTGGCTGGATGAGGCCATTAAAGCCAATGTAAATGAGCCTAATGCAATGACCCTGGCAACCGTTAAGCCGGACGGAAGTCCTTCGGCCAGGGTGGTATTGCTAAAAGGTATTTCAGATAGCGGTTTAGTGTTTTTTACCAATTATGAAAGTAATAAAGGTCAAGAGATACTTCAAAACCCAAAAGTGTGTCTGGTATTTTGCTGGCTGGAGTTGCAAAGGCAGGTAAGAATTGAAGGAGAGGCAGTTAAGATATCTGATGCCGACTCAGACCAATATTTTATGACGAGGCCAACGGGTTCACAAATCGGGGCCCATGCCTCACCGCAAAGTAAACCGGTTGTTTCCAGAGAAGAACTTGAAAGGATGTTTGCAGAATTTGAACAACTCTTTAGTAAAGAGCCGATTATGCGTCCTAAGTACTGGGGTGGTTTTAGGGTTGTGCCGCAAAGTATAGAATTTTGGCAAGGCAGGCAAAACAGGCTTCACGATAGGTTTCTTTTCCGTAAAGTTAATAATAGCTGGACTTATAGCCGTTTAGCCCCCTGAAATATCCATTTAAATTATGCCTGATTCCAATTTAAGGCATGAAAATTTAGGATGTACTTAAAATAAAACTATTTTTGTATCGTTAATAACTGCGTCCAGCAGTAAATTCACCATGCAAAATATTGTACTTGTCTTCTTAACCAGTTTGTTGATAGTTATTTTTGGCATTCCTTCCATTATTACGGTTGCTAAATTTAAAGGTCTTTATGACAAGCCTGATGCACGCAAGTTGCATACCCATAAAATTCCTCGCTTAGGTGGTTTAGCAATTATTGCAGGTTTTTCTATTGCTGCCAGTTTATGGGGCATACCTGATGGCATGCCGAGGCTCCAGTACTTGCAGGCGGCATTAATAATTCTGTTTTTCTCCGGTTTAAAAGATGATGTTATCATACTCTCACCTGCTAAAAAGCTCATGAGTCAGGTAGTGGCTGCCTTAATCACCATTGTGGGTGAGGATATCCGCATTAGCAGCCTTTATGGATTATTTGGCATAGATATCATCCCGATTTGGGCTTCTTATGCGCTTACCTTTTTTACCATTATTGTGGTTACCAATGCATTTAATCTGATAGATGGGGTGGATGGACTTGCAGGCGGGTTGGGTTTTATAATTGCCACCACCCTGGGTTTGTGGTTTAATTTTATTGATCAAACGGGCTGGGCCATTCTTTCATTTGGTTTGGCAGGCGCCTTGCTTGGATTTTTGGTGTTTAACTTCAATCCTGCAAAAATATTTATGGGAGATGCAGGCTCGCTTACCACCGGCTTTTTGCTGGCTGTGTTTACCATTAAGTTTATTGAATTTAACAGCCCTACTGCTCAGAATATCTATAAAATCGCATCGGCTCCTGCCATTGCAGTCGCAATTTTAATTGTGCCTCTATTCGATACGTTGCGCGTATTTATTCTTAGGGTTATGAAGAAGAAATCACCTTTTGAGGCAGATAAAAATCACATGCACCATTATTTATTGCGCATGGGTCTTGGCCATAAAGAGGTTTCTTTGGTTATGTACATCATCAATATTGCATTTGTTCTTGTTGCATTTATGATGAAAAATAATTCAACAGCAATGCTATTGCTTATCATAAGCACACTGGCTATTGTGCTTGCCCAAATTCCTGTTTATGTATTTAATCATAAAATAGCGGTAATAGAGGCAGAAAACAATGAGATGATTGCCAAAGAACTTGGCCAAAAAGTGCAAATCAATTCTGAGTTTAAGAGTTAAGTTGCTTTAAGAAGCGTGCAAGTTCTTCAAATGCTTTGGCACGATGGCTTATCCTATTTTTTTGTACAAGTGTCATTTGTGCAAGTGTTATATCATAACCATCCGGCATAAATATCGGGTCATATCCAAACCCCTTATCACCTAGGGGTTCATTAATTATTTTACCATCCAGTACTCCTGTAAAGTAGTAAGCGATTCCATCCAGCATCAGGCAAATAACCGTTTCAAAACGTGCTTTTCTGTTTGGTTTGTCGGCCATGTTTTTAAGCAGTAAGGCAATATTTTCATTATCATTTTTTTGTTCACCGGCATAGCGGGCGCTGTGCACTCCAGGTTCTCCGTTGAGCGCTTCAACAATAAGACCGGTATCGTCTGCAAAGCAATTGTAATGATATGTTAAGTAGATATGCCTGGCTTTTATTGTTGCATTTTCTTTTAAGGTGAGACCGGTTTCTTCAATATCATCATTGCACTTAATATCTGAAAGAGATAGTACCTCAAAAGGTTCGCCAACCAGTGAATTGATCTCTTTGGATTTATTTTGATTTTGGGTTGCAAAAATTAGTCTCATAGCAATTCAAACAGGTTCTTAATGCTGGCCCATAGTTTGGTTTTTAAATCCTTATCATCATGAAATGCAGAGGCAGTGTGCACCAATAAATAACGATAGCCTTCATTTTGATGAATGGTGTATGGCTGCTTGGCTAGGCTTGCTATTTCTGCATAGGCATCGCAGCCCCAGAAAATAATTTTTTCCGGTTTAAGCTCGTTAATGATGGTTTGCCAATCGGGTGTATTATTCTCAAAAAGGTTGAGCAACATAATATCCTGAAGCGCTAGTTTTAATCCGTTTGTGATGAGGGTTTGAATCATCTTTTCATCCGCACCATTCCAGTTTTTTGGCTCATGATAAACAAACAGTAACCTTTTTAGCGCACTTCCTCTAAATATAAGCGTATTCTCAATTTTTTTATTTTCTTTGACAGGTACAATTTGTGACTCGTCAACTAAATATATCTGTTGGTATAGGTCTAATGTTTGTAAATTAATATCGCTCATAATGATGATGGAAAATACAACGGCAATTTCTATAAAAATTTCTAAAACACCACATTCACGTATTGCAGAATGTGATTTTGATAATATTCAATTCGGCACCATATTTTCTGACCATATGTTTAGGTGCGATTATGAAAACGGTGAATGGCAGCAGCCACAGATTTTGCCTTACGGGCCCATTAGCATTGCACCTTCCTTATCGGCATTACATTATGGTCAGGCTATTTTCGAAGGAATGAAGGCCTTTAAAAATCAAATGAATGAGCCTCAACTATTCAGGCCGCTTGATAATTGGAAAAGATTAAATCTTTCGGCCGAACGTATGGCCATGCCGGAAGTACCCGAAGAAATTTTTATGCAAGGCTTAAAGGCGTTGGTAGATATTGACCGTAACTGGATTCCAACCAAGGAAGGAAGTGCTTTATATATCCGCCCATTTTTATTTGCCACTGATGATTTTGTGGGTGTCCGTCCGTCAAGAAACTTCAGCTTTATTATTTTTACCTGCCCGGTAAACAGCTACTACCCAAAACCTATTAAAGTACTTATTGAAGAAGGGTATGTGCGTGCATCAAAAGGTGGTGTTGGTTTTGCAAAAGCTGCCGGAAACTATGGAGCTTCTATGCTGCCAACGCTGGAAGCTCAGCAAAAAGGTTTTGACCAGATTATCTGGACTGATGGATTGACGCATGAGTTTGTAGAGGAATCGGGTACTACCAATTTGTTTTTTGTTATCAATGGAAAAGTCCTTACACCTAATCTGCATGATACTATTTTAAATGGCATTACCAGAGACTCCTGCATTAAGGTACTTGAGCATAACGGCATTCCTGTTGAGCAAAGGCAAATATCGGTTTCTGAAATTATTGAGGCTGCAGAAAAAGGTTTATTGGATGATGCCTTTGGTACTGGCACAGCCGCATTAATTGCCAAGATTGAAGGAATCAGTTTCAGGGGTAATACCTATCAATTGCCTCCTGCCGATCAAAGAAAAATATCCAATTTACTCTATCGTCAACTGGAAGATATTCGCACGTCTGCCATAGATGATCCTTTTGGATGGGTCGTGAATATCTAATCAGGCTTATAGCATTGCAGCAGCTTCTTTTTGAATAGCTCTCAGGTACACTCATTAAGTAATATTGTCTTATGCCAAAAAATAAAAATGCATTTATTAGATATCGTATCATAGATACTGCATTGCGTAACAGGCAGAAGAAGTACCCCACGAAAAAAGACTTGATAGAAGCATGTAGCGGATTGGGAACTGTGTCTGAGCGCACCATTGATAAGGATTTATATGATATGAAGTATGATGAGGAGTTGGGATATTTTGCTCCTATTGAATACAACAGAAAATTTAACGGCTATTATTATACAGATACGGATTTCTCTATCAATAAAATTCCGCTGAAGCAGGAAGACCTGTATGCGCTTGAATTTGCATGCGGTTTATTGAGGCAATTTGAAGGCATTGGTCCGGTTAAGCAGTTTATTCAATCCGTTGAAAAAATAGAAGACTTTATCAGTATGAAACGTATTGCCGGTGAAACACTGGATGATGTAATTCAGACTGAAAAAAGTTTGAGTGCCAAAGGCAATGAATTTTTAGGCTCTCTTCTTAAAGCAATTAAAGAACGTGATGAGTTGATTGTGCATTATCAGCGTTTTGGTGAAACCATGCCCAAGCATTATACCTATCATCCGTATGTGTTGAAGGAGTATAGGAACCGATGGTATGTTACCGGAAAAGATATCGGCAAAAAGCGAATGATTACGCTGGCACTGGAGCGCATAAAAGAGATACTGCCAACAGGAAAAAGCTTTGAGCCTGATGCAACTTTTGAAGCCCGAAAATTCTTTAAACATTCATTTGGTATATCAGTAATTGATGACTTTAAGCCTGAAAAGATTAAGCTCAGGTTTGAACCGAGTGAGGCACCATATATAAAATCACAGCCATTACATGAAACGCAGCAAATCATAGAAGATTCTGCAACTGCTTTTGTTATACAGCTAGAGGTAATACCAAGTTATGAGCTTAAATCGCAAATTTTAAGTTATGGTGATAAGGTTCATATCCTTTTACCTGATGGTTTACAAAAGGAGCACGTTGCTACATTAAAAAATGCACTCAAGAAATACAGTTGAGCGTATTCCTGAGAAAGTTTCCCTCTATTGCATCATATTTTTGAAGCGCACCCGATGTGGCATAGTATCTCCTAAGCGCTGCTTTTTATTTTCTTCGTAATCACTATAGTTCCCTTCAAAAAAGTAAACTTGCGAGTTTCCTTCAAAGGCCAGAATATGTGTAGCTATGCGATCGATAAACCACCTGTCGTGTGATATGACCACCACACATCCGGCAAAATTTTCAATGGCTTCTTCCAGCGCACGCAGCGTATTTACGTCAATATCATTGGTTGGCTCATCCAGCAACAATACATTGCCACCTTCTTTTAAGGTCATGGCCAGGTGCACACGGTTTCTTTCTCCGCCAGATAGAATGCCTACCTTTTTACTTTGGTCTGTACCGCTGAAATTAAATTTAGAAATATACGCACGTGCATTGATCTGCTTGCCTCCAACCATCATTGTTTCGGTACCACCGCTTATTACTTCAAACACACTTTTATCGGGCAGCAAGTCTTTGTGGCTTTGGTCAACATAAGCTATCTTAACTGTATCACCTACTTTAAACGTTCCGCTATCGGGTTTCTCAAGGCCCATCATCATTTTAAACAAGGTAGTTTTACCAACGCCATTGGGTCCTATGATACCCACTATTCCGCCTTTGGGAAGTGTAAACGAGAGGTTTTCATACAATAACTTATTGCCATAGGCTTTACTCACATGGTCGGCTTCTATAACCACATCACCCAAGCGTGGGCCAGGAGGAATGTATAGTTCCAATTGTTGTTCTTTTTCCTTTTGCTCTTCACTTAACATGCGGTCGTATGCATTTAAGCGGGCTTTTTGTTTAGCATGCCTTCCTTTAGGTCCTTGTCTCACCCAATCCAGCTCACGTTCAAGAGACTTGGCTCTCTTACTCTCTGCTTTTTCCTCTGCTGCCAAGCGGTTGGCTTTTTGTTCAAGCCAACTGCTGTAGTTGCCTTTCCATGGAATACCTTCACCTCTGTCAAGCTCAAGAATCCAGCCTGCTACATTATCAAGGAAGTATCGGTCGTGGGTTACCGCAATAACAGTTCCTGGAAATTGATGCAGGTATTGCTCAAGCCAATCAACCGACTCAGCATCTAAGTGATTAGTAGGCTCATCTAGTAATAAAATATCAGGATTACTTAGAAGCAGCCTGCATAGTGCAACGCGTCTGCGCTCTCCCCCTGAAAGAATATTTACAAGCGTATCAGGTTCAGGACAACGAAGCGCATCCATTGCCTTTTCTAATTTATTATCCAGTTCCCATGCATCATTTTGTTCCAGCAGCTCCATTACTGCTGCCTGCCTGTCCAGAATCTTCATCATCTCATCTGCATCCAAATTGGGGTCGGCCAGTTTATTATTTATTTCTTCAAACTCCTGCAGCATTTGTGTAATGTGCGCCACACCTTCTTCTACACATTGTTTTACGGTTTTGCTCTCATCCAGTTCCGGCTCCTGCTCTAAAAAACCGATTTTATAGTCTTTATCAAAAACTACCTCACCCTGAAAGTTTTTATCCTTACCTGCAATAATGCGCAGCAGGCTCGATTTACCTGAACCATTTAGGCCAAGTACGCCTATTTTAGCGCCATAAAAGAAGGATAGGTAGATGTTTTTTAGAACCTGTTTGCTTGGCGGGTATATTTTGCTTACCCCTGCCATTGAGAAAATGATTTTATTGTCGGTCATGGTTTATTTACACACTTAAGCGAGCGAATTTAATCTAAATTCAGTTTTTCCTGTTTTTTCTCAGGAAAAATTCATTGAGCTTCACATACATTCGAAGTAAACTTTAAATCTATGAATAAGGAACTATGTCAGATTTCAGGTAAACTATTAAGCAAACACCAGCTTTTACCTGCACTTGCAGTTAGCGACAGTTTGGTATCATTTATCAAATCTTTGGGTTATGAATGGAACAGGGAAGGTTATATTTCGGTGAGTGAGTTGAACCATTTTGTTAAGCAAAAACTGGAACAAATGGTTGAAGAAAGCAAAGGAAAACTGGATGCAGAAGAGAAGGATGTGCTGGCTAGCTTTACCGATTATGATATCATGGCTGAGGATGTAGATACTGACTATGATAAAAAGCTGACAGCAGCCGATCGTCTTTCTGATATGATTGCTGACTTTGGCGGATCATGGGCTTTTATACTTATTTTCTTTTCTGTTATCGCCTGCTGGATTGGCCTCAACGTATTTTTGCCACAGCGCGTAGACCCGTATCCATTTATTTTGCTTAATCTTATTTTGTCATGTCTTGCTGCCGTTCAGGCCCCCATTATTATGATGAGCCAGAAGAGACAAGAGGCCAGAGATAGGCTGCGTTCAAAAAATGATTATAAGGTAAATCTAAAAGCAGAGTTGGAGATTAGGCAGCTGCATGAAAAGATTGATCATCTTGCACGCATGTATATGAAAAAATAAAAATAGCCAGACTAGCCGGCTTTCAGTTAGGATAAGATTTTATACAGCAGATTTAGAAAAGATTCTCATTGGTCATGTTATTACAAATACCAGAAAATATTTTCGGTTTTATTTAAATTTACAATAGGAACAACCCGAAGCATAGATATCCCGCTGAATTTAAATAAATTCAATAATCATCAATCGGTTAAGTGTGCTTTATTTTTTGAGTGTGGTTTTTAACTTCTATGAAGGATAGATTCCTTGCTTTGCTGTGATCTCGATACGCCTGAAAGTATAATTCAAATTCTAAACTTGTAAAATATAACACTATACTATATTGCACCTCTATATCTTTTAGCTATGCCAAATTTAATTAAGGAGTCAGAACTAGTGATTAATGCAGATGGTTCTGTTTATCACTTGCACCTGCATCCAGATGATTTGGGCGAACTCATCGTATTGGTTGGCGACCCAGATCGTGTGCCACAAGTATCCGCCCATTTTGATACTATTGATACAAAGAAGCAGAAGCGAGAATTCATTACACATACAGGAATGGTTGGTAAAAAGCGTGTTTCGGTAATTTCAACAGGTATTGGAACAGATAATATTGACATTGTACTTAATGAATTGGATATATTAGTTAATGTTGAATTAGAGACCCGTCAAATCAAGAAGAAGCTCACCTCTTTACCAATTATCAGAATTGGCACTTCAGGGTCACTTCAGCCCGATATTAAAGTTGATGATATACTCTTATCAACTCATGGTTTAGGGCTCGATTCACTGATGCATTTTTATATAAACACGCACTCAGTTTCAGAAAGCGATACCATACTTAAGGAACTACAGAGTCAACAGAACCTGGGTGAATTGCGTCCATATCTATATAAATCTCCGGGGAACCTGATTGATTATTTTGAATCCTCAATCAAAAGGGGCATTACTGCAACCTGCTGCGGTTTTTATGGTCCACAGGGACGAATAATAAGGGGGCAGGCCAAATATGCAAATTTAATTGAACGTCTACATAAATTTGAATCCGGTCCGTATCGCATTACAAATTTTGAGATGGAAACAGCCGCCATATATGGCATGGCATCTTTACTAGGCCACCGCGCGCTTTCCGTTAATGCCATTTTAGCAAACAGGATTGAACACCACTTTTCTTCAAACGGATCCGCAACAATAGAAAGGGCTATCAAAATGGTGTTGGATAAAGTAGAGCAAATTAGCTGAGGGAATCAGTTGGTTTTATAAAACCACAAACTTTTTTATCAATTGGAAACGTGAGCAAAGATTCATGCAGTTCATGCAACTCAACCCAAAAAAACCGAAGTTTTTCAATTCTGCCACTCACCATTATTTCATGTGAATCTTCTCTGACGTCTATATCCCCCTTTGCTTTTACAGCATAGTAAACGGATATGAGTTGATCATTAGGTTTAAATGCACTTTGCTGAAAGAAGTCGGTCGTATAAATATGATGCTCTATTTCAATATCAAGACCTGTTTCCTCCAAGAACTCTCGTTTCAAGCCGTCATGCAGTCCTTCACCAAACTCTAAACCACCGCCCGGAAATTTTATAAATTCAATATCACCTGCCCGCTCATGCACCAGCAGAAGTCTGTTGTTGTGTTTAAGAATTCCATAAACCCGAATGTTAAATCTGTTAATCTGCATTATTATTTATCATTTAGAGCATATGAAGCCCCAAGATATATGCCGAAAAAGTAGGGCCTTACCGTCATTTCTGTTTGGCTAACGGAAATGGGATATATCCCCAAGAGCGGCTGAATAAATAGACTTATTTTTTTCTCATACCTATACTCTGCCTTAAAGCCAACTATCGTATTCAGTGTAAAAGCTGATCCTTCATAACCGGTAGAATCAATATCAAAGGTTTGGTTATTATCTATATAAAAATTTTTAAGGTTTGCAGTTATTTTGTGACTTAGAAGTAAGTTTAATCCAACACCGGCTGTTGCATGAAAAAGCCACTTATAATCGGATGTTTTATGAACGAAGTAATTGAACATAACGGGTATTTGCAGATACTGATAGCGATAATCGTAGGCAATACTTTTTGTATTGTCTGTTAAATCTTCAATAAGCCCTCTACCAATGCCCGGATGAATTTTATCTTTGAATTTAGGATTATCTTGAATACGCTGAAATCCAACATCTGTATATCCAAGACCGGTCTGTATACTCCATTTGGAGCCGAGCATATAGTTAAACCAAGCATGAAATCCATACGATATTCTGTAGGTCTCATCTCTGCCAAATGAATCAGCTACCTGAGCATAGGTTTTATTATTAAAACCCGGAGCAATAGCTGAGGCATTAGTACCGGTAAAAGATCCGCAGATCATTGGTGCAATGCTAAAACCTGCGCTCATCTTAATACGAGACTGGGCTTGTGAAAATAAGCTTAGAGAAATAATGGTAATGAGTAGATAAAATTTCATCCGCAGTAAATTACGGATACAATTAAATGAATTAATGCAAAATCTGCTAACTCTTTTTATTGATATTAAGGCGCAGCGAAATGATATTGCTGTAAGGTAGTGAACTTACACCGCCAACATTGGAAAGGGCATAATCAATAGCAAGGTTGTTAATTTGTAATCCAATACCAAGTGTTGGGGTATAATTTAATTTACTGGTACCGTCAAAGTTTTTCTCCTTTTGTATATTCATTATACCACTTCTCAGGAAAATAATGTTTTTATATCCAAGATCCATCCCCATCCGCGGGTCAATATTGATGATGTGGTTGGAGACCAGCACATTTCTCTGGCCGTCAAAAGTAATATCAGCATTAATCTCTGGCTCTATACTGAATTTATTAAAGACATTGAATCTTCTGGAAACTCCTATAATGGTGCGTGGTATTGTTATTTCTAGTGTGTTTCCGGGAAGTTTGTTGTTAGTTTGAAGCAATACCTGTTTCTGGCTTTGCGAAAAACTGTATTCCCAAACATTAAAGGTAGATGTAACATCGCGTAAGCTAATACCCATTTTCCATTTTCTGTAATTATACTGAGCACCTGCATCAAATCCAAAACCCCAGGCACTGGCAAATTCGCCTACAATGCGTCTGATGATTTTTACATTGGCACCTACACTCAATCCTTCAATGCCTAATTGTCTTGCATATGAACCCATAAATGCATAATCAACTGCAGAAAAACTTTGGATACGTGAATAATCAATTTGCCCATTTTGAAAAAGATCTAATGTATTGGGTATATCATCTACCCCAACTCGGATAAAAGTTAAGGCAGCAACACTTTTATCATTTAATCTGTATGCAAAGGTTCCGTAATCATGTTTAACAATGCCGGCAAATTGTTCATTATGCATTACTGCTAACTGAGCCTGGTCTTTAACATGTAATAATCCTGCCGGGTTCCAGTATGCTGCAGTGGCGTCATTAACTCCTGCAACCACAGCACTTCCCATACCAGCAGCCCGCCCACCAACACCCAATGATAAAAACTCATTGCTGTATTTGAGTGCTTGACTATTTGCTGCAAAAGGAAATAGACCAATAACCAACAAAAGGATAATATGTATTCTCATTCCGTAAAAATCTGTCTGAGGTTATACACCTGTTTTTCTGCGTCTGCAAAATAATCATTTTCCAGTTGCAACAAAGCGGCAAGGAGTTTATTCCCATCAGTTTCATCCATTGCCTCCAGACCAGCTCTCATCATAATCCTGTTTAACGAGTAAATAAATTTATTATTGTTAGGGTAATAATAAATGTATTGAACAGCAGTGAAATGGCTGTAAAATTGAAAAAATTCTTCTGTATCAGGCATCCCGAAGTGAAGCAGAAATTCCTTTAACACCTTTTTCTCTACCAGCAATAAAGATTGGTAAAAGGCATCAACTTTCTCAGGATAATAGTTAACCAGCATCCTGTCAAGCATCAGTTCAAATGCAATATGTGCTATAAACCATTTTCGCTGCACCCTTTCGCTAAGACCTGCCTGATTGACCGCTTGGATAAAAGCTGATACATGAGAATTGAAGAAGTTGGAAGCATGAAACTTTTTATCAGCAAGGTAATGTTTTATGGTGCCTTGATGCAGTTGACTTATTGCATCCGATGTTGAATGAGGTAGAAGAGGTTGGTGAAAATTTTTAATCCATTTTTTGCAAACATCAGGTAAAATCAATCCCGTATTATGGCAGTGGTTATCCGGAATATGGTCGATAAAATAATGAGATAGGTAGTTCAAATTGTAAAATCCTGATGGGTGATTTTTACTTATTCTTATTTTTAATCAATCCGTTTTTATCATAATGGGCTTTATATTGTTTCTGAGGATCATTGAAGTTGGTGCACTTCTGAGATTTGCAACCGCAAACGATGATAATGAAAGCCAAAATAAGTACTCGATTGATTTTTATTTTCATATCTCAAATTAATAGTTTTAGTCAATATTATACAAACAGGCAATAAAAAAAGTCCTACCACATGGGCAGGACTTTAATTCAGTTTCCGAAATCGGATTACTTTTTCTTAGCAGCTTTCTTAGCGGCTTTCTTAGCAGCTTTTTTAGGAGCAGCTTTTTTAGCAGCTTTTTTAGCAGCTTTTTTAGGAGCAGCTTTCTTAGCGGCTTTCTTAGCAGCTTTCTTAGGAGCAGCTTTCTTAGCAGCTGACTTAGTAGGAGCTGCTTTTTTGGTTGATTTTTTAGTTGCCATGTTTTATAACATTTGATTGATTACGAAAACAAAGTTATACATGTGAATAAAAATATCAAATACTTCCTCACTATCAAGGCGAAAAAGTATGCATAAAAATATGTTGATAACTGTGACGAATCATTGAAAACTATTGATTTTACTGATATCTTCATCAATCATCTATCAACAAAAAAAAATAAAAAAAAATTTACTGTTATTCAGTTTGTTACGATAGAAATGAAGATTCATCAAAAAAAATAGATAAAAACAAATCATTTATATCTCTGAAGATGCTTTATTTTACTGGTATTTGCGCATGTTATATCTTTTTTTTGGGTTATTGTGTTTGTAGTCATACCTCTTTCACATTAAAAATTGCTTCAACTTTTTTGAGGATAAAAGAGTGCTTTCTAAAGTATATTTTTTTATACAGCATAATTTGCCTGTACAAATTTGTTGTTCTGATTTTTTACCAATTCCTTTGAATACTATAAGAAAAAATTCGAATGAGTATTCAACAAGTTAATGCTGCTATCATTACGATTGGTGATGAAATTTTAATCGGACAAATTACCAACACCAACTCTGCTTGGTTAGGCCAGGAGCTTGGGAATGCAGGCATCCGCGTTAATTACTGCATTTCTGTTGGCGATAGAAAAGAACATATCATTCACGCTTTAATTGAAGCATCAAAGTTTGCTGATATTATTATTACAACCGGTGGGTTGGGTCCAACTAAGGATGATATAACCAAATTTACTTTCTGCGAATACTTTGATACTACACTTGTAGAAAATGAAGAAGTTAAGAATTGGGTAACTAAAATATTTCGCTTGCGAAAATTGCCCATCATTCAAAGTAATCTTGATCAGGCATTGGTCCCCAAAAATTGTAAAGTACTTTTTAATAGAAGCGGAACTGCTCCGGGGATGTGGTTTGCTCAACAAGGAAAAGTTTATATCAGTATGCCGGGGGTACCTTTTGAAATGAAGACTATTTTCACCGAAGAAGCATTGCCTTTGCTTAAGCAAAACTTTACGCTTCCATTTATTTTGCATCGCACTATACTTACAGCTTGCATAGGTGAATCCTTTCTTGCAAAGAAAATTGCAACTTGGGAAAGTAATTTACCTCCGCATATTCAATTAGCTTATCTTCCTTCAGTGGGTCAGGTTAGATTAAGGCTTAGTGGTTATAGCAGTGATGAACATAAACTTACCGCTGAAATGAATGAGCATATTGATTTGCTTTATACATTGGCAGGTGAGTATATATATGGAGAAGAAAATGATTCGTTGCAGCAAGCGGTAGGTAAATTACTACTTGAACTTAAACAAACCCTATGCACTGCTGAAAGTTGCACAGGAGGTTACCTGGCACATTTAATCACATCTGTTCCTGGAAGCTCGGCTTACTATAATGGCAGCATCATCAGCTATGCCAATGAGATTAAAGTAAATGAACTCGGTGTTGACCCACAGATTTTAGCTACTGATGGAGCAGTAAGTGAAGCATGTGTGAGACAAATGGCAGAAGCAGCAAGAGAAAAACTGAATACAGATTATGCTATTGCCACAAGTGGAATTGCAGGTCCATCAGGTGGCTCAGACGAAAAACCCGTTGGCACCGTATGGATTGCTGTAAGCAACGCTCAGCAAACCGTTGCCAAGCAATTTAATATGGGCGATAGCAGGGAAAGAACCATTCTTCGTACCGCTCTGCAAGGGCTATTTATGTTACGCAGCATGATTTTGTCGTGCAATTAACCAAAACCTGATTTTCTCCTTTATATTATATTGGCATAAGTCCCCCAAAAAATTAAATTTGCCCCACTACTGCATATTATATATATGTGGTTATGCATATCAAAATAAGAACTTATGGCAGAATTTCAACTGATTATGCCCAAAATGGGTGAAAGCATAGCAGAAGCAACCATTATACGCTGGGTTAAAAACGAAGGCGACACGATAGCCGCTGATGAAACTGTTTTGGAAATTGCAACCGATAAGGTTGATAGTGAAGTGCCCAGTCCAAAAGGTGGGGTTTTGAAAAAACGTTTGTTCAAAGAAAATGATGTGGTAGCCGTAGGCGCTGTTATTGCTATTATTGAAACAGAAGTTTCTGCTTCAGCTACACCGGCAGCACCCGCTGCTCCTGCCTCACCTGCCAAGGTTGAAACACCGGTAGCACAGGTAGAAAAAACCATTGCTGTTGCCGAGCAACTGGCTAAACCGGCTCTAACCGGTGGTTCTCGTTTTTATTCTCCGCTGGTACTAAATATTGCTAAGGAAGAAAACATCAGCATGGCTGAGTTGGAAACCATTGCAGGAACCGGAAACGAAGGCCGTGTTACCAAGCGCGATATCCTTGCACACATACAAAATAAAGGTGTTGCAGTGCCTACTGCAAAATCTACGGCAACGGATCATAAAGCATCGGTAAGTGCACCGGTTAATATACCGCAGCCACCCAAGGTTTCATTGTCTGGTGGAGATGAAATTATTGAAATGGACCGCATGCGTAAACTCATTTCCGACCATATGGTGATGAGCAAGCATACCTCACCGCATGTTGAGAGACAAGGCCAAGAAAGTTTACGAGAAGCGCGAAGGAGAAAAAATTACGTTTACTCCAATGTTTATAGAATGCGTAGTAAGAGCCATCAAAGATTTTCCGATGATTAATATATCGGTTGATGGTTACAATATTATTAAAAGAAAAGCCATTAATGTAGGCATGGCTGCTGCGCTTCCTTCAGGCAACTTAATAGTGCCGGTTATTAAAAATGCAGATATGATGAACCTGGTTGGATTAACCAAGATGGTAAATGACCTTGCCGCTCGTGCAAGAAATAATAAACTGGCTCCTGAAGAAATTTCCGGAGGCACCTTTACCTTAACCAATGTGGGTGGCTTTGGCAATGTAATGGGAACACCTATTATCAACCAGCCGCAGGTAGCCATTATGGCAACCGGTTCTATTAAGAAAAAGCCGGCAGTTATTGAAACTGATATGGGTGATGTAATTGCCATACGCCACATGATGTTCTTATCACTCAGCTATGATCACCGGGTGGTAGATGGATCTTTGGGCGGCTCTTTCCTCAGACGTGTAGGCGACTACATGGAGCAGTGGGATGTGAACAGGGAAGTATAAAACACTTTATATTTTATTTCTTTTACGTATCTTTTATACATGGTTTCCTTGTGTATGTATTTCTATCATTCACTTGCCAAATTTTTTAGGGAGATCGCTTTGAGAAAAACTATAATGGTCGTTTTTTTGGCACTGCTAATTTCTGCATCCGTTGCTACATTAAGTTCATGTTCAGGTAACAGCAGTGAAGAGGGTAGAGGAGCAGTGTATGTAAAACCATCGGTTGATTATCGCGGCAGATATAGGAGAGGTCACGTGCGCATGCCGGTAAGTACAAAAAAGGATGCGTTAAAAAGGCAAAACAGATCTCGCTACTATTATCACACCAGAGGGAAATATCGCAGAAAAAATAAAAGCAAATAGGTATTGCTCTCAACCCATTCTACTTCTCTTAATCAAAAAAGGCAACAGCACCTGACTAAAGTCATTGCCCACATGTGCTTCCACAAAATCAATTTTAAACTGCGCACATTTTAGTTTCAGCTCCTGCCTAAATTGATTCATTGCCTCAAGGTATTTTTCTTTTATCTGTGCAGGGAATAATTTTAATTTCTCACCGGTTTCACTGTCAATAAACAGGTAAGGCCTGTTGCTAAAGTCAAATTCGGTTTCCAGTTTTTTATCCTCCACATCAAATACAATTACTTCATGTTTATTGTACTTGAGATGTTGTAAGGCAGCAAATAACTCTTCTTTGGCACCTGTACTCTGAAACATATCACTGAAAATAACCACCAGCGATCGTTTATGCATCATTTCTGCCAGCTGATGCAGTGCATGGGCAAGTTCGCTTTGTTTATTTCGTTTATCTGTGCCAAGGGTTTCTTCCAGTTTGGTAAGCAACATTTTTTGATGAGACATACTGAGCTTGCAACCCGAATGAAATTCAACACCGTTATTTATCAGACTTAAGCCACAGGCATCTCTTTGCTTTTTAAGCAGGTGCATCAGCGAAGCAGCGGCATAAACAGAGAATCTTAATTTGTTTACACCTTCCTGCGGGAAATACATGGATCCTGAGGTGTCAACAATTAGCTGACAGCGAAGGTTTGTTTCCTCTTCATATCGTTTCACAAATAATTTATCTGTTCTGCCAAACAGCTTCCAGTCTATATGTCTGGTAGATTCCCCTGTATTGTAAAGTCTATGCTCAGCAAACTCAACCGAAAAGCCATGAAAAGGACTCCTGTGTAGCCCGGTTAAAAACCCTTCTACAACCTGTTTGGCCAAAAACTCCAGATTTCCTGTTTGCAGCAACTCTTTTTCTGTGATACCAACCGACATGCTTCAAATGTAAACTTCTATTTTTTAATAAACGAATTCACATAACCTTAACATAGCGGTGAGTTTTATGTAATATCCGACTAACACTTTCGTAATCATAAAAATGCAATATATGGCAGCGAAAGAATTAATTTCAACAGAGGATTTCTCACATTCTATAGGCTTAAAGAAGTTGAAGATGGCTTCGCTTGCACCGGCCCTAATGAAATTGCTTAAACTTAAAAAGGTAAATAAACTATACGAGAAGAATAATGAGCAGCATGGAGTTGATTTTGCAGAAGCTATTTTAAAGGAGCTGGGTGTGGCTTTTGAGTTTAATGATGACGAACTTAAAAATATACCGGCTAATGAGCCGTT
Source organism: Sphingobacteriales bacterium (assembly GCA_021299635.1). Taxonomy (GTDB): domain Bacteria; phylum Bacteroidota; class Bacteroidia; order UKL13-3; family UKL13-3; genus JAJTFA01. Next base: position 20,567 of record JAJTFA010000008.1, read on the forward strand.
TGTGGTAGTTAGCAATCATCCGTATGGCGGTATTGATGGTTTAATGATGATTGCCCTGCTTGCCCGTATCAGGCCAGATATAAAAATAATGGCAAACTACCTGCTTCAGCAGATTAAACCGCTTGAGCAGTATTTTGTATCGGTTGATCCTTTTGATAAAAAGAAGGGAAATGATGTGAATTTGCGTGGAATAAAGAAGTGTATGCAGCTCCTGCACAACGGACACCCTGTGGTTGTTTTCCCTGCAGGCGAGGTTTCTTCTTTAAAAGTAAATAACCTAAAAATAAGCGATAAGGTTTGGAATCCTGTTGTAGGAAAACTTATTCTTAAATCCGGTGTGCGTGTGGTGCCGGTTTATTTCAGCGGGTATAATAGTTTGCTGTTTAATATACTGGGCTTGCTTCATCCTGCGTTGCGCACAGCCCGCCTGCCTTCTGAGTTGTTTAATAAGCGAAAGGAAAAGGTTGTTATAAGAATTGGAAAGCCGGTAGCTTTAAAAACAATTGATGCATTTAAGGACCCTAATGATTTGATGCGTTACCTCAGAGCAAAAACATATGCATTGGGCTCCGGTTTGGATGTACATGATTTTTTTGGTAAGCGGATACTACCAGTTTTAAGTAAGCCTGTTGCCATTATTGCTGAAACGCCACAAGAACTGATTACAAAGGAAATTGATGCCATCAAATCAAGGTCATTGTTATGCTCACACGCGCATTTTGAGGTATATATTTCCGGTGCTCGTTTTATTCCGCACATATTACGAGAGATCTCCCGTTTGCGTGAAATCACATTTAGAAAAGTGGGTGAGGGCACCAACCGCAGTTGCGATGCAGATGAATATGATTTACATTATAAACATTTATTTATTTGGGATAATCAGGCACAACTCATAGTTGGGGCCTACCGCATAGGGGTGGGCGATGTATTATACAGGCGCTATAAAAAGGAAGGATTTTACCTCCATGAGCTATTTAAAATAAGCAGCGCTTTTACACCCATACTTAAAGAATCGCTGGAGTTGGGACGTTCATTTGTGAGGGAGGAGTACCAGAAGAAACCATTTAGCCTGATGCTGCTCTGGAAGGGTATCAATGAGTTTATCAAGCGTGAGGACAACCGCTTTCAATACCTGATTGGCCCGGTTAGCATCAGTAACAGTTTTTCTTCATTAAGTAAAGATTTGTTGGTTGATTTTATTCAGCAGCATCACTTTGATCCGGAATTAGCCCGCATGGTAAAACCACGCAAGCGTTTTAAATATCAGCACAAGGGAGAGGGGAGAGAACTGCGAAACAGCAACATAAAAGATATCAAACTACTTGATCAGATGATATCAGAAATTGAGGTAAAGCATACCAAAGTACCTGTATTGTTAAAAAAATATTTGAAGCAAAATGCCAAAATTATCGCATTTAATATCGACCCAAAGTTTAGTAATTCATTAGATGGTTTTCTGGTAATGAAACTGAATGATATCCCTCAAGATACATTTGAGATGATTGGCTAACTACTACTTTTCTTTTAGCAGCAGTTCTGATTTAAGTTTTGGAAAAACTCTTCGCTGCATTAAATCATTAGCGGTTTTATAGGCATCTACGCCTGCCGTTTCCGGAGTGGTTTGAAAACCTTTTACCTCCATTAACGCATCTTTAAAAACCTCCGCATCATTTGCATTATCAACCAATGAAAGGTATAGGTTTAATGATGACTGATACATATTGCCCCAAATGATACCAAGAGATTTGGTATTGGCACTTAACTTAATGAGATAGTCTGCATCTTCCTTATTCCTAACAAAATTACACCCTGCACTATCAATTAGTAATTTTTTCAATACAGGCTCCACATAGTTCATCGGAAGTCTTGCCGATAAATTCTTTTCATCGGTTTCCATAAACATTTTAATGGGCTCAACATTTACACGAATACTGGTGCTGGGCACATCCAGTGAGAGTAAGATATTTCGTAACGACTGGCTCAGGCTGTCTACCATGATTGCCTTATTTAAATCGGTAGAGATGCGCACAAGCTGAACAGGATCTTTTGCCAAAATACGAGCAATAGAGAATGAGGCCATTCCCTGGTGGTCGGTTTCTGTTTGTGCACCATATTCCATTCGGCCCTGGTCATTGCTTAGTTTCATAGGCATAAATGGTACCGGAGGTTTTTCTGTGCCGGTATTGTTTAAATGGGCCAATACATCAAAAGGAGTTGATACAGGCTTGCCAACTTTTCCTTTAAGGCTGCTTACCTGACTTTGAAAGGTTACTTTATACAATTGAGATTGCATGCTGCTCAGAATTTCATTTACCAGATAAACCTGCTTGCCATTATGCACCGATTGTATGTCCTCATTTAAGAACTCCTGCAGGGCTGCCAGTGCCTTTACTTTAGATCTGAAAGCCTGCATATAGTTATTGCGTATATCAAAAGATTCTGCCCGTTGAAAAAAATCTTCGGCTCTTTCTGTTGCAATCATGAGTCTTCTTCTTCTGGCAGCTGCAAATTCCTCTTTTGAAAGGCGGTAGTAAATCCAAAAGTTATCTGCATCCTCCCAACTATCTACTACCTGAAAGTTTTCTATGGTATTAAGAGCAGATATTTTAGATTCTGATTCAAACTGCTGTTTAAACTCCGTGTTATTTTGAAATTGCGATAAAACAGAATTGCTGGCTACGGTTACCTTAATTTCTGCTATCAAATCATTCAGGGCATTTTTCTTGGCTATTTGCTGAAAATCGATGGGGTTGTTTTTTTTGGAAGCAATGCCTACACCCACATAATAGGCTGTGTTAACCGGACGATTAAATACCCACTCGGGTTTGGTTTTTATATGCTTACGTGTGGTTCCGCACGACAGCATAACCAAACTGCATAAACATAATAGGGCAAGCTTTTTCATGTATGTATTTAAAAAAACCACAGCTGCTATGCAGCTGTGGTTTTTAATAGTTGGCTTGTATGATTAGTAGCCTCTTTCTTTAGCCAGTTTATCCATCTCACTGTTAAAAATCTCTTCAAACTTCTTCTTATCGTAGTCTTGTTGTAATTTCTGGTTATTGCTGATGCTCTTATTAATGCCGTTCAATACGGTTTCTTTATTTGCTTCAACTGCAACCCACCAGGTGTAGGTGCCATTGGTTTCTTTGAACTGTTTTTCACCAATAATGCGCACATCTGTCAAGATTTGATTGGTAACTTCTCTCGACATTTCTTCAAATTTGTTAGAGAACTCCTGTGTGCTTGCAATCTGGCGCTGGTTGGTATACTGCTCCGTTACTTTTTTTACGGTGGTTTGTATCAAACTGGCCATTTCAGATTTGGCATTTTGCAGAGCTATTTTTTTGGCTGTGCTCAAATCCATACTATTACCTAAGGCTTTAGATCTGAAGTATTCCTTATCGCTTTGATATTCTTTACCGGTAAAAGGTACGCTAATTTCTACAGCCCCTGTTTGCGATTGCAGGCTGGGTGCTTGTTTTTTAGATTTACATGACTGTGCACCTATAATTGCCAGTGCAGCTAAGGCTGAAAGTGTCAGCGTTGTGATCTTGTTTTTCATATTGGTTTAAACTTATAAATTGATTCTTTACAATAGTAGTGCCAAAAAAAACCAAACCTACATTTCTTTTCTTAATAATCTGCAGGTATGCCTGTATCCTTTTTCAAAAATAGCCTTTGCCGATGATATTTTAAACAGGTGGTAATCCATCAAATCGGGCGGTTCTATATAGATATCACATTTATCAATATTGTTTTTTACGTTGGCGCGGATGGCCAGGTGCAACACCCGGTCGGTATAATTGCGAAAAGACTTGAATCTAGTAACCTCATGCACCGGGTTTACATTGATGCCTATTAATTGCTCACATTTATTTTCAAGCGGTTCAACAGGCAGGTTGTTCATCAATCCACCATCCACATACATATTGCCGTTAATGGTATATGGCTTCAGTATCATGGGTATGGCTGATGATGCCAGCACGGCATCAATGATACTTCCTTCGTAGAAAAATTCTGTCCGTGCTTTGGTAAAGTTGGTGGCACTAACCGTGAGGGCAACGGGTAGATCCTCCAGATTTTTGTGTTTTAAATGCTGCTGAAAAACTTTTTTTAAACCATGTGCTTTGAGCACACCAAATGCAGGTCTGTGAAAACGAAGTATTTTATAAATGTCAAGCGAGGCAAACAGGTCATAAATTTCATCAGGCTTATGGCCATCGGCATAAAGCGCTCCCACAATGGCACCGGCACTTACTGCGGAAATGGCTTCCGGATAAATGCCATGCTCGTTTAGTGCTTTAAGTACACCTATATGGGCAAACCCGCGCGCACCGCCTCCCGATAGTACAAGACCAGTTTGATATTTCCTTTGCATTAAAATCTGATTCCGGTTGTAAGTGCAAAGTTGTAAGCGGTAAAGCGGTTTTCACCAACAGGCGCTGCCTTTCCCTGAAGTGTGTAGGGCTGAATATAATCTGTTCCGGTAAGTGCTGATATAGCAAAGTCTACAAACATACGGTCGAACACCATACCAAATCCACCGCTGTACAACTGCCTCTGTAAGTTTGTTTCATTTACATTAAATACAGTTGTTTTATAAGGACTTCCTATTAATCCCCACCCTGCACGTAAGCGATAAGAATCAGCCAGGTTACCGCTTGCATCATCAAACTTAAATTCTGCACCAATGCGATAATTCATACTTTGCTGCAGGTTATTGCGTGCTGCCTGATTGGTATTGCTGTAATCAATATTATTAGATTTAAATTGTGCAGAGGCATAGTCAACCATTTCTACATCTGCACTGATGAGTCCAAAGGAAGAGAATACAAAGGCCATACTACCGGTATAGCGCGCAGGTGTTAATACCTGGTACTCTACAAAATCCTTGCTCTGCGGATCGTAGGTATTGGTGGTATTGGTAAAAAATCCGGTGGTGGTATATCTGAATTCATCTCTGATATTAATGCGCGCAGGTGTTTGTGCCGAAACCCCGAATCTGAAGAAATCTACCGGCTTCACAATTACACCAAACCTGCCACTTACACCTGAGCCGGCTGCACTGATATCTGAAGTTATACGTGCACCTTTATAAGAATTAATATGATCGGCAGCCACAACCTGCTCATCAAAACTTTCTGTTTTTTCATATCGGATATTTGTAAACACCAGGGAGGCACCAACATAAATCATATTGCTAATATTGGCTCCGGCAGATACATTGTATTCATAAATAGCACCTCTCATACTGCCCTGTATGGATTGTTTCAGGTTGTAATTGGCTGCATTAGCTAGTCTGGAGGTGTAGGAATTGGTAGAGCTAGGCATGGTGTCTATTAAATAAGTTGTCCATGCTTGTGCACCTAAATCATTCCTATAATTATTCAGTGGGTCATTAACATTGCTGTTTCGGTATTGTGACACATCTGTTCCGTTGGCCTGTTCAACCAGATAGTCCAGCACAGAACTATTGGTGTTGATGCCGTTGATGGTAAAATTTTGCTGAAAAGAACCTACACGGTTTAGGCCGGCTGCAAAGTTAATGCTTACCAAACCGCTCACGCGGTCTTGCCCCATATCGTTATATACTTTGCTAACCACAAATCCCATACTGGGAATATGAAAACCTGTGCGGCTGTCGCTTGCGCTGGTACCAAAATAGTTGGAGTTGCTTATGTCGGCATTAATACCCATAGAAAGGTGGGCTTCATTTCTTCTGTATAAACCCAGTCCGGCCGGATTAATTTGCAGTGCAGAATAATCGGCACCAACAGCACCAAATGCATTACCCATGCCTTGTGAACGTGCAGTTCCCATGGTTTGGTTTTGTGAAAACCGAAGCAGGTCTGATACATTTTGTGCAGATGCAGCAGGAATTTGAAAGGCAAGCAGGGCGCCTGCCATGAAAACAGGAATGATTTTCATGATGTGCTATGTTTGTTTAAATACACTTGAATATGAATTATCTCGGGCGGGTTGCAGGTCTGCTCATGCCACCACCGCCACCACCAATAGATCTGCCACCGCCATCACTCCCAATGTTTCTGCCACCGCTGTTTGCAGGTGGGGCACTGTATCTGGGTGTGGAAGGAGGGTTGTATGTTGGAGGCAACGTGCCGTTTGATGGAGCCGAATAGTTTCCATTATTCGGCAGATATCGGTTGTCCTGCGGTGCCACTTGCTCCAGGTTATCTCGCTGCGGATTGGCAGGAGGTGAAGGTCTGTATTGCTCATAACCCTGCTGTGTAGCTTGTTGTTGCTGCACCGATGGTTGGTAGCTTTTATACGCAGGAGGTGCAGTAGCTATCTGATTGGCCGGAGGAATATATACGATGCGACCATTTATGTTTTCTAACCTGGCTGCACCTGTTGCCTGCGGCTGGCCGATGCTTCGGGCGGCATCTGTTCCTGCAGGGTTCATGGTATTCATACCCGGATTTGAAGGCGGGGTGCTTGAACCCATAGAAGGTCTGGGTCTGCCCAATGCAGGCGTGCTTGCAGTTGATTCGCCATCACGGTAGATGATGATGGGCCTGTTCCATCCCCAGCCGCCCCACCATGGATCGTACCAAGCGTTACAGCCCCAGTTATTCCATCCCCAGCCATTGTTCCAGTTATTCCATCCCCAACCATTATTCCAGTTATTCCAACCCCAACCATTGTTCCAGTTATTCCATCCCCAACCATTGTTCCAGTTATTCCAACCCCAACCATTATTCCAGTTATTCCATCCCCAACCATTATTTAAGCCAATGCTCCATGATGGTCCCCAGCCTCCCCAGTTATTCCAGCCCAAACCAATATTCCAGTTATTCCATAATCCATTATTTGCTCCGTAAAGCCTGCGCAACCTGCGATTTTCTCTACGTGCTTCTCTGGCAGCTTCTCTTTCATCAAAAGGGGGGCGCGGATTTGGATCGTAAAAGCCGGAAAGGTGAGGGTACAATTTATATAATGAATCTTGTTTAGCCTTGTATTCAGGATAACCAATGGATGCATTTGGATTGGCTGTTTCTTCAATGCTATTCGTAGGCCTCGGGTCACCATATTGAGGCGGATGCTTGCGTATTAGAGAGTCAACATCTACATCCCTTATAATAACTGCCTTATTGCCGCGTTGTTTTCTGCTGTAATAAACGTCATCATCGGTATTGCCAAATTGCTTGCCTGTTCCGCAAGAGGCAATGATGAGGAGCAGTGCTGGTAATATGCTTATGATTCTATTCATACATGAATATTTTACTGATACAAAATAACAACTAAAAACTATTTTTGTCCGCAAGACATAAAACAATTGACAAATAATATTCCAAACTTATCATTTCGTAAAAAATAATGGAAATTAAGAAGGTAAAACGCAGCGAAGACTACAGTGCATGGTACAACAATCTGGTTAAAAATGCTGATTTAGCAGAGCATTCAGCGGTTAAGGGCTGTATGGTAATTAAACCCTATGGATATGCCATTTGGGAAAAAATGCAGGCTGAACTGGACAGAAGATTTAAAGAAACAGGACATCAGAATGCTTATTTTCCATTATTTGTTCCTAAAAGTTTGTTTGAGGCGGAAGAAAAAAATGCCGAAGGTTTTGCCAAAGAATGCGCGGTGGTTACACATTATCGTTTAAAAACAGATCCTGCCAATCCGGGCAAACTCATGGTAGATCCGGAAGCAAAACTGGAAGAAGAACTGGTGGTTAGGCCAACCAGCGAAGCCATTATCTGGAATACGTATAGAGACTGGATACAATCCTACCGGGATTTGCCTATTTTAATTAACCAATGGGCCAATGTGGTTAGATGGGAAATGCGCACCCGCTTGTTTTTGCGCACGGCCGAATTTTTATGGCAGGAAGGACATACCGCACATGCAACCAAAGAAGAAGCGTTAGCAGAAACCAAACAAATGTTAGAGGTATATGCTGATTTTGCAGAAAACGTATTGGCTGTGCCGGTAATAAAAGGAGTTAAAACAGAAAATGAGCGTTTTGCCGGTGCCGATGAAACATATTGCATAGAAGGTTTAATGCAGGATGGTAAGGCTTTGCAGATGGGTACATCACATTTCTTGGGGCAAAATTTTGCCAAAGCTTTTGAAGTAAAATATGTTACCAAAGAAAACAAACAGGAATATGTTTGGGCCACTTCATGGGGTGTGTCTACCCGTTTGATGGGTGCACTGATTATGAGCCATAGTGATGATGAAGGGTTGGTTTTACCTCCCAATCTTGCACCAATTCAAATTGTGATTGTGCCTATTTATCGCAAGGATGAAGAAAAAGTATTAGTGATAGAGAAAGCCCGTGCCATACAACATTTGTTAAAAGCAAAAAATATTTCTGTAAAACTGGATGATCGAGATAATATGACTCCCGGATTTAAGTTTGCCGAGTATGAATTAAAAGGTGTGCCTGTTAGGATTGCCATTGGCCCGCGTGATGTGCAAAATGGAACAGTTGAAGTGGCCAGACGTGATACCAAAGAAAAACAGGTGATGAGCATGATTGATTTGGAGCATAAAATGGAGCATCTGCTTACACAAATTCAATCTAACCTTTATCAGCGTGCATTGGATTTTAGAGACGAGCATATTACTGCGGTAAATAGTTGGGAAGAATTTAAGAATGTACTTGAAAATAAAACTGGTTTTATTAGCGCACACTGGGACGGAACCGGTGAAACAGAGCAGAAAATAAAGGAAGAAACCAAAGCCACCATACGCTGTATTCCTTTGAGCAATGTGCACGAGGCGGGTACATGCGTATATAGCGGAAAGCCCAGCACACAGCGTGTGCTCTTTGCAAAAGCGTATTAAGAATGAATCAAGCATATGGAATCAAAGATTAAAGATATTCAGCACCTGCTTTGTGAGAAATCAAACACCAAGCAACAGGCGTTTCAGGTTACCCTCAATACATTTGCCACTTTAAAAAAGGTAATGAAAGAAGTGGCGGATGATTTATTTCCTTGCCTAGCCGAAGATGCACCGAGAGTGGAGATTAAATATACCGAGAAAGGCGATTTTGAAGCGCATCTGAAATTTTCTGGTGATACACTGGTGGTGATGATGCATACCAATATTTTTGATTTTGACGAATCGCATTACGTGTTAAAAAATCCATATATAAAGGAAGACCCCATGCGAGAATTCTGTGGATTAATTCAGGTTTATAATTTTTTAGCAGATTCTATTAAATACAACCGTGAGCAGGATATAGGCTACCTGATTGGACGTATTTTTGTGAATAAGGAAAAACATTTTTTTATTGACGGGAAACGACCACTTTCCTTTCTATACAGTGATATTGCAAAGAATCAGATCACGGAAGAGGTGCTTAGGAATATAATAGAAGAGGCGATGCTGTTCTGTTTGAATTTTGACTTACTCGCACCTCCGTTAGATGCAATTAGTTATATTAGTGTAGAGCAAAAAAATCTGATGAGTCATTCATCAGGGATGCCAACCGGAAAACGATTAGGCTTTATGATGAGCAGTGAACCGGAGGATTAAACTAAAGGGCTATTTTTCTCTGATAAACCTGAAAGGAATAATCATACTTATTTTTCTCATCAGCTGTGTGTTTTTCATCTTTAGTGCACTCCCAATCATGTGTTGGTAGCGCTGGGAAAAAGGTGTCTGCATCAAATTGGTGGTGTATGCGGGTAAGATAAATTTTATTGGCAATGGGCAGGGTTAATTCATAAATAGTGCCTCCACCGGTAATAAACAGTTCGGTTTCACCTGATGCTTCAGCATGTTTTAAGGCATCATCCAGATGGGGAAAAACAAAACATCCTTCAATTGCTAAACTTGTTTGTCTGCTTATAACCATATTGGTTCTACCGGGCAGCGGTCTTCCGATACTTTCATAAGTTTTCCTGCCCATCACAATGGTATGGCCAAGTGTTGTTTGTTTAAAGTATTTTAGATCGGCAGGTAGATGGCATAGCAATTCGTTGTTTTTACCAATTCCGTTTTTTTCATCTGCAATAACAATAAGTGAAATAAGCATAATATATATTTGTTTTCAAAAATGGTTATAAAAAAGGGAAATAACATAGTTATTAAGCAATTCATTCTTGTGTGGATTCAGTTTGCTGCAATGCTGGTTATCGGACTCATGCAGCACCGCGCACTTATGCATGCATGGCCAGTTTCTTTTGTTGTAGTTTCTTTTTTGCTTGCGGGAAGTGCATTTATTGCGTTCAGAAAAAGCAAATTCAGTGTTATGCCTGAACCCAGTGCAAACGGTCAACTTATAACCCGTGGACCATATAAATTTATTAGGCATCCCATGTATTTGGCTATTTTATTGTTTGCAGCAGGTATGTGTTCACATGAGCCTTCATGGCCTTCTATTTTAGTTGCCTCAATTCTATTTATTAATATGTATATAAAAATAGAAATGGAGGAGAAATTACTTGCTCAGCAATACAAAGAGGACTTTACCCGCTATAGTCAACATACCTATAAACTTATTCCTGGATTATGGTAGCCTAAATGAGCATGATGAATAAAAAAGGGACAGGTTATCCTAAGCTTTTTATCTCACTCACCAACTCGGTTAGTGCTTTTTTTGCATCACCAAACAGCATGCTTGTTTTTGGACGGTAAAATAGTTCATTCTCTATTCCGGCATAGCCGGCTTTCATGCTGCGTTTATTTACAATAACATTGGCTGCATTTTCCACTTCCAGAATGGGCATACCATAAATAGGAGAGGCCGGATCTGTTTTGGCTGCAGGGTTCACCACATCATTGGCACCAACTACCAGCACCACATCTGTGGTAGCAAATTCAGGATTGATTTCTTCCATCTCTACGAGTTTATCATAACTCACATTGCTTTCTGCAAGTAATACATTCATATGTCCGGGCATGCGTCCAGCTACCGGATGTATGGCATATTTTACTTCCACACCTTCTGCTTCAAGTAAAGTTTCCAACTCGTGCACCACATGCTGCGCCTGAGCAACGGCAAGGCCATAACCCGGAACAATTACTACTTTCTTTGCATACTTCATTAATATGGCTGCATCAGACTTGGATACCTCCTTAATGGTACCCTGAACGCTGCTTGAGTTACCTGCTGCTGCAGTGTTGCTGCCACCAAAATTGCCAATTAATACATTCAGCAGGGATCGGTTCATGGCATTACACATCACAATAGTGAGCAAGGTGCCTGCCGAGCCAACCAGAATGCCACCAATGAGCATTACCTTATTATCGTATAAGAAACCACCGCAGGCTGCCGCCACACCTGTAAATGAATTAAGTAATGAAATGACAACAGGCATATCTGCACCACCAATAGGCATCACGAAAAATACACCATATATCAAGGCCAATGCCAGTAACAGATAAAACTCAGTTTGAAATTCTTCTGATCTCATGGCAACTACATTGTAAGCAAAGAATATAATAACAAGTAATAAGCCAATGCTTAGGTATTGCTGCAAAGGGAAAGATCTATCTTTAACCTTTCCGCTTAGCTTACCCCAGGCAATCATACTGCCAGAGAAGGAAACAGAACCAATAATTAACCCGGTGATAATGGTAAGCAGCAAACCTGTTTTCTCACCTCCGGAATTCGCTGCTAAAAATAAGTTGATATCAGTTGTGATGTGCTGGAACTCAATTATGGATATGAGCATGGCACATGCCCCGCCCATACCATTAAATAAACTCACCATTTCCGGCATGGCTGTCATTTGCACGCGTTTGGCAGCCACCCAACCTATAAAAGTTCCAACTAAAAGCCCGCCAAAAATAAAAGGCAGATTTTTTAAGGATTGCCCATCAGGGCCTTTGTATAAAAATATGGTGCCAAAAATGGCTATTGTCATTCCTATGGCTGCATATATATTGCCCTTTCTGGCTGTTGCCGGATTACCCAGAAATTTTAATCCTGCTATAAATGATACCGAAGCAAGAAGGTATATTACCTGAAGTATGTTATTTCCCATGATTTAATATTTCAAAATTTATTTTAAATAATCCAAGGATAGCGGCTTTATGATTATGTGGTTAAGCCAGCCAAAACTGTTTATTTACTTTTTCTTCTTAAACATCTCAAGCATACGGTCTGTAACCACAAATCCACCCACCACATTGAGTGTCCCTAGCACCACAGCAAAAAAACCAAGAATGAGAGATGAGGTATGTTCAGCCTGACCCATTACTATGATGGAGCCGATGATAACCACACCATGAATGGCATTTGCCCCACTCATAAGAGGCGTGTGCAAAACAGAAGGCACATGCCCGATTAACTCTATACCAACAAAAACCATAAGTATAATGAGGTAAATCATTTCAATATGGTTATGAATGAATTGAAGAGTGGTTTCCATAATTATGCAGTTTGATTAAGTGAAGGATGAACGATTTTTCCCTGGTGGGTGATGAGTGTACCTTTTGTTATTTCCTCTTCCATTTCCCATTTGAAGCCATCTTTAGTGGCAAGGTGGGTCATCAGATTCTGGATATTTTTTGCATATAGTTCACTTGCATTCTGAGGTAAGGTGGATGGCAAATTACTTTGCCCGATAATGGTAACGCCATGCTTAACAACTGCCTTATCTAATTCGCTAAGCTCACAGTTGCCGCCTTGTTCAACAGCCATATCAACTATCACGCTGCCTAGCTTCATTTTACTAACCTGCTCTGCAGTGATTAAGGTAGGTGCTTTTTTGCCCATTACCAATGCAGTAGTAATAACCAAATCAGCCTGAAATAAACTCTTATCAACGGCTTCTTTTTGTTTCTGTAAATAATCAGCCGATACTTCTTTGGCATATCCACCTTCTACTTTGGCAGCTTCTGCACCTTTTACCTCAATAAATTTACCTCCAAGTGATTCAACCTGTTCTTTTGTTTCTGGTCGTACATCGGTTACCTCTACAATAGCCCCCAATCTTTTAGCTGTGGCCACTGCCTGCAAACCTGCAACACCTGCTCCGTAAATTAGAACCCTGGAAGGAGTGATGGTTCCTGCTGCCGTCATCATCAGCGGAAAAATTTTACCCAGTGCATTTGCTCCAATGATGACTGTTTTATATCCGGCCAGATTGCTTTGTGAACTCAAAGCATCCATACTTTGGGCGCGTGATATTCTGGGGATGGCATCCATTGAAAAAGAACTGATACCTTGCTGTGCAAGTTTTGCAATGAGTTCAGAATGGTGAAGGTGATATAGAAAGGAAATTAATACACTTCCATTTTTCATAGACATCATTTCCTGCTCGGTTGGGGCATTCACCTTCATTATAATATCGGCATCTTTCAGCAGGGTATGTTTATCTGATTCAATGCTACAACCGGCCTGCTCATAAGTCTTATCGGAAAAGTTTGATGCATATCCGGCATCCTGCTCAATCATACAAGTGTAGCCCTGCTTAATAAATTGCTGGGCAACGGCAGGAGTAATTGCCACCCGCTTTTCTCCAGCTTTGCTTTCTTTTAGTATGGCTATTTTCACTTTGGTGGGTTTAATTTCTTTCCAACTAAGTGCAAAAAATTCATTTTTCCAAGAAACGGATAAACTTAATATTTGACCAATGCTTAAAATAGCCTATCATCCTGTTTATGCGCACCCGCTTCCGGAGGGGCATCGTTTCCCTATGCTAAAGTATGAGCTGATACCGGAGCAGCTGCTTCGAATGGGAATTATTGATACAAAGCAAATTTTTGCACCGGATAAAGTAGATCGTTATACATTGTTATTAACGCATACAAAGGATTATTTAGATAGCCTTATTAACTTAAGCCTGGATGCTTCACATGTCAGGCGCATCGGATTTCCGCTAACGGCCCAATTGGTAGAACGTGAATTCATCATTACACAGGGAACAATTGATTGTGCCAAATTTGCTTTGCGGTATGGTGTATCATTCAACGTAGCCGGAGGTACACACCATGCTTTCTCAGATAAGGGTGAAGGGTTTTGCTTGCTCAATGATATGGCGGCGGCAGCCAATTACCTGCTTTATCAAAAAATGGCAAAACAAATTTTGATAATTGATCTGGATGTGCATCAGGGCAACGGCACAGCAGCTTTATTCGCAAATAACCCAAATGTGTTTACTTTTAGTATGCACGGTAAGCATAACTATCCGTTTTTTAAAGAGCAATCAGATTTGGATGTAGCTTTGCCTGATAGCATAGCAGATGATGATTACCTGAACGAATTGAAAAAAAATTTAGAACTAATCCAAACAAAGTGTCAGCCGGATTTTGTTTTTTACCTGGCAGGTGTGGATATTTTAGAGACGGATAAATATGGTAAATTAAAGGTTAGTATGGCAGGCTGCCGGCAACGTGATGAAATGGTTTTTCAGTATTGTAAAACCCTTGGAGTGCCCGTGACAGTTGCCATGGGCGGTGGATACAGTCCAAAAATATCGGATATAGTGGATGCTCATTGTCAGACCTACGCAGCTGCAAGCGAAATATATTTTAATTAAACCTGTTTAGGGTATTGTATTTTAATAAAGTGTTTTATTATTTCACCCCCGAATACACTTAAAGAATATTTAAGAAAACAACACTTGACAATAAGAATAAAATTTTAACTTTGTTACATAAGAAATAGCTCTACCCAAAATGACTAAGCAGAAGAAGACTAATTCTCAACCTGCCTCAGGCAAAACAACCAAATCGGAATCGAAAGGTGCAAATGATTCTCCTAAGAAAAAAATTGTGGAGGATGAAGAAATGGACGATATGGACATGGACGACATGGACGTAGATTACGATAAGGGTTTTAGTTTTGATGATGAGGATGAGGAAGAAGATTTTTAAAGAAGGTGTTGCAACACTTAGCGCAATACAATAACAGGCGATTGCACCACATTGCTTTTGTGCAATGCACGATCATATATCCAGACGTTAATTAATATAGTATCACTTCTTTCGTTGTAAAACGGCAAGAAGAACTCAGCTTCCATTGTTCCCCTAATGGCTTTAAATTTTCCTTCGGGTGTTATATTTTCAATACGCGCTGAAAATGTTATTGTATCCTTACTTTCAGGATTGATTAGCGGTTCCCAAACTCCATTTTTTCTTTCCAAGTACTCCACATGAAAATTATCAAAATACGGATTGGTATTTTTGTTAAAGGTATCAGGGATGTAATTGAATGGAGGAAATGTATCTTCCGGATTGAGGCCAATATCACCATCTCCATCCTTGTAACCAATGGTAACTTTAATGAGGGTGTCTTTGGTAATGGGCTCAAGCAGCAGAGCATAGTTCTTAAAATCTATCAAAGGGATATTCGGGTATATTTCACTTTCTTTGCAAGCACCTATCGCAAGCACTGCAGTTATTGCTGCAAACTTATAGAGTTTTACAATGACAGAATTACCTTTTGACTTAAACCGCATATTTCATTCGAAAGTAATGAATTTTGAGGAATTGGCGCATCAGGTATATGATTTTCAGTGTAAGGAAAATGCCACTTTTAAGGCTTTTGTTTCTTTGGCTCCCCCCTCTACTAATTATGTTTTTTTGCCGGTTGATTTTTTTAAGACCCAACAAGTAATCTGCAATGGATATAAGGCAGAAGCTATTTTTACTAGCAGTGGCACAACAGGGATGGAGCCTTCAACACATCATGTGGCTTCCTTGGCAGTTTATGAGGAGAGTTTCCTAACTGCATTTCGGCTTTTTTATGGAAACCCATCTGATTATTGCATATTGGCATTATTGCCCGGTTATTTGGAACGCAATAATTCTTCACTGGTATATATGACTCAAAAACTCATTGAGCTCAGTGCAAATCCGCTTAGTGGGTTTTGTTTAAATGATTTCGAAAAATTATTTGACATACTCATTCAACTTAAAGACAAAAAAGTCATTTTGTTGGGTGTAACGTTTGCTTTACTTGATTTTGCGGAGAAGTATGCATTTCACAAACCTGACTTAATTATAATGGAAACTGGGGGAATGAAAGGCAGGCGAGAGGAAATTACAAGAAACGAAGTGCATGCAGCTCTTAAAAATGCCTTTGGTGTTGAACATGTACACTCTGAATATGGCATGACGGAGTTGTTGAGTCAGGCTTATGCCATGAAAGATGGGAGATTTTTTACCCCACCTTGGGTGAAGGTTATTGTAACCGATGCAAATGATCCGTTTACGACTTTGGAATTGGGTAAAACAGGAATAATTAATGTGATTGATTTGGCCAATATTTATTCCTGCTCATTTATTCAAACTGCTGATTTGGGCAAATTGCATATTGATGGGAGTTTTGAAGTGTTAGGAAGATTGGATAACAGTGATACGAGAGGGTGTAGCTTGATGTATTTATAAATAGAAAATCTAATCGAACATTTGAATACCTGAGCTCCACTGCAACATAATTTTTGCCTTGGCATATTTTGCTTTTAGTTCAACAAGTTTAGCCTGTGATTCAATAAGACTTCTTTCTCGTTGATTAACCAGGAATAGAGAACTTTCTCCATTGTCAAACCTGGTTTCTTCTGCATTTCTTAAGGTATTGGCATTGTTAACCAAGGTTTGCTGAATGGTGATAAGATTGCCAAGATTTTGTAATTCATTATAGGAAGCAAGTACATTATTTACTATTTCTCTTTTTGTGAGTTGCAAATCAAAATCCGTTTGTTTGAGTTTAAAATTGGTTGCCTGCAGATTGCCACGTTCTTTCCGCAGAAACAAGGCAGAATAGAAACTTACACCGAATTTATAATTGTTTACAAAAATATTCTCAACACCATCACCATTGCCAGCAGTATATGATCTGAACGGGAAGTAATCAAAAGTTAGGCGTGGCTTTATCATTTCTCTGTTTAGCTTTCTTTCTACTTCAAGCGATGCAATCTTGTTATTTAATTTGAGCAGTTCAGGATGAATTTGTTGTGAGCGGCTTACCAGATTTTGCAAAGAATCGCTGCTAAGGTTATAAAGCTCATTGCCTGCATTGCCCGGCACTATACCAGGTTTAAGGGCAAGGGGTTCATTACCATCATTCCATAAATAATTAGAGAGCAGTAAACCTGTATTTGCAAAGTCTAGCCTAGCTTCCAGTAAGAGCACCTCACGCCTCTTATACTCAATCATTGCCTCAACAGAATCAATTGGTTTTTCTTCGCCCAGTTTAATTCGGTTAATTATAAAGTTCAGTCTGTTCTCGGCCAACTGTACATTAAGTTGCATTAATAAAACGACTTCATAAGACTGCTGCCAGTTCCAGTAATCTTTAGCTGATTGAAGTAAAAGCTTATTAATAACCTTAATCTTTTCGGCTTCAGCCAGATTTTGCATAACCTGTGCCTGTCGTAATGCCGCTCTGCGTGGGTCAAACATCAATCCTTGGCCAACAGGTAGGCTTAAACCTGCATAGTACAAATCATAACCTTTGTAAGCATTCGAGGTAGGATCATATTTGCTGAGTTCCGGATCAAGGTTTAAGCCGCTGCTCATTTCCGCACCTGCTTTTACATCTATTCCAACCAATGTTGGAAGTTTCAGCTCAGGAGTAAAATAAGAGTAAGAGTTTTGGCTATTAGTAGTTTTGTTGCGGTAACTTAGATCAATTACCGGGTCAAAAGCACCTCTTGCAGAGCGCAGTTCTGCCTTGGCCTGGTCGGTAAGTAATCTTGCTTGTTTTGCTATGGGATGGTAAGCTATAACCTGCCGATAAAATTCCTGAAACGGTAAAAGTGTGGTATCGGTTTGGGCATTGGAAAAGAATTGCAGGATGCAGAATAAGATAAGAATTATACTTTTTTTAACTTTACTCATCTGTCTTTTTATCCTCCTTAGTTTTTGAATTGCCATTGCCTATAGATTCAATATTTTTTACCATATCTGGCGGGAATCCATTGAACTGACGCCATAACTCATAACCAAGCATTACATTGTTGAGCATGGCCCAGCCGTATACGCCAGATCCAGCTCTTATTAATTCAGGCCAGGCCACATCATCAGGGTCAGGTGTAATTAGTATTCTGAATTTCCCATTTGCGCTGTTTACCTTATCAATAACTTTTACCACACCACCGAAAGTACCTACTGAGGCATTGGACCAGCCGGAGAATACCAGTGCAGGCCAGCCATCAAACTGTAAACGTACTTTACAGTCTTCATGCAACAAAGGCAAATCAACAGCCTTCACATACAGTTCAACAGCAAGCTTGGCCGTTGCAGGTAGAATGGAAACAACCTCTTCTCCTTCTTTGATGGTTTCACCAATTCCTGCTTTAAGCGCTTTCACCACAAATCCGTCTTGAGGTGCCCTGATGATATATAAATCACTGCGAGTTTGAAGATTTGAATATTCAATACGCATCTTTGCAATATCAGCTTGCGATTCAAATAATACACCTGCAGTTTCGCTCAGGTCAGACTCTACCTTTGAAATTTTATCTAAATAATCAGCCTCAATCGAGTTTAATTCAATCTCGCTATTAATGAGTTCTTGTAGGGCAGTATTGTATTTGTTTTCTGCGGAAATTAATTTAGCCTGTGCCTCTTGATTTTTATTGGTTCTATTTTGCAATTCGGTTAATGAAGCCAGTCCCTGATTATAAAGTTTTTCCAAACGAGCAAACTGATCTTCTGAAAGCTTTTGGTTAAGTTTAGCCGCATCATAATCAGCTTTTTCTGCTTGAACTTTAAATCTGAATTGTTTTACTTTATTCTTAGCTTGTTGAAGCTTAAAATTCAAGCCTGACTTTAATGCGTCAACTTGTTTTTGAAGAGCATTTATTTTTTCTTGTTTTGACTTTACTGCGTCAATTTTATTTTCAATTTGATTATTGGTTCTTGCCAATATTTGCGGATCGAAGAATTTTTCTTTTACCTCTGAAATAATAAGCAGTGTATCTCCTTTGTTAACCTGCTGTCCTTCCCTTACATTCCATTTTTCTATTCGGCCTGCAAGAATTGAGTTGACTGATTGTGGCCTGTCTTGAGGCATAAATGGTGTAATCTTTCCATATCCCTGAACATTCTGTTGCCAGGGTAAGAACATACAGGCAATAATAAAACACAATATGCCTAACATCCAGCGCCTGATAATATTGAATTTGCCGGGTGTATTTAGCAATCGTGAAGAATATAATTGCTCAATACCTGCTTCATTGTCTAGTTTGTTTTCTGATAGGTTCAGCATGATTATATTCTGTTAAAAATATCTGTATTGTTTAATTCTCCGTAGGTACCCGTTGTTAAAATACTACCTTGATCCATCATCACCAAACGGTCGCATTTTTTCATAATTTCACGGTCGTTTGATATGATAACAATGCCCCATTTATTATATGGGTCAAATAAGTGTTGCAGTATATTTTCCTTTTCATTCTTTTCAGCATTATAAAAGAATTCGTCAATTAATAAGAGCTTTGGTTTACCTGCTATGCTTCTTGCAAGTAGCAATTTTTCTTTATTACTTTTAGATAAAACATATCCGCCTGCCTGCAAATGGGTTTTTATACCATTAGGCAATGAAAAGATGAATGACTCCAGATGCACTTTTTTAATTGAATCTAAAATATCTGCTATGCTTATATCATTTCTGCCAAGGCTAATATTTTGTTCTATTGAGCCTTCAAAAATATCCTGATCAGATAGGTTGTCGGCAATGGCCGAACGATAAGAATGCAGATTTACTTCATGTATCGGCATGCCATTAATCATCAAAGATCCGCTGAACTCAAAATATAAGCCGGAGAGAATTTTTACTAGAGTGCTTTTGCCCGATCCGTTATAACCACATATACAAATCTTTTCACCGGATTTAATTTCCATGTTAACATTCTCAATAGCCGGTTTTGTTGTATCAGGGTAGGTGTATGTGATGTTGCGTAAGGTTAAGTTGAAGTCAGTTTGGTTATTGGAGGTTTGTTCTATACTCATACCTTGATTATGCTCCAATTCGATATCGGTTACATGACCAACCTTATCTGCAGCTGTTATCAGGTCATAAACACTTTCTAGTATGGAGATAAGTTTTTCTACGGATGCCAATACCAGCAATATGATAACTTCTGCAGCAACAAATTGTCCAAGGTTAATTTGCCTTTCAACAACAAGGATGCCTCCCAAAATAAGTAACCCACCGGTAATAAATGTTTTAAACGCAATGATGGCTTTAAACTGTTTCACCAGTATTTTAAAATGAGCTTGCCTGTATTTTAGATACTGATCCAGTAGTTTATCTGTTTTATACATTGGCAAGGGTGTGCTGCCTGCCAGTTTAAAAGTATTCATGGAACGGGCAAGTTCTTCTAGCCAGTAGGCTACTTTATATTTATACTTAGAGGCATTCAAATTGGTCTCAATAGCTTTTGGACCTGTGCTGTAAAAAATAACAATAATTAGAGCCACAATCAATAGACCGAAAAATATAAATAGAGGGTGGTAAAGCGATAACAACAAAAGGCCAAAAATAATCTGCACCCCTGCTGTACTTAGGTCAATTAAAATTTTAGGGAGAGATTTCTGAATAGCCATGATATCAAAAAAACGATTCATCAATTCAGGAGCATATTGATTATGCAACGCTTCAATTTTAATACGAGGAATGCGGAAAGTGAATTCAACAGATGCTTTGGCGAAGAGTCGCTGCTGCAAAATCTCAACTACACTTAATTGCAATACCTGAAGCCAGCCGGAAACAATGGTAGCCAGAATGACAAGTACCATTAGCACAATAACAGAATTAATAAAAAGACCACCGGATATGAGCCCGATTATTGCCTGAATACCCAGCGGAAGACTTAAGCTTACCATACCCATCATAATGGCATAGAAGTAAATATAGCTTATGTCTTTTTTCTCTGTTTGAAGCAAACGGAATATTCTTTTTAACGGATGGATATAGGCCCCTTTTCGATGCGCTGCCGTGAGAAGACTTGGCACAGGGTAGCCGGTTATAAAAATAATTTCATCTACAGCCACTTCCGCCCATTCAGGTGTAGTGTCTATTTGCCCTTGATTGAGCAAATAGGCCTTTTCTGCGGCAAGTGTTGCTAGGCTTTTTTCATCCCAAGCTACAAAATCTTTAGATCCATTTATATCATATTTTTCGCATTTCTTAGTTTTTGCATGAAAGGTTAGCACAACAGGATTTAAGCCGGTACCTTTTGCGAAAATAATTATAGGTAAACTGCTAGATGTCATTTGCTCCATAAACGCCTTAAGGGGCATGTGATGAAGATTAAAAGCAAAATGACTGGAGTCGGTTAGGATATTTAGAATATTAATCAGTTCGTCTACTCGTTGCGGCAGAGGGTTGTTATATTCAGGATTTTTTTCTGTAAGCTCAAAACGATCGAGGTCTTTCCCGGAAAGTTGAGCGTAGGTTAGTAACAGCTGTAATATGGTTGCTTGGTTCATCATTGAATTAGTAGCTGACATTGCAAAATTGTTGCCAACTTTTTTGTCAAAACTATATTAAACATAAGATATATCAATGACCTGTGTATTTTTTCAATATTTCAAAATAAAAAACTGTTTATCAGCCGGTTAAATTTAAATTTTTTCTACAATATGGAAACCATAAATTTGCCGCTCTAAACTACTGACTAACTAATTGACTATGACAACCAATGATATTGTAGATAAGGTTTTGAGCAAGGCCGGGAAGGCTTATGTAAACTTAACTGCAGCAGAACTTGTGCAGCATGCCATAATTAACGGTGAAGGTGTATTAACCGATACCGGAGCTTTAATGGCCGACACAGGCGAATTTACTGGGCGTTCGCCAAAGGATAAATTTTCTGTATGCGATACTAAAACCGAAAATACGGTTTGGTGGGGTGATGTGAACCAAAAATTTGAACCGACTAAGTTTGAATCTTTGTTGAACAAGATATTGGAGCACTATGCGGGTAAAAAGCTTTATGTAAGAGATGCCTATGCCTGCGCTGATCCCAGACATAAATTAAATATCCGCGTAATTAATGAAACTGCTTATCATAACTTGTTTTGCCACAATCTCTTTCTTCGCCCAACTGCTCAGGATCTGGTTGATTTTAAACCGGAATGGCTAATACTCAACGCTCCGAGTTTTAAGGCTGATAAAGGTGTTGATGGCACACGGCAGCATAATTTTTCGATTATAGATTTCAGCCGGAAAATTATTCTTATCGGAGGTAGTGGTTACACCGGTGAAATGAAGAAAGGAATCTTTACGGTTTTAAACTATATACTCCCTGAAGAGAAAGGGGTGTTATCTATGCACTGCTCTGCCAATATTGGCAAAGATGGTGATACAGCTGTGTTTTTTGGGTTATCAGGTACAGGTAAGACTACGCTCTCGGCAGATCCGGAGCGCAAATTGATTGGTGATGATGAACATGGCTGGACTGATGATAGCGTATTTAACTTTGAAGGTGGATGCTATGCCAAGTGTGTTGATTTAACTAAGGAAAAAGAGCCTCAGATTTACGATGCCATTCGCTTTGGTTCACTTCTAGAAAATACCCGATTTTTTGATGGTACTTCTACGGTTGATTATACCAACATCAGCGTTACGGAAAATACCCGAGCCGCTTATCCGATATATTTAATAGACAATATTGCAGTACCATCTGTTGGTAAAGCCCCTGAGAATATTTTCTTCTTAACTGCTGATGCATTTGGCGTGCTTCCACCAATATCAAAATTAAACGCGGGTCAGGCTATGTATAGCTTTATAAGCGGATATACTGCTAAAGTAGCAGGCACAGAAGCAGGTGTTACAGAGCCACAGGCCACATTCTCAGCCTGCTTCGGCAAGGCGTTCTTACCTTTACATCCGGGCAAGTATGCTAAAATGTTAGGTGAAAAATTAAAGGCTAATCCTAATATCAATGTTTGGCTGGTAAATACCGGTTGGACCGGTGGTCCTTATGGTGTGGGGTCTCGTATGAAATTGTCCTACACAAGAGCTATGATTACTGCAGCTTTAAATGGTTCTTTGAACAAGGTTGGTTTTGAGGCGCATTCTGTGTTTGGTTACATGATGCCATCAGCTTGCCCAAATGTACCAGCAGAGTTGTTAAACCCTCGTAATACTTGGGCAGATAAGTCTGCTTATGATGCACAAGCCAACAAATTAGCTAATATGTTCGTTTCTAACTTTGAGCAATTTGCATCTGGCGTAGATGCAGAAATTTTGGCTTCTGCTCCAAAAGCAACTCAGAAAGCTTAAATACCCTTTGATCATCAATAAAAATCCGCTGCAGAAATATCGGCAGCGGATTTTTTTATGGGCTAATAGTGCGTGACTATTTCTTGCTTTTGGCTTCAGCCATCTTAACGGCAGTATATACATTTACAATGCCACCTGTTCTGCAAAGAGATTTCATTGAAGACGTTTTGGCTTTGCCACCAAAGAAGAAGAGTTTCTTTTTACCTGCCTTTGCTCCCGGTATAATTACATTTCCATTAACAGGTATGGCAGAGGCTGTTAAAATATGTTTTACTTCTGATGCAGAAAATTGCGGATAGTATGAACGTATAATTGCAGCTACGCCTGCAGTTACAGGTGCAGCCATACTGGTTCCGTTATACGTATCATAGGCTGAGAATGGAACACAAGAGTAAATATCAACACCAGGGGCGAAAACATCTACATTGCTTGCTCCAAAGTTAGAGAAAGATGCAGCTATGTATTTGCCACCTTTCCAGTTGGATGCACCTACTTCAATCCAACTGTCGGATTCTTTACCATCATTAAATTTATCGGTTGGGTAATTAGGTAAGGTATCTGTGTTTTTGCTATCGTTTCCTGCAGCATGTATCATGAGCACATCTTTACTTTGTGCATATTTTATGGCTTCATCAACTGCAGACTTATAAGGAGAATGTGATTTTCCAAAACTCATATTAATAATGCTTGCACCATTGTCTGCAGCGTATCTGATAGCATTGGCAACATCCTTATCTCTTTCATCGCCATCTGGAACTACACGCAAAACCATAATTCTTACATTGTCTGCTACGCCTTTCATGCCAATATTATTGGTTCTCATAGCGGCAATGATGCCGGCAACATGCGTTCCATGCTCACCTTTAGGGCCGCTCACATAATTGCTTCCGTAAAATCTTTCGTTTACATCTTCGTAATTATCTCCAATCAATACCCTTGGGTTAAATTCAGTGTTATACCCAAATTTAACGCCTTTGGCGAAATAATTTATAGGCCCATCCAGTTCTTCAGCCAGAGATTTTAATGAAGTACCTTTTTTCGCAAAGCCTTTAATCATAGTTAGGAACTGGTTTTCCATTGGGTTTTCAAACTTGATATTGGCAAGTTGTTTTTCTGTTGGCTTATCTGTCCCGGTTTGTTTAATTACCTTATCAATTACATTCTTTATGGTTTCGTATACTTCAAGCATTTTTTTCTGTTCAGAATATTTCGACTCATACTCTTTCTTTACAGAAAGATATATTTCATAATCAGCCTTGCTTTGTTGATCTATTTTGAGGGGGTCGGTTGACGCATATTTCTTTTTATACATGGTGTAAACACGGGTTAGTTCATAAGAATCTTCTACTACGTTGGTATCTTTACCTCCAATAAAACTCCATCCGTTAACGTCATCTATATAACCATTTTTGTCGTCATCAATACCATTGCCTGCGATTTCATTTTTATTAATCCAGATTATCTCTTTCAAATCTTCATGATTAACTTCTGTTCCCCCATCAATTACTGCTACAACTACAGTTTTGGAAGTTTTACCTTTAAGTAATTCATTGTAGGCGCGTTCTGTGCTAACCCCTGGTATTTTATCTGCCTTTTGGTCTAGGTTAAACCAATTAGGTGGTGCTGACTTTTGCGCGTTGCTGAAACTGGAAATGAGTGCCATGAAGGCAATAAGAATTAATTTTCTGGTGTACATATGTGAATGATTGTTTTATCAAAAGTAATTGAAAGAATTCAATTCAGTATGGTTCTTATATATATGGCAGAATTAGTGGGTTAAACGCAAAATTTCATTGATAACCTTTTTCGCTATGGGAAATCCCTACTTTGTTACTATAAACAACGATTGGTCTTTCCATTAATGCCGGATAAGCACCTATTGTTTAACTTAGTTCAGCTTCACTCAATTGTTTGTTGGCGAATCGGGTTTACCATTCTAACTTTTTCTTTCTAATAAATGACTCTACCAGTAATTTGAGTTTATGTAGTAACTCCTTTATTTCTGTTTAATTAAGTGGTTGTTTCTGAAATTCTATGATTTGGGCATTTTTAAAAACTTTTTATGAATCAAGGGCTTTTCTGCTTCAGCAGCTATGATGGTATACTTTTATCTGCATTAAACAAATTAGCGTAAGTATGGAAGCTTTTATGGGTGGATACAATCTGTTTGATAAACAGCATCGTATCTTGGATTAATTTATTTTGTACTGATTGCTGACCGGTGAATTATAATTTACTTAACACAAAACCCCCGATTCCGGGGGTTTTGTAACCTAAGAAAATTAACCCTTACCCAAAAGCAATTAATCTAATTGCCTTGTAAAGTAAAGATTATACAAAGTTAGCTATGATTGCATATACAGATAATTATTTTTGATGAACGGAAAAAAATAAGTATAATTGGTAGTTAAAAAATGAAGCCCCCTTTTGGGGGGGCTCCACTAGCCTATGAAACAATTGCACCTCTACTCATTGATGCAATACCTTAGTCAAATAAGGTACGAAACAAATGTAAAGCCATTAATTAGTTATCTTATCAAATGAATTGTAAATTCTCTGCAAGAATATTCTAAACGCGCATTCATAAAATACTTATTTATTTGATGGCTTGAAGCCAATTTTCTCTTTCAGTTTTTCATTCAGGTACAACATAACCGGAACAAGAATCAGGGTTAGAAACGTTGCAAAACCTAATCCAAAAATCATGGTCCATGATAGGGGGCCCCAAAATGCTACGCTGTCGCCTCCAAAAAATATGTGAGGATTTCCTTCGCTAAACAGTTTTACAAAATCTATATTTAAGCCAACTGCAAGAGGTACTAATCCTAAAATGGTTGCAGTAGCAGTTAACAATACTGGAGTCATGCGTGTTCTTCCGGCTTCTACCAACGCTGTTTTTAGCGGCATGCCTTGTTTTAATAGTATTTCAGTAAATTCTACCAATAGAATACCATTTCTAACAACAATGCCAGCAAGTGCTACTATTCCAACTCCTGTCATAATGATGGAAATTTCCATCTTAAATATAGAGAAGCCAAGCAATACACCGATGAGTGAGAGCAAAATTTCACTTAATATAATGATAGGTTTAGAGATAGAATTGAACTGCGTTACCAAAATGAGAAAAATTAATCCAAGGGCTACCAGCAAGGCTTTGCCTAAAAATGCACCTGTTTCTTTTTGCTCTTCTTGTTCGCCTCCCATTCTGGCAGTTACACCTTCAGGCAGCGGATAACGCGTAATAATTTTATCTATTTTGTTTACGATTTCATTGGCATTGTAACCGGTTAATACGTTCGATGCAATGGTAATTATGGGCTTTTCATTCGTTCTTTTAATTCCTCCAAAAGTATTATTGTATTGAATACCTGCAACCGAGGATAAAGGAATTTGTCTGATTTGTCCGCCCATATTCATATCTCTGAATGTTATTTTCATGTTCATAATGGCATTCATGTTAGAGCGTTGATCTTTTCTTGCCCGAATTTGAATGGGGTATTCATCATTGGCATCTTTAAACTTGCTGGGTTTATCCAACCCGAACACAGCCTTTCTTAATTCCATGCCTATTTGTGCTGTACTAATGCCTTCGCGGTTTGCACGCTCTCTGTCAACCATCACCAATACTTCCGGTTTATTTGATTGTACATCTGATTTTAGTTCTTCAACACCGGGTATCTGAAGAGAATCAAGATAGTGCTTAAGCTCAGCAGCTGTTTCTACTAGAGAGTCAATTTTATCTCCTGTAATTTCAATAGCAATTGGTTTACCTGTTGGCGGACCGCCTTTTTCCTGCTCCACAATTATCTCTGCTCCCGGAATGCCTTTTACTTCATTGCGTATTAAATCCATATACTTGGCTGTTGACTCTCCATTTCTTTCAGCAAACTCAACAAAAGCCACCGTTACTTTTCCTAGATGTGGGTTAGCATTAAAATTTGTTTCAAATTGCTGGGGATCTCCGGCACCAACTGCTACGTTTGAAATAATAGATTCAACCAATGGATTATTCTCGCCAAATACTTTATAAACACGATTTTCTACAATTTTTGTTATAGAATCAGAGTAGGCCTGATGGGTGCCAATGGGTAATGTGATGTATGTATAAATAAAGTTCGGCTCTGCCTGAGGGAAAAACACCACCTTAGGAGAACGTATTCCAGTAAAAAAGATGGTAAGAAAAAAAAGTGCAATAGTTCCGAATACCATCCATATGGGGTTCTTTTTATAAAGGGTCCATTCAATAAATTGCTTATATTTATTTTGAACGTTTGGCCAGGTTCTATCCTGAAAGCGCTTAATCCATTTATGCATCACAAATCGGTTTAGTGTGTATAAGCCAAATAAGGTAATGATGAAATTACCGAAACCAATATTGTCTCCCAGATAGGATAGCAGAGCCACTACCCCAAAAATAATCCCCGTGATTTTATATTTTTTATTATTCCTTCTTTCCTTTTCTTCCTCTTCATGTGTCTTCATAAAATCAACCGCAAAAACCGGATTGATGATGTAAGCAACAACAAGCGATGCAAGAAGCGTTACAATGAGCGTAACCGGGAGGAAGAACATAAATTTTCCGATAACTCCTTGCCAGAATGCCAATGGCACAAAGGGTGCGAGTGTGGTCATCGTTCCTGAAAATACAGGTAGAAAGACTTCTCCTGCAGCCAGTTTTGCAGCTTTTTTTATCGGCATTTTGCCATTGCCAAAAATACGGTGTGTATTTTCTATCACCACGATGGCATCATCAACTACGATGCCCAAAGCAAGCAAGAACGAGAACAGAACGATGAAGTTTAGTTTAAATCCGATGACAGGGAAAACCAAAAAGGCAACTGCACAGGAGAGTGGTACCGACATAGCAACGAATATGGCATTGGTTGTACCCATGAAAAACATGAGTATTAGGGTAACAAGGATAAAGCCAATAATGATTGTGTTGATTAAATCATGAAGGGTTACGCGTGTCTTTTCTGATTGATCACCAGTAATAGTTACATTTAATCCGGGAGGAAAAATATCTGACTCATATTTTTTAGAAATTGCAGTAATCTTATCTGATGCTTCAAGTAAATTTTCCCCACCTCTTTTTATAATATTGAGTGTGATTACGTTTTTATGATCCAGCCGGGCGTAACTTTCTTTTTCTTTAAAGTCATCTTTAATTTCGGCTATGTCTTTTAAGTAAACGGTTGCACCGGTGGCACCTCTTATCACAATATCGCCCAGTTTTTTTGCATCTTTATACTGACCAATAATATTGATTGATCTTTTAATACCATCCATATCAACTGATCCACCTGAAATAGTAACATTTTCGCTGGCTATAGCACGGTTGATATCGTCAAAGGTGATATTGGAGATTTCAGCCTTCATTAAATCTACATTGACCTGAATTTCTCTTTCTAAAGCACCCACCATATCAGCGCGTGTTATTTCCTTTAGCCCTTCAATTTCATCCTTAAGTTCATCGGCATATTTTTTCATTTTATCCAACGATAAATCACCGGATATATGAACATTCATAATAGGAATCTGCGACACATCAATATCTGTTACGCGGGGATCATCCGGCAGATTATCGGGCAGATCTTTTTTAGCTTTATCAACAGCATCTTTTACACGCTGCAATGCCAAATCAACATTTTGGTCGGTATTGAATTCAACATTAACAATTGCAAAATCCTGCACAGAGTTGCTCTTTATTTTCTTTACTCCGGTAATGGTTTTCAGCTGCTTTTCAAGCGGCTTGGTAACCAGTTGTTCCATATCCTTTGGGGAGGTTCCAGGATAGATGGTGGTGATGAGTATGCTTGGGAACTTAACTTCAGGAAATTGCTCTTTGGGTAATCCGATATAGGAGAATAGGCCTGCCAGTGTTATGATAATGGTAAGTATGTAAATGCTTGTTTTATTATCAATTGACCAGCTTGACGGCTTAAATTCTTTTTCTAGGTCCTTCATAAATTAGTTTTAACAAATGTGTTGGTATTGCCCTGATTAAAATTTTATTGACTGATTTTCAGTAAGGTCTTGAAACCCTGTTGTAATAAGTAAATCACCTTCAGTTAAACCACTCAGAATTTCTGCCTTATCATGATACATGGAGCCAACAACTACTTCCCGTTTTTGAGCAATCGTTTTTGAGCCATTTTTCACTGCGACATACACCACTTCCTTGCCATCTAGTTTTTGTATGGTGTTAACCGGTACAATCATTGCATTGCTCTTCTTATAATCTATAATCTTGATTTGAGTTACCATATTTGGTCGATAAACATTTTCTGAGGGTAGGTTAATTTCAATTCCGAATGTTCTGGTCATTGGGTGAATAACCTTTGCGGTATAACTCACGGTTGATTTAACATTTTTATTTATATCAGGGAAAAATAGCAGGGCCTCGTCTCCTTTTTTTACAGCACTGGCATAAGATTCAGATATGTCTGCTACTACTTTTAGTTTTCCAAAATTAACAACCCTGATGGCCGGTACCCCCGGAGCAGCTGTTTGACCGGTTTTGATGTATACTTCATCAACGGTTCCTGCAATAGGAGCAATTACACGATACATTTTTTCCGTTTCAATCAATGAATTGAGTTGCTGCTCCAATGCTTCCTTATTGGTTTTTGCCTGAAGATATTGAATCTCGGTGCCAACTTTTTGCACCCAAAGATTTTTCTGTTTGTTATACAATTCTGTAGCCAGTCTCAGATTTGTTTTAAGACCTTCCATTTGTGCATCAATTATTTCATGTTCAATCTCAGCAAGTGTTTGTCCTTGTTTTACTTCATCGCCTGCTTTTACATAAACCTTATTAATGCTTCCAGCCATCTTAGCTGTGAGGGTTACATTTTCATCGCCCTCTACACTGCCTTGTACATCAATACTATGTTCAAAGATTTGAGGCAATAAAGGCGTAACAGCAATAAATTTCGATTTGCTGTCATCGGCTATTGCAGAATCTCCCATTTTAGCAATTTCAAGTTCAAGCGTCTTAATTTTATCTTCGATTGCTGCTTGTTCAGATTTAAGTTTTTCAATAGCAGCTTTCTTCTCCTGTAAAGTTGATTGGCCTTGGCCGCACGAGATAATGGCAGTAAGCGCTGCTAATCCTGCCAGCAGTACGAGTAAATTTTTCATATATGTTTTATTAGATATTTGCATAAGTTATGGTGGTTATTTGCCCAATGATTGTTCTAAATCTGTTTTTGCAACCAGCAGATCATAAATGGCATTCAGGTAACCTGTTTGTGCTGTTTTTAAATCTGTTTCAGCTTGTGAAATTTCCAAGCTGGAGCCAACACCATTGCTAAATTTAATATTGACTTTATTATAAATCTCTTCGGCCAGTTCCATGTTTTTCTTCTGTACTTTTATCTGTTCTTTAGCCCTCAGATATTTTGTTCTGTTGGAGAAGACTTCTGTTTCAATGGCGCTTTCAAACTGTGATTTCTGGTTTTGTGTCTTTTGAATATTAATTCTTGCCTGTTCGATTTGAGAGTTTTTCATAAATCCATCAAATATGGGCAGAGATAGATTTAGCCCAATCTGGGTGCCAGGATAATATCGGTTGTTAAGTGAACCAAAATCTACGGCAAATGCATTTTGCTGATGTTGTGCAAATGCCACCAATGATGGCGCATAACCAAACTGATAACGTTTCTTGTCTAATGTTTGCATTTTAATTTGCTGCTCCAGCATTTTATATTCAGGTCGGTTGGCATAAACAACTTTCTCTTCAGCAATTGCATCCGCATCGGCCAGATTTGAATAGATGTCTTGCATCTGATCCGTAACACTTATCTTTTGATTACCGGGGTAACCCATTTGCAGTTTAAGCAAGTAATAACAAATCTCTCGTGCATCTTGCAGTTTGCCAGATTGAAGTTTGGTGTTGGAATAAGCCAGTTCAATTCTGTCAACATCTGTTTTTTCTATCAGCCCATTTTTATATAAGGCTTTCAAATCGGAAAGAATCTTCTCCAGTGTTTGAATATTTTTATCAACCAGTTTGATATTTTCTTCTGTAATAATCACCAGAAAATATGCTTTTGTTACATCAGAGGCAATCTGTTTATCTGTTCTTTCGCTATTGATGCGAGCCAACAAGGCATATTCTTTAGCAGCTTTAAGCCCCATAAGAAATGATCCGTCAAACAACAATTGGTTTGCGCTTAGTGTACCATTAACGGAGTAATCAATTCCCTGAGGAAATTCAACAGTTGGATTGGGCCCAAAAAAGCCCGGATTCTTAATACCTATGGTAGGAATTTGTGGTGTGTAAACAAAGCGTCCGCTTGCACTTACCTGAGGTAAGCCTATTGCTCGTATTTCATGAATTTTTTTTAGGGATGCCTTCTCATCAAGTTTGGCATTTTTTGCATTGGCATTATTTGCCTTTGCATATTCAATAGTCTGCTTGAGACTAAATGCATTTTCTGATTGTGATACAGCATTTGTAAAAAAGCATAATAGTAAGAAGGTAGCTGGGAGGAATCTTTTCATATAAAGTGTGATTTACTTTCGGTGTGTTAATTTTTCTTCTAATAACTCTATTCCTTTAGGGGTGCAAATGGCACGTAAATGATACTTGGTCATTTCCAGATGAAGGGTTTTAAAATCCATTTCTTGCCTATCGTAGTGCTCAGGATCTGTAATAAACCCGATGAGGTAAACAAAAATCCTACATGTTATTTCAGGGTCAATTTCTTTTCGGTATAAGCCTTTTTTTCTTCCATTTTCCAGATTTTTAATCACCAGATTATAGATATGATTTTTTCTGTTTGCCTGGAGTTTATCCCATGCCGGTTTAAAATACTTTTTCAAATCAAACATGGCACTCGGGTTTAAGATTCGAATTGCATTGCCGATGAAATCTGAAATGGACAGCATGGCGCTTATCGGGTCTTCGCTATGCTCCATAAGTTCATCACAATTACAGTTCATGTCGATAATCTGATGATCAACACAACGGTTAACCAAATCATACTTATCCTCAAAATGCTGATACAATGTTTTTTTTGATACTCCTAGCTCTCTGGAAATATCATCCATGGTAATACTTTTAAAGCCGTAACGCATAAAAAGCATTTTGGCTTCAAGTAAAATTTTGATCTTGATTTCCTGTTCTTTTACCATGCATTGATTTTTATAGGCTGGCCAAAGATAAAAACTATTTTTACAATGGAAACTATTTTTATATTAAAAGTTTCCTAATTTTATTTTAATAAAATTTAAAGCCACTTTTTGGTTTTGGCTTTCTGCATAGAAATGCGCTAATTGCAAGCACTTTAAACCATCCATTTAATCATGACTAAGCCTTATTTAGTTGGTATCACAGGTGGCAGTGCATCAGGTAAAACTCGTTTTCTTAAGGAGTTAGCTGCTTTATTTCATCAGAAAGAGGTATGCATACTCTCGCAGGATAATTATTATAAACCGGCAATAAATCATGTGAGAGATGAAAACGGCCACATTAATTTTGATTTGCCTGAATGCATTGATCTGGATACATTTTATGCTGATATCATCTCATTGGGTAAAGGTGAAACCGTTAAAAGAAGGGAGTATCGTTTTCAGCATGAACAGCAATTGGGAGATTGGATGGTTTTTAATCCGGCACCAATTATTATAGTGGAGGGTTTATTTATTTTTTACCGGCAGGATATTTTTAATCTGTTTGATTTAAAGATATTTATTGACGCACAAGATGAAATAAAACTAAATAGAAGAATGAGCAGGGATACTGCTGAAAGAAATATTACAGCAGAGTTTGTCTTATATCAATGGGAAAACCATGTGATGCCAGCTTACCGGCAATTTTTGCTTCCTTACAAAGAAAAAGCCGATATCGTTATTAATAATAACAACCATTTCCAAAATAGCCTGCGCGTGGTGGAAGATCACTTTAAGGTATGGCTTAAAAAATACTGAAATCCCATTAATGAGCTCATAATCAATATACAGGCTAATAATTGATGGACTTTGCAAAATCTTTAGTCATCCCTTATATTTGCCCGCTTTGTATTTTTACAAAATTGTATAACCACTAACAAATCAGTTAATAATTAGAATATCAAATGAAAAGTAAAGGAGCAGTAAAGTTATTTGCGATTGCTATGGCCGTTGTATCGGTATTTCAGCTTTCGTTCACATGGGTAACTTATCGAATTGAAAAAGAGGCAAAAGCGTTTGCCGAAGGTGATGTGATTAAAGAAAGAGCATATCTTGATTCTATTGCACGCGAACCTGTTTACAACCTAGGTTTTGCGGAGTATACCTATTTGCAATGCAAAGAGCGTGAGTTGAATCTGGGTCTGGATTTGCAAGGTGGTATGAATGTAACCCTAGAAGTTTCTCTTGGAGAAATGGTGCGTACATTAGCTAATAACAACCCTGATCCCGGATTTAATAAAGCAATTGAGCTTGCTGCAGAAAAAATGAAAACCAGCCAGGCTGATTATGTAACGTTATTTGGCGAGGCATATAAAGAAACTGTTCCTGAAGGTCGTTTGGCGGCAATTTTTGCTAATCAAACCAATAAAGATCGTATTAAAGTTAGCTCAACCAATGAAGAGGTGCTGGTTTATTTGCGTGAGGAAGCCAATCAGGCAATCGATCGTTCATTCCAGATTTTACGAGCACGTATAGATAAATTTGGTGTAACACAGCCCAATATCCAGAAATTGGAGGGCAGTGGTCGTATCCTGGTTGAATTGCCGGGCGTTGATAATCCTACCCGTGTGCGCAAACTATTACAAGGAAGCGCCAAACTTGAATTCTGGGAAACCTATGACAATGCCGAAGCATTTAAACATCTTTCTTCTGCCAATGATATGTTAGCTAAGGTGATGAAATCAGAAGCAGGTACAAAATCTGACTCAACCAAAACCGATACTGCTGCAAGTGCCCTTGCAGGCTTGGCAAAGCCAAGTGCTATTAAGCCCGACTCAACTAAAAAAGATACTGCAAACAAGGAAAAAACATTTGAGGAATTTTCTGCCGAAAATCCATTGTTCGCTTACTTGCGCCCTTATGCCGATGAGAACAATATGCTTATCACTAAAGGCTCGGCTTGCGGAATTTCAATGGTTAAAGATACTGCTAAAATTAATGCCATGCTTAACCGTTTTGAGGTTAAGGCAGTGCTTCCTTCAACCATAAAATTCTTCTGGGCTTATAAAGGATTCGGAAATAATAACGAAGCTGTGGTATTGCATGCCGTAAAAGCCGGTAAAGATGGCAATCCGTCTTTGGAAGGCGATAAGATTACAGACGCAAGAAGAGATATTTCCCAATCAGGAGATATTGAAGTGGCAATGAATATGAATGCCGAAGGTGCCCGCATTTGGAAAAACCTTACCAAACAAAATATCGGTAAGAGCATTGCCATTGTATTGGATGATGTAGTTTATTCTGCACCAACTGTTCAAAATGAAATACCCAATGGACGTTCATCTATCACTGGAAGCTTCACCAACGAAGAAGCTGCTGACTTAGCCAATATTCTAAAATCAGGAAAACTACCTGCACCGACCCGTATTGTGGAAGAAGCTGTTGTGGGGCCTACTTTGGGTGCTGAGTCTATCAGTCAGGGTTTATTGTCAATGCTTATTGCAACTATTGTTATTCTAATCTTCATGGTCATTTATTATGGAAATTCAGGATACATCGCTGACTTTGCTGTATTGACAAATGTATTTTTTATTATAGGTGTGCTTGCCTCTCTTGGCGCAGCCCTAACTTTGCCGGGTATTGCGGGTATTGTGCTAACAATAGGCATGGCGGTTGATGCAAACGTGTTGATTAATGAACGTGTAAAAGAAGAATTGCTGAATGCCCGAAGTATTAAAAATGCAGTAGCAGATGGCTATGCGCACGCAAACTCATCTATCATAGATGCAAATTTAACCACTTTGATTGCCGGATTTGTTTTATATGTGTTTGGCACAGGACCTGTTCAAGGGTTTGCCATCACTCTTATCATTGGTATTCTTTCATCTATGTTTACGGCTGTGTTGTTATCTCGCGTAATTACTGAGTGGAGATTGGAAAAAGGTGCTACAGTTCATTATGTTACTAACCTATCTAAAAATCTTTTCCAAAATCTGAATTATAAGTTTGTTGAGAATCGTAAGAAATTTTACATATTCTCTGGTATTATCATTATCGCAGGGGTTGTGTCTATTTTCACCAAAGGATTTACCCTTGGGGTTGATTTTAAGGGTGGCTGGACTTATGTAGTGCAGTTTGAAAATGATCAGACCTCGTCTGATATTCGCGAGAAGCTAACAAGTGTATTTGGCTCTGCCCCGGAGGTAAAAACCTTTGGCGCAGGAAATAAATTTAAAATCACCACCACCTATATGATTAATGAAACGTCAGAAGGTGCCAGTGATATGGTGGAAACAAAATTAAACGAAGGTTTAGCCCCTATGGGTAAATCTCAGATATTGAGTTCAGCAAAAGTTGGACCTACCATTGCCAATGATATTAAAGTTGCTTCAATCTGGGCTGCTATCATTTCATTATTGGGTATCGGATTATACATTCTTATCCGTTTTCGCAAATGGCAATATGCTTTAGGCGCCATTATAGCATTAACTCATGATGTATTAATGATGCTAGGCTTCTACTCAATCTTTGATGGCATTTTACCATTTACGATGGAGGTTGACCAGGCATTTATAGCCGCAGTTTTAACCATTATCGGTTTCTCTATTAATGATACGGTGGTGGTTTTCGACCGTATTCGTGAATTCCTTGGAACACACCATCATGAAAACAATAAGGGTAAGGTTATCAATGATGCACTGAATAATACACTAAACCGTACTATTATAACATCATTAACCGTATTCTTGGTAGCATTGGTGCTGTTTATTTTCGGTGGTGAGGTAATCAAAGGCTTCACCTTTGCCTTGTTGGTGGGTATA
Organism: Sphingobacteriales bacterium; assembly: GCA_021299635.1. Taxonomy (GTDB): domain Bacteria; phylum Bacteroidota; class Bacteroidia; order UKL13-3; family UKL13-3; genus JAJTFA01. Next base: position 56,675 of record JAJTFA010000008.1, read on the forward strand.
GTATTTGGTACATATTCCTCAATAGGTATTGCTACACCAATAGTAATTGACTTTGACAAAAAGAAAGAATAACAAGGCTCTTGGGCCACTATAATCGAAAAGGCTGCCCCAAGGGGTGGCCCTTTTGCTTTCCACACATGTGCAGAACTATTAACAAATTACTTTTTATTCTGCTCTAATCTTGAACTGCTTATAGAAAGTAGTTATGATTAATTTATTATTGCAGGCAACCGTTCAGGTTGTATCAACAGAACAAGAAGGTTTATCTGTGCTGGGATTGATATTAAAAGGCGGTTGGATTATGGTTCCTATTCTGTTCCTTTCATTGGTTTCTGTTTTTCTGATGATTGAACGAAGTTTATTCATTAGCAAAGCCAGTAAAATCGATGTAAATCTCGTAAACAATGTGAAAGACTTGCTTCATAAAGAAGACATCAAAGGAGCTATGACCTACTGTGAGCGCATTGGTTCTCCTTTTGCTGTAATTGTTCATAAAGGATTATCTCGATTGGGTTCTCCTATCCGCGATATTGAAAGCTCCATTGAAAATACAGCACGTGTGGAAGTTTATAAAATGGAGAAGAATGTGAATTTACTTGCTGCTATTGCTGCACTTGCCCCAATGTTTGGTTTCCTTGGAACGGTAATAGGTATGATTCGTGCCTTTTATGATATCTCTCTGGCAGATAATATCAGCATTGGGGTTATTTCAAGTGGTATTTATGTGAAGATGATTACCTCTGCGGCTGGTCTGATTGTTGGTGTGGTTGCATACATTTTTTATACATACCTCAACACACGTATAGAGCGAGTAGTTAATAAAATGGAAGTAACAGCTATTGAGTTTATGGATATTCTGTATAAGCCTGTAGTAAAATGAATTTCAGAAAAAAGAAATATGTTCATGCAGAAGTGCAGGCAGGCGCATTGTCTGATATCTTGTTTTTTCTGATGCTGTTTTTTCTGATTATTTCAACGCTGGCCAGTCCTAATGCCATTAAGTTATTGTTGCCCAAAGCCAAAACAGGTCAGTCTATTCCCAATCAGATTATCAATGTTTCTATTTCGGCTGATTTGAAATATTATATTGATAAAGGAGAAGTTACGCTGGAACAGCTTGAAGGTGCCATACTTGCTAAAGCCTCAACCCTTCAAAATCCTTCTATTGTGCTGCGCATGGATAAAAGTATTTCTGTTGAAAGCATGATATATGTAATTGATGTGTTGAACAGAGCAAAAGTACCGGTTGTTGTGGCAGTTGATAAACCTGCGGCAGGCCAGTAGCATAGCTGTGCAATATGCTATACATCTCTCTCTTAGTCTGAATAAATAAGCCATCGATTCACCTCTTTTAATTTGTTATTTGCAATTGAAAAAATTCATACGCATGAAATCTTATATTTTATTTTTGTTTTCATTGCTGGCTTTTGCCACAATATCCAAAGCTCAGTTAGAACCTAAAACTCCTTTTGAGGAACCTAAAACGCTTAAAGAAAAATCATATAACTTTTTTCTTTCTAAAAGATTGAAAAGAGCTATACATCAGCGTGACTCGCTCAATGATTTGGTTATTGCCTTTAATAAAGATACAACGGAGAGAGGACGCAACTACCGTTACCTTGATTCTGTTTTCAGAGAACTTACGTTCAGATATAATGAATGCACCGAAAGGAACAACGCATTGAAAAGTCAGTATGCTGAGCTTAATGCAAAATACAATGAGTTGATGAAGAAGAGCATGAGTGAAGCAGAGCGGTTAAATAATGCTTTAAAAATTAAGTCAGAGGAACTCACACAAAAATCAGATGAACTAGAGAGACAGCGTAAGCTGCTGGAACAGCGCGAACGCAGGTTGGCAGAACTTGAGGCAACCCTTAGAGCAAAAGATTCCATAACAAATGCTATTAATGATTTGGTAAAGAAAGCACTGCTGGGCTTTAACTCGGATGAGATTTCTGTTGAAATGAAAAACGGAAAAGTGTATGTATCGTTAAGTGATAAGTTGCTTTTTAAATCGGGTAGTGCAGAGGTTGAAGATAAAGGCAAACAAGCCTTGAAGAAACTATCTGAGGTGCTGAATAAGAACAATGAAATTGATGTAGAGATAGAAGGGCATACTGATAATATTCCTATTAAAACAGCACGCTATGAAGATAACTGGGACTTAAGTGTGCACCGTGCCACCAATATTGTGAGAATTTTACAGGAAGAATATGCGGTAAATGCTAAACGTTTAACTGCTGCCGGCAAAGGAGAGTTTATGCCAAGAGCGAGTAATGAAACTGCTGAGGGAAGAGCTAAAAATCGCAGAACGGAAATTATACTCTCGCCTAAATTGGATGAGTTATTTAAACTCATTAACAAGAAGTAATAATTTATAACCTCTAAACAGCCTGCATTTGCAGGCTGTTTTTTTTACGCACTTTTCAAAACCTGGCGGGAGCGATTTGAATAAAGGAATTTGTGCATTTTAAATGCTGAAGGTTTCCTGTTTAAATATGGTATTGTAAAAACTTAAACGCATATTTGAACTTTAAGATTTATTATTTACTTACATTTCAGCTATGAAAATTGAATCAAACAAAGTTGTTTCCATCCATTATACACTTACCGATAATGCTGGAACTGTATTGGATTCCAGTAGTGGAAAAGACCCGCTTACCTATATTCAGGGCATAGGCAATTTAATTGCCGGTATGGAAGAAGGACTGGAAGGGAAAACAGCAGGTGAAAAATTTACGATAAAGGTGAGTCCTGAGAAAGGTTATGGAGTTAAAAACCATGAACTTATCCAGCAGGTTCCAATTACTGCATTTGGTGGCCAAATGGTGAGCCCGGGCATGCAATTTGAAGCGGGCTCGGCTGAGCAGCGATTTGTTGTTACCGTAACTGAGGTGAATAATGAAACAGTAACCATTGATGGCAACCATCCATTGGCAGGTGTAGATCTCAATTTTGATGTTGAAGTAATGGAAATTAGGGAAGCCACTGCCGAAGAGCTTGATCATGGACATGTGCATGGTCCGGGTGGGCATCATCACTGATAATTACCTTTTAAATACTTGATAATTTAGCAATTACATGTAGATAAATGGCGTGTTTGGTGTAGAATTGTATTGTATCATATTCGGCATGTTTCACAGAAACTACTATATTTGGCCAAATTTTTTGTAATGAGATATTTATTACTAGCATTTTTTGTATCGGTTTTTACGCTCAATGCTTTCAGTCAGAAAAAGGGAAAGCCTAAAACGGGTTATGATAAAATACACCCTTTTAAGAATGGTATTGCCAAAGTAGAGAAAGATGGCAAAGAAGGTTTTATTAATACCGGAGGGGAGGAGTTTGTGCCTTGTAAATATGATGCCATTTATCCTTGGGAAAAAGCCAAAGCCAAAGTAGAGATAGCGGGTAAGTTCGGCTTTATAAATGAACAAGGTGAAGAATATATTCCTGTAAAGTATGATTTTATAGGGTCGTTTAAGAACGGCCTGGCCATTGTATCACTTGGCGGACGCAGAGGAATAATTAATGAGGTAGGAGAAGAGGTAGTGCCATTAGAGTGAGGTTAGCCAAGCGATTCCATATATTTTTTCTCTGCTAATTTTATTGATTCTTCAAAATCTACCACTGGTTTTATACCGGTATCATAGTACCCGTCTTTTTCTAACCAGTGTTTCCGAAAAGTTTCATCTTTATCATAGGTATCAGCTTGTTTCTCAATATTGAAGTATCTGAATAAGCGTGCATCATTGCCTACACCGGCAAGGTATGCCCAGTTTCCATAATTGCTGCAAACGTCATAATCAACCAATGCCGATTCAAACCATGCAGCACCCCAAAGCCAGTTTATTCCTAAATTCTTACAGAGAAAACTTGCCACATTCTGCCTGCCTCTGTTACTCATAAAGCCGGTAAGTTTTAGTTCTTTCATATTGGCATCAATAAACGGATATCCTGTTTCACCGTTGAGCCACTTATTAAAGAGTATATCATTATCTGACCAATTGATAAATTGTTGTCTTATGCCCTCTGTCTTGAAATACGATGCTCCATACCTGAGCATTGAAAAACGAAAAAAGTCTCTCCAAAGCAATTCAAAAATCAGCCAATACGTAGAGTCATTTTTTATTCGTGTCAATTCAAATGCCCTAACTTCACTCAAAATTAAAGACGGACTAAGGCATCCTGCTGCAAGCCAAGGTGAAAAGTGACTGCTGAAATCCATACCGAGTAGGTGATTTCTTGTTTCCTTATAACTGGCAACCAGTTCAGTTTCCCATATATAATAATGTAGGCGTTTCAGTGCTTCTTTTTCTCCTCCTTTGTATAAGAAAAGTTTTCCTTCAATCTCCTCCGCTGTAAAGCCTAGTCTTTCCAGAGTATAAGTTTCTGGCAAGAAATGATGTTCAATGTTTCGTAATGCTTTAACCTCAGGAAATACATTTCTATATTCAGCTTTTTTCTCAACGGCTTTTCTGAAATCTGTGAAAAGAAGAGGGGTTTGATGAATCCCAAATGGCAATGCAGATACCTGAATAAGGGTATTGCCTTGGAATAATTTGAAATCAATTTTTTCAGAATATAATAATTTCTCTAATGCAAGCTCTTCCATTCGTTCTTCGGGGGCATGTTCAGCATGTGCGTATACTTTTGTGATGCGGAGTTTTTTGCACAAATCAGGAATGGTATACAACGGATTGCCATGGGTTATGATGAGGTCACTGCCAACGCTTTGCAACTTATTGCGCAGATCATTTACGCATTCAATCAGAAATTGTGCCCTAAAAACGCCTGTTTTTCTAAAACCGAGGTGATGAGATGAGAAATGCAAGGGATTAAAATTATAAACCCCAATAACTTTTGCACCTGCCAGATCAGCTGTATAGAGGGGTTCATGATCATGCAAACGCAAATCGTTTCTAAAATATACCAGAATGTTTTGTTGCATGTATAGAATAACCCCATAACCTTTGTTTTGTTTAATACCTTTGTAAGATGCCAGTTATTCAATCTTCATTTAAGGCTGGGGGTTTGTTTGCCCATAAACATTTTTCAACTATTTATCCTGCTTTATTCCGTAAAGTTAAGGTAGGATATGCGCGACAGCGGGTTGAAACACCTGATGGCGATTTTTTTGATGCCGATATATTAGCAGGTTCAGGTAAGAAACATTTAATTCTGATGCATGGATTGGAGGGAAGCAGCAGTTCAGGCTATATCCTAGGCATGGCCCGCTTTTTTAATTTGCAAGGATACCATGTGCATGCCCTTAACTTTAGGTCTTGCAGCGGTGAATTAAATCGTTTACCGATTTCTTATCATTCCGGATTTACGTATGATATCCGATTTTATATAAAGAAATTGCTGCAAATGAACCCAGACGCGAGCATATATCTTTGCGGATTTAGTTTAGGCGGAAATGCCTTGCTCCGATACCTTGCTGAGGAGGGGGATAAAATTGCTTTGCAGATAAAAGGAGCTTGTGCAGTTTCTGCTCCTATCGATCTGAAATCATCAGCAGAGGTTCTTGCCTCTTCGCAGAACAGCATGTATATGAAGCGCTTTTTAAAAAGCATGAAAAACAAAATGAAGCAAAAAGCCAAGCAATTTCCAACACATTTTCAGTTAAATAACTTAGATGCCATCAAAACATTTCTTGATTTTGACAACCAATTTACTGCACCGCTGCATGGCTACGCCAATGCGCAGGAATACTGGCAGCAATGTAGTAGTAAATTTGTTTTACACCGTATAGCTGCCCCGGTGTTGTTACTAAATGCTTTAAATGATCCTTTTCTACATCCCGATTGTTTCCCTGAGGAGCAAGAGATTAACAACCCGAATTTATTCTTGGAATACCCTGAGTTAGGCGGACACGTTGGCTTTAAAACAAGTTGGTTAGGAAACTACTGGATTGAAAAGCGGCTGTTTCAATTCTATAAAACAATTAAATTGCATGATCAATAAAGAATTAAAACTGATTTTAGCTTCCAAATCACCACGTAGACATGACCTCATAAAAGGTATTGAGGTTAAATCCGAAATAAAAACCTACGAGGTGGATGAATCTTTTCCTTCACACTTACAAGCAGGTGATATTGCATTGTATTTAGCAGAAAAAAAAGCCAAAGCTTATCCGGATGCTTTGCTCGATAATGAAGTATTGCTTACAGCAGATACCATAGTTTGGATCGATAATCATGTGCTCAATAAACCGGCTGATGTGAAAGAGGCTTTTGAGATGCTAACTATGCTGAGGGGAAATAAGCATGAGGTTTATACCGGTGTTTGTTTGCGTTCTAATAAACTGCAGTTTACATTTACTGAATGCAGTGAAGTGTGGTGCAGAAATATTTCAGATGAGCATATATTGCATTATATTAATCATTATAAGCCATTTGATAAAGCAGGCAGTTATGGCATACAGGATTGGTTTGGCTATACAGCCGTTGAAAAAATAAATGGGTGTTTTTTTAATATAATGGGATTGCCTGTTGGGAAAGTATATGAATACCTCAAGAATTTTGATTCTTAACGGCCCTTTTCTTTAGCTCTTTTTTCATTGGCTTTATCAGCACTTTTGTTGCCGCCAAATACGGAGAATGAAACATAGCGTCCAGGATATTCCTGCATATCTTTAAGCAAGGCAGCCAGTTCTGCTGATGACTTGGTGAGGTTATCATACAATGCCTTGTCATTTGCCAATTTGCCCAATGAGCCTTCACCTTTATTAATTTTCTCCAGGGTGGTAGCAAATTCCTTCATCACAGATTTGGTATGGTTGATGGTAGCTGTTAAGTCGGCTGCAGCAACACTATCGGTAATTCGGGCCATATTTTTTAAAGAGCGCCCAATAGCCTCATTATTATTTTTAAGATTTCTGGTAATTTGTTCAATATGCCCAAACATATCTTGTAACCGCTCGTATTCTTCTGCAGTTAGCTGATCAAGTCTGGCAGAAATCTGATTCAAATGACTAAGCGTACCGGAGAAATCATTGATTCCGCGTGCCAGCTTTTGTGTACCAGTAGAGTCGAACACTTCATTCATACTCTGCAAAACCTTGTCTAATGTAACCAATACCTGTTCACTTTTATCTTTAAGTGGCGACATCATTTTAGAAACAGAACTTGAGAAGGATTCTTCAATTTCACCTGAAAGTGTATCTCTATTGTTAAGTATTACTGATGATTCAGCCAACTGAAGGTCAATCATTTTTGTTCCAAGTAAATCCTGTGCGCTGATAAGTGCTTTTGTGCCTTGCGGCAACTTTATAGATTGATCAACGATTAATGTAACAACAATCTTACTTGCATCGCCTTTGTTAAGCATGCCAATTTCTTCTACCTGACCAACCTTAAGGCCATTAATCGTTACCTGTGTTGATTTTACAATGCCGGATACGTTATTATATACTGCGTAGTAAGTGTTGTATCCTTTAAGCGGACTGTAACCCTTTAAAAAGTTATATCCTAAAATAAGGATACTGATGCCAATAATGGAAAAAATTCCAACGCGTACTTCTCTGCTAATTTTCACTTCTGTTGATTTGTCGACAAAAATAAACGCAAAAACGGGTTAAACAATTATTGATAAATTAGCCAAACCCTTATCTAGATGCTTCTACCCGTTTCTTATAAACGGCTACAGCCTTAGCAATGGCTCCTGCCAATTCGGTTTGTCCGCTTTCTGATGTTAGGTATGCCCTTTCCTGTTTATTGCTTAAAAAACCGGTTTCAATCAAGATGCTTGGCATTTTGCTTTTCCATAAAACCATAAGTCCTGCCTGCTTAACACCTCTGCTGGTTCTACTAATTTCTGTAAAGTTTTGTTCTACAAATGATGCCAGTTTTAGGCTCTGCTCCAGGTAAGCACTTTGCATAAAAGAAAAATAAATATGGGCTTCAGGAGAGTTGGGGTCAAAACCTTCGTATTTTTCTTGGTAGTCCTTTTCCAGCAAAATAACTTCGTTTTCCCTTTTGGCTACCTCCAGGTTTCCTTCTGATTTATGTAAACCCATGGAAAATGTTTCGGTACCGTACACTTCGGTTTTCTTATTTGCGTTGCAATGAATAGACACAAACAGGTCGGCATTATTCCTGTTAGCTATGCCGGCTCTTTCCCATAATTCAACAAAATTGTCAGAATCGCGGGTGTATACCACTTTCACGTCAGGAAGCTCTGCCTCAATGGCTTTGCCTACTTTTAATGCCACTTGCAGGGTTACTTCTTTTTCTTTTGCACCTCCATACATACAACCCGCATCATGTCCTCCATGTCCTGCATCTACAATTACGGTACGAACTTTGTTACCAATTAAACCCAATGGTTTATAGGCACATAGCAGTGCTGATAAAATAATTATGGATGCTATGCGACTAAATTTCACCATGTTTTTAACTTTAATTAGCTTTGCGCTCATTGGCAATAACACATTACAATTTTAAGCAAACCTCCACAATACTTAAATCTATGGCTTTTAAACTTTTGCCATGTTTTCTGTTAATGTGTTCAGTTGCGTATGCACAAACCAAGCCCAAAAATCAAACCAAACCTAAAAATCCTAAACAAAAAGTTGAGCAGCTAAAGAACATTGCATCTCCTGTTATGCAAAAAATAGATTCGCTTGCAGAGGAAGAGGCTAGCACTTCTGACCCAATGGATACGGTAAAGTTATTCGAATCTTCCTCAGCAATCAATGCCAAGGTAAAGTACACTTGCCGCGATTCAATGCCTTATTATGCTGATGAAAAAACAATTTATCTGTATGGCGATGCTGTTGTTAATTTTGAGGATATGGAGCTGAAGGCTGATTTCATTAAGATTCAACTTGAAAAAAATCTGGTAATTGCCCAAGGCACCCAAGACACAAATGGCAATTGGATTGGCAAGCCATTGTTTAAACAGGCGCAAACTGATTATAAGGCAGATATTATTAAGTATAACTACAAAACCAAAAGAGGTTATTTAAGTGAATTACGCACAAAAGAAGGTGAAGGTTATATACATGGCTCTGACGTAATAAAAGATGAGGAGAATACAATGGGAGTGCAAAGTGCCAAATACACTACCTGTGAGCTGGAACATCCGCATTACTATATTGGCGCATCTAAAATAAAAGTTATTCCGGATAAAAAAGTGGTAACTGGTCCGGCCAATTTGCTTATTGAAGATGTACGAACTCCGCTGGTTTTGCCTTTCGGTATTTTTTCCATTAAGCGTGGTCAGTCGTCAGGTATTATTGTGCCTCAGTATGGAAGTTCTTTTGGTCGTGGTTTCTTTCTAAGAGATGGAGGTTATTATTTCGGACTCGGAGAAAAAATGGACATGCGCCTTACCGGTGATATTTTTACCAATGCAAGTTGGGCTTTGCGCTCAGGAATCAACTATTCCAACAGATATAAATTTAGGGGCAACCTACTTTTTAATTATGCCGATAACAGATTTGGAAATGAGGAGGACCCTACATTTAACCGTTCAAAAGATTTTCAGTTTACATGGCAGCATAGCTCAGATCCAAAGGCCAGGCCTAATACTTCATTTAATGCTAACGTAAATATTGTAAGTGTAAACCGTGAGGGCAATTCATATCTCACCAACAACTCTTACAATCCCAATAGTATCATTACCAATCAACTTACCTCAAGCATAGCTTTTAATAAATCATTTAAAAACGGCAGATATAATTTTTCTACCAATGCACGTATGGCGCAAAATACGCAATCAAGAGATGTTGCGTTGTCATTCCCCGATTTTACTTTTACGGTAGCCAGTTTTGCTCCATTAAAACCAAGAAGTAAATCAAGTGCTGATAAATGGTATGAAAATATTACGATGAATTATACCATGTCGTTCAGAAATGATGTGAATACCAAAGATAGCATCTTGTTCATGAGTCGTAACACTTCAGAGTGGTCTAATTTTCTCGATACGGCTGCTCGTCTCGGTGTAAGGCATGATCTTCCTATTCAAACCTCCTTTAAGTTGTTTAAATTTTATACATTATCGGCAAGCGTTGGTTTAAATGAAGTATGGTATTTTCAAACCATAGATAAAGTTGTAGATCCGTTAACCAATCAGATTATTACCAAACGTGTAAATGGTTTTGATAGGGCATGGACATACACACCACGTGTTGCAATTAACACACGCTATTATGGGATGAAGCAATTTCAGAAAGGCTCAATAAAAGCCATCAGGCATGTTATTACACCAACGCTTGATTTTACTTATACACCTGATTACAGTGATGGAAGCTGGGGTTACTTTAAAAGCATACTCGATACTGCAGGCAGGGAAATAAAATATTCTCGTTTTGAACAAGGTATTTTTGGCGGACCCGGAGTGGGCAGGCAGGGAAACATAGGTTTTGCATTGGATAACAATATTGAAATGAAGATTATGCAAGGCAAGGATACGGCACGTAAAGAAACCAAGGTACAGATATTTGAGAGCGTCAGAGCAGGTGCTTCCTATAATATTTTTGCCGACTCACTTAACTTGAGCACTATTGATTTGAGTGCCCGTACCCGCTTATTTAAAAACATTCAGGTGAACATGGCAGCTACGCTTGATCCATACTCAAATCAGGAAGTCACCTCATCAAATGGCTTCAAATCAATAACCCGATTAAACCGATTTTATTTGAATGAGTTCGGAACCTTGGGTATTATTAGTAGAGCCAATATGGGCTTAACGGCAAGTTTTAATCCGGAAATATTTAAACAAAAAACATCAGGTACAAAAGCATATGATGGCGAATTGCGTTACATGAATGATAATCCTTGGGAATATTATGATTTTAATGTGCCATGGAATATCAACCTCAATTATACCGTAACATTTGACCGCTATAGAAACCTCAATGAAAAAACTGCTTCTAATTATTTGCAAACGCTAAACTTTAGCGGTGATATTAATCTTACGCAAAACTGGAAAATAGGATATAGCTCCGGTTATGATTTGCAGAATAAAGAACTAACGTTTACCTCTATAGATTTTATCAGACAATTGCATTGCTGGGAGTTTAAACTTAACTGGATTCCTGTTGGTTTCAGGCAAAGTTTTTTATTTACTATCAATGTTAAATCAAGTTTGCTGCAGGATTTACGAATGACCAGACGAAGAGACTGGTTTGACCGCAGAATTTAATTCATTGCAGAATTAGTAGGAATGACCTTTATTTGAACTCTTAACAACCAATTAAATAGAACTCTCAATAATGAAATACGTAGAACTAAATGATTTACATGTATCGCTTGGAGCGAAGATGATTGAATTTGCCGGATACAATATGCCTGTGCTATACAACAATCTCATACAGGAACATTTGGCTGTGAGAAACAGTGTGGGTGTTTTTGATGTAAGCCACATGGGTGAGTTTATGTTAACAGGTGAAAAGGCATTAGACCTCATTCAATTGGTTACATCAAATGATGCATCAAAGCTTACTGATGGGAAAGTGCAGTACAGCTGCTTGCCAAATGATAAGGGCGGTATTGTGGATGATTTGCTCGTGTATCGCAAAAGTGCTAACGAGTATCTTCTGGTGGTGAATGCCTCCAATATTGAAAAAGATTGGAATTGGATTAGTAAGCACAACACCTTTGGTGTAGAAATGAAAAACGTAAGTGATGAGTTGAGTTTACTTGCAGTTCAGGGCCCAAATGCTATTAAGGTAATACAAAAACTAACTGATACAGAACTTTCTTCCATGGAATATTACACGTTTACAACAGGCTCTGTGGCAGACTGTGCGGACGTGATAATATCCAATACCGGATACACAGGTGCAGGTGGTTTTGAGTTATATGTAAACAATAAAGATGCACGAAAATTATGGGATGCTTTGTTTGAGGCAGGAAAGGAATTTAATATGATGCCTTGTGGTTTAGGTGCAAGAGACACATTGAGGCTGGAGAAAGGTTTTTGTCTATACGGCAATGATATAAATGATGAAACTTCACCTATTGAGGCAGGTTTAGGCTGGATAACCAAATTCACCAAAAATTTTATCCATTCAGATTATCATAAAGCAATTAAAGAAAACGGAGCTAATAAAAAACTGGTAGGCTTTGAAATGCTTGAAAGAGGAGGTATCCCGCGTCAGCACCACAACATCAAAGATGCGGCAGGAAATACAATAGGAGAGGTTACTTCCGGTACACAATCGCCCTCTTTAAGTAAGGCCATCGGCATGGGCTATGTAGCTGCTGCCTTTTCTAAGCCTGATACAGAAATATTTATTGAAATAAGAGATAAAGCCATTAAGGCAAAGGTTGTGAAGGTGCCTTTTCTATAGTCTCTGTAGATGAACTCTTTTATTAATCTGAAATGATACGCTTGCTGCTTGGTTTAATTTGTTTGCTATCTGTTTCGATTTTGCATGCACAATTACCGGATGAAGAGAAGAAAGATATTAAAAAAGCAAAGATCGGTATGAGCGAAAAGCAACTCATAAAAGTTGCCGGTGAGCCTGAAAGGAAAGAAAGGTTTAAAACGATTATTCAGGGATCAACCGATACTACCTGCTATTGGCTTTATGAGAATGATATTACGGTAATACTGCGCAATCACTATATTGACAGAATTGAAAGAGATAGGAACGCAATATTACTAAAAGTGCAAGAATGGGCTGACCCGAAAAACAAGGATGGAATAAATCTGATTTATGGCAAATAGCATTGAAGTGGTATACACTCCGGCATTGCTCCCAATGCACGAAGTTAAAGGTAAAACCGTTGTGGTAATTGATATCCTGCGCGCCACAACTTCAATTTGTGTGGCTTTTCAAACAGGTGCAGCCAAAATTTTGCCGGTAGCTACACCTGAAGAATGTCGAGTATTTAAAGAGTTCGATTTTTTATGTGCAGCTGAAAGGAACGCCTTAAAGTTAGACGGATTTGATTTGGGTAATTCACCTTTTGAATATCAAAATCCACTGATTGCAGGCAGGAATATTGCTTTAACCACTACCAATGGAACCAAGGCAATAAAAATGGCAAAAGAGCTACAGGCCTCAAACATTCTAATTGGCTCTTTTTTGAACCTGAGTGCATTGTGTGATAAACTATCAACTTTAGCTGAATCGGTTATATTGCTCTGTGCAGGCTGGAAAGACAGATTTAATCTGGAAGATACTTTGTTTGCCGGAGCTATGGTAAACGAATCGGCTTCGGCATTTCAACTGGATTGTGATGCTGCACTTGCAGCGCGCGAATTATATGTATCTATGCAAGATAATTTGGAGCAATGGGTGCGTCAATCTTCTCATGCCAAACGTTTTCAATTGCTGCACTTGCAAACCGATGATGTGGCTTTTTGCTTGCAGAGAAACACGGTTAAGTTGGTTCCAATGTTGCAGGGAGAATATATTGTTTGTAAACAGTGAGTAGGGTACTTTAAGTAAATAGCTTAATCATCTCCTGCATATTTTATCACAACGGCTACCCTATTTAGTTAATTTAATAAATGCCGACTCTCCCTTTTTTAGTTTGGTTATCAAAGTGGTGTTTTTATCTCCATCTCTAACAGTTATGCTTGCCGTATTAGGCGGACTTTTACCTTCATTGGTTGCCAAGATTCTCACCACGCAAGTGTCACCGCTAAATGGCAATACCAGTTTTTTCTTTTGGTATGAAATAATAAACTTTTCAAGTACTTCTACATTATTAACAAAAATGGTAACCTCATCCTGATCGTCTGCAGAGCCATCCCAAACCTCCAGTATCAAATCATTGTTCTTCCAATTAATGCTTAGTTGTTCTTCTTTTTCTAATACATTTAAGTTGGTTTTGGTTTTTAAATCGGCATATAGATTTTTAAGCTTATCCAGAGAGTCTTGCTTTGATTGATGTTTTGATGCGAGGAATTTTTTAGCAGCATCATCTATTGCGTCTTCACCAATTAAATAAATATTACCATTAGTGCATACCTTGCCATTAGGAAATTTGCCGGCAAAGGTACCTTGTATAATTGCCTTACCGCGGATGCTGCGTATTTTTAATTGATTAACCTCAATAAAGCAAAATTCAGCTTTATCTGATTTTGATTTGGTAGATATATTTTCTGTTTCCTTAAACGAAAGCAGATTCTTCTTGCTATCAAAGGTGCCCGTTATGCGGGTTTTAGTATTGTCTTTGCCATAAATATCCGTAATGGTATGCCCTTCAATCTCTCCATTGGGTAGTTGTTTAAAACTGAGTTTTAACGGAATGATAATTTTACCGGGCAGTTCTAATGTGCCTAAAAAGTTGATAAACTTATCATCTTGACTTTGAGCACTATTTATAAAAAATAAAAATAGTATGGAAAATATATATTGCTTCATTATCCCTAATATCGTTACTTGTATCCTTAATTTATTTAAAACTTAATTTTAACAAATATGAAAACAACATTGCGTAATGCGGCATTGCTAGTGGCCTTCTTTTTTGTAGGAAACATTGCACAAGCTTCTTTCCCTTACAAAGAAAATGCAAAAGAGCAAAAGAAAAGCGAAATTGTAGTTTCTACTCCACAAGATGATATTGATGTAATAGCTGTTGAGGGGGCTAATCATTCACTTAATTTAGAACTCGGGGAAAAAGATTTGATTAAAAACACAGAGCAATCAAAAAATGATGGCTCCTGGCTAGATAAGTTGATGAGCAATGTTCTGAATAAAAAACAGCAAATCAAGAATAAGTTGGATGAAGGTGGAAGCAATGGAATGGCAATTGCAGGATTTGTATGTAGTTTAGCAGGTTTGTTAATCTTTGGATTAATATTAGGAACTTTAGGTATTATTTTTTCTTCTATTGGTTTAGCTAAATATTCTAAAACAGGTAAAGGTTTAGGGTTTGCCATTACAGGTCTGGTTGTAGGTATACTTGATATTGTCTTGACTCTTGTATTTCTTGCGGCTATTGCATAGTTTATTAAACTTCAAAGTTCTGATGGGTTTTATTACAATTAATGTGCTACATATTTATAATTCCTGAACTATATCACTAAAATCTTAATATTATAAAGGCTACTCATAACCGGGTAGCCTTTATTTTTGCCTATACTTGCGTTTAATTATGCGCTTTAACGAACTCGATATCATTGATCCCATTCTATCTGCTTTACAAAAGCAAGGATATACCACCCCAACACCTATTCAACAACAATCTATTCCGCCTGCCTTGCAGGGCAGGGATATTTTGGGTTGCGCACAAACAGGCACCGGCAAAACAGCGGCATTTGCTATTCCTGTGCTTCAGCTTATGCACCAAAAGTATGGCATGCATAAAGGCAATAGGCCCATCCGCGCATTGATTTTAACCCCTACGCGAGAATTGGCTATCCAAATTGAAGAGAGCCTGCATGATTATGGTAAAAACCTGGGCTTGCGCCACCTGGTTATTTTTGGAGGTGTAGGGCAAACTCCCCAAACCGATGCGCTTAAACGCGGAGTAGATATTCTGGTTGCCACACCTGGCCGCCTGCTCGATCTCATGAATCAGAAGTATATATCCTTGCAGCATATTGAATTTTTTGTACTGGATGAAGCCGACCGTATGCTGGATATGGGCTTTATACATGATGTGAAAAAGGTGATTGCAAAATTGCCTGCACAAAAGCAAACCTTGTTTTTCTCTGCTACCATGCCACCGGAGATTCAGAAATTATCTGATACTCTTTTACACAAACCGGTAAAAGTGGAAGTTACTCCCGTTTCATCAACTGCAGAAAAGATAAGGCAGGAGGTTTATTTTGTAGATAAGCCAAACAAGCGCCACCTGCTTATACATTTAATGGATGACCTCAATATTATGCAGGCACTCATTTTTGTTAGAACCAAGCACGGGTCAGACAGGGTTGCAAGAGAATTAAATAAGGCCGGTATTAAAGCCGATTCTATTCATGGAGATAAATCTCAGGGAGCAAGGCAGCGTGCGCTTAGCAACTTTAAGGATAAACAAATACGTGCACTGGTAGCTACTGATATTGCAGCAAGGGGAATTGATATAGATGAACTGGCCTTTGTGTTTAATTATGATATGCCCAACGTGCCTGAAAATTATGTACACCGTATAGGCCGAACAGGCAGGGCAGGAGCCAGTGGTCTTGCTATTTCTTTTTGCGATGCAGAGGAAAAGGCATATTTAAAGGATATAGAAAAGCTTATTAAAAAAAGTATTCCTGTTAACAATGACCATGCATGGCCATTGACCCAATCGGTGCAGCAAATTAAAGTTGCACAAGAAGAAGCTAAGGCTCGTTTCAAGGAAATGCGTAAAGCAAGCAAGCCGGCAAATCAATCGGCCAAGAATTGGAAAAGTAAGAGACGCTAAAGGAAAATTCACAACCATCCAGGGCATGGTTGTATAATATTATAATTATTATATCTTTACATTCGAGCAGGTTGGCTTATATTCCTGAAAAAAAGAATCTGCATAGAGTGTTGTTTTTTAGCATATTTCAAATGTTCTAATATAAATAGATTCAGACTCTGGTTCACTTTTTATACTATTATCATAAAGCTAATGGGTATTATTAAACAGGAACTGTTTTCAGAAAAATTGCTTTCGGCTAATACCCGAAACAAGGCTGAGCGAGTTATTTTAACCATTGCCATTGTGAGTTTTATATGCCATTTGGCCATCATTGGCCTCGTTCAATGGGATATAATTGACATCAATAAAGATGCAGGGTTACTTAAAAGCCCAATTTCGGCAATTTACACTCCATTCTCCTTTATACTCATTTATGAAGTTTATTTACTAATATATTATCTGCCTCAGTCAATTACCATTTATATCACCAAGCAGTATGAGATTATTCTACTCATCATGATGCGAAGACTTTTTAAGGACTTATCCAACTTGAAAATTTCTTCCGATTGGTTCTCTATTCCATATGATTTACAGTTTACCTATGATATACTAACATCCCTTTTAATTTTTACGCTCATATATTTTTTCTACAGCCAAAGCAGGCGGAAATATTCTCATACAAAAACTGATGAAATCGAGTGGGCAGGCACCACCCGCTATAAAAAAATAAAGATTATGATAGCATCATGGTTGGTGCCTATTGTGTTTATTCTAGGTATCTACTCGTTAGTTAATTGGTTGCTTGAGGTGATGTTCACTTTCGAAACCTCAGGAAACAGTTTTAAAAATATAAATAATGTATTCTTTGAACATTTCTTTACCATTTTAGTTATTGTGGATGTTCTCCTATTACTGGTTTCATTTTTCTATACCGACAAATTTCATCTTATTGCAAGAAATTCCGGATTTATCATTTCTACCATACTAATTCGTCTTTCATTTACCGTAGAGGGCCTTATGAATAATATATTGGTATTTGTTGCAGTATTATTCGGGCTTTTAATCCTTATGATTTATAATAAGTTTGAAGAGGCAGCCGAGTCGTAAGCGGCTAGAATAGAAACATTGAGCCTTAATTTCAGAGAATAGAAAAACACCTGTATATTTGCCCACATAAGTTTGGTGTAGTTGAATTTACAGGCCTTATTGGATACATATAGTGCAAGTAAGCAATTTGCGCATCTTGCAGGAAAGCTCGCATCACCCTCCCCCTCTGCGCTTCACCTGAAGGGATTGGTGGGCTCTTCCACGTCAGTTATTGCATCCGCTATTTTTCTTAAAACCAATAAAACCCAGGTTTTTGTTTTTAATGATCTGGATGAAGCGCGCTATTTTCAAACTGACCTTGAGAACCTGCTGGAAGGTAAAGCTATTTTATTTTTTCCTTCATCCTATAAACGCTCATTTCAAATTAATCAACCGGATAATGGACTGATATTGGAAAGAGCTGAGGTACTTAGTCGCCTTAATCAGCATGCCACAACAGGTGAACTGATTGTTACCACTGCAGAAGCAATTGCTGAATTGGTAATCAGTGAGGGCGATTTAACCCGCAATACATTTGAGCTAAAAGTTGGCCATCCCTTCGATATTGAATTTTTTATCGATTTTCTAACCGAGCATCATTTTGAACGAAGCGACTTTGTTTATGAGGCAGGCTATTTCAGCATACGTGGTGGCATTATTGACGTTTTTTCTTTTAGCAATGATAAACCTTATCGCATTGAGCTAAACGGAGACCAGATTGAAAGCATCAGAACATTTGATCCTGACTCTCAGCTATCATTGAAAAAGGTTGACCGGTTTTTTATTATACCCAATGTTCAGAAAGAATTGGAACATACACAGCGCCAACATTTTTTTAATTATTTGCCGCAAAACAGTGTGTTATGGTTCAAAGATTATCAGTTTTCTTTTGATCAGATAGCAGCTGGCATAGAAAAGGCGCAGCAGATTTTTTCTCAGCATCAACCTAAAGATTCAGAAGATAAAATCCTCCTCGTTGAACAAATTTATGAAACCCGGGATGCTATTAAACAGGCTGCTCATAGCTATCATTTATGCGAGTATGGAACGGTTAGCAATATTGCTGGTGCAGAGGTTCTGAGTTTTAATATGGCTCCTCAGCCTTCGTTTCATAAAAATTTTAAATTACTCATAGAAAACCTCAGGCAAAATCAAGATTCAGATTTTATCAATCTTATTTTTTCAGATAGCGCACGCCAGGTTGAACGTTTATACACCATATTTGAGGATTTAGATAAAGAGGTAGCGTTTCAGCCGGTTTACCATGCGCTTTCAGCCGGTTATGTAGATAGGGATTTAAAGCTTGCCTGCTACACCGAGCATCAGTTATTTGATAGGTATTACCGAGGGCATTTACGTTCATCCAGCAGCAAGAGCAAAATAATAACCCTAAAGGAATTGCGTGAGCTGAAACCGGGCGATTTTGTAACCCATATTGATCATGGAATTGGCAAATTTGCAGGGTTAGAAAAAATTGAAATCAATGGCAGAATGCAGGAAGCCGTTCGCTTGATTTATCGCGACAATGATTTGTTGTATGTAAGCATCAACTCGTTACATAAGATTTCCAAATACGTTGGTAAGGATGGAACTGAGCCACGTGTGCATAAACTTGGAAGCGATGTTTGGGAAAAAGTAAAAAATAATACCAAGAAAAAAGTAAAGGATATTGCCCGCGATTTAATAAAATTATATGCCAAACGAAAAGCGCAAGATGGTTATGCATTTACACCGGATAATTATTTGCAGGTAGAGCTTGAAGCCTCTTTTATGTATGAAGATACACCAGACCAAAGCAGAGCCACTGCAGATGTAAAAAAGGATATGGAAACCCCGCATCCTATGGATAGACTGGTTTGCGGAGACGTAGGATTTGGTAAAACAGAAGTAGCTATTAGAGCTGCATTTAAAGCCGTTTGTGATAGCAAGCAAGTTGCCGTGTTGGTACCAACCACCATTTTAGCCAATCAGCATTACCGCACTTTTAAAGAACGGCTCAAGGATTTTCCTTGTAATATTGATTACCTCAACAGGTTTCGCTCTGCTGCTGAGCAAAAGGCTGTACTTCAAAAGGCCAGGGAGGGCAAACTTGATATATTAATTGGTACCCATAAACTATTGAGCAAAGAGCTAAAGTTTAAAGATTTAGGATTACTCATTATTGATGAAGAGCAGAAATTTGGCGTAGCAGCAAAGGAAAAATTAAAGGCTATAAAAACCAATGTTGACACACTTACATTAACAGCTACTCCTATTCCTCGCACGTTACATTTTTCTCTGATGGGAGCTAGAGATTTATCCATTATCAATACGCCTCCTGCCAATAGGCAACCTGTTACCACAGAACTACACCCTTATACAGATGAACTGATGAAGGAAGTGGTGATGAATGAGGTTGAAAGAGGAGGGCAGGTTTTTGTGGTGCATCATCGGGTTAAGGATATTTATGAATTGGCAGATAGAATTGCAGCACTTTGCCCGGGTGTAAAAGTGGGTGTGGCACATGGACAACTGGAAGGAGATAAGCTGGAAGATGTGATGATTAAATTTATTGAGGCTGATTATGATGTGCTGGTGGCTACAACCATCATAGAGTCTGGCCTTGATATACCCAATGCCAATACTATCGTAATCAATAATGCCCATATGTTTGGGTTAAGTGATATTCATCAAATGCGGGGTAGGGTTGGGCGTTCAAATAAAAAGGCATTCTGCTACCTGATGGTTCCGTCTATGCTGTCGTTAACCAATGATGCACGCAGGCGACTGCAGGCTATTGAGGAGTTTAGTGATTTAGGCAGTGGTTTTAATGTGGCCATGCGCGATTTGGATATACGCGGTGCAGGTAATCTATTGGGAGGTGAGCAAAGTGGATTTATTGCTGAGATTGGATTTGAGATGTATAATAAAATTTTGGATGAGGCAGTTCAAGAATTAAAGGAAGAAGAGTTTACAGAGCTTTTCAAGGAAGAGCAAACGCATAAAATAGAATCAAAAGATTGTGCCATTGAAACCGATTTAGAGGCTTTGATACCCGATAATTATGTTCGAAATATCAGTGAAAGGTTAAGTTTATACAATGAACTCTCTAACGCTCATGATGATGCAGCTTTAGAAAAATTTGCCATTCAACTCAAAGATCGTTTTGGCCCATTACCGGAGCAAGTATCGGATTTAATAGAGTTTATAAGGCTAAGGGAAACCGCTAAAAAGCTTGGACTTGAAAAATTGGTTTTGAAAAATAATGCAATGGCGGCTCACTTTCCTGATGAGCGTAAGCAGTACTATTATCAGTCGGAAGTATTCTCTAAAATATTAAACTTTGTACAACAAAACCCCCAACGATGTAAGTTTAAACAAACCCCCAAGAACTTGGTTATAGGCATACAGCACATTGCAGGTATTGCTCATGCCAAAGCTATACTGAATGAGCTTTATAACACCGTATTTTTTAAATAAACGATGATGAATATGAACCGACCTGAACAAGGAACCTATCCCACCTATTACGATACTTATATTGGCAAGGTGAGTGGTGATAACATTATGGATGCTCTGCTAACTGAGCATTATGAAACGATTGATTTGCTCACCTCTCTTGACGAGGAATCATTGCAATACCGATATGCGCCCGGCAAATGGACCATCCGTGAAATTGTGCAGCATCTGATTGATACGGAAAGAATATTTTGTTACCGTGCCTTGGCTATTGCCCGAAATGATAAAACATCCATACCCGGATTTGATGAAAACATGTATGTGGAAACATCAAATGCTATTTTCAGAGATATGAATGATATGGCTCGAGAATTTTCTGTTGTGCGTGCATCTACGATTGAGTTGTTTAAAAGTTTACCAGAATCTGTACTTGACAGGAGTGGCACCGCAAATGGGAATCAGGTAACGGTAAGGGTACTTCTGTTTGCAATGTTGGGTCATGAAATACATCACCGTAAGATAATAGAAGATAAGTATCTTTAGTGGATTCTGTTTACAGGCTGATTAAATTCAATTGATTTAACCTGTGTAAGCAATTTTTAATTATTATTTAGTAAGAATAACCCTTCTGTAATCAACCGCATAACCGGCAAAGGTTCCGATAGCACCGGTAATGTTTGATTTTAAAATTACAGGTGTTGAAAAAGGATTGCCGCTATTATTTGCGCGGCTGTATGATTGCCAGAATAAAAATTCTTTTCTACCAATTTGGGAAAAATAAAGATTCAAGGTATCGGTTGTTTTAAACGGCCTGAAGAATGAATAGCTCCTGTACTGGTCGTTCAAAAATTCATCATCAAGCGTGCGAAAGTTCTCTGCAGCGCCCCATCCAAGTAGCAAATTACCAAAGCTACCTTTGATAAAAGCCAGGCGATAATTGTTTCGCTCAGGTGGGTCTTGCCAGTAAAAATTTACAAATGCATCATACCTTCCACTGTCATCAGGCTCACCTCTTACTTCATACTTAATGGTATCTAACCTGATAACTTTGGGTATAAATGTTTTTCCTGTTACCAACCTACCATCAGGTAAGCTAACTTCCAGCGCATAAGGTGTGCTTTCTTTGCCGGTAAATGCCGGATTAACATATATTCCTGCCAGATTATCTATTAATGGATTGTTAAAGAAATTAAGAATGATGCTGTCTG
Source organism: Sphingobacteriales bacterium (assembly GCA_021299635.1). Taxonomy (GTDB): domain Bacteria; phylum Bacteroidota; class Bacteroidia; order UKL13-3; family UKL13-3; genus JAJTFA01. The sequence continues at coordinate 78,711 of JAJTFA010000008.1, forward strand.
CTCCGGGAATACCATAAATATTAAAGAATTGAGTAGCCGGCCCATCATAAATGGTATCTGTTCCTGATATGCGCCCTTCCGTAATAATTACGTTCGCATCTTTTACACCCCCTACGGTAAGATCAGGTTTAAAATAATCAAGACTTTTGGTTACATAAACATAATTTAGGTTAGATACCAATTGGTTGATACTTGCCTCAACAATCAACTGCTCTTTTGAGCCTGGTCTGCTTACATCAATTTCTTTCTCACAACTCAAAAGTATTGATGAGATGAGTCCAAGAATTATATATTGTACTCTTTTCATCTTATAAAAATTTAAAGTTCCATGCTACAGAAGGTAAAATAGGAAACAGATATACCATGTATGCCTTCACCTCTTGTTTTTCAATATCAGGTAAAAAGTAAATAAAGAATGGATTAGCTCGGTTATAAACATTGTAGATAGAGAAATTCCATGCAGACTCCCACCGCTTGGTTTTTTTATGGGTGTAGGTGAATGCAATATCAGCACGGTGATAGGCAGGTAGTCGGTAATCATTTATTTTATCATACAAATCAATGAATTCAAAAATAGGCTCTCCGGTTTGGGTATTAAAGCCAATTCTAAAAGGCATTCTGGAGGTGGGTAGTGTTACGGCATTGCCTGTTCCAAATACAAACACAAAATTCATGGTCCATTTTTTACTTAACTCTTGAGTTAGGACAAAGGAAATATCATGTGTTCGGTCGTAACGATAGAAGAAGGGATCACCATTATTCAACTCATCAAATTGTCGTGTTGTTCTGCTCCAGGTATAACCAATCCATCCTGTTGTTTTGCCAAACTTCTTTTTAAGGAAAAACTCAACACCATAAGAAAGGCCCTGTCCCGGAATTACTGAACTTTCTAAGTTTTGATTGAAGAATAATCGAGTTCCCGGTTTAAACTCAATCTGATTATACATGGGTTTATAATACGCTTCAACAGAACTTTCGTATTCGTTATTTTTGAAATTTCTAAAATATCCGATGGCCGCCTGATAGGCCAGTTGTGGTTTAACCTTACCGGAACTTGGAATCCACAAATCAGCCGGAAAGGCTGCACCTGATGTGGTGGCTAAATGTAAGAATTGATAAGTTTGGGTGAAGGATGCTTTGATGGATGATTCTGAATTGAGCAAATAGGTTGCGGCTATTCTGGGTTCTGCACCTTGATAAAATGCAATACTTGCATTGGCTTTCCATTCTTTTTCTATGCCTGTACGAATATTCTCATCGTTAAATGCATATTGGGTATAAGGGCCAACCATATTAAAGCCAACGTAACGCAAACCTGCGTTAACGGTTAACCGGTTGTTTATTTGCCACTCATCCTGCAGGTAAATTGCACCTTCATGTGCATACTGATTCGCAATTTTTTCACTGATATTGGTGGTGCCGGCCTGCCCGTTTGCTATGCCGGGTTGAAAAGTGTGATAGGTATAATGTGCACCATATCTGAGTTTATGTTTAGCACCTACCATATGCTGAAAATCGTATTTCACATTCCAGTCTGAAATGCCGCTACTGGCATTAAATTCAACTTTAAAATCATTTTGACCAAATTCAAACTTGTTGGTTAAATCATATTTGTTATATACCACACTCAGGTTTGAAAATATTTTATTGCTAAATACATGGTTCCATCTGAATGAAGCCATAGCATTGCCCCAACCAATACTCACCTTAAAATCGGTATTACGGGGGCTGGTAAAAGTAAAAATATCTCTACCAATATAGCCTGAAATGAATATGCGGTCTTTGTCTGAAAAAACATAGTTGGCTTTGGCATTAAAATCATAAAAGTAATAGCCGTTGCTGCTAAGGCTATCAGCAAGAAAGGGTCTTACAATAGCATCGATATATGTTCTTCTACCTGATACAATGAATGAACCCTTACCTTTCTTTATCGGACCTTCAAACGATAAGCGGGATGCAATTAATCCAACTCCGCCAATTACTTGATACTTTTGATTGTTGCCTTCTTTCATGCTCACATTTAAAATGGATGAAAGTCTGCCTCCATACTGGGCAGGCATACCACCTTTAATAATTTCTACATTGCGTATTGCATCGGTATTAAATACAGAAAGGAATCCAAGTAAATGAGAAGGATTGTAAATAACCCCTTCATCCATTAAAACCAGATTCTGATCTGGACCACCACCACGCACATAAAAACCAGTACTGGCCTCACCACCTGATTTAATACCGGGCAAAAGCGTAATGGCTTTGAGCACATCGGGCTCACCCATAATAACCGGGAGTTCCTTAATTTTATCGCCTGTAATTTCCAATCGACTCATCTCTGTACTTTTCACATTTCGATCTGTACGATCGCTTGTAATAACAACTTCTTTAGTTTCCAGCACAGCATCTGATAGCGAGAAATTAATTTTGGTATTTCCTTTGAGATTTAACTTTATCTCTTTTGTCCTGAAACCAATATAGGAAACTACAAGCGTATACTGCCCTTCCGCAATATTCAATGCAAAGAAACCATACTCATTGGTAGAGGTTCCTGTTTTTGTTTCTTTAACCATAATGGTAGCACCAATAAGTGACTCACCATTGGCAGAGTCTTTAACAAAACCTGATATAGCAAAGCGCTGCTGGGCATTCGTAAATAAGCAGGCAGAAAGAAAGTAAATTAAAAAATATAAGCTACGAGATGGATGCATGAACACGATTGGTAAGTCTCAATTTTTTTATTGAGCCGCAAATGTAACCATAGTGAACAATTATAAGATTGATTTTATTCATATTTTAGAAACACCTTACTTATTAACTTGATGTCTTCTAATCAAGACCAGATGCCTATTCGATTTATTGCTGCCAACGCAGGGTTTGCAGCATATGAAGGATATCTGTTTTTAGAAAACTTAGCGAGGGTTGTATAGAATCAAGATTTGTTGCTTCATTGAAGTAAAGGGCACCTCTCAAATAATGGTGGTTACTATCAGTAACATAAAACTGAAAGTTTGTTGCAGTATTACCGCTTAGCTCATATAGCATGCCATTGAGGTAGGCATTGCCAATAACGGTTTCATATATTTCGTCCGCCTTGATGGTGTGCTTATAAACCAGTGTTCGGCTATCTTCTAAAACCTTGTATAAATCTTTTCTGTTATTTATGGGCACATAGCTTAGATGAAGTGTAGCATTGAAAGGAAGATAATTAATATTAAACCAGCATTTATCTGCCATAGGATGGCTATCCTTTTTAGCTATTGAATAAACGGGTATTTCACAGGTAAATCGGCAATCGTTGGTAAATGGCTCATATTTTCTTTCAGGAAAAATAATTCGCTGAAAACCTCTTGGTTTAGGCACATATGCTGGATCACACGCAGCTAGAAAAAGCAATGCGCTGCATACTGCAGGCAAATACCTCATGCTTCGTCCTCCTTATGCAATATTTCCACTTTAACCCTTTTTATTCTGCGTTTATCTACAGATTCTATATGAAACCTGAATTCTTTAAATGGAATTATCTGACCTTGTTCAGGTAATTCACCTGATATTTCTAGTAGCATGCCTCCAACAGTATCAGCTTCATTTCGTACTTCATCAAAAACATCTGTATCAACCTCCATAAATCTGCACATATCATTAATCAGCATCTTGGCTTCAAATACAAAAGTGTACTCATTAATGCGAGAGTAAAAGGTTTCATCTTCATCAAATTCATCATGGATCTCACCAAAAATTTCTTCCAGAATATCTTCCATTGTTACAATGCCTGATGTTCCACCAAATTCATCTACCACAATAGCTAAGTGCACGCGCTTGCTTTGAAATTCTTTTAAGAGGTCATCAATCTTTTTACTTTCAGGAACAAAATAAGGTCTCCGTACCAATTGTTGCCATTTATAATCTTCGGCCTCCTGAAGCTTTGGTAGTAAATCTTTAATATATAATACTCCTGTTATATTATCTAGGTTATCCTCGTATACAGGCATTCTCGAATAGCCCCATTCGGTTATCTTTTCTTTGACTTCAATAAATGGTATGGTTTGGCTTAAAGCCGATATGTCAGGCCTCTGACGCATAATTTGAGTTACACTGGTATTGCCAAAATTAACAATTGACTTTAGTATAATTTTTTCTTCTTTGGGTGTGTCTTCCTCCGCAGTAATATCAATAGCATGGGTTAGTTCATCCACACTTAAAACGTGGCCTTTTTTGGTAATTCGTTTATCAATGATTGAAGTTGATTTTACAAGTAAATACACAAAAGGATAAAGTATCTTACTTAAGGAAAACATAGGGAGAGCAACAAATTTGGCAACCCGCACATTGTTTTGTGATGCATAAATTTTAGGCATCACTTCACCGAAGAGTACTAACATAAAAGTTACCAGAATAACTTCAATTAAAAAGGCTATAATGTGGCTACTGCCAAAGTTGAAAATTACCGAGATTACAAGAGTAGATAGCATCACAATAGCAATATTCACAAATGTATTGGCTATTAATATGGTGGCAAGTAAACTTTTTGGATGCGATAAAAGATATTGAACAGATGCACTTGCCCTTGATTTTTCTTCAACTAAAACTTCTTTATCTGTTGCGCTTAAAGAGAAAAATGCATTTTCCGAGCTTGAAATAATAGCTGAACAAAGGATGAGCAACAAGATTATCCCACCACAAATAAGAGCAGTTAATATTTCACCGGCAGAGAGATTTTGATTAACGATTGAAAAAATTTGCAGTGCAATATAAGATGGGGGTTCCCCCTGCGTGCTATCCAAAATGATAAGATTGTTTAATGCAAATATATACAAGTTACTTATACTATTGACTAAAAAGGCAATTCGTCCTCAGGAGCGGGAAGACTTTGAGGGCTAGATTCAGCATTTTCTATAGCTATTTTTCGGTTTTGTTGCGAATCAGAGGGCTCCTGTGTATTTCTGCTGCTCAGCAGGGTTAGGCTGGTAGCTTTTATTTTCTTCGTTGTATGTTCATGCCCTTCTTTATCGGTCCAGCGCTCCGTTCTTATTTTGCCTTCCAGATAAATCTGGGTGCCTTTTTTTAAATATTTTTCTGCAATGCGAGCAAGATTATCCCAAACTTCTATGTTATGCCATTCAGTTTCAGTTTGTCTTTCACCATTTCTGTTGGTAAATGTTTCACTTGTTGCAAGGGTAAAGTTAGCAACAACCTTGCTCTGTTCAAGGTATCTTACCTCAGGGGCTTTACCAAGATTGCCAAGCAATATTACTTTGTTTACCGACATGTAAATGTATGATTAGGATGCGTGATGCAAGGTATAATATTTCAAAAACTTATCAAATAAACGATGCACAGCAAATTGGTTAATGTTTTGCCACGATGCTTTAATGTAGTGGTTTTTATCCTTAATGTCTGAAGTCTTACAATGCACTACCCAAAAAACGGCATGAATATTTTGATGTGTAAGTTGATGTTTGCATTCAAAAATGCGTTTGAACAATAAATTATTAATATTTCTAAAGACATCTAAAGATTCAATGCTCTCCTGTGGCAAACGATTGCTGATTATTTCCTTTGTTTCAATACAAGGAGGTTCATATAAGTTTTGCCATATACCTTTGCCACTTCGTTTCTGCAAAAGGGTTAATTTGCCGGTATCCACAACAATAAAGTTTAAAAATCGGCTAATAGACTTTTTCTTTTGCATTTTTACTGGGAATTGGCTCTGCCTTCCGGACTTACATGCTCTGCAATGCAAGTTTAACGGACATTCCAGGCAATCCGGTTTTTGGGGTTTACAAATCATAGCACCCAGCTCCATCATGGCTTGGTTGTGCAATGCCGGATTGGTTTTATCCAGAATGTCTGTTGCAATTTCAGAAAATAGCTTTTTGCCTTGTTGGCTGTTAATGGGCTCTTCAATTTCAAAGAGTCTGGAAAGTACCCGGTAAACATTACCATCAACTACTGCATGAGCCTCATTTGCCGCAAATGATGAAACGGCTGCTGCAGTATATGGTCCTATTCCTTTAAGTTGTATCAGACTATTATAGTCGGAAGGAAATTTGCCTTGATAATGAGATAAAATAAGTTTGGCAGTGTGCCGCATATTAGTGGCCCGGCTGTAGTAGCCCAACCCTTGCCACATTTTCATCACTTTTTTTTCAGGCGCTTTGGCCAACTGAGAAATAGTTGTGAAAGTTTGGCTAAACTCAAGATAGTAAGGCAAACCCTGCTCAACTCTAGTTTGTTGCAAAATAACCTCTGAAAGCCATATCAGGTAAGGATCATTGGTATGGCGCCAAGGTAAATCTCTTTTATGCTTATTATACCATTTGTATAAGGGGGTAAAGGCGGTCATTTTCTGGTTGCAAGTTAAACTATGTCGAAAAAATTACACTTATGCGTGCATTTTGTTTTGAAATTCATACATTTGCAACCCTGTTTGTAAAAATGCAAGCAGATACTTAAACAATTGAGAATAAATTCATAACAATTAATTTTTATTAAAACAATGACAAAAGCAGAAGTAATTGCAGAAATTTCAACCAAGACAGGTATTGACAAAGCCCAAGTTCAAGAAGCCGTTGAATCATTTTTCAAAGTTGTTAGAACTTCAATGGTTGAAGGTAAAAATGTATATTTCCGTGGATTCGGAAGTTTTGTGATTAAAAAGAGAGCCAAGAAAATTGCTCGTAACATTTCTAAGAACACCGCTATGGTGATTGATGAGCATTATATTCCTAGCTTTAAGCCGGCTAAAACTTTCGTTGATAAAATTAAGAAAAGCGAAACAGTAAAGGCCAAAGCAGCTAAACTTACTGCTTAATTCAGCATGAGAAAAAATCAGCTGTTCCTTTTGCTAGCTGTTACAGCACTTGTAGGTTTCCCGTTCTACAAGGGTTATAAAACACCAACAGCATCAATTGCAAAAAGTAGCATAGCAGCTAAGGAATTTGATTTTAATGATTACTTGAATACAGCTTCTCAGAAGCTGGATTCTGTTTCGAAAGTTAAGCTGGAAGCTATTGGTAATAATGCCAAAGATACCCTGGCTCTTCAGCGCAAAATTGTTCTTTGGGATTCTGCGGGTTATTCATTCATAGCAGCGCATTACTTGCATGATTTAGCAGAAATAATGCAAGATGAGCGCACCTGGTTTGCTGCCGGAAGTAAATTTTATATGCTGGCCGCTTCTGAGTCAGATTCGCTTATTGCAACAAGAGCAGCTATAGAAGCCAAACATGCACTGGAAAAGGTGATTAAAATTAATGCCAATAACCTGGATGCAAAAAATGCACTCGCAGCTTGTTATATTGAAGTGGACCAGGATGTTATGAAAGGTGTAAGTTTGTTAAAGGAGGTTGTTGAAAAAGACTCCAATAATATTCAAGCCATATACACCTTGGGAATGCTTTCGGTTCAGTCTAATCAGCTCGAAAAAGCAAAGGAAAGGTTTGAGAAACTCATACGCCTCCAGCCATTTAATGCAGAGTATTATTTCTATTTGGCTGAAATCTATGCTAAAACAGGAGATACCCCAACGGCCATCAAAACTTACGAGAAATGTAAAACCTTGCTAACCGACAAGGAAGCAAAAAAAGAAGTAGATACCATTATTAAAAAATTAAAAAACATTTAACAACTATGCCAAGCGGTAAGAAAAGAAAAAGACATAAAATAGCCACTCACAAGCGCAAAAAACGTTTGAGGAAGAACAGGCATAAGAAGAAATAATTCGTTTTGAAGTTAATCTGTATGGGTAATACCGTTAGGCCAATAATAAAGCCAAGCGGTATTGCCTCTAGTAATGTTGTTGTTTAGTGAGTCACGAATTAATCATAAATACACATCCGAGTGGTGGCGTTGAAATAGCGCTTGTCCGCGATAGGAAACTGATCGAGCTCCATCATGAAAAGGCTGATAGTAATTTTGCCGTTGGTGATGTATATCTTGGTACAGTTAATAAACTCATGCCCGGTTTAAATGCCGCATTTATAGATGTTGGGCATGAGAAAGATGCTTTCTTGCATTATCTTGATTTGGGTCCGCAAATCAAATCATTTATACGCCATACCCGTCTCTTATTAAGTAACAAACAAGCATCTGTTTGGCCTAAAAAGCGCGATAATGAATCGGATATAGTTAAATCCGGGAAAATCGGACAGGTATTATCCAGAAATCAGCAGGTTGTGGTTCAGGTTGCCAAAGAACCCATTTCAAATAAAGGCCCCCGATTAACCTCGCAGCTATCTTTTGCAGGTCGTTATCTGGTTCTTATTCCATTTGACGATACCGTTTCTATTTCTAAAAAAATTGTAAAAAACGAGGAGCGTTCCCGTCTTAAAAAACTTGTTTTAGGCATCAGGCCTGAAAATTTTGGTGTAATAGTTAGAACCGTTGCCGAAGGTCAAGATTCAGCCGACCTCGAAACCGATTTAAGAGATTTGCTTAAACGTTGGGAGAATATGTGTGAGCAACTTAAAAATGCAACACCACCTCAACGAATTTTGGGCGAAAGTGACAGAACACTAACTTTAATAAGGGATTTAGTAAACGATGATTTTATTGGTATACATGTAAATGATCAGTACTTGTATAATCAGATTAGAAATTACATGAAGGTGAAAGCTCCTGAATTGGAGAAAATTGTAAGACACTATCAAAGCACCAAGCAAAATATATTTGAGCACTTTAATATTGATAAACAAATTAAATCAGCTTTTGGGAAACAGGTTAATTTTCTTGGCGGCAGTTATTTAGTAATAGAACATACAGAAGCGTTACATGTTATTGATGTTAATAGCGGTAATATTGCCGGTAAAGAAATAAATCAGGAAGAGAATGCACTCAGGGTAAACCTTGAAGCGGCTGATGAAATTGCACGTCAACTTCGCTTAAGGGATATGGGCGGCATCATTGTGGTAGATTTCATAGATCAGAAAACAGCCGGTAATCGCAAACTGGTATATGAAAGACTGAAGGTGGAGATGAAAAGCGACCGCGCCAAACATAAAATTCTTCCGATGAGCCCTTTTGGCTTGATTCAAATTACCAGACAACGCGTTAGGCCGGAAATGGCAATTGTAACGGCTGAAAAATGCCCAACCTGTAAAGGTACCGGAGAAATATCCTCAAGTGTAGTTATTCTGGATGAAATAGAGAATCGGGTGAAGTATTTGCTGCAGAACATGAATATGTCGGGCATTAGTTTACATGTGCATCCTTATATCGCTGCATTCCTTACAAAAGGTTATTTTAAGTCACCAAGATTTAGGTGGTTTTTTAAATACAAACGCTTTATTAGAATTAATCCTATACAGTCGTTTCAGTTTGGAGAGTATCGTTTCTTTAATGCATTCGGAGAGGAAATAGCTGTTTAGATTATTGGTTTTTAAAACATTCTCTTATATTTGGCATAAACCAGCCACTTGAAATGAAGCCCAGGTTAATCTCTTTACTTGTTATTTCAGTATTAATTTCATCTTGCGTATCCCAGCGAAAGTATAATGATATGTATGCACTTTGGGTATTTGCAGATGGGCAGTATCAGCTAATGAAACAGCAAGCAGCAGCCAATAATAAAAATTGTGATCAACTGGTGGTGGACGCTATTGTGTTAAAACAGGCGGTTATTCGCCTCAAGCGAGATTCCATTATTGTTGATTCTGCATTTAGATACTATGTAGATACGACAGAGAAAGTTAAAGCTAGTTTAACCAAGGAAATTCAAGGTCAAACTTCACGTTTAAGTCAATCTACAGCAAAGGTGTTTGAACTTGAAAACATGCTTCGTAGGAAAGATTCGATTATGAATAGCACAAGGGAGAGACTCGCTGCGGCATTGATTGGATTTAAAGATAAAGGCATCAGTGTGCAAACCATTGGCGGCAAAGTTTATATTTCACTTGATGAGCGTCTACTGTTTCAATCCGGGCAAATAGATGTAAACCCTGCGGGTCGGCAGGCATTACTTGAAGTAGCTGTAGCCTTAAATATAGACACAACGACCATTCTTACGGTTGAAGGCCACACCGATGATGTCGTATATAAGGGAAAAAATAAGCTACTTAAAGATAATTGGGATATCAGTGTCTTAAGAGCAACATCCGTAGTAAGGCTGCTTCAGCAAAGTGGCAATGTTAAACCTACCCGTTTTATAGCAGCAGGAAGAGCTGAGTATTACCCGGTAGATTCAGCAAAAACTCCTGAAGCCAGAAGGAAGAACCGCAGAATAGAGATAATACTCACTCCTGATTTAGATGAGATTCTAAAACTTCTCCAAGTTAAATAAATGAAAAGGCCGACTAATCTAAATCAGTCGGCCTCGGTGTTTTATCAATGAAAAAAGTATTACCCAATACTTAGTTAAAACTGTGCCACTTTTTGTAATCTCAGCATGATATTTGATAAATAGTTGATAAATAGCAGGATAAATCTACAATTCATCCTGAAGTAATCTATACCATGCGGAATTGCGCTAATTTTCATACACTTGTATGCTATAAATAGACACCCAAAAGAATGGAAACGTTGAATGATATTCAAAAAACTGTAGATCAGTGGATTAACACTACCGGAGTCAGGTATTTCACTGAACTTACCAATACTGCCATACTTATGGAAGAAGTTGGTGAGGTAGCCCGTATTATGGCAAGAAGATATGGGGAACAATCATTTAAGGCCTCAGATAAAGAGGTGGATTTGGCTGATGAAATGGCTGATGTATTATTTGTTTTGGTTTGCCTGGCCAACCAAACAGGCATCGATTTAACCGCTGCCATTAAAAAAAATATCTTAAAAAAGACGACTCGTGATGCCGACAGACATTTGAATAATGAGAAGCTGAAATAAAGCAAGTGAATCATTTAACTAGCATGTAAATAGCTAATTCATCTCATTTTTAAAGATGAGCAATATCAGATTGATGAGATTGGTTTAGTGGTAATTTTGTGTTCTATTAATTCACTTACGTTATGAAAACAGAATCTAAAATGGCCGTGTTTATCGACCATGCAAAAGCACAATTTATCACCTTTGAAAATGGAATTGCCAAATTTGATGAAAGCATAGAAAGCGGAAAGGAAACACATCCCAGAGAACGCGGACAAGGCAGCAATCAAACGCGTTTTGGCACAGATCCTTATCAGGGTTCAAACAACGAGTATAGTAAAAACATGCAGAGCCGTGAACTAATGAAAGTTTATTTTCATCAAATAAAAAATAAACTTACACCATACCAAGATATTCTATTATTTGGTGCGGGGCAGGCTAAAAAGGAATTGCATAATTATTTAGTTGAGCAGAGTGCATTCAGAGATAAGAACATCAATCTTCAAAACAGCGATTATTTAACAGAGAACCAATTGCTGGAAAACGTGCGTAATTATTTTTCCGAATAGCAATTGTTTTTAGTTAGCAGAAACTTCTTTTTTTCGTTTTATCTCGTGATGGATTTCATCCCAAAGGGCAATGCGCTTTTGTAAAGAGATGACCGTTGCTTCTTCTGCCTCTTTCCAATATTCGGTCTTAAATTCGCATAGATTGGATGTCATTTGTAATGCCAGATGACTGTGATGATCGCCATCTATTTCAATATGCCTGTCTAAGTAATATTTAAACACGGAAATGCTTTCCGGAAATTTTTGATGCATATCACTTACAATAGAATGAAACATGGATGGAATCAAGTCCTCTCTGCCAAAAGTAAAAATAGCTGATTGCAAATAGGGTTTATTACTTTCAATAATATCGAATGTATAACTTACGAATTCTTTTGCTGCAAGTGGGGTATTAGCTTGTGTGAACGCAGTTTTTAAATCACCGGATTTTTGCAGAGTATTTGTAAATGTATTGATGTTTTGGTAATCAGCACCACATTGTTTCATTGCATCTAAATATAATTCAAAATGGCTTTTTCTGTTTCCGTTTAAATCTATATCCGATTCTTCTCCGACAACAATTTCATTGATAAGATAACGCGTGTCTGCGTTACCTTTAGGGAACCAAGGTACACTTGTGCAGGTTAAATTATTCTGAAGTGTTTTTAATAAAGACATGAAGTCCCAAACTGCATATACATGGTATTGCATAAACAGTTTTAGATCATCTAAATCATTGATAGACTCATAGACTTTGTGTTGTATAATTTCTTGCCTGAGTGGTTCTATTCTTTTACGTATTTGATCTACAGCTTCGTTCATCGCTTTTTAGTTTGTTGCAATTAAACAACAAAGTGTGCAGATAGTTTGAAATGCACCTACTGCCAATGTCAGAAATTAATTCTCGCTGAAGCAGTTCTTAAACATTTGCAATTCAACTAATGTAAGCTTTTATTGTGCATGCAATTACTGGGTAGTCCAGGCTCCATCAACGGCAATAGCCTGCCCTGTAATAAATGAAGCAGCATCGGAGCAGAGGAATAAAACTGTTTCTGCTATTTCATGCGGTTCACCAACTCTGCCAATTGGCTCACCGGCTGCCAGTTGTTCCAGTTTCTTTGGGTCGCCTGCCGCATATCTATCAATCATGGGTGTATGAATAATACCCGGACAAACCGCATTTATTCTAATATTTTGTTTGGCAAAATCGAGAGCAGCATTTTTTGTTAACCCAACCACAGCATGTTTAGAGGCAACATAGGCTGGTGCTCCTTCAAAACCAACAAGTCCCGCAATTGATGCATTGTTCACAATAGCACCGCCTCCGGTTTTTAAAATTTCCGGAATCTGATATTTCATGCACCACCAAACGCCTCTTAGGTTCACATTCATCGTTTTATCCCAACTTTCATTGGTGCAGGTATTAACCATTGCAGGTGTTCCTTCTATTCCTGCATTGTTAAATGCAAAATCCAATCGCCCATAGGTGGAAACGGTTTTGGAAACTAAATTCTTGATATCCTCTTCCTTTGTTACATCGCATAAAACAAAGATTCCTTCTCCGCCATCATCTTTAATGGCATTTTCAGTTGTTCGGTCGGCAACTATATCTGCCAGAACAACTTTTGCCCCTTTCTTGGCAAATGCTAATGCTGTAGCTCGGCCAATGCCAAATGAACTACCGGTTACGATAACCACTTTATCAGTAAAATAAGATTGCATGGGTAGATAGTTAAATTAAAAATTCTTTTACATTTTATGGCTTTAAAAGTATCTTAAGCCATCAAAATATTTCATGATAGAAATCAGTATCGGATGCAAGCAGGCACATGATAATTGTTAGAAAACAAATATCATGTGCCCGATACATCTATTATATCAGTATTGTTTGCTCCCTGTCAGGCCCCACTGAAATAACACTCATCTTCTGGCCAACCTGTTGCGACACATAATCTATGTATAGCCTGAAGTTCTCAGGTAAATCGTTGTAGTTTCTTATACCGGTTAAATCTTCACTCCATCCTTTAAAAGTCCTGTAATTTGGTTTAATGGGGGCATCTTGTATACTGTAAGGAATTTCTGATGTAAGTTTTCCATTCATATCATAAGTATCACAAACAGGAACTTCTGCAAACCCACTTAATACATCGCTTTTGGTGCAGATTAAGTCGGTAACCCCGTTAAGCATAATGGAGTAGCGCAGCGTAGGTAAATCCAGCCAGCCTGTTCTGCGCGGTCTTCCTGTTGTTGCTCCAAACTCAAATCCTTTCTGACGCAATAATTCTCCTGTTTCATTATTTAGCTCGGTTGGGAAAGGGCCGCTACCTACGCGCGTGCAATAGGCCTTGAAAATACCAAATACTTTTTTGATTTGTTGCGGAGCAACCCCCAATCCGGAGCAAGCACCACCTGTTATGGTGTTTGATGAGGTAACAAATGGATAAGTTCCAAAATCAATATCAAGCAAGGTGCCTTGTGCTCCCTCTGCCAATACTTTCTTGCCTTTACCAATAAGGTTATTGATGAAATATTCGGTAGATACTATTTGAAACTGCTTCAAAAATTCAATGGCGTCAAAAAAGGCAGGTTCGTGATCGGCCAGATTGTATGCAAAAGAGAATCTATCCAGCAACTCACGGTGGTGCGAAACAACTGTATCATATTTTGATTTGAAATTTGAACTGATGATATCACCAATACGCAAACCGCTGCGACCAATTTTATCTTGATAGGTTGGGCTTATACCGCGTAATGTAGAACCAATTTTATGTTCGCCTTTTTTTGCTTCACTGGCAGCATCAACCAATCTGTGCGTTGGTAATATGAGGTGTGCTTTTTCAGAAATGTACAGATTTTGTTTTGGATTGGCTCCTGCTGCAGCAATTTTTTCAATTTCTTTTTTAAGAGTTACTGGGTCAATAACCACACCATTCCCTATGATATTAATGCAATGCTCATGAAAAATACCCGAGGGTATGGTATTTAATACATGCTTTTGTCCGTTAAATTCAAGTGAGTGGCCTGCATTGGGCCCTCCCTGAAAACGAGCGACTACGTCATACTGCGGAGTCAATACATCAACAATTTTTCCTTTTCCTTCGTCTCCCCACTGAAGACCCAAAACAACATCTATCATGTTACGTTAAATTTAATTCTATTATGATTACTTTATTTTTTTATTTCCTTTTTACAGGTGAGGCACTTATTCTTTTCATCAACCTTAGGTGCACCGAATAAATGAAGTGAATGATTTTCAATATCAAATTGAAGTAAATCGCCCATAGTACTTCTGATTTGCTGTATCCGCGGATCACAAAATTCCAGTATTTTATTGCAGTTATTGCATATCAGATGGTCGTGCTGCCTGTAGCCGTAAGCTTTTTCATAGAGTGCAAGATTCTTACCAAATTGATGTTTTACTACAAGTCCTGCATCCAGCAGTAAATCCAAAGTATTGTAAACGGTTGCCCTGCTCACTCGATAGTTGCGATTTTTCATATGCACAAAAAGTGTTTCCACATCAAAGTGCTCCTTATTGGAGTAAATTTCATCCAGGATATGAAACCGTTCAGGAGTTTTACGCTGTTGGTTTTTCTCCAGATACTCAATAAACAAGTGCTTCACTTCTTCTTTTATAGAATTCACCTTTGATTGATTAAAGGAGCAAATTAAAACACAAAAACGGGTTTATAAAACTTTGATGCAATAAGTTATAAGCAAGTTATAAGCATCAGATAAACAATAATTTATATACTTTTTTTACGGATGCTATTTTAAGTGCCGCTTTTGTATCTTGCACCACATGCGATTGGCTTTATTTATTTTGGCTGTTATGTGGTTGGTTAATTGCCGTGCTCAGCGCCTATTTTCTTTCGAACCGGATAGCATAGGTACTACAGATTGGCAAAAGTTGGGAGGTAGATGCGGTATCTCCAACCTGAAAATGGTTGGCTTAATTCCTTTTACTGCAACTGCAGGTAATTATTTTATGACCATTGAGAATGATTCTGCCGCCTCTCAACCCAAAGGCAGTATCTCAGCCACTTTTGCACTTACTGAAATTCCACAGAGTTTAAGCTATGATTATTTTTATTTGCCAGCATTGGCAAAACAAGTTGGCCTGTTGCAATTTCGTTTTTATCTAAGTGGTGCAGAAATAGCAGGCGGTTTTGACACCATCATACCTGTATTTTCCGGAATAGATACCATTCAGTTAAAGTGGCAAGAGCGGCAACTTAACCTACCACCGCTTACACAATTGCCCGATAGTTGCAAGCTGCAGTGGTGGGCAGATGAAACAACTCCCTATTCCAGTAATCCCCTATTGCTACTAGATAATTTGCAATGGAGTAAATGGAAGGTTGGTGTAGTTGGAGTTAAAGAAAATATCTTGAAAATTTTTCCTAACCCTGCCAACACATCTTTTACAATTGAGATACCTGATAGGGATTTGGTTACAATTTGTATTAAAAATCTTTCAGGTCAGCTCATCGTCCGTTGGGAAAACCCTGAACCAGGCAAACCATTAGATATCGAAACTATTTGCTCAGGTATGTATATCATTGAATGTTCTACTGCAGATAATTTATTTTTTACACAAAAGCTTGTGGTATGCAAATAATAGTTTCTGATGATTTGTACCTAAGCACTTTCACTGCTGATGATATACCTGGATTACTGGATTGCCTCAATAGACCTGAGATAATTGATAATCTCCTAACGCTGCCTTTTCCCTACACCAGAAATGATGCTGAAACGTTTTTAGCATATAATGCACAATTATTTGAAAAACACAGCCTGCACTTGAATTATGCCATACGCATGGCGAAGAATAACCTAATGATTGGCAGTATTGGCTTACAATTGTATAATGAAATGCACCGCAAGCACAGGGCAAAGGTAGACTACTACCTGCTTCCCCAGTATCAAGGTAAAGGTATCATGACCCGTTGCCTTAACACCTTTACTTTATGGGCTACTCACACATTTAAACCTGCACGTATTTCAGCAATGATTTTTATACATAATATTGCAAGTGAAAAAGTAGCCTTGAAATGCGGTTATCACCTAGAGGCTACCCTGTTAAAATACTATATAAAAAATGGCAAATACATCGATACAAAACTCTACACCATCATCAATGAATAAGAGAGAACAACTAACCAGCAAGCGCGAGCAGGCGCTTCAGGGAGGCGGCTCAGCCCGCATAGAAGCGCAGCACAAAAAAGGAAAACTTACTGCGCGTGAGCGTATTCATTTTTTGGTGGATGAAGGCTCTTTTGAGGAAATTGGCGCTTTTGTTACCCATCGAAGCAAGGATTTTGGCATGGAAAAACAGCAAATTTTGGGCGATGGTGTGGTTACCGGTTATGGCACAATAAACGGAAGGCTGGTGTATGTATTTTCTCAGGATTTTACGGTATTTGGTGGCTCATTAAGTGAAACCCATGCCGAAAAGATTTGTAAACTCATGGAACTTGCCATGAAGAATGGCGCACCGCTTGTTGGCCTAAACGACTCCGGTGGCGCACGCATTCAGGAAGGCGTTGTTTCATTAGGTGGATATGCCGATATATTTTACCGCAATACCTTGGCTAGCGGTGTGGTGCCTCAAATTTCCGCAATCATGGGCCCATGCGCAGGCGGTGCAGTTTATAGCCCGGCTATTACCGATTTTATTATGATGGTTGAAAATACTTCTTACATGTTTGTAACCGGTCCGAATGTTGTTAAAACTGTAACGCATGAAGAGGTAACTTCAGAGCAGTTGGGCGGTGCTTCCGTGCACTCAACAAAAAGTGGTGTTGCTCATTTTACAGCAGCAAATGAAATAGATTGTATAAACCAATTAAAGAAACTACTCAGCTACATTCCGCAAAATTGCGAAGAGCAGGCTCCCTCTTTTACCTATGAAAGTGCCAATGAAATAAGGGAAGGTTTAAAGAATATTGTGCCGGAAAATCCTAACCAGCCATATGATATGCGCGAGGTAATTGAACAGATTGCAGATGAAGGCTCATTTTATGAAGTACATAAAAACTTTGCAGAAAACATTGTGGTGGGTTTTGCCCGTCTTGCCGGCAGAAGTATTGGTATCGTTGGCAATCAGCCTTCACAGTTGGCCGGATGTTTGGATATACATGCCTCTCAAAAGGCTGCACGTTTTGTTCGCTTTTGCGACTCCTTCAATATTCCGTTGTTGGTATTTGAAGATGTTCCCGGATTTTTACCCGGAACGGATCAGGAGTGGAATGCTATCATTACCAATGGGGCCAAGTTGTTGTATGCGTTCTGTGAGGCTACAGTGCCGCGCGTAACCGTTATTACCCGCAAAGCATATGGTGGCGCATATGATGTAATGAACAGTAAGCATATCGGAGCTGACATGAATTTTGCATGGCCAACAGCAGAAATTGCTGTTATGGGTGCTAAGGGTGCTGCTGAAATTATTTTCAAAAAGGAAATTGACAGTGCCGCTGATCATGCAGCTGAACTTGCAAAAAAGGAAAAAGAATATGGTGATTTATTCGCCAACCCTTACCGCGCAGCAGAGCGTGGTTTTGTTGATGAGGTAATATTTCCTGAAGAAACCCGTTTAAAGCTAATCAAAGCTTTTAAAATGCTTGAAAATAAAGTTGCTAACCTGCCCAGAAAAAAACATGGAAACATCCCTCTTTAATAAATATTTCATTGCAATCGTAATGCTCATATCATGCTGCTGCATGAGCAATCTGCTGAATGCCTCACAGCCTGAGCAGCGCATTAATTCAAACATTACCAATGTTACGGTTTTTATCAACCAGGCCCAAATTACACGTAGTGCAAAAATTAATCTTGCTGCCGGGGTTACACAATTGGTTTTTGACCGTATTTCTCCGTATATGAATCTCAATAGCCTTCAGGTGAAAACAGAAAGCAATGTTAGTTTACTCTCGGTTTCACAGCGCAATAATTTTTTGAAGGATGAAGAGAAGCCCAAACTCGTGATTGATTTGGAAGATTCACTCCAGGTTATTAAGCAACAACTCGAGACGGTAAGAATTAAGAAAGAAGCACTTTCTT
Source organism: Sphingobacteriales bacterium (assembly GCA_021299635.1). Lineage (GTDB taxonomy): Bacteria > Bacteroidota > Bacteroidia > UKL13-3 > UKL13-3 > JAJTFA01. Next base: position 97,130 of record JAJTFA010000008.1, read on the forward strand.
TAGAAAAGGAAGTGCTTATCAGCAATAAACAAATTGGCGGTGTGAATAGTGGAGTGAAAATTGAGGACTTGGAAGATGCACTTGCACTCTTCAGAAAACGAAGTATTGAAATTGGGGAAGAATTACTCAAACTCACCAATAATGAGAATAGGCTTAAATCAATTCAGCAGAAACTTCAGTCCCAATGGGATGAATACAACAATGGGAACAACATTATTGAAATAGTTATTACAGTTAAAACACTTGCTGCAGTTAATAATTCAAGAATAGAGTTAACCTATTTAACAGGTAATGCAGCATGGAAACCTTTTTATGATATTCGTATAAAAGATACTAAAAGTCCGCTTCAGTTGATTAGTAAAGCATATATAACACAGGCAACAGGCGAAGATTGGAATAATGTAATTCTTAAGCTAAGCACCAATAATCCGAATGAGGGCAGCACTAAACCGGAGTTGAATACACTTTACCTTAAAACACAATCGCCAATTGTTTATAAAAGGCGAGAAATGATGGTAGCGCCTGAGCGAAAAGCAGCAGATATTGAATCGGTTGCAGGGGTAGAAGCAAGGGTATCAGATATGCCTGCATTGGTATACTCACAAGGGAATGCAATAGAATTGCAAAGTGAGGTCAATGTTGAATTCAATGTTACATCAGCTTATAGTATTCCTTCAGATAATAATCCGCATCAGGTTGATTTAACCATGAATAGTATGAATGCAGTTTATGCCTACGGTGTAGTGCCCAAAGCAGATAAAGATGCTTTTGTTACAGCTAAGGTATCTGGTAATGATTTAGTAAATCAGATAAGTGGCGAGGCCAATGTGTATTTTGACGGTACGTATACCGGCAAAACATTTATCAATGGCACATCAGGTGATTCAATTATACTTTCGCTGGGACGTGATAAACGTATTCAAATTCAGCGTACCTTGTTAAAAGATTTCAGCAGCAAATCTTTTTCAGGAGCCATAAGAAAAGAGCATAGCACATGGGAAATCAGCATTAGAAGTACGAGGAAAGAACCAGTATATATTGTAGTAGAAGACCAAGTCCCTATTTCAACGGAAAAGGAAATTGAAGTTAAATTGTTGTCTAACGGAGGTGCTTCCTATGATGAAGGAACAGGAAAACTAACTTGGAACCTAATGTTAGAAGGGGAAAAATCTCAATCTGTTAAATTTAGCTTCGAAGTTAAGTATCCAAAAGAAAAGCTAATAAATCCATATTAAGTTCAATACAATTAATAAATTCGAAGGCGCATTATTTGCGCCTTTTTTTATGGGAATAAAATCGTTACTCGCCATTCCATTTGCTAAATTTATTTACAGAAAAGTAAAGCAAGATGCAGCACGTGCTGAGTTTACCCAAAGACAAATACTCGATGAGCTGATTAACAAAGCTGCAAATACTCTATTTGGCAGCGATCATAACTTTGCAGCCATAGATTCTTATGATGCATTTAAGAAACAAGTTCCGGTTAGAGATTATGAGGCGCTGAGGCCATACTTTGACAGACTTACACAGGGTGAAGAAAATATTTTATGGCCGGGTAAACCGCTCTATTTTGCTAAAACCAGCGGAACCACTTCCGGTGTAAAGTATATTCCTATTACCAGAGATGCCATACCTTACCACATCAATTCAGCGCGCAATGCCTTACTTTGTTATATCGCTCAAACAGGTAATGCTTCTTTTGTAGATGGTAAACTTATTTTTCTTTCAGGAAGCCCGGTTCTAGATAAAAAAGGAGGCGTGCTCACCGGAAGGTTAAGCGGCATTGTTAATCATCATGTGCCGGCTTATCTCCGTAAAAATCAGATGCCTTCTTACAAAACCAACTGTATTGATGATTGGGAAGAAAAAGTGGAGAAAATAGTAGAGGAAACTTTTACTCAAAATATGACTTTGATAAGCGGTATTCCACCTTGGGTGCAAATGTATTTTGACAAGCTGAGCATTAAGGCCGGTGGTAAAACCATCAAACATATTTTTCCAAAACTACAACTGTTTGTATATGGTGGGGTTAATTATGAGCCTTATCGCTCAAAGATTGAGCAAATAATAGGTTCTCAAATTGATACCATCGAAACATACCCCGCCAGTGAAGGTTTTATTGCCTACCAGGATTCGCAAAACGAGGAAGGCTTATTATTGCTAACAAACAATGGAATGTTTTATGAATTTATTCCTACTGAAACCTATTTTGATGATAAACCCGTAAGGTTAAGGTTGGAGGAGGTTGAGCTGAATAAAAATTATGCCTTAGTCCTCAATACCAATTCCGGTTTATTTGGATATAGCATAGGTGATACCCTTAAATTCATTAGCAAAAATCCATATCGGATTTTAGTTACTGGTCGCATCAAACACTTTATATCAGCGTTTGGTGAGCACGTAATCGGAGAAGAGGTAGATTACGCACTTACCTATGCCGCAAGTCAGCACGGAATTAACGTTACTGAATTTACCGTTGCACCGCAGGTTAATCCACCGGAGGGAGGATTGCCCTTTCACCAATGGTTTATTGAGTTTGAAAATCTGCCAGAAAATCTAACCGCTTTCGCTGCTGATGTAGATGCTGCCCTGCAGCAGAAAAATATTTATTACAAAGACTTAATTTCAGGAGGTATTCTTTCTCCATTGGTTATATCCACTCTGAAAAAAAACAGTTTTATTCAATACATGAAGAGTGAAGGTAAACTTGGGGGTCAGAATAAAGTTCCCCGCCTAAGCAACAGCAGAGAAATTGCAGATAAGTTAATTCCTTATATTGCATAACCGATCCGCCAAAAAAGATTTGTTGAGTTCGTTTAAATTTAAATCAGGTTTTCATGTTTCATCAGAAAGAAAATAAAAAGAAGATTGCCATTTTAGGAAGCACCGGGTCCATTGGCACACAGGCGCTTGACATTGTAAGAGCTCATGAGGCTTATTTGGAGGTAGAGGTGATTACGGGCAACAGCAATGCAAAGTTGCTTATTGAGCAGGCCTTAGAGTTTAAGCCCAATCATGTAGTGATTGCTGATGAAACAAAGTATACACAGGTAAAATATGCATTGGCTAATGAGGATATAAAAGTTTTTGCAGGAAGCAAGGCAATCACAGAAATAATGGATGTCACTTCTGCAGATACTGTTTTAACAGCAATGGTTGGTTACAGTGGTTTGCTGCCAACCATAAGGGCAATTAAAAACAGGAAGCATATCGCTTTGGCAAACAAGGAAACGCTGGTTGTTGCTGGCGAACTGATTACCAAATTATGTGAAGAACATGGTGTAAGTCTTATTCCGGTTGATTCCGAACATTCGGCTATTTTTCAATGCCTAGTTGGTGAAGATTTAAATACCATTGATAAAGTAATTTTAACTGCCAGTGGCGGACCCTTTAGAGGAAAAACAAGATCTGATTTGGCTGAAGTAACCAAAGCTCAGGCTTTGAAGCACCCGAATTGGGAAATGGGTGCGAAAATCACAATTGACTCTGCCACACTTATGAATAAAGGCCTTGAGGTTATAGAAGCCAAATGGTTATTCGGATTAAAGCCACAGCAGATTGAAGCAGTTATTCATCCGCAAAGTATCATACACAGCATGGTTGAGTTTAATGATGGAAGTATTAAAGCTCAGATGGGTTTGCCTGATATGAAGCTTCCCATTCATTATGCATTTTTTTATCCTAACAGAGTTCCCTCTTCATTTAAGCGAATGAGTTTTACAGAGGTGAATAACTTAACATTTGAGATGCCCGATTGGGATACTTTTAAAAACTTAGCACTTGCCTATGAGGCAATGAATGCAGGAGGCAATATGGCTTGTATATTAAATGCAGCAAATGAAATTGCTGTAGATGCTTTTTTGAAAGATAAAATTAAATTTCTACAGATTGCTGATTTGAATGAAGCATGTATGAGAAAGGTAAAGCATATAAACCAGCCTACGCTGGATGATTATGTTCAAACAGACAAGGAAACAAGGGAAGTGGCAATGTCTTTAATCTAGAAAAAACGCTTGTTTCATATTTATCCGTATTTTTGCAACACTTTTTAAAACAGAATAAATGCAAGGACTTATTATGGCTGCCCAGCTTATTGCGGGCATTTCTATTTTGGTTATTTTACATGAACTAGGCCACTACTGGGCTGCAAGGGCTTTCGGTATAAAGGTTGAAAAGTTTTATCTCTTCTTTGATGCGTGGGGTAAAAAACTTTTCAGTTTCAAACGTGGCGAAACGGAATGGGGTATTGGCTGGTTGCCACTTGGTGGTTATGTTAAAATAGCAGGCATGATTGATGAGAGTATGGATAAAGAGGCCATGAAACAACCTGCACAACCTTGGGAGTTTAGAAGCAAACCCGCTTGGCAGCGCATGATTGTGATGATTGGTGGCGTAGTGATGAATATTATTGCAGGTATTTTCATATTTGCCATGATGTCCTACCACTATGGCGAAAAATATACCCTCAATAGTTCACTTATACATGGTATTGTGGCTTCTGATTTGGCTGAAAAAATCGGCTTTAAAGATGGTGATAAACTTAAAAGTGTAAACAATAAAGAGATTATTTATTTTGAAAACGCATTCAGTTCGTCCGAGATATTGGGTGAGAATACAACCTACATAGTAGCAAGAAATGGAATTGATACAAGCATCTTGCTTCCTGCAACTTTTGCAAAGGAATACGCAGAGTCAGAAAAGCTTGATTTTCTTATCCCACGTTTTGAGTTTACCATTGCAGAAACCGTAAGCGGTTTGCCTGCAGATAAAGCCGGTTTAAAACCGGGAGACCGCATTCTTACGGTCAGCAACATCCCTGTGCCTTATTTCGATTTGTTGCAGTCTGTACTGAAAGAATTGGCGGGTAAGCAGGCGACATTTTCTTTACTGAGGAATACGGATACAATTATTACAGAGATAGAGGTAACTCCCGAGGGTAAAATTGGAATTTCACCTAATCCCGAAGCATTACGTTATGATACAATTCAGCCTTCATTCTTGGCCGCATTCCCTATAGGGGTTAAAAAGGCTGTTGAAACAATATCTGCACAAGTTAAAGGATGGGGCAGGATTATAAATGGTGATATCCCCGCAAATAAGGCTGTACAGGGCCCAATCGGTATTGCGAAATTTTATGGTGGTGAATGGATTTGGAGCAGATTTTGGTTATTCACTGCACTCATCTCATTGGGTCTTGCATTTATGAATATCCTTCCTATTCCTGCATTAGATGGTGGCCATGTTGTATTGCTCATCTTAGAAATGATTATTGGAAGGCCTCTTAGTGATAAGGCTATGGAGCGAATACAAACAGTTGGAATGATTATCTTGCTTACCCTGATGGTACTGATTTTTGGAAACGACATTTGGCAACTTATTGCCAAATAGTTGTGGATTACTAACGTAAATCAACACCTAAATTTGTTTGTACTTAAATATATAAACAAATGCTACGATTCTTGCCTATCTTGTCGCTGTGCATCACTGCTGCGCATGCCCAAACGAATATGCTTTCACCTTCCGTAACTGACTCTACCGCCACTGCATCAAAAATATTACTTGTGCCTTTTCAGCCCATGATGTACTTCAGTGATGCAGATCAGGATATTTCAAGATTTTCAAAAATGGGTGAGCCTCAAATAAGGAATCAGCTAAGAGATCAATTAGATTTAAATGTTTATCATCAATTACTTTCAGCTTTTGATGTGGTTGATTTATGGCGATCAAATAGCTTGGATGGGGAAAAGGATCTGAATCGTATTTATGCCTGCACTCGTTATACGATTTATAGCAGCAAGCAGAAAAAGGAACTTACACAGGAAAAAGGAAGATATGAGAGCAGTAGGGAAAAGTTATTTCTGGAAAAGTATTCAAGAAAATCAAAAGATCAGGCCTTCTGGATTTGTGATTCTGCGGTAATGCTGGGGATGTTAACAGAACGCGATATTTTTCCATACCTCTTTAGAAAGTATAACCATCAGTATATTCTCTATATTACCCAATTCGAAATAGGCACTTCCAATAAAAATACAATAGAATGGCTAAAGCAGGATTATAATAGAGAATACACCATACATTATAATTTATTTGATAAAACAGGAGAACTACTTCGTGCAGAAACATTAACAATAAAAGCTGGTCCGGAGAATAATGTAAATCAGATAGCTGAATTGTATCTAAGAGCAATTGGAGCACGTTTAAAAGAAATTCTTATTGTTGCAGGAAAATGAGCAGAGTAAGTCTTGGAGATAAAGTAAGGTTTGTAAATGAAAATATGCAGGGCGTAGTAACTCGTCTTGAAGGGAATACTGCTGGAGTTACAATTGAAGATGATTTTGAAATTCCGGTTCTGATTTCAGAAATAGTGAAAATAGATGATGTATTTATCAGACCACAGGAAGTTAAAGCGGCTACGCAAAAACCACATTTCGTAAAAATACACTATGGTATTCATATAGCATTTGATAAGCAAACGGATACAGAGTACGATTTTTACCTACATAACTCAGAGACAGACTGGATTCAGGTAGCAGTTTATTGTTGCCAAGGTAAAAAGTATCATCTTGAGTGGAAAAGTGATGCAGGTTTGGAGCAAACAATTAAGTTGTCCCGCCTCCATATTGATGATTTTCAAAGATGGAGCAATCTTTTTTTTCAGATAAGTTTTTTACCTCTTGAGCACGAAGGAACCATCAAACATGCGCTCTATAAGCCATTTAAAATATCTCAGAAGGAATTCTTTGCTGCTTTTAAAACATGTTACTTCCTAAATAAACAGGCAATATGCTTTAGGATTGACCATCCGCTGCCTAAGGCCGATATAACCAAACTGAAAAACCATGATTTTTCGGCATCATCTGCCGTTAACCCACTAAATATTATTACCGAAGGCTCAGTTGATTATGAAATAGATTTACATGCTGAAAAACTAATTCAAGATTTAGAAGGACTTTCGGCATCAGATATTGTATCCATTCAGATGCTCACTGCAGAGAAAGCCCTTGAGCAATCTTTCGTGCTTAAAAAACAGAAGATTATTTTCATACATGGGGTAGGTAATCATTTTCTAAAGAATAAGATTAAAAATCTCCTAGGCACAAGTAAATCTTGGGTAAAGGTTTTTAATGATGCTGATCCATTAAAATATGGTGGAGGTGCTACCGAGGTTTGGCTAAAATAGAATTTGGCAGTATTTTTGGATAACGCTATTGATATGAAGACTCTTAAATTAATTCTATTGCTAGGCATTTTAAATATCATTGCCTGCAACAGTGCCAAAAAAACTCAAGAAGAAAACAGAAGACAGCAAAAAAAGATGAATCAAATGGAACAGGAAAAGGATGAGTTCAAACGGAAAAATGATAAGGAACTCAAATAGGTTAAATTATTCCTTTCTGTGTCTTAAGTATTGATGACCTGCTTGTAAAACAAATATTCTTTAGGGGAGCATGCCATTTTTCTTCGTACTTTTGTTTCCTATAAGCTATTACATATTATATGATAAAAATTCTTTATGCTTTCTTAGGCTTCTTTACTTTCATGGTTATTGGCGCCTTGCTCGTTCCTATTTTTTTTAAGGGAAAGATTTTAGACCTGGCAAGGAAAACAGCCAATGAAAATGTAAATGCAAAAATTAATTTTAGTGATGATATCACATTAAATCTCTTTTCTAACTTCCCTGATTTTACCTTAGGTCTTAACAACCTAAGTATTATTGGAATAAATGAATTTGATAATGATACATTATTATATCTGAAGGAGTTTTCTGCTTCACTGGATATATTGTCTGTAATCAAAGGCGAGGAGATTAAAATACGCAAAGTGTCTTTAAATCAACCTTTTATCAATGCTATTGTCCTTAAAAATGGTAAAGCAAATTGGGATATCGCAAAATTCGTTTCCGATTCTGGTGCTCAAGAACCTGTCGATACTTCATCAGGCAAATTTCGTATTGAACTTAAAAAACTTGAAGTAAAGAATGCAGTCATTAAATACAATGATTTAGCGGCAAATACATCAGCAGAACTGGTGAATCTGAATTATACATTGGAAGGAGATATCACCCGTGATCAGGTTGAAATGAATATGTTGCTTGGAATCGAAGAGACAACAATAGCTCAGTCAGGCATTACCTATCTAAATAAGGTTAATACTTTGTTTAAAGCAGCTATTGATGCCGACAATAAAAACTCTAAATATACCTTTAAGAATAATGAAATTAGATTAAATGAATTAGTGTGTTCATTTGATGGTTTTGTGCAAATGGTAAATGATGATATAAAACTTGATTTAAAATATGCCGCATCAAAATCAGATTTTAAGAGTTTTCTTTCTCTGGTTCCAGGCATATACACCAAGGATTTTACTACTGTACAAACTTCCGGCAAGCTTGGTTTCAATGGTTTTGCTAAAGGCACCTATAATCAAAATCAACTCCCTTCCTTTGCTTTCAATTTATTGGTTGAAAATGCTATGTTCAAGTATCCATCTCTTCCGTCTGACGCGAAAAATATTCAAATAAATTTGGCTGTTACCAATCCAGACGGTAACATGAACAATACAAAAATTGATTTATCAAAATTTCATCTTGAACTGGCAGGAGATCCCTTTGATGCAAAATTATTGGTTACAAATCCCCTTCAGGATCCTAATATCGATGCTACACTGCAAGGTCAGATTAATTTGGCAAACATGTCTAAAATAGTGCCATTGCAACAAGGAACTGTATTAGCTGGTTTAATCAACACCAACCTGAAAGCTAAAGGTAAAGTATCCACTGTGCAGCAAGGCAATTATGAAGATTTTGATGCCTCTGGGGCATTAACAATTAGTAATTTAAGTGTCAACTCAACAGATTTACCTGGTAAACTGAGTATTTCCAAAGCGGAACTGCAGTTTAATCCAAAGGTAGTAAAATTGGCTTCGTTCAATGCTTATATTGGCAGTTCAGATATCGGTTTAACTGGAGATCTGACCAATTTCTTTTCTTATTTTCTGGGTAAAGGTACCTTGAACGGCACATTAAATGTTAATGCTGAATTATTAGATGCGAATCAGTTCATGGGTTCTGGACCTCAGGTTGAAGTGAATAATACTTCTGATGCAAGTACTATCACTGCACCTGTTATACCCGCCAATATAAACTTTACCCTCAACAGCAGGATTAAAAAGTTGTTGTACACCAATATGGAAATTTTAGACTTTAATGGTCAGGTCAAAGTTACCGGCCAGAAGCTGGCCTTTCATGGTATTCAACTAAAAACATTAGGGTCCGATATTTATATTGATGGGTTTTATGAAACACTTAATCCCAAAAAACCATCAGTTTCAATGAATTTTGGAATAAGAAATCTAGATATTCAAAAAGCGTTTTCAACTTTTAATACTGTTAAACAAATCGCTCCCATTGCCGAACATACAAAAGGCTATATGTCTGCATCTTTCAAATTGTTTACAGAACTAGATCAAAAGTTGAATCCAGATTTTCAATCACTCTTTGCAGAAGGTCTGCTTACAATTCCCAATGCAGATATAGAAGGAGTTATAGTTTTTGAAAAGATTGGTGAATTATTGAAAAATGATCAGATAAAAAAACCATCATTAACCAACTTGAATGTAAAATTTAAGGTTGAAAATGGACGGGTTTATACCCAACCGTTTGATTTAAGTATTGCTGGCCACAAACTAACATTGAGCGGAAGCACCGGATTAGATCAAACCATTAACTATGTTGGTACTACTCCTGTAGCACGCAAAGAATTAGGTAATATCAACGCAGCTTTAGAAAATATGTTGGCTGCTGTAAACAAGAAAGCAGGTTCAAACCTAAATATGTCAGGCTCAGTTAATGTGGGGATTAAAATAGGTGGAATATTCACCAACCCCACCGTTTCAACTAATCTTGAAGATATTGCAAAACAAGAAGCCGGTAATTTAAAAGACCAGCTAAGTGCAGAGGTAGATAAGAAGAAGAAAGAATTGGAAGCAAAGGTTAAAGCAGAAGCTGAAAAGCTAAAAGCAGAGGCTGATCGAGTTAGAAAGGAAGCGGAAACCAAGGCACGCGCTGAGGCAGATAGATTAAAAGCAGAAGCTGACAAAGCAAGGAGGGAGGCAGAAGAAAAAGCTAAAGCCGAGTCGGAAAAAGTAAAAAAGAAAGCAGAAGAAGAGGCAAAGAAAAAACTTAAAGGTTTAATTCCGCGTTAATCATGTATCTTAAAAATATACAATTTATGAAAAAACTATTCATCATCTCATCAATCGCCTTGGCTTTAGTTAGTTGTGGCGGTGGCAATCAACAGCCAAAAACTGAAAGCACTGTTTCAGAACAACAGTCAACTCCTCAAACCTATGAATTCACCATCAACGCTATAGGCAATACAATGGCTGAGATGAGTTATGATACCAAAGAGCTAAAAGTAAAGGCAGGGTCTAACGTTAAGGTAAATCTTACCAACAAGGGAAGTGATCCCGCCATGCTTCATAATATTGTTTTTGTGAAGCAAGGAACCGAGAAAGAGGTTGCCATGGAAGGCCTGAATTTAAAAGACCAAAACTATTTCAACTCATCCAATCCAAATGTAATTGCTGGTTCCGCTGTTAGCCAGCCGGCTGCCACCGTAACTGTAGAGTTTACAGCACCGGAGCCTGGAACCTACACCTATATTTGCACCTATCCTGGTCATTGGATGGCCATGCAAGGCACATTAATAGTAGAATAAATTTAAATAATATTTATAAAAGCCTCTATATGAGGCTTTTTTTGTTTTATGTAAAGTTCATTTGTGATTCATTACTTTTGGAACACCATTTGTATTAAACAATCTAAATCTTTAAAGTTATGATACGTAAATTATTAATTGCGTCAGCAATTGCATCAATTTTCTTCTTTGCCTCATGCGCTAACAGAAAGGTAACCAGAATCGACCCAAATCAGCAAACCGATATCAGTGGTCGTTGGAACGATACTGATTCTAAATTGGTAGCAAATGAAATGATCACTGATGTGCTAACCCGCCCTTGGCGATCTGAATTCGAGCAGAAGTACAGTAAAAAACCAACTGTAATTGTAGGTAGTGTAAAAAACAAATCCTCAGAGCATATTGAGTCATTGACCTTCATTAAAGATCTTGAGAAGGCATTTATTAACTCAGGGACCGTCTCTGTAGTGCAATCTGCCGATGAAAGAAATCAAGTAAGAGAAGAACGAAATGATCAGCAAACATTTGCTTCAGAAGAAACCCGTAAAAAATGGGGTAAAGAAAAAGGAGCAGATTTTATGCTAAATGGTGTAATTACCTCAATAATCGACCAATATAAAAACCAGAAAACTGTGGCTTATCAAATTAATTTAGAACTTACCAATCTTGAAACCAATGAAAAAGTATGGATTGGTGAGAAAAAGATTAAGAAGTATATTAAAAACTAAGCTATCAATATTCCTTTCGTGAAATCTTTCATAAGAAACAGTATTTTCTACTGCCTTCTTGCTCCTGCTTTTATAATTGTCTCATGTGCAACATACTATCAGAAGAATGAAGCACTGATGCAGGCAGTTTATAGAGGAGATTTGGAGTCAGCGGAGAAGCTTTTGGATGATAATAGCATACAAAAGAAGAAAGATATTCTTCTTTATTATTTTAATCGAGGCACAGTACTTTGGATGAACAATAAGCCAGAGGAGAGCAATAAATATTTCAGGCTGGCCGACTATTATATAGAAGACTATCAGAAGAGCATTGCGGCAAAAGCTGTTTCTTTTATTACCAATCCCAAAGTTGAGCCTTACCCCGGTGAATTTTTCGAGCAAATTCTGCTGCATTACTACACAGCTGTGAACTATGCCCAGATGGGGAACCTTGATGAAGCCTTAGTTGAAGCAAAACGCATGCTCATCAAAATGCAAAAAATAACGGATTACACAAAAGGTAAGAATAAATATAAGCGTGATGCTTTTGCTCATAATTTGCTTGGTATAATCTACGATGCACAACGTGATTATAATAATGCTTTCATTGCTTACAGAAACGCTTATGAGATATACAAGGACGATTATCAGCTGCAGCTTGCAACACCAGTTCCACTTCAATTGAAGAAAGACTTGATTAGAACCGCCCATTTAAGCGGCTTCTATGATGATCAAGGCAAATACGAAGCCGATTTTAAACTTAATTATATCCCTGAAGATCCAACTTCCGGCAACTTAATATTTTTCTGGAATAATGGTTTCGGACCTATCAAGGATGAGGCGAGTATTAATTTTTCAATCTCTCCTGCAGGTGGCGGATGGGTTAATTTTATTAACCATGATTTGGGTCTTAATTTCCCATATTATGTTGGTGATTCCGAACAAAGCAATAGCCTATCTAGGCTTAAAATAATTCGTGTAGCCTTCCCGAGGTACATCGGCAGACAGCCATATTATAACAAAGCTATTTTGTTAAACGATTCCCTTCATATATCCGCCCCTCTTGAAATGGCCGAAAATGTAGATGCAATCGCATATAAATCTCTCGAAGATAGAATGGTTAAAGAGTTGAGTGAAGCATTAATTAGGTTGGCATTAAAGCAAGCTGCTGAGGAAATGGTACGAAAAGAAAATCAGCGTTTAGGAGCCGCCCTGAGTATTGTGAATGCAGTTACTGAACAGGCTGATACCAGAAACTGGCAATTGCTTCCATACTCCATCAACTACACTCGAGTAACAATGCCTCAAGGTAAACATTTGTTAACACTAAAAACAACAGGGGCAGCAAACGAGTCAGACCAAACAATTTTCACTTTTAGCATAGGAAGCAGACAAACAACATTTGGCGTATTTCATTCTATCCAGTTTAAGGGGTACCAAGTCTACTAGTATAAAATACCAGATTGGATACCGGCAAAAAACGCTACTCTGTTATGCGTATCTGTTACCAACCCAAACAAATCTCTTTGAAACAAATTCTGTATTAGTAAAACTTGCATTTCCAGCAGCATTTCCTCCGGTTACGTGGTAATCACTAAATGCTGCATGAGAGTTAATGAAGGCCGCTCCAGTGAAGTTAAAAGACACAGGAGTAAATACACTGTTCATCGCGTCCGCTATCACTTCCATCACTGCGATATCTGTGCTGTAGGCTCCGCAGGTAATTGCACCTTTTGTTGCTGCAAGCTTTTTTGCGCATTCAATTGAATCCGCGGTCGATTCAGTCTTTATAATAAATACAATCGGACCAAAACATTCCTGCGAATAGGTGGCCTCGTCTAACTTGTCTAATTCAATAACAACCGGTGTCGCAATGCGAGCATCAGGAAATTCTTCATTCTTAATAGCTTTACTGTCAAGTATTACTTTACCTTTATAACTTGAAGAATTCTTAACTCTGTTTAAGGTCAACTCGGATTGAACAGCACCTAATGTGGCTGCACCTGCTTTAGGATTATCAACTAATCCGCTAATAGCTTCACATAGCTGTTTAGCAGCCTCTTCAAATGAAATTATACCATCATGGGTCTTTATGCCCTCAGCAGGCATGAATATATTTTGAGGAGCAGTGCACATTTGACCGGTATAAAGTGAGGCGCTAAATGCGATATTTTGCGCTACTGATTTAAAATCATTTACTGAATCAAGTATAATTGAATTAACTCCTGCCTTCTCCGTAAATGATGTTTTGCCTAAACTTTCAATATAATTACCAAATTCACTACCACCGGTATAATCAATAAGCTTTACAGCTTCATTGGAAGCCAAATCTTTCGTAATAGGATGCTCAATAGTGTCACATGCCAATTGAATGAGTTTTGAATCAATACCAACCTCTTTAAATAGTTTTTGAATTTCACCAACCACTATAGCAATAGGAAGTACAGCTCTAGGATGTGGCTTAATAATTACGGGATTCCCTGTCATTAAACTGGCATAAACCCCGGGTAATGTATTCCAGATTGGGAAAGTGGAACAACCAATTACAAGGGATAATCCCCTTGGTATAGGCTTCCATGTTTTATGGATTTTTAATTCAAACTTACCCATTGGTTTTATCCAGTCTGTTTCTCTAGCATGCTTTGTTAGTTCAGTATGTGCAACACTGATTGCCTCAAGCGCCCTATCATTCGAGTGTGGGCCCGATGCCTGAAACGACATCATAAAAGATTGTCCCGTAGTATGCATAGTTGCATAAGCAATATCAAAAAATCTCAGCTTAATACGTTCAAGCGATTCAACTAAGATCCCTGCACGTTCATCTACTGAAACTTTTTTCCAGATATCTGATGCATGTTGAGCAAGGTTTATATAGCTTGCTATAGTAGACTGAGGATATTTTACACCAAGACCTAGTTGAAGGTAAGGAGATATCTCCTCACCTGCAAAACCTATCTCAGCATCCTGTATTAACTCAGAAAAGTTCCCATTCATTACCGAACTGATGTATGCCTTCGCTTTAGAATCTCCGTCTTCACCATAGAATTTGGGCAATTCAGGATATGAGGTATAATAATTCCTGTTTATTAATGCATTTTTCGCTTCAGATAGTATATTCTCGTATTTCTTAAAGTAACTCATATAATGACGTGTTAAATAATAAGTTGCGAAAATATAGCCATCCTAGCAATTATACCAGCAGAAATAAGCGGTTTAAAAAGTACCTTTTTTTACCCCTGTAAAACAAGCTAGTATAAAGTTTTTTTAAAATAAATTAGCAGATAACAAATATCCACTTACCTTTGCCGTCCCGTTGTCAAAAACGGTGCCTAGCAAAAGTTCTAATTTTAATAGTTTTTCATTCCATAATGGAATTAATAAAATGAGGCGTCAAAAAAATATTTTAAGAAATATCTTGACAAAATATAAATAACGCTTACTTTTGCAACCCCCTTTCAGAAATGAACGGGATTAAAATATGAAATATCAGCCGCAAGGCATTTTGATATAATGTTCTTTGAAGTGATGAAATAGCGGACCCTTGTAATATTATTACAAGAGTTTCAAATCCATAAGTCAGACAATCAAATAATCTTTTACTACGGAGAGTTTGATCCTGGCTCAGGATTAACGCTAGCGGCAGGCATAATACATGCAAGTTGAACGGGATCAGTTGTAGCAATACGACTGTGAGAGTGGCGCACGGGTGCGTAACACGTATGCAACCTACCTTAAACTGGGGAATAGCCCCTCGAAAGAGGGATTAATACCGCATAACGAGGCGTGTAGGCATCTACACTCCTCTAAAACTCCGGTGGTTTAAGATGGGCATGCGGCTGATTAGCTAGTTGGTGAGGTAATGGCTCACCAAGGCTACGATCAGTAGGGGGTCTGAGAGGATGTCCCCCCACACTGGTACTGAGACACGGACCAGACTCCTACGGGAGGCAGCAGTAGGGAATATTGGACAATGGGGGAAACCCTGATCCAGCCATGCCGCGTGCAGGATGACTGCCCTATGGGTTGTAAACTGCTTTTGTACGGGAAGAAACCACATTACGTGTAATGTGTTGACGGTACCGTGAGAATAAGGATCGGCTAACTTCGTGCCAGCAGCCGCGGTAATACGAAGGATCCTAGCGTTGTCCGGATTTACTGGGTTTAAAGGGTGCGTAGGCGGACTTTTAAGTCAGTGGTGAAAGCCTGCAGCTTAACTGTAGAATTGCCATTGAAACTGAAAGTCTCGAGTGTGGTTGAGGTAGCTGGAATGTATCATGTAGCGGTGAAATGCTTAGATATGATACAGAACTCCAATTGCGAAGGCAGGCTACTAAACCATAACTGACGCTGAGGCACGAAAGCGTGGGGATCAAACAGGATTAGATACCCTGGTAGTCCACGCCCTAAACGTTGCATACTCGGTTTTGGCGATATACAGTCAGGACCCAAGCGAAAGCGTTAAGTATGCCACCTGGGAAGTACGATCGCAAGATTGAAACTCAAAGGAATTGACGGGGGCCCGCACAAGCGGAGGAGCATGTGGTTTAATTCGATGATACGCGAGGAACCTTACCTGGGCTTGAATGTGAGTGACCGCTGCCGAAAGGTGGCTTCCCCGCAAGGGGCACAAAACAAGGTGCTGCATGGCTGTCGTCAGCTCGTGCCGTGAGGTGTTGGGTTAAGTCCCGCAACGAGCGCAACCCCTATCTTTAGTTGCCATCAGGTTATGCTGGGGACTC